>CAWFNG010000022.1:0-137129 GCA_963817135.1 uncultured Alphaproteobacteria bacterium | reverse complement strand
CGAGTTGGCGATTCGAAGCCTATTCACAAGAGTCAACAGATTTCAGTTATTACCCCGTAATCTTAGAGAGCGGTCAGAGCGCCAAATTCCTCTCAGGGCAACATCTGGGGCAACATCCCACAGATTTCGCGCCTAGCTCCCAGAGGCTTGGCGGGCGGCATCTGAGCGCCGCACCTCGGGACCGGCGTCCTAGGGTTTCCTGGCGGCTCGCGGCATTGAAGCCTGATCGGTCACGATGCAAGGATGCGTAGCCCATCCAGAGGGCGGCTCTTCCATGAAAGCACCGATGCGCTGGCGCGTCGTAGGATGCAGCACCATCGGTTATCGAGCTTGCGGATCGCCGCTCACGTCCAGGACCACAAATTCCGATCTAAAGTCCTGCAATCCTCGCGCAGGCCTCGAACAGAAATCCGTCCGGTCGAGCCCTCGCAGGACAGGCAGTCGCGGGATTCTGATGTACCCGGATTTCAGCGGCTAAAAGACCGAGATCCTATTCTGCCCAACCGCCCGCTTTAGTTTAATGGTGAAGGATGAAATCTGATAAATTCGGGGAGGTCACACCCGTCAAATTGATTTGCATGTCCTCGTGATGGGCGCTGATCGATTCACTCGACCCGCTTGCATTGGCATACACGACCGTGTTGCCGCCGCTTGTCACGACATCGATAGTGTGGCCGGCAATGTTGCTCGGCGTCGACGTCAAGAAGTTAATTGCTACGGGTTGAGTATTGCTATTGAGACCGCTGATCGCTGAAAAATCGATCTTGTCCGAGGCGACATGGAAGTTCGAAATCGTGTCAGCGCCACTCGGCGTAGAGTTTGTCTTAGCACCGTATACATAAGTATTGTGCCCGCTCCCGCCCGCCAACTTATCGGCTCCGCCGCCACCGGTCACCGTGAAATTCGCGCTGCCGGAAAACGTGATCTGGTTTGCCTGCGCCGTCCCGATAACAGTCACCGTGTCGCCGCTGAAGTTATCGGTGATCGAAGTCGCGCCTGTTCCAGTGTGAATCAAAATCCCGTGGTCTACGTTGTTTTGAGCGGCAATCACCGTCAGCTTCCCGGTCAGTCCGCTAGCCGAAATGTCGCCGATCAGGCCGGTAACTACTTCTGCCGCCGAGCCCGACCAAGGTCAGCGCAGTATTGTTGGCCAGTGCCGATCGCGTTCACCGTGACCGTGTCAGTGCTGAAGCTGTCGGTGATCGAGGTCGCGGCCGAGCCAGTCGCGATCGTGATGTTGTGATCTGTCGTGTTTTGCGCTGCGGTGACGGCCAGTGTGCCGGTCAGTCCGCTGGCCGAAATGTCGCCTTTCAGCCCAGTCACCACCTCCGCCGCCGACCCCGACAAGGTCAGCGCGGTATTGTTGGCCAGTGCCACCGCATTCACCGCCAATGAGGTGCCAGCGCTGTCCGTGATACTGGTCGCACCCGAGCCTGTGATTAGCGTGTTTATCCCAGCGCTTACAGCGTTCGTACCGAACGTTACGCTGCTCGCTCCTGTCAATTGCAGGTGCTGGACGCCGTGAACGTGCGCAAAGTCGACGTCGATCAAGGTGACCGCTGCGGTCATTAGGATCGTATCGACGCCGCCGTTGCCAAAGATCGTAGTCGGCGCGAGAGCGATCTCGTTATTGAACGAAAAACTGTTGTTTCCCGAGGTCCCCTCGATCCAGGCGGCGGATGCAGCACTGACATCTCCGGTGGCATCGGTCACCTTCGCCGTAAAGATGTTGACCGCGCTTGTGCTTCCACTTCTTGAGCGTCCAGTTTCCGTTCGCGTCAGCAGTGACGGTGCCAAGCACACTGGCGCCATTGTATACAGTGATTTTTTCGCCAGCATTTGCCGTGCCGCTCAGGTTCCAGCTGCTGCCCTGTTTTGTCACGGTGGTGATCACCGGCGTCTTCGGAATTACCGTCACCGCCTCTGTCACTGCGGCGCTGATATTTCCAGCAGTATCACTTGCGACCGCGGTGAGCGTAAAATTGGTATCGTTCGCTGAAGTAATCTTCAGCGCCGACAAGTTCCATGTGTGAATATCTTCGGAATCCGTTGGACCAGCTAAAACTATATGAATTGATGCCGTCGCTCAGAACTGCGCCGGCCGTCGCTCCGCTGATCACCAGCGAGCTTAAGTTGCTGTCTGAGGCGAGAGTACCAAGCGAAATCGCTCCGGCTTGTACACCCGTTGCTGTAGCCGGCGTCCAGGAGATCGTTGGCGCCGTGGTATCGACCGTGAACGAGAGCGCATCGCTCACAGCGCTCACATTGCCGGCAGCATCGGTCGCCGTCACCGTGTAGCTGTGCGTGCTGGCATCGGCCAGCGCACCGATGGTGTAGCTCCAGGCCCCAGTCGAGGCATCGGCGGTGGTGCTGGTGACAAAGTTGCCGTTGTCGTAGATCTTCACCGTGCTGCCGTTCTCAGCCGTGCCGGTGAGCTTCTGGCTGGCGGTGTCGTTTACGGCATTGACGTAGCCGTTGATGACCGCGGTGTCGGCGGGCTTCGCCGGCTTTGCCGGCGCCGGTGTCGACCGTGAACGAGAGCGTGTCACTGAGCCGGCTCACATTGCCGGCGGCATCTGTCGCCGTCACCCTGTAGCTGTGCGTGCTGGCATCAGCCAGCTGTGCCAATGGTGTAGCTCCAGGCCCCAGTCGAGACATCGGCGATGATGCTGGTACACAAGGTCGCCGTTGTCGTAGATCGTCACCGTGCTGCCGTTCTCGGCAAAACCGGTGAGCGCCTGGTGCTGTGTCATGCGCCGCGTTGACATAGCCGTTCAGCACCGCGCTGTCGGTGGGCGCCGCTCGGCTTTGGCGAGCGCCGTAGTGTCGATCTGCAGAGCAAGATCACCCTGGACGAGGCCCGATAGAGCCTTACCAGCGCCATCCTGAATTGTGCCGCCGTTCAGGTTGAGCCCAGTCACCTGCAGGTCTGAGATGTTGTCGCCGGGCTGCACTGTGTAGGTAAATGTCAGGCGGTCAGTACCTGAGCCAGCGGCGTAGGTCGCAACCTCATTATCATTGA
The DNA here is from genome assembly GCA_963817135.1 of uncultured Alphaproteobacteria bacterium. Lineage (GTDB taxonomy): Bacteria > Pseudomonadota > Alphaproteobacteria > Rhizobiales > Xanthobacteraceae > VAZQ01. Next base: position 134,107 of record CAWFNG010000022.1, on the reverse strand, counting down.
GCAGCAGGAACGGTGTGCCAGTGACGTAGACGGGCTTATTGAGGCTGAGCGAGATAGTGACAACGTGACCAGCATTCAGATCGGTCGCGCCATTGTCCGTGGTTGCGGAGATAGACTTGTCTGAAAAGTCAGCGTGAAATGTGGCCGTTAGTCCGCCTCCGGAGCTTTCAGGAAACCAGTTTCCTGTTACCGAAGGATTGCCTCAGCGGAGACAAATCCGGAAACCGCAACACTACTTACTTCCATGAACCCAAACCCCGCACCACCGAATGAGATACCATCGGCTGGTTCGTCACAAATGCTACGTATTGGTCACCTGGATCAAGTTGACGTTCGGGGTGAAAGTATACGTTACGTAACCACTAGTTGTCGTCATTGAGGTCGCGCTGGTGTAGAGCGTAGCCGACCGGGCCGCTATTCCATTGGAATACCTGACTTACGAATGGAAAGGAATTTGTACTTTGAACGGTTAGCGAATAGTCAACTAAAACTGGCTGCGGAGCTGTGAAGATTTGTCCGTAAGACTGATTACCAAGTGCAAGTATGGACCCCACCAATCAAAAGTGACCCCGTTTGATGCTGGATAATCGATGACAGTCACTGATGGAACAGCTGGAGGCGCGGTGTCGAGCGTATAGGTAACGGAGTTGCTGGTGCCGAGATTGCCTGCTGCATCGATATCCGTCGCTGTTAGCGTGTGCGCTCCATCACCGCTGAGCGTCACATCGGTGGTCCAAGAGCCGTCAGGTTTGACTGTAGCTGTGCCGATCTGATTTGCGCCATCGAGTTGCCTCAAGCCCGACGCAATGCCTGCGCTGTTGTGCATCGATCTGGCGCTTGGCTTTGCTGAACCCGGACACTGGCTTAACGCCGTAGCGCGTTGAGAACAGGAAATCGCCGCTCTTGAACTTCGGCAATGCGTCAACCAGGGCGCGCATATCGTCGGTGATCGGTAACCGGTGCTCCTGGCCGGACTTGAACCGCTTGGCGGGAATTACCCAAGCGCCATTGAACTCCCGCCACTGCGCACCAGCCGCTTCGTTCAATCGGCAGCCCGTCAACATCAGCATTTGAACCAGCGGACCGAACGGATATTGATCGGTCACACGCTTTCCACAGCGCGCGAAGTTCGCTGTCCGCGAGCACGCGTGTGCGAATCTTCTTCGCCCCGATCAGCTTGCCCGGCTTGATACGATCACACGGCGAGGTGGCAAGCTTGTACTGGCCGATCGCGCTTCACCACGTCCACGGCCCAGGAAAAGATCATTTTCGCGTCATCGAAAATGTTGTGGGCGTACCGGGCGCTGGACGCTTAACGATGTCGCTGATGAGGTCCTCGATATCGTCACGGGTGATCGACTGGATCGGCTTATTGCCCCAGTGCGGAATCAGTTCCGACTGAATACGGCGCTCGACGACCTTCGCCCGCCGCATTTTGCGACCATGCACATACTCGTCGAGGAATATCTCGACGACGACAAAGCTGTTTTGCTTGGCGCGCTCGACGGCAAGACGCTTGTCGGCTTCGGCCTTGCGCTGCGCTTCCTCGATTTCCTTTGGGTCTACACCGGTCTTGATCAACCTTAACCACTCACGCGCCTTGTCGCGCGCAGCCACAAGGGTGAGTTCGCCAACATCACCAAGAGCCCGACGTGTAGGGTTCGGGCTGCCAGGATAACGTGCAGTGAGAACATAAGACTTGCTGCCCCAGCCACGCGCACCGCAAGCCCAGGGACTATGCCATCAGGCCGATCGTATCGCTTGCCCTCTGGCGCGGGTCTTCAAGCGGCATCCACGCTGCGATCAGTGAGAACGCGCCTTGTTGCCCCGGATGTTGCTCTGACGTTTCGGTCGTGCTCATTGCCGTCTGCTGCTCTCTCGGGGCAACATCGGGGCAACGAAGCCCCGGTTGCTTACAGTTGCCCTGACTTGGCGTCGACTTTACGCAAATTGCGCAGAACAGACGAAGAATTATCCCGTTTGTGTTATTCACAGGACTTGACGGCGCGACTTTTTCCCAGTTTCCGGGGAGTCACGACGGTTGTTTCCCGTCCGGTCGATGGTTCGAATCCATTCCCGGGGAGCCATTAAACCAAGCACTTAACCCATCACCGCTGATCGGTAATATCAGCATAGGTCCGCGGCTCTGCGGCGGCTCCTGGTGCGTTTTTCGGCTCGGTAACCAACTCATTGAGACATGAAGCGCCCGCCGGAAAGCAGATCGGTAAATTAGACGGTGTTTAATCCGGTGGCGTTTATTCAGGCGGGCGCATGTAGACCGGCTTCTTCGTGCTGGGCTGCGTGACAACACCCACGGGGCAGAATTCCCTTCCCAGGTGGATAGCCGCCAGCAGCCGTCGGCAGAACTCGTTGTCTTGCTCCTGAGAACGAAGCATTGCTTCCACACTGCCTTCATCAAAAACTGTTGTGTCTCGTCTCGGCATGACGCTCTCCCCGATGAATATAAGTCGCCAATCGCGCGGAGGAGCGAGTTAAATCCCGAAGCTTTTTTCTGAAACTCTCCCCACCCCTCCTGAATTTCAGCGAACGATATAGGCGCTTTTGCGGCTGGAATGAGAAAGTCTTGATGCGCTTGATGCCCGCCGAACCGCGCGGGCTCCGCTAACCGGCCAATGGGAATGCATCATCCGGTTTGAGCGGCCGCAGCACTGAAGGCACATATTGACGCGCTGTGCTTGCCTGAAGACGCCGTATACCTCAACATGTTCGGCGTGGTCCTCGGCTCGGAGAAGAAGCCCATGCGGCGGCGCGACTTCATCATGCTGCTCGGCAGCGCGGCAGTTGGGTGGCCGCTTGCAGCGCGCGCGCAGCAAGCAAGTAAAGTGACCCGGATCGGCTATCTGGGCGCCTCCTCCGCGTCATTGGAGCGCCAAGTCGTCGATGCATTCCGACAGAAGCTGCGCGAACTGGGTTATGTCGAGGGTGAGAACATCGCCATCGAGTATCAATGGGCAGAGGGGGAGGATGAACGACTGCCGAAGCTAGCGGCGGAACTGGTGCGCCTGAGGCCGGAGATCATCGTGACAGCGGGCACTCCCGGCACCCTCGCTGCCAAGGGTGCCACCAACACGATCCCCATCGTGTTTGCGTCGAGCGGCAATCCCGTCAATACCGGGCTGGTGGCGAGCTTTGCTCGGCCAGGCGGCAATGTTACCGGATTCACTATTTCCGGACCGGACCTGGAAGGAAAGCGTGTGCAGTTGCTGAAGGACGCAATTCCACAGCTTTCCCGGATCGCCATCCTTTGGAACCCGGCTAATCCGGCTATTTTTGAATTTTACCAACAGACGAGAGCAGCGGCCGCAGCCTTAAACCTGACGATACAGCCTGTAACAGAGGCTCGTCACCCAGCCGATTTCAAAAATGCCTTCTCGACAATTGCCAGCGCGAAACCAGACGCGTTGATGGTGCTTGTGGATCGCTTCCTGCTTGCTCACCGCATGGAGATCGTGGATTTCGCGGCGGCCAATCGGCTGCCGGCGATGTACGGATATCGTCGTTACGTCGAGGCTGGTGGACTCATCTCGTATGCGCCGAGCGACATCGATCAGTTTCACCGCACCGCTGTCTATGTGGACAAAATCCTGAAAGGTGCGAAGCCAGCCGAGCTTCCCGTCCAGGAGCCGACCAGGTTTGAGCTCATCGTCAACCTCAAGACCGCCAAAGCACTCGGCCTGGAAGTGCCGGTGCCGATTCTCGGTCGTGCCGATGAAGTGATTGAGTGATAGGTCCAGGCCTGGGCGTACTTCCATTCTGGCTGCTGGTAGTTGCGGCGGTCGCTGTCCTGGGCACTCCTCGGCCGAAGTTTGAACGCCACTGACGAAACGCGCACCACCCGGATTTTCTGCTCAGCAAGACAGAGACTCTGTAAGTGCCAATAAGCTCAAATTCCTCGCCGATGAGATGAGGGAATAAATGACAGGCCAATGGTCGGTTCCGGCACACAGCAGGCCAGAGCCTGCGCAGCGGTTTGTCCGGTGCTGGCGGAAGCTGACATGAGGGCCCAGCCGGTGAGGTCGTGGTTTGACCCAAAGCGGCCATTGCCGAACTCGCCATGGCGCAATGCGCATGTTTCAGGCTAGGTTTGTGCTGGCCCGAACTCCTGGGTGTCTAGAGATGGATCGATTTGATCAAACAAATTGGTGCGCGACGGTTGCTTCGCCGCTCGTGAGCCAATCGCATAATGACCCATGAATATGGACCCAAATCTTCGTCGTCTCAATGTCGGATGCGGGCGCAATACTTTGCCCGGTTGGATCAACTTAGACAGAGCGAAACTACCGGGTGTGGACGTTGTGGCCGACCTTGAAAAATGTGCCTCTACGCCGCTGCCGCTCGAATCCAACAGTATCGATGAATTCCTGCTCTCGCATGTAATAGAGCATATTCATGCCTCACTTGATCTGATGCAGGAGCTTTACCGTGTGGCCAAGCCAAATGCCAAGGCGACCATTCACGTTCCCTTCGGGGGCAGCGACGACGCCTGGGAAGACCCCACCCATGTGCGGGCGTATTTCATAAATAGCTTCGGTTATTTCAGTCAGCCATTTTACTGGCGGGCCGATTACGGCTATCGGGGGGATTGGCAGCCGGACCGGATTGTCTTCCTAGTCGAAGAGCGACTCCACAAGGGGATGGCCCTTCAAGCAATTCTCGATAAAATTTACACTCAACGAAATGTTGTCCGCGAGATGATCGCGGAGTTGACTGCAATAAAACCTGCGAGACAGCCAGTGCGAGAGTTGCAGGTCATCCCTAGGATCGACATCGGGCTCGTGTAGCAGCTTTCATATAGTCCTGCTAAGTCGCTCGAATTTGTTGCACGGCGAGGTCTGCATTGCACTTTGAGGTAATCGAGCGCATTTCTAATACCTCACCCCACTGTGCGCTTAATGAAGATATCGTCGGCGCAACGTGTACCGCGGCATGGGTAATTGATGGTGCGACTGGGGTATCAAACGACCCTCCGTTGGTGACCGGCCTGACAGATGCTGCTTGGCTCGCTGGGGAATTGAGTAATGAGTTGAGTAAAGCGTTTCAGAAAGGGTCGATTAATCCATTCTCAGCCCTGTCTGAGATCGAGCGTGCAATCAGAGCTAAATATGCGGCGATTAGCTCGGCGGTCGACAGAACGGCAGGCGAACAACCAAATGCGGCTTTCGCGTTGACGGTCTTGACGAATGATATTGTTCACTTGATCGGTATCGCAGACTGCCAAATCATCTGCGAAAGCCAAACTGGAGACGTCAACGAGTTCAATGCTTCTGACGTGAGCCAAGCCGAATCCCTGATCATCGACGAGAAGCGCCAGCTTATGGACGCCTATCCAAATGAGGACGTCTGGCCACGCCTTAAGCCCTTCATCCAATCGCTTCGCGAACTCGCAAATTTGGATGGGGGGTATTCGGTGGTGCATCCGACCCGAGGGTGGAGTAGTCGAGTCAAATGGCAAACCCAAAGCGCAGCGGAACTTCGGCATTTGTTGCTCGTGAGCGACGGTCTTTACCGGCTAGTTGAAGTCTTCCGCACGACAGACGCTCAAGGTTTGCTAAATCGATCGCTCGAACAAGGATTCGAACTACTCTGCTCGGAACTCCGGGAACTAGAGCTTGAAGACGCTCATTGCAGTGCATATCCGCGCGTCAAGCCCTGCGACGACGCAAGCGCAATATTGGTACGGGTTGTCTGACATTCACATCTGTGCTCGCCTTTTTTCGCGCTGCATGGGTCCGGTGCTGGCTCGGCGAGCATACTATTGCCCAGGCCGTTGTGATGTTCCCCGTGGTCGGTAGCGAGCACGCCGTCTCCGCCGGGTCGGGATTGACATGCTTGATGCCGTACGAAACCGGATTGTTCACAATGTTTTGGCGGAGCCCATTAATGTTGGCCCACACGTAGATCACTCCGTTGGCGGCGAGATCGCTTTGGAGCGCCTCGTCGTAGTCCTTACGAGCCTGAACCTTATCACTGCTGCCGAAGTCTTCGGGCTGGTTGGCCACGATGATCTGCTTCGCCGCGCCCTGCTGCGGGCTTGCGATGGCCTAGCGAGCTTAAAGGCCTGCGCCAAGCCGAAATTGCTGTGATGCACAAGGTGCTGCTCATCTGACGGCGTGGTAGGGTACGATGCTCGCTGGGGACGACTCGTTTTTGTTGCACCGCACGAGTCCGGTCATGTGCCTAGCATCAATTAGTCTGCATGCCGGCGCGATCAAACCGTAATCAAACGATCAAGTGTTATCGGGAATTTGCGCACACGGATTCCGGTTGCGTGCCAAACTGCATTTGCGACCGCACCGGCTGTGCCAGTGATTCCGATTTCACCCACGCCCTTGATGCCGAGTGCATTTACGTGCGGGTCATGTTCCTCGACAAGGATCGCTTCGATCGACGGCACATCGGCATTCACGGGAATGTAATACTCGGCCAAATTGGGATTCATCGGTCGGCCGGACCGCGAATCCATCACGGCGTGCTCATGGAGTGCGAACGACACGCCCCAAATCATTCCACCGCAGAGTTGGCTGCGCACCATACGCGGATTGATGATCCGTCCTGCAGCGAAGGCGCCGACGACACGGGTTACACGCATCTGCCCGAGATCGGGATCGACCTTGACCTCGGCGAACACGGCGCCATGCGCATGCATGGCGTAGCTCGATTGCGCGGCCGGATCGGCTGCGCCGTTCCCCTCACCCTCGATCGCGGCGAGACCGGCACGAACAAGAATGTCGGAGTAACTCTCGCTGCGGCTCTCGTCGTCGCGCCGGAACAAGCGGCCGCCGCGCGCGATCACGCCGGCATTGCCGGCGCCGAACAGCGGTGAGCGATTGTCGTTGGTGGCGAGGTCGGCAAGCCGGGCGATGACCTCGGCACCGGCGTTGTGAATCGCCATACCGGCGGTCGCGGTGTGGGCCGAGCCGCCTGCGATGCCGGCGTCCGGCAGGTCGGAGGTTCCGGATCTGAACTCGACTTGATCGATGTCGAGCGCGAGGCTGTCCGCCGCGATCTGCGCCAGCGCGGTCCAGGCGCCTTGCCCCATGTCGTGCGCCCCAATTTCCATACGGCCGCTGCCGTCCTGGCGGAGCACCGCTTTGGCCCGGCCCTGGAACATGAGCGCCGGAAACGTCGCCGTCCCCACGCCCCAGCCGATCAGCAATCCGCTGCGGTCACGCATCTGCCGGGGTGCAAGCGGCCGGCGCTGCCAGCCAAAACGTTCGGCGCCCTGCGCGTAGCACTCCCGCAACGCCTTCGAGGAGAATGGCTTGCCGGAGATCGGCTCGACCTCGGCATAGTTCGTAAGCCGAAAGGCCAATGGGTCCATCCTGCACGACTGGGCCAATTCATCGATGGCACTTTCAAGCGCGATTGAGCCCGTTGCCTCTCCAGGTGCGCGCATGAAGAGCGGCGTTCCTGTATCGAGCCGAACGGCTGCATGCGATGTGGCGATGGCCGGGCTCGCATAAAGCGTATGCGAAGCGTCGGACGCCGGCTCGAAGAAATCGTCGAACGTGCTCGACGTCGTCTTCGTCCGATGATCGAGTGCGGTCAGCTTGCCGTCATGGTCGGCGCCCATCCGCAAGGTCTGCCGCGTCGGCGCCCGGTGCCCCACCGGACCAAACATCTGCTCGCGACGAAGCACCAGCTTGACCGGTTTGCCTGCCATGCGGGCCGCCATGATGCCGAGAACCTGCGGGCCGGAGATCAGGCCTTTGCAGCCGAAGCCGCCGCCGAGGAATGGACTGCGGATGTGGATCTTGTCGGGCGAGATGCCGAAAAGTCCGGCGAGACGTCCCTGCGCCATGGCAAGACCTTGGCTCGGGGTATCGACTGACAGCGTATCGCCGTCCCATGCGGCGACGATCGCATGCGGCTCGATCGGGTTGTGATATTGGGGAGCGGTTTCGTAGGTTGCCTCGATTTGCTTGGAAGCCGCGGCGAGACCGGCCTGCGACATCGCCCCGATGCATCTCCGGCGGATTTCCGACGCCGACGGCTGGCGGCACGAAGCCCTCTGTCGCGTCCAGCTCGACCTTCGCAGGCTCGGTGTTGTAACGCGGCGACAGGAGCGCGGCTCCTTCGGTCGCAGCCTCGAGCGTTTCCGCGATGACGACGGCGATCGGCTGATTGGCGTAACGGACGCGGTCGTTTTGCAATAGATCGAGCCGAAACATGAAAGGATTGGACTTTTCATCCGGATCCTGAGCGAGCGCCGGTTTGTTGGCCGGCGTCATGACGGCGACGACGCCCGGATGGGCTTGCGCGGCCGCAACATCAAGAAAAGCCACACGGCCGCGCGCAATGGTGCTCGCCGCCAGGACCGCGTAGAGCATCCCGGGCGGATGGTTGTCGGCGGCATAGCGGGCGGCGCCCGTGACTTTGAGAATTCCATCACGGCGGGTGAGCGGCTGTCCGATGTTCGAACCGTGCCGAACGTGAGCAGGCGCCTGCGTCAGTGCGATCTCAGGCATGGATGACATCTCCGGAAATGGCGGCGAAAGGGGATGCTGGAAGTGCCGGCATGCGCTCAGGAGTGCCAGCGGCGGCGAGCCCGAGAGCTCGCACCACGATCCGCCGTGCGAGCTCGATCTTGAAGCCGTTGTTGCCGGAGGGCGTTGCCGCCGCAAGCGCTGCTTCGGCGGCGCGATGGAACTGCGCGGCGTCTGCCGGGACTCCGGCCAAGATCCGTTCCGCTTCACGCGCGCGCCACGGTTTCATGGCAACGCCGCCAAGCGCCAGCCGCGCTGCTGAAATCGTAGCATCCTCGACACGCAGAGCGGCCGCGGCTGATACAACGGCAAACGCGTAGGATGTTCGGTCACGGACTTTGAGGTAACGGGAATGGGCTGCGAAATGCGCCGCCTCCACCGGCAGTCGCACCGCGACGATCATCTCGCCGGGCTCCAGCATATTCTCGCGCTCCGGCGTGTCTCCCGGCAGCCGGTGAAACTTTTCAAGCGCGATGTCGCGCCGGCCCGCTCTGCCTTCGACCTCGACAACAGCGTCGAGCGCGACCAGCGGCACGCAGAAATCAGATGGGTGGGTTGCGATGCAGCTCTCGCTCCATCCCAGGACGGCGTGAAGCCTGTCGTCGCCGCCGCGGGCGTCGCAGCCCGAACCGGGATCGCGCTTATTGCAGGCATTTGCGATGTCGTAGAAGTACGCGCAGCGCGTCCTCTGCAACAGATTGCCGCCCACCGTGGCGGCGTTGCGAAGCTGCGCGGAGGCGCCGGAAAGAAGCGCCTCAGCGACTGCCGGAAAGCGCCGGGCAAAAGTCCGATCGTGCGCGAGTTCGGCGTTGCGAACAAGCGCTCCGATCCGCATGCCGCCGTCGGGAAGTTCCTCGATGCGGTCGAGGTCAGGAAGGCGGCTGATATCGACAAGCCGGCTCGGGCGGGCAACGCCCCCCTTCATCAGGTCCAGGAGGTTGGTGCCGGCGGCCAGATAGGCAGCGCCCGGTTCCGAGGCGGCGGTAACGGCCTCACGCACCGTTGCCGGCCTGACGTAATCGAAGGTCTTCATGCGACTTTCCTTCGGCTTGCCGCGCCAATTGCGTTTTGCGCTTCCAGAACAGCCTCGGTGATTCCTTGATAGGCGCCACACCGGCAGAGATTTCCGCTCATGCCTTCGCGCACGCGCTCTGGATCGTCGCCGGCCTGACCTTCCTGGATTAAACCGATCGCGCTCATGATCTGGCCAGGCGTACAGAAACCGCACTGCAAGCCGTCGTGGGCAATAAAGGCTTCCTGCACCGGATGAAACCGGCCACCCCGTGCCACGCCTTCGATGGTAAGGATATCAGCGCCGTCGTGACTGATTGCCAGCGCAAGGCACGAATTGATACGTCGTCCATCGACGATGATCGTGCAGGCGCCGCACTGGCCGCGGTCACAGCCCTTCTTCGTTCCGGTCAGATCAAGGCGTTCGCGCAGAAGATCGAGCAGCGTGACGCGCGGATCATCGATCTCGATCGTTCTCTTTACGCCGTTCACAGTCAGAGTGGTTGGGATGCTCATAAATACTCCGAAAGAAGAGCGATGGTCAGGCGGGGTGTTCAGTCTCGTGCCGTACGCTCGACACGGGTACTATATGTCAGCGTGTCTCGACCAAAGAGATACGGAGGCACCCTCCGCTTTACAAGCCCCCTTATTGAGATTTGGGCTATCGGCATGATGCAGTTGGAAAATCGGTCGCGAAAGCCGCGCGCCGACGCGGTTCGGAACCGCGAGCGCGTGCTTGAGGCCGCCAAAGCGGTTTTCAGTGCCGGGGGTGCGGAGGCGAGCCTCGAAGCCGTAGCCCGAACTGCCGGGGTCGGCATCGGCACCCTCTACCGGCATTTCCCCACGCGCGAAGCCTTGTTCGAAGCGGTGTACCGTCGCGAAGTGCAACAACTTGCCGATCTGGCCGAACAATTGAAACAGCAGGCGGAGCCTGTCGAGGCGCTGCGGCAGTGGATGCGCTCGAATGTAAGGTTCGTTGCCACGAAAAAGGGAATGTCGGCAGCGCTTGCGCTTGCTGCGTACAAAAACTCGAAACTTTTCGCATATTCGTTCGATCGGCTGACGCGGGCGGTCGGAGGACTGCTGGACCGAGCGATCGCGGCGCGCGAAATCCGCGACGACATCAGCCCTGAAGATCTCCTTCGTGCACTTGTTGGGATGTGCTACATGCACGATCAGCCTGGCTGGCAGACCAGCGTTTTGCGTCTCCTCGACGTCTTCATCGACGGGCTACGCATTCGACCTGGTGGGTCGCGCGCCAAAACGAAGGTGAGAAAATCACACTGATGCCGCCCGGGGTCATGACCAGCATGTTGAGGCTCTGAGCTAGTGCGAGTGCACTGAGCGCCGCCGGATTTGATCCTAAGCGAAACTTGGCCTGAGCGGCCCGGCCGCGAAAGGTTCTATGACCCACTGACTGATCCTGAACGGTTTACATCATGGGTCTTGTCCCCCTCGATGCCCAGGCTCCTCATAGCGTTCGTTATTGTCGCGACCAGCGCGTCGGTTTGCACGGTATAAAAGAGCGTCTGACCAATGATGGCATCGCCAAGAAACAAGGGTTTTGAAAGTTCGGCTTCCACCGGGAAGGCTACGGGAAGATAATGGTGCTCAAACAGTTGCGTTGCACGCGCCATCCATCGTGGTGCCCACGACTCGACGCAAATGTCGACCACCAGACAGCCAGGTGGCGCAAAGGCGGCATTGGTCAGACCGGCACCGTGCGGCCCAGCGATGACGCGCACCCCTCCGAATGTCGCTATCTGTTCGTCGAGCGTGAGCTCTTCCGCTCGCGCGACCGCAAAACCAAGCCGTATCATGGCCGCTTCGACCTCATCCTCATTGCGCATGCAGCGGAATGATTCGGTGCCGCGTCGGCTGATATAGATGCGCTCCGGCGGCTCGGAAGGGATTTTTGGACTAATCCCAGCTCGCAGATTTTGGATTGCTTCGACCACAGATGGCCCGGGCTGAGGTAAATGGTAACTCTTTGGCTGGGATATTGGCTCGACACCCATCGAGATCAGTCCCGGAATGATCATGTCGTCGCACAAGAGTGACGGCTCAGGAGCCTGTAGTACTGCCGACGCCGGCACGCCGAGAAGCTCGAGTGTGCGCCGCTGCCAATCCTTCAGCGGGGGTACCAGCACCGCCATGTGACCTTGCCGAAGCGGCTCCTGCCAGGGCAACAAGTAAGGCAGGCAGTCGAACAACCAATGTGCGTAATTATGATGAAACGCGTGGCACAGCACCAGCACCGTCCCGCGAACGTGTCTTCGAGGATGCAGCTCTTCCTTGCGCGCAACGAGCTTGCCATCAACGAAATCAACAAAGCCGGGCGTGAGACGATGATCCGGCACCCACAGCAACAGATCGTTGCGAAGGACCACGCCGGGCTCGGGCATGACGAGACCCGGCCGCGGATAGACGATTGCCGATCGCACGCGCAGAAAGGCCTGCTGCGTCGAGCGGTAAGTCGGCGGAGTAATGGCGAACCATGGCTGCTTGACGCCATCGACGGTGATGATGCGAGAGTGATCGCGCACTGGCGGGGGTGCAGCAAGAGCCCAGACGCGCGGCGAACGCATCGATCCCGTCAAGAGAGCTTCGCCTGATGTAACCCGCGCGGGATGAATGCGGGTGCAATAGTTCTCGAAGCTCTCCGATTCCAACGCGGTCGTTCGCGACAGCCGCAAGATCCGCGTGCACCCGGCGAATGCAGCCCTGCGCGCGATACTAATGATCCCGTCCGCCTGCTGCCGGCCGGATAGCTGGCGATGAAGGTAAGCCGCGAGCCTCGATATGGCGGGCATTGCACACGGCCAAGTCTAGTAAAATGATGGAGTTGGCGGCTCGATCCCAACAGGTGCGGCGCGGCCCGCGCAGCTTATCAGAACCAATTCGTCCAGCGTCTGTTCCGGATGCCGCGACACGACATCGAGCAGCCGCTTGTATCGGTCTACGAATTCACGCATCCCGATGGGGTCATATATGCGTGAATCGAAAAGCATACGACAACCGTCCTGTTCATTTTGATCATCGAATTCCACGGTGAAGCCCCATGGGAATGATTGACACATGCGGTCGAGCGACCTCAAGCTCAGGCCCTCGAATTCGATCACCTGGCGGGGAGGGCTGACATGGAAGATTACTTGGATGTCCGGCAGACAAATACCCTCGCGCTTGAGCTCATCGCACAACTCTTCATATGGGATCGCACTGTGTGCTTCTGCGCATACCACCTGGTCGCGAACCATCGATAGCCATTCCACAAATGATTTTGTCGGATCATATCGGAATCGCAACGAAAGGATATTCGTGAAGTCTCCGATTACGTTCTGCAGCGGCAATCGATTGCGACCTGAGGCATACATTCCGATATTGACGTCGGACTCGCAAGTTTCGCTGGCGAGCAGCGCGGCAAAGGCGGCCAGCCGTACCATTGGGCGAGTGGCTCGCCGCGCAGAACTAAGGGCATTCAGCCGATGTGAGATGCCGCGTTCAACTCCCCAGGACATCATGCCGTCGGTAGGCCTCACATCCGAGTCTTCTTGCGCACGCCTGAACGGAAGCCTGAGAGCCGACGGTGTTGCGGACAGATTCTCCTTCCACCACAAAATCGCCTGCCGGTAGCCACTGCCTTCGCGACTCAGGACTTTTCTTTGCCAGGCCGCATAATCGCCATACTGCAACGGGGCGGACGACGACAAAGGAGGTGGCTCTCCGCGCAACATAGCCCGGTAGAGAACGGCCAACTCGTCGAAATACAGAACCCAAGACACACTGTCAGAAATGACGTGATGTGAAACGCGCAGCAGCCAGTGCTCGTTCTCGTGTAATCGAACAAGCAAAAATCGAAGGAGGGGAGTGCGGGTCAAGTCGAAAACATGGGCCGCCTCCTTCCTGAAGATGAGATTGGCCTGCGCCTCCGGCTCCCTCGCGCTACCGAAATCGACGAACTGCAGCGGCGTGAGGGCCGAAGAATTAACGATCTGGACTGGATGCCCGCCCAGTTGAGCGAAACTTGTGCGCAAGATGTCATGACGACGAGCGAGATAGTTGACGCACTTTCGAAACAATTCGGGATCGAGCGGCCCGGAAATTCGATAGACTCGTGCCATGGTGTACGCTGCAGAACCCGTCGGAGTTTGTGAAAGCTTCCAACTGCGCTCCTGGCTGAATGACATCGGCAGGGGCTCTGTACGTGGAGCGGGTACCAATGGCGGCTCGCCATCAGGCCCCGATGCGCAAAGCTCTCCGATATCAAGTGCAAGGCTCCGCAGCGTCGGATGCTCGGCGAACTTCGCAAGATTGAGCTGAACGCCCGTGGTGTCATGGACCCTTGCGGCCACCGCCGCCGCCATCAGTGAATCGCCGCCAAGAGCGAAGAAGTCATCATCAACGCTGATATCGTTCAGTTCGAACACTTCGGCCCAGATCCGGATAAGCATCGATTCGGTTTCAGTCTTCGGCCGCCGATTGGCTTGTCGCTGGCGCTGCGGACGATAGCTAGTACGAAGCAGGTCGCGATCGATCTTACCGGCGGGGGTGAGCGGCAATTCCAGCAGGATGACGAATTCGGAGGGCACCATGTGGTCGGGCAAGGCGGCCCTCAAGGCAAAACGCAGCTCCGATGAAGACCAGGTAATTTCGTTGCCCAGCGCGACAAAGCCGACAAGGAAGGGCTCCCCACGCGACCTTGTAATGACTTCAACGACGGCGCCTTTGATGTTGCTCAGCCGGTGTAATGCGGTTTCAACATCGGCAAGCTCGATGCGGTTGCCACGAATTTTCATTTGGTCGTCCGAGCGACCGCAAAATTCGAGTAGACCGTCGGCGTTGATACGTCCCATGTCGCCGGTGCGGAAGAGGCGTGTTCCTTTGCCATCGAGGTCGCCGGAAAACCGTCGCGCCGTGAGCTCTGGATTGCGCCAATAGCCGGCAGCGAGGTAGCGGCTGCGCACGACAATCTCGCCGGGTTGACCGCGGACTACCTTTCCGCCTCGCTCGTCCAACAGCTCGACTTCGATCCCGCCGACCGGTCGGCCGATCGGTAAGCGTCCATCGGATGCTTTGTCGGTTTGACGCAGCCGCAGCTGAGCGATGTTGCCGGTTTCCGATGAGCCAAACGTCTGGATAAATTTCGACGTTTCAGAAAAACGTGCTTGAAATACCTTGAAATCCTCCGACGTAACCGGCTCTGAGCTCAACCTCACGACGCGAATTTGCGGAAAGCGCACCCCGTCACCGAGCGACCTCCCGAAGGCACGAAAGAATGAAGCTGTTGATGCAAAGATGGTGATTCGATGATCGGTCAGAGCGCTGGCCAGACCGGTGAAACCTTTGTCCATCGTGGGGAACGGGTAGAGCCCCGCTCCGTGCAAGAGTGCACTCCACGAAATACTTATCCCCAGTCCTCCGGTCAACGAGGCCAGAAGGGCTATTCGGTCGTCCGCGATCAGTTCCCATGCACCGGAATGCAACCGGGCATTTCGGACTTCCTGGCGGTGCGTTCGCATCACCGCTTTGGGACGGGCGGCTGATCCGGAAGTGTAACAAAGGAAGGCGATGTTGTCAGGGGATAGCCGCATGTCAGGATTGCGAAGGGGGCCAGACATCGCGCAGTTGTCATATTGGCTGACCTCGCAGCCTGCACCGTTGATAGCCCGCGCTAAGTGATGATTTTCCCTATCTGACAGGATCAGACCGGGCTCTGCGTCCTGCAGCAATTCCCGGAGTCTTGGGGGCGGGTCAGCCGGATTGAGCACCACAACAATCCTGCCGGCTTTGAGCGCGCCGATCATGGCGGCTATCATCGGCGCGTCATGCTGCATCAAGATAGCGACCCGATCACCCGCCCCGCCGTCACCACCAAGCATCGCGTGCGCCAGACGGTTGGCCGTCTCGTTGAGCTCATGATAGGTCGGCTGCCATGCGCCCGCCCCGATCGCCGTGCGCAGGCGGTGCGCTTCCGCTGCCTGTTCAAAGACCGAAGGCAGTGAATTGTCCGACTTGGGCATTCGCCGCAAATCGTCCGCTTCTCGGCCCGGGCGTGATTGATTCGGATCACTGGGGAGCAGGGTCACCGCTGTCGCCACCTCTCACGCGCCAATATTTGAGATTTTTCGTGCCGCACGGCAGTTCACAAGCATTTCTCTCATGCTATCTTGCTCAATGAAATGATTGGATACTACCTCAAAGCCTAAAATCGTTACTACCGAAGCGATGGTCGTCTGGATCATGTCGAAGCTCACGGCCTTGTTGGATCGCTACCGCCCACGCCGGCGTTGGCTCACGTTGCTCGCCGGTCGTGGGACGGGGCGTGACTGGACTTGCCGAATGGATGATGGATAGCAAGGTCATAGCATTTAGCGTTGCCGCGAGTGGGGCGAACTTTGGAATCGGACTACTAGCGGCATTAGATTGCCCTTCCAATAGAGCTGCGGCCATCTGCAATTGATCGTTCGGAATGATGGAAGCGCGTGATCGCCCCAATGTTGTCGATGCAAATGGAAAAATTAGATCCATTGAACGCCGCTTGGCTACTCTCGAACGCCAAACCCGCTTTGCTTACGGTATCCCCGACGTGACCGAAGCTCGAGCGTGGCGAAGAAAGCTGCGTCCGAGGCTTTGGGACGCTCGACAGTATTATTCTCGCCGGGTGCGAATTGATTCGGCGTATTATTTGGAGAAACCACCCGCCGATGCGCAGCGCATTGCGATCGTGACTCCCTCATTAAATCAAGGGCGATTTATCACTGCAACGATCGACAGTGTACTGGGTCAGAATTATCCAAACCTTATCTATCTTGTAAAGGATGGCGGCTCGACCGATGGAACCGAAAAAATCCTGAAATCCTACGGCGATCGCCTGCAATGGCGCAGCGAGCCCGACACCGGCCAGAGCAATGCGGTAAACCGCGGCTTCCATGAGATTAGTGGCGAGATCATGGCCTATCTGAACAGCGATGACACGCTGTTACCGGGAACGCTCGCTTATGTTGCTCGTGTGTTTCGCGAGTGCCCGGACGTCGACCTCATCTACGGACATCGCATCTATATCGACCGCTTTGGCTTGGATACCGGACGTTGCGTGTTACCGCCACATGATCCGGAAACTCTGAAGTGGGCCGACTATATCCCGCAAGAAACGCTTTTTTGGCGCAGTCGAGTTTGGGAAACCGTAGGGCCTTTGGACGAGACTTTTAGCTTTGCGCTTGATTGGGATTTCATCCTACGCGCGCAAACAGCGGGATTTTGCTTTAGAAGAGTTCCCCGTTTCCTAAGCTGCTTTCGGGTTCATGAACAGCAGAAGGGAGTTTCCATTTTCGATGTTGGGGAAGAAGAGATGAACCGAGTTAGGGCGAAATATCTCAGCGGTGTGGTGGGGAAGTACGAAATTCGCCGTGCCATAATGGGCTACTTAATACGGCAGATGCTGGTTCACTGGATGTACAGGCTTCGGCTGGTTAGGTACTAAATCCGAAAGTCTTAGGCCAAAGGAAATCCTCGATCCTTCGCTTGCGCCAGCGGCGAGCATTGAAGGGCCGCCTCGATCCTCGATGGCTCAAGCGGCTATGAGCCGACAGTCCTATCGAAGACAACGTGGCGGGAGAGTGACCGCTGTTCTTTTGCGGTCCTTCCGACTTTCGTAAGTCGCATCGACCACAAACGATAAGCGCGCATCACGCTTTCAAACAGAGTGCCCTGTTCACGCGCGCGGACTGAAAATGGCTCCTTAAGCCGCCAGTTCAAAGGTAGTGAGCCATAATGATGGCGCACTACCGATTTTGCTTCCTCGTACATTTCACGCGGTTTGACGAATGACTTTGCATTCGGATGGAAACGGGCAGCAGCTACATCGATCGGGATGCGAGCAAATTTTGAACCGCAGCGGTAAAGGCGCCACCATAAATCGTAGTCGAGACTGAGGTGAAGATTTTCTTTGAGGCCAGTAACCTTATTCCATGCCTCTCTGCGGATGAGGCTGGCTGGTTGTGGAATTACCGAATGTCGCGAAAGCGATCGTTCTGATATGTCTTTGCCTCTACGCAGACCAATCAAGCGTCCGTTTTCATCTATCAGGTGACATCCACCGTATGCGACCGCAGCGCCAGGACTAGCTTCAAGTGCATGGAGGAGTCTTATAAGGCCGCCAGGCAGAAACAAATCATCCGAATTCATCCAACAGACGAATGGCGCACGGCCGCGTGCAATGGCCTCATTGATGCTCGCAGATTGCCCTTCATCCGGCGCGCTGCGGTACCAGGTGAGCTGATGACGCCAGCGGTCGATCACACTTTGCGTCTCGTCCGTCGAGCCGCCATCTGCCAGCATCACCTCGACTGGAACTGACTGCATGAAAATCGAACGTAATGTCGCATCAAGAAACCTGCCTTGATTGAAGGAAGGTACCGCCACAGTGACAAATGGCGCGCTGGATAAAGCCGAGTTCGTTCGCATCTGCCCCCCTTATGGCTCTAAGCTGCTCACTATAGGGCTGCAGCAGGATAAAACCAAGAGGGCGAGAAACGGGAACCAGATCATGCAGCATCTCAGCGATGTATCGGATGATCCGGCCAGACAGGGCGCCAGTATTCGCGCGCGCGACGTCGACCAAGTCCGCGCAGCGTCATGCCGCTGAGCACGCCGACGCCCACGACGTAAAGCCACCCAGGCGTAGAGTCAAACAACGAAGAGTTGAACTGAGAACTGACGATATTTTGCACCACGACCGCAAGCCCGATGCCTGCCGGCAGACCAGGATCCAAAAAGAAGCGCAAATGGGCAATCCAAATGGCTAAGAGTACAATACTCCCGATGACTCCAAGCTGGATCGCCGTCGCGAATATCTGATTGTGCGGATCGGCCGTCACAAGCTCCGCCATGCCCGTTTGTCCCGCTGCTGATTGACGAAACTGTTGCTGGATCGAACCAGTGCCATGGCCGAGAAGTGGCGCATCTGCGATGATGAGCACAGACTTCCGCCAGAACTCCAGCCTCTCCCCGGCGGAGGTAAGAATGGCGCTCGTTCGATAAATCCGGACTTCGTCGACCAGACTGGTAACGCGCCCCCGCAGGCGAGGAGAAGTTGACCATACGAGGGCCAGTAGCACAAAGATAGCCATCAACAGGGCGCCTGCAGTCTTCCAGTCGAGCCGCCTAAAAGCGAATGACAAGAGCAAAATGGAGAGCGCCACCAAAGCTGTGCGGCTGGTAGCGGCGTAGAGCACGTTCGCAGAGAAGGCGATCGCCAGCAGCACCAATGCAAGCACGACGCGGCGGTACCCTTTATGCCAGGCAAAGCGGGCACCCTCAGCGAGGCCAAGGGCACAGAGTGTAAGCATGGTGCTCTGAGAGTTATAATCTTTTACAGGAACACCGATCATGATCTGATCTCCTTCGAGCCGCTGGCGTCCTCGCCAGGAAAGATCCGGCAGCAGGATAAGGGCCCACGAGACCACGAGCATTACCGTGCATGAGATCAGAAAGGCTATGAGCACCCACATGCCGCGAGGAGAATCGCGGAACTGGATCGCGAAAAACGGGATAGCAAGGAGTTTGTAAAATGCACTCAGACCGGCAAACCGTTCTGCCAACGGTACGGTCGCCCACAGCATTCCTGCAACGCCCAGCGCCCAAAACAGTACTGGCAAATAGCCGGCTGGTATCCAACGCTCGCGACACCGCTCGACGACATTCCACGACCCGACAAGAGTGACAAGCCAGAACACAACGAACACGGCGGTCCCTGTGGTTGACCACGGCAGCGCGATCGCGACCGCGACGGCAAAGTAATCGGCGCACCTCGCCAGGATGTGGCGGCTAAAAAGTTTATTCATCGCTAGATCGGGTATACTATGCCTCGCAAAAGCTCCGCTCTCCCTGAGATCGGTGAAATAGCGCCCAGGGCAATCCATGGAGAGTGCCGTGGGACTCTTCAAGCAGATACTAGTGCGGTGAATTTGAAGTTCCTATCATAACTGGCTTTGCTGGAACTTGGATGGGGGATCGCTTGGATTGCGCCTCTGAGGATACGTTCGGTCTATAGAGCTGCACGCCGAGAGTTGCCCCTTAACTGAACTCCGTAGAACAGCAAGTCGCACCCGTTTCGGGCTCGTTCATGACGCTCGATCGCTGCATATCGTGGATTTGAAAATGGGACAGGATTTGCTGTTGCTTGTTTCGGCCCTGGCATCCTGTGCCTTGGTTGGTTTTCCGGTATGCCTGCTGTTCCCCTCGCTACAATTCAAGTTTCGTTTTTTCGCCAGCGCGCCAATCGGATTTGGAATGTTCGCAGCTGTCGCACTACCAGCGTATATGCTCGATGTGTCGCCACCGACGGCCTTGATCACGGCAACCGGAGCAGGTTTGTTCGTCTTGCTCGTCTATTTGGTCACGCGGAGAGCAACGATCGATCTTCGTGCTCTCGTACGGGCGACAGCCATCGCTTCCTGCATGGCAGGGGTCGGCTTGCTCTGCCTGTTACCGAGCGTAACGGGTGGCCCAAAGTTCACAATCTTTCAAGGCAATGTCTACGACCAGTTCGATTCTTTTCTGGCCGGCAGCGTCACCTATCGCCATTACAATTATTCGACGATCTCGAGTGAACCGAGACCAGACGGGAACCCGGTGCTCTCGCGAGCGGCATGGTGGATATCCAACCGTGGCGCGGTTTCGGTCGTACACGCCGCGTTTGCTGGGCTTACAGCCACCGACCCGATCAGCACGAACTATTCCTACCGTGTCGTGTTGCAGACCAATATGCTGCTGGCAGCATTCTTTGTATTCATTAGCACTTTCGCTGTGAGCTATGCACGGTCCCTGTTTTTGGCAGCTGGGCTTACCATGGGTTTTTTTGAGCAGTATGTGATCGATATCAATGCTTGGTCACATCTTGCGGCCCTGCCGATTGAGTTGTTGCTTGTCGCCATAACGGCCTTGGCATTCGATTCCAATCGCTTCGGTACAGGCCAGATCGCGCCTTGTGCGCGGATCGTGGCCGTGTTCTGTTGTTTATTGACGGCGCTGATCTACGTCTATCCGGAGTCCCTGCCGGTTCAAGCGGCAATGGTTGCTGCAATTATCTGCGCAGGGCTGCTCCCGGTTGGAAGGCGCGCAAGTTTGATCGGACTTCTTGGTATCGGACTTGGAACCGTAGGCTCAATCTTGCTGGCCATACCATGGTGGAGCGTGACCATGGATTACGCGTTTCGCCAAATTGGACGATATTCGTCTTACGATCTCGGTTGGTGGCGATACTTTCATCGATATCTTTTTGGAAGGGAAACCGATTATCTGACACCCCTGCTGAACTACCCAACGTCGTCTTGGGAACAGTTGATTGCGGCGGCCTTCTCTCTTCCGGTTGAAGCCGTGATGGCTGCCATTGGTCTTTACTTCCTTTTGCCGAGCGCATCCTGGCCGGCAGTCATCGCAATAGGCTGGAAGCTCATTCTCTATATCTTCCTCGTCGTGCTTTTCGGGGGAGCAATCAGTACCGCGGCCCGGCTCTTCCGCTCGGACTGGTCAAGCGCCGCCAGCCGCATGATCATTGCCGGCTTGGCAGCATGCACGATTCCTATCGCGATTCTTTGTTTAGGGCTTTATTGGGCAGCGGGCAAAGGCCTGGCGATCATCGCCCCTTTGTTATTCGTCGTTCTCGTTCTTCCCTTGCTCAAGCCGCTCTATTCTCCCGTCGCCGGTCGCGCCGCAAGCGCGCTGTTTGTGATGGCCCATCTGGGGCTGGGCGTATTGCGCTCAATTAATGCGGGGGATGCGAGCGGGGCTGTTTTCACCGGTTTTCCTACAGGCGCAGCGCAAGTTGCCGCGCAGAAGGCGCAGATAAATTGGGACGTGGAGACGTGGAAGGCGGCATTGGCAGAATGCCGGCACGTAGCGGTGGACATTGATCATCGCTTAGCCGCGAAATTTGCAGTGCTTGTTCTTACCGATATGGGCAAAGAATGGTCGACTGTTCTTCCAGTCGGCTTCGGTCGGCACCCGGCATTATCACCCTGAAAGAACGGGTCAGGCAGATTGCCTCGCGACGACGTATAGATTGGACTCGATACCCGGACAACGCACTATCTGGCTCAGCAAGGATACGGCAGTCATTGATTTCATTCACGGCAATTTGTCACAAATCGAGATCGGTATCGAGCGACATCCCGGCGTGCTGGCTCAAGGCATGTACGGCATCGAAACTACGCCATTCGGGCCGCTACAATGGACCTCCAATGATGCGGTTATTGAAATGCGCAATTCTTCGCCTGGTCCTGCGACGCACCTGGTTCTCGCGCTGTGGCCAATGCCGTTGTCCGCCGGAGCACGTTTGATTGTCGCTGTCAACGGGATCTCAATGTACGATGACGCGGTTCCAATACAAACGGTCACTCTTCCACTCCAGCGTTTCAGTGCCGATCAGAAGCTGGTCGTCACTCTGCGAACAAACGTGATTACCAGATATCGTAACGATCCGCGCGAGTTCGGAATAGCAATCAAGGAAATGAAGCTCCGTAAAAATGGCAGGCAAACTTTTATGACCCCGAGTACGGGCATTGGTTCAAAAGATTGAATTTGAATTTGAAGTTCCTAAACGAGCTTGCGGCCAGTTATGATAGGAACTTCAAATTCACCGCACTAGCATCGCGCCTCGGCTGTAGCTTAATTGTCGATCACCATGACTGAAATTATTTCTATTTCGGAGCAATCGTTACCGGCGTGTTTTTCGCAAGTGGTCGCCGCACACGCATCGCGGATTGCGCTTGTTTCCGCTTCTTGGCAGCCCAGCTATGGAGAACTCGACGCGACAGCCAATCGGTTGGCTCATGGATTGCTTCAGCACGGCGGCATTGCAGGAGATCGCGTTGCCCTGCTCATGAGGCACGATGTGTTTTTGTTCTGCGCAATGCTGTCCGTGCTGAAGGCCGGCATGACCGTTGTTGTGCTCAATCCGACCGATCCACCAGAGCGGCTCAGAAGTCATATTGGTGGATGCAAAACCCCTCTTGATCCTATCGGAGAGAACTTATCGCGAGTTAGCCAGAGAGGTCGCCTCTGAGGGTTGCGGGATAATTTGTTACGAGGATTACGCCATTGAAGGAATCAATGACAATCCGAATTCTGCGATCGAACGGGATGCAATTGCGTTCTTGGTATACACTTCGGGGTCGACTGGGCGCCCCAAAGCAGTCATGCAGACGCACGGACAGATACTGCAAAATGCCATCAAACATTCGACCGGAATGGGGTTGGACGCGGAGGATCGAATTGCGCTCTTCGCTTCTATGAGCGGTTCCCAGGCTGTCGGCACGAGCTGGTCCGCGTTGTCGAAAGGCGCCTCGCTCTGGCCTTTTCCGGTGGCCGAAAATGGCGTCACTGGTCTTGCTGACTGGATCGTAGATAACGGAATCACTGTCTACATTTCATCAGTATCGTTGTTTCGCAGTTTTATGCGGACCTTAGGCGAGACAAGACGCTTTCCCCGGGTGCGAGTAGTGCGGATCGCATCGGAAACTGCGACATCGGACGATTTTAAAAGCTTTCAGCGCCATTTCTCGGAGAACTGCGCGTTTGTTCACACACTCTCTTGCTCGGAAACCGGCAATATAGCCCAATGGCGTCTGTTCGGACGCGATTTTGTTGCCGACGGTCGTCTTTCCGTCGGACGTGCAGCGGCAGGAATAGAGTTCCTCCTGCTCGACGAACGCGATCGGGAAGTGGAACATGGCGAGATCGGCGAAATCGTGGTGAGGGGCCGCGATCTGTCACCAGGTTACTGGCGCAATGAAGAACTAACTGCCGAGCGGTTCACTGGGCCGTGTAACCAGGTGCGTACTTTTCGCAGCGGTGATTTGGGCCGTATCAACTCCGATGGTCTGTTGGAGTTTATTGGTCGTCGCGATACTCGCGTAAAGATCCGGGGATTTCGCGTCGAAATAACAGAGGTCGAAGAAGCGCTGCTTCGGTTGCCAGGCGTGGAAAGTGCCGCAGTGTGCGCAGTTGAGCGTTCGACCGGAGATTCCCAACTGACGGCCTACGTCGTCGTGCGCCAGGGCCATTCCTGCACGGGTGGCGCGGCGAGACGGGCGCTCCGTCCAATCCTGCCGGACCACATGATCCCGGCGGCATTCATATTCCTGAACGGCCTGCCGCTTACCCCGCACGGTAAAATTGACCGAGACAAACTTCGGGCAATTGCGCTTCCGGTTTGCGAGCCGCAGAGCGAACACCAGCCACGCTCAGAAACCGAACTGCTGATCGCGACGATATGGGCGGAGGCTTTCAACCTGACCAGGGTCGGCCGATTTGATGATTTCTTCGATCTTGGAGGCGATTCGTTGAAGGCGGCAGTGCTGGCTGCTGCGATCCATGAGGCAACCGGCGTCGAACTGAACCTTGCGGTCATGACCGAACACTCGAAACTGGCAGAACTCGCTCGACTGGTGGAGAAACTTCGTTTGCATCAAGGTGCCGCACAGATCCCTCTGCCGCGGGAAGTCTTGCCGAATCGCGGCGTACCGCTATCTTTTTTTCAAGAGCGCCTCTGGAATTTCTGCGAGATGCCACAGGCAGCTGCTGGTGATGTATTTGTCCGTAGCTATCGCGTCTTAGGGACGCTTGATATCGAAGTATTGCGACAATCCATTACCTATGTGGCGGCGCGGCATCATATTTTGCGCACGACTTTTTCCGTTATCGATGGCTGCCCATACCAAGTCGTTCATCCGCCTGCGACCGTGCCGCTGCCGTTTTTCGATCTCACGAGTTTGCGCGACCCTGAACAACAGGCGCTCATGTTGTTCAAGAGAGAGGCGGAGCAAAAGTTTGACCTCACGACTGGTCCGCTGTTGCGATTTCTGCTGGTTCGCATTCACAAAACCGAGCATTTGTTGCTTCGCCTGAGTCACAACATTATTTCCGATGGTTCGTCCTGGAATATCTATTTCGCCGAGTTGGCACGCGTTTACGAAGCAAAGCTGAACGACGAGGAGCCACTCCTGCCAAAGCAGCCACTGCAGTACGCTGCGTACGCGGCATTGCAACGCAAACTTCTGCATCCCAGCGGGATTGCATTCAAAGAAGCAGTGGGATGGTGGAAGAGCGTTCTCTCGCAAGCGCCGCGCCCGCTTGAGCTTCCATTCAAGAGAGCCTCGCCGGTTGCAAAAATTCACCCCGACGACGGCCTGATCCGGTGGACGCTCGATGCACATGTGACCTTGCGATTGGCAGACTTGGGACGACGAGAAATAGCAACCTATTTCATGGTTCTGCTGGCAGTTTTCATCGCGCTTTTAGCCGATGAGGCCGGCGATTCGGACATCGTGGTCGGCACCTATATCGCCAATCGCAGCCGGTGCGGAACCCAGAGCATGCTCGGATTAGTAACGAATCTGGCAATGCTGTGCATGCACTGCACGCCGACGAAATCTTTCGTGGATTGGCTTGCTGCGGTCAAACGTACAGTCCTCGAAGTCGAGGCTCGCGGTGAGATTCCCTATGAGGAGCTGTGTAAAGAACTGCGCACTGGTGGCATCACCCCGCCGGAAATTCGCGTGCTGTTCCATACGACTGCTGATCGCGCGGTCCAGCAGTTCGCCGATCTCAAGCTGATCTTGAGGGATCTTGAGGCGGTCCGCATGCCATGGGGATTCAGCATGATACTGGACGAGCGAAACCAGCACAGAAACTGCATCGTCGCCTTTGATGCCGGACTTTATGACCCCGCAGGCGTGCGAGCGTTTATTGAACGTTTTAACCTATTGCTTGCAGCTGCCGCGCGGGAACCCAATTTCCCAATTGGTGAACTGCTTGCGATAACCCGCACTATGCGCGGATCGCAACGCTCTCGACTAAGCTAAGCCCCTGCATTCAACTAGAGGCTCCAGTTCGATCCAGCAAACGGCCACACCGAGCCATCGATGGTCATCATTGGCTCCCAAATCCACGGGGCGCATGACCCGCTCAATCTCTAACGTTATGCCAAAATCCCTGTCGCCGGACGAACGGTGCATACGCGCCTCTGCATGAATTAAGTACATTGCATTCGGCAATGTATCGATCCGCATTGGCATCGGCCGGTGATGAATATACAACTTAAGTCCCCTCATAAGTTCGGGCGACACGGCCATGCCAATTAATATTCTAACAGCCAGGTCGCGGTCGAATGATATGGGTAAATCGATTGTTGAGCGTAAGCTGGGTCCGCTCCAGCGAAATGATCCTAGTCGAGGGTCTTGTTCAAGCTGATGCCACTCAAGTGGCATATGCTGGTCGTTCATGTCAAAACGCATCAGATGTTCTACAAATTTAAGAGTACCATGGTCGTGGCGCCGTTCGAGGCCCTTACGACGCCGATTTTGCTTAATGAGCCAACCCGCCGGGGTATCGTCCGAAGGTGCCGTCGACCCCATAAAGATGCACCGGTTAGCCACCACGGCTTGCAGCGTCAGAAGCAGTTCTTCTTGACGAAAGTCGCGCTTCGAACTCGATTCTTTGTAAAATCTGCTCCTGCTCGAAAATCGATTTGTCGATATACGAGTTGCGGCGCCAAGCCGCGTTGAACTTAAAGCACGTCAATTCATTGGTGCTTGCAAACGCAAATCCGCTGGTTACAAGTTCATTCATAAAAGCGACATCGTTGGCAAAAATAACGCTTTCTGCGGAACGCCACTTCACGCCAAGATCATAGATGGAGCGTTGGTGAGCGACTGCAGAAGGGGGTACAAAATCCCGCGTTGAGTATGTCTCATTGCCAAAAAGGCCGGCTATCCCTCGCACGCGCGAATATGGAGGACCAAAGAGAAGCATGACGCTTGTGACAACTTTGGCACCTGACTGTTTGCCTGTGGCTAGAATGGCTTCGAGATGAGTTGGGTACCAGATGTCATCATGTCCAAGATATGCAACCCAATCCGCGGACGCATTTTCCAGTCCAAAATTATTGGCCGCCCATTGGGAACCATGATTAACGGACAAATTATGCCAACGTATCCGCGAATCGTTGAATGCTGATATGACAGATTTCAGAATCATCGGTACATCCGTCGCCTACTACCCAGATTTCGAAATCCTGTACGGTCTGCAGCAAAACAGATTTAATCGCACAGCGAACGGCGCTGCTCCAATTGTATGTCGAAATGATAACTGTAATTCGTGGTCGATACACGGATATGCGACATCAACAGTTTGCTTGTGACATCGGCCCGATGCCAAAACCCGGTTCCATTTTACTGTCGCAGGAGATAACTTGCCCGCGACCGCCATCATGGCCATTTATAAGGAATAATCCTTCGGGCTTCATCCGAGTCCCAGAATAATTCCCAGCGATCGGGCTCACTATGGTCGTACAACCGGCTCGGCATGCTGACGATCATAGCCTCGTCGGCACCGACGTTTTTCCATCCGTGGTAAATGCCGGGAGGAATGACGACGAGTCCTTGATTGCGCTCTCCCAACATGAATTCGTTTACGGAACCAAAGGTAGGTGAGGCCTGTCGAGCATCATAGCAGACGATGCAAAGTGAGCCAGTCGCAGCGAATAGCCTATCCGTCGTGGAACGATGGATACCCCAGCCCCGGATTCGTCCTGGAAAGGTGGTCGTCAGATTGACCTGAACAAGCGGTACATCCGTCACTCCCCAGTCCGTTCGAAATATCTCAGTCAGATGGCCATGCTGATGCGATACCGGCCTGGTCAGGCGATATTGGACCCCATCGATAGGATCGAGCCGCAAGGTCCCGTCCGTCGTAACGAGAGATTTCATTGCTGACGCAGACGTAAATCCCTCCACTTCGTCGAGATTTACGGTATCAGGTTTCATTTGTTGGCGCAGATTGTCATGCATGGGGCGAAGAGCCTGTACTCAATGGTGCACGATCAAGAGAGGGGGCTTCCACTCTGACTTTCCGAGTTTCACGCGGAACGCGAACTCTTAATTTTATAAGAGCCTATTTTCTTCACGCGGGAAAGGCATAAAACGCCGCGAGCACACACACGGCGCGTAACGCAAGGGTCTTGCGGTATGCCCTAGCGAGGAGATAGGCCATGCGCATTGCAATCATCGGCGCCGGATCAGTCGGCGGGACGCTGGGTCAAGCCTGGCTCAAGCAGGGCGAAGATGTGGTCTGGGGCTTGCGCAACCCGACCGATTCGAAATATGCGGGCCTGCCCCCGGAGCGGCGCAAGCCGCCGGCCGAAGCCGTGAAAGCGGCCGAGGTCGTGGTAGTCGCCACGCCGTGGTCTGCCGCGCAAGCCGCGGTCAAGAGCCTGGGCAGTCTTGCCGGCAAGATCGTCATCGATTGCACCAATCCGTTGGGCATGGGGCCTGACGGACTCAATCTTCTACTCGGCTTCGACACCTCTGCCGGCGAACAAATCGCAAGCTGGACACCGGGAGCGTTCGTCTTCAAGACGCTCAATACGACGGGCGCGAGCAATATGGCCGGCACGAGCGAATATTCGATCAAGCCAATGATGCTGGTCGCGGGCGACGATGCTGCGAAAAAGCCGGTAGTGATGGAGCTCGTCGGTAAACTCGGCTTCGAGCCGGTCGATGCCGGGCCGTTGAAGAACGCAAGGCTTTTGGAACCATTTGCCATGGTCTGGATCGATCAGGCGACGAAGCGCGGCCGCGGCCGCGACTTCGCCTTCGCGCTGCTAAAGAAGGCGTGACCCCGCCGGCCCAAACTAGCGGCAGCCGGAGACGATCGACCAGCCATGACAGTCGCGCAAACGCAAGCCGTGCAGGCAACCTACGAGGTACTGCTCGAAGATCCGAATTCGCCGCTGGTGATTGCGGGACAGATTCTCTGTGTCCTCGTGCCGCTGGCGGTGTGGTTTGCTCCGCTGCCCATCGACCCCGTCACCAAGCACGCCTTTGCGATCGTCGGGTTCATGGTCGTGGCGTGGATCACACGCGCCATGGACTATGCGCTTGCCGGAATGGTGGGATGTTTTCTGTTCTGGGCGCTGGGGATCGTGCGGTTTCCTGTCGCTTTCAGCGGCTTTGCCAACGACACCGCGTGGTTTCTTTTCGGCGCGCTTCTGCTTGGCGTCATCGCGACGCGTTCCGGCATCGCGCGCAGGCTCGCCTATTTCATCATGCTGCGCATGGGGGTGACCTATCCGCGGATCCTGCTCGGATTGATCGTGACCGATTTTCTGCTCACATTCATCGTGCCGTCCGGCATCGCCCGCGTGGTGATCATGGCATCAATAGCGCTTGGCCTCGCGGAAGCGTTCAAATCGCCTCCCGGGCAAAATATTTCCCGCGGCATGTTCCTGATATTGAGTTACACGGCGAACATATTCGACAAGATGATCATTGCCGGCGCCGGCTCGATCACGGCACGCGGGCTGATCGAAAAGGTCGGCGGCGTCGAGGTGCTGTGGAGCTATTGGTTCATCGCGTTTCTGCCGTGCAGCGTCATTACCGTGCTTGCAGCCTGGGGGCTGACGCTATGGCTCTACCCGCCGGAGAAAGCCGCCTTGGAGGGGGGCTACGAGTTTCTCCTCAGCGAAATGCGAAAAATGGGCGCGTGGTCTCCGTTGGAAAAGAAATCCGCCCTGCTGTTGGCTGTCGCGATCGTGCTGTGGCTTACCGATTTCGTCCACCATATCTCGCCCGCGGTCATCGGCATGGGCGTGGGCCTGTTTGCGCTCCTTCCGCGCACGCAGATTCTCGACATCGAAGACATGAAAACGCTGAACTATCTGCCGGTGTTCTTCGTCGCCGCGGCGGTGAGCATGGGCAACGTATTGGAGGCAACCAAGGGGCTCGACGTCCTCACCAACGCCATGTTTGCCTGGATGGCGCCCTACATGACCAACATTATCAGCACGACGATCGTGATGTATTGGACGGCTTTCTTTTATCATTTTCTGTTGGCGAGTGAGATCTCCATGCTGGGTACTTCGATGCCGCTGGTAATGGAATTCGCCAAATCGCACGCCATGGACCCGCTGCTGCTTGGAATGATCTGGACCTTTGCCGCGGGCGGGAAGCTGTTCGCCTATCAGTCAGGCGTGCTCATCGTCGGTTATTCCTATGGATATTTTGCTGCCCGCGATCTCGTGCGCATGGGGGCTGTGCTTACCGTCGTGGAATTTGTCGTTCTTCTGCTGCTAGTTCAGTTCTATTGGCCGCTGATCGGTCTGACTTAAGTCTTATAATTCTTCTGTCTCATAATTCTTCTTGACTTTTACGTAACGTTTGGTGTAGAAGTTTCGATAGTTGCGAAAAGTCCGTCACCCGGCCGGGAAACCGCGCCGGGATTTTTCATGGCGTCCGCCTCTGGCGCGGGACCCACCCTCTGTATTTTTTGCTGTTCTTTACAGGCCAAACAATTCCGTCGGGAATGGATGGAGGATGCTTCGCTGAACCGGCTTTGACCGGAAAGTCGCGTGACATGGGAGCAACACAACCGATAGTCGTTCCGTAGGCCTCTTCCCCGCGGGTAAAACCGCTTTGCAATTTGCCTGATAATGCAGGCAAAAAGTTGTGTTGCAGGATCGATTACACGCATCAATTGCGAAGCCTGGATTCAGCTGATGGTTGTGTAAGCGGCTCTGCGTTATCGGCGTCCGAACAGCCTTTCGATGTCGCCGAGCGGCAACTCCACATAGGTCGGCCGGCCGTGGTTGCATTGCCCGGAATTGGGAGTGGCTTCCATCTCGCGCAACAGCGCATTCATCTCTTCCGCGCGCAATCGCCGGCCGGCGCGCACGGAGCCATGGCAAGCCATGGTGGCCGCAACATGCAGCAAGCGGCGCTCGAGCGGGAGCGTCTCATCCCATTCCGTCATGTGTTCGGAAAGGTCGCGAAGGAGCGCCTTGGCGTCGATCTCGCCGAGCAGCGAGGGTGTCTCGCGCACCGCCACTGCTCCCGGGCCGAACGGCTCGATGGCAAGCCCATAGCGCAGCAGCTCGTCGGCGCGTGCCACCAGCCGTTCGACGCTTTCCTCGTCAAGCTCGACGATTTCCGGAATGAGCAGGATCTGGCGCGCAATACCCGCGCTGGCAAGGTCGCTTTTGAGCCGCTCGTACACGATGCGCTCGTGCGCGGCATGCTGATCGACGATGACAAGACCGGTGCGGGTCTGCGCCACGATATAGGTTGCGTGCAGCTGCGCTCGCGCCGCGCCAAGCGGCCGATCGAGAACGTCCGCCGCCGGTTCCACTTGGTCGCCGTATGCATCTGCGCTCGGTGCGCCGACGTCGAAACCAGCCTGCTCCGCTTCGCCGGCTTCCAGGGCGAGGGCGCCGCCTGGGCGCATTGCATAGCGCGATCCCTCCGGCGGCCGCGCAGGCGAGTGCCGCCAGTCCCAGTTTCGCGCTGGCGCGGGAAGAGGCCCGGCACGAAAGGCGGCAATGGTGGCGCTGCCGCCGGTCGTCGCCGCGCGCTGCCCATCGCGTTGCAAGGCCTGCTGCAGCGCGCGAATGAGGACGCTGCGCACCAAACCCGGATCGCGAAAACGCACCTCCGCCTTGGCCGGATGCACATTGACGTCCAGTTCCCGCGCATCGATGGTGACGAACAGCGCGACAATGGGATGGCGGTCGCGCGGCAGATAATCGGCATAGGCAGCGCGAACCACGCCAATGAGCAACCTGTCGCGCACCGGTCGCCCGTTCACGAAAAGATATTGCCCAAGCGAATTGGCGCGGCTGTGAGTGGGCAGCGCGGCGAAGCCTTCGACCGCAAGCGGACGGTCACCGCCGCGCACCTCCACGGCATTGGCGCGGAATTCCCGCCCGAGAATGTCCGACAAGCGCGCGAGTTGCCCGGAAGGGCCGGACGCCTGCGCAGGCCATGTTACTGGCGCGCGTTCCTCCCCTGCGAGCGTGAAGGTAGCGTCCGGACGGCTCATCGCCAGTCGCCGAACGGTTTCGCGGATCGCTTCCGCCTCGCTGCGGTCGCTCTTGAGAAATTTCAGACGCGCGGGCGTGGCGTAAAAAAGATCGCGCACCTCGACCCGGGTTCCCCGCTCCAGGGCGGCAGGCTTGATTTCCGATTTCCGTCCCCCGTCGACGACGATTGCGCTTCCATGCGCCTCGCCGGCTGACCGTGTGACAATGGCAAGCCGCGCCACGGCCCCGATCGACGGCAAGGCCTCGCCGCGAAAGCCCAGCGTGCGAATGTCCAGAAGGTCATCGTCCGGGAGTTTCGACGTGGCGTGCCGCTCGACGGCAAGCGCCAGGTCGCGTGCGCTCATGCCCGTGCCGTTGTCGGTGACCTGGATGAGGCGGCGGCCGCCTCCATCGGTGAGAATGTCGATGCGGCTGGCGCCCGCATCGAGGGCATTCTCAACAAGCTCCTTCACCACGCTTGCCGGGCGTTCCACCACTTCGCCGGCGGCGATGCGATTGACCATGGCTTGCGAGAGCTGGCGAACGGGCATGGGGCGCTTTGTTGTTGTGACCGTCGTAGGGTGGGCAAATTCGTCTGAGGTGACCTCTCCACGTGGGCATAGCCCGCGAAGACGGGCGTTAAAACGCCCTTATGTCGCTGCACGAATTTGCCCACGCGGAAAACCCGTGCCCGGCGCCTTTGCCCACCCTACGACAGCGACATTATAGCCGCAGCACAGCGATTCGTTTGGGCAATTCAGTCGAAGTCCGGCTTCTCCTGCCGCAAGCCCTTGAGCGACCCGCGGCGCTTCTTCGATTGCAGCCTGCGCTCGCGTGCTGCTGCGCCCGGCTTGGTCGCTTTGCGCGGGGTCGGCGCAACGGCTGCGCGCCGTATCAACTCGATGAGGCGATCGAGCGCATCCGCGCGGTTTCGCTCCTGGGTGCGATGGCGCTGCGCCGTGATCACCACGACGCCGTCATTCGTAAGGCGTCTGCCGGCGAGACGCTCAAGCCGCAGGCGTACAGCATGGGGAAGGCTCGGGGAGCGGCGCGCATCGAACCGAAGCTGCACCGCGCTTGCGAGCTTGTTGACGTTCTGCCCACCGGGCCCGGATGCGCGGATGAAACGCTCTTCCAGCTCGCTCTCGCCGATGCTGATGTTGGCGTCGATCCGGATCACATGGATCAGCCGCCCTCGGTTGACGAGACGCCCTGCGGCCGTCCAACGACCGTGACCAGAATACCCCTCTCCAGCAGTCGCTTGGCAACGCGCTTGGCATCGGCCAGCGTCACGGCATCGATCAGGCCGGCTCGCCGGTCGATGTAATCGATGCCGAGATTGTCCAGCTGCATTTGGATGAGTTGCCCTGCAATCCGGTTCGAGCTGTCGAGCACCAGCGCGAACGAACCTTTGAGATAAGTCTTCGCCTTGACGAATTCCTCTTCGGTCGGTCCCTCTTGCGCAAGCCGGCGAACCTCCTGGTCGATGATGTCGATGGTCTCTCTGGTGGCATCGGCTCGCGTCGCGGTGCTGCCGAACCACACCGCGGTGCCATTGAACCAGAGCAGAGTGTCGGAAATCCCGTAAGCGAGCCCGCGCTTCTCCCGCACCTCACGGTACAGCCGGGAAGAGAACGATCCGCCGCCGAGGACGTGATTGACGATGTAAGCCGCCATGAAATCCGGATCGCTGCGGCCGATGCCGGGGCCGCCGAAAGCGACGGCTGCCTGCGGCACATCAAGCTGGATCACGATGCGACGCCCCATTCCTTGCGGAACAGCGTTTGCAATGGCCACAAGCTCTGCTTTCGCGGGCAGGCCGCCGAAGGTGCGATCGATGAGTTCGCCTGCCGTCTTTGCATCGATATCGCCGACGATTGCGATTTTGAGTCCGTCGCGCGCGAGCACCCGGCGAATGTAGGCTCGCATATCGTCGGCGCCGATGCGCGCTACCGATTCCAGGGTTCCGTTGACGGGACGGCCGTATGGATGTCCGGGAAACGCGGTCTCCCACCAGGTCTTTCGCGCAATCTCGTTGGGACTGACGGCGTCGCGCTTGAGGCGCGACATCGTCTGCGCGCGCATGCGCTCCACGGCTTCGGCATCGAAGCGCGGCTCGGTCAATGCGAGCCGCAGGAGGTCGAAGGCTTCGTCGCGATTTTCCGTCAGCGTCCGCAGGGTGCCGCGCAAATGCTCGTGCGCGGCGCTGAAACTCATTTCGATCGCTTTCCGCTCCAACCGATCGTGGAACGCGACGGCAGCGAGAGGGCCGGCGCCCTCGTCAAGCGTGCTCGCGGCGAGGCTGGCGACCCCCGGCTTGTCCGCGGGGTCCTGTTCTGCGCCGCCCGCAACGGCAAACTCAAGCGCGATCATCGGCAGCGCGGGATTGCGCACGAGCCAGGCCTCGATTCCGGCAGGACTCACCACCCGTTCGATGGTCACCGCCTGCGCGCTTGAGGCGGCAAAAGCGAGCATGGCAGCCGCGGCGCTTGCCAGCAGCGTGCGAATGAAAGTAACCGCTTTCACGAGCGTTTTGCCTCGGCTTGCGTTTCTTTGACGAGATAGCCGGTGACCGAGCGCCGCTTGTCGAGCCATCGGCGGGCGGCATCGCGCACCTGCTCGGCTGTGACCAGGCGGATGCGCTCGGGCAGGGTGCGAATTTGCTCAACCGTCCCGCCGGTGGTCAGCGCCGCGCCAAACCATTGCGCCATGCTGCGCTGACTGTCGTTGGCATAGACGGTGTCGGCGATCATGCGGCTTTTCGAACGCTCGAGCTCCTCGCCGCTCACTCCGTTTTCGCTCACGTCGGCAAGCACCGTATCCATCGCCTGCTCCAGCTGTTGCAGGCTGGTGCTCCCTTTCGGGGTCGCGTAGATCGTCAAGCGGGTCAGGTCGAGTGCCGTGCCGTCATAGCTTGCGCCCGCATTCACTGCGATGCCTTTCTCGGCAACAAGCCGCTGATAGAGTCGGCTGGTCGAGCCGCGGCCCAGCACATGCGCCAGAACTTCGAGGGCTTCGCTTTCACCGGGCGATGCCGTCGTGCTCGAGGGAACGAGATAATAGCGGCTCACGGTGGGCTGGGCGACGCGAGGGTCCGCGAGCGTGACGGTGCGCTGCGCTTCCGGCGTGGGTTCCTGCGGGCGTGCGCGCGGCTTGATCTCGGCGACGCGCGGGACCTTGGCATAGGTTTCTTGCGCGAGAGCGCGCACCGCTGCCGCCGTCACATCGCCGGCCACCACCAGAACGGCGTTGTTCGGCGTGTAGAACCGGCGATAGAAGGCAAGCGCATCCTCGCGATTGAGCTGCTCGATCTCGTTGCGCCATCCGATCACCGGCCTGCCATAGGGGTGGTTGAGGTAAAGCGCGGCCTCCATCTGCTCGCCCAAACGGGCGGAAGGATTGTTGGCAACGCGCATGTTCTGCTCTTCGAGCACCACCTGAAGCTCGGTGCGCACGGCATCCTCGGTGAGCACCAGGCCGGTCATGCGGTCAGCTTCGAACTCCATCATGCCCTTGAGCTGCTCGCTCGGCACGCGCTGATAATAGCCGGTATAGTCGGACGCGGTGAAAGCGTTCTCCTGCCCGCCAATGGTGGCGACCACCTGGGAAAACCGGCCGGAGGGATTTTTTGCGGTGCCCTTGAACATGAGATGTTCGAGGAAATGGGCAAGTCCGGATTTTCCCGGAGTCTCGTCGGCCGAGCCTACCTTGTACCAGACCATATGCGTGACCACCGGCGCGCGGTGATCGGGAATGACAACGACTTCAAGCCCGTTGCCGAGGAAGAAATGAGCAATCTCCGGACCTGTCCCCGCGCCGACGATCGATGAATTCGCCGCCGCGAGCGCGGCGGTGAGAATGAAAAGCAGTTTTTTCAGCACCAATAATCTCGTGGAGTTAGCCGTCGCCCCACTCCTAGTGTCCCGGTTCCGACATTCGTATCACCTTGCAGCACGCTCGCAAACGAATGTCGGAACCAAAGGGACACTAGCAACTATTTGATTCTAGTGTGGCTTCGGATTTGACGTTCCTACGAATGACTCGCGGCAATGCTGATAGGAACGTCAAATCCGCCACACTAGTGGACCGCACTACGATGAGCCGGATGGCACGAAATTCAATGCGATGCAACCAGCGCCGCCACTAATTCACTTTAGTGCACTTCAGCGCGCAGGCTCGAGTCGCTCCTCCAGGGTCTGTGCTTTTCCGGGTGCCTGCCTATTGGGGTCAATGCCATACGGATAATTGGGGGAGGGTGTCTGATAGCCAGGGGGCGGTGCAGTCATGCTCGTTCGCGGCGGTTCGCCGGCAAACGGTGCGCTTTCGGCCCGTTGCGGCCCCATCGAGGAGAACATCCCTTCCAGCAAGGTTTTGTTTTGTCCAAGCTCCGCCGGCGAGAGCGGGCGCGCGGTCTCTTCCGTGGTGCGGCCAGTCTGCGATTTGCCGTTGGCAGTGCCGCTGCCGCGACCCTTGTCGAGTTCGTCGGGTCGCAGCGGCCGCGATTCCTCTATCAGGTCGTTCGATGACCGAAGCTTGGCTTTTTCCGCTGCTGCGGCCGCATTGCGACGACGGGTCACATCCGGATCCTTCGGCCAAGCGGGATTTTTCGCCGCCGGGCCTTCGGTTTGCGGCGGCGGAAGATCGCGGCTCGGCGGCACGACCAGAGGCGCGCGCTCGCGATAATCGATGCCGGCGCCGCCGTCCGCTCTAAAGCCCAGTTCATGCATGAAGTTCCGGAACAGCTTGGTATCGAGCGGCACGTCTTCTTCATTCGCATCCTGAGAGAAGGCGCTACCGGTGCTGGCTGCCAGCGCGAGCGCCAGCGTCAATAAGCCGCCAAAGGCTGCCGTGCGCCGGCGCCCTGTCGCGTATCGATTCCGCATCGTCTATCCCCTTCATAAAGCGGCGAAATGTGCCGCTTCCCCAGGCGCTATTTTGGCCAGGATCAGGGCGCTTTTGCGGCGTCGGCGCCAAAGAGGGTTTCGTAGATGAGCCCGATCACGCCGGCAACGATCGCGACATCGGCAAGGTTAAAGACATACCACTGGAAGCTGTAGGTCTCGGTGGTGATGTGAAAGAGAATGAAATCGGCGACGGCACCATAAGCGAGACGGTCGATGGCATTACCCACCGCACCCCCGATAATAAGCCCGAGCGACAGGGCGGTTAGCCGAGAAGAGGCCCGCGTAAGCCAGATCCACAGCAGGACGGCAGCGATCGCCTTGAGCGCCAGCAATGCCCATTGCCCCAGCGGGCCCTCTTGCCGAAACAGGCCGTAGCTGATCCCGGTATTCCAGGTGAGCATGAGGTCGAGAAACGGCGTAACCGTAATGCTCTCCCGGATGCCAAGCTCGAGGACAAAAAGGATCCAGAGCTTGCTCGCCTGGTCGATCAGCGCGGCGGCGAGCGCGACGGCGAGCCCGAATCCGGTGTGGCGACCCCACAGCATGGAGCGATAGGAAAGGGCGCTCGTGGTGCTCATGGCTTTCATTACTCTGCGGCGTTGCGCATCAGTTTCCACTCGCGCAACGCCTGCGCATCACGCGGCGAAACATCGGGATACGCGGGGTCAGAGCCGACGCTCGGAAGAATTTTCCAGGACCGTGCGCATTTTTTTCCCTGGGCCAGACGTACCTCCACCGCAACGCCGGGGACCTCGCCGAGCCTGAAGGCGTCCGGCGGACCGTCGCCTTCGACCAGGTTTGCCGCGGACGTGATCGCTACTTCGGCGAGGTCGATATCGACGACCGCGGCAAACAGTTCGAGATCCGCGATGTAGACGACGGGGGCAGCCTCGAGCGAGGAGCCGATGCGCTTGTGCGCCCGCTCGACCTCGAGCGCGCCGGTGACCACGCGCCGCACCAGCCTGACTTTGCGCCATTTCTCCGCCAGCGCCTCATCGCGCCACGCCTCGGGCGGTTCCGGAAACAATTCGAGGTGCACCGAATCATGTGCCGACGGGTAACGCGCGAGCCATGCCTCCTCGGCGGTAAATGGAAGCATCGGGGCAAGCCACATTACCGAATGGCGGAACAGCTCATCGATCACTCGCAGCGAGGCGCGCCGCGTGTTCGAGGAGATCGGATCGCAATAGAGGGCATCCTTGCGAATATCGAAATAGAAAGCCGAGAGATCGCTGGTCATGAAACTGTTGAGAGCGGCGAAAATGCGCTTGTAATCGAAAGCGGCATAGGATTGGCGCACCAGCCGGTCGAGCTCGAAAAGCCGGTGCAGCATCAGCCGATCGAGTTCCGGCATTTTGCCGAAAGCGAGCGTATCTTCGTCGGTCAGATGCGCCAACGAGCCCAGCATCCAGCGAATGGTGTTGCGCAGCTTGCGGTAGGTCTCAATGGTGGTTTTGAGGATTTCCCGGCCGATGCGCAGGTCGTCGGCATAGTCGGAGGCGCAAACCCACATGCGCAGGATATCGGCGCCGGATTGCTTGATCACGTCCTGCGGGGCGACCACGTTGCCGAGCGATTTCGACATCTTATGGCCGTCCTGATCGAGAACGAAGCCATGGGTGAGCACCACGTCGAAAGGCGCACCTCCGCGCGTGCCGCAGGATTCCAAAAGCGATGACTGAAACCAGCCGCGGTGCTGGTCGGAGCCTTCGAGATACATCACCGTGTCGGCTCCGCCATCCTGCTTGCGCCTGACGGCAAGATCGCGACGCCTTTCCAGCGTGAAGGCGTAGGTCGAGCCGGAATCGAACCAGACGTCCAATATGTCATCGACCTTGTGCCACGCGTCGTAATCGTAATCCGGCGCCAGGAAACGGCGCGCAGCACCGGGTTCATACCATGCATCTGCGCCTTGCGCTTCGAATGCATCCGCGATGCGCTTGTCGACTGCAGGATCATCGAGGATGTCGAGCGTTCCGTCGGCTTTTTCCCGCACGAATACGGTGATCGGCACGCCCCATGCGCGCTGGCGCGAGATCACCCAGTCGGGGCGGGTGGCGATCATGCCGGTGATGCGGTTCTCGCCCTGGGGCGGCACCCATGCGGTGCGTTTGATGGCGGCGAGCGCACGCCGGCGCAAGCTGTCGCCGGCGAGCGCGGTGCCATCCTCGCCCGCGATCGGCTTGTCCATGGCAATGAACCATTGCGGCGTATTGCGAAAAATGATGGGTTTTTTCGAACGCCAGGAATGCGGATACTGATGCTTGAGGCGGGAGCGCGCGATCAGCATGCCCGCTTCGATCAGGGCCTTGATAACCGCTTCGTTGGCATCGCCCCGCTCGCCCTCGGCGGTGAGTACGCTTTTGCCGGCAAACCCCGGCGCCTCCTGTGTGAAGCGCCCGTCGGCGTCGACTGTATAGGGAATCGCGGTATTGATACCGCGCGCTTGCAGGCTTGCGGCATTCGCCGTCCACACATCGAAGTCATCCCGGCCATGCCCGGGAGCGGTATGTACGAAGCCGGTGCCGGCATCGTCGGCGACATGCTCGCCGGCAAGCAGGGGAACCGCAAACGCATAGTCTGCGGCAAAACCCTTCAATGGGTGGCTGCTGACGAGCCGTTGCAACTCGTCCGCCGCGACCGCCCGAAGCTTCTTGAACGCTGTGACGCGTGCTTGCCGCAGTGCATCGAGCACGAGATTGTCGGCGAGAATGTAGAGGTCGCCGGGCTTGGCCCAGTTGTCATTGGGAGCATCGCTGATGCGGTAAAGCCCGTAGGCGATCTTCGGCGAGAAGCTGATGGCGCGATTGCCGGGGATCGTCCATGGCGTGGTCGTCCAAATGAGGATACTGGCCCTCTTGATCTCCTGATCGGCAGCATCTCGAACCGGGAATTTGACCCAAACCTGGTCCGAGACGTAATCCTCGTATTCGACCTCGGCTTCCGCCAGCGCCGTCTTCTCCACGACCGACCACATCACCGGCTTCGAGCCGCGGTAGAGCGTCCCATTGCGCGCGAATTTCATGATTTCGCGCGCGATCTGCGCTTCGGCGGCAAACTCCATGGTGGTGTAGGGGTGGCGCCAATCGCCTTCGACGCCAAGCCGCTTGAACTGCTCGCGCTGAACATCGATCCAATGCGCCGCGAAGGCGCGGCATTCACGCCGGAATTCCACGACCGGGACCGCATCCTTGTTTTTGCCCTTGGCGCGGTATTCTTCCTCGATCTTCCACTCGATGGGCAGCCCGTGGCAGTCCCAGCCCGGCACATAATTTGAATCGTAACCCAGCATCTGCTGCGAGCGCGTGACCACGTCTTTGAGGATCTTGTTGAGCGCGTGCCCGATATGGATGTCGCCATTGGCGTATGGCGGACCGTCGTGCAGGATGAATCTCGGCCGTCCGCGCGAATTCTGGCGCAGCCGCTCATACAGGCCGAGCTTCTGCCAGCGTGCGAGAATTTCGGGCTCCTTCTGCGGCAGCCCGGCCCGCATGGGAAAATCCGTCT
The DNA here is from genome assembly GCA_963817135.1 of uncultured Alphaproteobacteria bacterium. Classification (GTDB taxonomy): domain Bacteria; phylum Pseudomonadota; class Alphaproteobacteria; order Rhizobiales; family Xanthobacteraceae; genus VAZQ01. Next base: position 94,325 of record CAWFNG010000022.1, on the reverse strand, counting down.
TCGGCAGGAAAAGTGTCTCGCTGTAGTCGCGGGCGGGATCGTTCATGGTCGCGGGGCTAGTGCGGTGAATTTGAAGTTCCTATCATTACCGGCTGCAAGCTCGTTTAGGAACTTCAAATTCGAAACCGCACTGGAATCATAACGTTGCTAGTGGTCCTCAGATTCCGAAGTTCGCACCTGAACTTGCCGCGCGCTGGCGAACTTCGGAATCGAACCACTAGTGTGGCGGATTTGACGTTCCTATCAGCATTGCCGCGAGTCATTTGTAGGAACGTCAAATCCAAAGCCACACTAAAATCAAATAGTTGCTAGTGTCCCTTTGGTTCCGACGTTCGTTTGCGAGAGTGCTGCAAAGTGATACGAACGTCGGAACCGGGACACTAGCAGATCGATCTTCGACTTTCTACAGGATGCGCAACGCCGCTGCACTCCGGAATTGGCGACACGGAACCCGGCGAAACGATAGGCGTTGCTTGCACGTGCTCACCATGAAGGAAAAGGAACCGGTCGAAATCTTTGCCCGAACGCGACGGTGACCTCTGGGCGCCGGCTGCTCAGATGGCAACCGTGGGTATTTTCATCATTCTTGCGGGGGCGTGTCTTTACTTTTGTCGTCCCATTCTGCTGCCGATCGCAGCCGCGCTGGTCATCGGCGCGACGCTCGCCCCGCTGGTGAAATTGGCGGCGCGGCATGCAATCTCGCCGTGGGTCAGCGCCATAGCTCTCGGCGTCGGGCTCGTTGCCGCGGGCGCGATTTCCGTCTCCCTGCTCGCCCAGCCGGTAAGCGAGTGGATTGCCAGGGCGCCGGAAATCGCCGCCACCGTCAGGCAGAAGCTTTACGTTCTCGACCGGCCGTTCGCTGCGTGGCGCGAATTGACGGAGGCGTTTCTGCCGCGCGGGCAAACTGCCGTGGCGGTCGAGCCCTCGCAATTGGCCATCGTGACGCCGGTCATTACCGTCATCACCCCGGCGGTCGCAGAGCTGGTATTGACCTTTGTAACGCTGGTTTTTTTTCTCGCCGCGCAGGTGGATTTCCGCAGATACATGGTGTCGTTTTTTTCCACCCGTGACGGCAAGCTTCGGTTCATTCGAATTGCCAACGATGTCGAGGAAAATCTTGCGTCCTATCTCGCGATCGTAACGGTCATCAACATTGCGCTTGGCGTGACGACGGCGATCGGCGCCTGGCTGTTCGGATTTCCGAGCGCGATACTGTTCGGCGTCCTGGCAATGGTGCTCAACTATGTTCCGTATATCGGTGCTGCGTGCATGACGATAATCCTGTTCGGCGTCGGGCTGGTAACGTTTCCCTCTTTTACCTATGCGCTGGTTCCGCCGGCGGCATTTGTTGCGCTGGCGACCGTGGAAGGCCAGTTCATCACGCCCACCGTCCTGGGCCGGCGCATGACGCTCAACCCGCTGGTGGTGATCCTGGCGCTCGCATTCTGGACCTGGTTATGGGGTCCGATCGGAACATTTCTGGCCGTTCCGCTTACCATCATCGGCGTGGTCACGCTCAATCATTTGTTCCCGCCCGAAGAGAGCAAGCTTCCGGGGTAGGCCTATAGCGCATGGTGGGAAAAAGTTGCATTATCGAATGACAATGCGCACGCGATGGAAATCGCGACTGAATCTGCAGCGATTTCGCAAGCGAGCTTCCTGAAGGAACTTCTTCGTCGGCATCCGGTTTGCCGACACAACAGCCAATGTGGAGCAGGCAAATGTCCAGTACCTACGGCACGATGCGGGATACCGTGCGTGATACCGTCAAAGATGCAAAAGAAGCGGTGCGCGAGAGCGGCAAAGCAGCTTCCGCTGCCAGCGCAGACATCGAGGCCGATTTCGAAGCGTTACGGAACGACGTAAGGCGCCTCGCCGAGCAGATCACCGATATCGCCGGTGCGCGGACGACCCGTGCATGGACGCGAGCGAAATCGAACATCGAAGGCGTCATGTCCGATGCTTCGGCCAAGGGACAGGAGGCGGTCGAGGCGGTACGCGAGGTCGGCGACACCATTGCCGAAGCGATTGATGAATTGTTGCAGAAGCGCCCGTACACGACGCTGGCAATAGCGGTCGGCATCGGCTTCCTGTTCGGCGCCACGTGGAGGCGCTGAGCTGAACGAATGGGCGGCTTGATCCGCTATTTTGTTCTCAAAGCACAGGTCCGCGCCGGCCTGAGTGGCGCAATCGTCGTTTGGGCCGGACTCGCCGCCTTTGCCGCCGCGCTGGCGGCGGCATTCTTTCTTACCGCCGCTTATATCTGGATCAGCCATCGTTATGGCGCGGTGCGGGCCGGTCTGGCTTTTGGTGCATTGTTCGTCCTGGTTGCAATTATCGCCGCCGTTGCGAGCCTGCTCGTGCGCCGAAGCAATATGCGCCGCGCGCAGCTCGAACTGGCGGAACGCAAGCGCACCGGCAGCATGCTCGATCCCAAACTGATGGCCATGGGATTCCAGCTTGGGCAGTCAATCGGCTGGCGCAAGCTTGCCTCGCTTGCGGCGGTCGCCGTGCTTGCCGCGGGGCTCGGGAACGAGTGGCTCGGCCGTAAGTCGCGCTCCCAGGATGCAGACGCGGCGCCGGGCGATTGAGCGGGATCATGGCACAGCATGCAGCCACTCGCCGGCATTCGCGTTCTCGATTTTTCCACGCTGCTCCCTGGCCCCCTCGCGACCCTCATTCTCGCCGAGGCGGGCGCAGAAGTCCTTAAGATCGAGCGGCCTCCATGCGGCGAGGATATGCGCGGCTATGCGCCGCGTTGGGGCGAGAGCAGCGTGAATTTTGCGCTCCTCAATCGTGGCAAGAAGAGCCTCATGCTCGATCTGAAAAACCCTGCCGAACGCGACAAGCTGCAAAATCTGATCGCGCGCGCTGACGTTTTGGTCGAGCAGTTCCGTCCTGGCGTGATGACACGGCTCGGCCTCGACTACGACAGCGTCGCAGCATCGAACCCGCGACTGATCTATTGCTCCATCAGCGGCTATGGCCAGAACGGACCGAAACGCAATGTCGCGGGCCACGACCTCAACTACATCGGCGATGCGGGGCTGCTCGCGCTGTCCATGGGCGATCGCGCGCAACCGGTGGTGCCGCCGGCCCTCGTTGCCGATATCGGCGGCGGCGCCTATCCCGCAGTCATGAACATCCTGCTCGCGCTCATCGAGCGCGTGTGCACAGGACGCGGTCGCCATCTCGACATTTCAATGTCGGACAATGTGTTCCCCTGGATGTTCTGGGCGTTGGGGACGCTCGCCGCAACCGGCGTTGAACCTCGTAACAGCGCCGAGCATCTGACCGGCGGCTCGCCGCGGTTTCGCCTCTATCCGACCAGCGACGCGAGGGTGCTGGCGGTGGCGGCGCTTGAGCAGAAGTTCTGGGACGAGTTCTGCGATATCATTAAGCTCGATGCCTGCTTGCGTGACGACAGCCGCGATCCGCACGCGACCGCGCGCCGCTGTGCCGAAATCATTGCCGGTGTGGCCGCGGAAGATTGGCGGCAGCGGATCGCCGGACGCGATTGCTGCTGCTCGGTTGTCGCGAGCCTTCGCGAGGCACTGGATGATCCGCATTTCAAGGCACGCGGGCTGTTCGACCATTTGCTCGGCAATGAAACGGTCGGGCGCATGCCTGCGCTGCCAATGCCGATTGTGCCGGGCTTTCGCGCGCCGCCGGGCACGGCGCGCTCGGCGCCGCGGCCTGGAGAGCACACCGGATTTTCTGATTAAAGCATGATCCCGAAAAGTGGGCCCCACTTTTCGGAAAAAGATTATGCCTAACTAAAGAAATAGAGCGGGATGGCGAGTCGAACAAAAATCATGACGCTCTAATCGCGGCGGGTCTGCTTGATGGCATTTGCAATCTTGCCAAGCTCGTCTTCGACCCGGCCAAGGCCGCGGCTTACGTCTCTGCCTACCGCATAGAAGACGAAAACAATCAGGCATGCGCTGATGAGCACCTGGTATTCCAGAAAGCCTTGGGCATAGGACAACAATAGATCGCTCATCTCGCTTTCCTCCTGATCCTCTGGTTCACACGCGCTGGTTTACACTGAATTGAAGCACCGAGAAAAGGAATAGGTCATGGCAGACACATCGAGCGGCCTTGTTGGCATCGTGGGTGTTGGGCGGATGGGTCTTGCCATGACGAAGCACCTTATCGGTCACGGCTATCGAGTCATCGCATGCGACATCGACAAGAAGCAGCGCGAGGCTGCACGCGTTGCCGGCGCCGACATTGTCGACTCGCCAGCTGACCTTGGCCGGGCAACCCAATTCGTCATCATTGCGGTTGGCTATGACGAGGAGGTCAACGAGGTCATGTTCGGCCGCGGCGGTTTGTTGGAGAGCCTAGGCGCGGGAGCGATCGCCGCCGTCTCCTCGACCTGCATGCCGGAAAACATCAAGGAGCTTGCCGCGCGAGCGGCAGAAAAAAACATTGACGTGCTAGATGCACCGATCTGTCGTGGCGCGCGTGCGGCGGATGCCGGATCGCTTCTGGCATTAGTCGGCGGCAAGCCGCAAGTTTTCGAGCGGGCGCGGCCGGTTTATCAGACATTCTGTTCTGACATTGTGCACCTCGGCGATGTGGGTGCCGGGCAATTCGGCAAAGCCATGAACAACTTCCTTCTCTGGGTGAACGGTATCGCCTTGATCGAGGCGGGACGGCTGAGCGAGTCGAACGGGATGGATCTCGCCAGGCTGCGGGAAGCGTTGCTTATCAGCTCCGGAGGTTCCGACGCGTTGAAGAATTGGGAGAACGTCTCCTTCACCTGGGCGCTCAAGGACATGCAGATTGTCTCGAAGATGGCCGATGCGGCCGCGCTGTCGATGCCCATTGCCGGCGCCGTCAAGGAATTGGTCAAGGAAGGCCGCCGCATCAAACAGACCAACCCACCCGATTGGACGGGGCGGCATATGAAATAAGCCGAGCACGTCAAGCGATCGGTTTGAACGCGTTCAAGAGCTGGGATGACGCGGCTTCTGGACGTGTCTTTTCAGACACTGAAGGCCAAATAATTTCTCTTGATTGGTCGTCAGTTGCAAATGGGCCAATTCTAATATTTGAACGGCATATTTTCAAAATTCTTCTAAACAACTAAATCGATTGGACTCGTTCAGCTATCCGCACGACTTAGGATATTTCCAAACTACTCAGTTTTTAATTCTTCTAATTCGATAAGTCACGATTTCTATTTGTTGTAATTCTAATCTGCCTTGCTTGCATTGACTGCAAACAATCCTGCAGTAACGTCGCTATTCAAAGAAAAAAGTTCTTTCATTATGCCGCAAGTCAAATCCTGCGGCATCGGGGGCCAAGCCATGTCTTTAGTTCGTCGCGCATCCTCATCAATCACTCGCGCTGGCGATCGGCACACGCCGAAAATACGTAAAGATGCGACTCGTACAAAACTACTTTGCCTGACCCCGGCGCTTTTCATTGCTATCGCGGTGGGTTCCGCCGACGCTGCGGACAGGCGTGTGCCGACTAAAGCACCATCGCCACCCCCGCCTTGCACCGTGAATTGGTATCAAGGGTGGTATGTGGGACTTAACTTCGGTGCTGGCGGCTACACGACGTCGCGGACCGATCAGGACGGGCAGTTGATCAACGGCGTCAACGGGCAAACCATCTACGTCAACACCTACACGCAGAGACAGACCGGCATCTTCGGCGGCGGCGGGCAGTTCGGCTACAATTGGACCACCTGCAATGGGCTTTTCGGCTTCGAGATCGACGGCAGCCATGGAAGCATCGTTGTTTCGACCGCCGCGCTGCCAAACTCTCCTAATGTGGACGTATCGATCACCAGCCGATTCAATGATCTGGTTACGGCGCGCGTTCGCACCGGCATCGTGATGGATAACGTGCTGCTTTATGTCACCGGCGGCGTTGCCGCAGTTCACACGCTCACGACCTACCTCAACTTTGTTGGCGATCAGTTCACCTTCAGCGATTGGCGCATGGGCTGGGTCGCCGGCGTCGGCGCCGAATTGGCAATCACGAGCAACATCAGCGCTCGGTCGGAGGTGCTGTATGTCGGTGCGGGGGACCGCACATTCACGTTCGTGAGCCCGATACTCGGTCCGGGGAACTACGCGCACAGCGACTCCATGTGGCTCGCGCGCCTGGGCCTCAATGTGAAGCTCGGTTTCGACCCGGCCATCCCGACCTACTGAATGGCACAACCATTCCGCAGGGGGAGCTCACATGTCGACTCTGGCAAAAGATGCAGGGAAGGCGGATGATCGCCAAAGCAGCATGCGCGAACCGGGCACGATAGCGGCCCTGCCAGCGCGTGGCGCCGGCGGCAAGACGCACCAGATCGCTCGTTATTCCGAATTTTCGCGGGCGAGCCGTGCCTTGTCGCTACTGCTGACCACAGCGGCAATATTGAACCTGGACTGCCGGCTTGCCGCAAGTCAGCCGGTGAAACCCTCTGTCCCAGCCGCTCCGACCGTGCAGCAGCCCTCGACCGAGGAGCTGTTGCGAAACTTGCAATGCATGGAGCAGCGCATCCGTGCGCTCGAAGGACAACTAAAGTCGCAGACCACCGCGCCGCCAGCCGCGGAAACTCCACAGCCATTCCCCGTGCGCATCGTGCGGGTACCCGGCAGCGACGCCAAGGCAGCAAATACTCCGGGTCCTTTGAATCTAATTCCCCCGATCAAGGATGCTGCCCAGCCGGCCGCGCCGCCGGCGCCGCCGGCGCCGCCGACACCGATTGCCGCAGAGCCGGAAGCCAAGCCGGCGGAGACGCCTAAAACCGATGCGCAGCCGAGCGCTCCCGCTGCCGCACTCCCGAACACGCCCCCGGCCGCGGCCCCCCCTGGCACTCCAACTGCCGCGCCCCCGAGCAAGCCCGCAGTTGCCCCTCCGAGCACACCCGCAGCCGTGCCTTCGAGCACACCCGCCGCGGCGCCTCCGAGCAAGGCCGCTGCTGCACCGAACAACGGAGCCGACCCCTGCGTGCCGCAACTCAAATCCGCGTCCACGACTCCGGCAAAAACGGCTCGGTCGTCATCATTGCTGCCCCCGCTGCCCAGTGGATCGCCGACGCCACCGCCGGCCAGCAAGCCTGCAACTGCAGAGCAGCAATTGCTGCCGCCCCTGCCGGGCGGACCGCCGCCATCGGGAAGCACCGACTCTAAAAACAACAAGGGAATTCTCGGCGTCGTCGAATCACCCGTTCCCGGTCTCAGCATAGGGGCCTACGGCGAGATCAAGTTCGGTTCCATTCAAAACCCCGCCGCAAGCGGCCAATGGCAGAATGGCTTCGATGCCCATCGGCTGGTGCTGCTGCCGACCTATGCAATCACTCCCAACATCATCTTCAATGCGGAAATTGAATTCGAGCACGGCGGCACCGGCTTCGATGCGGATGACAAGCTGCACGGCACTGCCGAAATCGAGCAACTCTTTGTCGATTTCAAGATCGTGGATCAGTTCAACTGGCGCGCGCCCGGGATCGATCTCGTGCCAATCGGCTACATCAACCAGCACCACGAGCCTACCCAGTTCTACAGCGTCAACCGGCCGCCGCTCTATAACGGCCTGATCCCCTCCACCTGGAAGGTGCCAGCCTCCAGTTTCTTCGGGACCATCACGGATGGCGTTAATTACCAGTTGCAGGTGAGCAGCAGCAACGAGGATTTCGGCGATGATTTTGGTCTGCGAACGGATGCCAACACTGTTCCGATCACAGATCCCAACACCGGCTTACCCATCCCCTACGTTGCCGGAATCGATGGCCTCAGTGGGCTCGCCTTCTCGCTCCCGGTGCGCGGCGATTTCCGCCAGCTCAGCAACGTCCTCGCCTATGCCGGCAAGCTGGACTTCACGCCTCCATTTATCCCGGGATTGGGCTGGAGCGTAAGCGCGTACTACACGCCGAGTACCACGCCGCGCGGCGCGCATGACGAGTTTGGATTTCCGCTCGGACGGTCGACCCTCACGATGTTCGACGTGGAATTCCGCTATCGCATCCCACAGACCTGGGTGGAGCTGCGCGGAGAGTACGTCCGCGCCAATTTCGGCAATCCCGTCAATCTGCGCGCCAACAATGACGCCGACCCCTTCAATAACGTAGGCAGATTCATGTGGGGCTGGTCCGGAGAGATCGCATTGCACATACCTCTCGGGACGATTTTGAGCAGCGAGTGGAAGCTGGTTCCGTTCTATCGCTACACCTATCAGAACCTTCAGACCATCGGATACGCCGAGTTCACCGGAGTGGCCGGCACCGAGATCAGCCTGCCGACAGGTGCAGGGCAGACGAGATTTCAGGACTTTGGCCTGGCACTTTTTGCTTCACCCAAGATCGTGCTCAAGGCGACCTACCAGAGGGTAAGAAACAATGACCCCCTGGGGGCGCAGTCGGACTCGATCCTTGGCGGTGTCGGGTTCTTCTTCTGATGCCCTACCGGCGATCTACGCCAGGATATGCGTGCATGACCAGATGGATAAAGTGGACGCCGCCGATGGCTCTGATCTTGTCGATCGGCTCGGCGGCACATGCGGTCCAGTATCTGTCACTGTCGGAAGCACAAAAGCACGCATTTCCGGCGGCCACCAACTTCAGCGTCATACAATCAGATCGCATCTGGAGGGCCGAAGCCGGCGGCCACTTGCTTGGCTTTTTTATTTTTGACCGCGTGATCGGCAAGCACCTCTACATCGATTATTCAATCGCATTGGATCCCTCGGGACGAATTCGCCAGGTAGATATCCTTCAATATCGTGAGTCGTATGGCGGAGAGATCAGGAGCCCCAGCTGGCTCGCGCAATTCGTCGGAAAGACAAATGGCAGTGCGCTGCAAGCCGGCGTCGATATCCGCAATATCTCCGGCGCGACCTTGTCCTGCCACCACGTGACCGAAGGCGTGAAGAGGATCATGGCCATTGCTAACCGCCTCCGATAGCGCTCGTCGCGCACGCCCCCTGCTCGGGACATTCGTGGAAATTGCGGTGGCTGGCGCTGCGCCGGCCAAGATGCATGCAGCCATCGAGACTGCGTTCCGCGCTGTCGCGAAGGTCCACGATCTCATGAGCTTTCATGAGAACGACAGCGATGTTGCGCGCTTGAACGCGGGCGCGTGGCAGCAGCCTATTCCAGTGCATGCCTGGACGTATCACGTGCTGGAAACAGCAATAGAACTGCATGAGCGCTCGAACGGAGCCTTCGATGTCAGCGTCGCTCCAGTTCTGCAGCAGCTGGGGATACTGCCGCATGCGAGCAATGACCGCCATCCAGGCTCGCCTTCCATGCCAATCCGGCCAGGGATCAGATTGCTGCCAGGACAATGTGTTTCCTTCAACGATCCCGGCGTCCGAATTGACTTGGGGGGAATTGCGAAAGGCTTCGCCGTCGATCGCGCGATAGAGGTGCTGCAAGGGCTCGGTATGCCAAATGGCCTCGTGAATGCGGGCGGTGACCTCGCTCAATTCGGATTGCGGCCCGAGAAAATTCATATTCGCGACCCGCGCGATCCCCGCCGGTTGCTGCTTAGCGTCGAGGTCGGGAACCAGGCGCTTGCGACTTCGGGAGGCTGCTTTGATTCGTTCACATCGGACAAAGTCTGTAGAGCGGCCGTAATCGATCCCGCAAGCGATGCTATTGCCGCGGCAGCGGCCGGTGTAACTGTGCGCGCAGCATCCTGCATGATTGCCGATGCGCTGACCAAGGCGCTCATGATCGCCGGCACTTCTGCGACCGGGTTGCTCGATCACTATGGCGCCGATGCCCTCATGGTCTCTGCAGGCGGGGAGATTCATTTCACGGCGCAATTGCAGAGCGCTTTGTGTCTTGCGGCTTGACACTCGGTTTCGCTTCGCACTCTTTGGTGTCTTTGCGCTGCTGTTCCTTAGTGGCGGAGCCTGGTACTTCGTACATCCGCAAGCTTTGACGGGGAGCGACGTCTGGCAGGAGTTGGCCGCCTATCTTCTAATGATCCACGGCGGAGCTGCCATGCTCGGGCTAATGTTATTGGGGGCGCTCGTTCCACTTCACATCCAGCGGGCTTGGCGCGTCCAGTGCAATCGGCTCACCGGAACGGCCATGCTGGCATTCAATGCCGCACTTATCCTGACTTCTTTCGGACTCTACTATGCGGGATCGGAGATGCTGCGGCCGTGGATGAGCGGCATTCACATCGCCGCCGGATTTTGCCTGCCGGCTCTGTTTATTGGTCATATAGTTGTTGGCAGGCGGAGTCGTGAAAAACGTCGCGCCTGGCATGATTAGGAGCCGTCGTACTCGACCCAGCTGTCGTTGGTTTCATAGATCCTGACGGCTGCAAGCGGGGGAAGGCCTGGCTTGGCTCTTTGCCAGATCCAGATCGCAATGTTTTCCGAGGTCGGGTTTTCCAGTCCTTCGACCTCGTTGAGACATTGGTGGTCCAGGCGCGCGATCAGGTGTGCGAGCGCCTGCTGAATGTCGAAAAAATCGATGACGAAGCCGGTGACCGGGTCGATCGACCCGCTCAGTGTTGCTTCCACGCGATAGGAGTGGCCGTGCATGCGATAACAGCGATGGGCCGGCGATACATTCGGCAGGCGATGGGCTGCTTCGAACCTGAAGGCTTGCGTGATTTTCATCTGATATTGACGAGCTTGTGCATCTGAATGCTCAACCGCCAGCGCGGATGCGCCCGGCAATAATCGATCGCCAGCGCCGTGTTTTCTTTAAGCTTGGGCCCATCCATCGGCTGGAGTGAAAAGCGATCGAATGCAAGCTCTTCGAATGCGTGCGGCGGTGCACCGGCTTGCGGAAATACCAGCTTGAGCTCGTTGCCCGCCTTTATGTGAAGCTCGGCCCCGGCCTTGGGGCTTACGCAAATCCAGTCAAGCCCCTGGGGCGGTTCGATGGTGCCGTTGGTTTCAACCGCAATGGAAAAACCGCGTGCGTGCAATGCCTCGATCAGGGCTGCATCGACCTGCAGCAGCGGCTCACCGCCGGTGAGCACGACAAAACGATCGTCCCACGTTTTCCCCCATTCGGACTCGATCGCATCGGTGAGGGCATCGGCAGAGGCGTAGCGATTGCCGCGCGTGCCGTCCGTTCCGACAAAATCGGTATCGCAGAATTGGCATTGCGCAGAGGAGCGATCCTGCTCGCGGCCTGACCATAGATTGCAGCCGGCGAACCGGCAGAACACGGCCGTCCGGCCAGCCTGCGCGCCCTCGCCCTGCAACGTAAGAAAAATCTCCTTGACGGCGTATGACACAATGAAACTGTGCGCATGGTTGGGAATGGTGGCTTCGCCATACTTCGGATATCCACGTTTGAATTTCAAGCGCTTGCGGGATGCGAGCGCGAGGACCCCGGCGGGAATGAGATGAAGTGTCGCGCAATCAGGCTGACGGGTGCGTGCGCCGCGTTCGGTGCAGCGCTGTTGTTGCTGGCTGCCTGCGCCGGCGACCACGATCCGTCGCTTGGCGAACCAAGCTTTTACCGCAGCATGGCGCAAGAAGGGGCGCAGCTTGACGCCGCAACGGCTGCTTCCATGATTTCCGGCTATCGCAGCAACAATGGCCTGAGCACCGTGAGCGTCGATCCCGAACTGATGAAAATGGCGCTGGCACAAGCGCAGGCCATGGCCAACCGGGACAAACTCGACCAAAATGTCATCCGCTCATTGAACGAGAGGCTCAAGGCTCAGGGCTATCACGCCAGAAATGCGGCCGAAAACATCGGCGCCGGTTATCATACTTTGGCGGAGGCTTTTTCCGGTTGGCGCGACTCGCCAGGGCATCGCGCAAATATGCTCCTTGAGGGGGCAACCCGCTTGGGTATTGCCGCGGTGTACGCGCCAAAATCCAAGTACAAGGTGTTTTGGGCGCTCATTCTCGCGGCACCTGACGATCGGCAGGGTTGAGACTTCACGTGCCCCCGGCTTTGCATCGGGATGATTGTTTGTTGCAACCGCCATCCCGTTCTTCTGAGACGCTTCATTGCAGTTCGGCGCTTTGCGCGCAGCGAACCCCATGCGACGCAAACGATTTGCGGGTGGTCAGCATCGATCCATCGAGGTCAATGCCGCGGCAGGCGTCCTCCACCACCACCACATCGAACCCTTCGCGCTTTGCGTCCTCGGCCGAATAGCGCACGCAGAAATCGAAGGCGATACCGGCGAGGAAAATCCGTTTGAGCCCGCGCTCCCGCAGATATCCGGCAAGCCCGGTGGGAGTCCGGCGATCGTTCTCATAGAAGGCCGAATAGGAATCGATGTCGCGGTGGTAACCCTTGCGCAGAACGAGCTCGGCATGGAGGACCTTGAGATCGTCGCGGAACGCAGCACCTTGCGTCCCCTGCACGCAGTGATCCGGCCAAAGGATTTGCGGGCCGTAGGAGACTTCAATGAGGTCATAGGGTTTTTTGCCGGGGTGGCTCGACGCGAATGACTGATGTCCCGGCGGATGCCAGTCTTGCGTGAGCACCACGTGCTCGAAGCAACGAGCCAGCCTGTTGAGGACGGGGACAATCTCGTCTCCCTGTGCGACGGGTAGGAATCCCCCGGGGCAGAAGTCATTCTGCACGTCGACGACAATGAACGCGTCCCCGGAACCCGTAGCGAGCCGTTCGGTCATGCAGGAGCCTTCTTTTGCTGTGCGAGGCGGCTATCGACCTCGGCGGCCAGGCGGAGCAAGGCATCCTCCACTTCGACGCGGTATGTCGCGCCGCTCTCGAGCCGGCGCAGCGGTTCGGGCAAGCGCGCAAGATCGCGTTCGGCGCGGGCGCGGCTTGCCGCAAGGGAAGGCGCCGGCGCCAGCCGGCGTCCGGCTCGCATGACCGGTTGGATAAGGGCCTCACCGCTCACCTGATCGGTTTCGAGTGAGAGCACGTCGCCGCACATGCGACCGTCTGTGCCAAAGCTGCGCCAGACCTGCTTGCGCCCCGGCCACGTCGCCTTGCCGGTCGACTGCTTGCGGCGCGGCAGCCCGGCATATTCCTGCAGCTTGTAGACGCAGTCCAAGGCCGGCACATCCGACGAGGTGGTCAAGCTCGTTCCCATTCCGAAGCCGTTGATCGGCGCCCCGGCCGCCCTCATTCGCATGAGGCTATCCTCGTCGAGGCCGCCGCTCACGAATATGTTCACTTCTTTGAGACCGCCTTCATCAAGTATGCGCCGCACGCTTTTCGACAATGCGATCAGATCGCCGCTGTCCAGCCGCACGGCGCGAATTTCTATGCCGCGCGCGCGTAACCGCGGGGCGAGTGCGACTACCTTGCGGGCGCCGGCCTCGGTGTCATACGTGTCGATGAGGATGGTCAGATTATCAGGGCGGGATATTGCGAACATTTCGAATGCGGAAAGTTCGTCGTCGTGGGCTTCGATGAACGAGTGCGCCATGGTGCCGAATATCGGAATGCCGAAGCGCTTGCCCGCCAGCACCGTCGCGGTGCCGGCAAATCCGGCGATGTAGCTTGCGCGCGCGGCGAGCAACCCGGCCTCGGCGCCATGCGCGCGGCGGAGCCCGAAATCGACCAGGAGCTTCCCCGGCGCGGCGAGCAGCATGCGCGCGCCTTTGGCGGCGATCGACGATTGATAGTGCAAGAGATTGATAATCCGGGTTTCAACGAGTTGCGCCTGCGGGAGCGGCGCGGTTACGCGCAGAATCGGCTCATCGGAAAAAAATACCGAGCCTTCAGGCATTGCATGCACGTCGCCGGTGAAGCGGAAGTCGGCAAGTCGGTCGAGCAGGGCATTTCCGAATCGGCCGCTTGCGGCAAGCCAATCGATGTCTTCGGCCGAGAAACGCAGCCCTTCGAGGTAATCGAGGACCTGTTCGAGCCCGGCGGCGATGAGAAATCCCCGCCGGGCAGGAAGCTTGCGGAAGAAAAATTCAAACACCGCCGTCTCGGTGTCCCCATGCTCGAAATAAGCCTGCAGCATGTTGAGCTGATAGAGATCTGTCAGCAGGGGACTGGAGACGTCGCTCATGGAAGGATCTATCCGCAACGAAAATGGGACGCTGCAAATAACATAGAAGGCAGAGGAACTCTCGCGCGCGCGGCGCGAGTGCACACGCGTTCTATACATGTTTAACCACAGCGAAACGGAACTTGCGGGTTCCAGCGCCTTTGTTTGCCATTGACAGCGGCGCCAACACTCACCAAGATTATATCGTGCGCCAAGCCTTGGTTGACTCCGGCGCACACGACCAAGAACGAACCGAGGTGCAATGCCCCCGGGATATTCAAGCCGCGATGATCGCCGCGGCAGCGTTCGGGTTGCGGCGTAGCGGCATATCGGCGAACGGCAGCGTCGGGAGCGGCCTATTGGGCCGCATCAGTGAGGCATGGCCCCGCTTGGCCCCTCCCGGCGAGTGCTTCTTTCCGGATTTTATTTTTCATCGCGCGGTCGGTTTTTAACCGGCCGGGCCTCTCCTATTCTCATCTTGGCGACCGCATATTGCGGATGCCATGAAATTTCTCGACGAAGCGAAGGTCTATATCCGCTCGGGTGACGGCGGGAACGGCTGTGTCTCGTTCCGGCGCGAGAAATTCATCGAGTTCGGCGGCCCCAACGGCGGCGACGGAGGCAAGGGCGGCGACGTGATTGTGCAAGCCGTCGAAGGCCTCAACACGCTCATCGATTACCGCTACCAGCAGCATTTCAAAGCCAAGAATGGCGGCGCCGGGATGGGAAAGGATCGGCACGGCGCAAACGGCGCTGACGTGACCATGAAAGTGCCGGTGGGCACGCAAATCTATGCGGAAGACGGGGAAACGCTTCTTGCCGATCTCACCGAAATCGGTCAGCGCGCGGTGCTCGCGCGTGGCGGCAATGGCGGCTTCGGCAATGCGCATTTCAAGACTTCAACCAACCGGGCGCCGCGCCATGCCAATCCCGGTCAACCGGGCGAAGAGTTGACCATAAGATTGCGACTCAAGTTGATTGCGGACGCAGGGATCGTCGGATTGCCCAACGCCGGAAAATCCACTCTGCTTGCGACAGTAAGCGCCGCCAAACCGAAGATAGCCGACTACCCTTTCACGACACTTCATCCGCAACTCGGGGTCGTCGAGATCGACGGACGCGAGTTCGTGCTGGCAGACATTCCGGGCTTGATCGCCGGCGCCCATGACGGCGCTGGGCTCGGCACCCGTTTTCTTGGACACGTCGAGCGCTGTCGTGTTCTCCTGCACATGATTGACGGTACCGGCGAGGACGCAGGCAAGGCCTATGCAACGGTCCGCGCAGAGCTTGCGGCTTATGGGCACGGGCTGAGCGAAAAGCCGGAAATTGTGGCGCTCAACAAGTCGGATGCAATGACAACGGCCCAGCAAAAGGAACAGATGCGCCGGCTCAAACGTGCCATTGCCGCAAACTGCCGGGACCGCAAGCAAAGTGCAGGGTCCAAGGCTCTACTGATATCGGCCGCCACCGGCGCGGGCGTGGCGGAGGCACTGCGCGCGCTGCTCGCTGCAATTGACGACGCCCGTTCCGGAGAGCCCGAAAAGCCGGTGATGGAGGCGTGGCACCCCTGATGAAGCGCCACGCGCGTTGTTACTGCTCGCGCAAGCGTTCGATGAGCCTGCGCGCGTCTGCCGGCGCAGCGCTCTTCTGATCGGACCTCCTGTACACTGGCTTGCGGCGCACCCGAATGGGCATGTTAAACAACGCGTGTTCCGGTTCGCGCTGCTGGCGGGAATGGCATGGCTGCAAAGTCGCCGACGATCAGGGAGTTCCGCCGCATCGTGGTGAAGGTCGGCTCCTCCCTGCTCGTCAACAGCGAAGGGGGACGGCTCAATGACGAGTGGCTTGCATCGCTCGCGCAGGACCTTGCCGAACTGCATCAGGAAAAGCGCGACATCCTGGTCGTTTCTTCGGGGGCGATTGCGCTGGGTCGCGCCGTGCTCCGGCTCCCCGGAGGCGCGCTCAGGCTGGAAGACAGCCAGGCCGCGGCCGCCGTCGGACAGATCTCGCTTGCACGTACCTGGTCGCAGGTGCTGGGCCGCCACGGCATGACGGCGGGACAGATTCTCGTCACGCTGCAGGATACCGAGGAGCGCCGGCGCTATCTCAATGCGCGCTCAACCATCGACAAGCTCCTGGAATGGCGCGCGGTACCGGTGATCAACGAGAACGACACCGTCGCGACCAATGAGATTCGGTACGGCGACAATGATCGTCTGGCGGCGCGGGTCGCAACCATGGTCGGCGCGGACCTCCTCGTGCTGCTTTCAGACGTTGACGGACTCTACGATGCGCCACCAAGCGAGAACGCGAATGCCAAGCTCATTCCGCTGGTCGAGCGCATCACGCCCGCGATCGAAGCAGTGGCAGGTGCCGCCGGCTCGCAATTGTCGCGCGGGGGCATGCAGACAAAAATCGAAGCCGGCAGGATCGCCGGCAGTGGCGGAACCCATATGGTAATTGCATCGGGCCGGGTCTCGCACCCGCTTGCGGCGATTGCAGGGGGCGTCCGCTGCACCTGGTTTCTCACCGCCGCAAATCCGGTCACTGCCCGCAAGAAATGGATTGCCGGCAGTCTCGAACCGAAGGGTAGCCTGATGATTGATGCCGGCGCGCTCGTGGCATTGCGCAATGGCAAAAGCCTGCTGCCCGCGGGGGTAACGCGCGTCGAGGGCAGCTTTGCACGCGGCGACGCTGTGGTGATCCGCGGTCCCGACGGAACCGAAGTCGGCCGCGGTCTTGTTGCCTATGATGTGGACGACGCAGCCAAAATCAGGGGTCGTTCGTCGGCGGATATTCTTTCCATCCTGGGATTCGGCGGCCGCGCGGAAATGGTGCACCGCGACGATCTGGTTATAGGTCGCGCCTAAACGTCTGGGGCGAAAGGCAGCTTCGTCACAACATCGTGAAGATGTGTAGAGCCTGTGTCGTCCCGAAGGACAGGACAGCCCAGCTGGTGCCAAGCCTGACCCCAACTCAAAGCGCAGCGCTTTGGTGCAAGAATTTGCAGGAAAAAGAAGACCCTGGCGCCCGAGGGGACCAGGGTCTGTCGCCGGATGGGTGAGGGGTTGGGGGCTGGGGGGCACTCCACCCGGCGTTGGCTATTCAATCCGGAGCCTCGCCTTCCGTTCCCTCCAATCGGAAATAATTTCTATCCGGGCCGATGCCGCTGCCGCTGCCTAGTCGCCCGGCGATTACGCTCGACCGGAAGTTCCATGTGCCTGCCATCGGGGAACTCGATGTAGCGCGCGCGGACATTAAGCCCGCTCCGTCCGCGGCGGCCTTCGACGACATACCGGGTGCCGGCGGGAAATCGGCTGGGAAGTCGATGAGTTCGCAACTGCATGAAACTCCTCCTGGAATGCACTTCGGCGCGCCGCAAACGAAAACCCGCAAGCAAGCGTTCCATGCTCGCCGGCGGCAACCTTAAATGGCTGTGGAATACTGTGGAAAACGCGCGTAATGGAGCGACCTTAGCTTTCAAACGGCAAAGCCGTTTTCCTGCGCCAAGGCCTCGAGGGAAGTTTCCGGGCGTGCGCCGAGGTGCTGGATCACCTCCGCAGCCGCCAGGGCGCCCAGTCTTGCCGATGTCCGGTAGTCGCTGCCGCGCGCCACGCCGACCAGGAACCCTGCTGCAAACAGATCGCCAGCCCCGGTCGCGTCCACTAGTCGCTCGATGGGGCTGGCGGGGACTGCCAAGGTTTCCTCCCGTCGCACCACCAGGCAACCACGTTCGCTGCGCGTGACGACTGCCAGACGTGCATCGCTGCGCAGTGCGTTCAGAGCAGTATCGAAATCGGCCGTCTCATAGAGGCTGTGCAGTTCGCGTTCATTGGCAAAGACCAGGTCAACCACCCCGGTGCGGATGAGATCGAGGAATTCCGCGCGGTAGCGGTCCACACAGAAGGCGTCCGACAAGGTGAGCGCAACGTCGCGTCGCGCCTGATGCGCAATCGTTGCCGCCTTCAGGAAAGCCTCCTTGGCGCGCGGCGGATCCCACAAATACCCTTCGAGATAAAGAATGCGGGCAGCGGCAATGGTTTCATGATCGATATCGTCGGGATGCAGGTCCTGGGCCGCGCCGAGATAGGTATTCATGGTCCGCTCGCCGTCAGGCGTTACCAGGACATAGCAACGCGCGGTTGAAGGGCCATCCGCGGCCGCAGGCGTGTTGAATGAAACACCGGCAGCGCGAATGTCATGCGCGAACACGCGGCCCATTTCGTCATCGCGGACCTTGCCGATGAACGCTGTCCGCGCGCCGAGCGATGCTGCGCCTACGACCGTGTTCGCCGCCGAGCCGCCCGAGACTTCAACCGCGGGACCCATCTCATCGTACAGCCGCGCAGCTTCGCGCTCGTCGATCAGCTGCATTGTGCCCTTGTGCAGCTTTTGCCGAATCAGGAAATCGTCCTCGGTGCGGGCAATCACGTCGACGATTGCATTGCCGATGCCAAGCAGATCAAAACGCGTCACGACATAAGGACTCCGGGAAAGGCGCGCGCACTATACCGGCAGAATACAATCAGGCAATCACGGACATGATCTTGAAGCTTGGCAACGCCTCCTATTGCACAAAGGTCAAACCCTGTGTCATGCAGCGGCGCAACTGAGGTGAGGCATGGGTTTCAGAGAGCGGGTGTTTTCCGGCGTTCAGCCCAGCGGCAATCTGCATCTGGGCAATTATCTCGGCGCCATCGTCAAGTTCGTTGCCTTGCAGGAGAAATACGACTGCATCTACTGCATTGTCGATCTGCACGCCATAACGGTCTGGCAGGACCCGGCCGAATTGCCCAAGCTGACCCGCGAAGTCGCCGCCGCTTTCGTCGCCTGCGGCATCGATCCAAAGAAACATATCGTATTCAATCAAAGCCAGGTCGCCGAGCATGCCGAGCTTGCCTGGATCTTCAACTGTGTTGCACGACTAGGCTGGCTCAACCGCATGACGCAGTTCAAGGAAAAAGCGGGCAAGGATCGCGAGAACGCATCGGTCGGCCTTTACGTCTATCCCGCCTTGATGGCGGCAGACATTCTGGCTTACCGGGCTACGCATGTGCCGGTCGGCGACGATCAGAAGCAACATCTCGAATTGTCGCGAGACATCGCACAAAAATTCAACAGCGACTTTGCCGATTCCATTCGGGCGCACGGCTACGGGGACGCCTTTTTTCCTCTGCCGGAGCCGCTGATCGAAGGCGTGGCGACGCGGGTCATGTCGCTGCGTGACGGCACAAAGAAAATGTCGAAATCGGAAGCATCGGATCAGTCGCGCATCAACCTCAGCGATGATGCCGATACGATTGCCCACAAAATTCGCCGCGCCAAAACCGACCCCCATCCGTTGCCGAGCGAAGAAAAAGAACTAACGGCCCGTCCCGAAGCAGAAAATCTCGTCGGCATCTATGCCGCGCTTGCCGGAGTGAGCAAGCCCGACGTTCTGCGCGAATATGGGGGTGGTCAGTTCTCAACCTTCAAATCTGCCCTTGTCGAGCTCGCAGTCGCAAAGCTGTCGCCGATCACATCCGAGATGAAGCGTCTCATGGGCGATCCTGCATACATCGATTCAATTCTCGCTGAGGGCGCCGGGCGAGCACAAGCAATCGCGGTCGAGACCATGACGGCAGTGAAGGATATCGTGGGGTTCGTTCATCGCTAAACGCACCCGCTGGCGGCAAAAATTCGCTGCTGGATTAGGACTTGTACCCTGGCCAAACGCCATGGCAGGATTCGTGCGACCTGACGAACTAGTGGTCCGATTCCGAAGTTCGCCACCACTCGCAGCACGTTCAGGTGCGAACTTCGAAATCTAAGGACCACTAGCAACTCTATGATTCTAGTGCGGTTTTGAATTTGAAGTTCCTAAACGAGCTCGCGGCCGGTAATGAGAGGAACTTCAAATTCACCGCACTAGTGTCCCGGTTCCGATGTTCGTACACTTTGCAGCACGCTCGCATACGAACGTCAGAACCAAAGGGACACTAGCAACTATATGATGCTAGTGTGGCTTTGGATTTGACGTTCCTACGAATGACTCGCGGCAATGCTGGTAGGAACGTCAAATCCGTCACACTAGTGCGGGGACGGGCCCGGGCGAATCCATGAAAAAGAAGCGGCGCAGCTACGAGGCCGGCCATTCGCCGAAATTCCTCGTGGTTATCGATGATTCGCCGGAATGCGATCGGGCACTGTATTTCGCAAGTCGGCGTGCATTACGCATCGGCGCAACCGTGCTGATGCTGCGCGTCATCGAGACCCACGATCATGGCCCGCAGTGGCTTGGCGTTGCCGATATCATGCGTGCCGAAGCGCATGAGGAAGCAAATGCCGTGCTCGATCGCCATGCCGCCCGTTCGGCAAGCATCACGGGGGTGATGCCGCAAAGGGTGATTCGGGAAGGGGAAAAAACAGAGGAACTCTTGAAACTGATCGAGGACGACGAGGACATCGCCATCCTTGTACTTGCCGCTGCAACCGCCAAGGAAGGGCCTGGGCCGCTGGTCACCAGCCTGAGCAAGAGCGCAGGCGAATTTCCCATCCCGGTCGCCGTGGTGCCCGGTCACCTGAGTGACGAGGACCTCGATTCCATGTCGTAAAAAGCTCGTTCTCTTGCGGCCGAGCCACGCGTATTCTTGAAACTTTCGTCGCGTGCTGCCACCTATTAGAATAGCGGGAGCAGACGAAATTTCCGCCAAATTGCAAATGGCGACATATCGCCCAGGAGCCAGCCATGTTCATCCAGACCGAGCCGACCCCGAACCCGGCCACCCTGAAGTTTCTGCCGGGACGCAGCGTGCTGGCCAGCGGCACCCTCGATATGCGCGACCTGGATGCGGCCGCCCAGTCGCCGCTCGCCGAAAAGGTATTTGCAATCGCCGGAATTTCTGGCGTGTTCCTCGGTTCCGATTTTATTGCGGTTACAAAAGGTAGCGGTGAATGGCAGCAGCTCAAGCCGGCCATTCTCGGCGCAATCATGGAACACTTCATGTCGGGCGCTCCGATCCTGAGGGAGGAGGGGACGGGGGCGGTCGCGAGCGATGAATTCTTCGCTGCGGAAGATTCCGAGACTGTTGCCACCATCAAAGAACTGATCGAATCCCGCGTGCGGCCGGCAGTCGCCAATGACGGCGGCGACATCACCTTCCGCGGCTTCAAGGACGGAATCGTCTATCTCGACATGAAGGGAGCGTGCTCGGGATGCCCGTCATCCACGGCCACCCTGCGACACGGAATTCAGAATCTGCTGCGCCACTACCTTCCGGACGTTATTGAAGTCCGACCGATGGGATGATCGTCTGGTCGGGTGGGCAAAATTTTCTGCCGCGACCTCTCCGCTCGCGCGCGGCGCGCGCACAATTCCGCCTACGCGAATAGGTCGGAGATCGCGCCTTTGCCGGCCCTGCCGCCGTCCGGCCAGGGTCCTCGGTCGGCCGTTTTCCTCGATGCTTGACGGATCTCACTATCGAAACGGGCGGTGAAGCAAACGAATGCGCGTCCTCGCCATCGATACCGCGCTTGATGCCTGTTCCGCCGCCGTGCTTGACCTTGCCCGCGGCGGTATCGTTGCCAGCGAGACCCTTCCAATGAAGCGCGGCCACGCTGAAGCGCTCATGCCGCTTATCGCCCGCGTCATGGAACAAGCCGGGATTGCGTTTCTCGAACTCGATCGCATCGCGGTCACCACCGGACCAGGCAGCTTTACCGGCCTTCGGGTCGGAATCTCGGCAACCCGCGGCATAGCGCTTGCTGCCGGCAAGCCGGCAATCGGGCTGTCCACCCTCGCCGGCTTTGCCGCTCCACTCATCGCGGAAGACGACAGCACCCAGGTGGTGGCGGCCATCGATGCGCGACACGCGAATGTTTTTATCCAAGTGTTCGGCACCGGCGGCCGTACCCTCGTTACGCCGCGCATTGCCAGCGCACGTGACGCGTTGCGGGCTGCCACCACCGGCCCGGCGCGGCTTGTTGGTTCCGCCGCCGAAACTCTTGCCGCTGCCTGGCCGAAAGGAGTCGATCCACCCTTGCTGGTCGAAAACCGCGGCGCCCCCGATATCGGCTGGATTGCCCAACTCGGTGCCGCGGCGGCGGACGGTTATGGCCCGCCCAAGCCGCTCTATTTGCGCGCGCCCGATGCCCAGCCCCAGGACGCCGCCCATCTTCCGCGCAGATGAGAGCCATTGTGCGGCGTCTGTTCGCACGCAAGGCGCCGGTATTGTCTGAAGCCGGCCCGGCTGACGCGCGGGCATTTGCTTCTCTCCACGCCCAGTCGTTCCATCGTGCATGGAGCGACGGAGAGTTCGATCGCCTGCTGCGCGCGCCCAATGTCGTCGCCCACCGCATCGTTTCAGGCCGTGACCTCATAGGCTTTATTTTATCGCGCATCGCGGCCGACGAGGCGGAGATCCTGTCAATCGCTGTTGCCCGCTCTCGGCGGGGCAAGGGATTGGGGCGCCGCCTGGTCGAGGTCAATTTGCGGCGCCTCGCGGGCCTGGGCGTGCAAACGGTGTTTCTCGAAGTGGCGGAGAGCAATTTGCCGGCGCGGCGCATGTACCAGCGCACAGGCTTTCGTGACGTTGGCCGCCGCAAGGGATATTATTCCGACACCGATGGCTCCGCAGCATTGATCTTGCGGCGCGAACTTCCGTGACTTTGGTAAAGGCGCGGGGCATGGCGAATTTGAAGATGGGCAATTCGGTTCTGCGCCGCGCCATCCAGCGTCGGCTTGATTGGCATCTTCTCGTTGCCCTCGTTGTGTCCGTCGTCAGCATTGCGGCTGCGGCGCAAACCTTTCCGGAGAAGCCAATCAAGATGCTTGTCGGCTTCTCCGCCGGCGGGGGAACCGATGTCGCTGGGCGAATTCTCGCGCAGAAGATGTCGGAAGCGATCGGGCAATCCGTGCTGGTGGAAAACCGACCAGGTGCCAGCGGGTTGATTGCAGCAGACGCGCTCGCAAGGGCACCTGCCGACGGGTATACGTTGATGATGGGGAGCCAAACCACGTTCGCGGTTGCTCCCTTGCTCTATCGAAAAACTTCGCTCGATCCGGTCAGGGATTTCGCCGGGATCGCAATGGGCGGGGTCTCGCCACTGGTTCTGGTCGTTCATCCATCGGTGCCGGCAAACTCGGTGAGAGAGCTGATCGCGATGGCGAAAGCCGCCCCGGGGGCGATCAATTTTGGCTCCGGCGGAATCGGGACCACCCCGCACATGACAGGGGAGCTGTTTTCGTTGCAGGCAGGCATCAAGCTCGCGCATGTTGCTTACCGTGGCGAAGCGCCGGCCATCAACGATCTGCTCGGCGGGCAAATTCCCTTGATTTTTGCCAATCTCTCCGCGGTCATCGGCAACGTGCGGGCGGGACAGCTGCGGGCGCTCGCCGTAACGGGCAAACAGCGGGCGGCCGCAGCACCGGAGATTCCCACAATTGCGGAAACGGCGTTACCGGGTTTTGAAGCAGCAACGTGGTTCGCGCTGGTCGCGCCTGCAGGTATATCGAATGACGTATTGCTCCGACTGAATCAGGAAGCAAAGCGTGCGCTCGCCCAGCCGGATGCCCAGCAGCGCTTCGCGGCTCTCGGAATGGACAACGAATACCGAACTCCGGAAGAGCTCGATGCGTTTATCAGATCGGAGATCGCGAAGTGGACGAAGGTCATAACCGACGCCGGGATTCGCGCTTTGGAGTAGCGAAGAAAGGCGGCTGAAAATCTCCCGCCATTTCCTTTTGCTGGTGAACGGGCTATGACTCCTTTTGCTGGTGAACGGGCTATGACAGGGCTTCAGTAATGAAGATTTTAACCGGGGTATCAAGGATTTGACAGGCACACGGCCGGTAACCTGACCCCGCTACGGCATGGACTCTATCCGCAAAGTTCATATCAAGTCATTTGGCTGCCAGATGAACGTCTACGATTCCCATCGTATGGCGGACATGCTGAAGCCTGAGGGCTTTATTGAATGCGAGCGCGCCGAGGAAGCCGATCTCGTCATTCTCAACACCTGTCATATCCGCGAGAAGGCGGTCGATAAGGTCTATTCCGAGCTTGGACGCATGCGCGCCCTTAAACACGCGGCTGAGCGCAATGGCCGCCGCTTGAACATTGCAGTCGCCGGCTGCGTTGCCCAGGCGGAAAGCGAAGAGATCATTCGGCGCGCCCCAGCCGTGGATGTTGTTGTTGGACCGCAAAGCTATCATCGTTTGCCCATACTGCTGGCGCGGGCCGAAAAGGCCGGCGCGGTGATCGATACCGAGTTTCCGCTCGACGACAAGTTCGACAGCCTTGCCGCACCGAGCCGAGCGGCGATCCGCGCGCGCGGGATATCGGCCTTCCTTACCGTGCAGGAAGGCTGTGACAGGTTTTGCACTTTTTGCGTGGTTCCATATACGCGCGGCGCCGAACTGTCGCGGCCGGTTGCAAAGATCGTTGAGGAGGCAACAAGATTGGCTGATGCGGGAGTGCGGGAAATCACGCTGATAGGACAGAATGTAAACGCCTATCACGGGGAGGGACCCGACGGCCGGTCATGGACACTTGGCAGGCTGCTGACGAGGATTGCTGAGATTTCCGGTATTGCACGGCTGCGCTATACGACGAGCCACCCCCGCGACATGGAAGAAAGTCTCCTGGCTGCTCATCGTGATCTGCCGTCGCTGATGCCGTTTTTACATTTACCGGTGCAGTCCGGCTCCGATCGGATCCTTGCAGCGATGAACCGGCGACACTCGCGTGCCGATTATCTGCGCGTCATCGACAGGCTGCGCAGCGCTCGGCCAGACATGGCATTCTCCACCGACTTCATTGTCGGCTTTCCCGGGGAAACCGAAGCCGATTTTGCGGCGACACTGTCGCTGATCGATGAGGTCGGCTATGCCGGCGCCTTCTCGTTCAAGTATTCTGCACGACCCGGAACACCGGCGGCGGAGATGCGTGACCAGATCAGCGATGAAAGAAAATTGAATCGACTGCACTGCCTTCAGGCTGCGATTGACCGCGCGCAGGCCGATTTCAACCGAGCCTGCATCGGCCGCAGCTTTGCCGTCCTGTTCGACAAGCCCGGGCGCCATCCTGGTCAAATCGTCGGCCGTTCCCCATATCTGCAACCGGTTCAGGTCATGGCTGCACAGGATTTGCTCGGCAAGATTGCATCGGTAGCCATCACTGACATGAGCACGAATAGCCTGTTCGGCACTCCCGCGGGTGAGTTGGCCGGGGCGGAGGGCTGAAAGCGTTGCGCTCGTCTCGTTCGGACAACCTTGTGTCCTCGCCGACAATGACGAACGGTAACACGCAGCTTGTGCTCGCATTCGATGATAACCGATTGGCTTCTACCCTGTTTGGCCAATACGGCCAGAACCTCGCTTTGATCGAGCGCCGGCTGGGCGTTGTCGCCGAACAGCGGGGAAACCACGTGAGCGTCGCCGGCTCGCGCGACGGCGTGGAACAGACCAGACGAGTGCTGGAAGGACTTTATGAGCGGCTCAAGCAGGGTGACGAACTCGTTTCCGGCGATGTGGAAGGGGCAATCCGTTTGGCTATCGCGCAGGGGTCCTTGTTCGACTATGACGCTTCCGCCGAACGGCCGAGCTTTGAGGAGATCAATCTGCGCAAGCGTCCCGTACGCGCGCGTACTGCCGCGCAGGATGCCTACATCAGAGCACTTCGCCGACATGCGCTGGTATTTGGAATAGGCCCTGCCGGCACCGGAAAGACTTGGCTCGCGGTTGCGCATGCCGTCCACTTGTTCGAGCGGAAAGAGGTCGACCGCATTATTCTTACGCGTCCGGCAGTCGAGGCGGGCGAGCGGCTTGGGTTCCTACCCGGTGACATGCGCGAGAAGGTCGATCCCTACTTGCGACCGATCTATGACGCGCTTTACGACCTGATGGATGCACGTATCGTGGATCGGGCTCTGGAGACGAACGAAATTGAAATCGCACCGCTGGCTTTCATGCGCGGACGCACGCTTTCCAATGCGGTTGTGATTCTCGACGAAGCTCAGAATACGACCTCGATACAGATGAAAATGTTTCTTACCAGGCTGGGCGAGAACAGCCGCATGATTGTCACTGGCGATCCAAGTCAAGTCGATCTGCCGTCCGGCCAGACCTCGGGTCTTGCGGAAGCAACACGTCTGCTGGACAGTGTCGATGGTATCGGAATTGTCGCCTATACTGCCGAGGACGTTATTCGGCACGAATTGGTGGCGCGCATCGTCGCTGCCTACGATAAAGCCTCGCAACGAGCGTCAGCCCGCAGACGCGAGGCCGAGTGAGCGTGCTTGCGGCCTTTCGTTTCATCGACTGCGAGCAACTGATGAAGCGGTCTCGACGGCGCCTGAGGCGACCGCAGCGCAACCGGGACGCGCTTAGTGTGGAGATTTTGCTGCATTCTTCCATGTGGAAAGCGCATCCCAAGGCCAAGGCGGTCTTGCGGCAGGCAATAAGCGAGGCGGCATTGCTGCTCGCCGTCAAGGCTGGCGAACTCGCGGTCGTGCTCACAAGTGATGCCGCGATTCGCGTGCTGAATGCCAAATGGCGGCGCCGTGATCGGGCCACTGATGTGCTTTCCTTTCCCGCCCAAGCGGGTACCGGCAGCGGTGGAACATCGCGCCTGTTGGGTGATATTGTAATTGCCTACGAGACGACGCAGCGCGAGGCATGTACGCAAAAAAAACCTTTCATGAACCATCTGGCCCATCTTGCGGTGCACGGGTTTCTGCATCTGCTTGGCTATGATCATGAAGCGCAGCGCGAAGCGGAAGAAATGGAGCGGGTGGAGATATCGGTTCTTGCGCGGCTTGGAGTTCCCAATCCATACGCCGAGGCAGGTGCAAGCTCCAATTCCTGATGGCCATGCCCGATTCTGACTCGCCAAGTCCCAGTGAGCCGACCGCCACCCGTAATCTCCCGGTGCCAGTGCCGCCGGCAACTCATTCTGGCCGCGAGAACGGCGAAAACTGGTTCGCACGGGCACTGCGGGCGCTGTTCGGCTGGAAGCCGAGCAGCATCCGCGCCGACCTGAAGGATGTGCTGGAAGATGGTGTCGGGGAAACGGGTTTTTCTCCGACCGAGCGCGTCATGCTCAGTAACATCCTGGCCTTGCGCGAGCGGCGCGTCGCCGACGTCATGGTCCCCCGCGCCGACATCATAGCCGTGCAGCGCGACATAGTGCTGGGCGAGTTGATGAAGGTCTTTGAAAGCGCGGGGCATTCGCGGCTCGTTGTATATGACGAGACGCTGGACGATGCCGTGGGCATGGTTCACATCCGCGATCTCCTCGCTTTCATGACCATGCGCGCCGCCGCGAGCGCAAAATCGAATACGCGTCGTAAAAAGCCATTTCCGGCAGGCCTTGATCTGAAATCCGTCGATTTGTCCATGCCGCTTTCGGCAACAAAAATCGTCCGCGAAATTCTTTATGGGCCTCCTTCCATGCCGGTGCTCGATCTGCTCGCAAAAATGCAGACGACGCGCATCCATTTGGCGCTCGTGGTCGATGAATACGGCGGCGCAGATGGGGTCGTCTCCATCGAAGACATCGTGGAGCAAATCGTGGGCGAGATCGCCGATGAGCACGACGAGGAGGCACCCCCGCGGGTGGTTCGACAAACCGACGGTTCATTCCTTGCCGATGCGCGAGCCAACCTGGAGGATGTCACCACCGTTATCGGACCGGAATTCGATGTGGGCGATGTCGTGCAGGAAGTGGACACGCTGGCAGGATACGTCGCCACTCGAATTGGACGGGTTCCCGTGCGCGGCGAGCTTATCCCCGGTCCCGGACCATTCGAACTGGAAATTCTTGACGCCGACCCGCGTCGGCTGAAAAAGCTGCGCGTCTACCGCAGCCTGGACCGGCAGAACGGTAGTAATCGGGCGCGCCAGCGTCGCACGGATACTGCGGCGGAATCCGAGCAATCGGCGAAGACCCTGTCGCCGCAAACCGCACCGAACGACAGCACAAGCGGGATCGAACCAGCCAAACTCTCTGCCGACAACTCAGCTGCAAAGTCCGCTCGCCGACCGTGACGCTCACCCGCTTCGCGCATTGGATTCTGCTGACATGGGGTTGGCGACGCATCCTGATCGCATTTCTTTGCGGGGCTTGTTCTGCACTCGCCCTGCCACCGCTCAACCTGTGGCCGATCCCCTTCATTACCTTTCCGATTTTGGTATGGCTGGTTGATGGTTCGGTGGCGGGCAGCCTCGGCGGAGTGATTGCCGCAGCGTCGGCGGGGTGGTGGTTCGGCTTTGGCTATTTCCTCGTCGGACTCTATTGGGTCGGCAATGCATTTCTGGTTGATGCCAGAACCTTCGGATGGCTTCTTCCGTTCGCTGTCATCGCCTTGCCGGCAGGAATGGCGCTTTACACCGCATTCGGACTAGCGCTTGCTCGTCTCATTTGGACGCGAGGGGCAGCGCGAGTAATCGCACTCGCAGCCGCTTTGGCTTTAGCCGAATGGCTGCGTGGGCATCTGTTCAGTGGGTTTCCGTGGAACGCGTTTGGCTACGCGCTCATTTCACCCCTTTGGCTTGCGCAGGCTGCGGCATTGATCGGGCTTTGGGGAGTGACCGGCCTCGCCGTGGCTATTTACGCGTCACCCGCGGTGCTTGTAGACGACCCTGCGGACACCAAGCGACCATGGGCAGTCGTTGCACTGGCTGCGGGCGCGCTGCTTGTCTTGGCTATTTTCGGCGCGCTGCGGCTCGCAGGCAATCCTACCGATTACGTTGAGGGAGTAAGGCTGCGCATTATCCAGCCCAATCTGCAGCAAGACGAGAAATTCAATTACGCGCAGAAGCAGCAGGTATTGAGCCGTTATCTCGCGCTGTCGGATCGCCCCGCTGATCCCGAGTCAGGAGGCGGCCGCGTCACGCATCTTATCTGGCCGGAATCGGCATTTCCTTTCTTTCTGACCCGGGAAGCGGATGCACTCGCGCAAATAGCCCTCTTATTGCGCCAGGGGATGGTGCTGATCACCGGGGGTATCCGTCCGCCCGAAGCCGCAGCCGACGCACCAATCACGCGGGCCTACAATTCCATTTACGTGATCGGCTCGGACGGATCGATCCGATCGGTTTACGACAAGGTCCACCTGGTGCCGTTTGGTGAATACCTGCCGTTTCAGGATTCGCTCGAGCGGCTGGGGCTGCGCCAAATTACCAAGTTGCGCGGCGGCTTCATTGCCGGCGACCGACGCCGTAGCTTGGCCGTACCGGGAGCCCCCGACATGCTGCCGTTGGTTTGCTATGAAATCATCTTTCCCGGCGATGCAGTCCCGCGCAGCGACCGGCGCACCTGGTTCCATGACCACGTGGGGAGGTATCTGGGCTGGCCGTTCGTCGCGGGTGGCGGTGGTCGGCCGGCCTGGATGCTTAATCTGACCAACGACGGCTGGTTCGGCCGCAGCGCAGGCCCCTACCAGCATTTGCAGCAGGCCCGGGTACGGGCAATCGAAGAGGGGCTGCCCTTGGTAAGAGCGGCCAATACCGGCATTTCGGCGGTCGTTGATCCCCTTGGCCGCGTCATCAAGTCGCTGCCTCTCGGTGTCGAGGACGTTCTGGATGCTCCCCTGCCGCGCCCTATTCCTGCGACGCCTTACGCCCGCTTCGGCGACAAGCTGTTCGCGGCGATGCTGGCTATGGGTTTAATGATTGTGATGCGCTCCCGCCGCCGCCGATAAGATGTTCGCGCAGAACAGATATGCATTCGCCGCAGACTATTTTGCCCTCATAAAGAATTGAAGGGAAGCCTGCTGGCCTTCAATCGAACACCGTCACGGCCGAATATTACCAACGCTTTACGCTGGCGCTCATAATCTTCTGTGACGAGGTTGCAGTTGGGAAAGGGTGCTACCATTTGGCGCCCGTGGAACCGATTGCGTTCAGGCGCAGCAACGAGGAAATTCGGTTCCATGGTTGTACAGGAGCGCGTTATGGCCACAAAGGCCCCCAATCCAATCGATCGGCATGTGGGCAGCCGTGTGCGCATGCGCCGCATGATGCTGGCGATGAGCCAGGAGAAGCTGGGGGATGCGCTCGGCCTCACATTTCAACAGGTCCAGAAATACGAGAAAGGCACCAATCGCATCGGCGCCAGCCGGTTGCAGCAAATCTCTCAGATACTGCAGGTGCCCGTGGCATTTTTTTTTGAAGGAGCGCCCAACCTGCAGGGCGCGATTGAGCCGAACAAAGATGCGCCATCGGCAAGCTACGTTTCAGAGTTCCTGGCAACTTCGGAAGGGCTTTCCTTGACCAAAGCTTTCATGCGCATTCAGAACGCCAGGATCAGGCGCCGCATCGTCGATTTGGTAGAGGAGATCGCTGGTCCAGGCTCTCTCTGATTTTGCGCGCGAATCGGCGTGGCTTCTCCTAGTCCGACGTTGCGACAGATTCGGTTTTTCAGCGGCTCCATGCCCTTGACCCCGTTTGCGGTCGCTGCGAGAAAGTCCCTGCGGCAATTTTCCGAGCCTGCGAGGGGAATTCTCAGTGTCACGCGCAAACCATCTCTTCACCAGCGAATCCGTTTCCGAAGGTCACCCGGACAAGGTATGCGATCAGATTTCGGATGCGGTTCTCGATGCCTTCATCGAGAACGATCTCACGCTCGGGATCGCCGATGACAGCAAGGTGAACACCCGGCTCGGTTGCGAGACGTTATGCACCACCAACAAGATCGTGATTGCCGGCGAATGCCGGGGACAGGCGCCGCTGTTCAAGAAATATGGCAATCACGCCGTGATCAATCGGGAGATGATCGCGCAGATCGCGCGCGATGTCGTGCGCGACATCGGTTACGATCAGGATGGTTTCTCGTATCACGGTGCCGACATTGAGGTACTGCTGCACGGGCAATCGCCCGATATTGCCATGGGCGTCGACGCCAAGAAGAAGAAGGGCGAGGAGCAGGAAGGCGCCGGCGACCAAGGCATGATGTTCGGCTTCGCCTGTACTGAAAGCGAGGTGTACGAGAAGGGCTCCTACATGCCTGCCCCGATCTACTTCGCCCACAAGATTCTCAAGGTCCTCGCGGAGAAGCGCCGCTCCCAGCAGCTGTTCGATTTGCAGCCGGACGCGAAAAGTCAAGTGACGGTGCAATATGTCGACGGCAAGCCGGTCGGCTGCACCAAGGTGGTGGTTTCCACGCAACACAATCCGCACACCCGCAACGGCAAGAAATACACGCCGACCATGGTCAAGGAGATGATCGCCGATGCCGTCGCGTCCGCTTTGCCCGAAGGTTGGATGCCAAAAAAGGCCGCCGATTTCCTGGTGAATCCGACGGGAAATTTTGTGGTTGGCGGGCCCGACGGCGATTGCGGACTGACCGGCCGCAAGATCATCGTCGACACCTATGGCGGCTATGCGCCGCACGGCGGGGGCGCATTCTCCGGCAAAGACCCCACCAAGGTCGACCGCTCGGCCGCCTATGCCGCGCGCTATTTGGCCAAGAACGTGGTCGCGGCCGGCCTTGCTGAGCGCTGTACAATCCAAATCGCCTACGCAATCGGAGTTGCCGATCCCATGTCGCTGCTTGTCGACATGCACGGCACCGGCACCGTGGAGCAAAAAAAATTGCAGAAGCTGTTGCCTGAGATTTTTTCACTGCGGCCCACCAGTATCCGCCGGGCCCTCAAACTGTCGCGACCGATTTATCGAAGAACTGCAGCCTACGGACATTTCGGCCGCGCTTGCGAGAAGGACGGCGGCTTCTCCTGGGAAAGAACAGATCTCGCAGATGCTCTCAAACGCGCGGTGCGCTGATCGGCGACGACCGTAACAGGCCGCCGCGCGCATTTTTCGGCAGGCGCAAGGGGCACAAGCTCAAAGCAAAGCAGGCGGCGTTGGTCGAGACGTTACTGCCGCGCCTCGCGATCGATCTTACAAAGAAGGTCGCCGATCTTGCAGTCCTCTATCCTGTTCCGGTCTCGGAAGTCCTGCTTGAAATCGGGTTCGGCAGCGGCGAACACTTGATCAACCAGGCAAAAACGCATCCGCGCACCGGTTTCATCGGAGTAGAGCCGTTCATCAACGGCATGGCCAAAGCGCTCGCTTCGATTGCCGATCATTCTCTGTGCAATACCAGGCTCCATCATGGCGACGCGAGCGAGCTCTTGGCGTGGCTGCCGGATTCTTCGCTCGCTGGCATTGATCTGCTCTATCCCGACCCGTGGCCGAAGCGTCGCCATTGGAAGCGGCGCTTTGTGCAAGAGCAAAGCATTGCCGCCATGGCCCGAATTCTGCGTCCTGGCGCTGAGTTTCGGTTTGCAACCGACGTCGCGGATTATGCCGCTTGGACGCTCGCGCATTTTCAACGCTCGGCGGCATTCGAATGGACGGCCGAGCGCGCGGCGGATTGGTCTACTCCCTGGCCTGGCTTCTCCGCGACCAGATACGAGGCGAAGGCCAGGCACCAGGGTCGCACGCCTTGCTACCTGGTATTGCGGAAGCTGAGCAGCAATACGCCGATTTAGCCCATTCGCGAGGGTGGTGGCGGCTCATGCGGGGGCGCAGGGTTCTCCCATTGGTGCACCTGCCAAAAGCGCAATACCCGCTGTGCAGTGGTTGGAGACAAACGTTCGAAATTGACATAAGTGGCATCGAGGGCCTGTTCAGTGATTGCCGGCGCGCCCGGCATCAGCCCCATAATCGCCCTGACCGTTGCCCAACTCCACCCTGCCGATTTGCATAATATCAGAATGGGATCGGTACGTTCGCCTCCGAGAATTCGATCAGCCACGGGGATAGGCACGGCACAAAGGGAAGCCAGCGCAGCGACTGTTTCCTGGTAATGGGATTTGCTGGCGAACTCGACAACGGCTGTTTCGTCCAATGTGCCGCTCTGCCGCAATTCGCGGATACGGGCTTCAGCGGACGCATAGTCCCTTGGCTCCGCCGACCCCTCCGTTTCATCTGCCATGCCCAGTGTGCGCCTGATCTCCCCTTGGAGTTCGGGTTTGGCCGTTGCCAACAGGCGTTCCTGACCCGCTTTGCTGGTATGATGGAGCAGTCTGCGAAGCATGCGCGGCGGCAGGTCACCGCGCAGCACCAGCTTGTCGGCGAGCCTGCTGTCGCTTGCAGCCTCCTCGACCAGCGCGGCAAGGCTCGCCTCGGAAAACCGTGCTGTCATATTTTCGACCAGGGCAAGCAGGACATCGCGGCTCCCGCGTTGCAGCAATACGTCGGTCACCAATTCGGAAATTTCGCTGCGCCCGGCCAAGGCTAAAAGATGAAGCTGGCTCTTGCTGCGAGCAAGCCCCATGAGTTCGATGTCGCCGAGCTGGCGTGATCGCCGCAGAACGGCTTGTGCGACGGCAAGGTCATCGTCATTTGCCAGCTGCCGCACCGTTCGAGGCGGTGCATTGTCCATCCCCGCCAACTGCCCGGAAAGCTCACTGCGCGAGGCGATGTCGACGTCATTGAGAATTCGGCAGAATACGTCGTCGAATAAATCGATATGGTCGCTCTTGAGATTCGCTGCCGTGACGGCAAAAAGCGTGGCCACACGCATGAGCGTGTGCGCTCGACGCTCAGAAGAGCCGTGCCGGATGACGTCTTCCAGCTCCGGCAACAAAGAGGCGGCAACCGACATCGACCGGTACCATGTTGCAAAGCGAAGCGCCCCAAAGTAGCCCGCGAATGCTGAAGGAAAAGTTAGTTAGCGAGAGGTTAATTTTGTCGATGTCCCACCTTGTGCGCACCTCGAAAATCGCTATATTGGTGAGGTCCAGCTAATGGATACCTCATAACGGTCGGATGGGATCTGATCGGTTGTTGAGAGTGGGTTCCCCCGGGACCCGCTCTTTTTTGTTAGCCAATCGGCCCGTTGTGCTGCCGCCGCTGCCGAACGGTGCGACCGGGTGAACCTAGGATGACGCCAGGCGTCATGAGCGAAGAAAGCGCCGTGCATGAACATACGCAGGAGGCGGATTCCGATCCGCGGCTGATTGTTGAGCGCGGTTTGGCAGCGCGAGTCGCCGAGATTGCCGAACCGGTGCTGGCCGGACTGGGATTTCGTCTCGTGCGCGTGAAGGTTCTGGGAATCGAAGGCTGCACGGTCCAGATCATGGCCGAACGAATGGACGGGAGCATGACGGTTGAGGATTGCGAAGCGGTGTCGCGCGCGCTCTCCCCGGTTCTCGATGTCGCCGATCCGATCGAGAGATCCTATCGTCTGGAGGTATCCTCGCCGGGAATGGATCGACCGCTGGTGCGACGTTCGGATTTTGAACGGTTTGTCGGCCATCGCGTCAAGGTCGAATTGGCCGTCCCGCTCGCAGGCCGCCGTCGATTCCGTGGGCTGCTCCTGGGTTCTGACGGCGAGCTGGCTCGCATTCGCCGCGATGATGCCGGTCCGCATGACCAGAGCGAGGTCTTATTGCGGATAGAGGACATGGCTGAAGCCAAATTGGTGCTCAGCGATGATTTGATTGCGCAATCCCTTCGCCGCGGGAAGGCTGCCGAACGCGCGGTTCGACGAGGGACGGCCGGCGTCGAGCGCCGCTCCGCGAATCCCGATATTGATGATCAACCCCGACATTTCCAGCTCGGCTCGACCGTGGGTCCACTTGGAAATGAAAACGAAGGAGAGTGACCGATGGCCGTAAGCGCCAACCGGCTCGAATTATTGCAGATCGCCGATGCAGTCGCCCGCGAGAAGGCGATCGACCGCGGCATCGTCATTGCCGCCATGGAGGACGCGATCCAGAAAGCCGCGCGGTCGCGCTACGGCAGCGAGACCGAAGTGCGCGCGGAGATCAATCCGAAAACCGGGGAAATGCGCTTGTCGCGTCTGTTGCTCGTGGTCGACCAGGTCGAAAACGATTCGACGCAGATTTCGGTTGACGGCGCGAAGAAGCGAAACCCGGCGGCGCAGGTCGGCGACTATATCGCCGAAGCCTTGCCGCCGCTCGAATATGGCCGCATTGCCGCGCAGTCAGCCAAGCAGGTCATCGTGCAGAAGGTGCGCGAGGCCGAGCGTGATCGCCAAT
This sequence comes from uncultured Alphaproteobacteria bacterium, assembly GCA_963817135.1. Taxonomy (GTDB): domain Bacteria; phylum Pseudomonadota; class Alphaproteobacteria; order Rhizobiales; family Xanthobacteraceae; genus VAZQ01. The sequence continues at coordinate 59,418 of CAWFNG010000022.1, read as the reverse complement.
ACCAGGAATACAAGGATCGTATCGCCGATATTGTCAACGGCATTGTCAAACGGGTGGAGTACGGCAATGTGGTTGTGGATCTTGGCCGCGGCGAAGCGATCGTTCGCCGCGACGAACTGCTCCCGCGTGAGACATTTCGCAACGGGGATCGCATCCGCGCATTCATTTACGATGTGCGGCGCGAGCCGCGCGGGCCGCAGATTTTCCTCTCCCGCACGCATCCGCAGTTCATGGCGAAATTATTCGCCCAGGAAGTCCCTGAAATCTACGACGGCATTGTCGAAGTGAAGGCGGTGGCGCGGGACCCCGGCTCACGCGCCAAGATTGCAGTGATCTCGCGGGATTCATCGGTGGATCCGGTCGGCGCCTGCGTTGGGATGCGCGGCTCCCGGGTGCAGGCGGTGGTCAATGAGTTGCAGGGGGAAAAGATCGACATCATTCCTTGGACCGCGGATCCCGCAAACTTCGTGGTCAATGCGCTCGCTCCTGCCGAGGTGGCCAAGGTAGTGCTTGATGAGGACCGACATCGTATGGAGGTGGTCGTTCCCGACCAGCAGCTTTCGCTCGCTATCGGCCGCCGCGGCCAGAATGTGCGGCTTGCTTCGCAGCTTACCGGCTGGGATATCGACATCGTTACTGAGCAGGAAGAATTGGAGCACCGGCAGGCGGAATTTGAAAAACGCACCAAGCTGTTCATCGATGCCCTCAACGTCGATGAGATGGTGGGGCAGTTGCTTGCTTCCGAGGGATTTAATTCGGTTGAGGAACTTGCCGTCGTCGATGAAAAGGAAATTGCCGGCATCGAAGGCTTCGACGAGGACACCGCGCGCGAATTGCAGAACCGGGCGCGCGAATATTTATCGAAGGAGGAAGCCGAACTCGATGCCAGGCGTCAGGAACTGGGTGTCGATGACGCGCTCAAGGAGCTTCCTGGCCTCACCACCCAAATGTTGGTGAAGCTTGGCGAAAACGACGTAAAGACCATGGAGGACCTCGCCGGTTGCGCCACCGATGATCTGTTCGGATGGAGCGAGCGCAAGGATGGCGAAGCCACGCATCATCCCGGGATACTCGATGACTTCGAGCTCTCGCGCGATGAGACCGAGGCGCTGATCATGCTGGCGAGAGTCAAGGCCGGCTGGGTCAAGGAGGAGGATCTCGTGCCCCCTGCGTCGCAAGAAACACCTGCAGAGGCCGGGGTGCCAGCAGCATAGGATCTCATGATTGCGAATTGGGTTTGGCATTGGGGGAGCCAAATGTGATACATGCAGCCCTGCTTGCGAGACCCGGTGCAGCGCCTGAAGAAAGCGCGAATAGATCGAGATAGGAATGGCTGAAACAACTGAAAAGACTGGAGAAAAGAAGCTCAGCGTCGCGACCAAGACTTTGAGTCTTAAGGGGCGCGGCGTGGAGCAGGGCGTCGTGCGCCAAAGTTTCAGCCACGGCCGCAGCAAGGCGGTTGTCGTCGAAAAGGTTAAAAGCCGCGTCTCGTCGCGGACCAAGGCCGAGCCCGCGGCTCCCGCCGGCGCGACCACGGCAAAGCGCGCGGCAGCGGGCAAACCCACCTTGCAAGTAGCGTCGGCTCAACCGGCTGAGGCTCCAGTCACGGCCGCCGTCGCGACCCCGGCGCAGGCGCCGCCAAAGCCTTCGGGTGTCGTGCTGCGCACGCTGACTGACGAAGAGCGCACTGCCCGGGCACGCGCTTTGGGCGATGCGCGATTGCGCGAAGCGGAAGAGCGCAAGATAGCCGAGGAGGAAGCCCTCCTCCGCAAGCAGCGGGAAACGGCGGAGCGGAGCGAGCGGGATGCCGCGGAAGCGCGCAAAGCCGAGGAGGAAAAACGTCGCAAGCACGAGCTTGAGACCAAGCTCAAGGCGGAGCAGGAGGCCAAGAAGCGTTTTGGCGAGGAGGAGGCCGCCGCTGCCAGAGCTGCGGCCGGCCGGCCGGCGCTCGAGCCCGATGAAGAAGAGGCGCCGCGTACCCGCCGCGGCCCCGGGGCGGCCCGCCCCGCTGCCGCGCCGAAACAGCCGCGCGGCGGACTGCAGAAGAATCGCGCGCGGCTGACGCTTGTGACGGCGCTCAGCGCCGATGAGGAGCGCGAGCGGTCGGTGGCCGCATTTCGCCGGCGCGTGCAGCAACTCAAAGGCCAGGCTTCCGACGAGCCAAAGGAAAAGCTCGTGCGCGAAGTCACAATCCCGGAGACGATCACCGTTCAGGAGCTCGCCAACCGCATGGCCGAGCGAGCCGTCGACGTAATCAAGATCCTGATGAAGCAGGGGAACATGGCAAAGATCAACGACGTGATCGATGCCGATACCGCTCAATTGCTCGCAGAAGAGCTAGGCCACACGGTAAAGCGCGTCGCCGAAGCCGATGTGGAAGAGGGACTTTTTGACGTGGCCGATGACCCGGCCGCACTGATCGCGCGGCCTCCCGTTGTCACGGTGATGGGTCACGTCGACCACGGCAAGACCTCGCTGCTTGACGCTATTCGTTCGACGGAAGTTGCCGCCGGTGAAGCCGGCGGCATCACCCAGCATATCGGGGCCTACCAGGTAACCAGCCCTGCCGGCGGCAAGATTACCTTTATCGACACTCCGGGGCACGCGGCGTTCACCGCCATGCGCGCGCGTGGCGCCAAAGTAACCGACGTCGTGGTCCTGGTCGTCGCGGCTGATGATGGAGTCATGCCGCAGACGGTGGAAGCCATCAATCACGCGAAAGCTGCGAAAGTGCCTATGATCGTTGCGATCAACAAAATCGATCGCCCCGATGCTAAACCCGAGCGGGTGCGCAACGAGCTGCTGCAACATGAGATCCAGGTCGAATCCCTGGGCGGCGATGTGCTCGATGTAGAAGTTTCGGCAACGAAAAAAACAAACATCGAGCGGCTGCTGGAAGCGATCGGCCTGCAAGCGGAAATTCTCGATCTCAAGTCCAACCCCACGCGTCCAGCCGAAGGCACGGTAATCGAAGCCAAGCTGGACCGCGGCCGTGGTCCTGTCGCGACAGTGCTTGTGCAACGCGGAACTCTGCGGCCCGGAGACATCGTGGTCGCCGGTGCGGAATGGGGGCGTGTGCGTGCTTTGGTTTCCGACCAGGGTGAGCCCGTAGAGGCGGCGGGGCCGTCCACGCCGGTCGAGGTACTGGGCTTTAGCGGTACCCCTGAGGCAGGCGACCGCCTGGCTGTCGTCGACACTGAGGCGCGCGCGCGCGAGGTGACGGATTATCGGGCGCGGCAAAAGCGCGACAAGATTGCCGCACGTGCGACCGGAATGCGCGGGTCGCTCGAGCAGATGATGACGCAGCTCAAGACCACGGGGCGAAAGGAATTTCCGCTGCTGGTCAAGGCTGACGTGCAAGGATCCCTCGAAGCGATCGTCGGCGCGCTCGATAAGCTCGGCACGAACGAGGTCATCGCCCGGATCCTGCATGCGAGCGTCGGCGGCATCACTGAATCGGATGTGACCTTGGCCGAAGCTTCAGGGGCAGCGATTATCGCATTCAACGTGCGCGCTCATAAGGAGGCGCGCGAGATTGCTGAACAGGCTGGGGTGGAGATTCGATATTACAACATCATCTACGACCTGGTGGACGACGTCAAAAAAGCGATGTCCGGCTTGCTCGCACCGACGCTGCGCGAGACGACGCTCGGCAGCGCAACGATTTTGGAGATATTCAAGGTTTCGAAAGTCGGCAACGTAGCAGGCTGCCGCGTCACCGAAGGAACCGTCGAGCGAGGCGCCAATGTGCGCCTCATCCGCGACAATGTGGTCGTGCATGAAGGCAAGCTCTCCCAGCTTAAGCGCTTCAAGGATGATGCACGCGAGGTCGTTGCCGGACAGGAATGCGGGATGGCCTTCGAGAACTATCAGGACATGAAAGTTGGCGACGTCATCGAATGCTATCGCATAGAGACGATACAGCGCACGCTGTAATCGAAGTTTGCTCACGCGGTAATATCAGCTGAATCGGATCACTAGTTCGAGGCTTGGCCGCATGCGCGGCAAATGCCCGCTGATTTTGCGTTAATTGTTTCGGACGGACGGCTCTGATGGCCCGTGATCGTCACAGCAGAACCGAGGTGTCACAGCGTCAGCTGCGAGTAGGTGAGCTCGTTCGTCACGCGCTCGCGGATTTGCTCGCGCGTGGCGGAGTGCATGATCCGGTCTTGGAAATGCATGTCATCACCGTCCCCGAAGTGCGCATGAGCTCGGATCTGCGGCTGGCGACCATTTACGTCATGCCGCTCGGCGGACAAGATATCGATGCGGTGCTCGCAGCATTCAAGCGCAACAAGCGTTTTCTGCGCGGCGAGATTGCCCGGCGCGTCAACTTGAAGTTTGCCCCTGACATCAGATTTGCAGTCGATGAGCGCTTTGCCGAAGCACAGCGGATCGATGAACTGTTGCGTACCCCCCAGGTCCGCCGTGACCTTGATTGCAAATCGGATGGCGGTAATTGAAGCAGATCGTGCCGCGAACTCCCGGCATTCAGCCCAGAGCCAAGCGCGACGTGCATGGCTGGCTCGTGCTCGACAAGCCGATGGGGATGACCTCGACGCATGCGGTAAGCGTGGTCAAGCGGCTCTTTCAGGCGAAGCGCGCCGGCCACGCCGGGACGCTCGACCCGCTTGCGTCGGGCGTTTTGCCAATTGCCTTGGGTGAGGCGACCAAGACCGTTCCCTTCGTCATGGAAGGCCGCAAGATTTACCGCTTCACCGTGCGCTGGGGGGAGGAGCGCGACACCGACGATGCCGAAGGGCAGGTGGCGGCAAGCTCTGCGCTGCGTCCCGCTGCCGAGGAAGTGCGCGCCCTCCTGCCGCGCTTCACAGGTATCCTTTCGCAAGTTCCTCCACGCTTTTCGGCAATAAAAGTTGCCGGCGAGCGCGCCTATGACCTTGCGCGTGACGGCGAAATTGTCGAGCTCGAGGCACGTCCAATCGAGATCCACCGGCTGGAATGGCTGGCTTCGGCGGATCCCGACCATGCGGTGTTGGCTGCCGAGTGTGGCAAGGGAGCCTATATTCGGGCGCTTGCACGCGATATGGGCCGCGCGCTCGGATGTCTGGGCCATGTCGTGGCGTTGCGGCGCACCGCCGTTGGACCGTTCACGGAATCATTGGCCGCACGGATTGAGCAGCTGCAAAGCGAGGACAGCGACGAACTGTCATCCTTCCTGTTGCCGGTCGAAGCGGGCCTTGCCGCGTTGCCCACATTGCGCGTGAGTTCGGCTGATGCGGGAAGGCTCGCGCGCGGGCAATCGGTATTGCTGCGAGGCCGTGACGCGCCGGTGCTGGAAGGTCTGGTATCGGTCTCCGCACAAGGGGGCTTGATTGCACTGGCCGAGGCGGCGAAGGGCGAGTTACGGCCGCGTCGCATCTTTAATCTGCCCAGGCGGTAAGCCCTGTGGGCACTATAGTGTGGTGAATTTGAAGTCCTGTCATAACGGGCCGCAAGCTCGTTTAGGAACTTCAAATTCAAAACCGCACTAGAAATCATAGACTTGCGAGTGGTCATTGGATTCCGAAGTTCGCATCTGAACGTGCCGCGAGTGGTGGCGAACTTCGGAACCGGACCACTAGCTTCTGCCGCGATTTTCCTATATTGCCCAGGCGGCGCGGGCGATTTGCCCGCGTCAGTCGCTTTGGTGACCGCGCTGGACGACATCCCGGCTCTGGCCGCCTCGCGACGGAGTGAGGAACACAGGAACTAAGGAACAGGACAACCCGATGTCGGTAACATCTGCTCGCAAGTCCGAGGTCATAAAAAGCTATGCGACCAAGGCCGGCGATACCGGCTCGCCTGAGGTGCAGGTGGCGATCCTTTCGGAGCGCATCAACAGCCTCACCGAGCATTTCAAGAACTCACGTCAAGGATAATCACTCCCGGCGTGGATTGCTCAAACTCGTATCGCAGCGGCGCCAGTTGCTCGATTACCTCGTCCGTATCGATCAGGCGCGATACAAATCGCTGATCGAGAGGCTCGGTATCCGCCGCTGATCTGTGGGCGACCCCCATCCTTCCCTCCCCCGCATGCGGGGGAGGGAAGGGTGGGGGGTCCGCTGTTCATCCCGGCAGCGACAGCGCTGCCGGTCGTAAAGACGGGGTGAAAGCAAACGCCCGTCATTCGTGGAAGGCCGAGGGCCATGGCAGGATCGCTGGATGCTGTGTTGGTAGATGCCATCGCAAGTGGCAGCATCCCGCCGTCTTGCTCATGGCTTTCGCGCCCATCGCAAAACAATGAAAGACCATTGCAATGTTCAATATCCATCGTGTTGAACTCGACTGGGGAGGCCGCAAGCTCCTCCTAGAAACCGGCAAGATTGCCCGCCAAGCCGACGGTGCGGTTGTCGCGAGTTACGGCGAATCAAAGGTGCTGGCCACCGTAGTGGCCGCCAAGGAACCTCGCGAAGGCGTGGATTTTCTGCCGCTGACCGTCGATTACCAGGAGAAGTTCTATGCCGCCGGGCGTATTCCAGGCGGCTATTTCAAGCGCGAAGGGCGGCCAACCGAGAAAGAGACCCTGGTCTCACGGTTGATCGATCGCCCGGTGCGGCCGCTGTTCGCCGAAGGCTGGCGCTGCGAAACCCAGGTCATCGTGACTACCCTCTCGCATGATCTCGAGAACGATCCCGATGTGCTGGCAATGATCGCCGCCTCAGCGGCGCTGACCTTGTCCGGTGCTCCCTTCATGGGGCCGATTGGTGCGGCACGGGTTGGTTTCATCAACAACGAATATGTTCTCAACCCGCAGCTCGACGAGATGACGGAAAGCCAGCTCGATCTCGTGGTCGCCGGCACGCAGGATGCCGTGCTGATGGTTGAGTCCGAAGCAAAGGAGCTGGGCGAAGAACTCATGCTCGGCGCGGTAATGTTCGGCCACCGGCATTTCCGGCCAGTGATTGATGCGATCATCAGACTTGCGGAAAAGGCAGCGAAAGAGCCCCGCGAGGTGCAGGTCGCCGATACCGCCGGGCTGGAAAAGGAAATGCCGGCATTGATCGAAGCCGATCTGCGCGCCGCCTATGCCATTGCCAACAAAAAGGATCGCCATAACGCCATTGCTGCTGCCAAAGCCAAGGTATTGGCGCATTTCTGTCCTGCCGGACAGGAGAATGCGCCGTATCCCGAGCAGCAGGTCGCCAATGTCTTCAAGGCGCTCGAAGCCAAGAACGTGCGCTGGAATATTCTCGACACTGGGCGGCGCATCGATGGTCGCGATGTGAAGACGGTCAGGCCGATTGTCTCCGAGGTTGGGGTGCTGCCTCGCGCACACGGCTCGGCTCTGTTCACTCGCGGGGAAACTCAGGCTCTGGTGATAGCGACTCTCGGTACGGGCGAGGATGAGCAGTGGATCGATGCGCTGCAGGGGACCTACAAGGAAACCTTCCTTCTGCACTACAACTTCCCGCCATTCTCGGTCGGGGAAACTGGACGAATGGGCGGGCCGCGGCGTCGCGAGATTGGCCACGGCAAACTAGCATGGCGCGCCATTCACCCTATTCTGCCGGCGCATCACGAGTTTCCCTATACATTGCGTGTGGTCTCCGAAATTACGGAGTCGAACGGCTCCTCTTCCATGGCAACCGTGTGCGGCACCTCGCTGGCACTGATGGACGCCGGCGTCCCACTCAAGCGTCCCACTGCCGGAATTGCGATGGGCCTCATTCTCGAGGACAAGCGCTATGCGGTGCTTTCCGACATTCTCGGCGATGAGGACCATCTCGGTGACATGGATTTCAAGGTCGCCGGCACCGAACGCGGCGTCACCTCGCTGCAAATGGACATCAAGATAGCCGGCATCACGGAAGAGATCATGCGCGTTGCGCTTGATCAGGCCAAAGAGGGGCGGCTGCACATCCTCGGCGAAATGTCAAAAGCGCTGACCGAGCATCGCGCCCAGCTTGGCGAGCACGCTCCGCGCATCGAAGTTTTCAACATTCCGGTCGATAAGATCCGCGAAGTGATCGGTACCGGCGGCAAGGTCATTCGCGAAATTGTCGAGAAGACCGGTGCCAAGATTGACATTTCCGATGACGGAACGGTGAAAGTGGCCTCCGCCAAGAGCGAAGCCATGAAGGCGGCGATCAACTGGATCAAATCGATAGCCTCGGAGCCGGAGGTCGGTCACATCTACGACGGCACCGTCGTGAAGGTGATGGATTTCGGCGCCTTTGTGAACTTCTTCGGCGCGAAGGATGGCCTGGTGCATATCAGCCAGCTTGCGCCGCGGCGCGTTCAAAAAGTCACCGATATCGTCAAGGAAGGCGACAAGGTGAAAGTGAAGCTTCTCGGCTTCGACGAACGCGGCAAGGTGCGGCTTTCAATGAAGGTTGTCGACCAGGTTACTGGAGAAGACCTGGAAGCCAAGCAAAAGGCCGAGGCGGAACAGGCGCACTCCGACCCGCAGCGGGAACTCGCCGCCGGCGGCGAATAGCGACTATTGCGCGGCGTCTTTGGCGGTCTCGCCGTTTTCCGCTTCCTGCCCGTTCTTGAGGGCGGAAGGATGCGGCATGGTGATGATGTTGTAGCCGGAATCTACGAAGTGAATGTCGCCGGTTACCCCGGTCGACAAGTCTGACAGGAGATAGAGCGCGGCACCGCCGATCTCGTCGAGCGTTACGCCCCGGCGCAAAGGGGAATGGCGCTGCTGGAAGGCGAACATCTGGCGAGCATGGGTGATTCCCGCACCGGCAAGCGTGCGGATCGGTCCCGCGGAAATCGCATTGATGCGGATTGCCGACGGTCCGAAATCGACGGCGAGATATCGGACCGACGCTTCCAAGGCCGCTTTGGCTACTCCCATGACATTGTAATTGGGCATCGCGCGCTGGCCGCCGTTATAGGTAAGCGTCAGCATCGCGCCGCCTGCCGGCATCAGCGCGGCGGCGCGTTTCGCAACTTCCGTGAACGAGAAACACGAAATGATCATCGTGCGCAGGAAGTTCTCGCGCGAGGTTTCCGCATAACGCCCCTTGAGCTCGTTCTTGTCGGAAAATGCGATGGCATGCACCAGAAAATCGAGCGAGCCCCATTTTTCCGCGATCGTGGCGAACGCGGCGTCGATCGATTGCACCTGCTCGACATCACAGGGCAGCACGAGCGCGGCGCCGAGCGACTGCGCCAGCGGCTTTACCCGCCGTCCCAGCGCTTCCCCCTGATAGGTAAATGCAAGCGTGGCGCCGTGAGCGGCGAGCGTGCGCGCAATACCCCAGGCAATGGAATGGTCATTGGCGACCCCCATGATCAATCCGCGCTTGCCGTGCATCAGTTCCGACATGTGCATTGCATCTGAGAGAAGGCCCTAGACCGGTAAAGCATCAACTTCAAACATCGACGTGCTTGAGTACGATGGAAGCATTGGTGCCACCGAAGCCGAAGGAGTTCGATAACACGCAGCCCAGCTTCACGTTATCGCGCCGCTCGCGCACGATCGGCATGTCGTCGAACTCCGGATCGAGCTTCTCGATGTTTGCACTTTGGCAGATGAAGCCATTCCTCATCATCAGGATGGAATAGATCGCTTCTTGCGCGCCCGCCGCGCCAAGCGAATGCCCGGTTAGCGATTTAGTTGCCGAAATCGGCGGGCACTTGCCGCTGAACACTTCGCGGATAGCCTCAATCTCCTTGAGGTCGCCGATCGGGGTGGAGGTGGCATGCGGGTTGATGTAATCGACCGGGGCGCGAACCTCTTTGAGCGCCATACGCATGCAGCGAACGGCGCCCTCGCCGGACGGAGAAACCATGTCAAAACCGTCGGAAGTGGCTCCGTATCCGGCAACCTCCGCATAGATGCGGGCACCGCGCGCCTTGGCGTGGTCCATCTCCTCCAAAACTACGACGCCCGCGCCGCCCGCAATGACGAATCCATCGCGATCGGCGTCATACGCGCGCGATGCTTTATCAGGAGTTCTCATTGAAACCCGAGGACATCGCCCCCATCGCATCGAACAGCACCGAGAGTGTCCAGTCGAGTTCCTCGCAGCCGCCGGCAAAAATCATGTCCTGCTTGCCCATTTGAATGAGCTCCATGGCATTGCCGATGCAATGATTGGATGTCGCACAAGCCGACGAGATGGAATAGTTGACGCCCTTGATCTTGAACCAGGTGGCAAGTGTTGCCGACGCCGTCGATGACATCGCCTTCGGCACCGCGAAGGGACCGACCCGTTTGGCGCTCTTGTTGCGGGCGGTGTCTGCGGCTTCGACCAGGGATCGGGTCGAGGGCCCGCCTGAACCCATGATGATGCCGGTCATGTCATTCGAGACATCGGAAGGTTCGAGCCCGGCATCGCGAATGGCCTGCTCCATGGCGATGTGGTTCCACGCCGCCCCGCCACCGAGAAATCGCATGGCGCGACGATCTATCATCTCTTCGGCATTTAGGTTGGGTGCGCCGTGCACCTGACAGCGGAAGCCCATCTGAGCATATTGGTCGGCGCGCGAAATGCCTGATTTTGCCTCGTGCAGGCTCGCCAGCACCTCCTGGGTGCTGTTGCCGATGGATGAGACAATCCCCATCCCGGTGACCGCGACCCTCCTCACTGACATCCCGCCCGACCAATTTGGCTAACCATGATCCTCCGAAAGAAGCGACTGCCCGAAATTCACGGCACTACGAACTTCAAATTCACCGCACTAGTTCACCCGCGCTCGGCTGCAAAATCGCCGGGTCGCGGAAAAGGCCTACCTTCAGGTCGATTGCCCGGTAAATGATGGACCCATCTGCCGAGAGCCAGCCGTCGGCAATGCCAAGCACCAGTTTGGAACGCATAACACGCTTGATATCGATGCCGTAGAGGACGTTCTTTACAGTCGGCAGAACCTGTCCGGAAAATTTGAGTTCGCCCAGTCCGAGCGCGCGGCCTCTGCCCGGAGCGCCGAGCCAGCCCAAAAAGAACCCCAGCAGCTGCCAGAGCGCATCGAGGCCAAGGCAGCCGGGCATGACCGGATCCCCCTTGAAATGGCAGGGGAAAAACCAGTGGTCGGGACGCAGATCGAGGACCGCGCGCACCAGCCCTTTGCCATAAGCTCCGCCGGCTTCCGCAATCTCGGAAATGCGATCGAACATCAGCATTGGCGGCAACGGCAGCTGGGGATTGCCGGTGCCGAACAGTTCCCCTCTGGCACAAGCCAACAGGTCATCGTAGCCAAAGCTGGTGCGCCGGCCCTTGTCCGTCTGCTCTGTTTCCGTGTCCGCTTGGTCTGTCCCGGGTTGTACGACCCCGAGGGCCGATTTCGCTGCCATCGATGAACTCCGAATGTCGCCGTCGCTGGTTTTGCTTCGCGAACCGGCGCGCCTCAATACGTAATGAATAGCACTCCTTACCGGCTATAAATAGGCGCTCCTGCACGCAAAACCAATTTCGCGCGTGCATTGCGGTAAGCCGGATTTCCTTCCTGCGAGGCCCTGGCGGTTGCATCATGCCGGCTATATGTTACATATGCAACGATCTCCGGCGTAGCCGCTCCGAGGTTTCCGTTCTCCATGCCATTGCCACACAGAGTCGTTTTCGCAACCGCACCATCAGGCGGGTCAGTTGTTTCGGACTCTTCGCGCGCAGCCATGACCGGCTGCCCCTGGCACGACGTTAAAACAATGCTGCGGGAAGTGGGCCTGCGCCCCACCCGCCAGCGGATGGCGCTCGGCTGGATGCTTTTCGGCAAGGGCGACCGCCATGTCACAGCCGAGATGCTCTATGAGGAGGCGCTCAAGGCCAAGGTGCCGGTGTCGCTTGCCACCGTCTATAACACGCTACATCAGTTCACCGACGCCGGTCTGCTGCGCCAGGTCGCGGTGGACGGGTCGAAGACGTATTTCGATACGAATGTTTCCCAACATCATCACTTCTTCATCGAAAACGAGAACGACCTCGTCGATATCCCGCATTCCGACGTGGTGGTGGGCAGGACGCCCACCCCGCCTGAAGGCTACGAGGTCGCACGGATCGACGTGGTCGTTCGCCTGCGCCGCAAGGCGCGATAATTCTTAAGCCGCGCTATTCTACTTTTTCGTTCAAATAGACGCCCCACAGCTTGTCTTGCGCGGCCCATCCGTCGAAGCTCGCTCCGGTTACCCGACACCAGGCGCCAGTGCATCGCTTCACGGTAGCGATTACGCCGCCCTGCAATTCCGCGACAATCGTGGCGTCTGGATTGTCAGTTTCATAAAGGGGAACCAGCTCTTTTTTGTTCTTCGGCAGCACGACGGCTGTGCGCTTGCCGGAAAGGAGCGAGTGATAGACCCATCCTTCGGAACCTTCCCAATCGCGAATGCGGCGCCAATTGTCGGATTCGGCAGTGATCTCCACGGGCAGACCGGCGCGCGTGTAAACGAATGTTACCTCGTGGTCGCGGGTCGGGCCGGCGCGGACGTTGACCCTATCCGGCTTGAGGCTAACGAATCGTGGCACCGGCAAGCCGCTTTTAGGCCCTACGGCGATATCGGCTCCGGCCTGCGCTCCGGCAGCCAACAGCGCCGCGGCGAAGGCCGCCGCTACGGCGCCCAGGCAGTATCGTACAAACCGCGATTTGCCTCTCGAAAGCATGCTTGCGCTATCCCCCAGGTCGTTCGATAGGTCGTTCGATAGGTCCTTCAATAGGTTCGTTCGATCAATCGGCATGCAGGAGCGCCGGCAAGCTGCGCCCGGGCGCTTGTCTTGCCGCCTCCATCTGTTACAGAGACTGACTGTCGCAGCATTGCGCGCCGCAGCGGCGGAATGAGACTTTGGGCGAGGGCGGTTAACGAGACCTGAACGGAAGGAGCCCAGTGGCTTACGGACTAAATTAGTATCGGCTGGCGGATCGGGATCATGGCAAATCGGAAGAAGCCGCAGGTGGTCGTCACGCGCAAGCTGCCGGACAGCGTGGAGACGCGCATGCGCGAACTTTTCGACGCACAGCTCAACCTCGCCGATAAGCCCATGACGCAATCCGAACTCGCCGATACGGTCAGGGTCGCCGATGTCCTCGTGCCGACGGTCACCGATCGCATCGATGCCGCGGTGCTCAGCAAGGCAGGGGAAAAACTCAAGCTCATTGCAAATTACGGCAACGGCGTCGACCACATCGACGTCACGACTGCACTAAGCCGCGGCATTACCGTTACGAATACGCCCGGGGTCCTCACCGAGGATACCGCCGACATGACCATGGCCCTCATCCTGGCGGTGCCGCGGCGTCTGGCCGAGGGGGCGGCCATCTTCAGCGACGAAAAAGCCTGGAACGGATGGTCGCCGACTTGGATGCTCGGTCACCGCATCTGGGGCAAGCGGCTCGGCATCATCGGCATGGGCCGCATCGGCCAGGCGGTGGCGCGCCGCGCCCGCGCTTTTGGGCTGCAGATCCATTATCACAACCGCCGCCGCGTGCCTGCCAAGATCGAGGAGGAACTCACCGCCACCTATTGGGAAAGCCTCGATCAGATGCTCGCCAGGATGGACATCATTTCCATCAATTGCCCGCATACGCCGGCGACTTATCACCTCCTTTCGGCGCGCCGCCTCAAGCTCATTGGTCCGCACGCTTATATCGTCAATACGGCGCGCGGCGAGGTGATCGATGAAAATGCCCTGGTGCGCCTGATCTCGGCAGGGGAGATTGCCGGTGCGGGGCTCGATGTGTTCGAGCACGAGCCGGCGGTGAACCCGAAGCTGGTCAAGCTTGCGCGCGCGGGCAAGGTCGTGCTGCTGCCGCATATGGGTTCGGCCACCGTAGAAGGTCGCATCGACATGGGCGAAAAGGTCATCGTCAATATCAGGACTTTCTTGGACGGACATCGTCCGCCCGATCGCGTGCTGCCGTCGATGTTGTAAGATCGACCACTCGCTTTGCCATAATTCTCTGTATCATCGACCCAATCGAATCTCAGGAGAGCCGCAATGCGCGCTTTGCTTCTGGTGGGCATGCTCACCGCCGCCGCAATCATTCCGGCTGTTGCCGCGGTGCTGGCACCGAATGAAATCCAGTCGACCTTCTTCACCGGAGAGCCGTTCACCGCATCGGCGACGAACATAAAATACAAAATGGTGTTCACCAGCGACGGGAAGATGACAAGAGAGCCGGTCGGCACAGGCGGCGCGAAAAGCGAAGGCACCTGGAAATTGAGCAAGGAGGGCTTTTGCACGACGTGGAAAGGTGCCAAAGCCAATTGCTACCGTATTCAATCCGCAGGCGATAACAAATGGTCGGTGATGAAAGGGACGACCGTGGTCGCCACCTGGACCAAGTAATCATCCCGCTGTTAGACTGTGCAGCGTCGGCCGTTCGCCCGAGAGCGGATTGGCGGGGTCCCAGCCGTACTGCAAAGTTTCGAAGCGCATGGAGCGGGCGTCCACAATAAGCAGCCGTCCGACCAGCCCCTCGCCGAAGCCGACGATTTCGCGAATCACTTCAAGCGCCATCAACGAGCCAAGGACGCCCGTGAGCGCTCCGAGAATGCCGGCTTCGGCGCAGACAGGAACGGTTCCAGGCGGCGGCGGCTCCGGAAACATACACCGGTAGGTTGGGTTAGGCTCGCCACCCGGAGCCCGTTCGTGAGCGCGTAACGTGGTTAGCGAGCCGTCAAATGTTCCGACCGCTGCGGTGACCAACGGCTTTTTTGCAAAGAAACACGCATCGGAAACGAGGTAGCGCGTTTCGAAATTGTCGGATCCGTCTGCCACGATGTCGTAGCGCCAGACGAGGTCGAGCGCGTTTTCCGCAACCAGCCGCGTGGCATGTTGCTCCACGCTCACGTGCGGATTAAGCGCAGCAATGGCCGCCGCCGCGCTCTCGACTTTCACGGTGCCGACATCGCGCGTCGAATGCATCACCTGGCGCTGCAAATTCGAGAGCGCGACCTTGTCGTCGTCGACGACGCCGAGGGTGCCGACACCCGCCGCCGCAAGGTAAAGCAGAACCGGCGAGCCCAATCCGCCGGCACCGATTACCAGCACACGCGCGCGCTTGAGGGCAGCCTGCCCGGGCCCGCCGACCTCGCGCAGGACAATGTGGCGGGCGTAACGTTCGAGTTCTTCGGGGCTCAGCACGGCAGAACCTTACCGTCGCTTGCGCGCAAGCGCCATTGCGCGCCGCGCCTGCGAGGCAGTAGATTTGCCGGGCTTGATTGCTGCGCAGGAGTTCGCATGCGGGCCCTCGGTATCATCCTTGCCGGTATTCTTGCCACCGCTTCGGCAGCTGCCGTGACGGCTGGCTTGACGGCTGCCTTGGCAGGGCCCCTGACCGATCAGACTGTTTCGAGCGGCGCGCCGGGAAGCAATCCAAGCAAACAGTCCGGCAAATTCCGCAAATCAGCCATTCGCGCCGCAATTCTGCGCGCGCGGGCGGCTGCCAGCCGTCGCGAGAATGGAGCTGCGCCCAATTCGGTGCCCGCCTCCGAAGCAACGATCCGGATAGCGGCCGCCGCCGTGCGCAAACGCGCAGCAAAACCACCGGCGCCAGCCGCCGAGCTTTCCGTGCCGCAAGCCGAACGCGTTGCCACTCAGTTCGACCTCGCGTGGACCACTGATTACAACGGGCTGATCGACGGTGAAGCCAATGAGAAGACCACCGCCGCGGTAAAGCAATTCCAGAGGGACCGTAAATTCAAGGAAACCGGCGTGCTCAACACGCAGGAACGGGCCTTGCTCGCGGCTGCTGCCAAGGCCAGGCAGGTTCAAGTGGGCTGGACCCTGCTCGATGACCCGATCACCGGTGCGCGACTTGGCGTTCCCACCAAACAGGTCCCGAATCGCACGGCTGGGAAGCTCGGCAGTCGCTGGGCCTCGGCGCAAGGGCAGGTGCAAATCGAAACCTTCAGAATACGCGAGCCCGGTACGACGCTCGCCGGCATTTACGAGCAGCAAAAGAAGGAGCCATCCACCCGCAGAATTGAGAGCAATCTCTGGCGCGGTGATTTCTTCATGTTGGCCGGCATGCAGGGCCTGAAGAAGTTCTACGTGCGAGCCGATTTCAAGGATGGCGAAGTGCGCGGGGTGACCGTGCTCTACGATCAGGCCACCGAAAACATCATGGAGCCGGCGGCCGTCGCAACGGCAGGCGCATTCACCGCGTTTCCAGGGCTGAGCGCGATCGCGCAAGCGGGCACGCCGGCGCGGCGCAAGGTGGAATACGGCAGCGGGATTGTGGTGAGCACCGCAGGGCACATTTTGACGGACCGCGCCCTGACCGACGGCTGCAATGTCCTGGTGGTGAACGGCTACGGCGATGCCGATCGCCAGGCGCAAGACAAATCTGCCGAGCTTGCGCTTTTACGTATCTACGGAGCGGCCGATGTAGTGCCCGCCGCATTTTCCGGCGATCCCATGAAGGGGCCTGAGCTCACACTTGTCGGCATCGCCGACCCGCAGAGCCAAGGCGGCGCCGGCGCAATCTCGTCGGTGGCAGCACGGCTGCGCGGAGAATTGCTGGAGCCGACGCCGCAACTCGGCTTTTCCGGTGCGGCCGTGCTCGACGGCCAAGGACGAGTGGTCGGCATGGTCGAGCTGCGAGAGCCGGTCGTGGCTGCCGTGGGCGCGGGCGGTGCGCAGCCGCGCGCAACGGTGGTCTCGGCCGGCACGATCTCGGCGTTTCTCGCGGAACAGAAGATTGCTCCGGTGGCCGCCCGCGCCGGTATCGACGCGGCCAAGGCCTCGATTGTTCGCGTGATTTGCGTGCGCAAGTAAGTTTACCGGTTTTTGAAACCGGGCGGCCGTTTGGCGATGAACGCCGTCATGCCCTCCTTCTGATCGGCAGTCGCAAACAGCGCATGAAAATTGCGCCGCTCGAAACGCAGCCCTTCCGCGAGCGAAACTTCAAATGCGCGGTTGACCGCTTCTTTCGCCGCGATGACCGAGGGAAGCGAGAGCGATGCAATCGTTTCAGCAAGCCTCATCACCTCGCTCATCAGGCTTGCTGCCGGAACGACGCGCGCTACCAATCCGCAACGCTCCGCCTCGGCAGCGTCCATCATGCGGCCCGACAGGATAAGGTCCATGGCTTTGGATTTGCCCACGGCGCGGGTGAGCCGCTGGGTGCCGCCCATCCCGGGAATGACGCCGAGCTTGATCTCGGGCTGACCGAATCTGGCAGTGTCTGCCGCAATGATGATGTCGCACATCATCGCAAGCTCACAGCCGCCGCCGAGGGCAAAACCGGCGACCGCCGCCACCATCGGCTTTCGCACCCGCGCCAGCCGCTCGTAATCGGCGGCATAGTCGCTGCTGAATACATCGAAATAGGACAACTCGGCCATTTCCTTGATGTCCGCCCCGGCTGCAAACGCCTTGTCCGATCCGGCGATCACAATGCAGCCGATCGTTGCGTCGGCATCGAAGCGCTCGGCCGCCGCAATAAGCTCCTCTTTGACGGTCGTGTTGAGTGCATTCAAAGCTTGCGGCCGGTTGAGACGGATCAATCCGACCCGGCCGCGCGTCTCGACAACGATGGTCTGCTGACTCATGGCTCTCCTTGACTAGTGCCCCGATTCCGAAGTTCGTAACACATTGCCGCCCGCTCTGATACGAACTTCGGAATCAAAAGGGGCACTAGCAACGCTATGATTCTAATGTCCCTTTTGAACCCGAAGTTCGCAATCGAGCTTGCCGCAATGTGTGTGCGAACTTCGGGTTCGGGACACTAGTTCGTTGAGATTCAGTTCTGGCAGATCGGACAGAAAAAGGTCGAGCGGCCACCCTGCACGGTCCGCTTTATGATTCCGGTGCAGCCTTTGCGCGGGCACGGCAAGCCGGCGCGATCATAGACGCGAAATCTGTGCTGAAAATCGCCCAGTGCCCCGTCGGTGCGGCGGTGATCGCGCAGAGACGAGCCGCCGGCACGGATCGCATCGCGCAATACGGACTTGATGGCCTTGACCAGGTCGCCGGCGCGATGGTTCGGGACGCCCGAGCGGGAAGCAATCGTGGAAGCGCGCCGGTGCGGCGAGATCCGCGCGCGGTGCAGCGCCTCGCAAACATAGATATTGCCGAGACCGGCGACCACCCGCTGATCGGAAAGCGCGGCCTTGAGCGACGTCTTCTTGCCGCGCAGGAGGCGCGCGAGCGCCGCTGCATCGAACTCATCGCTGAGCGGTTCGGGCCCAAGCGAGCGCAACAGCGGCTCATCGGCAAGCTCGTCGCCGCGAACGAGCTTCATCATCCCGAACCGGCGCGGGTCGTTGAAAGAGACCATGGCGCCCGACGACATGTGAAAGATTACGTGGTCATGCAGCGAGGGCTTGCCACGCCGTCGATAATAGCTGCCCGGCGTCGCCTCCCCGCGCGCCTCGGCCACGCGAAACGATCCGGACATGCCGAGATGCATGAGCAACACATCGCCGGAGGAGAGTTCAAGCACAAGATATTTTGCCCGGCGGCGGAGCCGCTCGACCGCTTGACCTTCGAGTTGTTCGACAAAACCCTTTTGCAAAGGCCAGCGCAGGTCGCCGCGATGGGCTTCCACCTTGGTGAAGCGCGCACCTTGCATGGCGGGTTGCAGTCCTAAACGAACGGTTTCGACTTCCGGCAGTTCGGGCATGCGGAGCGTTCCCCCTTGCACAGACATAGCGCCTCCGTCGGACGCGCGCTATGGTGCTGCCGGAAAAGGACTATTTGACATGCCGCCGGCCGGCGCAAATACCTATTTTGGCTTCGAGGAAGTGCCGCTGGCCGATAAGCAGGCCCGGGTCGACGCGGTGTTTCGCAATGTTGCCCACCGCTACGACCTGATGAACGACCTGATGACCGCAGGCCTGCATCGCGCCTGGAAGAGTGTGCTGGTCACCGCCGCCGATCCGCCGAAAAGCGCGCGGCGTTTTGCGCTCCTCGACATAGCCGGAGGGACCGGGGACATCGCCCTTCGTGTCGTGGAAAGTGCGGGCGCCGGCACGTGCGCCACGGTCATCGACGTGAATGCCGAGATGGTCGCCCTTGGACGCGCCCGCGCCCGCGACCTTGCTATAACATTTGTCGAAGGCAATGCGGAGGCACTGCCGTTCGCCGACAAAACCTACGACGCGGTGACCATTGCCTTCGGCATTCGTAACGTACCGCGCATCGCGACGGCGCTCGCCGAAGCGTTTCGCGTGCTGCGCGCCGGCGGGCATTTTCTGTGCCTGGAGTTCTCGATCGCCGATCTGCCCGGCTTTGCCGCCCTGTACGATCTCTATTCATTCAATGTCATACCTGCGCTTGGCCGCGCGGTCGCCGGCGACGAACAGGCCTATCGTTATCTGGTCGAATCGATCCGCCGCTTTCCGCCGCCGCAACAATTCGCACACATGCTTGGTAGCGCCGGATTTGCCCGCGTCTCTTATCGGCAAATGACCGGGGGAATCGTCGCGCTGCATTCGGGCTGGCGATTGTGATCGCAGGCCTCACGCATCTTGCCCGCCTTGGCCGGGCCGGATTCGTTTTTGCGCGCGAGGGCGTGCTCGGTCTGATCGATGTCAGCCGGCTGCCGCTCTCCGCGCGCGCCGCGATCCGGGTTGCCCGCGTCATCGAGCGCACGCCGAGCAAAGTCTCTGACAATCGCCTGGCAACCGCGCTTACACGGCTTGGACCGAGCTACGTCAAGCTCGGTCAATTCCTCGCGACGCGGCCGGATGTAGTGGGCGCGGCGCTGGCACGCGATCTCGCCACGTTGCAGGACAAGATGGCGCCGTTTCCGCAAACCGATGCAGAACGCATGGTGGAGGCGGCCCTCGGGTCGCCCATCAGTGCCCTATTCGTGTCGTTCGGACCGCCGGTCGCAGCCGCTTCCATCGCGCAGGTGCATCGCGCAGAGGTGCGGAACGAGTTCGGGCTGCGGCGGGTGGCGGTGAAAGTGCTGCGGCCGGGCGTGGAGCGGCGCTTCAAAATCGACCTGGATGCCTTCAAGTTCATCGCGCACCAGGCCGAGCATTTTTCCGCCGAAGCACGCCGGTTGCGCTTCGTCGAAGTGGTTGACACGCTCAGCCGTACCGTCACGCTGGAAATGGATCTGCGCTTCGAAGCGGCGGCGCTTTCCGAGATGGGAGAGAACACCAGGAACGATCCGGAATTTCGCGTTCCCGGCGTCGATTGGGACCGCACTGCGCGCGATGTGCTCACGCTGGAATGGATCGAGGCGACTGCGCTTTCCGACCGCGCGCGGCTGGAAGCGCGCGGGCTCGACCTGCGTCAACTCGCCTGTGCGGTGATTCAAAGCTTTCTTCGCCACGCCTTGCGCGATGGCTTCTTTCACGCCGATATGCATCCGGGAAACCTGTTCGTGGATGCAAGCGGCGCGCTGGTCGCCGTCGATTTCGGCATCATGGGCCGGCTCGGGCCCAAGGAGCGACGGTTCCTCGCGGAAATCCTGTATGGGTTCATCACCCGCGACTACCA
The DNA here is from genome assembly GCA_963817135.1 of uncultured Alphaproteobacteria bacterium. Taxonomy (GTDB): domain Bacteria; phylum Pseudomonadota; class Alphaproteobacteria; order Rhizobiales; family Xanthobacteraceae; genus VAZQ01. The sequence goes on along the minus strand of CAWFNG010000022.1, from coordinate 39,076 downwards.
CCGTGTCGCCGAAGTGCATTTGGAGGCTGGCTATGTGCCGGGGCAGCATTCGGTCGCGAGCTTTGCCCAGGCGATCCGCGCGATCGGCGAGCCGATCCACAAACGCACGGCAGAAGAAATCTCGATGGCGAAGCTGTTCGTTCTGCTGTTCGAGATCACCGGCTTGTTCGACATGCGAACGCGGCCTGAGCTTCTGCTGCTGCAGAAGACCATGGTCGTCGTGGAAGGGGTGGCGCGCTCGCTCGATCCCAAGCTCGATATGTGGGCAGTGGCCGAGCCGGTGGTGCGGGAATGGTTGCAGCACCATCTCGGCCTGCCTGGCCGGCTGGAGCAGGCGGCGGGAGGGGCGAGCGAGATCGGACGATTTCTCGGCGACGTGCCAAGGTTGCTTACCAGTGGCGCCGCCCTGGTCGAGCAGCTCGATGTCATTACCCGCGACGGCCTCACCCTCTCGCCCGAGACGGTGGCCGGGATCGCACGCGCCGAGGCCCGCCGCAATCGGGCGAATGTGATTGCGCTTTGGGTGATCGCTCTCTTGCTGGCCTGGCTGGTTTACCTGTCCATGTGATGGGTTGCGCGTGATTGCATTGATTGCACTGCAATCATAAGCTATCAAAGTCCATGGCCAGTATCACCATTCGCCAGCTCGATCCTGAGCTCAAGCGGCAGCTGCGGCTGCGTGCCGCGCGCCATGGCCGTTCCATGGAGGACGAGGCACGCACCATTTTGCGCAGTGCCGCAGCTGAAAATCTGCACGACCCGCCTGTCGCTCCAGCGCAGGGGAACGGTCCGCACCGCGCAGCGCAAGATCGGCCGCAGGATGTATCCCCCCAGAGCCGGCGCGTGCTCCTGATTATCGGTGGCGGGATCGCCGCCTATAAATCGCTGGACCTCATCCGACGCCTGCGCGAACGCGGGCTTGCCGTGCGCTGCATCCTTACCAAGGCGGCGGAGCAATTCATCACCACCTTGTCGGCAGGCGCTCTGTCGGGCGAGCGGGTGTTCACGGAATTGTTCAACGCCGATGCCGAGCTCGACGTGGGCCATATCCGGCTCGCGCGCGAGTGCGATTGCATCGTGGTCGCCCCGGCAACGGCGGACCTCATGGCAAAAATGGCGAACGGCCTTGCCGACGATCTCGCTTCGGCGGTCTTGCTCGCGCGCGACAAGCCCGTGTTGCTCGCGCCGGCGATGAATCCGCGGATGTGGGAGCATCCGGCCACGCGTCGCAATCTCGCCCGCCTCGTGCAAGACGGCATGAAAGTAATCGGGCCGATGGCCGGGGAAATGGCCGAGGCAGGCGAGGCCGGCATCGGTCGCATGGCTGAACCCCTCGACATCGTCGCCGCCGCACTGCCACTGCTTTGCGCCTCCGAGCCGGCGCAACTGCTGGCGGGCACGCGCATGATCGTCACTTCAGGTCCGACCCACGAGCCCATCGATCCCGTGCGCTACATCGCCAATCGTTCCTCCGGCAAGCAAGGCCACGCCATCGCGGCGGCAGCTGCGGCCGCCGGCGCTCGCGTCGTTTTGGTTTCCGGCCCGGTCAATCTGGCGGATCCGTTGGGTGTCGAGACGATCAGAGTCGAGACCGCGCAGGAGATGCTTGCCGCCGTCAATAAAGCGCTGCCCGCAGAGGTCGCAGTATTCGCGGCCGCCGTTGCGGACTGGCGCGTGGCAAGGCCGAACCACAACAAGGTCAAGAAGGAGCCCGGCGGAGCGCCCAGGCTTGGGCTTGTGGAAAATCCCGACATCCTGGCGACGGTAGCGCACAAAAGGAGCGGCAGACCGCGCCTGGTCATCGGCTTTGCAGCGGAAACCGAGCGCATTATCGAGCATGCCAAGGCGAAGCTTGCCCGCAAAGGCTGCGACTGGATCATCGCCAACGATGTTTCAGCAGGCTCCGGCGTGATGGGAGGCGACGAGAACGCGATCCACGTCGTCACGGCGCAAGGCGTCGAATCGTGGCCGCCGCAATCCAAAGAAGCGGTCGCGCGCGCTCTGATCGAACGCATCGCCAAGGCCCTCGTGGAGGAAACGCCGTGAGCAAAGTGGAAGTGCAGGTAATGCGGCTGCCGCACGCAGCCGACTTTCCGCTTCCGAGTTATCAAACGGCGCTCGCCGCCGGCGTCGATCTGATGGCTGCAGTTGCAAGCGACGCTCCGATAACACTTGCGCCGGGCGAACGTGCCCTTGTGCCCACGGGGATTGCGCTTGCGCTGCCGGCCGGGATGGAGGGCCAGATCAGGCCGCGCTCCGGCCTTGCCGTGACGCATGGCATTACCATCCTCAACGCGCCCGGCACGATCGATGCCGACTATCGCGGCGAATTGCAGGTGATTCTGGTGAATTTGGGCGCCGAGCCGTTCGTTGTGAAGCGGGGCACCCGGATTGCCCAGTTGGTGTTCGCTCATGCAATACGAGCAGCCATGCGGGAAGTCACAACTCTAAGTGAAACTTCGCGTGGAGTTGCGGGTTTTGGTTCTACGGGCACCGGGCGGGAAAGGCCGGCCGACTAGAAAGACTCGTGCTGCATGCTGTCCCACCAGGGGCACACGCCGGGCATGCGGTTGTAATTGCCTTCGACCACTTGCACGGGCCGGCGCTGGCCGTTCTCGGCGGCCTCGATGCACAATTGCCGGGACTGTTCGCGCTTTTCCGCCGACATCCAGCGGCGTTCGTGACCCCACAGGCTCGGCCCGAATTTGCGCTCGAAAGGCTGCCAGGACCTATCGTCGATCAGCTGTCCACCCCAGCCGTACTCGACGAGAAAACCGGACGGATTCCATGTGTAGAATGAAGTGACATAGTCGCCAGAATGGCGGCCGAGCGTAACGCCAACGCGCTCGGGTTTGCCGAGTGCAAGGTCATAGCCTTGTCCGACATCATCAAAGCTATAAAGCTCGAGCATCATGTGATGGATCATGTTGATCCCGCTCTCGACAAAAGCGATGCTGTGATGGCGCGGATTGACATGAAAGAAATAGGCCGGAAAGGGACGCAGCCAATAATCGCTGAGCTTGAATTCGAGCACGTCCTGATAAAACGCCATGACTTGCCCGATGCGCTCGAAATGCATCACTACGTGGCCCATGCCAAGGGGCCCGGTGCGAAATCCTGAAATGTTGCGGCCGGGGCGGAATGCATCGCCGGCAACCGCCGCTCCGTGAAAGATTTCAAGCCGATTTCCGGCGGGGTCATGAAGCACAATCAGATCCGCAACGTGGCGCTCGCCGGCGAGCGCGCGCGAGCCGCGCGCCACATGCGTGCCGTTGCGTTCGAGTTTTGCCGCGAGCGCATCGAGGGAAGCCGCATCGGCTACCTCCCAGCCGAAAAAGGCGATCCCTTGCCCGCCGTCCGCCTCGACAAGGAGCCGCTGCTTGCGATCGTCCATGCGGAAGGCAAGCATGGAACTCGCTTTGTCGACGCGCTGGAGACCGAGAAAATTCGCTCCATAGGTCGCCCAATCGTCCAAGTCCTTGGTACGAACGCCGATATATCCCAAAGCATCGATGCCCATCGCTGCGCTCATTTTATTCCGCGCTTTGCCAGCCGCTGCTTCAATCGCGGATAGGCGCGCAACGCGTTGGCTTCGAAAATTTTGCGCCTGTCGTCGGCCGATAATCCCGGCGCTCGCTCGACATAGCGTTTGGTGTCGTCGAAATCCTGACCGCTCTGCGGGTCGACGCCGCGCACCGCGCCCACCATCTCCGAGGCGAACAGAATATTGTCGATCGGTACCACCTTGGTGAGGAGGTCAACACCGGGTTGATGGTAGACGCAGGTGTCGAACCAGACATTGTTCTTCATCATCTCGTCGAGCGGCGGACGCTTGTTGTTGAGCGCGAGCCCGCGATAGCGGCCCCAATGAAACGGCACGGCACCTCCGCCGTGCGGGATGATGATTTTCAAGGTCGGAAAATCCTTGAACAAATCGCCCATGATGAGCTGCATGAAGGCGGTGGTATCGGCATTGATGTAGTGGGCGCCGGTGCCGTGGAAGCAGGGATTGCAGGAGGCGCTGACATGCACCATGGCGGGTACGTCAAGCTCGACCATCTTCTCGTAGAATTTGTACCACCAACGGTCGGTCAGCGGCGGCGCCGTCCAGTAGCCGCCCGAAGGGTCGGGATTGAGATTGCAGCCGACGAACCCGAATTGGGTGACGCAGCGTTCGAGCTCTTCGATGCAGCTGTCCGGCGACACGCCGGGGGATTGCGGCAGCTGGCACACGCCGATGAAATTATCGGGATAGAGCGTGCAGACGCGATGGATCATCTCGTTGCAGAGCTGCGACCAGGCAAGGCTTACGCGGAAATCGCCGATGTGGTGGCTCATGCCCATCGCCCGCGGCGAGAAGATCGTCACATCGGTGCCGCGCTCGCGCTGGAGCTTCAGCTGCGCCCCTTCAAGGCTGGCGCGGATTTCGTCGTCGCTCACCTTCAGCGAGGATTTCGCCGGCTGTCGCGCGGGGTCGCTGACGTTATCGACCTGCTCCTTGCGCCAGCGGATGAGGTCCTTCGGCTCGGTCGTGTAGTGGCCGTGACAATCGATGATCATGACGCCGTTCTCTCAGCCCCTCAGAACTTTGCAGGCAGGTTCTTACTTGTACATTCCGGGCGCCATTTCTGGAAGAAGGTAAAACATGAAAAGGAAAGCGGCCCATTCCGACTGTGGCGCACGTTCGATCGTCGCGCGGCAATAAGGCACGGTCGGGCTGATGGCGTACTTCCCGCCGTTGGCATCACTCGGCCTTGATGCCGGCGTCTTTGACGATAGGCCACCACTTTTCGATCTCGGCCTTCTGCAACGCTGCGAGCGCTTCCGGCGTCTGCTCCTGGCTTGGAACTATCTCCATTCCGGTTTGAACGAGCCGTTCGCGCACTGTGGCATCGGCCAAAGCATGCACCACCGCGGCATTGAGCTTGTCGATTATCTCCCGCGGCGTTCCTTTCGGCGCCCAGAGCGCGTACCAGGGCGAGGCGTAAAACCCGGGCAGGCCCGCCTCGTCCACGGTCGGTATGTCGGGCGCCGCTTGCAGGCGCCGCTTGGCCATCACCGCGTAGGCCCTGATGCTCCCGGCATGCACATGCTGCAGAGAGATGTTGGGAGCGACGCACATCAAATCGATGTGTCCGGCAATCATGTCCTGCATGGCCTGGCCGGCGCTGCGGTAGGTCACGAACTGAAACTCGGTGCCGGTTTGCTTCTGGAACAGAACGCCGGCGAGGTGCGCGGGACTCCCCGGACCGATGTGGCCGAGCGACGCCTTGCCGGGATTTGCCTTGAGCCATGCAATCAATCCCATGAGGTCATTCGCCGGCATGGTTTTCCTGGCCAGGATGATCTGCGGGGAGTCCGCCACCAGCGCAATGGGCGCGAAATCGGCGATGACATCATAAGGGAGTGCGTAGATCGCCGCGTTGAGCACATGCGTGGAGAATGAGACGCTGAAGCCGAGCGTATATCCGTCAGGCTTGGCGCGCGCGACCCGGCCGGTGCCGAGCGACCCTGCCGCGCCGGGCACGTTGTCGATGATGAGCGGCTGGCCGAGAGAAGGGCGCATGCCCTCGATGAGGATGCGCGCGATCACGTCCTGCGGCCCGCCCGCGCCGGTCGGAACGACGACGGTAATTGGCCGCGACGGATAGGCCTGTGCGCCGGCGAGGCGGGCAAATCCCGCCACGGCCGCAGCCCCGGCGGCGAGTTGCAGAAACTGCCGGCGCGGGAGCTTTGACATCAGAATTTCGGAAACAGCTGCTTGTCGGCGAGCCAGCGCGACATCTTTGGCCCACTCCTGTTGCGCGGCGCCTTGCGAAAACCCGCGTCGTGGCGCTCCTTGTTCGGCCATACGTGCCCTGCCGTAATCGCCATCCGCACACTCACCCGATCCGGCGTAACGTTGAACACCATGAGATCCTGAGCGAGCGCGAGTGGACCGTCGTAATGGCGGCGGATCCCGCGTTCGATTTCCACGCCCGTGTCGAAGTCATTGAAGAAGTGATAAACGACGGCCAGGCGCGGCTTGAGGAGCGCCAGCACCTGTCCCGCCTCCTCCGGTGCAGTATGTGCCATGGTGCCGATGCCGCGCGCGGCCTTCGCGTCGTAGCCGGAACGCTCAATCAGTTGCGTGACGGTGTTGAAGCACTCATGGATCAACAGGTCGGCGGCCTGCGCGTTGTCAAGGAAAAACCGGCTCGGGGTGGTGTCGCCGGAAAACACGAAGGTCAGTCCGTTCCATTCGAGGCGATAGCTGACCGGGCCGTCGTAGATGTGAACCGCCGGGAAGCTTTTGATGATCACGCCGTTGCGGTCATAGACTATGCCGGTCTCTCTGAAATCGAACTCATGGACTTCGACCTCTGCGCCGGCATCCGGGAGAAGACCCAGGCGCGTATCCATGTCCCACGCAAACGACTCCATCTGGCGGCGCACGAAGTGCGCGATGCCATATTTGGGTTCGGGGCCGCTCGGCCCGTAGAGAACGAGGGGCTTGACCCGGCCGCCGGTCCAGCTGCCGATCCACACCTGCGCAAAATCGCCGACGTGATCGGCATGCAGATGGGTGGCAAAGTAGGCGGTGATGTCCTGATGCGGGATTTCAAGCGCGGTGAAATTCACCTGCGAGCCCGATCCGAAATCCATGATGAACTTGTCGCCATTGCCAAGCTCGATCAGCCAGGAGCAGTTGGCCTGCGCCCGGCGTACGAACGGGCGCCCGGTGCCCAGCGCAATGATGCGCATCTCGTCGGCGGCAAGCGGCTCGGTATTCGGAAAGTAATGGTCGCGCCTGGCGGTCATGGTCGGGAAAAGCCCGCTATCCCTGACGCCCGATGGCAATCACCGCCGCGTCGGTGCGCTTGCCGTCGATATCCCAGAACTTCTGGAATTCGGGTCCGTCAAGGTAGGCAAGCTCCTGCCCCGCATTGGCGAGCGCCGTCGTGAACGGCTGGGATTGTACAGCCTTGCCGATGGCGGCGCGCAACGTCGTCACGATCGGCGGCGCGGTGCCTTTGGGCGCAAAGATTCCCACCCACAAATAGTATTCGACGTCATAGCCGAGTTCCTTGAGGGTCGGCACGTCGGGCAGCACCTTCGACCGGGTGGCGCTGAAGATAGCGAGCGGGCGCAGCTTGCCGGATTTGACGTGCGGCAGCGTGGCAGAGACGGATTGGGTGGTGACCTGGGCATTATTGCCGAGGATGGCCATGATGGCTGGCCCGCCGCCGGCAGTCGGCAGGTGACGCAGCTTCAACGGGCCGGTCGCCTGTTCCAGATAGGCGAGGGGCAGATGGCTCGCGCCGTAGAGCCCGCCCGAACTGAAGACGAGAGTGTCGGGATGGGCTTTCGCGTCTGCGATGAACTCCTGCAATGTCTTGTAGGGCTGTTGCTCGTTGACGAGGAGCAAAACCGGATCGGCAACCAGGCGCGCCAGCGGAACGAAATCGGCGCGGCTGGTTTTTACTGGACGGCCGAACAGCTTGTCGACTTCGGCATAGCCGGAAATCCCGGTGTTGTGCGAAAGCAAGGTGTAGCCATCGGGCTTGGCGGAGGCGACGACCTGCGCGCCGACTTGTCCTGCCGCTCCGGCCTTGGTCTCGACCACGACCGGCTGCTTGAGGATCGGCTCCATGGCGGTCGCCAGCGGGCGCGTCACGATGTCGTTGATGCCGCCGGGCGGGAATGCGTTGATGATGGTGACGGCATGGGAAGGGTAGCTCTCTTGCGCGAATGCCGGCCCGCCGGCAACTGCGGCGGCGACGCTGCCGATGACGAAGCGACGGCGATCCATTGTGGTGCTCCTTCGACGCAGGAATTCCAAGTATACCACGCATTCGGCTATTGCCGGCCCCATCGTCCGTGGTGGCGCTGGCGCCACCCTCGGCGCTGGTGGTAGCGACGTAAGCGATTGCAGAAAAATGAAAAGGGCGGCTCGATCGTAAAATGACCGGGCCGCCCTGGATTCTCAGCGCCGCGTGTGAAGCAATCCAACCATATCGCGAAGGGAATTTAAAAACCCTAATTCGCTCACTTTCTTTTTTATCAAATGCGTCCGCCAGGATCGGGCTCGCCGTGCCGATGATGGAGGGCGGGATCGTCGCCATGAGATACTAAGCGATATCGAGGGTGCGCAAGAGAACGGAGCCGTCCGGCTCGCGCTGACCGTACAGGTATTTTCGCCGCACGAGAGCCTCGATTTCCTTGCGGTGCCTCTTGAACGCCGCCTCTGGCTTGAGCTTGTCGTCATCCGAGAAATGGTCATCGAGCGCCTCGCGCGAGACGCGGCAGCGGACGCGTGTCTCGCCGTCCTGCCCCCAGAAAGTGATGGCATCGCCGGCATCGCGGCTGAACGCCTCGTCGGTAAAGACCAAGTTGCGCCTGTCCGTCATGCCGAGCACCTCAAGGATTGCCAAGACCGAAGAAAGCTGAACGTCCTTCTTATTGTTCTCGAAACGCGAGACCGTCGGCGTGCTGACCTTGGCCAGCGAGGCGAGCTGCTTCTGCGTGAGCTTCATTCGTCGCCGGCGGCGAACTGCTTCTTCGACAAGAACTGGCCAATTGAGTTGAAACTTCCGTTCCATCGACGCTCCATCAGATCGAGTAGATTCTTCCCCAGCGCTTCGTCGCCGACGCGCTTGGCGGCTTCGGTGACCGCCTTCTCCGCGGCCTTGCGGTTGGCATCGAGCTTCTTGATGGTCTCGGTGAGAACGGCGAGGTCGACTCCGTAGGACGTGGCCAGCGCAACGAGGTGCTTGGGGCGGAGGGATTCGAGCGTCAGGTTGGACGCGTTGCCGATCGCCAGCGCCAGCTGGCGGTACTCGGGATAGAGCGCAGCTGCGACCAGGTCATAGGCGGGCGTGAGCCGCAGGCCGTCCGGCGTGTGGAACATCGCGAAGTTCTTGAGATGCGCGTCGGTATTGCCGGTCAGGAAACAGACCAGCACGCGCCGGTAGAGCTTCCATACATCGGCGGGCGTGCAGGCCGGGGTCTTTAGGATGAACGCCGCCATGTCGTCATAGGACGCCTCGTACTTGTCGTCACCGGAGCGCTTGCCGAGCAGTTGGTTGAACTCCTCGAAATGCCGCTTGGCGCCGCTTCTGAGCCGGTCGAAGCGCGGCACGAGCAAGGCGCGCTGCTGCACGCCTTCGAGGGTGCCGATCTCCGGGGCGACAATGTCGTCGTCAGGCAGCAAGGCGCGGCACGCCTTCGTCGTAAGGTATTCGTTCTCGACGATGTCGCGCAGCGTTCCGGAAGGCAGCTTGGCAATTGTGGTCGAGCTCTCGTTCCCGCGCGCGGGCCGGTACGTGCGGCCATCCTTCACCGCGAGCAGCTTGGGCTGGATGCCCGAAAGCGAGGCGCGGCTGCCTAGCGCGGCGCTTGCGATCGGGTCGTCCGCATCGATGGCCGGTTCGGCGGCTGGCGCCGGATCGATCACAGAGACCGCGCCGGCGCAGTCCTTGCCGAAGGCCAACAGCAGCGCGAAGCGGTTGCCGGGATCGACCTTCAGGGCTCGCGCCTGCGCATTGCGCAACCAGCCTTCGGCGACGAGGTTGTCGAAAAAAGGATGGAGGCCCTGCTCGCAGGTGTGCGGTGCCGCCTGGCGCGGCAGGGTGAAAGCGACCTCGGGATGCTTGGCTTCGAGGTAGACGGCATCGTAGGTAAAGACGCAGCGGCCGCCCGGCTCCTGCCGGAGTTCGCCCGCGTAGAGTTCGTCATTGTAGTAGATCTTACCCCAGAGTGCCGCAGCCATATAAAACTCGTTTTATCTCTGCTATCAAAAACATCATGTAATCAAATATGTTTAATTTTCAATGACATAAACTGAAGGAATGTAAAAAATGTTTCATATCAAGGCGGTTGCACGGTGAGGCGGACGCCCAGCCCAGCCCCAGCCCTGTCACCGGACAAGCCGCGCCACAGAGCCAGGTCACAACACCCCGAGCGGGCCCGGACCGCAACAGGCGCTATGACGATGCCAGGCGGAAGCCGGCCGTCATTTTGGGGCACAACGTCAAGGAGTTGATCTAGCCGCTCCAGCTCGTCCACATCGTTACGAGCACGGGGACCCGCCTGCGCATGTTCGACTGCTAGCTGAGGCTTCGCCCTTGATATCCCTGGCCCCGCGCGGGCGGAGACAGCAGTGCCAAACGCGAACAAAATTCCCGTTACGGCCACCATACTCTAATCGGGCTCGGGCTCGTGCCAGTCTGCGCGCCCAGACCGACAGAAAACGCCCGCGGAAGCCATCGAAGAACTGCAATTTGTTTAGATCGGCCAGCGGCGATCAGTGTTTCGATATCTGAATCCGCGAACGCCAGCCGGAGACGCTGCGGGAACGGAATCTGGATCGGCTCATTGGTCAGTAGTACGCCTTGCAAGGCACGCACATCTACTTTCCGTCTTTCGCGGGGCGTTGAAAACCGGAAGTCCTCCCACTGCTCCAGTCCCTGAAACCGCAGCCAAGCCTTCATCCGGTCGCGCAATTCAACCCGCTCAGAATCGAGGGCTGAGACCTTGTCTTCCGCGGTATCGTAATCGCAGGAGAGACGTTCGTCATCTTCTGGCTGCAAATCGTATAAGTAGGGCGGTTCGTCACGTAATCTCGGCGCGTGCGGACTGTGGAACGTCTGAGAACTTCGAACCTCGGCGAAAAACCTTATCCGTTCCTCAACGTCAGAGCCAAGCTCAGATCGCTGCTGCGCACTAAGGTTGATCCCAAGATCAAAACGGCTCCCGGGTCTTGCGCCAACGCGAATTCGATAAACGTGCGGAGGTTTGTTGAGTATGTCGTTCGCGTATCGAGTATGAATCTCGAAAGCCGGTGCACACCGCTCCCCGTCATGAATTCCTTCGCGGCATCACGGATACCTGTTCGGACAATTTGGGCCTACCTTAATGGAACGAGGAGTTCGATATAGCGGGCCCTGATGGTGTCGGGCGGCCGACTACGCTGGGGTAAGGGCCTGCATCCTGTTAGACTAAATTTCGGCGACTGCTTTGCCTGTGAGGTTGCCAAGGCGCATTCCTGCGCGCTGCTCTTTGTGGGCGACGATTTTGCTAAAACCGACTTGGAACGTGTCCTCTAGGATTGGTTGCGGGGGCTCGCAACCACCTTAATCTACTGCTGTCCGTGACTGGTCTAACAGCAGAGAGCAAGTGATCCGGGGCCGCCCATGGCAAGAAATCGGTTCACGGAAGCCTCTACTGAGGCGCGGTGTTGGCAACTCGGCTGATACCACCGTGGGAGGTCCGCTCACCCCTCGTTTGCTGTCGCACGTTGCGCAGTCGACATCGTCTGAGATGTGCCAAAGCGGACTCATGCGGTGCAGCAACAGAACCGTCTTTTCGATCACCTCGTCGGCGCGCGCGAGTGCTATGGCTGAAGCCTCTCGACCTCCGCCTTGAGCGCGGCTTCGATCGTCCGGTACGACGCCTCAACGGCGATCACGCGCAACCCGGCATCGGCGATACAGCCAGTCTGGCCGATGCGCTCGATCTCTGCACATTGCTCCGAGAGTTCGCGAGCACACAGGATTGAGCTTGTACCCTTGATCATATGTGCGGCCCGCCGGATGCTGGGGACATCGGCTCGTGCCGCTGCGTCGCGCAGCGCCGAGAGAACGGAGGGGGCCTGATCGAGAAAGCTCCTGATCACCTCCCGCAGTGCCGCCGATCCTCCGAGATCTTTTCCTCGTGCGCGGCAGTCACGGCTCGGCTTCTCATTTATGGGCTGCTATGTAAGCGCAGCCCCTCTTAGTCTAGGGGTGTCACCCGAAGGCGATTACCTCCCCTAGATTGAGGTACGGAACCTCGGGCACTTAAATAACTTTGTGCCGCAGTAACGCTATCTCTGCTGCGGCCGCGTTCTGCGGAGGCTAAATATTTTTGCCACTAATGTTTGCACCCGGCCAAAGCAGACATACTGGCTCGTCGTCTCTGGCCTTGCTGGCAATTAATTGTTAAAAAGCAATGTCGCCAACAAGCATGATGCCAAACGGCGGTCTGTGTAGTTTGCGGACGACGCCGAGGATTAGCCGGCGGTTCGCCTATCCAACCCCCCAGCGTAGGAGGAAATCCAGTCATGAAGGCTTCCTCAGTCATCGGTCTGCTGTTCGTGGCCGCGATCTTCGCGACCGTTCCGATCTCACCGCAAGTGACGCCGCGTGGTGTAGAACTAAGCGTCGATCAAGCGCAGGCCATCACTTACGGGCGCTACCGCCGAGTTTCCCGGCGGGCGTCCATACGCTCCCATCGCTATGCCCGGCGGGCGGGATACGCAGCCGTGGGCTATCGCCGAGTAGCTGTGGGCCCTAGAAGGTCGTGCACGATCTATCCGAGCGGTTTTCATTGGTGCTGGACACAGTTTTAGCGCCGACAGGTTGTGAGCTGTTGCTAGGCAAGTCTGCTCGTGGCCAACGAACGAACCCGCTCACGCGGGAGCGCGCTGCGCGCGAAGACCGGAGCAGGCGGCAGGGGATGCATGTGAACAGGTAAGCCGAAAGGGCTGACAGATCGGTGTCCCGTCTTGAGGATCAAGGGGTGAACAAAACCTCCACCTCAAAGAGAGGAGCACCGCGATGAGCGAGAAGTCCACCAGCCCACTGGGCCAGGAACGACACTCCTCGGCTCGCTGTACCGCGCGGACGATGCCCTAGTGAACGGCGTAACCTTGCCAACCGCTCCGTCGCAGCCCGAGAGCAGGCAGCGGCGGCACGAGAACAGACTGCGGGTCCAAGGATGGTCGCCATGATCCCCGATCCGCCTCATGGTTACATTACCAGTAACGTTGCAGCCGCGAGCACAATCCCGATGATTGCCGCGAGCAGACACGAGTACAGCAGCAACTCGTGCAGGATTTTGATGGCGATGGCCATGGCCCTTCCCCGCAGGGCCTCCTCAAATGCCGCGACTGGCAGCGCACTCCCGCACTTTGGCTAAAAGGTGACGGCGAGCCGTCGCATAATGGGACAAGCACGCGCAGTAGATGTGGCCACTCACACGCCGTGAACGGAATGCGCTCGCGGTGCAAGCAGCCAATCCAACCGCCGCGATAATAAAGCGGGACGCTCTGATTCGCCGGAAATCGATTTGGTGCGCTTACCTGCCCTGCCTTGTGGACCTAATAAGCTCGTCTGCCAGCAGGTCCTGAATATTCTCTGGCAGAAGTATCCCAGCAAGTTGCCATCGCCAGGCTATTAGCTGAAACGTAAGCCGAAAGCGGTTTGCGGGCGGCAGTTCTGTCGGTGCCGACACTTCATACCTGCCGATCCCATAATGAGACGCAGAAAAAATCTCCCAAGCGGTTCTGAGCGTCTCACGATTTATTCCGAGAGTACCTGGCGGCGGGTTTCCGGCGACAGCTACTGGCCAACCCACGGCCAAGAGCTCGGAGAGCGCTTCAGGCGAAACTAGCTTATTGACGACTGGACTTAAGATAGACAGACCAGCGGCAGCCGCCTGTTGCGCAAGCGGATTGGGTTTGATTCCAGACCTTCGAAAGTAGGCAGTGACCAGCTGCTCTGTCAGGGACACGCGAACGCGCTCAAAGTTTATATGCCGTACCGCTGTAGAGAATTCGCGGGCTTCAATGGCCCGCACCAGCACCGCCAATTCGTACAGCGGCCAAACCGTGTAACCGATCCAAATGAGCGCGCTGACGAAGAGAACAATTATTGCTTTACGCATTACCACTCACCGACTGCCCCCGTAGCTGTCACACGTCAACCGGCGTCCAGAGGTATTAATTAATGAGGTGCGAAAGATGTCCATGGGAAAAGAGGACGAGCCCCGTCAGTGCGAAAACCGCGCCCAGTACAGTGATCACCATCCAGACCCCGCCCAGCATATAGCTCCCTAACCCCGCAGCGATGACACCGACCGCGAACATCATCATTGGCAAAAATGCTTCCATTTGCGCTCACCCTCATCTTGCGTGTGCGGGACTTGTAAAGCAGAGGCAGCAAGGGCCGATACAGCAGACCTGTTTCTGTCGATATGCGACTAGCCTCTTAATCAGGCCTACAATTTTGGCCTTGGCTGGAGGGGAAATGCATTCCGACCAATTGCGCCGTTGGGCTGAGCACGGCACCTTGCACGCGATACCCCGTCACGAATTATCGACGGGAATGAAGGCTTTTCTGTCTGAGAAAGCGCTCTTTTGTGATGGCTATCACAGCGCGCGAGCAACCGGCAGCGTTAATCTACGTGCAAGGTCGTGGGAGGCAGGGAATTTCCTCTGAGCCCACGCCAAAGGGAGAATTCCGATGGCTAGGTTGATTCGCGTCACCAAGCGGCTCTTCCGTCGCGGTATGCATTGTTCCGCCGTGGAATTCAGCGCTTTTGGGCTCTAATTCTACGAAGCGAACTCCGCTCTCTACAAACTACTCCTCCCCCAAGCCCCGCCACGGCGGGGTTCTTTTTATTTAGGCGTAGCCTTGCCATTACGAATTTTCGACGGCCTGAATAGACACCGTGGAGGCACGTTCCGTCAAATTTATCGACGCCTCGTGCCCCACAGCGCTTAGTCAACAACAGGGAGTAGTAACAGGGCGAGTTAGATCAACCCTTCCTCACGATTGGAGGCGGAACGAGACCCGCCCGCCCGCGCAAAAGGGGCCTTTAGGACCTACCACAGCCGCAAAAGCGCCCACTTACTCGATGAGTTTTATGGGCGCGGGGGGCTGCGGGGAGGGCGTCATGTTGAGATGGAACAAAGCTATTCTTGAGGCGGAAGAATCTATGCTTTCCGCTCGGGAGCATGATGACGAGTTCTGCCGGAAGCTGCGGACGGCCATTGAGGAGGGAGCAGAATCCTGCCCCATAGGTGTGAGTACCGAGCCCGGCACGAAGAAACCTATCCTGAAATCAGCGGCCTGATTAAGCGCTCTTACTGTCCAGTGCAGTCTCAGTGCTTGCCGCTGTGAGGCTTGTGCACGAACTAGTCCGCGAGGCGATAGGCGAGAGTCTGGTTGCCTTGCCTTAGCCAAACGCGGTTATGCGAATATTTGTCGCAAGCTTTGACATAGGATCGATGTGCCTGTTTGCAGTCGGTGCCCATGCCAAGCTCACAGCGCCGCTTGCCGATCATCGCGGTTTGAGAAACTTTTCTATGTCGCCGATTATAACCCGCTTGAGGGCTTCGATATCACGGGAAAGCTGGTAAGACTTATCGTGGTAAAAAATCCTCACTCCGTGAATGTTGAAAGCAAGAGAGAGTTGCTGGTCAGTCTCCGACCTCACCCTCGCTAGGCGACGCAATCTTTGCTCACCAAGGTGCTCCCATTGGGTATTGATGTCTACTGATGCACCAAAGCCGCGGAGGACGTTGTCCAACCTTATCAAAAACTCCTGAATCGGAGCGAATATTTCATTCGCTTGCTCTTCCAGGGATAACTCCTTCGCCCGTTGTTCCAGCTTATCGCGCGCGCCGTCTTCTTCGTCCCAGCGTTGCTTAAAGTTGCCGCTACCTGAATAGTCCCCGTGTTGTTCTTTGCTCATTACAACTCCGCACGATTTGGTGTGCAGATGAGGAGATGCGCCGGCTGGTAGTTAGCGTCACTGGGCAGCCTACGATATGCACGCAACGCTAACTGCGCTTGCGGAGAATGGCGCAAGATGCCGAGAAGCTCGGTTTCAAGCAAGCCGTCAACGATTTTCAGCGGTCCATGCCCGCCCCTCGGCCACGGGGTACACCACTAATCATTTTAGGTTTCTCGCACTGTCGATCTGGCGCGTGCTCGAAACGAGGTTGATGACCCATTGCGGAAGTTGAACTTGGATCGCAATCCTGGCACGGTCAGCGGGCAGTTATCTGAAGATGACCACTGCAGGAGGGCCGACCAGGATGGTGGTTCCAAGCGGTACGGAAGCGGCACGCGCCTTCATTCCGGCAAAGGACTTCGATTCCAGCAAAGCCTTCTACGAAGCGCTCGGTTTCAAGAAACTGCTCGACGGCGATGTCGCCATCTTCGGCGTGGGCGCAAGCGCTTTCATCTTGCAGCGATATTATAAAAAAGAATGGGCCGAAAACTGCATGATGCAGATGATGGTCGACAACCTCGACGCATGGTGGGAGCATATCGAGGCTCTAGATTTGCCGAAGGTATTCGGTGTTCAACCGCCAAAGGCCCCGGCCATGCGGCCTTGGGGACTACGCGTAGGTTACGTTTATGACCCCTCCGGCGTGCTTTGGCATGTCGCCGAGCGCCGCGAGAATGCGCCCGCGGACTAGCCGCCGGATCGCTCAACCCATCGCGGACCGTCACTATCATCGTTCGCTAATGACCGCTCTTGGCACGAACATGACATGCCAACGCGCAGCGCCAATGTCGGATGACTGAGGGTAAGCAGACCTAATGCGAGCGCACTGATCACCGCGGCTCATGCCAGGTTTAAGGATTTAAATGTGAGGGGGTAAGGCCGGCTCAGCCGGTCATGCGCGGAGCAACTGTCGCTAACAGGATGTCATCCCCACACCCTGCCACCCCACGTCACCATTTAACCGTGGGTACAAGACGCTCATGCGATTGCTGCCGGCCGCAACGTTCCGTGCAGAAACGGTGTGATCGCCTCGACAGTCGCATCGGGAAACTCCTCGTGCACGGACAGCTTACCGCTAGGCAACCGAATACTGCGGATGCCGGGTAGTGCGGCGAGAGCCTCGATCTCGGCACGCGACCTCGGCGGCGTTTCGCTGCCGTAAATCACCATGATCAGAGCCATCGCACGTCGTGCGCATGCAAGGAACTCTTCACGGCTGGCGAACGGATCGAGGCGGCCAGCAACAAAACGCACCGACGCAAATCGCGCGCCAGCCGCGCGCACAACAGCGAGTTTTTCTTCCAATTTATCGCCGCTCAAATACCCGGGGTCGGCATAAACGTGACCGGCGCCCATACGACGGACTACGAACGGATTGACGTTGAGCCAGTAAATGAGCGGCCCGATTACAGGCCGATCCACCAGGTGGCGTAGCCGAGCGAAAAAGGGGCGATGCCCGCGCATCATGGTGGGCAACGGTCCTCGCCAGGTCGGAGCAATGAGAACGAGCCGCGGATTAATCTCTAGTGCGGTGGCGGCATACTTGAGGACGTAGCCCGCTGCATGCCCGGCGGCAATAATCGCGTACGGCTGCTTTACTACCGACGTGAAGAGGAATGACAGAAAGGCGGCGTAGACCTCCGGTGTCCAATCTATCTGGGGCCGCGCCTCGTCCCCAAATCCCGGCAAGTCGATGGAGAACGTCGAGTATTCATGCGCCAAACGCTCCTGTAGAGGGCGCATCTCGTGCCGTGTCGAGATCGAGCTGAGCGCGGGAAGAAGAATAATGGTTCGCCCGCTTCCACCTTCGCTAGAGTTCAGGCGGATGGGTTGCCCGCGCCAACTCCAATTTACAGTTCGCGTTTCCATCGCTCGGACATCAGCATGCTTCTCCTCCCGGGATGGCTCGGGAATGATTGCTTGCTCCGGCTTTGTAAAGGCAATCGCTGAGGCTACAGGCAAACGAAGCAACACCAGCGCTTGCTGCCGCAGAAAAGGTTGCAAAAACGAAAAGAGCCCCAACCGCGAAGCCGAGGCTCTTCTGGCCTCCACGGAACCGGTCTTGCGACTAGCTCCATCAAGGCGCGTCCTTTGTAGCAGAGCAGTAGAAGCAGTCCCACACTGGGATTACTCTAGTCCCCGCTATCCCCAGGCCAATCGCTGCCGAGAGGCGCGGAATGGATAGAAGAGCGCTCGAAATTATGGTGCTTGGCGTTACGTCCGCGCTCCTTTGCCTCATTGCATTGTTATTCGAGCGGCCCGCTTATGGCTGGCCTGTTCGCGGCGCTGACGTACGCTGTTGTCATATTTGGACGTATACTTGTATGACGAACGCAACTGCGCTGCCGCGCAGACCGTGATCGCCCCGTTCGCGTAGCCCCTTCAAACATCCCACCGTCTTTCGTCTGCAAGCCACCACGCAATTTCGCTTAGCTGCACATCGCGATACTTATAATAGCTCGTACGAGCGTGTTCTCTCTTGCAGAGAGCGCAAGAACCGCTGATAGTCGCGCCAGTATGCGCGATTTAGGCGGCGGTGCAGTGCGTCGCGGGAGGGGAGATCGTGGGCAGATGGTCGATCAATGTCCTGCTCGGATCGGTTCTTGTTTTTGCTTGGGCGAGCGCTGTGCGAGCCGCTGAACTTCAGGTTATAGCTGGGGGCGGCATAGCCGCACCGTTGAACGAGATCGCCGCCCTGTTCGAGCGCGCGTCCGGCCATAAGGTTGTCATTCGCTACGGAACGACACCGGAACTGATCGAGATGGCCACGAGCGGTGTTCCGTTTGATCTTGGTGTCGTACCCCAAGACGTTTGGAAAGATACTGCTGCGCGTGCTCAGGTCGCGCCCGGACCGACGCCCGACGTCGCTCGGGTTGGCATCGGTGTCGCGGTCCGCACCGGCGCACCTAAACCTGACATCAGCACAGCGGGTGCGCTCAAGCAGACGCTGCTCAAGGCGCAGTCCATCGCCTCGATACCGGCGAGCGCCACCGGCACTCAGCTTGCTAGCATATACGAACGGCTCGGCATTGCCGACGAGATGAAGGCCAAGACCAAGGTGCAGCCCGCGCCCAAGCAGATCGTTGAGACAGTCGCCAACGGCGAAGCCGAGCTTGCCGTCTTTCTTCTGAACGTGCTGATTGATCCCCGTTTGGATATCGTGGGACCATTCCCCGCCGAAGTGCAACGCGAAGTGGTCTACGCCTTAGGCGTCGCCGCCAACAGCAAAGAACCAGATGCGGCCAAGGCGTTCGTCGCCTATCTGATGAGCCCGCCGGCCATGGCCGTGATCAAGGCCAAAGGGATGAACCCTGGCTGAGGCCACGGCGGTACAAAACGTTGACGATAGAGGGTTCTGACGGCTAACGCCGGCCCAAGCGTAGCCGCATTAAAACTTTCCGGTCGCGGTGCCAGGGTTCAAGGGTATAAGGTTGAAAGTCGCGTAACGGGAACAAGTTCTCAGCGTTCGCCCGTGACACAAAACCTGCGGCGGGACACTGCTTGTCTGATAAGCGCCAGTCTATTTCTTGCGAATGACTTCGTTGGTAAAGCGCGAAAGTGCTTCCGAAAATTCAGCAGGACCAGAAGTGACGGACTTGGTGCTTGCTCACGTACTCGGATCGCTCGGGCGTAATCAGAGCAGCGTGACATTGGTCGCATGATGCGCCGAAATGCCACCATTGGCCGACGTTTTCGTTAGGCTTTACTAGCACTGTGCAGTGCTTTTTCTCAAAGTAAGCCTCAGCTTCCGGTGATAAATGCACATTGCCGAACTGCCCCGAGCCGAGAATGAGTTGTTTACATCCCTTCTCAAAGACAAATTTCGCTTCCTCTTTCGAGAGCGTGTGCGATGTACCGTAATACTTCTTTGACAGCTTCTTCTTTCGCTTCATCACCTCGCCGTCAAGGCGAATGACCACGTCGTGCTCATAGGTCTTTCCGTCAATGGTGATGCTGCCGAATGTGGTCCCTTCGATCTGCATAGCCCCGGCCCCTCCAACGATCTTAAGCCGCAATTTTCACGTATTCGAAATCGCCGGGCCTGTTGTCGATGCCGACCCGAGGCGGCGCGATCCAGCTTGCGAATTTACCGCGCTCCCAACAGGGCTTCATCAAGTCATTGATGAAATCACCGTCCGCCTTCGATGGCAGCCATTCATTCTGTTGGCGCTCCCAAGCATCGTCGTCCAGCAGCACTCCGGTCGGCGAAGCAAAGACGTCGCGGAACTCGCCAATTTTGCGGTGGAACGCGACATGCGGCGGCGTCAGGCGGAAATTGACGCCTGCGCGGTCCAGCACCTTGTTCCATCGGTCGACGCCTCTTTGACAGTCGTTTGTGTAGTCGTCGCGCAGCCGGATGTTGATCGCGGTGAGCGCGGGCTCGTCGACGCGCTTGATCTCGCCCTTGACAATCTTGAGAACTGGATAAGTCGCACGCTCTAGCTGGTGATCGTCCGCGATCCCCGTTTCATGGAAGCGGCCCTTGAGCCCCGCAGTGAACGAATTCGCGGCATTGGTCGATACTTCCGATCCGAAAAGATCGAGTGACAGCGAATAGTGCATATTGAGCTTTTTCTGCACGGTTGGGAGGTCGATCACGCCGAGAGCGCGGATCCCCTTCACGTCATGGGGATCTTCGATACCGGCCGCTTTCATCGCCTCGCAGGTGCGCTGAACCGTGCGGGTCACTCCAGTTTCGCCTACGAACATGTGGTGTGCTTCTTCGGTCAGCATGAAGCGGCAGGTGCGCGAGAGCGGATCGAACCCCGATTGCGCCAGGCTTTCCAGCTGCATCTTGCCGTCACGATCCGTGAAAAAGGTGAACATGAAAAATGATAACCAATCGGGTGTCTTTTCGTTGAAGGCGCCTAGCATGCGCGGCTTGTCTGCGCTGCCGGAGCGGCGCAGCAGCAGCTCCTCCGCTTCCTCGCGCCCATCGCGGCCGAAATATTTGTGCAGAAGATAGACCATGGCCCACAAGTGCCGACCTTCCTCAACATTGACCTGGAACAGATTGCGCATGTCATAGAGCGAAGGCGCCGTCTTGCCGAGATGGCGTTGCTGCTCAACCGAGGCAGGCTCGGTGTCACCCTGGATCACAATGAGCCGCCGCAGCATAGCGCGGTGCTCGCCCGGCACCTCTTGCCAGGCTTGCTCGCCTCCGTGCTGGCCAAATGGGACCTTGCGCCCATCTTCGGCTGGAGCAAGCAGGATGCCCCAGCGATATTGCGGCATCTTCAAATAGTCGAACTTAGCCCAACCCTTCGGGTCGACGGATACCGCCGTGCGCAGATAAACGAGTAAGTCCTGGAAGCCATCTGGTCCCATGTCCATCCACCAGTCGAGGTAGCCTGGATGCCACCCCTCCAGCGCGCGGAGCACTTGGCGATCTTCCGTCAGACCGACATTGTTGGGAATTTTTGTGGAGTAATCGACATTGATGATGTCCAACATGGGTCGTTCTCGCTCAGACTGTTCATTATTTCGGTCGAACGGCTCGTTGCGGTCCGAGCTGCTTTCCCGAACTCTAATTATAGTGCCGCGCGGATAAAAGCGGTCCCTTGACCTAGATCAAGATGATCGAACTGACGGACGTGGTTGCGCCGCGGGGGGAGCCGTCGCCGTTGGCGGCTCTATCTAGATTGTTTTCACTGCTGGTGGTGAGCCGGTCGAGACCGAATTGGTCGCCAGCCTTTGGCCGTTGCCGTAATTCGTTGAGCACACGCCGCCGCTAGCAGCACCAACTCACTGGCGAATGCATGATCCTCCGCGCATCCGGCGCCTGGAACTGGCAGGAACACTTCGATAGCCACATAAAGGAAACGCGGGTTCCTCCACACTGTTTCAGAGCTTTGCGACGAAGCTGAAATTCCATTTTGAATATAAGGGGCTCAGCATTTCGATATCGATCAGTAAATGCTACGCGAATCGTGACGACTTGGATGAAAATGATCAAAGGCGTGATCGAAAGCTTAAAGGAGTCTGGGCATCGTTACGTCAGCGGTGGCCAAATGGGTTGGTTTAAACGTATTTGCAAGCAGATCGGCGAGATGGAAAAATATATGTAACGTCGGCTGTTCGGATGGCGCGGACCCTACGGGTGACCTTGGCCGCGCGCGAGAAACAGATCAGTTTGGGAATGTCGGGAGGCTCGGTCGGGTGCTCTGACCTGTGGTAGCATCGTCAGGAATGGCGGCGGTTCGTGGACGGTCGGCGTAGGTCCAGAGGACGATGCCTGCTAAGAGCACAAGGGCGAACAGTGAGATGAGCGCCCAGTCCCAATTGTAGTCATACCAACTACGACGAAGGTTCGGCCTGGTTTCAATCATGGCGCTGCCTGCGGGAGTTACCGTTAACCTAGAAACTCGCAGGGTAAATTGAGCTAGATCAATGTCGGAGAATTCGAATGGGGGCTAAAAAATTCAATGTGGCATTTTATTGCATCATCAATCGGCTCAGTGCCTTCCGATCGGGAGGTGCACTTGGCTGTTATCGATGAGGACGGTGTTCATTCTCTCATCTTTCCTTGCTTCCGGATCGAAGATGATTGGATACACGCAGAGACCAAAGCAAAGGTCGAAGTGCGCCCAACGCATTGGCGTGAATGGCCCAAGTGATGAACATCTTGCCGTGCTGTTTGATGAGCGAACAAATGGGAAGGCATCGATCCAGAATCGGGCGGTGAGCGGGCAGAAGTAGCCCTACAAGAACGCATCCTCAGGCTGCAGGCAGAGCTTGCTACGTACAAAGCCTTGGCCGAACATCGGGGGCATTTGATAAATCTGGAAAGGAGGATACCACCATGGCGGTCATGTACTCGGATCCATTTGCCTCGCTGTTCAACCTTCAGCAAACGTTGGACGCATCCCGGGAGAGCAGATGGCTAAATTCCGGCCCAAGTGGCATCGGATCTTATCCGCCCGTCAATGTATTCCGAAAGGGCGATGATTTCGTGGTCCTCATCGAACTTGCGGGCATCAAGAAATCAGATTTGGAAATCCAGGTTAAGGACAACACTCTGCGCATCGCTGGCCGCAAGGCGGTCGACTATTCCGAAAAAGCTAGTCTCCATCGACGCGAGCGACTGTCCGGCGAATTTGATCGAGCGGTCACGATTCCGATTCAAATCGATGCGGATCGAGTGAAGGCCGAGTACCGCAATGGCATGCTGGCGCTGTTTCTGCCGCGAGCGGAACGCGACAAGCCAAAATCAATTTCGATCTCGTGAGTGAACAACCGTCGATACGCAATGGAGATCACCATGGTAAAAGGGCAGGACTTGGCGGCGCAGAAAAAGAAGGAGCTTGCAAGCAAGGAAGAAAGCACGATTCCGGCACGCTATTATGTTCCTTATACCGATATCTTCGAAACCGAAGATGCCCTTACAGTAGTCATGGAAATTCCTGGAGTTGATAAAAAAGACGTGAAGGTCGACGTCGAAGACGACGTGCTGAGGGTTGAAGGCCAGATCGATTTCAAAGAATACTCAGGGCTCGATCCGATATACACCGAGTACAATGTTGGACCCTTTCAGAGGTCGTTCACTCTCGGCAGCAAGATCGATCAGGCAAAGATAAGCGCGCAGCTCGACCACGGTGTCCTTACCTTAACTCTCAAAAAGACCAAGGAAGCAACGCCCAGATCAATTTCCATCAGCTGAATAGCAATGTTCTCCCTTCGGCGATCTCGGCTAAAATAGCCATCGACTGGCGCATGTCCTCACTGTGCTACCCGATACCCCTCGCTTGCTCTGATGATGGCTTCGATACTGAGGCTCCTGATACTAACAGCGGGCAGTTGCTGATGGAACGTGTGATTTATTTGGTGACTTTTCTGGCAGCTTCTGTTGCAGTCAGTCATGTTCACGCACAATCGGTTGGCGATCCACAAAAGGGCCTCGCATTGGCGCAGCAGGTTTGTGCAGAGTGTCACGCGATCCGAAGAGGACAAGTTCGTTCGCCGAACTCACCTGCACCAACATTCTTAGAGCTTGCAACCACTCCTGGAATGACGATTGCTGCCTTATCGGTGGCGCTTACGACACCGCATGCGGGGATGCCAATGTTTCAACTTACCGCCGAACAAAGAGAAGATATTATCGCTTACATCCTCAGCCTACGTTAGGCGGCTGCCGCAACATTATTCAAGCAGTTGCTGAGCGGATCGATGCCCGGCAGTTCAATACGTCTTTTCCGAAAATATTCCCCAGGTATGTTCAGCACGCGATCTGGCGGTACTGCAGCCAGAGTGGTCTCGATGTCTGCAACGGCAATCCGATTGAGGACAACAAACGATGCGATAACTGGGAGTGTCGAATGTGGTTCATGTGTGATCGATTGATGCTGCGGAAACTATGAAGTCGACAGCAGTTGTTGCAACGGATCGGCTTGTTTCGCCCGCCAAAGATTGGCTGTGTCAAAACTCAATACCATGGCTGCTATTCGGAACCGTTTGGTAGTGGCGGGTTCGCGCCTGAACGCTTGCGCCGCCGCCACTCACCTAGTTGACTGATCGATTTCGGTCGCCTGATGAGCGACCAGCTGCCACGAGCTGTTCCGCTTGGCCCAGACCCGCAGAAAACGGGCGTATTTCAATGGCGTGCCATAGGATCGCTGCGCTGCCAGATTATGGTAGCGCCCGCGCGTGATCGCCACATCCCCGATAACGACGACATCCATATCATCGGTGACAAACTGCGAAAACGCCGTGGGTCTTATTGACAAAGTCGTCCATGAACTGGGTTTTGTTCCTTGTCTTGCCGGTCGTCGTGGTATGGATCATTTCATCCGCCAGCAGGGCCGACATGGTCTTCACGTCATGGTCGAGAAAGGCTTTCAGCCGTAAGGCTTCAGCATCTCTTACTTCCCTCTCGGCGACCGAGGCCGTTGATTGGCTTGGCGGTTGTTGAGCCGAGCGCGCCCATGGTCGTGAAGGAAAGGGCAGCCACTACTGCATTGAATGCCAGGAGCCTGAACGCTCTCATCATGAGCCTGAGCGCCGTGGCGGTCTGAGGTTAAAGTTTCTACAGGACACTAGAAACCTTCCTCACCTATCGGGCGCCTAGCCAGCACGCTTCCGGTAACGCAACGAGCGTCGCAGTGTTCGGGCAATAAATCTCCCACACGGGGTCGTTTGGATCACGCTTCAGGTCCAATTCGCAGTCTTTGCGAAAGTAGCAGCCGGCGCAGCGCTGCCTAATTGCTTCGAACATTGCGCCGTC
Organism: uncultured Alphaproteobacteria bacterium; assembly: GCA_963817135.1. Taxonomy (GTDB): domain Bacteria; phylum Pseudomonadota; class Alphaproteobacteria; order Rhizobiales; family Xanthobacteraceae; genus VAZQ01. Next base: position 14,316 of record CAWFNG010000022.1, on the reverse strand, counting down.
GTAGCCTTCCACCGCACTGAGATCGAGGCCCAACATTACCATCCGGCAGTCCAGAAGATCGTCGGATGATGTGGAGCGATAATTGCTGATTCGCATTAAACCCTCCCGCGTTCGTCGTCGCAAAGCAATACAGCTACGAAATGGAGCTGAATAGGTGCCCACGAGCTACCTCGGTTGGGTTAGGGCCGCCCCACTTGTCGCCGATGGATGCTACGATATTCTAGGCCGTCACCCAGCCTTCAAATTAATCTCGATCAATCAATCCAGCGCTGGATGTCTTCGCCGTGGGACGTTACCCCCCGGACGCGGCGGCAGTGCAGCTGAATGGCCCAAGGGTTAAGTCAAAAGAAGGAGACGGTGCATCGAGTGCACAGCACAAGAAACGCGGTCGAGTTGAGACCGATCAGAAGCCAGATATTTTCGCAAGCGTTGCTAGCAACATCAGAAAAATTGAAGCAACTGCTCCTACAATCATTATAACTCTGTCGCCTCGTGGTGCCCATTTGAGCAAGTGCAGCCCAGCACCCATCGGGTCGTGGATTGCAGGAGCATATCTCAGTGCTCTTGCCCTGAAATGAACAGGGTTTCGAAAGGCGCTTCCGTAAATATCCTCATTCATAGCTGCACCGTTAGTTCTAGGTTTTGTCCATGCAAGGGACAGTCAGGCAGCGAGGCGTTCAGCATCTCCTCTTTCGTTTCCGCTTGATTACACATCGAGCAAAAGAAAACGAATAGCTCCGGTATTCCGCCCAAACGCGGAATAGTACGGACGAGCTTCATTGGCTTTCCGCAATCAGGGCAAAATGGAGTTGCTGGCTCGCGCATATCTTCAGAATATGCGCATGTGAGCAATAGTCAATTCAGGAAATGTACCTAAGGACCACTGCGGAAGGTTCAGGTACCTCCCTTTAGGCTTGTCACGAAAGAATCGCTTGATTCCAATCAAAGCAAATCATGCTCCCGAAGTGAAATCTGCATGCCCGGTGAGGGACCATGCAGACCTACAACGACTTAATCGAACTCGCTCAAATTTGCGCCGAGCAAGCCAGAGCAACCAGAAGTCCGGATGTTGCAGCCACGCTAAAGCAAATGGCCGACGAATATTACCGACGCGAGCCAAACTCAATGGCGGTAAGCCTTCGAACTCAGAATCAGTCGGCTAGCGTCGGTAGCAAGCTTCCAATGCGCTGAACATATTTAGGCTTGCTACGTTGGGGCAATAGTCTCGCCAATCCCGTCGTGTTGGATCGGCAACATCCCGCACTAGATCTTGAGCGCAATGTCCATGGTGTTCGCACCTGCTGCAGGACTTCTGCATTTCGCGGATACATTGCCTGCTCGGCACAAGAAAATCTGCTGGGTCCACTCCAAGAACAAGCATTCGACGCCGCAACAAATGCGCGCCATGGATTCCTAGCCGCGCTAGCGTTCGCAGATCATCGACCGACATCCCCGTCTCGTGGGCTAGATGCTCGATTTCGTCGATGACTTGCTCGACTTCAGCTACTTGTTCTCTGCAATCCCCTTTCATCCGGCGTTGTCGCCATCGCCGCGTGCCAGATGCGACTGACGACGCCAGTTGCTGAGCAAATGCGATCATTGATGAACAGCCCTGAGTACTTGTTGTTCAAAGACTGAGTGCAAGAAATTCAACTGCCGCAATCCCAAACACCAGAAAGGCGAGCGCCACCGTATCGTATTCCAGCCACCGATCCATCACTGCCTCCTCTTTCGGCATGGAAATGATCAAGCGTCCCAGGCCCAGACGTGGATCAGCCTTGCCACGCAGCCCATCGGACTGTTTGAGGAAATTGGTTCCTTTGAGTTTGAGCATGACTGTCCCCCATCCCCTTGGTCATGGTTAATGTGGTAGTAGGGCCAATTTCGACGAATGAAAATTCCGGCTTTGTCCCTAAGGGAAACTACGTACTCGTCGACCTGGAAATCGGCGGTGCGCCTGCGTCGCTGGGTCGAATGGCCCGGCACTGCGTCAAGACCCAAGCGGTGCGTGGTCGCCGTTCTGCGCATTTTGACCATCAAACGCTTGTCGGATACACTCGACCAACCGAGGTCCGAGGAATGGCTTCTCGACGATGGAGACCCCAGCAATCGCAGCACGTTTGCGCAAGTTGTCGCTTGAATGACCGGTCACGAGAAAAACCGGCATCGACAACAGCCGCCGATCCCGCAGCCTGGCCACCAATTCTAGCCCATTCATCGCAGGCATCTGATAATTGACAATCAGACAGCCACGCTCTGGCAGTTTGTCTTCTTTCAGTAACTCGTTAGGACCAGCATAAGTGCGCACCTCAAAGCCCTCGAGCTCGAGCGAGAACTTATGCGAATTTCTCACTGCCGAATCGTCATCGACCACAAGGACAATGCGTTTTCCCTGCGCCGCCCCGGGGGCTTGATTCATATCATACCACTTTCCGATGCTTCATCCTCTGGCAACAAAGCAAAATAGCAGCCATGCATCGCCAATGATTTGATTTCGCTCAAATTCACACTTTGGCGTGAATTCAGACGCTTCAGGTGATCAGATCGGTTGTGGGGCCCGTCAGTAACATCATGCGCACGAGGTGCGAGAGGCTTTTCGTTTGCATTTTGGTCATGATGTTCGCCCGATGGATATCGACCACGCGCGGATCGATCTTCAGGTGGGATGCGATTGCCTTATTCAGTTGTCCACCGACAAGACCATTGAGAACTTGCCGCTCAATGGGAGAGAGGGTGGCCAGCCGTCGTCGAATCTCGGTTCTTTCGCTGTCCCGCGTCGAATCCCCTGCGTGGCCACCGAGAGCCGATTTTAGTGCTTCCAGCAATATTTCGTCACGATAGGGCTTTTCGATAAAGTCGACGGCCCCAGCTTTGATCGCCTCCAAAGCGAGCGCAACATCTGCCTGACCGGTCATCACGATCACTGGCCATTTCGATTTACAGCTACTTAATCTGCGTAAGAGCTCCAGCCCATCGATCCCCGGCATCCGCACATCCGTAATGATGCACCCAGCTTCAACCGTTGGGAATACGTCGAGGAACGCGACGGCAGACTTGTAGGTACGCACCGAAAAATTCGAGGCCTTGAGCAAAAATGCTAGGGAATCTCGCGCAGCATCATCGTCATCGATCACGTGCACTACCGCATCACTTGCCATCGCCGAGCTCCTTCGCTGGGACAGCTCGAAGAGTGAAACGGAAAACGGTTCCTCCGTTTGGATTAGGCTCAGCTGTGATGCGCCCTTCATGAGATTCAATGATAGTTCGCGAAATTGACAGCCCAATTCCCATACCTTGTCGTTTGGTAGTGACAAACGGCTGAAAGAGTTGCTCCGCTATGTCGGAGGAAATTCCGCATCCTGTGTCGACAACGTCGACAGCGATCATCCCATCACCGGCGGGCGCCGTCGCGACGACAAGGTCGCGCCGATCAGAATTCTCCATCGCCTCAAACGCGTTTCGCAGCAGATTGAGCAGAACCTGCTGGATTTGCACCTTGTCGACAAGGACCAGATCGACCGAGGGATCAAGCTGGAAATTGACCCGTACCGACTTCTCCTTTGTGCCCACCAGCGCGAGCGCACTAGTTTCCTCGATAAGTTTCTTGATGCTTTCGATGCGCCGTTCGGTTTCGCCGCGTGCCACGAAATCGCGTAACCGTTGAATAACTTCTCCGGCTCGCAGCGCTTGCTCAGCCGCTTTGTCCAGCGCTTCCATGATCAGCGGCGCGCGCGCGTCGGGACTGTTCTGAAGTAAACGTCTCGAACCTTGGAGATAGTTGGCGACTGCCGCAAGCGGCTGGTTTAGCTCGTGAGCAAGAGCTGAAGCCATTTCGCCCATAGTGCTGAGACGGGAGATGTGGAGTAACTCGGCCTGAAGTTCATGCAATCGATGTTCATGCTGTTGATGCTCGGTCAGGTCCCGCACAAAGCCAGTGAATTGACGCTTTCCTTGAAGTAGGACCTCGCCGACTGACAGCTCCATTGGAAATGTGCTGCCATCCTTTCGCTGGCCGACAACGATGCGTCCCGTACCAATGATGCGCCTCTCGCCCGTGGTAAGGTAGCGAGCCAAGTAGCTATCATGATCTTGGCGATAGGGCGCAGGCATTAGCATGCTGACGTTCCGACCTTGCACCTCATCAGGCGTATAGCCGAAAAGGCGCTCCGCGGTGGAGCTGAACGATTGAATAATACCGCCCTCGTCGATCACAACCATCGCATCCGGCACGGTCGCAAGAATCGCCTGCAGATGCGCTTCGCGGTCGTTTAATTCCTCGATGAGGGTATGGACGGTGCCAAGGGCTCGTTTCGCGAGGTCACTAGAGCGTGATGACGGGCGAGCGGTATCTGATTGTTCCGCTGTCATGCTGAAAGGACCCTCGGACAATATGAGCCCACCAAGCCCGGGATGATCCCGATCTTATCCAGCCGCCCGTCTAAAGCGGCACCTCTTTTCCGATTGCCAAAATATAGCTTCGGTCGCCACTCTGTCCACCTATGCCAAGTGGCCCGAGAATACACGACCCCTACTTCGGAACGCATCGATTGAGATGTCCGCTTCGCTGCATTTCCACTCGACGATTTCGGAGAGCACCCAAACCTGTTGGATATGAATGTAATCAGGGACCGTCAAATCCAGCACACTTAAGAAGCTCTCGCAACCGTTGTCGTGCATAGAACATGCGAGTCTTCACGGTGCTTGGCGGGCACCCAACAATACAGGCGACTTCCTCTACAGATTTCTCGTGGTAGTAGACCAAGTCTATTACCTCTCGTTGCGCGGCTGAAAGCTGAGACAAGCACTTCTGGAAGACCACGCTACGGTCTTTGTGTTGCACCAATAATTCCGGATTATCGGCGGGATCTTCAACCGCTGCCGCCATCTGGTCGTCCAGCTGCTCATCGCGGCGACGCCTCAACGCCGAAAAAGCTTTGTTCCGGGCGATAGCCAGCAGCCAAGTGGAAACCTGCGATTTACCTTTGAACGTGCGGGCATCGCGCCACACGTCCAAAAACACCTCGCTGACCAAGTCCTCGGCGAGGGACGCGTTTTTGGTCAGGAGAAGGATGAAACGATAGATCTTCACATTGTGGCGCGTGTAGAGCATGTGCATGGCGCGCCTGTCGCCGCCGGTAATGGCTTTGATCAAGTCTTGATCCGGAGCTTCCTGTTTGGATTGCGCCGTGCGCGATCTCGCGCTTTCTTTGACCAGCGTGAATGGCTGCAATGATGCGATTGCTTCCATGACGATCCCCTTATCCCCGTAAGCCCATGCGGTCATGGTTAATGTGTTATCGATAGCCCCCATTTCGCTCCATGAAAATCCAGATGAAATACCTAAGGGGTTTCCCGTAGTTCGGTAGCTGGGTAGCCCTGGGCGAGCCACAGGAGCGCGCGGCAATTTCGCAGCCGACTATGCGCCTTACCATACCGCCAACGCTGCTTATGAAGCTGTGTCAGGGGATCGCTTCAGAAACGCCGCGAAACGTTTGAAGCTGAGGATGTGCCCTCTCTGCGTAACGGCGCAGAGCTTGCGCGCATTCATGTCTTCGATCAAACGTTGACGCAGCGGGGTGCCCAAAACGGTCATCAGAAAGCAGCCAGACGTGCGCGTTCCTACTCCTTTTCGAATGGCTGTGGATGCTTCATAAACAGGTGCATGAGCGGGCAAAGGAGCAGCGGCAGGAACGCGAGCGCGCCTATAACATGCGTTCGGGGATCGCTCATGAGCAGTGCTGCGCCAATTGTCAGAAAAATGACACAGACAATACCTGCCACAGACCTCAGAAGAGGTCGGGACGGCTGAGCGCTGTCGCAGTGCGCATTCATCGGGATCATCCTGTGCATGAACAGCACTGGTAACATGGCTTGGAGAACGTCCGGTTGATGCAGATCAATCCACAGAACCGTCGCAGGCTGCATACAAGCGAATTCTCGGCCGATTAGGAAAGCCGATGCCAAATGAAGTAACAGCCCGCGTACGCGGATTTCTCGGAAAAGGCAGAGAGAATCACGGCGTACACGCTCCGTTTCGCGTGACGACTTACCGCGGCCATACCGTGCAGACGTTTCAATCGCTCGAATTGGCCCTCGAAGCCGCCGAAGCGTTGGGTCCAGATCATTACGTAACCGATCGCCATGGCTTGCAATCTGGAACCCGCAAAGAAAATTGCTGCGGAATGAGGAATAGCCATACCCGGCTAGCCTCAGCCGGGGCTGCGCCCCTGGACGCATGAGGCAAGAGGTAAAGGATCAGGGGATAAGCGTCTTTCCCAGCCGAAAGCTCCGCAGCTGCTGCAATTGCTGCTTCACCTTTTCGAGCCCGGCGTTGACGCACTCCTCCTGCCCGCAATCTATTCGGACCCATATTAGTAAAGAGCGGAAGCTTGATTTCTTATTCCGCGGATCGCATCGACTTGTTCCGTCGCGCTGCCTTGTACCGACCTTTTGCAATTCCGGCCGCCGAATTCTGATTGTGCTTTTTCGGTCCGCTTGGAAGAAGACCGAGCTGTCCATCCTTCGTTTGCTCGATCATTGCCGAATGGTACTGGCGACGAATTGCCTTTAGATCGGCCAAGGGTTGCGGAATTTGAATATCCATCTCGTCGAGGGTATCGACAAGAATACTCGAAATCGCGAGATCGCGAAACCACTTGTGGTTTGACGGAATAACATACCAGGGTGCGCGCGTCGTGCTTGTCTCGCGCATAGCGTCTTCGAACGCTTCAATATAGGCTGGCCAATATTCTCGCTCGGTATAGTCCGAATTGCGGATCTTCCAGTTTCGATGCGGGTCCTCTAGGCGCTCTTTAAACCGGGCGAGCTGCTCTTGCGGACTGATATGGAGATGGAACTTAACGATGTGTGTGTTCGCCTCGATAAGAAGCTTTTCGAATTCGCGAATACGATCATAGCGTTTTGACCAGACCGACTTCGGCACGATGTTGTGCACCCGAACGACGAGCACATCTTCGTAGTGAGAGCGGTTAAAAATCATTATCTCACCGTTTGCTGGCGTATGATGGTGAGCACGCCAAAGGAAATCGTGGGCGAGTTCCTCATGTGTGGGTTGTCTAAAACACGCTACGTTGACCCCCTGTGGATTCGTGCCGCTGACGACGTGACGTATGACACCGTCTTTGCCTGCCGCATCGAGACCTTGCAAGATAATGAGTAACGAACGCTTGTCTTCGGCGTAGAGTTGGTATTGCAGTCGTGCGAGGCTTGCGGTGTGGCGCGCAAGCTCAGCCGCCCCGCTCTGGTGACTCTCGTGCTCACCTTTGTAGGCTGGGTCAATGTCGCCAAGTCTAAATTTGTCACCCGGCTTCACGACGAACTTCTTTCGAAAATTCATGATGCCCTCCCTTTTTCATGTGCGTGTTTGCAACCTCAATAAAAGTGAGCACGACCGGACGAGACAATCCTCGCGCCCTCTGGAAAAGCAGGGTCGGATAGTCCTCAGTTTGAATCCAACGTAAGTTTGTAGCCTGCATTTTTGAGAGCTGAGAGGACGGCAGTTGCCACAGTCTTGCACTCGTTCGGTTCTTTGTAATTTTGCGGCCACATCATCCCGTTTCCTGCATCCGGAAAGTCAATGAAAGCTGATTGGATAGCGCGTTCAATGATCCTTTGGATTTTCTCATCTCTTGTCATTGTGTGTCTCCCACTGCTTAAGCATCGCCACAATATCACCAATTCCCTAGGCAACTCCCAGCTTGCTGCCTGCGGAGAGCAGGAATAGCGCGCTTTGCTCGCGCTTTGGGCGCATCGGACCGATTTTAGGTTGGCACAGCGGAACAAGCATCGTTCTTGGTTTAATCATTCTAATGCTAGCTGCTGTGCACCGGACAATTGGTGCCTGCCTGACAGCGGAAGGACTAACATCGTCGACTACTTTGGCAGCGTGCGCTACGCTACGAATGACCGCATACACTCCTGGTGCCGAGCACATGCTCATGGGCGCTGCTCCCTCAATTGTAAACTTGGGCCTCCTTCTCGGATTGAGCTTCTTTCTGGGCCTGGCCTTCGAAGATTTCTTTGCACATGCCGAGACAAAGCGCCCAGGCGGCATTCGGACGTTCCCGATGCTCGCCCTCGCCGGCGGCATGCTGTATCTGTTTGATCCCGTGCATTTCGTCCCGTTCACCGCCGGGCTTGTGTTGCTCGGAATATGGCTCTCCCTGTTCTATCGGGAGCACATCCGTGAACGTGATGAGCAAGGAGAGCCGAATGTCGGCATAATGGTTCTCCTGCTCAACGTGCACGCCTACCTCCTTGGCGCAATCGCTTTGGCATTGCCCAACTGGGTCGCAGTGGGCACGACGGTTGTCGCAGTTCTGCTCCTCACGGGCCGTGAACAACTTCACGAGCTGGCACGTCGTGTCGAGGTAGAGGAGATCGTAACAGCGGGCCAGTTTTTGATCTTGACGAGCATCATTCTTCCGCTGCTTCCGACCGAGCCCGTCACAACGCTTACAAGCATCACGCCGCGCCAAGCTTGGCTCGCATTGGTCGCCGTCTGCGCGCTTTCCTATGCAAGCTACCTTGCACAACGCTACTTGGTGCCAACAACAGGCGGATTGTGGACAGCGGCTCTCGGTGGGCTTTACTCTTCCACCGCCACCACTATCGTCCTGGCGCACCGAGCGAGAGCCGATGAAACGATACGGCCGCAGGCGCAGGTGGGGATTACCCTTGCTACCGGGATGATGTATCTCCGCATCTTGGCGATCGTTGCAATCTTCAACCTCGCGCTCGCATACCGTCTGGCGATCCCGCTATTGGCTCTTTTCGGTGGCGCTCTCTTGATTTGCGCGCTCCAGTATTGGTTCTCCCTCCCATTTTCCAAGTCGGAACGCATTTCGCTCCGTCAAAATCCCTTGGAGCTCGGCGCCGCCGCCATCTTCGCAATCCTGTTCATTATTACCTCGTTGCTCTCGACCTGGGTTACTACCCAATTCGGTGTAACCGGCGTGTATTCGCTGGCCGCCATCATCGGGTTTACTGATATCGATCCATTCGTCCTTAATCTTGCGCAGGGGGGCACGTCAGAGGTGCCGACCGAAGCGATCGCCCCCGCCATCTTGATCGCCACGTCGTCGAATAATCTGCTCAAGGCGGGCTATGCAGCTTTGTTCGCCGGCGGCTGGACTACTGCGCAGAATGCCGCAGCGCTCGGCGTCCTTGCAGCTGCGGGCATCTTTATTGCGTTCAGCATGGCTGCAGCTACTTGAGTTGGCTGCAGATCGGGCATCACTTTGAGCAACTCGCCATATGTGCCAGTGCCCAACGCGAGCCAAGGGCGAGGACCATTTGATGATCAGCTCGTCCGGAAACCAGCAATAAGATGATCCAGAAAGGACTGACGTTCTAAGCCATATTGGAATGGAAGCAACCGCTGGCTTTTCGCAGTTTTCCGATCGATCTTTTGGCGACAAACATCCCAAGACAGCAGGATGGCAAGCATCACGTCAGATGATTTTCCCTGGTTTCTGCTTCATCGCGCGAAAACGCAAGACGGAATTTTCGGCAACGACAGGTTAGTGCCTTAGGTTATGTTGTGTTATCCTGTGTGATGGCTCAGCAGCGATCGGCGCTTGGACCGGGTTATGATGCTTGGCTTCAGCATCGGGCCGCTGCTCGGCGGCGCGCTCACTAACGTCACAGAGCCTGCAGAAGAAGAAGTTGCGAGTGAAGCCCTTGTCGCACTACGCGTCTTAGACCAAAAGGACGGTTCACATGCGCCTGCTGCTGATCAACCCTCGATTTCCGGAGAGCTTCTGGAGCTCCAAGTGGGCGCTTGCTGAGGTTTTGCCGAACAAGCGGACCATGAACCCGCCGCTGGGCCTGGCCACGCTGGCGGCGCTGTGCCCGCCGCACTGGGAAGTCGAGATCGTAGACGAGAACATCGAGCCGATCCCGTTGGAACCGCAGGCCGACATCGTCGGGGTTTGTGGCATGGGCGTGCAGTTCCCGCGTCAGCAGGAGTTGCTCGCCTACTATCGCAGCCGCGGCCACTATGTGGTCGCCGGCGGCAGCTACGCGTCGCTGTGCCCGGAACAATACACCACCCACGCCGACACCGTCGCCGCCGGGGAATCCGAATACATCTGGAAGGAGTTCTGCCGCGACTTCGAGCACGGCAGCCCCAAACCACTATACCACGAGACCGGGACGGTGGCCCTCACCGACTCCCCGACGCCGCGCTTCGACCTCCTGAAGCTCGAGCGCTACAGCTACGTCTCGCTGCAGTTCTCGCGCGGCTGCCCATTTCGTTGCGAGTTCTGCGACATCATCGTCATGTTCGGTCGCAAGCCGCGCGTTAAGAGCCTGGAGCAAGTGGGTCGCGAATTGGACGAGTTGCGCCGCCTCAAGGTCCACAGTGTCTTCTTCGTGGATGACAATTTGATTGGAAACCTGCCGGTTGCCAAGAAGCTGCTCGCCTTCCTCAAGGAGTATCAGGACAAGCACAATTATAAATTCAGTTTCGGCACCGAAGCCTCGCTCAACATGGCTCAGCACAAGGATCTGCTGCAGCTGTTTCGCGACGCCCACTTCGGCTGGGTGTTCATCGGCATCGAATTGACCGACCCCGCAAGCCTGAGGGAAACCAAGAAGACCCAGAACCTGCACGAGGACATCCTCACCTCAGTCCGCCGCATCTACTCGTACGGTATCGACGTTATGGCGGGCTTCATCATCGGCTTCGATCACGACACGACAGGGACCTTCGAGCAGCAATATCGTTTCATCACCGAAGCCGGCATCATGGTTCCCATGATCGGGCTGCTCACGGCGCTGCCCAAGACTCCGCTTTATGATCGGCTGAAGAGGGAAGGACGGCTGACCACGCTAGAGGATGTGCACGACAACACCCGGCCAGACACCAACGTGATCCCAATGAGCATGCCCTACGAGGCGATGGTGGACGGCTATATTGCGCTCTACAAGAGACTCCTGACCGACCGTGAGATTGCGCGGCGCATCCGCAACCAGCTCCGCTTCCTCAGCGCACCGACTTACAGCGGTGGCTATTCCGCGCGTCAAGGCCTCGGCATCTTTTGGCGCTTGGTATTGCGCGGCATCATACCCGGTGGGCCGAGGCGAATTTGGCATTTCCTACGCACGCTACCTTGGCTCGCGCCGTCTCAACTGCCAACGGTGGCAGCGGATTGGATCGGCGCCCTTTCCATGAAGGAATTCGCCGAGCGGCGCGTGACGGTCGAACCGGCTGAACAAGGTTCGCTGGAGCGGCGTGTGGATTCCGTGCGCAGTGCCATCGATCGCTACGTGGCAGCGGGCAATGTGACGCTGAAGCTGCGGCGCACGAGCGCCCCGGATCTGGCGGTCTGTCTGAAGGGGAAACTGGACGGGCCATTCTTCAAACGCGCCGCACCGGGCTTGGAGCGTCTGCTCAAGGACACGCGTGCCAGCGTTACCCTGCGCGTTGATGCCCTCCAGGCGCATCAGTTCGACCACTTCCAGGGCCTGCTGCGTCGACTGGTCCGATACGGCGACCGGGTGCACATCGTCGTTGACGAACGCCTGCGCGCGCTGGTGCCCATCGACTCGTCGGTGTTCAACTTGGTGTTCGCGCGACGCGTCGACTAGTCGGCGTGCCGTCTATCGCGCGATTGGCGCACGTCATCAGACCGCGCCTAACCGAAGATTACCGTCATGTACAGAAGAAAATGCTGCGAGCAAATCTCGTCCGCAGTACATCCGCAAGCAGTCGTAACCGGGACGAGGCGGCACTCATACTTCGTGCCAGAACCGGACCTTGTGAATTGTTAGCCTGCTGATGGAATTGCTGCAATGACATGTTGCGGATCGCCATGTCTCTAGGCGCATGCTGTCGCCAGATCAGGCCCGCAAGCTCGTACGGCAATTTGAGCGTAAGGCGCGCCGCATTTGCATGATCCCGCCCTTCCGAGGGGCTTTTGAGACCAAGCGTAATATGCTACGGTAATGACCGCTGGTCGGCCGGAGGGGAGATGGTCGAGCCACGTCCCAATAATGTGCTCATGCTGTATCCGCGCTTCGTCGCGGATACGTTTTGGAGCTTTGCCGATCCTGTAAGCTGATGGGCGCTCGCCGTCCGACAGCGCCGCTCGGACTGATTACGGTTGCCGCGATGCTGCCGACGAGCTGGAAGGTTCGTCTCATTGACTGCAATACCGAGGCGGTTGACGAGGCTGACTTGGCGTGGGCCGACTTGATCTTCACCGGCGGGATGCTGCCGCAGCAGGCCGATACGCTGCGTCTGATCGAGCTTTGCCGCGCGCGGAGCAAGCCGGTGGTCGTTGGCGGCCCGGATGCTACGTCGAGCCCCCATGTCTACGCGGCGGCCGATTTTCGGGTGCTGGGCGAGGCCGAAGGTGTCATCGATGATTTCATTGCCGGATGGGAGGCGGGTGCGAGGTCCGGCGTTTTCACCGCACCCAAATTCCAGGTGGATGTGACCAAGACGCCGGTGCCTCGCTTCGACCTCCTGAAGCTCGATCACTATCTCTATGTCGGCGTGCAATATTCGCGCGGGTGTCCTTTCACTTGCGAGTTCTGCGACATCATCGAGCTTTACGGACGTGTGCCGCGCACCAAGACGACGCAGCAGGTGTTCGCCGAGCTCGACACGCTCTACGCGCTCGGCTATCGCGGCCATGTCGACTTCGTCGACGATAATTTCATCGGCAACAAAAAGGCGCTCAAGGCCTTCCTTCCCGAACTCGCCGGATGGCAGCGCGCCCACGATCAGCCGTTTGAATTCTCCACCGAGGCATCGGTCAATCTCGCCGACGATCAGGCGCTCCTGGAGATGATGAAGGCGGCAAACTTTTTTACTGTCTTTGTCGGTATTGAAAGCCCGGATCCTGACTCCCTCGTCGCGATGAAGAAGAAACAGAACACGCGTCGAAACCTCGTCGAGAGCGTTCACAAGATCTACCGCGCCGGGATGTTCGTGACCGCGGGTTTCATCGTGGGTTTCGACAGCGAGAAGCTGTCGATGGCCGAGGCCATGATCGATTTTATCGAGGCTTCCGCCATCCCGGTCTGCATGATCGGCTTGCTCTATGCGCTTCCCAACACTCAGCTCACGCGACGGCTCGCGCGCGAGGGCCGGCTGCATCTCGACCACGACATCAGCGCTACGACGAGCGGCGGCGACCAATGCACGGCCGGCTTGAACTTCGATACGCTGCGGCCGCTGCGAGATCTTCAAGACTACAGGCGGATTCTGAGAGGACTACGATCCCGTCGCCTATGCGGCGCGCCTCGACCGGCTCATAGCGCTGCTCGATCGCTCCCGACCCACGCGCGACTTGCCGGAAGGCGACATTCGCAGCAAGGTGAGCGCCCTGAATACCATCCACCGGGTCGTCGCCGAGATTCCGCAGGCGCGTGAGGCATTCTGGCGGACTTTCATGAATTCCGCGAAGAACAACCCGGCGTCAGTGAGGATCGTCGTGGCTCTCCTTGGTGCTCTACCTGCATCTCGGCCCGTTTTCGCGCCAAGTCATGGCGGCAATCGATCGTCTAAATCGCCGCATTGGAGGGCGAAATCCCTGCGGTCGCCCAGCATGTCTGCCGCTTCGGCCATGTCATGAAACCGCATGACGCGCTAAGACGAAAGGAAGTCGCCATGAACACACAGGGCGGCTCGTGAGTGCAAACGCAATAGCACAATTGCCGCTCAAATTGGATTGCTCATCCGCGAATATACCTGCACCGCTGAAGGGTCGTGCGCTGCGCCCCGTCCGGATACTGCCGCCTGGGTGAGGATACCCGAGGCACTAGTCGTAATAGACGGGAAAATCTGAAGACCATTGGCGGCCCCCAGGGAAACCGTTTTCCCACGTCACGCGAATGTCAGGTTAGGGTCTTGTGTCACGAGTATCGCCGGTCCAAACGGCGGTGCGTAACTCTGCGAGAGATGAAGGAAGGCCCTTCGAGTTCGGCAATCAGGTGTTGATCTCAAGCCACCGCAAGCTGCTGTTGTCAAAAGCAATGGTGGTGAACGTTGCGGAAAAGTCGGAACGAGATTTAGGGCAGGTATGATTGAGAGAGGCGAGCGCAAGCGAACCGCTGATGACGTGTCGAAAGCCGATTAGACGATGCCAAAACCGGGGGTTGCCATTCCTCCGGGATCAGCTTGGGGGATGTCTCTGAGACTGCCCAAGCGGCATCCGGCATGGAGGCGGCGCGAAGCTCAATCGGGCTCTTGTACGGAACGTGAGAACCTGGCAGGCGTTGCTAAGGGGAAAGAGCGCAAGTGGCTCCAACCACGAGGCCGAAAGTACCGATGCGCCGGAGAGG
>CAWFNG010000021.1:0-122724 GCA_963817135.1 uncultured Alphaproteobacteria bacterium | reverse complement strand
TGCATTTGAGCCCCGCGGCGGCCGCGGCAAAGCGGATGGCGGCGGCAATGCTTTGCCCCTCCGCCAGCGCCAGCGCAAAGCCCGCATGGAAGACGTCGCCGGCCGCGAGAGTGTCTACGGCCGTGATTGGGAATACCGGCGTTCGGCGCAGTTCGCTTCCTTCGCGCCAGAGCACGTCGTGGGGCCCATTGGTGACCGCCAGGAAGGCTGGCGTCGCCTTCGCCATGCGGGCAAGTCCCTCCGCAAGGTCCTCCGTGCCGGCGGTCGCCCGCAGGCACTCGCTCGAAAACACCACATGCGTGACAATGGCGAACAGCTCTTCGCCGATATGCGTCGGCCGGTCGGCATCGAGCACCACCGAAATCCCGCGCGCCCGCGCCGCCTTGCAGATGGGCAGGACAAAACTGGGGAAACGGTTGTCCGCCAGCACCGCGTCCGCCCGCTCTACGAGCTTGTCCGGGTCGAGCGGCATCGCCGCGGCGATGCGAGAATCCCGGTAGGTCACGATCATGCGTTCGCCGCGGCCGTCGATCGCAATGGCGGAGATTGGCGTCGGCGCCCCGGCAACGCGCTCGCATCCGCTCACGTCGACATGCTCGCGGATGAGCGCGGCGAGCACCCGGTCGCCATTGACGTCGATGCCCTCGGGTCCGCCGAGCGGGCCGGCCAAAGCCGCCCGCCCGCCCAGCCGTGCCACTGCGACCGCCGCATTCGCCGCGCAACCGCCATTGACGGTAAAGAACTCCCGCGCCTCGACCTTCCCGCCGGGCGGCGGAAACGCATCCACGAGAAACACTTCGTCGTGCACAATAATGCCGGCGCAGACGACCAGCGGCGGCTGCGAATTCATCACCGTCATTTGGGCGTGTCCGCAGGCGCTGGCGCTATCGATGATGCCACTCCACAGGGCTCCCACAATGGGCCTCGTTCGCGCTTAACCGCACCCGCCCCCACCCTCCACCCATGCGCGGATGATGTGATAGGCGATGGCGACCTGGGGCGGCGTGCTCAAGCCCTCGGGGTGGCAGCGACGCAGCATGGCGATTACTTCCTCGCGCTCGAACCAGCGCGCATCGTCGAGCTCGGTGCGATCGATGACGATGTCGCTCGACAGCGCCTGCGCGTGACAGCCGATCATCAGTGAGGAAGGAAACGGCCAGGGCTGCGAGGCGAAATAGCTCACCTTGCCGCATGCAATGCCCACCTCTTCGCGGGTCTCCCGGCGCACCGCCTCCTCGATCGACTCGCCGGGCTCCATGAACCCCGCGAGGCATGACCACATGCCCTTTTGGAACCGGTACGAGCGGCCGAGCACGCAACGCTCCTGCGCAACGGGCAGCATGATCACGACCGGATCGGTGCGCGGAAAATGCTGCGTGTCGCAACGCGGGCAGTCGCGCCGCCAGCCAGCCTCGACCGGCATGCTGCGCGCTCCGCAATTGGGACAGAACCGATGGCGCCGGTGCCAGCCAAGCAGCGCCTTGCCTTCCGCAAGCGGCGACAGATGCTCACGCGCGACCAGCGCATTCACAGCAATGGTGCGCAAATCGGTGACCACCAATTCTTCCCGCGCCTTGAGCGTGTCGGCCGCAGCGGGATCAAGCGCACAGGCAAAGCGCGGCGCCTTGTCGACAAAGCCTAGGAACACAGTCTCTGCTGTTTCCCCGAGTGCCCGCGCCTCTTGGATTGCGAACAGCGGGTCGGCAACAGTGAGAGCCTTCTTCAAGATCACCATTTCGCCGGCGATGGCATAGGCGCGGGCATCGGGGCGGTTTTGCAAGCCGGCGAGTGCGGCAGCATCGGCGCGCAGCTCCGCGGCGCGCTCGACCATGCTGGCGGTGTAGCCCAGATAAGGAGCGGGCCCGAGGTCGGGAAGTTGCGACATGGGATTGCCACCCAACTCCGGTTTACCCGAGTTGGGCGTTACTAAAAGTGGCCAAAGTCGGACCGACTTTGGCTGCGGGACGCGCAAAGTTGCATGCCTCACGGCGGGACGCAATTCACAGGCTTCGTCATTCCGGGGCGCCGCGCAGCGGCGAGCCCGGAATCTATAACCACAAACCGGGGTTACGGATTCCGGGCTCTCGGCCGTCGCTACGCTTCGGCCTCGCCCCGGAATGACACCTTACGCTCGCTTGCTTTCCCTCCGGCGCCGCCCGATATAGGAGCGGGAGGTTGGCGGTGGACGAGCCACTCGCCAACCGGGTCAGGTCCGGAAGGAAGCAGCCCTAACGAGCGCGGTTCGGGTCGCTCGTCAGCCTCCCACCTTTCTCCATTGCCAGCACGAGGACCGTATTGGAGCGGAAAGCGCACGGCATGAGCGAGGACCGCGAGGCAAGTAGCGATGCCGCTGCTCCCGGCCAAGCCTTGGGCGAACTTGGCTTGGGCGAACTTGGCTTGGGCGAACTTCTTCCTTGGGCGAACCTGGCAGCGCGCCGGCCTATCGGGTGCTGGCGCGCAAATACCGTCCCGCCACGTTCGACCATCTGATCGGCCAGGATGCCATGGTGCGAACGCTGAAGAACGCGTTCGAAGCGGGGCGTATCCCGCAGGCCTGGATCCTTACCGGCGTGCGCGGGGTCGGCAAGACCACGACCGCGCGCATTCTTGCCCGCGCGCTCAATTACGAACTGCCGGACGGCTCCGTCGCCGGGCCTACCATCAACATGCCGCAAATGGGCGTGCACTGCCAGGCCATCATGGAGAGCCGGCACATCGACGTGCTCGAAATGGATGCCGCCTCCCACAACAGCGTCGACGACGTGCGCCAGATCAACGATGCGGTGCGCTATTCGCCGGTCAGCGCGCGCTACAAGGTGTATATTCTCGACGAAGTCCACATGCTCTCGACGCAGGCGTTCAACGCGCTGCTCAAAACCCTGGAAGAGCCGCCGCCGCACGCGAAATTCATCTTCGCGACCACCGAGATCCGCAAGGTCCCTATCACCGTACTGTCGCGCTGCCAGCGTTTCGACCTGCGCCGGGTGGATGCAGGCCTGCTTGTCAAGCATCTTGAGGCGATCGCCGCGAAAGAGAACGTGGAGGTCGAAGCGGAAGCCTTGGCGCTGATTGCCCGGGCCGCGGAAGGCTCGGTGCGCGATTCCCTCTCGCTGCTCGACCAGGCCATCGCCCATGCGGCGGGCCCGGTACGGGCAAACGACGTCCGCCTGATGCTTGGACTTGCCGACCGCGCCCGCGTGATCGACCTGTTCGAGGCGGTGATGCGCGGCGACATTGCTGCCGCGCTCACTGAGCTGCGCGCGCAATACGATACCGGCGCCGATCCGGCGGTGGTGCTCACCGACCTTGCCGAGTTCACGCATTTGGTCACCCGCGTGAAGGTCGTGCCGAAAGTCGCCGACGACCCGGCGCTGATCGAGGTCGAGCGTGCGCGCGGGCGCGCCTTTGCCGAGAAGCTGTCAATGGCGCTCCTATCGCGCACCTGGCAGATGCTGCTCAAAGGCATTGCCGAAGTCGCGAGCGCCGGCCGGCCGCTCGCGGCGGCCGAGATGGTGCTGGTGCGCATCGCTTATGCCGCGGATCTGCCGGCTCCCGACGAGGTGATCCGATTGCTCGAGGAAAAGGGCGCCGCAGCCGCGCCGTCGGTGAAGCCCGCACCGGCGCCGCAGCAGGCGGCGCCGTCACCGGCTGCACGATCGGCACCACCGGCGCCCGCACAAGCGACAATGCCTGCCGCCTCTCGTCCGATGCCCGCTCCCGCGGCACCCGCACCCGGCACCGCCGCCGGTTGTCGTTGCGCGCTTCGAAGATCTGATTGCGCTTGCAACGCAGAAACGCG
Organism: uncultured Alphaproteobacteria bacterium; assembly: GCA_963817135.1. Taxonomy (GTDB): domain Bacteria; phylum Pseudomonadota; class Alphaproteobacteria; order Rhizobiales; family Xanthobacteraceae; genus VAZQ01. Next base: position 118,925 of record CAWFNG010000021.1, on the reverse strand, counting down.
ACCTCACAGTAAAAGCGGCGCTCGAGCGCGACGTGGGGCTAATCCGCTGCGAGGACGGCCGGCTCGAGATCAGGCTTGAACCGAGCGCCTCCAAGACTTCTGGTGCATGAGCTTTCCCGCAAGCTGTCGCAATGGACCAATCGGCCCTGGATAGTGGTGGTGTCCGAGGAAGAAGGCCAGCCGACGGTGAGATCGCAGATGCAGGCGCGCCAGGCCGAGCTCACGAACGGCGTTCGCGCCGATCCCCTCGTCAAGGCAGTGCTCGCGCGCTTTCCCGGCGCCGAGATCGTGGATGTGCGCAAAAGCGGGGAGGGGGTTGAACCGATTGCGCGCACGGATGCCGGTGCCGCCGCCTCCGAGCTGCGGCCCGATGATGAGGCTTCGGTGTAAGATGGCAGATTTCCTTGGCTTGATGAAACAGGCGGCCGAGCTCAAATCCAAAATGGAGGCGATGCAGGCGGAGCTGGATCGCCTGGAGGTGGAGGGGATATCCGGCGGCGGGCTGGTCAGCGTCAAGGTTTCCGGCAAAGGCAATATGAAAGAAGTCAAAATCGACCCGTCGCTGCTCAACCCGCAGCAGAAGGAGATTGTCGAGGACCTCGTCGTTGCCGCCTGTACCGATGCGCGGCGCAAAGCCGAAACGCTGCTGCAGGAAAAAATGAAAGACTTTACCGGCGGCCTGGCGTTACCACCCGGACTGAAATTGCCGTTTTGATGCCCGTCGCCGCCGGACCCGAGATCGAGCGCCTCATTCAGCTGCTGGCGCGCCTGCCCGGCCTCGGTCCTCGTTCGGCGCGCCGCGCAGCGCTGTTTCTCCTCAAAAAACGCGAACAGCTCATGGCGCCGCTTGCCGTCGCGATACAAACGGCGCTCGAGAAAATCGAGATCTGCAGGGTGTGCGGAAATATCGACACGCAGAACCCGTGCGCGGTCTGTACCGACCGTCGCCGCGACCCGAGCATCATCATTGCGGTCGCCGATGTTGCCGACCTGTGGGCGCTCGAGCGCGCCCATGCCGTCAATGCACGCTATCATGTGCTGGGCGGCACATTGTCTCCGCTCGATGGGGTGGGACCGCAGGATCTCGCCATCGAGGCGCTCATTGGCCGCGCCAAAGATTCAGCCGTTGCGGAGGTGATCCTGGCGCTTAACGCAACCGTCGACGGGCAGACCACGGCGCATTACATCACCGACCTCTTGCATGAGACGAACGTCAAGGTGACGCGACTGGCGCATGGAGTTCCGGTCGGCGGCGAACTCGATTACCTCGACGAAGGGACGCTTGCCGCCGCCATCCGCCAGCGCACCCCGTTCTAGAGCCGCCCCTCATGCTTCGAGACGCGGCGCAGCGTTGGCTGTTGCACGTTCTGAAAGTGTGGGTTGCGCTGCGCCGCTCCTCAGCATGAGGCCGAGAGAGGTTAATCAGATTCCAAATCAGAGCTGATTGGCGAGCGTCGGGGCGGTCGGTAGCGTCGCCGAAGGCTTCCCGTCACCTGGCTTGGCTTTCGCGGGTGCGGGCTGCGCCTTGAAGTTCCGATCCTTCGGCTTTTTGACATCCACTTCGAGCTTCGGGGCCACTTCCGCCTTGGGCGCGTCGGCCTTCTCGGATTTTGTGCTGGCAAACGCCGCTTCGGCACCGGGCTCGGACGCGGCATTCGGGGTCGCTGGAGGGGTTTTTGCCGTTGTCGCCGGAGGCGTTTTTGCAGCCGGATCGGAGGCGAGCTCATACGCCGGCGGCTCTATGACCTTTGGAACCGTGCGCGTCACCGCCGCGTGGGGAATATGCTCCTCAAGCAGTTGCCGCATGCGGGTATCGCGCTGCGCGTTCGACGTGCCGCCCAACACCACTGCGACGAGATGCTTCTCGTCGCGGCGGACGGATGACAGGAGATTGTAGCCGGAGGCTTCCGTGAAGCCGGTCTTGATGCCATCCACGCCCTTTACCGTTCCGAGCAGCGCATTGTGGTTGTGCATTTCCTTGCCGCGGTACGAAAAGCTCGGCGTCGCGAAGTAGCGGTAAAAGGTGGGGAAGCGGTGCCCTATGGCACGGCCAAGCAGCGCCTGGTCGCGCGCGGTGGTAATTTGCTCTTCGGCAGGCAATCCGGAGGCGTTCACGTAAACGGTGCTTGCCATGCCGAGCGACTTTGCCTTCTCGGTCATGAGCTTTGCGAATTCCTCTTCGGTGCCGCCAATTGCTTCGCCTACCACCCGTGCGGCGTCGTTTGCCGACTTGGTGACCATGGCCTTGAGTGCCTCTTCGGCTTTGATAGTGCCGTTGGGCTTGAGGCCAAGCTTTACCGGAGCGGCAGCCGCGGCATGCTCCGAGATCGGCAGCGGGGTATCGAGCTTGATCTTGCCGGATTCGAGCTGCTCGAAGAGAAGATAGAGGGTCATGACCTTGGTCAGGGAAGCGGGATGACGCGGCTCGTCGGCACTGACCTCGTGCAGGACCTGGCCGGATTTGTCGTCGATCACGATCGCAGCATAGGGCGGCTTGTACCAGGACCCGTGCACGACCCGCGCATGCTTTTTCTCAGCCTTCTGCTGGCTTTTCTCAGCTTTCTGCTGGCGGTGAGGGCGTGCTTGCGTGTTGTCAGCGCTGGCAATTGCCAGCGCGGCAAGTAAACCGACCACAACAATACGATGCGAGGTCAGGAGATGACCCAGGCGCATTGGACCTTCCACTCACGCGTTGCGGGCATCGCCGATCATAAGCGCTGCGCGGCTGCGCGGCTGTGATCGCTAAGCCACAGTTCACAGGAATTACGGAAGAAGGTTACCGCCTCCGACCGCGAACTCCCTCGGTTATGTCGCCAAGCGAGCCGGTGGGGTTCAAATGCGCTTGATGATTATTTAACAACGGGTATAGGCGCTGCCTTCAGGCTGCCGGCAGGCTGTCGAAATGACCGCGCCGCTGCAGCCAGGCCAGCAGCAAAAGGCTGGGAAGCGCTGCGAGCGCACAGATGGCAAAAAACCAGACCCAGCCGGTCGCTTCGGCAATGTAGCCTGCTCCCGAGGAGAGATAGGTGCGCCCGACTGCGGCTACCGCAGTCAGCAGCGCGTACTGGGTCGCCGTGTGCAGCGGATTAACGCAAAGCGCTGACAGATAGGCAACGAAGAACACGGTGCCGATGGCGCTGGTGAAATTCTCGGCAGTGATGGCGGCGGTCAACATTATGGCGTTGTGACCGATTACCGCCTGCAAGGAGAAGGTAAGGTTGGCGAGCGCCTGCAGAATGCCGCCGATCCACAGGCAGGCGGCCAGGGGATAGGCGCGCGCGACAAATCCACCGGCAAATCCGCCGATCAAGGTGGCGGCAAGTCCGACGCCCTTGATGATGGCGGCATATTCGTTGCGGGTGAATCCGAGATCGACCACGAAGGGCGCGGTCATGGCTCCGGCGAGCGCGTCGGTAAACTTGAACAGCACGACGAAGACAAGCACGATGAATGCCGCATCCCGGCCGAGAAAGTCGGCGAATGCTCCGTAGGCCGCAATGGCAACGCGCCTGAGCGGGCTCTCGCGGGCGTGGGCGGCGTGCTCGGCTGCCGCGACCGCGGATTTTTCCGGCTCGCTGGCAATCAGCGTGGTTGCAATGCCGATCACCACCATCGCGGCCATGACGAGGTAGCCGGCAGTCCACGCAGCGCTCTTGGCAAAACCCATCCCTTCGAACCCGCTTACCAGGAACAGCGCCCCTGCGGTGGAGACCAACATTCCGATGCGGTAAGCGGCGACATAGGCGGCCATGCCGGCAGCCTGTTCGTTCTCGGGCAGGCTTTCGATGCGGAAGGCATCGATAAGGATATCCTGGGTTGCCGCCGCGGTGGCGACAAAAAGGGCGGCTGCGAAAACCAAGTAACCTGACGCGGAGGCGGGGTCGCAGAACGCGAGCAGAACAATCGAGATGATCATCAACAGCTGGGAGAAGATGAGCCAGCCGCGCCGGCGCCCGAAAATACTCGCGAACACCGGCACGTCGAGCGCATCCACGACCGGCGCCCACAGGAACTTGATGGTGTAGGGCGTTCCCACCAGTGCGAACAAGCCAATGGTGCCGAGATCGACCCCGGCCTCGCGCATCCAGACGAGCAGCGTCGAGCTTGAGAGGGCAAGGGGAAGCCCCGCTGAAAAACCGAGGAACAACACGATGAGGACGCGCGGCTGCAGATAGACCGAAAATGCCTCGGCGAAGCGGGCGCGGCTCGGGGCGGCATCCACCGTCATGGACAGAAGCTATCCGCAAGGATGCAGCGATTGTAAGGCCGCAACCCCCACTTAACGATTGCGAGGAATTAGGGCCGGACTGACCAAAACGCCGGGCTTAGGGTCAGCGGCTCACGGCGAGGCGCGCCGGTGCCGCGCTCTCGATGGTGCGAGGCTCAGGAGCTTCCTCGCCGTTGAATTCGACCTCTCTGATACGTCCGGCGCGCTTCTCGATCTTTTCCGCCGAGACGAGGATCTGCCGCAGATCCTCGCTGGTCTGGCCGAAATGCTTGTTCAGATTGAGCACGCGGTCATGCAGCCGCTCGATGTCGACCATAAGGTGCCCGACCTCGGCATGAATCTTGTCGGCCGCGTCACGCATTCGCGCGTCCCTCTGAATCTGCTGAATGACGTGAATGGCGAGCATGAGGAGCGAAGGGGACACGATCACAATGTTCGAGCGAAATGCCTTTTGCACGACATCGTTGAACCCGTCATTCAATTCGACGAAGACGGATTCGGAGGGAACGAACATCAGCGCCAAATCCTGGGTCTCTCCCGGGATCAGGTATTTTGCCGCGATATCGGCGATGTGCCTGCTAAAGTCCTGCCGCAGCCGGATTGCTGCTTGCTTGCGTTCTTCCTCGCTACCCGCTTCACGGAGGGCGGTGACCGCTTCCAGCGGGAACTTGGCGTCGATCACCAGCGGACGCTTGTCGGGAAGAAAAACGGCGCAGTCGGGACGGCTGTTGTTTGAAAGCGTCAGCTGGAATTCATAGCATTCCTTGGGCAACCCGTCCTGGACGATTATTTCCAGCCGCCCCTGGCCGAAGGCGCCGCGCTGCTGCTTGTTAGCAAGAATGCTGTGCAGGGAAGTCATCTGCGAGGCGAGATCGGTGATGTTCTTCTGCGCATGATCGATGACGGCGAGCCGCTCTCCGAGCTTCTGCAGGTTTTCGACCGTGTGCTCGCGGGTCGACGTCATCGACGCATTGAGATGATGCGTGACCGAATCGAGACGCTCGTTGACGGCGCGATGAAGCTCCGCTTGGCGGCCGGAAATGAGATCGCGCATGACGTCCATGCGGGCGGAGGATTTGGCATGCAGCCGCGCCAACTCCGCGACATGCTGGGTAAGCACGTCACCATCGCGCCGCCGCTGCGCGCGCAGCGAGAGCACGAGGAAAACGACGGTTGCCGTCACGACGATCAGTAAGACGAGCGCGCCGACGGCGAGGAGGGCAAGTTGATCGGGCATCGAACCTTCTGTACCTGATTCGGCGCCTTAGAACAAAAAGCGAACTGGAGGGTCGCTTTGTCGTGCTCGTGTCATTCCGGCCGGTGTTTCGTCTTCGCGTTGACCGTCATGGCGCGACGACTTACATCGGCGCCATGGCTGTGCGAGAAATTCTCGTCTTACCGGACAAGCGGTTGCGGCAGGTTTCCGAGCCGGTAAAAAAAATCGACGCGGGCATCCGCAAGCTCGTTTCAGATATGTTCGAGACCATGTACGACGCCCCGGGCATCGGTCTGGCCGCCATTCAGGTCGGCACTGCCAAACGCGTCGTGACCATGGACCTCGCCAAAAAGGAGGAGCCGAAAAACCCGCAGGTGCTCATCAACCCGGAACTTACCTGGTCCTCCGTGGAAAAAGCGACCTATGAGGAGGGCTGCCTGTCGATCCCGGAAGTCTACAGCGATGTCGAACGGCCGGCGCAGGTGAAGGTCAAATATCTCGACCTCAAAGGAGAACTGCACGAGGTGGAGGCGAATGGACTTCTTGCCACCTGTCTCCAGCACGAGATCGATCACCTCAACGGCATCCTGTTCATCGATTATTTGTCCAAGCTCAAGCGCGACCGCATCGTGAAGAAATTCACCAAGGCGGCCAAACGCGCCGCCGAGTGAGCGCGAGCGCCTGTTCGCCCGTAACATGAGTCTCCGCATCGTCTTCATGGGGACGCCGGAATTCGCGGTGCCGACATTGCTCGCCCTCTCCGGCCGGCACGACGTGATCGCGGTATACACGCGTGCCCCGAAACCCGCGGGACGACGCGGAATGGAAGTCAAGCCAGGCCCGGTGGAACGCGAGGCGCGCCGCTTGGGCTTGCCGGTGATTGCGCCTGCCTCGCTTCGCACGGACGAATCGTTGACCCTGGCGCGCGCGCACCGGGCGGAAGTGGCCGTTGTCGTCGCCTTCGGGCTTATTCTGCCAAAGGCATTTCTCGATGCATTTGCGCTTGGCGCATTCAACCTGCACGCTTCGCTGTTGCCGCGTTGGCGAGGCGCCGCACCGATTGCGCGGGCGATCATGGCGGGCGACCGCGCGACCGGAGTCATGGTGATGAAGATGGACGAAGGGCTCGACACCGGGCCGGTTGCAATGCGCGAGCGCGTGGCAATCGAACCGGATGCCACGGCGGGCGATCTTTCCGGCAGGTTATCCTCGATCGGCGCCGATCTGATGCTGCGCGCGCTCGATACGCTTGAGCATGGCGTCCTTAAGCTCACGCCCCAGTCGCAATCGGGTGTGACCTATGCGGGCAAGATCGGCAAGGATGAAGCCCGCATCGACTGGGCAAAGCCGTGGCAAGAGGTGCACAATCAAATTCGCGGCTTGTCGCCTTCCCCGGGCGCCTGGTTCGAATTTCCCGGGGCAGGGGAGCGGGTCAAAGTGTTGCGTTCCACGCAAGGCGAGGGCGCAGGCAAGCCCGGTACGGTCCTCGATAACAAGCTCACCGTCACCTGCCGTGACGGTTCGGTTCGTCTTATCGAGCTGCAGCGTGCGGGCCGCCAAGCCATGCAAGCCGACGAATTCCTGCGCGGCATGCCCGTTGCCGCCGGCACGCAGTTAGAGTAGTTCGCCTAATTCTCCCATGCCCCGCTATAAGCTCACGCTCGAATATGATGGCCGGCCGTTCGTCGGCTGGCAGGTGCAAAACAACGGCGCATCGGTGCAGGGACTGCTGATCGAGGCCGTCAGGCGCTTTTGCGGCGAAAAAGTCAGCATACAAGGGGCCGGCCGCACCGACGCCGGCGTGCATGCGCTCGGCCAGGTTTGCCATTTCGATCTGACCCGGGATTCGGATGCAGGTACCGTGCGCGATGCTCTCAATGCGCATCTGCGTCCGCATCCGATTGCGGTGATCTCCGCCGAGAAAGTCGGCGCTGATTTCGATGCGCGGTTCTCCGCAATCAGGCGCCACTACGTCTATCGGATCATCAATCGGCGCGCCGATCTCACCTTCGAGCGGGGGCGCGCCTGGCGCATTGCCAAGCCGCTCAACAGCGGCGCCATGCATTTAGCCGCGCAGCGTTTAGTGGGCCGCCATGACTTCACGACGTTTCGCGACGCGCAATGCCAGGCAAAATCGCCGGTCAAGACCCTCGATCAGCTCGATGTGCATCGGATGAAGGACGACATTCGCATACTGACTTCCGCGCGGTCGTTCTTGCACAGTCAGGTGCGCTCCATGGTCGGCGCGCTTGCCCTTGTCGGGGAAGGAAAGTGGACGGCCGACGACATTTCGCTCGCGCTCTACCGGTGCGACCGTAGCGCGTGTCCGCCCGTTGCTCCGCCCGACGGGCTCTATCTGGCCCGGGTCGATTATCCGTAAACTCCATGTTCGAACTCTCCATAATTCCGACACCGCCAGCTGGCTCGATCTAGCTGCCGGCGGGCAATCGTCCCTGTCAAGGACGCAGACCAGGAGCCTGAAATGACGCTTCGATTTGCTATTTTTGCGCTGGCGCTGATCGGCGCGGTCGCGCTTGGACAGAGATCAGGGCACGCGCAGACCGATCAATCCTCGGCTCGCAACGCGGTCTCCAATGGAGAGACGAATTTCTATGTGCAGGGTACAGGGCCGACGGCGGCTACACGCACGCCGGTACGATTGGCGCCGCGAACGGGCAGAAACGGGAACCCACGCGCCAACCCGGCAAGCAATCCCGTCGACAGCGCAACGACTAGGTAGCAGGTCATTTGCCTCCGGTGAGGGTCCACGTGAGGCGTGGCGTGCCCGCGGGGATTTTGAGCAATTTGAAGCGCACCGCCGATTGACCTTGTGGGCATGCCGGGGCGCCGGCGTCGCCCTCGAATGCCTTGTCGTGATCAACGCATTTCGATGCCGCGGTCTGGTCGTTATCGGCGGCACGCCAAACCGAGTTTTTGCTGCCTTCGGCATAATAATAGATCGAGTCCCGCAAAAAGCTTCCGAGCAGGCTGCAGCCTCCATCGGGCAGGGCATACCAGCCGGCGACCCACCATTTCTGCGCGTCCTGTTTGTACATCAGCGCGACCGCCACGTCGGTGAAAGCGCTGATGTTGCAGAAGGCGATTTCAAATTTCTGGCCATCCTGCTGCTGCGCCCCGGCCCCCGACCAGCGCGGGCCTAGAAAACCGATGGCGAAGAGGCACAACGCACCGCAAACACCGACGGCGATGACGCTCGCGCGCTTCATGCCAAAGCTCCTGAATTTCGTCCTGCTGGGATTGCCCGATATGAGCGGTCCCGGATCGCTTGCATGGGATTTACTTGCCTCCAGTCAGATGCAGGGTTCTCGCGGAATCCTCGGGCGACAGGTCGATGCGTCTGAAATTCGCCTGCACCTGGCCGGCGCGGCACGGCGCGCCTGCGATCTGTTGAAATGCGTTGGTACGGTCGATGCACTGCCTGGTGGCATCGAGCTGGTTGTCGGGCGCGCCCCAGACATTGTTGTTGTTGCCCTCGGCATAATAGTAGAGGTGATCTCCATAAAAGCTGCCGATCAGGTTGCAACCGCCATTGGGAAGAGGGAACCAGCCGAAGACTTGCCAGTTCTGCGGGTCCTCCGGCAGTTGCACCATCAAAGCGGCGCTGACATTGCTCGCCTTGCTTTCGTTACAGAGGGCAAAAGTGAAGGTCGGCTGTTGCTCCTGCTGTTGTTGCTTCAATAACGCGATCTGGTTTGGGCTCAACTGCAGCCACTGTGTTCCCTGCACCTTCTGCATCATGGCTTTGTCGACGAAGGGCAATACCGTTTTTTCGAACGCGAGCTTGATCTGCTGGTACTCGTTTGCGCAATCCGAGGCACGCCGTCCGGGCAGGTCGCCGCGATCGATAAACTCCTTGAATAGCGCAGGGTTACGGCCATAGGCGATGCAGAGCGTGTTGTAATAGCGTTGCAGCCCGGTTCCATGCACGTCGTCGAACTGCGGAGACCCGAACGCAAACCACACCTTTGACATATATGCGTAGCCGCGGACGATGGTGCGCGCCACATCCTCACTGAACTGCAGCGCGATGAAGGTCGACATCTCGTCCGCCGCGTCTTCCTCGCGCCCGAACACAGGTACGTTGAGCATGTCGAATACCGCATGGCCGCTTTCGTGCAGAAGCACGCCAACGATCGATCCGACAACGACCTCCTCGTAGCTGAAATCCGACGTTTCGCCTCTCTTCGGCGCGATGTGCTCGATCGCTTCGATCATCTCGTAACACATGGCGACCTGCCAAGTGCTCGGCATGTAGAAGGCGTTGGCGGTACCGCACTCGACGGTGGTCAGTGTAAGGCGATGCGGCAATCGCAAGGGCGACAAGAATTGCGACAATTGCTCCAGCACTGCGAATGACTGCAGCCGGGCAACCATCGGCACATATTTCAGGCTCTTGGGGGGAACGTAGGCATAATTGATCTTGCTGTTGGTCAGGTCTGGCGGCGATTGAGCGAAGCCCGGCTGGCATGTCACTGCCGGCCAGGCGACGGCAAATGCCAGGAACGCAATCCGCAGGGCCGTTTTCATGCTATCGCCCGCCTTTCACTTGACGTCAGTCGGGGTGAGCCATTGCATGGATCTGATGGCGACGAGCGCGTCCGGATCCACGAACGGCATGATTCTCAGATCGAAAGCTTTGCGAACTTGCGCATATTCGTCCCTGCAGCGCACCGCGCGTGAGGCCGGCAGTATGGGTTGCGCGTTGTTGTCCGGGTGCGCCAGGAAGCGAAACGATATCGGCCCCCCGCCGTAGGCAATGCAAAGGTAATTATAGAACCGTTGCGGGTCCGGCGAATTCACGTCGGCGAAGGCGCTGCCCGTCCATGTCTTGTTGGAGGCGACAAAGAACTGGGCCGTTCCGGTGATGGTGCGCAGCGCCAGCTCCTCGTCGAATTGCAGCATGATGAAGGCGGCAAGCCGATCGGCGGCATCTTCGAGCCGACCCCAAACCGGAACCTGCAAAACATCAAACACGCCATGCGACAATTCGTGCAGCACCACTTCGATGAAGGCGCCGACGACCACGGTAGGCTGAACGCTGGGATCGAGCTTCCCCGCGGTCTGCACGATCTGGTCGACCATCTCGTAGCAGACAGTGACAGGCTCGTCCGGCTTGTATGGATGGGTGGGAGCACCGCACTGCTCCACCTGCACTTTCAGCTTGCGCGGGAGTCGCAACGGCGAAAGGAACTGCTGCAGCTCTTCAAGTACTTGCCGTTTCTTGAGCCGGTCGTAAAGCGGCTGGTAGTTTTGACTGGTCGGCTCAACATAGGCAATTTCGATTTGTGAGGTGGTCGCCGGCGAATTCGTTTGCGTGGCGGCCGGGCCGGCGCACAACAAGATCAGGATGAACAGAAATGCACCCGCCGCTTTGATGAACGGTTTCATAGCGTGCACTCCCTTGCGCGGGATGATTTTGTTCGAACTCGCCATCCCGCTCTGTTTCTTTGTTTGCACATGATCTCTTTCCGAAAAGTGGTGCCCACCCCGGATCAAGTCCGGGGCAGACTTTTCGGGATCATGCTGTAACCACGCTGCAATGCGCCGGCAAATGTTTGTGGAGATTTCGCCGGCGCCTGATGCAACCTTAATGCACCACTTTGGTGAGAGCAACCATCATGTTGATTGTGTGGCTCTTGGGTCGAAATAACGATCGAGAATTTTTCCGTAAACAGCCGTGAGCAGGGAAAGGTCAGATATAGGCGTGCACTCATCGACCTGATGCATGGTTTGTCCGACAAGACCGAATTCGAGCACCGGGCAATAATCCTTGATGAAGCGCGCATCGGAGGTGCCGCCCGAAGTGGATAGCTGTGGTTCTATCGCGGTGGTTTCTTTGATGGCGGCGCGCACCAGGTCAAGGAACGGGCCGGGCTTGAGCAGGAATGAATCTGCATTCGAGGGCTCCCACGCAATTCGCCAGTGCAGGTGGTCGCCCGCGACCTGCGCCGCGACTCGCTCGATCAGCGTCTGCAAGGAAACTTGGCTGTGGCAGTCATTGAAGCGGATGTTGAAGCGCGCGCGCGCCTCCTCGGGAATGATGTTCATCACCGGATTGCCGACGTCGACGGAGGTGAATTCGAGGTTGGAAGGACCGAAATGCGCGCTGCCGTGGTCGAGCGGCAGCGCCATAAGCGCAGCCATCAAGGTCACGATCCCGCGTACAGGGTTGTCGGCACGTTCGGGATAGGCGACGTGCCCCTGCTTGCCCGTGACGATCAGGGTACCGTTGAGCGATCCACGCCGGCCGACTTTTATGGTATCGCCGATGCGCTGCGCATTGCTGGGCTCTCCCAGAATGCAATGATCGAATTTTTCGCCGCGCTCGGCCGCCCAGCGCAAAAGCTTCACCGTCCCGTTGATCGCAATCCCTTCTTCGTCCCCGGTAATCAGGAAGGAGATCGACCCATGCGGGCGTCCATTATGGCTACCAATGTGGTCGAGCGCCGCGGCAATTGCGCAGGCGATCGCGCCTTTCATATCGACCGCTCCGCGGCCGTAAAGAGTGCCGCGCGCGGCATCGCCGGCAAACGGCGGGTACGACCATCTTGCCTCGTCGCCGGGCGGCACCACATCGGTATGCCCGGCAAAGACCAGATGCGGGCTGGCCGAGCCGATACGGGCATGGAGATTTTCAACGGGAAGCGTGCCGGGCTCCGCAAAGGTGACGCGGTGGACCGTAAACCCCGCGCTCTTCAGCAAGCCTTCGATCAGACCGAGAGTGCCGCCTTCGGCCGGCGTCACCGACCGACAACGCAGGAGGTCGCGCGCGATGGCGAAAGCAGCTTCGTGCGCGGCCCCTGTCACTTTCGGGTTTCAATCAGGCTGCTGCCGTCGCCTTGACGCTCGGTGCTTGCAGCGGATCCGGTCCAAAGCGGTTCGGCCCGACGGTTCCCCGCAAACAGCCGAGTTCGACGAATGCCCAGATGGAAAGCGCCAAGCCGATGAGCAACAGCAGAATGCCCAGCCCGCCCGCCTGGTCGGAAAGATTGCTGAGAATTGACGGAAGAATGTAGAACAGGAGCAGCCACCAGGCCGATTTGTCCCGGTCATGCAGCCGCTTGGCGCCGAGCGCAAAGGCGATCCAAAGCAGCGGGATGTAGAGCAGACCAAGCACAACTAACAGGACCAGGCTTACGTCCATGAGCGTGAATACGACAGCGACCAGGACAACAATGAGCAAAAGGATGGCGATGCTGGTGAGCCAATAGGGCTGTCGGTTCAAACGGCCGCGAAACGAGAACAGCAGCTGCGATATCGGCATGGCAGGGCTCCCTTTATGCTCGCGCGGGCAAATTTGAGCGCAAATCGCGCCGACACGCCAGATGCGAATCGTAACATGAACGTGGGCCGCTAGTGTGGCGGATTTGACGTTCCTATCAGCATTGCCGCGAGTCATTTGTAGGAACGTCAAATCCAAAGCCACACTAGAATCAAATAGTTGCTAGTGTCCCTTTGGTTCCGACGTTCGTTTGCGAGAGTGCTGCAAAGTGATACGAACGTCGGAACCGGGACACTAGTCCCGCAGCAGCTCGTTGATCGACGTCTTGGCCCGCGTCTTTTCATCGACGCGTTTGACAATCACCGCGCAATAGAGGCTGGGTTGCGGTTTGCCGTCGCCGGCTCGCTCGCCGCCCAGCGAACCGGGCACCACGACCGAATAAGCGGGCACCTCGCCTTGAAAGATTTCGCCGCTGGCGCGATCGACAATCTTGGTCGAAGCGCCGACGAAGACACCCATCGCCAATACCGACCCTTCGCGCACGATCACTCCTTCGGCCACTTCCGAGCGCGCACCGATAAAGCAATTGTCTTCGATGATGACGGGGCCGGCCTGGAGCGGCTCAAGCACGCCGCCGATTCCGGCGCCGCCGGAGATGTGGCAGTTCTTCCCGATCTGCGCGCAGGAGCCGACCGTCGCCCACGTGTCCACCATGGTGCCGGAATCCACATAGGCGCCGACATTGACGAAGCTGGGCATCAGCACCACGCCCGGCGCGATAAAGGCCGAATGGCGCACGATGCAGTTGGGCACCGCACGGAAGCCTGCCTGGCGAAACCGGTCTTCGCTCCAGCCCTCGAACTTCGAACCGACCTTGTCCCACCAGGCTGCCTTGCCCGGCCCACCTGCGATCACGGACATATCGTGCAAGCGGAAGGAAAGAAGCACCGCTTTCTTGAGCCATTGATTGACCCGCCACTTGCCGGTGCCGTCTCTTTCCGCCACGCGCGCCTTGCCGCGGTCAAGGAGATCGAGCGCCGCCTCAACCGCATCGCGCACTTCACCCTTAGTCGACGGACCGATCTGGTCGCGCTTCGCGAAGGCGTCCTCGATAACGGCGATGAGCCTGGTGTCTGTCATGGCATGCAACCCCGTGGCATCGGTTTTCGGGAGTGGGTCATGCGAAGTCAAGCTTTGCGGGGCCTTTTGTCCAGGCGTAGCCTCTAGCCCCGGATTTCTTTCTTACGAAATCCGGGGGCATAGTCCCGGATTGATCGAAGACGCTCAATCCGGGCTACAAATAAACAAGTGCTACCGCGCACTGATGCGCTGCAGGAAACCGATCAGGTCGTCGGTCACATGATCGACATGCGGTGCGTCGCGGCCTTGCAGCTCCCAATCCTCACGGAAGACTTCGCGCGAGCGTTCCGGAACCACCAGAACGGTGGTCATGCCCAGCGCATGCGGCACCGAAAGATTGCGGGCAAGGTCCTCGAACATTGCAGCCTTGCCGGCGTCGACGCCGTGCAGCCTGAGAAAACGGTCATAGGTTGCGGGCGAAGGTTTGGGATCGAGCTCGGCGGCGATGATATCGAACACGTCATCGAAATGGCGGTCGAGCTTGAGGCGCGCGAGCACCGCACCGGCATGCCGCCGCGTCGCATTGGTCAGGATCAGCTTGCGGCCGGGCAGGCCCTCGAGTGCCGCTCCGAGCGCCTCGTTGGGCTCCAGCGGCGAATGGTCTATCTGATGCACGAAGTCGAGAAAATCGTCGGGTTGCATTCCATGCAAGGTCATCAATCCGCGCATGGAAGTGCCGAAACGCCGATAATAATCCTTCTGCAGTCTGGCCGCTTCTTCGTGCGTCACCTTGAGAAAACGCACGATATAGTCGCGGATGCGCTCATCGACCTGCTGCCACAGGTTGAGGTGATGCGGATAAAGAGTGTTGTCGAGATCGAAAACCCAGGTTTCGACATGCGCGAAGGCGCGCCGCACGTAAGCGGTCGAGGAATTCATGCGTTTGCGGCTTCAGTCCTGAGCACGGCTCGCAACGGTCGATCGAATGCCAGGATTATCGCTCCGGCGATGAGCGCAATGCCGGCGATCATGATGAAGAAGAGCGTCTTGTCCATTTCGCTCCACAAGCTGCCGAGCCAGCCCGCCAGCAGGTTGCCGAAAAAACTGGTGGCAAGCCAGAAGCCCATCAGCATGGAAACCAGATGCGCCGGCGCAACCTTCGAAACAAGCGAGAGTCCGATCGGTGACAAATAAAGCTCGCCAATCGTGATGACGATGAAATAGCCGAGCAGCCATAGCCAGCTCGCTTCGTCGCCTGCGGCGCGCCAGGCTGCAACGGCCATGATGAGATTTGCAAGTGTCACCCCAAAGCAGCCCAGCGCCATTTTAACCACGGTGGAAGGCTCGCTGCCGCGGCTCGCCTGGCGGCGCCACAGTGCAAGCACGAGCGGGGTGAACAAAAAAATCAGGAACGGATTGAAAGCCTGAAACCAGGTGATGGGAATTTCCCCGTGCCAGAACAGCAGATCAATTGCGCGATCAGTGTGGTCATCGGCCCATAATACGAGGGTGTTGCCCTGCTGCTCGTATGCCGCCCAGAACAGAGCGGTAGGCACGAACAGGGCGACCAGGGCCAGAATGCCGCGCCATTGGCTGCGTTCCAGCGGTTTCTTGTCGGCGCCGGAGGCGATCGCGGTGTGCAGCTCATCGCGCGGCAGGCTCGGCAATGCGCAGAGATAAATCACCAGCGCCGTGGTCATGCCGATGCCGGCCGCGGCAAAGCCGTAATGCCAGCCGAACTCCTCTCCCAACGTTCCGCAAATCAGAGGTGCCAGCAGCGCGCCAAGGTTGATGCCGACGTAAAAAATCGAATAGGCGCGGTCGCGGCGACGGTCACCGGGTGCATAGAGGGTCCCGACCTGCGCCGAGATGTTAGGCTTGAAGGCGCCGTTGCCGAGAATGAGCAGGATAAGCGCAACGAGAAACAGCGTCTCGAACGCCATCATGAAGTGGCCGGCCGCCATCAGTGCGGCGCCCAACAAAACGGTGCGATGCTGGCCAAGCAGGCGATCCGCAAGCAGGCCGCCGAAAATTGGGGTGAGATAGACAAGCCCCGTATAGAGCCCGTAGATCTGCGACGAGAGCGGCTGCACGTCGAGCGGACCGGACATGAATTCGAGAAAGTGCTTGAGCGCAGCAAGGCCGATGACGTCTTCTGCATGCCCGGGATGCAGCAGGAATCTCACCATGTAGAGAACGAGGAGCGCTCGCATCCCATAATAGGAGAAACGCTCCCACATCTCGGTTGCGAACAAAAAGCTCAAGGCGCGCGGATGGCCGAAAAGCTCAGCGGGGCGTGAGCGCCGGGTGCCGGCCTGCGCGGTCGAGATCGTCATCGATTTATTCGCCTCGCGGCTGCGCCTTGACGGGAGCCTCTCATTTGCGAAAAGGGTGGCAGAATAACGGCTCAGGGAGGACGCTCATGATAATCTGCAATCAAATCTTGCCGCTCCTTGCGCTGCTTTTTGCGGTTGTCGTGCATCCGGCCTGGGCGGAGGATTCCACTGCGTCAAATTATCCATATAAGCCCGTTCGTCTGATCGTCGGCTTTGCCGCAGGAGGCGGCAACGATCTGTTCGCGCGGCTGATCGGGCAGAAGCTTTCGGAGAATATCGGCCAGCCGGTGGTGATCGAGAACAAGCCCGGTGCCGGCGGACGCCTCGCCGTGGAATATGCCATGACGCAGCCTGCCGATGGTTACACGGTGGTGGTCGGGGCGACCGGGCAGATGGCGATTGCCGCCGCGATCTATCCGAAATTGCCGTACCAGCCGACCAGGACGTTCACCCCGCTCACCATGATTGCATCCTTTCCGCTCATTCTTGCGGGCCCGATGAACGACACGATCAAGTCGGTGCAGGAACTGGTCGCCTGGGGGAAGGCACACCCTGACAAATCGAATTACGCGACCTCGTCGCCCGCCTTCACCATCACCAGCGAACTGTTCAAGCTCAAGACCGGTATGCCGGCTCAGGCGATCCCCTACAAGAGCAGCAACGAAAGCATGCTCAGCATTGTCGCCGGCCAGACCCTGTTCGCCATCGCCGACACCCCGCCGACGCTTCCCCTGGTGCAAGGCGGCAAGCTGCGGGCGCTTGCCGTTACCGGAGCGGCGCGCTCATCCGAGCTGCCGAACGTGCCGAGCATGGCCGAGGCCGGCCTGCCCGACGTCAATATCGGCCTGTGGAGCGGGCTCTTTGTCCTTGCCGGCACACCGCCGGCGGTGACCAAGAAACTGGAAGCCGAGTTGCGGCGCGCGCTCGCTGATGCCGGTACGCGCGAAAAGCTGAAGATGATGGGAGTTGACCCGGGCGGCGGCGCCGGCGACGAATTGCGCCAGAAGGTCGATTCCGACATCAAGCTGTTCAGCGAAATCGTCAAGGCGGCCAATCTAAAATTCGAGGAATGACGTCATACGTCCAGTATTTCCTCGTCGGCAAATTCCGCCCGTTCCTGAATAAATTCGAAGCGTCCTTCCGCCTTGTTGCCCATCAGCCGCTCGACCGAGATGTCAGTCTTGCGGCGCTCTTCCTCCACCACCACGACGCGCAGGAGCGTGCGCTTCTTCGCGTCCATCGTGGTCTCCTTGAGCTGGCTTGCCATCATCTCGCCCAAACCCTTGAAGCGGCCGATCTCGACCTTGGCGTTGGCGTGGAATTCCTTCTTGATCAGCTCGTCCTTGTGCTTGTCATCGCGCGCGTAAAGGATCTTCCCGCCATGACTGAGCCGGTAGAGCGGAGGCACTGCCAGGTACAAATGGCCATTCTCGATCAGCTTCGGCATTTGCCGGTAGAAGAACGTGATGAGCAGCGAGGCGATATGCGCGCCGTCCACGTCGGCGTCGGTCATCACGACGACCTTTTCGTAGCGCAGGTCCTCGTCGCGATAATGCGCCCCGGTGCCGGAGCCAAGCGCTTGCACCAGATCAGCGAGCTGCTGGTTCTGCACAACCTTGTCTCTGCCGGCGGAGGCGACGTTGAGGATTTTTCCGCGCAACGGCAGCACGGCCTGCGAGGCGCGGTCGCGCGCCTGCTTGGCCGAGCCGCCCGCCGAATCGCCTTCGACAATGAACAGTTCGGAGCCTTGCGCGGCGGTGTTGGTGCAGTCGGCAAGCTTGCCGGGGAGGCGCAGCTTGCGCACGGCTGTCTTGCGCGAGATCTCCTTTTCCTGGCGGCGGCGAATGCGCTCTTCGGCACGCTCGATTACAAATTCGAGCAGCTTGTTCGCCTGCACGTGATTGCCGGCGAGCCAGTGGTCGAACGGGTCGCGGATGGCATTTTCGACAATTCGACCGGCTTCCGCGGTGGCGAGCCGGTCCTTGGTCTGACCTTGGAATTCCGGTTCGCGGATGAAGACCGAAACCATGCAGGCGGCGCCGTTCATGACGTCATCGCCGGTCACCGCGGCGGCGCGTTTTCCCTGACCTACGCGTTCCGCATGATCTTTGATGCCTTTGAGCAAGGCGCTGCGCAGCCCTGCCTCGTGCGTGCCTCCGTCCGGGGTGGGAATGGTATTGCAATAGGAAGACAAGAACCCGTCCGCATCCGCGGTCCAGGCGACCGCCCATTGCACACCGCCGTGCATGCCGATCTTTCCGGCGCTGGCGGTGAAAATATCGGGATGCACAAGCGTGGCGCCATTGATGGCCGCGGAAAGATAGTCGCGCAGCCCGTCGGCAAAATGGAAAGTCGCTTCTTCCGGCACGTCCGGGCTGCCGCGCAGCAGCTCGTTGGCGCAGGCCCAGCGGATCTCGACGCCACCGAACAGGTAGGCTTTCGAGCGCGTCATCTTGAATACGCGTTCCGGCTTGAAACGTGCATTGGCCCCGAAAATCTGCGGGTCGGGGCGGAAACGCACTTTCGTTCCACGCCGGTTGGGAGCGCGGCCAAGCTTTTCCAGCTTCGATTTTGGCTTGCCGCGCTCGAACACCATCCGATAGAGCGTCTGCTCACGCGCGACTTCGACTTCCATGCGCTCGGAGAGCGCGTTGGCGACCGATACGCCGACGCCATGCAGGCCGCCGGACGTCTCATACACCTGCGAATCGAATTTGCCGCCGGCGTGCAAAGTGCACATGATCACTTCGAGCGCAGATTTCTTCGGGAATTTGGGGTGTGCATCGACCGGGATGCCGCGCCCGTTGTCGGTCACCGACACGAAGCCGTCGGCCTCCATCGCCACATCGATGAAAGTGGCGTGTCCGGCAAGCGCCTCGTCCATGGAATTGTCGATGACTTCGGCAAACAGGTGATGCAGCGCCTTTTCGTCGGTCCCCCCGATATACATGCCGGGCCGGCGACGCACCGGCTCGAGCCCTTCCAGCACCTCGATATGATGGGCGGTATAGCCGGAATCGCGACCGCGGACGCCCTTGGCGCGGCTCTCCTTGCCGGCAAGGCGTCGTGGCGCCGCTTCCGGCAGGTCCGAAAACAGGTCTCTTGTCGGTTTGGAGCCTTGCCGATCGGCGACTGCTTTAGCGATTTTGGCCATTTTCTGTTCAGTTAAAAACGAATCAATTGCCCGACTATGCCATGCCAATGGCGGATAATGTGACAGGCTCGTGCGGTGAATTTGAAGTTCCTATGATACTGGCCGCAAGCTCGTTTAGAATCTCCGATAGGGGATCAGGAAACCCCACGCCTTTAGGCGGCTGGGATCGCAGCGCTTCCCATGTAAACTGTTTGGTTGGAAGCGTACAAGCGAGGCAGCCATACCGTTTGGGATTGCAAATACCACTTGGTGTGGGTCACGAGTATCGTTACCCCGTCCTTGGTGGGGACGTCGGGATTCGGTGCCGGGAATTGCTGCGCGAGACTGCAAGGGCGCATGAGATGGTCATTCATGCCGGGTCGGTCGTGAGTCCGCCGAATGGCGGACTGATCCGGCTTTAAGCCGTAACTTGAAGCCACCGCCTTTTAGGCGGTGGAGTGTTCACGAACTTCAAATTCAAAACCGCACTAGAAATCATAGAGTTGCTAGTGTTCCTTGGTTCCGACGTTCGTTTGCGAGCGGGCGGCAAAGTGATACGAACGTCGGAACCGGAACACTAGTGGTCCGGGGGATGCCAGCAAAAGCAGCCGATATGGGCACGTCCGCGATCAATTCAATTTGATGCGGCGTCCCCGCCTTGCCGGATATTTGCCCCATCGCAGCGCTACGAATCTCACCGCCAGATATTCATCAACCGGATTGTTACTGGGGGCATACCGTCCAGCAAGAGGAGCTCGCCATGTTCGATTTCAAGAAGTTGTCGACCATGCTTTCATTCAGTCGATCCACTGCCGAGTTCCAGCGCATGCTCGAATGGAGGCTTTTGCGCGGCAGCCATCAGTTTCCCGGGCCGGATGGCGGTACCTGCATCAACGAGGCGGCCATTGTCGCTGCTGGTCATCGCTACCGCGCCGTTTACTCGATAAAGGACCTGCCGGAGGATTTCTCGAAGCCGATAGCGATGCTCGCATTATGTATCAATGATACGGTCAGGGACGAGCTGCGCCAGGAATTGCTGCTCCCATTCGTGATGCGGTTTGCCGGTTCGGCGGACACCCTCAAGATCGAGCTGATGCGGGCGCAGCACATCCTCGACCGCGCTCTATCGGACATCCTCATTCCGGCTCTTGTCGAGGCCGGCGCATTGAGTGCGGCAGAGCGCTTCCGATCCGTTCGCTCCCCGGCAGACCTGGTGAAGCTCACGATCCGGCTGCATCGAAGCGAGCGCCAGGGGCTTAGTCGCGCCATGACGTCCGCCTTCGACCACCTCGCCCATGCGGGCGCGCAATTGCACTCGAGTGAAGCGTCCGAGGCTGCATTTTGCATATTCCTGGCCATACGGGAGATTGCCTCGCGGCGGGAAGATGCTGCGGCGGATGCCATCTATCGGCGAACGGCCGATATCCTGAAAACGGCGCTCGCCATCGGCAATCAGGCGGAACTCGACCATGTGGCCGTGGTCGGCAGTCGAATGGCGGCGGCAAAGCGCAAATCGCAAGCGGTGCGGGCGCAGATGTCCACCGCAGTTTGATCGGTTATTCCCGCAGCTTGCGCAGCATGGCGCCGACCACGTCGGAATAATCGTCAGTCCATGTCCATTGCCTGGGATCGGGAGCGAGCGGCTCCCAGTCCCGCGCTTGGGCAAGCCGGCCGAAATCCTGTTCCGTGCGCACGACCGCGGCGACCGTGCCGGCGAATATGTAGGGGCCTGCGTTTTCTTCGATTTCCGCGCTGTCGTTCACGCGCGTTACGAGATCGTTGGCCCTGGCAATGCCCGCGACCACTGAAGCCAGTTCAAGATGCCGATTGGAAACGTGCATCACGATCATCCCATGCGCGCTGAGTTTTTTGAGGTAGGTCGCCATGGCCTCGCGCGTTAAGAGATGGATGGGTATGGCATCGGAGGAGAAGGCGTCGACGATGATCAAATCGTAGGCGCCATCGGGAGCGTCGGCGAGGGTAAGCCGCGCGTCGCCCAAGGTGATGGGCACTTCCGGGCCGCACACCCACAAGAAACTGAACAAATCCGGGTCGCGGGCGATGCGAATGATGGCGGGATCAATTTCATAATAATGCACCGTATCGTCGGGCGATGCGCGGCAGGCAAGCGCCCCTGCGCCAAGGCCGACGACCGCGAATTTGATCGGGCCCGCGATGCGTTCGCGCGCCGCATCGATGGTCTGCGCAATGGCGGAGCCATCGGAATAATAGAGCAGCGGTTCGGGCGGACCTGTCACCCTCTGGCCATTCGCATCGCGGATGCGCTGTGCGCCATGCAGCGTGGTCCCATGCTGCAGGATGCGAAACTCGTGGTCGGAGCTTTCCACGACCTTGGCGACACCGAAGAAACTGCGAACTGAGACGACCGCCTGGTCGAACAGCACCTGATTGGCGAACAGCACCGAGCCGACGATGGCGGAGAAGGCCAGAGGTGAGCGCCAGAACAGCACGGATGCGATCAGGAGCGCGGCGACGGCACGGTTGAACGTCTTCACGTCGAACAACGATGGAAAATAGGCGCACAGGATAAGAAACAATCCGGCGGCGATGAGCGCCGCGAACACGAGATAGCGCCAGGGCCCATTGCGCGGCAGCGCGCGCCCCGGCCGGCACAGGACGGCAAGGGCAAGCAAAAGCGGGTATTCCGCGAGCCAGTTGAACAAGTGCGGCGCAAGCAAAGCGGATGCAATCCCGCCGATCATCCCGCCGGCGGAAAGCCAGAGGTAAAAAGCGGTGAGGTATCGCGGCGCCGGCCGCCTGCGCGCCAGCTCGCCATGGCACATGAGTGCACAGACGAAGAAGACAACGACATGGATGGCGATCAGCCAGACAATGGTTTTGACGGGATCAAGAACAATGACTCCGATGAGTGCAACGATGAAAAGCGGCTGCACGGCAACCACCAGCCAGTGCGGCACGACGGGGTGGTGCGCAAAAACGATGATGAAGCTCAGGAGATAAAGGGCAAGCGGAACGACCCATAAAAGCGGCACCGCTGCAATGTCGGTGGAAATGTAGGCGGTGACCGCGACCAGCAAGCCGGAGGGCACTGCGGCCATGGCCATCCAGAAGACGGCGTCGCGCCAAGGCGGCGGCGCATCTGCGGCAGGCTCCGTTGTGCGAGCCACGCCGGCCGGCCAGCGCCAGCGCAGCATGCCGCAGAACGCAATGAGAAGAACAAGAATAAAGAAGCCGATCGACCACAGTCGCGACTGGTCGGTAAGCCGCACGAACGGCTCCAGGAGAAACGGATAAGAGAGGAGGGCAAGGAAGCTGCCGATATTGCTGGCGACGAACAGAAAATACGGGTCCTTGGCTGCAGGATCGTCGCCCGACGCAAACCAGGCCTGCAGCAGCGGACCATTGGCGCTCAATGTGAAAAACGGCAGCCCGATCGAGGCGGCAAACAGGCCGATCAGCCAGAATGCTTCTCCGGCAGGCGGCGGGCGCTCCCAACCTGCAGCTACTGCCAGCGGCAGCGAAATGGCGGCTGTCGCGAGAACTGCAAGGTGCACGACGACGGAGGTGCGGCCTGGCGCAAGACGTGTCAGCCAATGGGCGTATGCATAGCCCGTCAACAGCGCGGCTTGAAAGAACACGATAGCGCACGACCACACCGAAGCTGCGCCGCCCAGGCGCGGCAGCACCATCTTGGTGAACATCGGTTGCACCATGAAGAGGAGCGCAGCGCTCAAGAAGATCGCGCTGATGAAGGTCGTGAGAACGAGAGCCCGCGCACCTGCAGCCAATTCGCGCGTCGCGCCGTTGCCGGATAGTGCTGTTTTCTCCCTGGGTCGATCGGATATCGGGGCTCTTCCTTGACCGGCAGTAAGCGGCTGTCTATAGCGCCGCGCAATCATGGCTGCATCCATTGCAAACAAAATGAAAGTCGCCGTGCTCGGCGCATCCGGCTATACCGGCGCCGAGCTGGTGCGGCTGCTGCTGGCTCATCCTTCGGTCGAGATTTCGCTCCTCACTGCCGAGCGTCGTGCCGGTCAGCCGATGCGTGCAGTATTTCCGCAATTCTCTCCCTATTCTCTGCCGCCGCTCGTCACCGTCGACAGTGTGGATTGGCGAAGCGCTGGAATCGACCTCGCCTTCTGTGCCTTGCCGCATGGCACGACGCAGAAGGTGATCAAGCGCTTGCTCGCGGCGTCACCGAAATTGCGCGTGGTTGATCTCTCCGCCGACTTTCGCCTCTCCGACACCGGTGCCTATGCGCGTTGGTACGGCCATGAGCACCACGCGCCCGAGTTGCAACGCGAGGCGATCTATGGCCTGGTCGAACTCAACCGCGACAACATCAAGAAGGCTAGGCTCATCGCCAATCCCGGCTGCTACACCACATGCGCGCAGCTGCCGCTCATTCCGCTATTGCGCGCGCGCGCCATCGATCCCGACGAGATCGTCATCGATGCCAAGTCCGGCATGACGGGAGCGGGGAGGGCGGCCAGGGAGGAGATGCTGTTTTCCGAAGTGTCGGAAGGCATTCACGCCTATGGCGTCGGCCATCATCGCCATATGGCCGAGCTTGATCAGGAATTCTCCAAGGCGGCGGGACGCGAGGTGATCGTCACTTTCACGCCGCACCTCGTTCCCATGAACCGGGGCATCCTATCGACGATTTACGTGCGCGGCGTGAACGACGCGCCGGCCGATCGTTTGCATAGGATTGTGTCGGACGCCTATGCCAGGGAGAGCCAGGTGCATGTGCTGCCGTTCGGCGAGATGCCGCAGACCCGCCATGTGCGCGGCTCGAACCTGACTTTCATCGGGGTGTCGAGTGACCGCATCTCCGGCCGCGCCATTATCGGCGCCGCCCTTGACAATCTCACCAAAGGCGCCGCCGGCCAGGCGGTGCAGTGCATGAACCTGCTCCTCGGCTTTCCCGAGACGACGGGGCTCGAACAGGTCGCGCTGTTTCCGTGATCGGTTGCGTTACATACTCGCGTCTTGACGCTTCAAAGTGCTGCACGCGTGTCGAGCAGGATCACTTGAGTGCATCCCATTCAACATCGATTGGCGAAATAATATCGCCCGTAATAAAGAGTTGATCTTTCAATATGCCGAGCGCGTTCTTCTTTTCCTGACGATACGGCACTAACTCGGCAATTGGCCTACCTCGCTTCGTAATGATTACCGGGCGGCCGGTGCGTTCGACCTCATCCATAAGTGCCAGACATTTGGCCTTGAACTCCGATGCTTTTACTATCCGCGACATGGGGGTTCCATATGACCATGGCCCGTGACTATGGTCATATCGTATGCGTGCATTCTTTCAACTTCTAGCCGGTAGTGCTTTTATCCGGGCGGGTCATGGATAATTTCAGCAGAGGCGTCGCGGTCGAATGTTATTGTCCTCGCGTCGCGTGGAAGCGGCCCCTGGGAGGCAGCAAGCGACGCCAGTTCATCGCGCTGCTCGGCGGGGCGGTGCGGCGGCAGGATGGCCAGCCTGCGTCGCGCGCAATCCAGGTTCCGCATAGACGGAGGTTGAGGCCTTATGAGATGGAACGCCCGGACACCTGGCTTCATCGCCGGGCTATCAATTTTTTTCGCCATTCATCTTCCCTCCGGTGTCGCCTTCGCGCAGGACGGAACCGACTGGGTTACCAAGTTCCCCCGCGACCCGGTTCATGTCGCAAGCTGGCCTGGCGGTAAAAAGGTTGCGGTCAGCTTTGCTCTGTTCGTCGAGGTGTTCGGTTTCGGCCAAGGCCCGGTCTTGCGCCCGGACCTGATGAGCCGCAACCCGGACCTCGTGAACGAGGCTTTCCGCCAATATGCAATTACCTTGGGCAACCTGCGCGTCGGCAGGCTGTTCAAGGAGTTGGATGTTCCGCTCAGTGTCGTGTTGAACGCTGCGTTTCCCGTAGCGCATCCTTCCGTGTGGAAGGAGTTCCGTGCGGTCCAGCCGAAGGCGCCGATCATCGCTCACGGTATGAACAACAGCAACGACATCCTGCCGCTCGGACGCGAACTCGCTGAGCAGAAGCACTACATCCGCCGGACCCTCGACGTGATCGCCTCGGCGGTGGGCACCAGGCCGACCGGCTGGTCAAGTCCCAGCGTCTATTCGAACGGCGACACCATGCAGGCAATGGCTGCCGAGGGAATCACCTATAATATCGATCAAATGGATTCAGATAGCATTTCGCGACTGAAGACGCCGGACGGCGTACTCACTTTGCTGCCCTATCCGACCGTCACGGTCGACATGGGTCAGTTTCTGGCGCGGATGAAGTCGCCAGGCGAGATCGAAAGCCTGTGGCTGGACTACGTGGGGGAGTTGGCCAGTGAAGCCCGTGCCAATCCCGCGCGCGAGGCGACGACGGTGGTCATTGGACTCCATCCGTTCGTCGTCGGCACGCCCGACGGTAGCGCCGCCATGCGCCGGGTTCTCTTGCGGCTCAAGAAGGACGACGCAATCTGGCTGACGGATACCGACGCCATCCTGAAGGCGGCCGCTGCAAACTGAATAAAGGAACGGGCTCGTCAATGGCAGCCATGAGGATTTCGCGACGTGAGTTCGTGAGATGGGTTACGACGAGCGGCATTGCGCTCAGCCTTTCGCGTTTGGCACCGGCGGAGGAACCCGCATTTGCAGCGCGCGAGACGCTGCCAGGACGACAACGCTGGAATCCGGCTGCCAGCGGTGTCGGTCGCATTGATGGCTTCGCAAAAGCTACTGGCGCCAAACTGTACGCATCCGATTTTCGCGCCTCTGATCTTCCAGGTTGGCCGAGCAAAACTTCGCATGCGATCCTGATCCGCGCCCCAGACGCGACGCATGTCTATACCGGCATCGATCTTTCTCGGCTGAGCGGCGCGATGAAGCCCTCAGTCGTGGTCGCCGCAGATGAATTGAGACGCATCGGCACCCGCGTTCCAGAATTCTATGCCGGCGACTTGTTCTGCCCTGCAGGCAGGACGCCGATCTATCTTGGCCAGCCGGTGGCGCTGTTGATCTTCGAGGAATTCGACGCCTTCGATCGTGCGCGGCTCGCATTACGGGATGCAAAGTTCGTGATGTTCGGCGAAGAGACGGGCCCTGTCACGGTGCCCAATTACGGGGCCTATCGCTTTACGCGGATTGCCGGCCCGACACCTGACTCTCCCGACATCTACTCCCCCGTGCAAGAAGGCTGGGTCAGCCCGGGTCACTTTCAAAGCACGGATCTTCCCGTCTGGACACCGCTCGGCACGACGGGCACGCCCTATGCCAGGGCGGCGACCTACGGCGAGCAAATTCGCTCGGAGCTTGCGCGTGGTAACACCGACCTGCTGGTTCTCGACCGCGAATTCCAGACCCAGTCTGTAGACCCGATGTTTCTCGAACCGGAATGCGGCCTTGCCTGGTATGACGCAGGCCACAAGAATCTCGAACTCGTGCTGGGCGTGCAATCGCCATACGAGTGCACCGAGTCGATTGCCTTCCTGTTGGGAAAGGCGAGCGCTCCCTTCAAGCCGGCACGCATCAACGCGCAGTTTGCCTACGTTGGCGGCGGCTTCGGCGGGCGCGACCATACCCCGTTCCCGCTCTATGTCGCACTCGCGGCAATGTTTTTTCCGGGCCGTCCCGTTCGGCTCGCGCATGATCGTTACCAGCAATTTCAGGCCGGCATCAAACGGCATCCGTTCAAGATGCGCACCCGCATCGGAATGGACCGCGGCACCGGCCGAATTCAATTGTTCGCCGCCGACCACGTGTTGGATGGTGGTGGGCTTGCCAATTTTTCAAGGAACGTAGCGGCCGTGGGCGCTACCGCTGCGATCGGCATCTACGATATTCCAAAGGTCGATGTCACCACGGTTGCCCTCCACTCGCGCGGAGTAACCGCAGGTTCGATGCGCGGCTTTGGCACGCTGCAGACGATGACGGCTCTGGAAGTGCTGATAGACGAAGCGGCCTCGGCGCTGCCGCTGGACCCGATCGAGCTCAGGCGGCGAAACGCGCTCAAGCCCGGCGGCCGGACCATGACGGGAAATCCGTACAGCGTTTCGGTGCGAACCCCCGACGTCCTCGACAAGCTGCAAAATCATCCTATTTGGCAGCGCCGTGACGAAGAGAAAGCCCGCGCTCATGCGACGGGCGCGCTGGTCGGCACCGGCGTTGCCTGCGTCACCAAGGACTACGGCACCGGCGCCGACACTTCGCTGGGAACAGTCGAACTCGATGGGGACGGCCGTATTGCCATCCACTGCGATCATGTGGAGATGGGAAATGGCATCGGGACGGCCCTAGCCAATCGGGTGGCAGCCCACCTTGGTGGCGTGGCCGACGAAGTGTCCGTGGCGCAAGTCGACGCATACGGCGCGCTCGCCCTCGTCACCTCCGGCGACCCCTATACGATGAAGCAGGCGGCACAGGATGCCGCGCAACGCAATCCGCGCTGGGTTCCGGAAATCAGTTCACCGACGAGCTCCTCGATTGGCGCGCATGTCGGGACGCATGCGGCGGCTGAGGCTGCACGCGTCGTCTTCCGTTTTGGATTGTGGCCGGCGGCACTCGATCTGTGGCATATCGCGCCATCCGACCCGAGGGCCAAGCAGTGGCAAGCGGCGCGCTGGAATGACGGGCAATTGGTCATGTCTGGCCTGGAGCCGCTTGCGCTCCCGGTACTTGCGGCAAAGGCGCACGCGCGCAATTTTATCACTGGCGCAATGGCGCACAGCTTTTCCCGCTGGGCATGGTCGCAAGCAAGCTTCAGAATCGACGGGGCCATCTGGACAGCCGAGATTGACGCATTGGCCGTGCGCAAGGGCGTCGGCAAATTTGCCCCCCTCGATCGAACCAGCGTCAAGTTTCCGCCGACCGACTTCGTCCGGTTCGGCACCACCTACACATCGCTGTGCGGCACGTTGGTTCGCATCGAGATCGAGCGCGCCACCGGGGCATTGCGCATCGACAAGGCGTACAGTGTCTTCGAATGCGGCGAGGCGCTGGTGCCGGAGGTCGTTATCGGCCAGGCGCAAGGGGGCTTCGCGATGGGCGTGGGTTATGCGCTGCTCGAATCGCTTCCTCCCTATGAAGGCGGCCCCGGCAATGGAGAATGGAATTTGGGACAATACCTCATCGCGCGCGGGTCGGACTTGCCGTTGCACGCGCTCGAAATCGAGATGCTGCCACCGCTGCCAAATGAACCGCCAAAGGGCATGGCGGAAGTGGTGATGATTCCCGTCGTGCCTGCGCTGCTCAACGCCATCTTCGATGCCACCGGTCGCCGCTTCCACTCCTTGCCGGTGACCCAGCGCATGATCAAGGGAGTGCTGTCGTGACGACGCTGAATGTTACGATCAACGGGCGCGCATACGGCCCGCTGGAGGTGCGCGACGAGCTGACAATGAACGATTTCCTGCGTGAGTACCTCGGGCTTACGGGCACCAAATTCGGCTGCGGCGCGGCGCAGTGCCTGAGTTGCGCGGTGATCGTCGATAACGCGGACGGCACCAGCCACACCACGCCGACTTGCGTTGTGTCTGCAGCAAGATTCAACGGTAAAACCATTCGCACGGTTGAAGGTCTTACGAAAAACGGCGAACTCTCTGTTTTGCAACGCGCCTTTATCGAGCACTTTGCTTTTCAGTGCGGTTATTGCACCCCCGGCTTTCTGAACGAGGGCCAGGTGCTGCTGGAGCGGCTGGCGAAAAAACCTGTCGTGCGCGCGGATCTTGAGCAAACGATTGCCGAGGTCCTCGAAGGCCACCTTTGTCGCTGTACCGGCTACATCAAGTATCACGAGGCTGTGCGCGACGTGATCCTGGCCGAGCCAGGTCGCTATCTCCTCGCCAAGGCGAGCGGTGACGATCGATGATCGGACGCTTGCCGCTCTCGGGCGTGCTTGCGCTCGCAGCTTTGCTCGCAGCTATGACGCAGGGGCGATCGCAAACACTTGCGGCGCCGGAAAACTTTTCCGCAATCACCGACACGGCAGCCCGGTCCGCGGCAATGTTCATCGAGCTCGGAAAAGTGTTGTCGCATCCCCGCTGCGTCAATTGCCACCCGGCAGGTGATCGTCCACGCCAAGGTGAGCAGGGCCGGCTGCATCAGCCGCCGGTGGAACGCGGCCCGGATGGGCAGGGGCTTGCCGCCATGCGTTGTGCCAGCTGTCATCAGGAAGCAAACTTCGATCCGGCGCGCATGCCAGGCAACCCGCATTGGCAGCTCGCGCCGCGCGAGATGGCGTGGGAAGGCAAGACACTCGGCGAGATCTGCGCGCAGATCAAGGATCGCGACCGCAACGGCGGCCGCTCGCCGGAAGAGATCGCCCACCACATCGGCGATGACACATTGGTCGGCTGGGCCTGGGCGCCCGGTTATGGCCGCCAGTCCGCTCCCGGAACGCAATCGCAAGCAGGTGCGCTTGCGCAGGCCTGGGTGCAATCCGGGGCGGTGTGCCCGGATTAGAAGGAGGATTCATGATGCAAACTCACCCGCTTCGTAAGCGTTACGGTTCCGCGCTCCTTATTCCGGTGTTGCTTGCGGGAATCTGCGGCACGGCAAGATCTGAGGATCTGCCATCCTACATGGATCCGATCGCCGGTCGCACCGGTTCCAGCGCGGCCAGCGTCGCTACCAAGGACGTGCTGGCCCTCAATACCGCTATGTTTCAGCTGTATGGCGACGCAGGCGCCGTATTCAGACACAACCTTATGGCCAAGCATCCGATCATCCTGGCGCTGTTTTCGGGCGCCGGTGGTCGTTTCATCCTGTATCGCCCGGGGAAGGAGCCACTCGATGCGCCGCCGGTGCCCATTGCCTATCAGCTGCTGAAATCGGTCGGGCACAGCACCATGGCGCTCGCCGAGATCGTGATGCCGTATCTGGACAATGCAGCCGATTCTTCCTGGCGAGCCTCCTTGCTGGCGTACCGCAGTCAAATGCAATCGGCCCTCGCCGGCTTCAATGAAACGGATATGCCGGAAGAGTGGCGGGCAAACAGCCGCGTGGTCCTGCAAAACAACATCGCATTCATGGACGATTGCGCCAACAAGGGCGTCATATCGGTCGCAGCATTGCAGGAGTTTGCCAAGAAGCAGGCTCCCCTCTTGAAAAAGAACATCGCCTGGGCTGCGCAAACCCAGGTCGGCCACTGGATGGCCGTTCTCGCGAACTGGAAGGCTATGCTGGGAAGCGATTGGGACAAAACCTATGCCGCCAGCAATACGATCTATGTCGCACGTCAGAACAACATCCTGTTCAGCGTGCTTGCGCAGTTCTTCGGCCCCGACGCAATCAACGATCGGCTGATATTGATCGAGACCATCTCATTCACCACAACTCCGGAAGACATGATGGATGCCTTGACCCGCGTTATTGCCGATCGTTCCGTGGGGGCGCTGTTCTTCGGAAACTATTATCTCATGGATTATGAGCTCATGGGCGGGGATGCTCGCGCGGCCATCGTCGCCGAGAGCGCCAAGCGCGGAGCAAAACCATTCTTGCCGCCGGCCGTGCCCTTCGGTTCGAAGCAATGGCCTACACTGATCACGCCGGGACCGGGTCCGTCCTCACTGGCGGACCTGAAATAAAGGATGCGTTTGGTCACTCTTTGACGGGAGCGAAGAAGGTCCCCTCGACCTCCAAAATGTCGTCCTGGTTGAGGCGATGGACCTCAATGATGGTGCGCGGCGGATAAGGTCCCTTGCCCCACAATTCCTCCTGGATCTTGTTTGCGATGGGACGGAATCGGTACATGTCGGTGATGTATACAACAATGCGGACGCAGTCGCGCAGGGTTGCGCCTTCCGACTGGGCAATCAGCTTCATGTTGAGAAAAGCTTGCCGAATTCGCGCCTCGTCGCCCTGGACAAGAGTATTGGTCTGCGGATCGATGCCCCGCATTCCGGCCACATAAACGCAATCGCCCGCACGCGCGCCGAGGTCCCAGGCGCCGGTAGGCTTTATCGCGCCCGGCGGTGACAGTGTCTTGACCCCGTTGGGTGAGACCTGAGCGCCGGCTGCGCCGCCCAGGGTGGTGGGACTGGAAGGCAACGAAGACGGCCGGCGTGACATTGGCTTTTCCCTCTTCGACGGCGACTCGCGCGCCCAGCTGTGCGAATTCATTCGACTTGGGCGCTCGCTCGGCCGGGATACGCCCGATCAGTGCCGGCGACCACGCGCAAAGACATCGTTCAATATCCGCGCCAGCCGAATTCCCGCCAATCCAAGCTGCCGGCTGACCACAGGCAGGCTCGCTTGGTAGTAGCTCTCGCCGAGCTTGAAATCTTCCGGCAATGCATAGGCCACTTCCACCGCCAGCCGGTGGGACTCCAAGGCCCAGTCGACGGGCTCGCCCGCCTGCAGAACCTTTAGATCATTTCCGGCAAGCTGGTCTCGCTCGATTTGCCCGGCGTAGTCGCCCCAATCGAATGTGTATTTATCGATGATGCCGAAATCCCAAACGGCATGCAGCGACATCGGGCGATCGAAGAAGGTTACTGGGAGATTACTGCCGCCGGCATCGTTGCGGTCGATGCAATGCAGCGGCTGATGAATATCCCCAATAAGGTGCACCAGAAACATCAGTGCTTCCCGCCGCTTCTGTTTGGCAACCGCGCGGTCGGCGACGACCGCTTTCAAGTGCCGAAATGGCGGCGATGATGCAGTCCCCGCGCGGCGTCTGAGCGCAATCGCGCTGCGGGTCGTAAGCGCTCGCGTCGTAGGGAATATTCACAAAATGCCAATGAACCGTTTCCGGGCGCAAGAGCGCAACATGATCGGCCCAATTGGAGATGGAGGCGAGTGAAATCTCGCCGCCGAGTATCGTTTTCACCTGGCGCAGCGTATCGGCGGACAAATGACGCTGGGCAATTTCCGCGCTGACCGAGTGGCCAACTGTACCCCAGCCGGCGGCCGGCTGCAGCGGAACACCCGCCAGCGCGACAGCGAGAAAACCAATTCGCAATTTCACCAGAAATATCTAGCGAATGTTTGCGGTAGTTTTTGGGCCGATGAGTTGATCGATCGACCTTGTCACCGTCTCCATGCAGACAGCAGGATCAAGATCGGTGCGGCATTTGGCGAACGCTTTCTCCGTTTCGTGGACCGGTTTTTGCCACCATTTGCCTGAGAAGTCTTCCTGCTTGTATTTCTTGATCACGGATTGGCGTATGTCCGCTGCCTTCCTCTGTGCCTCCTCAAGGTTTATGCGGGCGCGCTTGTCATCAGGATTGCTTTTCGTGATCTCCAGACGCGAATCCGCCGCTGCATCGTAGAATGCCAATGCCAGCTTCAAGTCGCTGCGAGTATAGTAATCGCCAATCAACTGCAGGCTGGCGGCCACATTCCCTCTATAAAGCGCATTGTCAGGAACACTGGCGGCAAGCCTGCGTCTGATTGCGAGCGCCTCGAAATAGGCCTCCTGCGCCCCGTCCGCATCGTCAAGCTTGGCCTTTGCGCCGGCGATGCGCTCCAGCGAATAGGGGAGGTCGCGCGTAAGCTCGGTCCTGCTCGGATCCCGGCCCGAATTCCTGAACCGCAGGCACAGGCTGTCGGTAAAAGCCTCGAGCGCGGCGACATAGTCGGAATTGGCGAGTTCCCCGGCTTTCACCTTGACGTCGCCGGTTCTCACCTGCACGTCGCCAATCTTGTTGAATGCCCACGACAGCTCCCGCTGCCAGCGGTCGGCCTCGGGGTTGCGTAAAAAGTATTTAGCGGCGATTGCAAGCGAATTGTCATAGTTCTGCAGCGCAGCGGCGAGATTGGAAGCAAAATCAAGGTCACCCAATCGCGTATAGGTCTGCGATACTCCTTGCGCCCAATCGTCCATATCGGGCGCTTGCGCCATGAGATCGCGCCGCACGGCGAGCGTCTTTTCGAACCAGTCGCGTGCATCCTGATAGTCTTGCTCCTCGCGGTAGAGGTCACCGATGAATTCGAGGCTTTGCGAGAGTTCCCAACGCCATTCACCCGGGGTCGACTGAAACGACGGAGACGACTTCGGATTACCGAAATTCGTCAGGCTTGCGCGGATAGCATAGCTCTCATTTGCCGCGGTGACCGCTTTCGCGTGTTCCTCCTTCTTCTGGAATGCCTTGCCCGCCTGGAACTGCATCTTCGCCCGGGCGCGTGCAAGCTCCGCATCGCCAATGCTGACGTCCTGTACCATGCGGATTGTCTTATCCACGATGGCAAGCACTTTTTGCACGGTCGCAACTCTGATTCCCTGAACATCTTGCAGGCTCTCGATGGCGGCGCCCACCAGATCGATGACGGCTCCCTTGGCCGCCTGATAGCTTGTTTTTGCGGTTGCCTCGGCACGACCGGCTTCGAACCAGAGCACGGTCGCCGCGACAAAGAGACAGGCAAACACGGCGGCGGTTGCTGCCATGAGTATGTTGAACCGCTGTGCCCGCCGATTCGACATCATCACGTATGTGCGCAGGTCCTTAGGGAGTTCTTCTGCGTAGTTCTTGACGATCTTTTGCGCCTCCGCGAGCGGCACGCCCTTGGCGAGCAGCAGCGCCTTCGGACGGCCACGCTCTTGCCAGCGCTGGCGTTGCCCTTCGACTTCATCGCGAATGCGGAAGAACTCTTTGTGCTCCAAGACGATCGCCCGCGCGCGTTCCCAGCTCTCGAACACGCGCTGATGGGATATGCCGAGGAGACCGCCGTCCGCGCCGCTCTTTGCATCATCCGCCGCATGCGTGACGATGATCCTTGCGGCGATAAGCTCATCGACGAGCCGCGCGGTCGTCAGATCCGGCACCGCCTCTGCCCGCGCAACGGTGCGCACGGTCAGATCGCTGCTGACGCCGGTCGGCGATGTCGTTTCGTGCACCGGGACGGCGAGCGAGCGCAAGAGGCGCGGCAAGGCTTCGATTTCCGCCCTGCCTAGCTTGCCGAGCGCTGCTTCAGCAGCCTGATTGATTGCGCCGTCGAGCCCATGCATCGCCTCGTACGCCGCGAATGTAAGCCGCAATTCTTCGCGGATCAGCGCATGACCGTCGATGATCTCTTGCCTGCCGACGCTCTCCTTCTCCTTGAACAGGCGATCGAGCGCGAACTGTAAGAGCGGCAAGGTATTCCTGCCCTGCGCATCTTGTAGGATACGCTCATCGAGCCGCTCGCCCGATTGCAGATTTTGCTCGTAGACCAGCCCGGCGGCGGCCGCCGATTTCTGCACGATCTCGGTGAGCTCGGATTCTCCCGGCGCGGCGAGATCGTAAACCGCGCCTGCATCCTTGAGCGCGAGGAAGTCCCCCGGCGTGATGACGCGCGGATATATATCGGAACGGAGCGTCGCCACGACCCAAACGCGACGGGTTGCGCACAGGGCAAAGATGAGGCGTGCAAAGGCCGAGCGCTGGTCATCGCTGACATCGGCGGCAAAGAGGTTTTCGAGCTGATCAACCAGGATCAGCAGGTTGGCATGCAGCCGGCGCTGAAACCCGCCGCGGCGCCGCTCGTCGGCTTGAATCTGCGCAAGCGCACGGATGATGGCTCCAGCCGCCGGGGCTCGCCTTCGCTTTTCCCTGATCTCGCCTCCCATGGCCAACCGATCGGCGAGCGATTCTGCAGAATGAAAGCCACGGTCGGCAAGTTCTGGCAGCGCCGCGCCGAAGCCGCGCTCTTCGTCATTGACGACCAGCAGCGCCTTGGCCAGCGTGAAAAACGGATTGGGATCGTCGCCGATGCGCGCAATCGCCGTGCGCCATGAATCGACGCCGGGCACCACTCCGGCCGCCGTGAGCCGCGGCGCCAGCCCCGCCCGCATCAATGACGATTTTCCGGCGCCGCTTTCTCCGACAATGAGAAGGAACGGAACATTGCGCGGGCCGGCCCGGGCGATCCGCCGGGCCCGCCCGACACTCTGCAGTTGCTCGACGGCGCGCGTGACTTTGCGGTCGCGACCGAAATAGATGGCGGCATGCTTGGCATCGAATGGAAGGAGCGCGCGGAACGGCGATCCCATGGTCTCAATGGGCCAGATCACCGAGTGATCGTGTGGAACCCGTTCCGCAATCCAATCGCGCAAAAGCTTGTCGACAAGGCGCTCGAATGCGTCGGTTGAATCGAACTGATAGTAGGCGCGAAGGAATTGCCCGTCCGGTGTTTGAAACCAGCGGTTAAAGAATGCGTTCAGATCCTTGCGCTGCGCCCTGCCATGGTCCGTGGCACCGGGTGTGGCTTCGGCCTTGCGGAATACATAGACATCCGGACGGTCGCCTTTTTTCCGGGCTTCCAGCGCAGTGAGCACCTCGTAAGCGGTTCCGCTGGGATAGCGTTCGCCGCTCTCCATGCGGGCAAAATCTTCCGGCAAGGGAGTGCCCAGCCGGGTCCAGAATATCGCGATGACAAGATCGCATTCGGCAGCGGGACTGATCTGCGCCTGGAAACCGGCGTGTGCGGGAAATACCTTGTGCTCCCAGCGGACGGCTTCGATATGCACGCGTTCCGCGAAGAGTTGATTGAGTCGCTCGGCAACGCGATCGAACTCGTTGCCGTTCCCAATCGGCGTCAGAGGGCGATGAAACGAATACCCGCACAGTGCGGATACCCGCGGGATCGCTGCTCATTGAAGCAACACCCGAGCGTTGATGCGCAGCAAAAGCCTAATGGATGGTCATGCCGGCTGCAATGGCGATCATTCACCAGCATGCACCTGCATATAGCCACTGTAGCAAATTATTCCGGCGCTGATAGCAACATTGAGATTGGGCTGGCCGTCCCGGGCGACGGGAGCACTTCGTGTGGGATCGATCGGATGCAGCGATGGAGGCTTGGGAGCAAAATTCGGGGGCATTGGAATATGCAGGATCGTGTCGGCACGACCAATAAGTTCGTCAGGCAGTCCGTCATATTCATTTCCCAACGCAAACAGGTCACCAGTTTGAAAGCAGTGGCTGGCAAGGGCTGCTGTGCTGCGCTCGATCGAGGTCGCCAGCAATCGTCGTCCTTCAAGCATTTCAGCGAGTGCAGCATCGTCTCTGATCAGGCGAAATCCCTGGCGATCCACCGCGCCACAGGCGAAATCCTTCACCGTGTGAAACTTCTCGGCGTTGTCCAACACACCGTGCCGATCGTAGATGGAAACGCGAAATCCATAGGTTTCCGCGACGCGCAGGATCATCCCGATATTGATAGGCGACTGCAGCCCGTGCAGCAGAAATTCGAAGCGGAAATTGACTGCGGCGGGAGCAGAGGTTATTGGCCCGGCGGCAACCGAATCATCCATTCGAAAAAGCCCTTTTGCTGAGCATGATTCCAAAAAAGCCTGCCTGGACTTGATCCGGTGCGGATACCGGTTTTCGGAAAAAGATCATGCTCAAACAAGGCGAGATTTTTAGCAGCAAAACGTACTCTGTTAAATGGAAACGGATTCGACATTTGTACTAAATAATCGTTGCATTTACGCTCTCCGCTGTTCGGCGGATTGCCAATACGTGGCACCCATGAAGTCGCTTCGTTCTATGCACGCCCGCCTCCTCAAGCTCAATCCGTGGGCACGCATCGATTCGACGACGAGTGCGCTTTCCATGGACGACACGGCTCAGCAAGCGCGTCGCAAGGCGGCGTGCGTGCGCGCCGTCCAGGGACAGCGCGCATGGAACGAATGGGCAAGCGCCATGCTGTCGCTGCGGCCGGGCTTGGAAGCCGATGCTGCAAGCATTGCGTTATGGCTGGATCTCTCCACTGCGGATTTCGCGGGGATGACTTTCAGCGAAGATTGCCTTTTCGCCGAATATCTTTTTCCGGGCCGCGCCGATTTCTCGGGAGCGCGTTTTTGCATTGATGCCTGGTTCAACGCGGCGGAATTTTGCGAGCCGGCAAATCTATCGCGGGCAACGTTCGAACGTGACGGATTTTTCGAGTATACGAAGTTTCGCCGATTGGCCGTCTTCGCCCAGACGCAATGGCGCAGCGATGCCCAGTTCCGCAAAAGCCGATTTCAGGGGCAAGCAGACTTTCGCGGCGCCGTGTTCAATCGCGACGCCTGGTTCATCGGCTCGCAGTTCGAGGACGAGCTTGTTTTCGCTGGGGCACAGTTTTCGGGCGAAGCGGGGCTTGGGGATTGCGAATACCGGGGCGCATGCGATTTCTCGCGCATCTCTTTCCGCGGCAATGCCGGTTTTGCACAGGCTCGGTTTCTCGCCCCGGCGCGGTTCGATGATGCGCGTTTCGAGCGCAAGGCCTGGTTCAAGCAGGCACGCTTCGATTCCGAGGCCACCTTCGAGCGAGCGCGATTTGCGGCGGGTACCGATTTCGCCGAGGTTTCATTCAGCCGCAAGCCGGCTGTAATCGATACAATTGCCGATCTCGCCAAACGTCTGAACGATGGCGGTTAACACTACCAATTTCAATGATGCAGGATCTTCGATAAAAACAGCTGCGCCCGCTCGCTGCGCGGGTTGCCGAAGAACTCCCCCGTCGGCGCATCTTCGACGATCTCGCCTCTGTCCATGAATACCACGCGGCGGGCAACCTTGCGGGCAAACTCCATCTCGTGGGTGACCACCATCATGGTCATTCCTTCGCTGGCGAGCGCCACCATGACGTCGAGCACCTCGTTGATCATTTCCGGATCGAGCGCCGAAGTCGGCTCGTCGAACAACATGGCGATAGGATCCATGGCGAGCGCCCGCGCGATGGCGACGCGCTGCTGCTGACCGCCGGAAAGCTCGCCTGGGTATCTGTGTGCATGCTCGCGCAGTCCCACCCGCTCGAGCAGGCGCATGCCGCGTTCCTCGCTCTCCGCATTGGCGCGGCCAAGCACCTTGATCTGTGCCAGCATCAGATTGCGCATTACCGTGAGATGCGGAAACAGCTCGAAATGCTGAAACACCATGCCGATGCGGGCGCGCAGCTTGGGCAAGTCCGTCTTGCGGTCGTTGACCGAAATGCCGGCGACCGTGATGCTGCCCTCCTGGAATGGCTCCAGGCCGTTGACGCATTTGATCAGCGTCGATTTACCCGACCCTGACGGACCGCATACGACCACGACCTCGGCCTTGGCCACTTCGGTCGAACAATCCTTGAGCACCTGAAATTCCTGGTACCATTTGCTGATATGGCTGATGGTAATCAAATCGGTCCTCAACGGATGATGGCGACGCGGCGCTGCAGCCGGCGGACCAGGAGAGAAGCCGCCAGCGAGATGAGGAAATACACCAGTGCGGCGAACAGATACATCTCGACAAGGCGGCCGTCGCGCTGCGCGACCTTGGAGGCGGCACCGAGAAAATCGGTGATGGAAAGCACGTAAACCAGCGAAGTGTCCTGAAACAGAATGATCGTTTGCGTCAGCAGAACCGGCAGCATGTTGCGGAAGGCTTGCGGCAGGACGATATAGCCCATGGTTTGCGCATAGGTCATGCCGAGCGCTAGCGATGCTGAGACCTGGCCGCGCGGAATGGATTGGATGCCGGCGCGCATGATCTCGCAAAAGTACGCGGCTTCGAACAGCGTGAAGGTGACGAGCGAAGAGGTAAATGCACCGACCTGGATGGGTCGCTCCGCGCCGGTAACCCATTGGCCGATATAGGGCACCAGGAAATAGAACCAGAAGATCATCAGGACCAGCGGCACCGATCGCATCAGATTGACGTAAGCAGCGGCGGGTACCGATATGGGAGCAACGCCTGAGAGCCGCGCGAGCGCAAGCAATGTGCCGACGACGATCCCGCCCGTTGTGGCCAGGGCGGTAAGCATGAGCGTAAAGGTCATGCCGTCATAGAACAGATAGGGCAGGGAGCGGATGATGACGTCGAAATCGAATTGCGAAAACATGGATAATTTCAATGCGCGGCGGCCGCCGGTGCGGCGCTGATATAGCCGGGGACCGCTGTCTCGCGCTCGAGCCAGCGCATCGCGAACGTCACGATGATATTGATCACGATGTAAATGACGGTGGCCGCGGTGAACGCCTCGAATACCTGGAAGGAGAATTCCTGCATCGCACGCGCGCGTGCCGTCAATTCCATCAACCCGATGGTAAGCGCCACGGCACTGTTCTTGATGACGTTCAGAAATTCAGATGTCAGCGGCGGCAGAATGATACGATAGGCCATCGGCAGCAGCACATAGGCGTAGGCCTGCGGCAGCGTGAGCCCTAGCGCCAGCGCGGCCCAACGCTGGCCGCGGGCAAGACTGGTGATGCCGGCGCGCACCTGCTCGGCCACCCGCGCCGAAGTGTAAAATCCGAGCGCCACCACTGCCGTATAGAACGAGGCGTCGGGAAGCTGCTTGAGCCAGTCGCCAATGTCGACCGGCAGGAGTTCCGGCAATACGAAGTACCAGAGGAACATCTGCACCAGCAGCGGGATGTTGCGAAATAATTCGACATAGGCATTGCCGAGCTGGACCAGCCAGGGGATGGGTGCGGTGCGAATGACGCCAACCAGCGAGCCCATGGCAAGGGCGAGGCACCAGGCAGCGAGCGCGGTCGCCAATGTCCAGCCGGTGCCGAGCAACAGTGTTAAAAGATAAGTGTGGACACCGTCCGGCGAAGTCTGGAAGAAAATCCCCCAGTTCCAGTTATAATTCATTGTGATTGCTTATTCGATCACCTCGTCGGCAACAGCCAGGAGCGACGGCGCGATCTTCAGGCGCAGCAGCCTGGCGGTTTCGGCATTGATGACCAGCTCGAATTTGTTGGACTGTACAATCGGCAGGTCCGCTGGCTTGGCGCCCTTGAGGATGCGGCCGACATACGCGCCGACTTGACGATACGCCTCGGCAAGGTTTGGCCCGTA
The DNA here is from genome assembly GCA_963817135.1 of uncultured Alphaproteobacteria bacterium. GTDB lineage: Bacteria > Pseudomonadota > Alphaproteobacteria > Rhizobiales > Xanthobacteraceae > VAZQ01. The sequence continues at coordinate 78,977 of CAWFNG010000021.1, read as the reverse complement.
GCTCATCAACCCGCCGACGTCGGCAAATTCACGGTTTGAGTAGGTCGCGGGAAGAGCATAGCGCGTCGCCAGATGGACCAATTGAACTCGCCGGCTGCTGAAAAAGGCATCGCCCGCGACAAAAAGTGCATCCGACTTTTCGCGAACAAATTCTTCGAACGCTGCATTGATTTCTCGCTCGCTGCGGGCATTGAGCGACTGAATCTGCAGCCCGATGGCGCTGGCAGCGACCGCGACGTCTTTCAAATAGGTCTCGGCGCTCGTCGCATTGTCAGGATTGATCAGCAGCGCAACACGACCTGCAGCGGGCACTAGTTCACGCAGCAACTCCAGCCGTTTTGCCGCCACTTCGGCGGTCAAAAAATTTATGCCCGTTGCGTTACCGGCTGGCCGCGCAACGCTTGCGACAAGACCAAGCCTGACGGGATCATCATTGACGGCGAAGACAATGGGAATCGTCGTCGTTGCCGCCTTAGCTGCGTATGCCGCGGCGGGGGTAAAGGGCACTATCAAGGAAACCTGTCGGCGAACCAGATCGGCTGCCAGCTCCGGCAGTCGATCGTTTCGGCCTTCCGCCCAGCGATAGACGATGGTTATGTTCTCGCCCTCGACATAGCCGGCGTCTTTCAAGCCTCGATGAAATCCGCGCAGACGCTCGGCGAAGGCGTCAGCAGTTCCGGGACTGAGGAAGCCGATCGCCGGCATCGCAGGCTGCTGCGCATTCGCGGCGAGCGGCCATAACAGTATGGTCGCGCAAATGAATGCATGAAAATCGCGCGATCTTAACGGATTGAGCCGCATGTTGCGCTACCGAATTCGGGAATCATGTGCCACCCTACCCGAACGACTGCCTTGTGGCCAAGCGTGCAAAAGTTTTTGCCGGAGGATTTACATGCAGAGGCGCGCGTTTCTTCGGCTCTTCGCTTTGGCAATTGCCTGGCCGCGCGCGCTCCATGCACAGCAGCCGCCATTGCCGGTGGTCGGCTTTCTCAATACGACGTCGCCCGATACCTATGCCTTCAATGCCGAGGCGTTTCGCGAAGGTCTTCGCACGCTTGGCTATGTCGAAGGCAAGAATGTAGCAGTTGAGTACCGTTGGGCGGGGGGCGATTACAGCCGGATGCCGGCGCTGGCAACGGACTTGGTGAAACGCAATGTTGCGGTCTTAGCGGCAACCGGCGACATCGTTTCGGCGCGCGCTGCGCAGGCAGCGACAGCGACAATCCCCATTGTGTTCACGGTAGGATCCGATCCGGTCCGGTTTGGCCTCGTCAAGAGTCTCAACCGGCCGGAAGGGAATTTGACGGGAATGACACTGTTTTCCAGCACGCTAATGGCCAAGCGGATGGAATTGTTGACCCAATTGATCCCCGGCGCGCAGCTGATTGCACTTCTCATGAATCCGGACAATGCGAATGTCGAATTCGACCTCAGGGACGCACAGGAAGCAGCTCGTGGGTTCGGCAGGCAGACCGTGGTCGTGAATGCGAAAAGCGAGCGCGACTTCGACGCGGTGTTTTCGGCGATGATGGAGCAGCATGTCGGGGCGGCTCTCGTCGCGAGCGATCCGATGCTGCTGAGCCAGCGCGTTGCGATCACCACATTGGCCGCCCGGCACGCAATTCCAGTGGTCTATTGGGGTAGGGAATTCGTCGTGGCCGGCGGCTTGGCCAGTTACGGCACAGGCATTACCTGGATGTATCGCCAAGCCGGTGTTTATTGCGGGCGGATTCTCAAGGGCGCCAGGCCAGCCGATCTTCCGGTTTTGCAACCGACAAAATTCGACCTGGTCCTGAACCTCAAGACCGCCAAGGCGCTCGGCCTTGAAATCCCGCCGACGCTGCTTGCGCTTGCCGATGAGGTGATTGAATAATTTCCGCGGCTGATATTTTCCTTCAGCTGCCGCTCTCAGCGTGAATCTCTGGGAAGAAGAATTCCTTCCAGCTGCCGGGCTTCATCTTGATACTTCCGGTTCGCGCCATGAAGTCCGCGATCTGGTCGGTATGTTCCGGCGCAAGGGTGAAACGAAGGTTGCTCCTGTCGGCAAGCGCCGCGCTGATCAGGTCAGGGCCGGCCTTTGTCTTCTCCGCCTTGAGATAAATCGCAGCCGCCTGTTTCGGATCGTCGGCAATCAGCGCTATCGCATCTTTGATGGCAGCGACGAATGCCGCTGCAAGTTTTGGGTTTTCGCGATGGAACTTGAGCGTGGTCCAGGTCGTCAATGCCGTCGCCGGGCTGCCGAACAGTTCGTTCGAGGACCAGATTTTGCGAATGCCGGGCTTGTCAGCCATCTGCTGGATGAACGGCGGCGAGAACAAGTACCCGTTCACAGTCGCCCCGCCGGAGAAAAGGGAAATAACGCCGTCCGGTTGCGACAAGGACACGGTCAGATCGTCAAGGGAATTATGCTTACCCGTTCCAAACAGCCGTTCCGCTTCCATCTGCAGGTAAATTGCCGGCACCGACACTTTGACCGATGGCACGCCGATCCTGTCCCGCTCCCGACTGAGGTCCTTTACCGATTTGAGTTCGGCATTCACGCTGAACAGCTCGTAAGGTACCGAAGCGAGCGCGGTGACGCCGAGAAGGCGCGAATCGCCGGCGTTGCGCGACTTGTCCCAGGACACCATCATGGCGGTGTACCCGCCGCTGCCGATCTCGAAATTGCCGCTCAACAGGCCATCATTGATCTGCGGTCCCCCGGCGACGTGCACAATCTCGACCGGCACCGGCTCGATGCCCTGCTCGCGCATGCGCTTCGCAAATAAATGCGTCTCGTCAGCGACATAGAGCGGCAGATAGCCAAGCCCGAACTGCGTGCCAATGCGCAGCTGCTTTGCCGTCTGGCTCGAGCACGGCGAGGAAAAGAACGCCATCATGGAGAAGGCGAGCGCAGCAGTGCAAAGAAGCGATCCAGTCGAGAGGCTCTGCTGCCGGTGCATGGCGCTTCTCCGTTTTCCTTCACGTCATTCGCGGATTATCCTTGCCCATAGGGCAGGCGCATGCAAGTCGTGAAGCCTTGACCGCGGCGGCCGGTATCCACAAGATCGAGGCAGACTTTACCTCCCATTGCTCTTCAATCGCCCGAGCGATCAAAGTCATCGGTATGACACCATCCACGAGAGGATTGCTATGACCATCCCTTTCCACATCTGCGGGTCCGTCCGAGCGCTGCGCGCCGTCGCGTTTATCGTCGGGTGCGTTTTCCTCGCCGTCAGTCAAAGAACCGTTGCGCAGACCAATCCCAATCCGCTGATGGAAGGTCGCGGCGGAGACCTGGTTTTCCCCGTCTCCTGCGGCGGGACGGTTCAGCCGCGCTTCGATGCTGCGCTCGCCGCGCTGCATTCATTTTGGTACGCCCGAGCGCGCGAGGAATTCATGGCAATTGCCGCGACCGATCCCGATTGCGCAATGGCGCAATGGGGAATCGCCATGAGCGTGTGGAACCAGCTCTGGGCGCCGCCGCGGCCGGATAATTTGAAAGCAGGGCGCGAGGCGATCGACAAGGCGCGCACAGCTAATCACAAATCGCCGCGCGAAGCCGATTACATCGAGGCGCTTGCAACATTCTACACCGATGCCGACACGCTCGACCATCGATCGCGCGCGCTCGCTTATTCCAAGAAAATGGAGCTGCTGGCGCAGAAATATTCCGACGATCGCGAAGCGAGGATCTTCTACGCGCTTTCGCTTCTGGCCTCGGCCGACCCGCTCGATAAAACTCACAAGAACCAGCTACAGGCCGGCACCATGCTGGAAAAGTTGTCCACCGAGCTTCCCACCCATCCCGGCATCGCCCACTACATTATCCACGCCTACGATTACCCCGACCTCGCCGAGCGCGCGCTTGCCGCTGCGCTGAAATACCAGGTCTGCGTGACCGTGGTGCCGCATGCGGTGCATATGCCTTCGCACACCTTCGTGCTGCTGGGGCGATGGAAGGATACCATCCAAGCGAACGTTGCCGGCCAGGAAGCGGAAAAGGTCCGCGGCATTCCCGAAGATCGCATTCACGACCTCGATTATCTGGTGCTCGCCTATTTGCAGCTTGCCCAGGATGCGAAAGCCAAGGAAGCGGTCGATCTCGCGCGTCAGGTCGAAGACGATATGGTTGCCAGCAAACGCGATACCGGTTTGCGCAGTCGGCACTACAACCTTGCTGCGCTCGAGGCACGCTGGGCACTGGAGCGACACGATTGGACGGCGGCGGCGACGCTGCCGCTGAGGCCAAATCGCTACGCCTATGCGCAAGCCATTCCGCACTTTGCCCGTGCGGTCGGTTTGGCGCGCAGCGGGCATCCGGACGAGGCCCGCAAGGAGATCGATGAGCTTGCCGCCCTCGTGAAGACGTTGACGGACGCAAAGAATCCGTATTGGGCGGAGCAAGTCGAAATCCAGCGCAAGATCGCCGCGGCATGGACGGCGCATGCAGCGGGCAATGACGCGGAAGCGCTTGCGCTCATGCAGGCGGCGAGCAAGGAAGAGGATAGTCTGGAGACCCACGACACGCTCAATCCCGGACCGATCGGCATGACGGCCGACGAGGGGCTCGGTGCGCTTCTCCTCGAGCTGAAACGACCGGCGGAGGCGCTCTTGGCGTTCGAGGCATCGTTGCGGTCCGCCAAGAACCGGTTGCAAAGCTATGCCGGAGCCGCGCACGCTGCGGCTGCGGTCAAGGATGCGGGGAATGCGCGCAAATACTACGGCAAGGTGCTGGAACTCGCGAGTGAAGGCGACGGCCAGCGCCCCGAGATCGCGCAGGCCAGAGCCTACATGGCAAGCGCCAGGTGAGTGCGCATTAACAATCCGATTTCATGCGCACGCGCATTAGCTGCGGCTGGCTTGTCGGCTATGCCAATGGACTTCACACCCTGTGGCGCAATGCTGAGCTGGTATTTGAACAAGACAAGGTGCTGTTCGTCGGCGAGCGCTTCGCGGGTGAAATCGACCGGGAGATCGATGCCCGCGGCAAACTGGTCGCGCCCGGATTCATCGACACGCATGTGCATTCCGGTCATCGCGCTTCGCATCGCCTGATCAGCGATGTAGGGCGCGGCGATTATTTCGGTCAGCCGTTTCTCGAAATCAGTGTCGCGCGCGAAGGCGCGCGCGTGGGCGGCGATCCCCGCTATGCGCGGCCCGATGACCAGGCGGCTGCGGAAGACGTCGCGTTCAATGCCCGCTTCACCATCGCCGAGCTGCTGCGCAACGGCATCACGACCTTCGTCGAGTTCGGTAGCCAGCTGCGTGTGCAGCAGGCGCTCCTGGAAGAGGTCGGTACGCTCGGCATTCGAGCCTATCTAGGTCCGGGCTTCGACAGCGGCCGCTGGGTCGGCGGCGAAGGCGGCAAGCTTGGGCGGGTGCTCGATGAGGCCGCGGGCGAACGCGAGTTTGCGCTTGCCTTGGAATTCATCGATCGCCATCAGGGCGCCCATGGGGACCGGGTGCGCGGCATTCTGGTGCCGCGCGAAATCGAGACCTGCACGGTGGCGCTCATGCAGAGTGCGGCGAAGGCGGCCCGGAAGCGCGACCTGCCGGTTGCGATTCACGCAGCCTATAACATCCACGAAGTGTTCGATATCATCCGTGAGCACCGGATGACTTCCATTGAACTGTTGCGGCACGTCGGGCTCCTGTCTGACAAGCTCAACATCGGCCACGGTAATCTCACTGCCGACAATCCTCTAGCAAGTTATTCCGGCGCACATGATCTCGAAATCATGGGCAGCCATCGCTGCTCGATTTCCCATTGCCCGGTAAACATTGCGCGCCGCGCCCGTTTCCTCGACAGCTGGCAATCGTATCGCGCGGCCGGCGTCAACATTGCGCTCGGCACAGATACCTATCCGCGCGACATGATTTTGCAAATGCGCAATGCCTCCTATTTCGGCAAGGTCGCGAGCCGCAATTTGAAAGCGGCAACGGCGGCAGAAGTGTTTGAAGCCGCGACCCTTGCCGGCGCACGCTCCGTCGGCCGTGACGACCTCGGTCGGCTAGCACCCGGCGCGAAGGCGGACATCATCATTATTGCGCTCGACGGCCGCGACACGCTGCGCTTTGGCCCGGTGCGCGATCCAATCAAAAGCCTTGTCGATTGCGGAATCGGCGATGATGTGCAGACCGTCATCGTTGACGGAAAGATCTGCATGGAAAACGGCCGCATCCCGAGCATCGATTTTGCCGATCTGCGGAGGCAGGCGCAGAGAGCCGGGGAGCGCGTCTGGAACGGCTGGGCTCAGTGGGACCCGCTCGGGCGAACCGCCGATGAGATGAGCCCATTTTCGTTCCCCCGCGCCAATTAGCAGAATGTCAAAACCGGTACTGGCTCTACGGCGTCCATGTGACGAGCCGCCGTTCGAAAAATTCCACGGCGTAGAACAGCATGACGCTGACGATCGTCAGCAGGATGATGGAAGCGAACGCCAACGGCGTCTGCGATTGTGCGGTCGAGATCAGGATCAGGTAACCCAGGCCCTCCTGCGCCGCGACAAATTCGCTGATTACGGCGCCGATTACCGCGAAGGTCACGGCGATCTTGCAGCCCGTAAATAGATGCGGCAGCGCGATCGGAATACGCAAGCGACGAAAAACGACCAGTTCCGGCGCGAGCAGCGAGCGCATCAGGTCGAGCATTGCCTTGGGCACTGCCTCGAAGCCGGCGACGACATTCACCAGAATGGGGAAAAAGCACACCAGGACGACGATGACGATTTTTGGCCAGCTGCCGAGACCGAGCCAGAGGATGACAAGTGGAGCGAGCGCGACTTTTGGAACAGACTGCAACCCCAGCAGGATGGGATAGATGAGCGCCCGCAGTGTAACCGTGAAGGCGATGATAATCGCAAGCGGCAGCGATATGACGAGCGCGAGGAAAAAACCAAGCACCGTTTCGCGCACCGTCACATAGCTGTTGTAGAGGAGGTCCGGCGCCCAATCCCGCGCGGCGAAGAGGATTGCCGAGGGGGCCGGCAGTATCCAACCGGGAATCTTGAATATCCGGGCACAGGCTTCCCACAGGATGACGAGCAGCACATACATCACCGGCGTCGTCGCTCGCGCGGCGATCGATCTCAGGGCCGCGGCGGACATGCTGGATCAGGCATTTGGGCGATTGAACAGCAGTGCGCGGGCGGTCTGTCTGATCTCCAGGAAACGCGCAAGCTTCTCGGTATTCACGTCGCGCGGACGCGGCAGATCGACGGGAATATCCAGCATGGTCCGTCCCGGCCGCCGGGATAAAACGACGACGCGGTCGCCCAGGAGGATGGCCTCGTCGATCGAGTGCGTGATCAGAAGGGCGGTGCGTCCGAGGTCCTGCCACAGGCGCGAAAGTTCAAGCGAGAGTTCTTCGCGCGTCAATGCATCGAGCGCCGCGAACGGCTCGTCGAGCAGAAGCATCTGCGGATCGGCCAGCAGGGCGCGGCAGAATGCGGCGCGCTGTTTCATTCCTCCCGACAGCATATGCGGCCGGTGACGCGCAAAATCCTTCAGTCCCGTCAATTCCAGCAACCAATAGGCCCGTTCCCGCGCTGCCTGCTTCGGCAGCGACAAGACGTCGGCGGGCAGCATGACATTTTCCAGGACGCTGGCCCATGGAAACAGCACGTGATCCTGGAATACGATTCCGACGCTGCGGGAAGGGCCGGCCAGCGCCGCACCGTCACGCCGCAGCCGCCCTTGCGTTGGCCGGTCCAAGCCGGCGATCAGCCGAAGCAAAGTCGATTTGCCGCAACCGGATGGGCCGACCACCGAGACAAAGCTGCCGGTCTCGATCTTAAGATCAAGCGGACCCAGCGCGTCGACGATCTCTGCCCCGCTGCCGAAACTCTTGGTTATGCCTTGAAGCTCGATGGCGGGAACACTGTTGTCGATGGTTTCCGCTGCTGCAGACCAGGTACTGCGGGCAGACAGAGGTTCCGACCTCATTCAACGAAACCCGGAGCGTACATGTCCTGTGCCTGGACGGCATTTTTCAGCGGGTAGGATTTCTGCATGACATCGATCGTGCGCTTGAGTTGGCTTTCATCGATTACGCCCAAAGGACGGCCGGCGACGACCGCCAGCTCGCGCACCCGTTCAGTTTCGCCCTGCGCGACGTCGGCCGAAATCTCCTTGTGATATTTGTGCAGGATTTCACCGGCTTCGGCTGGATTGGCAAAAGCATCGCGCATTCCTTTCAGGGTCGCGCGCACAAACGCCTTAACAAGATCAGGGTTGTCTTTGATCGTCTGTTCGGTGGCAATGATGCCGTTCCCGTAATAATCAAAACCCACGTCCTTATAGGCAAGCCGGAACAGCTTCTCAGGTTTGACCGCGTTGGCTAAGAGCGGCTCGCCCACCGTGAACTGTCCGACGGCATCGACCCGCTTTGTCGCAAGAAGCGAGGGCAAGGCCGATGCCTCGGCTGCAATCCACTTCACCTTTTTCGCATCAATGCCCGCCGCCTGCGCATACGCGTTGAAGACGACAGGAATGGCGCTGAAGGCGGTATCGGCGACTGTCCTGCCTTCCAGGTCTTTCGGTGCCTTGATGCCGCTGTCGGCCAGGGCAAAGATCGCGTGCGGCGGCGTTGCATAGACGATGGCAGCCAATCTGACTGGAATGGCATCGTTGCCGCGCGCGAGGACCAGGGCGCCGGCATCGGCAAACCCTATGCTTGCAGCTCCGGAGCCCACCTTCTTGATGGCGTCGATCGATCCCTGACCGCGAAGAAAGGAAACTTCGAGGCCTTCCGCTTTGTAGTAGCCCTTGTCGAGCGCGACGTAATAATAGGAATGGCGGCCGAAATAACCGAAGTCGGTGATGAAATTCACCTCGGCAGCCTGCGCGCAGGAAAAGCGCAGAAGCGCAGCGATGACGGCATTTGCGGCGATCAGGCGCGGAATCATTCTCATGATCGTGACTCTCCTGAAATGGCTCTCGAATACTTGCAATGCCACGGTCATTCCCGGCGGGCGCAATACGGCGAACGTTCCTGAAATGCCGAGATGACGCTAGGGAATTCATTATAACGGGTCAATGCTGTGAGCAGGCAGGCCTTGATCGCAGGCACGAATGCGAATTGTCTAGTGCGGTGAATTTGAAGTTCCTATCATAACTGGCCGCAAGCTCGTTTAGGAACTTCAAATTCAAAACCGCACTAGAAATCATAGAGTTGCTAGTGGTCCTTAGATTCCGAAGTTCGCATCTGAACGTGCCGCGAGTGGTGGCGAACTTCGGAATCGGACCACTAGGCCACGAACGCGCTTGCATCCTGCTTGACAGCCCGGAAGGTCGTCCGTAACGGAGCGTGCCGTATCTTCAGGTTCGGGATCGCCAATGAAACAGAAGAAGCGAGTTGCGGTCGTTGGCGCGGGCCTCGGCGGCTTGACTGCAGCGGGCTTCCTGCAGCAAGCCGGCTTCAGCGTCAAAGTTTATGAGCAGGCACCGACCTTCTCCCGCATAGGCGCGGGCATCATCCTCAGCGCGAACGTGAGCAAGGTATTGCGGCGGCTCGGCATTGAATCCGCGCTTGTCGAAGCCGGCATAAAATCGCAAATCTACATCAGCCGCGCCTGGGACAGTGGCGAGACGATGTATCAGATCGTGTTCGACGCCGAGAGCGAGCGGCGTTTTGGCGGTCCCTACGTCCACATCCATCGCGGCGACCTGCATACGGTACTCGAACGGGCCGTGACCCCCGGAACGATCGCGTTCAATCATCGTCTGGTAGATTTGCAGGAATCGAGCGGTGCAATACGCCTCATCTTTGAAAATGGCGCCACTGCCGAGGCCGATATTGTCGTCGGTGCCGATGGCATCCGCTCCAAGGTGCGTGAATTGCTGCTCGGGCCCGAACCTCCGCGATTTGTCGGCGCGGCCGCATACCGCGCGATCTTTCCATCCGAGCGGCTGCGAGGATTGCAGATCCCGGATTGCACCAAGTGGTGGGGTCCCGATCGGCACTGCTTGCCCTATTTCCTGACCAGCCGGCGGGATGAAGTTTACGCTATCGGGGTTGTGCCGGCGTCGGGGTGGGACGGCGACGAGGCGTCCATACCGTCATCGCGCGACGAATATCTGGGGGCGTTCGCTGGTTTCCATACGGATTTGCAGCGCGTCCTGGAAGCCGTAGGTAACGTGAGCCTGTGGCCGATCTTCGATCGCGAACGGGACGACCGTTGGAGCGGCGGCCGGATCGTGTTGTTGGGCGACGCGTGTCACCCGATGCGGCCCTTCATGGCGGCAGGCGGGGCCATGGCCGTCGAGGACGCAGCGATCCTCAGCCGCTGCCTCGCAACCTTCGACGACGCAGCGGAAGCGTTTCGCTCATATGCGGCAACGCGAATCCCCAGGGTCGCCGAAGTGCAGCGCATCTCCATCGAACATACCTGGATGCGCGGGCCAAGCGATACCGACTGGTTCTACTGCTACGACGCGTGCACTGCGCCTCTCGCTGACTCTCTCCGTCATTTTGAGGTGCCCGCGCATGCACAGACCTTAATGGTATTGCGGCCATCGGAGGCGCGGGCCTCGAAGGATGAACGGCCTCAACCCGGGCCGTCTCCTTCGAGGCTCGCCGCTTCGCGCCGAGCACCTCAGGATGACGGTTAGCGGATGAGACATGTGACTCGAAGCTATGATCCAGTTGCTCCCATAATGATTGAGCCAAAACCCGACCCGATGGTCGCGCGCGATCTCGTCGGCTACGGCGCGACGCCGCCGCATCCGGGCTGGCCAGACGGCGCTTTGATCGCGGTCAACTTCAACCTGAACATCGAGGGCGGCGGAGAATCGTCGCTGATAAACGGCGATGAGGTGTCGGAGGGCATGCTCAACGATATCGGAGTCGCCGCACAACGGGGCGCGCGCGTGCCCTTGGTCGAGTTGATTTTTGAATATGGCAGCCGCCGCGGCGCCTGGCGGGTGCTTGATGTGTTTCGCGAGTTCTCGGTCAAGGCGAGCATCCTCGGTGTCGCCCGCGCGCTGGAGCAAAATCCCGAATTGACCAGGGCGTGCGTCGATGCCGGCCACGAGATCGTCAGTCATGGTTATCGGTGGATCGATTATGGCGCGGTTGAAGAGGGCCTCGAGCGCCAGCACATCGCCCGTGCCGTCGACATCCTCACTCGTCTGACCGGAACGAGACCGGTCGGGTGGATGACCGGGCGACCCGGCCCGAATACACGCCGGCTTGTGGTCGAGGCGGGCGGTTTTCTGTACGACCGCGATTCACTTGCCGACGAACTGCCCTATTGGCTGCAAGTCGGCGACAAGCCGCATCTTGTCATCCCCTACTCGTATGAGGCCAATGACAATCGGTTCAATGAGAACAGCGGCTTCTCCACTGGAGACGATTTTTTCACGTATTTGCGCGACGCGTTCGATGTCCTCTATCGCGAGGGTGAGCGCGATTCGCCGAAGCTTCTTTCCATCGGCCTTCACGACCGGTTGATCGGCAGGCCGGGCCGCTGCAGCGGTCTGATCAAGCTCCTCGACTACATGCGCGGCTTTGACAAAGTATGGTTTTGTTCCGGCGCGGACATCGCGCACCATTGGCGCGGCAAGTTTCCACCGGGTCCGGGGCCGCGCGCCTGACTAATAAACCGCGGGGTCACCGCTGTCGGTCGGATTGGCAATCACCTTCTTGAAGGAATCGCTCATCGGCACGTTGAGGTTGATGCCCTTCGGCGGAATAGGCTTGAGGAACCACTTGTCGTAGATCGCGTTGATGGCGCCGCCGCGATAGGTGGCGATCATGGATTCATCTACCACTTTCTTGAAGGCGGGGTCCTCGCGACGCAGCATGATGCCGTAGGGCTCCACCGAAAGCGCATCCGCGGAAATCACGTAATCCTGCGGCGATTTCGAGCCGGCGACCAGGCTGTAGAGCAGAATATCGTCCATCACGAAGGCGACCGCGCGGCCGGTTTCCACCATGAGAAAAGCCTCGGCGTGATCTTTGGCAGACAAAATGTTGAGGTTGAGGCCTTTCTGCGCTCCGATCTCGGTGATCTGCTTGATGTTGGTCGTGCCCGCGGTCGACACGATGGTTTTGCCCCGCAGATCCTCGACGGTCTTCAGATTGGCGGCTTTCTTCGATACGAAACGGTTCGCCGTGACGAAATGGGTGATGGTGAAGGAAACCTGCTTCTGGCGTTCCAGGTTGTTGGTGGTGGAGCCGCATTCAAGATCGACAGTGCCGTTGGCTATCAGCGGAATGCGCGTCGCGGAAGTAACCGGATTGAGCCTGGTCTGCAATTGCGGAAGCTTTAGTTCGGATTTTACGGCGTCCACGATACGGTGGCAGAGATCCATGGCGTAGCCGACGACCTGCTGCTTGTCGTCGTAATACGAAAATGGCACCGAGGATTCCCGGTGGCCGAGCGTGATCGCGCCGATATCCTTGATCTTCTTGAGCGTCCCCGTGAGGTCCTGCGCGAAAGCCTGTCCTGCCCAAACACTTGCCAGGGCAAGAATTGAAAGTGGCATGATCAGGTGCATCGCGCTTTCTCCTTGAGGCTTGCGCCGGCCTTGCCCGCTGGCAGGAAACGTCAAATCCGCCACACGAGAGCCTATATCAATCTCTGACTTTGACATAGCGTCCGGGGGCGTCCTCGATCGCCGCAAGACGGCCGCCACCGGGCTCGCGGGCCGGCACTTCGGATGCATCCTGCACCTTGATCCAGGCGAACCAGTCGGGCCACCACGAGCCCGGATGCTCCTTGGCTTTGGCGAGCCAGCGGTCGAGATTGGCGCTGGTCGGTTTTGGCCCGGTCCAATACTGGTATTTCATCTTGTCCGGAGGATTGACAACGCCGGCAATGTGCCCTGACCCAGACAGCACAAAACGAACCTTCCCACCGAAGAATTTTGAGCTGAGCAGAACCGACTTTGCCGGTGCAATGTGATCCTCGCGGGTGGCGAGATTGTAGATCGGAATCTTGATGCTCTTTAAGTCGAGCTTGATGCCGCCAATCTCCATCTGGCCTTTGCTCAGCTTGTTGTCCAAGTAACAATTGCGCAGATAGAACGAGTGGTTTGCTGCCGGCATGCGCGTGGCATCGGAATTCCAGTAGAGCAGATCGAAGGGAGCGGGCTCCTTGCCCTTGAGATAATTGCTGATGACATAGGGCCAGATCAGATCGTTGGAGCGCAGCAGATTGAAGGCGGTCGCCATTTTCTTGCCTTCGAGATATCCGCGCTCGCTCATCTCGCGCTCGCGCGCCGCAACCTGCTCCTCGTCAACGAAGACCTTGAGATCGCCGGCATGGGTGAAATCGACCTGAGCGGTCAGCAAGGTTGCTGAGAGGATGCGAGTATCGTTCTGCGCCGCCATGTAGGCGAGGGTCGTCGCAAGCAGCGTGCCTCCCACGCAGTACCCCAGGGCATGGACTTCGCGTTCACCGGTTGCCTGTTCGATGACATCGAGAGCGGGGAGAGGGCCTTCGCGCATGTAGTCTTCAAAGCTTTTCTTGGCCAAACGGGTGTCCGGATTGACCCAGGAAATCACGAAAACCGTAAGCCCCTGCGCCACGCACCACTTGATGAATGATTTTTCCGGAGTGAGATCGAGAATGTAAAATTTGTTGATCCAGGGCGGGACGATCAGGAGCGGCCGCTTGAGGACCGTTGCGGTGGACGGGCTATACTGGATGAGCTGCATCAAGTCGTTTTCGAAGATCACCTTGCCCGGCGTAAGCGCGAGATTGCGCCCGACCTCGAACATTTTTGCATCTGACTGGCGAATCTTGAGTTCGCCATGACCGGCGGCGATGTCCTCGGCCAGCATGTGCATGCCGCGCGCGAGATTGGCGGCATTCGACGAAAGCGTTTCGCGCAGCAGCTCGGGGTTGGTCAGAATGAAATTCGAGGGGGCAATGGCGTTCGCAATCTGCCGCACATAAAACTCGGCCTTCTGTTGGGTATGCGGATCGAGCCCTTTGGCGTCATGCACGAGCTTATTCGCCCAATCGGTCGTGAGCAGATAGACCTGCTTCAGGAAATCGAAGAACTGGTTGTCAGACCATTCGGGGTCGGCGAAGCGCTTGTCTTTGGGATCGGGCGTGACCAGGGGCTCGACGTGCTCGCCCGCCATGCGCTTGACCGCATTCCCCCACAGATCGAGATAGGCCTTGCCGAGGCTCGATTGCAGTTCGAGCGCGCGATGGGGATCGCGCAACCAGAAATCCGCCACCTGGGCCATGGTTTTCACCACATCGGTGGTTTCGGCGTATTGGTCTTCGACCCGGCCTTCCTCGCGCGGCTTGAGATAGGCGGCCAGCGCCTTGCCCCCTTCTTCCATCATCCGGGCGATGTTGCGGGCGAATTCCTCGATATCCGCTGAGGTGCTTTTTACCGGTTCCGGCGGGGCTCTCACGGTGGGCCTCGATTGCCGCAGTGGCGGCCGACGTAGCTTTTGAAAATGACACGGCTTTTGAAGATGAAATGGACTTTACGCGCCAGACCCGCAAGACGCGAGGCCGGGCAAGCGGACGACCAGGGTCCACCTTGCTTTGGTCATATTGACGGAATATCGCCGCCTGTTGACAATTGCTTGAAATTGCACCGATTTTGTCGGCAGCCGATAAAGGCTTGAGAAGTATGGCGTTGAAGCCGTCGCAGCAGACATTGGCCGCGGCATGCGTGCGACTGGCGGTGCTCCTTGCCGGCCCTGCGCTTCTTGTGAGCTGCGCGACCGTTACCGATCACATCCCCACGGCCATTGGCGGCCTGCCCGAAGCGACGCCAGCGCGACCGCAGTCGCCGGGCGAGTATCCTGCCGTGAATGATGTAGCCCCGCCGCGCGAGACAGTGCTCACCAGCGAGGAGCAAAAGAAGCTGGAAGATGAGCTTATTGCTGCGCGGGCGCGCACCGCCGGGGCGAGCGGCAAACCTGCTGGCAGCGCTCGCAACCCGTGATACAGCTATAGGAGGCCTGCGCTGGTCCGGCTAGTGGTCCGATTCCGAAGTTCGCCAGTGCTCGCGGCCACGTTCAGGTGCGAACTTCGGAATTTAGGGACCACTAGCAACTTTATGATTTTAGTGCGGTTTTGAATTTGAAGTTCCTAAACGAGCTTGCGGCCAGTTATGATAGGAACTTCAAATTCACCGCACTAGGGGGAGCTGGGGTGATGGAAGAATTTCACCGCATTCGCCGTCTGCCGCCTTACGTTTTCGAAGAGGTGAATCGCGCCAAGGCATTGGCCCGCAATGCCGGTGCCGACATCATTGATCTCGGCATGGGCAATCCCGATCTTCCGGCGCCTGCGCACGTCATCGAGAAGCTCAAAGAGACCGTCGGCAAGCCGCGTACCGACCGTTATTCCTCCTCGCGCGGCATTGCCGGGCTGCGGCGCGCCCAGGCCGGGTATTATGGGCGTCGGTTTGGCGTGAAGCTTGACCCCGAAACCCAGATTGTAGCGACGCTCGGCTCCAAAGAAGGCTTTGCCAACGTTGCGCAGGCGATCACTGCTCCCGGCGATGTGATCCTGGTGCCCAATCCGAGCTATCCAATCCATGCCTTCGGTTTTCTGATGGCGGGCGGCGTAATCCGCGCGGTGCCATCGGAGCCGACACCCGAATTCTTCACGCGGCTCGAACGCGCGATCGTTCACTCCATTCCAAAGCCGATCGCGGTCATCGCCTGCTATCCGTCGAATCCGACCGCTTATGTCGCGGACCTGGATTTCTATCGCGAGCTGGTCCCATTCGCCAAAAAGCACGGCATTTTCATCATCTCGGATCTGGCCTATGCGGAAGTCTATTTCGAAAACGAACGGCCCCCGTCCGTGCTGCAAGTACCGGGTGCGATGGATATTGCCGTCGAATTCACCTCGCTGTCGAAGACCTATTCGATGCCCGGCTGGCGCATTGGCTTCGCCGTCGGCAATGAGCGGATCATCGCCGCGTTGGGACGGGTCAAATCTTATCTCGATTACGGAGCGTTTACGCCGATCCAGGTGGCGGCCACGGCGGCGCTCAATGGACCTGACGACTGCATTCGCGAGATGCGCGAAACCTATAAGCGGCGACGCGACACATTGGTGGAATCGTTCGGTCGCGCCGGGTGGGAAATTCCGCCGCCGCGCGCCTCCATGTTCGCCTGGGCCCCGATCCCTCCGGCATTTGAAAGCCTTGGCAGTGTCGAGTTCTCGACGCTGCTCGTGGAAAAAGCCGAAGTCGCGGTATCGCCTGGAATTGGTTTCGGGGAATACGGCGAAGGATACGTGCGCATTGCTTTGGTGGAGAATGAGCAGCGCATCAGGCAGGCCGCGCGCAACATTCGCCGCTTTCTTGAAAGCGCGCCGGAAAAGTTGCACAACGTTCTTCCCTTGGCCAAACGGCGGTGACTTTAGTTCACTCGCAACTTCTCAATGGCGCCTCCCCTCAAAGTCGGTATTGCCGGTTTGGGCACGGTGGGCGCCTCGGTGGTCCGGTTGATCGATCGCCAGCGCGAGGCGCTCGCCGCCCGCTGCGGGCGCCCGATCGAAGTGGTCGCAGTATGCGCGCGGTCACAAGGCAAACGACGCGGTATCGATCTAAAACGGCTGCGCTGGGTGGCCGACCCGGTTGCACTCGCAGCCGACGGAGAGATCGATGTTTTCGTCGAGTTGATTGGAGGCGAAGCCAATCCAGCCAAGGCCGCCATCAACGCTGCCCTGCGCGCCAAAAAATCGGTCGTCACCGCCAATAAGGCGCTGCTGGCCCGCCACGGCGTTGCACTTGCAGCCCTCGCCGAAAAGAACCACGTGGCGCTCAATTTCGAAGCGGCGGTCGGCGGCGCTATTCCGATTGTCAAGACGCTGCGCGAGGGGCTTGCGGGCAATTCGCTTGCCCGCATCTACGGAATCCTCAACGGCACCTGCAATTACATTTTGACCCGCATGGAGCAGGAGAAACTCACATTCGCCGAGTGTCTGCGGGAAGCCCAGCGCCTGGGCTATGCCGAAGCCGATCCTGCTTTCGACGTGGAAGGCCACGATACCGCGCAGAAGCTTGCAATTCTTGCGGGGCTTGCCTTCGGCACGAGAGTTGACGAAAGCGCGGTCTATGTCGAAGGCATATCGTCAATCGCGCCGGAGGACCTCGAATGGGCGGACGAGCTTGGCTATCGGGTGAAGCTCCTGGGAGTGGCGGTCAAGACCGAGCAGGGGATCGAGCAGCGCGTGCATCCGACCATGGTGCCGAAAGACACTGCCATCGCCCAGGTGGCAGGCGTGGCCAACGCGGTCACCATCGATGCAGACGCGATGGAACCGATCACCCTGGTCGGCCCTGGCGCCGGTGGGATGGCAACCGCCTCTGCCGTGGTTTCCGATATCGGCGATATTGCACGCGGGGTACGCACCGCGCCGTTTGGGCGGCCCGCATCGCTGCTTGTGGTCAGCAGCAAGGCGCCGATGCAGCGGCATGAGGGGGGCTATTACATTCGCCTGCTCGCGGTCGACAAGCCCGGTACTGCTGCTGCCATCGCCAGGCGTCTGGCGCAGCAGAACATCTCGCTTGAATCGATTGTGCAGCGCCATCGCGGCGGACGTCCGCACGGCGGCGATGTTCCAGGACGTTCGGATGTACCGGTGCCGGTTATTCTCATTACCTACGCGACCAGCGAGGATGCGGTGCGCAAAGCGCTTGCCGCGGTCGGGCGCGACAAGGTGATCTCGGGCAAGCCGCAGGTCATACGCATCGAAAAAAACTGATAGACTCTGCTGCTTGCTGGGAGGAACCGGCTAACGCCGGAACGACAACGACGAAATGTGCGGATAAAGTTGCGCCCGAACGGGGCGCTCAGGGAGCCAATATGGGTAATCAGGAACGCCGGACCGTTTCCTCCATCACCATCCAGCCTGATCTCGTACTGGAGCGCGTGCTGTCGTTGGAAATCGTGCGCGTGACTGAACGCGCCGCTGTCTCGGCGGCGCGCCTGACCGGTCGCGGCAACGAGAAAGCCGCCGATCAGGCTGCCGTCGATGCCATGCGCCGCGAACTCAACAAGCTGCCGATTGACGGTACAGTCGTCATCGGAGAGGGCGAGCGCGACGAAGCGCCGATGCTGTTCATCGGCGAGATGGTGGGCAACAAGCATGGCCCGAAAGTTGATATTGCGGTCGATCCGCTGGAAGGCACCACATTGTGCGCCAAGAACATGCCGGGCGCGATTGCCACCATGGCCATGGCCGAAGGCGGGACGCTGCTCAACGCTCCCGACGTTTACATGGAGAAGATTGCGATCGGCCCCGGCTATCCCGCCGGAGTGGTCGACCTTGATGCTCCAGCCGAGGAAAACATCCGCAAGCTCGCCCGTGCAAAAGGCGTGCAACCGGAAGGGATCACCGCGCTTGTGCTCGACCGGCCGCGCCACGCCGAGCTCATCGCGGCCGTGCGCAAAGCCGGCGCCGCGGTGCGGCTGATCACCGACGGCGACGTTGCCGGCGTGATCCATACCGCCGATCCTGACAATACCGGCATCGATATTTACATGGGCATTGGGGGTGCGCCGGAAGGTGTGTTGGCGGCCGCGGCGCTGCGCTGCATCGGCGGGCAAATGCAATGCCGGCTCGTGCTCGACAGCGAAGAGAAGCGTGCCCGCGCTGCGAAAATGGGCGTCACAGACCCGCGCAAAAAATACGAGATCCGCGACATGGTGAAAGGCGATTGTCTGTTCGCGGCAACGGGCGTGACCGACGGCGCGCTGCTCAATGGCGTGCGCTTTCGCAAGGATGTCATCGAGACCGAGACGGTGGTCATGCGCTCGGTCACCGGCACGGTGCGTTGGATCGGCGCCGATCACCGGGAGTTCGCCAAGTTCCACCTGGATTAGAATGCCTTGCAGGCGGTCGGCTGTAGCCCGGATGAGCGAAGCGAAATCCGGGGCGAGGGCGTCATGCGACGAATCCCGGATTGCGCTGCGCTCCATCCGGGCTACGGCGACGTACGCAATAGTGGCGCAGCACGTGACGATGATTCAAAATCAGCAACTTTGTGCAGGTGATTCGCCAACTCGATGGAAGCGAATGAAACATGACGGCCGCTCTGGCGTCGACCCAATCTGTAGCCCAGCGCCTGTTTCTCGGCGTTGAGCGTTCCGCGTGCGGGCGGGTTTGGCGCGACAGGCTCGACGCGCGGGGCTCGGCGCGCTCGCTTGCCATTGCGCAGCGCCACGACGTGCCCGACCTGTTGGCGCGAATTCTTGCTGGCCGTCAGGTCGAGATCGAGGAGGTAGCGGCCTATCTCGATCCGACGGTGCGCGCATTGATGCCTGACCCGCATATGCTTTCCGGCATGCCAGCGGCTGCGGCAAGGCTCGCCGACGCGGTCCTCAGAGCGGAAAAGATTGCGATCTTCGGCGATTATGACGTCGATGGCGCCACTGCCGCCGCGGCGCTTGGCCGCTATCTCCATTGCTGCGGGCTTGCGCCGGTCATTCACATTCCGGATCGGCTTTTCGAAGGTTACGGCCCCAATACGCAAGCCATTCGTGCGCTCGCCGCCCAGAGTGCAACCCTGCTCGTGACGGTTGACTGCGGCACCATGAGCCACGAACCGCTGAGGGAGGCGCGGGGCCTCGGGCTCGACGTCATCGTAATCGACCATCATCAGGCCGAGGAAGAGCTTCCTCCGGCACTCGCGGTCATCAATCCCCATCGGCTCGATGACCTGTCGAAGCTTGGCTATCTGGCAGCCGTGGGTCTCGTTTTCATGACGGTCGTCGCGCTCAATCGGGAACTTCGCAGGCGCGGATTTTGGAGTCCGCAACGGTCTGAACCGGACCTCCTGATGCTTCTCGATCTCGTCGCGCTTGGGACGGTTGCCGACGTGGTGCCGCTTACGGGCCTTAATCGCGCCTTCGTGACCAAAGGCCTCCTTGCCCTCAAACGCCGAGAGCATCCAGGCCTCACCGCATTGATGGACGTGGCGCGGCTGGGGGGGCCTCCGCAGGCGTGGCATCTCGGCTTTCTTTTGGGCCCGCGCATCAATGCCGGCGGCCGAATAGGTCGCGCAACGCTGGGCGTCGATCTGCTCATGCAGGATGACCCATCCGAATGCGCACGCCTCGCCGTGGAACTCGACCGCCTCAACCGCGAGCGGCAAAGCATCGAGAGCGCGACGCTCGCCCAGGCGGAAGCGGAAGCCTCCGCGGCGCTCGGCAGCGAAGACACCGGGGCGGTGATCGTCACTGCAGCCGAGGGCTGGCATCCCGGCGTCGTCGGTCTTGTCGCTGCTCGACTGCGTGAGCGGTTCGGACGACCGGCATTTGCAATTGCGCTCGAGCCAGGCGGCACCGGTACCGGGTCGGGACGCTCCATTACCGGCGTCGATCTCGGGCGCGCGGTGCGTCGCGCCGCAAAGGCCGGCATTCTCGTCAAAGGCGGCGGCCATGCCATGGCTGCCGGCATTACGCTGCGCAAAGAAGCGCTCGGCGAATTTCGCGCTTTCCTGGAATCGGCGCTCTCTTCCGCAGTCACGCAGGCGCGCCGCGACGACGCCCTGCTGATCGACGGCGCGATCACCGCAGCCGCGGCCAACAAAGAGCTATTGACGATGATCGAGCGCGCAGGTCCGTTCGGATCAGGCAACTCCGAGCCGGTGATCGCCTTTCCCGCGCATACGCTGGTTTATGTCGAGGACGTTGCCCAGGCGCATACGCGCGTGCGGCTGCGCGCCGGCGATGGCTCGATCGTCAATGGGGTTGCATTCCGCGCCGCCGGCCGACAGCTCGGGATGGCGCTCGGGCGCAGCCGCGGCAGTGCCGTGCACGCGGTTGGCACCTTATGCCTCGATCGATGGAATGGCGTCGAACGCGTGCAGTTGCGGCTCATCGACATGGCGCCGGCTGATGGCCCGCTCGGGACAAGCTGATCCTATGTCGAAACTACAGTTGTCGGTAGCGGTGGGAAATTATGACCGGGTTCGTCCGCTCATGGACGGAGCGGTGCAGATCGACGGCGTCGAACCGATTTTCATGAACCTGCCGCCGGAGGAGATATTCTTTCGCGCGTTCCGCAGCATGGATTTCGACATTTGCGAACTCTCCATGTCGAGCTTCACAGTCAAGACCGCGGACGGCACCTGTCCCTATATCGGAGTACCTGCTTTCGTCTCGCGCGCGTTTCGCCACAACTCCATCTATGTGCGCAAGGACCGCATCAAATCGCCAGCCGACCTCAAAGGCAAACGCATCGGACTGCCGGAGTTTCAACTCACCGCGTGTGTATGGGCGCGCATCATTCTGCAGGACGAGCACGGTGTGAAACCATCTGACATCATTTGGGTGAGGGGTGGCATCGAGAACCCGGGGCGCCCGGAAAAGATCACGGTCAAGCTGGCGGCGGCTCTACGTTTGCAGGATGCGCCGGCAGGGACGACGATTTCGCAATTGCTGGAGCGTGGCGACATCGACGGCTTCATTGCGCCGCGGCCGCCGCATCTCGCAGGCAGGAGCAATGCCGATATCGGCTGGCTGTTCAGCGACCCGATCGCGGCCGGCCGCAGCTACTTTCAGCGCACCGGCATTTTTCCCATCATGCATCTCACCGGCATACGGCGTACGCTGGTGGAAGCGCATCCGTGGCTCCCGGCCGCCGTGTTCAAGGCATTTTCCCAAGCGAAGGCCAAGTGTATCGAGGCGCTTGAAGATACTGCCGCGAGCAAAGCCACACTCCCGTTCGTGGAAGAGCAGCTACGCGCCGCGCGTGAATTGATGGGCGAGGATTTCTGGTCCTATGGATTGGCGGCAAACCGGAAGGTCCTGCAGACGTTCCTGCGCCATCATCACGATGAAGGGCTTTCGTCGCGACTCGTTGCACCGGAGGAGCTGTTTCACCCCGCGACCCACGAAAGCTTCGCGATTTAAGAACAAGCTTACTTCTCGGTTCCTCGCAGCATGGCGGCAGTGGTGACCGCCGAGTAGCCGGGTTCGACCCGCACGTCCACGACCGCCACCTGGCCTTGCTCCACCGCAGCGATGGCCTTCTCGAAGGTCGGCACCAGATCGCCGGTCTTCATCACAGGAGCAAAGCCGATGGCGCCTTGGGCGCGCGCAAGCGCGGCGCAGTCGATGTCAGGGTCGGAAATACGCTGGCCGATCCAGCGGTTCTCCGGCGGGCGGTTGCGGATGCGGGCCACGCGCTCCTGGTGCAGCTCATCGTTGAAGAAGGAGCGGTTGTTGCAAACGACAACGAGGAGGGGAATGCGGTAATGCACCGCCGTCCAGACGGCGGTTACCCCCATGCAGAAGTCGCCATCCCCGCAAACGGCAATGGGCAGACGGCCGGAGCCCTTGAGAGCAAGGGCTGCCCCCACGGATATGCCGGGTCCGCCGCCGACGCCACCGCCGCCTTCGGACCCGATGTAGTCGAGAGGATGACGGAAGGGCCAGGTCGCACCATTCCATGACAGCGGCAAATGGGTGATGGTAACTTCCCGCTCACCCACTGCGGCTTTGAGGGACCGCGCGAGATCATCGACCCGCAACGGACCGCTCGATGGTTCGTATTTTTCCCGTTTGCCGCCGACTGCCTCGGGCTTGCGCGCTCTTTCACCGCCGATTGCGGCGAGGAGTTGCGACACGGCCGCATCGGGCGTTGCGGGGAGGAGCAGGTCGACGGGAGCGAGCATCTCGTAGTCCATGCTCCAGCCATTGTGATTCAAAAAATCCGCACTGACGCTGATGATCTTCGCCTTCGGCGTTTCTTGACCAAAGGCAGCCCGCAAGCCGCCGCCGAGATCGACCCAATCGAGCGATAGAATGACATCGGCGGCTTTGAGCGCCGCAACGGCTTCCGGCACCATGGCATTCGACGCCGGCGCGCCGGCATGGAGCGGATGATCGGTGGGGAAGCCGCAGGCGATCTTAAGGTCGCTGATCACCTTTGCGTTGAGCCTCTCCGCCAGTGCGACGCGATTATTCCACGCTTCGATACTGCGTGAGACCCGCCCCATGAGGATGACCGGGTGCTTTGCCGCTTTCAGGATCGCGGCCGCCTCGTCGATCAGCTCCGCAGCGACCGTTGGATTGGCTTGCGGCATGAAGCGCGCGGGATCGATGGGGGAGAGGGGCTCGGCGAGCTTTGCCTCCTGCATCTCCGCATCGAGATTCACGTAGACCGGGCCCATCGGCGCGGTATTGGCGATCCAGGTGCCGCGCAGCAGGGCCTCGCGCGCAGCGGCCGGCGAGGCGGGTTGGTCGTCCCACTTGGTGTAGTTGCGCACGATCGCCCCCTGGTCGCGCGCGGTGTGAATCCAGTCGATCCACGGTCGGCGCTTGGCGGCATCGACCGGGCCTGTGGCGCCAAGCACGAGGACCGGCGCGCGGTCGCACCAGGCATTGAAGATGGCCATGGTGGCGTGGAACAGACCGACGTTTGAATGCACGGCTGCCGCCATCGCCCGTCCGGTGATCTTGGCATAGCCATGGGCAATGGCGACCGCGCTCTCCTCATGCAGGCAAAGCAGCATCTGCGGCGTCTCGTTGCCGAGGAAGTTGACGATGGAGTCATGCAGCCCGCGATAGCTTGCACCGGGATTAAGCGCGACATACGGAATTTCCAGCGCGCGCAGCGTATCGGCAACGACGTCGCTGCCGAAGCCCGGTGCATTGGTACCGGTAAGATTGACCGGTCGTTCGAGTGCGCGCAGCGAGGGATGTGCGGCGGTTACCGGCGGCTTCTCGGCGACAGGCGCTGGCTTGGCTTTTGCAGTGGTCACGGGTGATCCTCGGTTGTTGAGCAGACGTTGCTGCCGCCATAGAACCGGATCACAGGCCCTGACGCAACCGGGCCAGTAGCTTCACGCCGGCATAGCCGTCGGCGGGGTCCATTCCGACCTTGCGCTGGAAGTTTCGGATAGCGAGCATGGTGTCGTTGCCAACCCTGCCATCGGCGCCGCCGGTATTGAAACCGAGCGCAGTGAGGCGTTTTTGAATTTCCTGCACTTCGGCAAGGGTGGGGGTGCGCTCTCCGCCCGGGAACGGCTGCACGAATGGCCCGCCGCCGACAACGCGATCGCCGAGATGGACTATGGAAAGCGTGTAATTCATGGACGGGTTGTACGAGCGCACCGCATAGAAGTTCGGCCCCAGCAGAAAGGCCGGCCCGCCTGACACCGGCATCCAGAGTTTCGCCTTCGCATCGGGCAACGGGAACGGCTGGCCATCGGCACGCGTCACTCCGGCCTTCTGCCATGCGTCGTAGCTGCGGGATGCTCCTTCGCCGGTTCGGCCGGAAGCGCCGCGCACTTCGTAGCCCCAGTGCTCGCCGCGCCGATACTTACCCCGCTCCACGAAATAGTGCGCGGTGCCGGCGAGCGCGTCGTCCGGCCTGCCGAATGGCGTGATGCGGCCGTCCTTATCGTAATCAACCCCCATATGGAGCCAGACTTCCGGCATCCACTGGGTATGCCCCATGGCGCCCGCCCATGACCCGCGCATCTCTTCTGCCGTGCTCCAGCCGCGATCGATGATGGTGAGCGCGTTGAGCAATTCCTGCTCCCAATAGGCGCGGCGCCGTGGCTCTTCCCAAGCGAGGGCAGCGAGCGCCGGGATGACCGGGCGCATGTGATTTTTCTGCACGTCCGGATCGCCATAGGCGGATTCAATGCCCCAGAGGCCGAGCATCACCGAGCGTTCGACCCCATAATCCTTCTCGATGCGAGAGAGCAGCGATGCGT
The DNA here is from genome assembly GCA_963817135.1 of uncultured Alphaproteobacteria bacterium. Classification (GTDB taxonomy): domain Bacteria; phylum Pseudomonadota; class Alphaproteobacteria; order Rhizobiales; family Xanthobacteraceae; genus VAZQ01. The sequence continues at coordinate 54,329 of CAWFNG010000021.1, read as the reverse complement.
ATTCCTTCGCTTTCTCCTTGCCGGTGACAATGCGCCAATCGGAGACTCGGCGATTGAGATATTGCCATAGCTCCTCGTTGAATTCGGGCTGCTGCCGATTGAGCTCCAAAACCGCAGTGTCCGGTTTGATGTTCGCCATCACCCTGGCATAGGTCGCGTCCGATATGCCGCGCGCGCGTGCCCGCGCCTGGAACGACGAGACCCATTGATCGAAAGAGGCGGCGGCAAAGCTTTGTGTTCGCGTCGAGCAGGCGAGCAAAGCCGTGCCGAGGAGCTTGAGCGAGGTTCGTCGGGAGAAGCCGCAAGTTGGTTCGTTTGCCATGATTTTCCTGCAGACGGAACCTGGAGTCGGTGGCCGATTCTCCCGCTTATTCGTACGGATTTGCGGCAAGCTTGAGTCGGTTTCCCCCCGCACGCTGACGAGCGTTTGCGCAAATCCGGCGAAGAACCGCAATGGCGCTGCGGCGCCTCCTTACCATAAGCCTGTCAGAGAGGGTGTGCGCTCTTCCGCAATCGGTTCTTTGTGCCGAGCGACGTCAATCCTTCGCCCGTTCGACATAGGAGCCGTCGGCCGTCATCACCACGATTTTCGTGCCCGTACCGACGAAGGGCGGCACCATGGTGCGCACTCCGTTCGAGAGAACGGCGGGCTTGTAGGATGAGGCGGCGGTCTGGCCTTTGACAGTAGGTTCGGTTTCCACCACTTCCAGGATGGCTTTTTGCGGAAGCTGGATGGAGACCGGCATGCCCTCATGCACTGAGAGGGTCACCTTCATTTCCGGCTGCAGATAGGCCGCCTGATCGCCGACGATGTCGGAGGCCAAGGTGACCTGATCGTAGGTTTCGGTATTCATGAAATGTAAGCCGTCGCCGTCCTGATAAAGGAATTGATACTCGCGGTCCTCCACGTAAGCGCGTTCCACCTGTTCGGTTGTCTTGTAGCGCTGCGCAACCTTTACCCCGTCGCTGATGCGGCGCATGTCCACTTGGGTCGTGGGAGTGCCCTTGCCCGGGTGAAAGCTCTCGGCATTTAGGACGACATAAAGCTTGCCGTCGACATCCACGATGTTGCCCTTGCGAAGTGAGCTGGCAATGACTTTCACGTTGCGTATTCCTTGATCATGGGACGGGAGCATACGGAATGCCGCGCCGTCGGATTGTCGGCCCGCACCATACTGATCTTCGCGCCATGCGCCAGCGATTTCCGCGAGCTGGCGAAATGTATTACGGAGACCTACATGCCCTCGCCACTGCGCGCCAGTCATCGAGATCGGCGGCCCCTGCTTGTGAGTCGCATGCAAATCCTGGCCGCCCTCCGGCAGCTTTTTGCCGCGCGTGACTTCGTCGAGGTGGAAACCCCGACGTTGGTCTTCTCACCCGGAAATGAGACCCACCTGCATGCCTTCGGCACCGAACAAGTGGCGCCCACCGGCATGCGGGAGCGGCTCTATCTGCGCACGTCGCCGGAATTTGCCTGCAAGAGGCTGCTGGCGGCGGGCGAGCGCCGCATTGTCGAGTTCGCCCGGGTGTTCCGCAACCGCGAGCGCGGCGATCTGCACCATCCCGAATTCACCCTGGTCGAATGGTATCGGGCCGATCAACCGTACGAGGCGCTGATGCAGGACTGCGCAGCCATTCTGGCCCTCGCGGCGCAGGTAACGGGTGCGACTCGATGGTCATTCCGCGGCCGGTCGATGAACCCCACTGCACCGCCCGAGCAGCTCAGCGTGAGCGAGGCGTTTGCGCGCTTTGCCGGAATCGATCTCGCCGCGGTGCTGCCGCCGGAACCCGCAGGACGATTTGCGGCGCTTGCCGGTGCCGCAGGGGTGCGCACCGCCGCCGACGACAACTGGGGAGATATTTTCAGCCGCGTCCTGGTCGAGCTTGTCGAGCCGCACCTCGGCAATGAGCGGGCGACGCTGCTCTGTGACTATCCCAGCGTGCAATCGCCGTTGGCTCGGCCGAAAGCATCCGATCCCCGCCTGGCAGAACGCTTCGAGCTTTATGCCTGTGGAATCGAGCTCGCAAACGGGTTCGGCGAGCTCACCGATGCAACCGAGCAGCGCGCCCGCCTGGAACAACAGATGGCCGAGAAGGAGCGCATTTACGGCGAGCGTTATCCCATCGATGAAGCATTCCTTGCAGCCCTTGCCGAAATGCCGCCGGCAAGCGGGGCTGCGCTCGGGTTTGATCGGCTGGTGATGCTCGCGACTGGCGCGCGGCGCATCGAGGATGTGTTATGGGCGCCGCTGCCATGATCATTGCTCCGGCGTCATGCCCGCACTCGTTGCGGGCATCAACGTCTAAATTTGCAATCAAGTCGTGGATGGCCGGAACAAGTCTGAACAAGTCCGGCCATGACGCGTTCGTTTTACCGGGTCACCACGACGTCGAGAATGGCGGTGTTGCCCTTCCTGGTGGCGGCGAGCGCATTCCTGATTGCCTTTGGCAGATCGGCAAGCTTTTCCACGCGCTCGCCGGTGAAGCCGAAATGGCTTCCGAGCTGCGCGTAATCGGGGCCTTCAATCGTTACGCCGTAATAGAGATTCTGGCTGGCCGATGCCCCCTCCGGATAATGATGCACATGACCTTTGCGCATGGCTTCGTATTTCTTGTTATCGAGAATGACAATGACGATCGGCAGGTCATGCCGCTTGGAGGCGCCGAGCGCCTGAATGATCGGGTTGTAAAGAAACGATCCATCGCCGACGAGCAGCACTACCGGCCGCTCGCGGGCGGCGAGCTTTATTCCAAGCGCCGTTCCGATGCCCTGGCCTAACCCGCCCGAGCTGCGGAAGAAACTCTGCGGAATTGTCTGCGGCAGATGTTGCCGCAGGATCGGCGAATGGGTGATGGTCTCGTCGTAGTAGACCGTGTCGCGCGGCATGACCTCGGCCAGCGCCCCGACGAGCGACAGCGGATCAATGCCGCTTCCGTTCTTTGCCTTCTCGCGTTCGGCGTGCAGACCCGCCACGTAGGTTTTGTGTTCGCCTGCGACGCGTTCACGCCGCGCGCGCATCGCTGCTGCATCGAGCTTCGTCGCGCGCAGCGCGGCGCTAAGGAGCTTGAGCGATTCCGCGATGTCGCCTTCAAGGTAATAGTCGGCATGCAGGTTCTGGTAGACCATATGCCCCTTGTGGGGATTATCGTCGATGGCGACGATCTTTCCGGTGGTCGGCCGCCGTCGCGCCGGATACCAGGGCGCTCGCCCGGCAACGAGGAGCACGAGGTCGGCTTCATCGAGCGCCTGGTAATTGCCGACGCCGAGGTAGAGCGGGTTATCGGTCGGGAAATTTGCATAACTGTTGGCCCGGCCGTTAATGACCGGGATGGCGACAAGCTCCGCCAGATCGATCAGCGCGGCGAATGCCTTGGGGTCACGTCCCGCGGTCTCTGTGACAATTACCGGGTTCTTGGATTTTCGCAGGAGCTCGGCCACGGTTTCAATCTCGGATGCAGCCGGTTGCGTGATCGGCGCCGGCGGCACTTCGCGAGCGTTATGGGGCGGCGTCCATTCGTGCAGCATGTGTTCAAGCGCGACATTCAGGTAGATCGGCCCTTTTGGAATGCGCTGCGCCATCTCGCCCGCGCGTATCACGCCGTCGTAGAGGGTGTAGGGGCTGGTCACCGCGCGCGCCCATTTGGTCACCGGCTCGATGAAGCGCTCGATGCCGCCGACCGTCAGTCCGCCGTACCACTGCTGCTCAATGGCGAGTTCGGGATCCTCTCCCAAGGTCTGGGATTCTCCCGACATCACCACCATCGGCACTTCGCCCTGCAGCGCGCCATGAATTCCCATGCTTGCCTGCAGCACGCCGACGCCGGCATGCACCAGCACCGCCTGCATCTTGCCCGTCATCAGCGTGTAGCCGGTCGCCATATTCACGGCGAGCGTCTCGTGCCAGGAACTCGATGAAGGTCGGCCCTGGTTTGTTTTCAATCTTCTGCCGCGCCAGGGCTTCCCAGACCGGCGACCATTCCGATCCGGGCGACGACATGATGTAGTCGATCTTGAGCTTGCGGAACGCTTCCAGGATCGCCTCGCCGCCGTCGAGATAGTTCTTCATTCTGCCCTCGCTCCAATGCCGTGGCGTGCATACCAACACCGAAATTCAAACCTCCGCAATATCCCCGAAAATGTAGGGGGGGCAAAGCGCTATTGGATGAACTTAACGCGTGGGCAAAATCGGGCGACGCGCCATAAGGGCGTTTTACGCCCGTCTTCGCGGGCTATGGCCCACGCGGAAGCGCTGTCCCAGACGATTTTGCCCACCCTACGCAAGAACGGTCATTCTGTTCAGCGCCGCTGGAGCAAAACCGAACAGCGGGATATGAAGCGCGATCGACAGGAGAGCTTTGGCTCATGAGATCCGCCCGAAAGACATTGTCGCGCCCCGATGATCTGCTCCACGCAGGTTTAGCTCGCCAAGAACAGCTCGCCGGCATTGCGGCCGTCACGCGCCGGTATGCGCTTGCCCTCACATCAGACGTTGCAGAGCTGATTGATCCGGGCGATCCGGCTGATCCCGTTGCGCGGCAATTCGTTCCTGACCCGGCAGAGCTTGATGGGCATCCGGAAGAAATGGCAGATCCGATCGGAGACGGCACGCACAGCCCCGTTGCCGGGATTGTGCACCGCTATCCGGACCGCGTTTTGCTCAAGCCGGTTCATGTCTGCGCTGCCTATTGCCGGTTCTGCTTTCGCCGCGAGGTGGTGGGACGCAAGCGCGCTCTTTCCCAAAGCGAGCTGCAGGCTGCCATCCGCTATATCAGGGCACACGCCGAGATCTGGGAAGTGATCCTCACCGGTGGCGATCCGCTGGTCTTGTCTGCTCGCCGCATGCAAAAACTCTTGCAGGCGATTGCGGCAATCGAGCACGTCAAGATCGTCCGCGTGCATACCCGCATCCCCGTCGTCGATCCGGCGCGGGTGACGCCCTCGCTCGTGCGCGCCCTCAAGCGACCCGGCATGGCGACGTATGTGGTGCTGCACGTGAATCATCCCCGCGAGCTTGGTGCCAAGGCACGGGCCGCCTGTGCGCGTCTGGTCGATGCCGGGATTCCGATGCTGAGCCAGACTGTGCTCTTGCGCAACGTCAATGACGATGCAGCAGTGCTGGGGGAACTCATGCGCCGCCTGGTCGAAAATCGCGTCAAGCCCTATTACTTGCACCATTGCGATTTGGCGCCGGGAACCGCACATTGGCGCACCGGCATCGAGGCGGGCCAGGCGCTGATGCGCTCGCTGCGTGGCCGGTTCTCCGGGCTTTGCCAGCCGACCTACGTGCTCGACATTCCCGGCGGCCACGGCAAGTCGCCGGTCGGTCCCGAGTATCTTGTCCGCGTCTCGTCAGATGCCGAGGATTGCCGTTATCAGGTCGAGGATTTCAACGGTCGACGGCATTTCTATCCGCCGAGATCGCTGCCGGCGCGCCGCTAGAGGGCGGTCAATTATTGGCACCACATGTGACAGGTGCTGTGACGGCGAAAATTATAAAACACCGCTGTTGAGCAGTAGCCGTTCCAGTCGCCGGCAATGAGCTTGATGCGTTCACCGGCCGCCCAGCTGAAGCATGCTGGGGTAAAGCCCGTAAAGTGCGCGCCGTTGATAATGAAGTTTCCGCTGGAGGGAGGCTGCACGACTTCGACGACGTGGCGGGGGCGCGGCAGGTAGTGCCGGTGATAATGGTGCCGATAGGGCCAGTACGCGCCGTCCGCCAGTGCTGGCGCGGCGATCAGCATTGCCGGCGCGAGCAATGACAACAGCTTGCGCATACTCAGCCTCACCCCGTGTCTCGATCAACATAAAAGGGAGGCAAATCTCTGCCAAGAAAAAAGGCGGTTCACGGCGCGAAACTCGATTGAGTGTGTTATCTTTACGTCTCTCGCGCTCGGCCGATGGGTAGAATAGACTGGAGCGCGCAATCCGATGGAGCTTGCCATGGGATATATACTGCGATTTTGGGCACTGTTCGCGCTCTGCACGGGCATAGCACTCGCCGTAATCGACATTGTCGGCGCTTCGCGTGCGCAAGCGCAGCAAAGCACAACTTCAACGGGGGTGGTTCAGCCCTCCCCTCTGACGCCGACCCCGTTGCTATCGCCACAAAGTTCCACCGCATGCCTTGTCGGCTGCGACACGCAAGCCATGAATTGCCAGAATACCTGTGTTGTGGTCGGGGCGAGCGCCACCCTCAATCCTGCTCCGGCCGCCCCCTGCAATCTCAACTGCACGACCCAGCAGCTCGTCTGCAAGCAGGCTTGCTCGAGGCAGTAGACAGTAATCGGAAATCAGTAAATCAGAGCTCCGAGGCTGCCGCTTCTGATTCCTGATTACTGATTCCCGGCCATGGCGCTTTCGATTGACAACTTGAGGAAAACGCCGGAGCCTCAGCTGCTCGCGGCCTACACGACGCCGCAGCTGCCGACAGTCGCGATCTGCCGCCGCGCTTATTAGTAAACCGTTGGACACGCTATGAAAAAGCCATTTTATTCCAAACGATTTTGCGGTCCGTTTCCGCTCTGTGGGAGATAACCAGTTAGCAACTGTTATTGCGCTCAGAGCAGGGTCGTTTTTCGCCTCGATCACCCGCCGAGGGGTCAACCAGTCGATGCGAAGACTTTCATGGCATGGCCGCTCAAAACACCCCGGTGGGTGCCGGTAGCCGTGACCACCTCGACCGGAGATGGGTGCCCCCAGGGGGCGAAATAAAATAACGCCGCCGAGTGTGACCTCATTCGTCTTTTTCGCGCCGAGTTGCCAAAATTAGACCGGAGTGTCTCTTCGTCGGGCATGCCGTCCTCAAGCACCGTGCATTCTCGGAGAACATGTGAACATGTCCGCAGCCGGCGGAAGCAGACTTACGATTGATCCGTAGTGAGGCGGGTTTTGACCGATGCTGTTGAAAAAGTTTTTTTGCACTCGTGATCAAAATTTCTTTTGGCTGTACACGCGATTTTCGTGTAAAGATGTGGGGGGCCTCATTGCCTGAAGATAAACTCGCTGGCGACCTCGGTAACGTGATTGAGGCCACGCCGAATCAGCAGTTGTCGGTCAGATTTTTTACAGCAGGCAAATTGGCGCCGAGCAGTTTGGGACTTTTTCAACAGCATCGACCCAGAGCGGTCATTAGACGGACCGAAATCTCGCATTGCAGCAGAAACTCCTGCCAGGTGTGCTATCCTTTCGGTCCGGGCACGGGAGATTACTGGGCCTCATAGCGGTTCCCAAGAAACACAAATTATTGAATTAGCGAAACGTGCCGCCGAATCAGCTGTAGCCCAGAGTTGCAAACGCGCTCGGCTAACCTAGACAGCGTCGAAGCTGAACTGTCAGCAACACGACAAAGAGCAGCGCAACTCGATCAAGCGCTACAAACTCAGCTTACTCGCCTTGCTGACGAAACCGCAAAACTGGAAAACGCCTTTCTAGCCCGCGCCAGTGAGGTGCACTCACTAAAATCGAGTCTCAGTTGGAAGGCGCCCGCCCCGCTGCGAAAGTCGGCAAAAAGGCTTCCGTGGCTGGTGCAACAAGCGCGCGGGCTTGCGCAGAATCATCTAAGCACCAGTCTGGAGGAACTTTTGCAACTCAATCTCCTCGGGTTGATACGTTACGGTTGTCATTCGAAAGAGCAGCTGGACTTAACCCCGGATCCAGTGGTTACCGTCGATACCGTTAAAGAAGTTACCGCGTTGGCTGTAACGTCCGCTAATTGTACGGTATCTATCGCCGAGTGCGGGATAGTGCCATAGAGGACTGTGCTCAGAATTTGGTTTGCGTCGACCCTATGAAATCGAAGACATTTTGCGTGTTGCCGTGGATTCATGCGGCGGCATTGCCGGATGGCAATGTCCAACTTTGTTGCGTTGCTTCGAGTAGCAGCGGGATCAACGTCAATGAGAAAACGCTGTCCGATTACTGGAACTCAGCATATGTGAAGAATGTCCGCCGGCGGATGCTTGTAGGGGAGGAGGTGGCAGCGTGCCAGCGCTGTTATCGCGAAGAGGCGCAAGGTTGGCGATCGCATCGCGTCTTTGAGAACGAAGTTTGGTTGAAAGAGTGCGGCGAGCAAACCCTGCGCGGACTTATCAGTAGCACAGCAGCGGATGGAACTCTTGATGCCGCGCCGCGATACATCGATCTACGCCTTGGTAATACGTGCAACTTGCAGTGCGTCATGTGTGCGCCGCGCGAGTTCAGTCGCTGGCTGCAGGCAGCCAAGAGACTCGGCGAGCTATCTCAGAACGAAGAACTTAAGACCGACGCAAGATTACAATTGACCATCGATGCTGACCGCTTCAAGTGGTATCGCAATATTGACTTTTGGAATGACCTGAAGACTTTTCTGCCTGACGTCAAGCAGATCATCCTCGCAGGAGGTGAGCCGTTCCTCATTGAGGAACAGTTTGCGTTCGTTAAATCGTGCTGCGAGCTTGGCGAGGCCCATCACATTCGACTGCGCTATCACACTAACGCAACGGTCTTTCCCGCAGATATGGCTGGATATTGGGAGCAGTTCGAGAGGGTCCACTTTCTTGTCAGCCTCGACGGAATTGGCGATGTTGCCAATTATGTCCGATATCCGTCGAAATGGGATGAAATTGATGCCAACATCCATCGTTTCGATAGCCTAGCAGAGAACACCTGTACATCGTTTCTATTCACGATACATGCGCTCAATGTCTACCGGATCCCCGAAGTCCTTGAGTGGGCAAGCGGGAGCGGCCTGTGTAATCGCAAGCGGTTCGACAACATTCAGGATTATGTGAGCCCCAATCTCCTACATCACCCGGCATACCTGAGCATTTTTGTTCTCCCCAGCGACTATAAGCTGGCCGTTTCTGAGAAGCTCGATCATTACGTGCACAACCAATTGGTCGGACAAGCCATAGACAGATTGGCAGGAATTATTAGTTTCATGAATGGAACCGATCATTCACATAGTCTACCGGCACTGATGGAGTACACGAAGTTGTTGGATGCCACACGGGGAACAAATCTTTCCGAGACGCTGCCAGAACTTGCGCCGGTTTGGCGCCAATATTACCGGGCGGCAACCGACTTCTTGCGGCTCAATCTGACGACGCGGAACTCCGGGGCTGATCCCGGTCGCGAAGGCCAACTCGGTTCAGCACGAACGCGATCGAGGAAGCACAGGCGAGGATCATGGATAACGCGTGGTGTTCGCAAATCGAATGGCTTGGCAAAACGAACTAGAATTCTACCTCAAAAAACCCTAAGTGGCGCGCTGCTAGCGACGGCCGCCCTGGCTTCGGATAACCCGAGCTTAATTGGGCGCTGGCGCTGCCGATTTCAGTGCCGTGGCTACAGTCGACGAGAATTCATCCATCGAGCGCCAAGCGAGGATGTCGCGGGCGCGTATCAGTGCTCGGAACCGATCGGCAAACTGCTCGGCGCTTCCTTCACGACCGATCAGTTCCTGGACGAGAGCGATATAGCGAGCGCGATCGGCTTCGACACAAATCAACGTCTTTGCCCGGACGACTTCGCGGGGCACCGCGCGCGTGACCAGCGCCTCCACCGCCTCGCGGATGCTTCGCGGATTGGGCTCCGCGATGATGCAGTATTCGTCATCGAAATAGTAGTCGCGCCCGCCGAGGCTCGGGATGCTCACGATCGACAGGCCGGCAAACAGATATTCGATGGAGGCCCGCATCGCGCCTTCCATCGCCGACAGGCACAGACCGACACGGGATTGGGCCAGCACCTCGTTGATGCGATTGGGGGGAAGCCATTGGCACCCCTCCGGAGTGAGCTCGTTGATGAAGCGCGCTCGCGGCATCATCGCTTGCAGCCTGGCATGCTCGGCGTGGAATTGCGGGACCGTGCAATCGAATGAGTTGTAGAAATATACCAAAGCGAGTAGCTCGATTTCGACAGCAAGCTCCAGCCGCTTCTCAGGTGAAAGGCGTGCATTGTACACGGCATTGTAAATCGGCTCCACGCCGGGGATGGGGTGGAATTGGGCATCTTCCAGCAGGCTATTCTGATTGAGCGTAATGGCCGCAAAACCGGCTTCGGCCATCAACTGCCGTTCGCGCTCGGTATTTCCGAGAAATATCACCTGATGTTGCGGATGATCCCGCAGATAGCTCCGGGCAGTGTCGATCAGACCTTGCGCATGACCGGGCGGCTCGATGGTCCAGGACGGCGTGACGAGAAAATACGCCTTGCGGTCGCGAACAAGCGGTCCGATAACGCCTGCGCTGCCGAGAGGGAAGCCGGTCGATGGTACAGCGTGGACAATAAGCGGATCCGCGCAAAGAAGCTGCGACCAAATCGACCCGGCTTTGTCCGCAGGCTCCCAGGGGCGCTTCGCGGTCGATGTGGTGTGGGTTTGCCTGAGCGCCGGCGGCAAAATCTGCGGATCGGGCGGGGCGTCGAGCCAGAGAGAGTTTGGTTGACGCGGCCTGCGCCCTTCGCTTTTGCCATAGTGGATGTAGTGCACGAGTGGGTTGATGCCTGCGGCACGAACGTCGGGATTTTTCTCCAGGTACCATCCGGTATCGAACAGCGCGCTCGGATTGCGAGCCTCGGCGGCTCCGTATCGCATATAATGCAGGATCGGATCCATCCCGGATAACTCGACATCGGGATATTCTTTGAGATACCAATCTCGGTCGAAAAGGCCGCAGCTTGCAATCGTCTCCAGATCCAGGTCCGATCTTTGCCGGGAATTCCGGATACCTGAGACCAGCCGAAAGGTCATTGTCCACCAGACCTTTATAGCGATCCATCGCAGGGGGGCAGTGATTTTCCAGCTCGTAGAGCGATGCAATGCATCGATCTGCGCGGCTAGTTTTGCTGGGTCCAAGGAAGAATAGTCCTGCCAAGATCGCAACGCCGCAGTACCAACTTTTGGGTTCAGGATATTTGGACCAGGCTTATACCGATGAAGGCCAATTGACGAGATCGCAAAGCCGAATTCGCCCATGTGAAAATACTCGGAATTCGATAGGCCAATCTGCCATGGCTCTTGTGATCGTAAAGCCCAGGACGAGCTCCTGGCTGCCCCGCTCGAATTCCTGCCGTGCAAGTACTCGTCCCTGATTGGGTGCTGAGACATCTACATGTCCTAGAGAGCCGTTTGCGATCCTGTCGGTCGAGTCAGAGTTGGGCACGATCCAAAAAATCGCCATGTAACAACCGGGCGAAAGATTTACGGACGGACCAAAGCAAATCTGTCCGCTCCGATTGGGCGGCGCTATAATCCCCGCCGCATCCCTCCAACCAATCTCAGTGTGTGTAATACGATTAACGTACTCGCCAAGTCTTAAATCTCCTAGTCGCGCCCGTACCTGAGCAAATCTTCTATACGGCGTTTCCAGAGAACCAGCGGGATACCAATCCGGCGACCACATAAGACCGCCGCGATAGGCAATGGTGAGTACATCATCCCCCCGTTGCGGATGATTGTCCCAGTTGGAGCCATCCGTACCATCGCGACGATAAAAAGATGTCGCGCGAAGGAAAATACCGGCTTCGATCTCCGCGATAGCAGGCACAGGAGCAGCGTATCCTCCCCTGTTTGCATATCGGGCAATTGAAGCATTTCCTCGGAAAGAAGGTTGGTCTTTGCAACAAAGCTGCTTATATGAATTGAATCCGCTGCATCTATTGCATCATTTATTGGTCTTTCGAATCCAAACTTCCATATATTTCTATTAAGCGATAAGTCTTTGTTGTATCTAACAGGGAAGTCGAAAGCGACCGTACCAGAAAATGCGATGTCAAAATCATCACGGACTTGTCTACCCGCACGAAAAAGTTCTTCAAAATGATTACTCAACCAGAAATCATCATCATCGAGGATGGCAAAATACGGAGTGCTTACGCGCTTTAACCCTTCAAATAACATCTTTGCGCGGCCGCCAACGGGGATATGCAGTTGCACAAATTCATCGATCGCCCCGCTGAGGTCTTTGGTTATGGTTGAGAGGTCGATATGGCGATAGCTTGCCAAGATAACCGTGAACTTCCCGTATGACTGCTTGCGAATTCAGTCGATGGCCCGTCTGACGAAATCAAGGGCTCTGCCGCCGCAACGAACCACGACAGAGATATGCGGCGGCGCCGGCATTGCAGCAATGCGTTTTGCTCGTTCGGTTGTCTTATGTTTATGGTAGTTCACTAAGTTAGGCAGCATCCGCTCGGCTGAGAAATGTGCCTCGAAGATGCGTCGCGCTTCTGCCCCCATTTGTGCCGCCAAGGTTGGCTTGGCTAAGCAAAGCGCATAATGCTCATTCACCTGCTCTGCAATCTCGGCATCGATCGTTCTGGATCAAAATAGAACACTGAATTACCAAACCACTTTCGTATCCACGGAATATCTGGGCAGATTGAAATGGCACTAACACTTGAAATTTCAAAAATCCTGTTTAGAGATAACATCTTCACGCTGCCACCTTTCATCTAACAACACCAAGCCTATCCCACACTCAGCATAGATACGTTGCGGACCGACACCATCAAAAGGAATGGGGCCGGCATAACTATGGTAACGCTCTGAATTCCAGGACGCTTCTGGCCCATGGATCCTCAGGATGCCCATAGGATCGAGTGCCCGAAATAGCAACGGCATTCGGCTCTGCCAATTAGTACCAAAATATACCACCCGCAACAAGTCACGAAGACAGAGACTACTCCAGTTGACGCTCAGGTCACTTCGCTGGGGCGTTGGAAAAAAGATCCTGGCTCATCAGGCCTACCAATGCCAAACGAGAAGTCTTTGATGAAGCGCAACAGGTTGTCGGAAATCGTCAAGTAACCATCGTAAGAAAACAAATTCTTTACACATTGAGGCTGTTCTAACAGAGCAGACTTTGGCTGGTGGACTGTAAGATACGTCGGGAAATCTGCGACCTTGGGTACGGCCGTCGAAATAGATAGAACAAAATCAGGTTGCACGCCAAAATATCGTCTTCGTCGGCGCATTCGAACAGCTCAAGGCCAAGATGCTTTCCGGCCCCGCACATCAATTCAAAAATCTGAGTTTCAGCAAAATTAGTCCAAGGATTGTGGTAAGCAATCTTCAATGCCGGCCTCCGAATGATATGCACGATCTAACCGTTCTTCGCGGTCTCCGCCGACCCCCAGCCACGCGGTTATAACGGCTTCCGTTTTCGCTACTCTAAACGACATCAAGTTGAGCAATGCCACCACGGCGCCGCAACGTGATAACGGCAGCCTTGTCTTCCGGGATTTTGTTCGGTGAAACAGCACGGGCCGGCCCTTCTTCTTGAGGTATGTATTGCCGTGTACTCTCTAGCTCCCGCCTCGATTTCGTGCCTTCGCGCTGTTCGAACGCTGTCCGCCGGCGCATATGGAGAGTTCGATGACACCGGCGTTCGAAGATTTGCACACATCCGACATAAGCCCGCTCAATCCAGTCGCAACTCCTGATCGCGACCTCGGAAAGGCTATCGCTGCACTCGACCTGCGCTATAAAATAGCTACGCTTTTTTCGCATTGCCGCGTCATGATCGATGGCCCGGAGCTTGATAGTGTTCATTAGCACCGCAACCGCTGCAGGCGCGCACAAACCCCCGTCCGGACAGAACGCACAAGCTAGCATATCCGTCGTTATTCCAATCTTCAACCGCTGCTCTCTGCTCATTGATACACTACGACGGTCGTTCCAAACAGCCGCTGAACTCGAAACCGAATTTATCGTCGTCGACGATGGCTCAACCGATGATACCGTCGACCGCGTTGCCACGTTGGCTGCCAAAGTGCCAAACCTGCGCTGGACGACTTTGTCAAAAGGTGGTCCAGGCAGGCGCGCAACGTGGGAGCCGCAATGGCGACCAAGGATATCATCCTCTTCCAGGGGGACGATATACAGCCTGCAAACGAACAGTTCTTCCGTGCGCACTGCCGGTTACATGGAATGTTTCCGGACCGTAACTTTGCTGTCCTAGGCAAGGTTGTCTTTCCGCGACCGCGCCATTTCACGACGAACTTTGTGATGGAGCACGTCCAGGGAAAAAATGGCGAGCAGTTTGGGTACGCCAATCTAACGCCCTGTACCTTCGTCGACTATCGCTTCTTTTATACCTGCAATGTCTCCGTAAAACATTCTTTAGTTGAGAATTGGGAGATTGAAGGGTTTTCTAAGGAATTTTCGGTGGCTGCTTTCGATGATATCGAATTTGGATACAGAGTTTCAACTAAAGGGAACGGTCTCAAAATCTTCTATGAGCCGACTTCTCTTGGCATTCACTACCATCCTTATACACTGGACAGTTTTTTTATTCGACAAGTTACTACAGGGATGATGGCACGACAATTCATTAGCCTGCATCCAGAATCGGCAGACGTTCTTGGTGTTTGTGATTACGTTCGGCTGCTTCGGTTGCCTACTGAGCCAGACCAGGTCAAAACGATCAACGAATTTTTGTTGATTATCGATGAGCTAAAGTCTTACGTGCGTAACCTTGAGTTGACGAAAAGTTTTGGAGACAGTTACTGGCATAAGTCTCTATTAAGTGCCATCTTCGAGTTGGGTTACGTGCATGGTTTTTTGACCACGTACAATCTATCGAGCGCCAACGTGGCGGCAGCATATCGACACGCCATTGGCCGATGGGGACGGCTCTTGCACGAAATGGCAATATCCAATCAACGCGCCTCGACGGCGCTATACCGATCCCGTTTTCGCAAAGCTGTATCTTGGTTTTTCTCACATCTCTGATGCTATCAGTTCGAGTGATCCCCAACACAGCCCCTCGTGCAGGGACCTCAGTTCGCCATCTTGCAGTGGGGGGGGCCCCCTTTTGTTCGTCGTCATCGAACCACCCGTGAGCGGCCGGATCGAGCCCGTCCTCGCACGCGGCGAAATCCAGTCGTCGATGTCATCGCTTTGCATCGTTTGCTCTCGCCGCTGAGCCGTTATTCAGGTTGCACTTAACAGGCCGTCAATCGGTGCCGACCTACGGCGGATATTGGACACCTGTTGGAGTTCAGCGATCGCTGTGCTGCTAACATGTTGAAATAATTGGCGCGCCCTACGGGAATCGAACCCGTGTTTCCGCCGTGAAAGGGCGGCGTCCTAGACCGCTAGACGAAGGGCGCTGTCGCGACGCCGCCGAGATATAGAGACGCCGGGTGGAGGCGGCAAGCAAGCGCGCGCGCCCCGCGAATTCTCGCAAAAGCTTGCCGGTGCAGTTTCTCACCATTTGCCGGTATTGGGCATGGATCGCCACGGCTCTTTGGGCGGCAGGGGCTCGCCCTTCTGCAACAGCTCGATGGAATGCTTGTCGGGGGAACGCACGAAAGCCATGACGCCGTCGCGTGGCGGCCGATGGATGGTGACGCCGGCGCGCATCAACTTTTCGCACGTGGCGTAAATATCGTCGACCTCGTAAGCGAGGTGGCCGAAGAAACGCGCTTCGCCGTAGTCCTCGCTGTCCCAGTTGTAGGTCAGCTCCACCAATGGAGCCTCGCGAGCGCCGCTACGTTTGCTCGCTTCGACCTGCGGTTCGTCGGAAGGCGCCGCCAGGAAGACGAGCGTATAGCGGTTCTTCTCGTCGACACGGCGCCGCGCCTCCTTGAGGCCCAGCTTGTTGCAGTAGAAGTCGAGCGCCTGATCGAGATTGCGCACGCGCAGCATGGTATGGAGATATCGCATGGTGTGACCTCTTTGCACCGTTTGGCAAGAAAATGGACAAGAAAAAGGGAGAGACAAGCATACATGATCGCGAACGATCTGGAGACTGGCATCGACGCGCTCAAGCGACTGGTCGAGGCCGCGCGCGTGATCGCTCCTTTCACCGGTGCTGGAATTTCCACCGAGTGTGGCATTCCGGACTTCCGTTCTCCGGGCGGAGTTTGGACAAAAAACCGGCCCATTCCGTTCGATGAGTTTCTCGCCAGCCGGGACATGCGCAATGAGTCATGGCGCCGGCGTTTCGCCATGGACGCGCAGTTTTCGCTTGCCAGACCAGGGCGCGGGCACCTCGCGCTCGCTACGTTTTACCGGCGCGGAAAGGCCCCGGCAGTGATCACCCAAAACATTGATAATCTGCATCAAATCTCGGGAATTTCATCGGAACACGTTGTCGAACTGCATGGTAATACGAGCTACGCATTGTGCCTCGATTGCAGCAAGCGCTACGAACTTGATTGGGTGCGGAAAAAATTTTGCGACGCCGGCGAACAAGCGCCCGATTGTGTCGATTGCGGCGGTTACATCAAGACGGCGACGATTTCATTTGGTCAGGCAATGCCCGAGCGCGAAATGCGCCGCGCCGAGCAACTGACTCTTGACTGTGATCTTTTTCTCGCGGTCGGCTCGTCTCTCGTGGTGTGGCCTGCCGCCGGATTTCCGTTGATGGCGAAGAGAAACGGCGCCCATTTGGCGATTATCAATCGAGAAGCGACCGAATTCGATGAAATGGCAGACCTTGTTGTCCGCGAAGATATCGGTACGGTGCTGGCTCCATTCGTGCAGTGATTCGCAAACCTTGCTAGAGATGTACACAGCCTTCCACCTCTTTCGGCGCAGAATTGCATTTTGGTCTTTCCCGTTCGCTGCCGAATGATATCTTCGTGACGGGAAAGATTCGAAGCGCACGCAAGATGCGCCTGGGCTGAAGCGGCGGCGTTGGGGCGTCATGACGTCGGACGAAATGGGACCGAAGGGGCCGAGCGGCGGGCTGGGACCTGACCACGCCGTCAGCGGCGAAATCGGCGATGAAGCCGCGAGCGTTATCGAGCTCACGGGCAGCATCAAGTGGTTCGACGTCTCCAAGGGCTATGGCTTCATCGTTCCCGACAACGGCATGCCGGACATTCTTCTGCACGTGAGCTGCCTGCGACGTGACGGCTTCCAGGTCGCATACGAGGGTGCGCGCGTAGTTGCGGAAGTGCTGCAGCGCCCGCGCGGCTTGCAGGCATTTCGAATACTGTCCATGGACGAATCGACCGCGGTGCATCCGGCGCAAATGCCGCCGCCGCGTACCCACGTGTCAGTCACGCCCACCAGCGGTCTCGAACGCGCGCAGGTGAAATGGTTCAACCGGCTGCGCGGGTTCGGATTTCTTACCCGCGGCGAGGGAACCCCCGACATCTTCGTGCATATGGAAACGTTGCGGCGATTCGGTCTCGCCGAGCTGCGCCCCGGTCAGTTCGTGCTGGTGCGCTATGGCCCTGGGCCGAAGGGGCTGATGGCGGCGGAAGTACGCCCGGAAGGCGCCCCGCTGGGTCCTTCCTCGCACTGACGATTGCGACCTCGATCCCGACACCGCGGACGAAGAATTTAGGCCGCCATCTCTGCTATGAATGATAGCGCGTAGTGCGGTGAATTTGAAGTTCCTATCATTACTGGCCGCAAGCTCGTTTTGGAACTTCAAATTCAAAACCGTACTAAGAATCATAACGTTGCAAGTGGTCCTTAAATTCCGAAGTTCGCACCTGAACGTGCCGCGAGTACTGGCGAACTTCGGAATCGGACCACTTGTCTTGCCGGGTTTCCGCATGCTTCATCAATTTCGCATTTGCTCATCTGCTGTAGCCATCCTGCTATCGCTGCTGCTCGTCGCCTGCCTGGTTCCGGCGGGTGCCGTCGAACTCCAGCCCCTCGAAATCGTTACCAAGACGGGGGTACACAGCTTCGCGGTCGAGTTGGTAACCACCCCGGAGCAGCAGGAGCAGGGGCTGATGTTCCGCCGCGAGCTGCCCGAAGGGCAAGGCATGCTGTTCGATTTCCATCGCGAACAGCCCACGACTTTTTGGATGAAGAACACGTATATTTCGCTCGACATGATCTTCATTCGCGGCGATGGACGCATTTTGCGGGTTGCCGAGAATACCGTGCCGCTCTCGGAGGCGCTGGTTCCATCCGGTGGTCCGGTACGCGCGGTCCTGGAAGTGATCGCCGGTACCGCAAAGAAAATCGGCATCGCGCCCGGCGACCGTGTGGCGCATTCGATTTTCAATGAGCGCTAAAATTAGCGTTGCAGCGCGGCTTGCTGGCGAAAACCGAAGCGTGTATCGAGAGCGCGCGCGGCTTCTTAGGCCGCGCTTCTTGGGTTCCGGGGTATAGCGCAGCCTGGTAGCGCGGGAGTTTTGGGTACTCCAGGTCGCAGGTTCGAATCCTGCTGCCCCGACCAAGCCACACATACCATGATATGGACTGCAGCGAACGAGCATGAAGGCCCGCATATACAACCCCGCCCGAACGGCCATGCAGTCGGGCAATGCCAAGACAAAGGAATGGGTGCTCGACTACGAGCCGGAAATGCCGCGTGAGATCGAGCCGCTGATGGGCTGGACCGCGTCGGGCGACATGCGCCAGCAGCTACGCCTGCAGTTCGACACGCCTGAGGAGGCAATCGCCTATTGCGAGCGCCATGGCATCCCGTATCAGGTGCTTAAGCCGAAATTGCCCACCCGCCGCGTCATTTCCTACGCCGACAATTTTTCCTTCACGCGACCTGAGCCCTGGACCCATTGACGAATCCTGGACGTTCGGTCGAAGGGCTAATCCGTAACCTAAGATGCGATACGCAGTCGGACCGACCACAGCAGCGCGCCCGCAAGGCCGGCAACGCTGCCGATCATGAGAAAAAAATGCACTTTCGTCATGGTGTTCCAGAAACCACCGAGAAAGCCCGAAAGGATATCCCCAGGCAGGGTGGCGGCAAACCAGACGCCCATCATCAGGGAAAGTACACGTACCGGGGCGAGCTTCGAGATGAGGGACAGCCCGACAGGCGCAAGATGAAGCTCGCCGAGCGTGGCTAAGGCAAAATAGGCAACGAGCCAGGCTGGGCTTGCCTTGCCTGATGCGCTCCATGCCGCCGCCGCCATGATCATGTTTCCAAGCACAAGATACAGGCAGCCGAGCGCCATTTTGGCGGTGGGCGAGGGCTCTGTGCCGCGTTCCGCTTGCCTCGCCCACCAGCGAACCAGGAGCGGCGTGAACAGGAAAATGAACAACGGATTGAGCGAGAGAAACCAGGGTGACGGAATTTGCCCGCGCCAGATCGCGAGTGCGACTGAGCGATCGGTGAAGTCCTCGGCCCACAGCAGGATGGTGTTGCCCTGCTGATCGTAGGCGGCCCAGAACAATGCAGCGATGGCGGTGATGCCAATGAGCGCAAGCATGGACCGGCGCTGGTTAGTATCGAGCGGCAGTTGTTGCACATTCGAAGGCACGCCATGGGCGGTTTCATTTGCCGGCAGGCTGCGTGCGCCGTACAGATAGATGGCAAGGCTTACCAGCATGCCGAACCCGGCAGCGGCAAACCCATAATGCCAGCCCCATTCGACCGCCAGGGTTCCGCAGACAAGCGGTGCCAGAAAGGCTCCTATATTGATGCCGACATAAAAGATCGAATAGGCGCGGTCGCGCCGAGCGTCATCCGGAGAATAGAGTGCTCCCACTTGGCTGGAAATATTCGGCTTGAATGCACCGATGCCGAGGATCAGAAACAGCAAAGCGAGCACGAACAGCGCCTCGAACGTCATTAGAAAATGTCCGATGGCCATGAGGACGCCGCCGATTATGACCGTGCGGCGGTGCCCAAGCAGGCGGTCGGCAACCAACCCGCCGACAATCGGACTGCAGTAGGCCAAGCCGGTGTAAAACCCGAACAGCTGCGAGGCGAGCGGTTGCTGCTCAAGTTTCCCGAACAGAAACTCGACTGCAAACCTGATAGTGGCAAACCCGACTACTGCCTCGATCCGGTCAGGCTCGAACAGATACTTCGTCATATAGAGCACGAGCAGCGCGGCATTTCCGAAATACGAGAAACGCTCCCACGCCTCGGTGGCGAAAAGAACCGCAAGTCCGCGCGGATGACCGAGGAAATCAGCAGACTGCGTGATCGTCACCGGGTGCCCCGAGCCGCGACAGCTCTAAGCTCGCTTTTTTCAGGGCTCGGGCGTGAGCACCTGCGAGGGTCGGGTTTCCACCGCCAATTCTTGTCTGCTCGTCGCTTGCGCCTTCGTCCGCAGGCCGGAGAGGCCGCGCCAATACGCGAATTCATTGAGGCGCGATCCGTCTAGGGCGGCCATGCCTACTGCTGCGAGGAAAGGCAAGCTCTGCACCGCGAGCACCACCGCGAATATGTTGACCTCGTGGATTTGCTTGTAATTGGTGGCCACGACGACAACTGCACCGGTCAGCAAAAGCATCGCCACGATCGCCTCCGAGAATGCCGGGAAATCAGGACCCTTGCAGGTGGTCCCGCCCTTCGCGGTGCGCATGAAGGGCAGGCCTTCTTTCCAGAGACCAGAGGAGACGGCCCGCGCCACGGTCCACTGCACTGACATCGCGGCAATTACCGCACCTGCCATCTGTCCTAGCGGGATTTCCACCCGGCGCCGATAAAGCAACACGAAATGGGCAAGCGTGACGACGAAGGCGGAGAGGATCGGAAGTGTGAGGATCTTATCCGGGATGGCAATTCCCGCAAAGGCCACGACCGGCACCCAGGCAATATTGAGAATTGCCACCAGCACACCCAGCGTTTCGGCACCGAGCCAATTAAGCCAGCCTAGGGCGAATTCGCGTTTTTGCCGGCGCGTCAGTCCGGCGGCACCTGGCAGGAGGAACCGCCAGTGCTTCTTGATGATTTGCAGACCGCCGTAGGCCCAACGATAGCGCTGCTTTTTGTAGGCCTCGAAGGTATCGGGCAGGAGACCATGACCATAGCGGCGGTTGGTATAATGGATTTCCCAGCCGCGCTCGAGGACGAGCAGGCCGAGATCGCAATCCTCAACGATGCTGTCGCTTGACCAGCCGCCGGCCGCGAGGAGTGCCGCGCGCCGGATCAGGCACATCGTGCCATGGACGATGATGGCATTCGCCTCATTGCGCTGAACCATTCCGATGTCGAAGAAGCCGGCATATTCCCCGTTCATAGCGTGATGCATGACGCTGCGATTGCCGTCTCGATGGTCTTGCGGCGCCTGCACCATTCCAACCTTGGGATCGAGGAAGGCAGGGACCAGGTTTTTGAGCCAGTCGGCACGCACGACGTAATCGGCATCGATCACGGCAATAAGCTCGGCGTCCGAATCGGTATGCGCAAGCGCAAGGCGCAAAGCCCCGGCTTTGAAGCCGCTGACATTGTCGTCATGCACGAACTTGAAACGCTCGCCGAGTGTGCGGCAATGGTCTTCGATCGGCCGCCAGAACATCGGGTCGGGCGTGTTATTGATCACCACGACGCATTCGAAATTCGCGTAATCCAGACGAGCGAGAGCATCAAGCGTTGCCCTCAGCATTTCCGGAGGCTCGCGATAGGCCGGCACATGGACCGATACTTTTGGCAAGAATTCGGTCGGGGAGGGCAGGGCCGCAGCGATAAGCCGTCGCGGGGCATGACCGAAAACGATAGCAGCTATCTCCTCAATGCGACCCAGCGCGATGGCGACCAGTGGGATGAGCAGCGCGATCCCAAGAGCAAGCGCAAATGCGGCGCCGGGGACGAAATAGTGGCTCTGCCAAAAGGCGAACACGATTGCGAACCATGCCCCGACAATATTAGCCGCAGTTGCAAGGGTGAGCGCCTCCAATGGATTTGTCGTGGTTTTGGTCAGAACCGGGAGCGAAAGGACGAGGCCAAGCAAGACAGCAAGGCTGGCGACCTTCCAATAATCGCGATCCTGCACCGGTCCGGTCCAGTTGAACTTGGCTTGGCGCGCTGCGTCGAACACTCCCCAATACATTCCGACGCTGCCTTCCGCAGTCTTCCAGGGCTGATCAAACGCCTCGATGATGTTGTAGTCGATGCCGTGAGCTTCCGCCCGCGTCACGAAATCGCGCAGCACGGTAGCCTGCTCAATCGATCCTGGGTCGGCAGCGTGCATATTGTAGCCGGCACTCGGCCAGCCGAACTCGGCTATCACAATACGCTTGCCGGGATGGACGCGCCGCAGCTTGTTGTAAAACTCGATGGTCTGTTCGACGACCCTGGTTGTGCCTACTCCCTCCCAGTACGGCAAA
The DNA here is from genome assembly GCA_963817135.1 of uncultured Alphaproteobacteria bacterium. GTDB lineage: Bacteria > Pseudomonadota > Alphaproteobacteria > Rhizobiales > Xanthobacteraceae > VAZQ01. The sequence continues at coordinate 32,352 of CAWFNG010000021.1, read as the reverse complement.
ATATGTGCCGCTACGAAATCGACGGCCGAGGCAAGCTCCGGATGATCGATCCAGACCGCCCAGATCTCTCCGGTCGTAACCGGTACTGGACTTTGTCGCTTGACGCGCTGCAGAAGACGGATCAGTTCGTCAACGGTTTTCTCACCGCGGTAGATCGTCTCGTTGCCGACCACGATAGCATTGATGTTGTTGTGGCGGCGAGCGAGCGCGATGGCCGCCTGAATTTCCCGCTCGTTACGTGCTTCGTCCTTATCGATCCAGATGCCGAGCGTGACTTTAAGTCCGAACTCGGCAGCGATCGCAGGGACAAGCTCGCCACCGGCCGTCGAGCTATAGGTACGGATCGCGTTCGTGTAAGGGCTTAGGATTTTCAAGTCGGCACGAATTTGTGCTTGCGTAGGACGATCACCCTGAAGCGGATGCTGGTAACGTGAGTATGGCGAATAAGAGATGCTGGCGAGCGGCGATGTTACATCGCCTGCCGCATTCTGTTGTTGGAGAAGAATCCACAAGCCGGCATGGATGCCAAGGACAAGCGCCACCACAGCCGCAACGGTGCGCATAGATGTCGAACCACGCCCGACGGAAAACCAGGGACCCTAACCTGTCCCCCCAGGTCAACCAAGGTTGAAAAGAAATACCTTAGTTGCAGATGTTTTTGCAAGTAGCCTCTGCTCGTGGCAGTTTCAAGACAAACAATCCATCGACAACAAAAAACGTTCCGCACTGATAAAAAAGAATTGATTCTGAACAATTGTACAGCCTGAACAATTGTACAGCTTCAACCGATTTGTCGCGAAGCCGGTTGGCGAGCTTAACGGTTGGTGGTGGGGCTCGGTGCCGCCGCCGTGCCCTTCAAGTCGACGTCAGGGTTGATCCAGCAGGCGTGCACCCGAGTATGGAGTGTATCGGTCGCCTTGGTATCGATATCTCCCTGCCGCACGACGCAACGAAAAGTCGTCTGAATATGTCCGGCCGGACATCCGAACCGATCATAAAGATCGAGGTGGCGAAAGGCAGTATCGAGATCGTCGCGCCAAAGGAGGCTTACTACGCGTCGTCCAAGCCACAGGCATTCCGGGCGACCGGCAGCCCCCCCCAAGATCTTCTCTGCTTCCGCAAATTCGTCGGTTCTCTTTTGGGCATCCTTGCCGTCCGCAGTCTGCGGCTTTTCAGGGGGCTTCTGGTCCGTGGTCTGGGCAAAGCCGGCACTTGTCACAAAAAACAGCGCCGCCGCACCGATGAGCGCGACGACGACATGCAGATCAGCGATACGCATGGTAGCTCTGGGTTAGGGCCGTTTCAGCCGGATCATTGCATTCCCATGCCGGGTGGATTCGGCAGCATTGCGGCGAGGCTAGCACTTTTGGCGCCTGATTAAAGGGCGAGCCTCATGTTTCGCGATCACGGGCAGCGCTGGCATTTGGTCGCATGCAAGAGGGCAGCGTATGTCGGTACTCATGTTTCGGCACCATGCTCTAACCTAAGCGATGCAGTTGATGCACGGGGACACAGCAGAAATCGTGGATTGGTCCATTTGGAGCAAGGCAGCGCTTTTTATCGCTGCAAGCGTGGCAATCATTGCGGGGTGCGCATGGCGCGGCCAGTCGGAGAAAATACCGGCAGCGCCGTTCTTGGCGGGAGAGCGGGTTTTCTGCATCTCGTATGCGCCATTTCGTGGCCATGAGAGCCCGTTTGGACCGGATGTTCCGGTTGATCCCCAGCAAATCGATGACGATCTGGCTGCATTGAGCCAGATCACCGATTGCGTACGCACCTATTCCATCGACCATGGCCTCGACCAGATTCCCGCGATTGCCAAACGTCACAAAATGAAAGTGCTGCAGGGGCTATGGCTGTCGAGCTTTCCAGAACTCAATCGCCACCAGATCGAGACAACCATCAAACTGGCGCAGCAATTTCCTGACGTGATCACCGCGATTGTGGTCGGGAACGAGGTCCTGCTGCGAGGTGAAATGTCGCCGAGCGATCTTGCAGGAACCATTCAGGAGGTTAAGGCCAAGGTCTCGATGCCGGTGACCTATGCCGATGTCTGGGAGTTCTGGCTTCGTCACCACGACCTTTCCGCTTCCGTCGATTTCATCACCGTTCACATCCTGCCGTATTGGGAAGACCTGCCGATTGCAGCGAGCGATGCGGCACGCCACGTCGACGCCATCCGCAAGCAGGTCAGAAACGCCTTTCCGCAACAGGATATTCTGATCGGCGAATTCGGTTGGCCAAGCGCGGGTCGAATGCGGGAAGGGGCCTTGCCTTCCCCAATTAACCAAGCTCGCGCGCTCTCTGACGTGCTCGCGCTAGCCAGGCGAGACGAGTTTCGCGTCAACCTGATCGAGGCCTTCGATCAACCCTGGAAACGCCAACTCGAAGGCACGGTCGGCGGTCATTGGGGCTTGTTTGATGCCTACACACGAAGCCCGAAATTTGCTTGGGGCGGAATGATTTCCAATCATCCAAATTGGCGCCGGGAGGCGGTCATCGGCTTGGCGCTCGCGATGATGACTTTTGCAGCCGCGGTTGCAGGGGCTGGAGAGCGAAAAAAGAATGTCCACAGCATCCGCTTCTGGTTCAGTGTTGCGACGGTTGCAACAATCTCCGGCTCTCTCATCGGCTGGACTTTCGATCTCGTACCCCTGGAAAGCCTTACGGCGGGTGATTGGTTGCGCTCACTCGCCTGGGCGGCGGCTGCCTTCCTGTCGCCGATTCTGGCGATTTTCGCCTTAGCAACGGAAAAACGAATAGCGTCTTTCGCGCAAGTTCTTAATCGGATTGCAAGTGCAGATCGCCTGCAGGCCGCGCTTGGGGTTCTGGTCAGTGTGCTTGCGCTGCTCTCGGTGCAGGCGGCGCTGGGACTGGTGTTCGATCCGCGCTATCGGGATTTTCCCTTTGCACCGCTCACTGCGGCAGCGTTTCCGCTGCTTTTCCTGGTGGATTGGAAGCTGCCCCGCAAACCTCCCGCGGCAGAGCTTTTGATGGCTGCGACGCTGTTCGGCGCGGCGGTCTATATCGTTTACGACGAAGGCTTGGCCAACTGGCAGGCTTGCTGGTTCAGCGCGGGACTGGCTGCATTGGGACTCACTCTGTTGCAGGCGCGCGACGCGCCAGGCTGAGGATGAGAAAGCCGACTGCCAATCCGGAGAGAGCCGCATTGTGCAGCACCAATCCGAAACCGGCAGCGGCAATGCCGATCGAAAGGAACAGCATTGACGGGCGGATGAGATTGAGGAAGGCGGCCAGTATCGCAGTCCAGCCGAATATTGAATATCTGAACAAGACCGTCACCAACCTGATAGCCATGCACAGGGGCGTCTCAAGACCGCTGTTGCAGGCGAGTGATGTCTGTCCGTGCTCAATTCCGAAATAACGAACAGAAAGCGCCCCGCCGATTGAAAGGCACCCGACAAGCAAAAGCCAGTTGATCTGGCGGGTGTCGGGGAGGAAAAGCGGCGCTTGCATGCTGGCTGCAATATCGCGGATTGAGGGCGAACTCCACTCCCCCAACGACCGGAGCGAAGCTAGAACAGGCCAAACAGCCTTGATGGTGTTACTGGCCTCGATGCCGGCTTGGGCGGGGCGGCCTTGCGCTCGGGTAGCTTGTCGGCCTCGGTCAGTCGCCGACCCTCGAAGCCAACAGGCTGACAGGTGCGTTGCGCGAGCGTGAGCGCAGCACATAGGCGAGTAGCGGCTTCGATATCGGCAAGGGGACCAATGATCAGCCTTAGCTCGGCGCCCTTCGTTTTGCCGTTCTCGCGCAGCCCCACCACCGGGTAGAATGCATCGAGCAGCGTCGAGTTGCTCGCCTTGACCGAGGTCCATAGCACCCGCAGTGCCTCAAAATTCATCCCGCCGCCAATATCAATGCCGAATTCCGCCTTGGCTGGTTCGGCGACGGCAGACCGGTCGACCGCACCGCTCGCGGGGTTGACCGACACCTGGGGTCGGAGATCGGGTTGCATACCGCCAATCCGGGGCGTTGCGGCGGCCGTGCGATCCGGTGCTGCGGGCTGCGCGTCTTCTTCAAGCCCCCGTGCGGCGGCCCGGGCGGCAGTGCTTGCAGCAGGAGGAGAGGCAATCGTTGCCCGGCCTGGTTGGCGTCCGATCGATCCGGTGAGGTCTTCCAGGCTTCGTTCGATGCGATCCATACGCGCGGAGACGCGCTCGCGCTCGGCGGCGAGAGCGCGCACGGCTTCAGCGATGGGTGGAATTTCTGGGCGGGGCGCCGGTTGAGCCTGATCCACACGGCCCGAACTACCGGAGCCATTCATCGCAAGCATCAACCTGGCCGAACCGGCATCCGAATAGCTTGAGAGAACGGCCAGCGTCAGCGCTGCCGCAGCCGAAAGTCCCCACATGGCTAGGCGCCACAAGGAATCCATGTTGGATACCTACTTCGGAAAAATCAAACGGCTGCTTGCCGCCCCGCCGGAATTGAGCTTGAGCGAATCAGTCGCCGCCGATTGTAGCAGAGGAGACCTGCAATGACTTTTCCGCTGCCGCGCGCTCGGATATTACACCTCCGGGCGTGCCGGATTTGACCTTCCTACCAGCATTGCCGGCGAGTGATTGGTAGGAACGGCAAATCCAAAGCCACACTGGAACCATTGAGCCCCGATCAGGAGAATGTTTTGACAGGCGAACGCACCTGCCTCGCCGTCGTGCTCGCAGCCGGCGAGGGCACTCGCATGCGCTCTGCCAAGCCCAAAGTGTTGCACTGCCTTGGCGGGAAGTCGCTCATCGGCATAACCCTTGCTGCAGTCCGCGAAGCGGGCGGCACCAATGCTGCGGTGGTGGTCGGCCCCGATGCCGACGGCGTGATTGCCGAAGTGAAGCAAGCGCTGCCGGATGCGGAAATTTTCGTCCAACATGCGCGGCGCGGAACCGCCCACGCCGTGTTGGCGGCGCGCGAGGCCATCGAGCGCGGAGCAGACGATGTGCTCATCGTCTTCGCTGACACGCCGCTTATTCGTCCACAAACGCTGCGCCGGATGCGGGCAGCGCTCGCCAAGGGCGCTGACCTTGTGGTGCTTGCTTTTCGCGCCAAGGATCCGACCGGCTATGGCAGACTTATCTTCGAAAAAGGCGAGCTGATTGCCATCCGAGAGGAGCTTGATGCGAGTGCGGCGGAACGAGGAATCGATCTGTGCAATGCTGGACTGATGGCGCTTGCCGGGCGCACTGCCCTTGCCATCCTTGATCGCATCGGCAATGCCAATCGAAAAGGCGAATTCTATCTCACCGATACAGTGCCGATCGTGCGCGCGATGCGGGGGCAGGCGACGGTCATCGAAAGCGAGGAGGAGGAAGTGCAAGGCATCAATACCAAAGCGCAGCTTGCGCAATCCGAGGCTGTGCTGCAGCAGCGACTGCGCCGCGCCGCAATGGATGCCGGAGTGACGCTTGTTGCGCCGGACACCGTCTATCTGTCGAGCGACACTATTTTCGGTCACGACGTTGTGGTCGAGCCGTTCGTTGTCTTCGGACCTGAAGTGACGGTTGAAGACAACGCGGTGATCCGTTCGTTTTCACACCTGCACGGCGCACGGGTAGGGAAAGGAGCCCTGGTCGGGCCTTACGCGCGGCTGCGTCCTGGGGCGCGCTTGCAGGAGGACGTGCACATCGGAAATTTCGTCGAAGTCAAGGAGGCCACGATCGAGACAGGGGCCAAGGCCAATCATCTGAGCTACATCGGCGATGCTATCGTTGGTGCAGGCGCCAATATCGGCGCTGGGACCATTACCTGCAATTACGACGGGGTCGCCAAGCATCGCACCGAGATTGGCAAAAAGGCCTTCATCGGCTCGAATTCAGCCTTGGTTGCGCCGGTGAAGGTGGGTGACGGAGCTTATATCGGCTCCGGCTCGGTAATCACCCAGGACGTGCCGGCGGATGCGCTCGCCGTAGCGCGGGGCCGCCAGACCGTGAAGGAAGGCTGGGCAAGCCAGCAGCGCGAAAAGGCCATCGCCAAGAAAAAAGGACCCTGATCCTGAACGCGCGCCCGGGCCGCCGTTAGCCTTAATTGTCACAAGTTGGACAGATATTTTGATTTTCTCCAGACATTTAACGCCAATAAATTTCGCGAACCGAGGTTCGGTCGAGGGGAGGAGTTGCTGCTCGCATGTGTGGAATTGTAGGCATTCTGGGACGTGAGCCGGTCGCAGGCGCGCTGGTCGACGCGCTCAAGCGACTTGAATACCGAGGCTACGATTCTGCAGGAGTCGCGACGTTGGAAAAAGACGGCCAGCTCGCCCGCCGACGCGCCGAGGGCAAATTACGCCATCTTGAGGCTCGGCTCGCTCGCGAGCCGTTGGGTGGCCGAATTGGGATCGGTCATACCCGTTGGGCAACCCATGGGGAGCCAAACGAGGCCAATGCGCATCCCCACGCGACGCATCGTCTTGCTGTGGTACATAACGGCATCATCGAAAATTTTCGCGAACTGCGCGACGAACTGGAAAAAAAAGGCGCCCGGTTCGGTTCCGAAACCGATACCGAGGTCGTTGCCCATCTCGTGACGCAGGAAATGGAGCACGGTCGCTCGCCCCCTGAAGCGGTTGCGGCGGCGCTGCCGCGCTTACGCGGAGCTTTCGCCTTGGCCTTCCTGTTCAGCGGCGAGCAGGATCTCCTCATCGGCGCACGCAAGGGCTCACCGCTCGCGATCGGCTATGGCGAAGGGGAAATGTTTCTGGGCTCGGACGCCATCGCTCTCGCTCCATTCACCGACTCGATTTCATATCTGGAAGACGGCGATTCCGCCGTGCTCACGCGCAACAGCGTCGAAATTCATGATGCCAAGGGCAGCAAAGTCGAGCGCGCGGTGCTGCGATCTTCGGCATCCGCGTTTACCATCGACAAGGGCAACTATCGCCACTTCATGGCGAAGGAAATCCATGAGCAGCCGGAGGTGGTGGGCCACACCCTTGCCCATTACCTCGACATGGCCAGCGCCTGCGTGCGGTTGCCGTCCGCCTTGCCCTTCAGCCTGAGCTCGCTGGAACAGGTCTCGATATCCGCCTGCGGCACCTCCTACTTTGCCGGCATGGTCGCCAAATACTGGTTCGAGCGGTATGCGCGGTTGCCGGTTGAGATCGACGTCGCCTCCGAGTTCCGATACCGAGAAGCTCCGCTCAAGCCGGGCGGACTGGCGATCTGCATATCGCAGTCGGGAGAGACCGCGGATACCCTTGCTACGCTCCGCTATGCCAGAGCCAATCAGCAATACGTGCTCGGCATCGTCAATGTGGCCAGCTCGGCGATCGCGCGCGAAAGCGATGCAGTCATGCCGACGCTTGCCGGCCCGGAAATCGGTGTCGCTTCGAGCAAGGCGTTCACCTGTCAGCTCGCGGTGCTTGCTTGTCTGGCCATTGCGGCCGGTCGCGCCCGCGGCGTCCTCTCCGCCGACGATGAAGGAAAGCTCGTACGCGCGCTGATCGAAGTGCCGAGGCTGATGAGCGAGGCGCTGGCGCTCGAGCCAAAGATCGAGATTCTCGCGCGCGATCTCGCCGGCAGCCGCAACGTACTCTATCTCGGGCGCGGCACCAGCTTTCCTCTTGCTTTGGAAGGCGCCCTCAAGCTTAAGGAAATTTCCTACATTCATGCCGAGGGCTATGCTGCCGGAGAGCTCAAGCACGGGCCGATCGCTTTGATCGACGAGAAAATGCCGGTTATCGTCATCGCACCCTACGACCGGGTTTTCGAAAAAACACTGTCCAACATGCAAGAGGTTGCCGCCCGACGCGGCAAAATCATCCTGCTCACCGATCCTACCGGCGCGCATGAAGCGCGCACGAAATCATTGTCCACGTTAACTTTGCCGGCCATGCCGGCGACGATCACGCCATTGGTCTATGCAATTCCAGTGCAGCTCATCGCCTATCATACCGCTGTGGTGATGGGGACGGATGTCGATCAGCCGCGCAATCTGGCAAAATCAGTTACGGTGGAGTAATTGGGCGAACGCTGTGCGCTCCCGCCACGGCAGTGAAATAGGCCGCTCTCGGATCGACAGACAGGCACACGATATTCACGGATGAATCAAATTTACGGTAATCCTGCAAGGCTGCAGCCGCTGCCGGAAGCCCCGCCGGATGCTGCCAGATCACATCACCACGGCTTGGTCGCCCGGCTGCGGAACTATTTCCTAACCGGCCTCATCCTGGTCGGGCCGCTTTATATTACTATCAGCCTCACTTGGTGGTTCATCAATTGGGTCGATGATGTGGTTCGGCCGTTCATTCCAGTGGCATATCGGCCCGAGACATATCTCCCGGTAAAAATTCCCGGGCTTGGGTTGATTGCCGCGCTTGTAGCCCTGACGCTGCTTGGCTTCCTGACTGCGAATTTTGTCGGGCGAAAGCTCGTGGAGGCCGGCGAGAACATTCTCAACCGCATGCCGGTGGTGCGGCCGATCTACAAGAGCCTGAAGCAGATTTTCGAGACGCTGTTCGCCAAGGGCGGATCGAGCTTCCGGCGCGTTGGCTTGGTTGAATTTCCTTCTCCCGGGATGTGGTCTCTGGTGTTCTTGTCCAATCCGGCAAGTGCCGACGTTGCTGCGCGGCTTCCGCAAACCGAACACGTTGCGGCGTTCATGCCTTGCACGCCCAATCCGACAACGGGGTTCTTCTTTTACGTGCCGCGCCGCGACATTGTCGATCTCGATATCACCGTCGAAGCTGCCATGACGCTGCTGATGTCAGCCGGCATGGCGCAGCCAGGCGGTGCAGAACAGCAAAGGAAGCTTGCGGCATTGGCGGAAGATGCGCGGGTCGCCAATGCATCGGCGGTAAAGCCGACGATCGCTCCGGTAGATTGATCTTCTGCTTATCCTGCTCGCAACAACCTGATCGCCTCGTCGCGCTCAAACAGATAGAGCAGGCACCGCAGCGCATCCCCGCGCGGCGATGCGAGCCTTGGATCGCGTGCCAGCACCAGCGCAGCATCCTCGCGCGCCGGTCCGACGAATTTCGCATGCGTCTCGATGCGCACGATTCGAAACCCGGGCATCCCGGATTGTCGGGTGCCGAGCACATCGCCTTCACCGCGTAGTTTGAGATCCTCCTCCGCGATTCGAAAGCCATCTTCGGTCTCGCGCATGATGTTGAGCCGCAGCTTGGCAGTGGTCGAAAGCGGCGGCCTATAGAGAAGGAGGCAAATCGAATGCTCGGAACCACGTCCGATGCGCCCGCGCAACTGATGCAGCTGCGCCAGCCCGAAACGTTCGGCGTGCTCGATCACCATTACGCTCGCCTCGGGCACGTCGACCCCAACCTCGATCACGGTTGTCGCAACCAGCAGTCGGGTGTCGCCGGCAGCAAACCGGGCCATTCGGATATCCCTGTCGGCTCCCCGCATGCGTCCGTGAACGAGGTCCACCATGGGTCCAAACTGCCGCTTGAGTGCGGCAAAGCGCTCTTCCGCGGCGGCGAGATCGATGTTCTCGGAATCCTCGACCAATGGACAGACCCAATAGACGCGTCGGCCGGCTGTCAGCGCACGACCGATCGCTTCGATGGTTTCATCGAGGCGATTGAGCGGAATGATTTGGGTGTCGATCGGGTGTCGACCGTGCGGCTTCTCCCGCAATTCCGAGACATCCATATCGCCGAAATAGGTCAATACCAGCGTACGCGGGATGGGCGTTGCGGTCATCACCAGCACGTCCACAGCCTCGCCTTTTTGCGTGAGTGCCAAACGCTGATGCACGCCAAAACGATGCTGCTCATCGACAACGGCAAGACCGAGATCGCGAAACGCAACCTGCTCCTGGAACAGCGCGTGAGTGCCGACGAGAATATGAATCTCGCCGAGCGCGAGTTTTTCAAGAATGACACTGCGTTCGCGGCCGCGCTCCCGGCCGGTCAGAACGGCAACGTCGAGGCCGATTGCGCCGGCAAGCGGCGCGATAGTATTGAAATGCTGCCGCGCCAGAATTTCAGTGGGGGCCATAAGGGCAGCTTGCCGCCCGGCTTCGATAACGGCAGTTGCGGCGAGCAGTGCGACGACGGTCTTGCCAGAGCCGACATCGCCCTGCAGCAGCCGCAGCATGCGCTCAGGTTTGGCAAGATCGGTCACGATTTCATCGACGGCGCGCGTTTGCGATGGCGTGAGCGAGTAGGGCAGGGCCTCTATCAGCCTCTTGCGCAAATGGCCGGTTCCTGCGTTTGGGCGGCCAGCAGGCCGGCGTTGATGGGCACGGACAAGAGCCAGCGCAAGCTGTCCTGCAAGCAGTTCGTCATAAGCAAGACGCGACCACGCGGGTCCCTGTGGCTGCACGTCCTTCGGGTCGAGTGGCCGATGCAGCGAATGGAAGGACTCGGCAAACGAAGGGAAACGTTCGCGGGCAAGCCAGCTCGGATCCTGCCATTCCGGCAATTGTGGAAGGCGCGCAAGGGCCGCATTTGCAGCTTTGCTCAGCTGATTGAGACTCAATCCTTCGGTCAACGGGTAGATCGGTTCCACCAGTGGCAAGTTCGCCAGGTCAAACTCGGCAACCACACGATCGGGATGAACCATCTGCCGCATCCCGTCGTATAGGCCGATCTTGCCGGAAACAATGCGTCGCTGGCCGATGGGCAGCAGTTTATCAAGGTATTCCTTGCGCGCGTTGAAGAAAGTAAGGATCAGATCGCCCGTCGCATCGCTGGTGAACACCTGGTACGGCGCCCGCGGTCGACGCGTCGGCGGAGGACGATGATGGTCTACGGTCACTGCGACGGTAACAACCGTATCGGGCACGACATCGCGCAATTTCGGCCGTGCCCGCCGATCGACCGTGCCGGTGGGCAGATGAAAGACGAGATCGATCACGCGAGGCGTGCCATCGCGTCCGAGCAACCGGGCATAGAGCTGCTCCAGTTTCGGGCCGACGCCGGGTAGGGTCGTCACGGAAGCAAACAGCGGATTGAGCAGACTGGGGCGCATTCGCAATCCGCGCTTTAACGAGTAGCAATCGGGCAATGCCCACCTTCGCATTTTGGCGGCGCATTGCGGGAGCAGTCCATGTGGCGGGCGGTATGCTCGCAGCCCCCTGACATTGCGCGACTATGACGTTATATCAACTCTGCCCGGCCCGTCCGGGCTTTTGGCATTGCGTCGTGGCGAGCGAGGAATTGATGACCGGCACGATGGGTTCGAGCGAAGACCTGCAAGTGCGCCGCCGCAGGCTTCTGTTCCGCTCATGGCATCGTGGCATGCGCGAGCTGGATTTGCTCATGGGCCGCTTTGCCGAAGCGACGTTAGACTGCTTGACGCCTGATGAGCTGAGCGAACTGGAGCGTCTCATTGAACTGCCCGACCACGAACTGTTTACCTGGCTAATCGGCGAAGCCGAAGTGCCGCCGGATTATGACACCCCGTTGTTCCGCAGGCTGCGCGACTTCAATTGCGGCAGAGATGCTACCCCATGAGCATGCACAATCCGGCAAATCAGTTGAAAGCAGGTCGTCCGCTTACGTTGTGCGGGGTGGCTGACGGTGCGCAGGGGCTGGTTGTTGCCGATCTCGCTCGCTCGTTTGGAGCGCACGACAATGCGGCGGTGAGTGTCGCCGTCATTTGCCGCGACGGTCCGCGCATGGCGGCACTTGCGCGCGCCATCGGCTTTTTCGCGCCGGATATCCCAGTCCTAGAGTTCCCGGCTTGGGATTGCCTGCCATACGATCGGGTCTCGCCGCACGCTGCATTCGTTGCCCAACGCATGACTGCGTTGTCGCGACTGGCGCGTCGCAAATCCGGCAACCGAGCTTGCGTGCTGCTTACCAGCGTGAATGCCGTGCTTCAGCGCGTGCCGGATTCTGAGTTCGTTACAAGGCAATCGCTCTCGGTCGCGGCGGGCAATTTGCTTGCCATGCACGACATCACCGCCTGGCTTGAACTCAATGGGTTTCTACGCGCATCGACGGTGCGGGAACCAGGCGAGTATGCGGTGCGCGGCGGCATAATCGACCTTTACGCGCCGGGCACCAGCGAGCCGGTCCGGCTCGATTTTTTCGGCCAGACGCTGGAGACAATCCGCAGCTTCGATCCGGAAACACAGCGCACGACAGGGGAACTGCGCAGCCTGGAACTCGTACCGGTCGCCGAATTTCAGCTCACGAGCGAAACCATAAAGCGGTTTAGGCTCGGTTATGTCGAGGCATTTGGCGCGCCAACTCCGGATGATCTCCTCTACCACGCTGTAAGCGAGGGTCGCCGTCATCCGGGGATGGAGCATTGGCTGCCGCTGATGCACGGGAATCTCGAAACCGTCTTTGATTACCTCGTCGGGGCCACTATCCTTTTGGAGCCGCTGGTGGAAGATGCCGCGCGCGAGCGGCTTGCCCAGATCAATGATTATTACGAGGCGCGTCAGCACGCGCTTGCTGAACGCGGCGCCGGACCGCCTTACAAGCCGCTACCTCCTGCACGTCTTTATCTCGACCAGCACGAGTGGCTGTCGCAGCTTGACCGTTTTCCGAATGCGCGGCTCACTCCCTTCACGGTGCCGGAAAACCAAGGACTTGTAATCGATCTCGGCATCAAGCCAGGCCGCAATTTTGCCGCTGAGCGCGCGGAGCCCGGCTGCAACGTCTTTCAGGCCCTCACACAGCACGTCCGCAATCTGCAGCAAGGCGGCAAGCGTGTGGTCATTGCGCTGTGGAGCGAAGGAGCCCGCGAGCGCATGGCCCATGTGCTTGCCGACCATGCGCTCGCGCATCTCACTGCGGTGGATTCCTGGAACCAAGTCGCGACGCTACCTGATCAGCAGGTTGCACTCGCCGTGCTCGGCCTGGAAAGCGGCTTTGAAAGCGAAGCAGCGGCGATAATCAGCGAGCAGGACATTCTGGGCGACCGTCTGGTGCGCCCGCGTCGCAGCTCTCGTCGGGCGGAAAATTTTATCGCCGAGGCGACCAGTCTTGCCGCCGGCGACCTCGTTGTGCACGTCGACCACGGCATCGGTCGGTTCGTCCAGCTGCGCGCAATCGAAGTCGCTGGAGCGCCGCACGATTGCTTAGAGCTGCACTATGCGGGAGGCGACAAGCTGTTCCTGCCGGTCGAGAATATCGAGCTCCTTTCCCGCTACGGCGCGGAAGAGACGCTTGTCGAACTCGATCGGCTCGGTGGCGGTGCCTGGCAGGCGCGCAAAGCGCGCATGCAGAACCGTATCCGCGAAATTGCCGGCGAACTGCTCAAGATTGCTGCCGAACGACAGTTGCGGGAAGCACCGCGGCTGACCGTCGAGCACGGCTCCTATGATGAATTCTGCGCCGGATTTCCATATGAGGAAACCGAGGACCAGCAAGCATCCATTGACATCGTCCTGCAAGAGCTTGCTTCCGGTCGTCCTATGGATCGGCTGATCTGTGGCGATGTCGGTTTCGGCAAGACCGAGATCGCCTTGCGCGCGGCTTTCGTGACTGCCATGAACGGCAAACAGGTTGCTCTCGTCGTTCCGACCACCCTGCTTGCTCGTCAGCACACGAAAACCTTCGTCGAGCGTTTCCGCAGCTTCCCGGTAAAGATCGCGCAGGCGTCACGGCTCGTTTCCGGCAAGGAGCTGGCGCGCGTGAAAAGCGGGATTGCCGAGGGTGACATAGACATCGTGGTCGGTACGCACGCATTACTCGGCAAATCGATAAAATTTCGCGATCTCGGTCTTCTTATCGTTGATGAGGAACAGCATTTCGGCGTGGCGCACAAAGAAAAGCTCAAACAACTTCGGGCGGAAGTCCACGTGCTCACATTGACAGCCACTCCAATCCCGCGGACGCTGCAACTCGCCCTCTCGGGGGTGCGGGAGCTTTCCATCATTGCCTCGGCGCCGGTTGATCGCCTTGCGGTGCGCACGTTTGTTGCGCCATTCGATGCCGTGATCATTCGTGAGGCGCTTTTGCGCGAACGTTACCGCGGCGGCCAGGCGTTCTACGTTTGCCCGCGCATCGAAGATATCGCCGGAGCCAAGGATTTTCTGGAACGACATGTTCCGGAAATGCGGCTCGCTGTCGCGCATGGGCAGATGCCCTCGACTGTTCTCGAAGACATCATGTCGGCTTTCTACGATGGGAAATACGACGTGTTGCTGTCGACTGCCATTGTGGAATCCGGGCTCGATATTCCGAACGCGAACACCTTGATCGTGCATCGTTCTGATCGCTTCGGACTGTCTCAACTCTATCAGCTGCGCGGACGCGTCGGACGCTCCAAAGTGCGAGCCTATTCGCTGTTCACACTGCCGCTCGATCGCAAGATTACGCTACAGGCTGAAAGGCGGCTGCAGGTCTTGCAATCGCTGGATACCCTCGGCGCTGGATTTCAGCTTGCCTCGCACGATCTTGATATTCGCGGCGCCGGCAATCTCTTGGGCGAGGAGCAGTCGGGACATATCAAGGAGGTTGGCTTTGAGCTTTACCAGCAAATGCTGGAAGAGGCGGTCATGAGCCTCAAGGCGGGCATCACCGCTCCGGTGAGTGATAAGTGGTCCCCGCAGATCACGATTGGCAGCCCGGTGATGATTCCCGAGCAATACGTCGCGGATCTGCCGGTCCGGCTGGCGCTCTACCGGCGGCTAGCTGAGATTGCCGATGAACGTGAAATCGAAGCCTTTGGCGCGGAGCTGGTCGACCGCTTCGGCTCCCTCCCGCAAGAAGTCGAACACCTTCTGGCGATCGTCCGCATCAAACTTCTATGTCGGGAGGCCAACGTGGAAAAGATCGAATCCGGACCAAAAGGCGCCGTGATCAGTTTCCGGGACAATACCTTCGCGAACCCGGATCGCCTTGTCGCTTTCATCCGCGATCAGGGTCGGGGGGCACGCGTGCGGCCGGATATGAAAGTCGTATTCTTCGAGGACTGGCAGAACCCGCAGCGTCGCCTGCACGGGACGGCCGCAATTCTGCGCAATCTGGTTGCGCTCGCTCAGCCAGCGAAAGCCGCCTGACGCGCTCAAATACCGTAGGCCGCTGCCGTACGAGTTTGGAATGGTCACTCGTACCGATCGCCGGGATGATCGGATTCGCAGGCATGCACGTGCCTGCAGTCGAGACTCAGTGGCCTGATTGCGCGTATTCGCTTATCGCACGGTCAATCGCTTGTGCCAGATATTCAGGAGATTGCGCGCCTTGCACAGCAATGGCATCCCCGAAGATGAAGCATGGGACGCCGTCGATGCCTCGTTCCCTGGCGGAGTTGGCTTCTTGCTCGACGAAGTCGATATCTTGGTTGCCGAGTAACCGTTTGCGAACGGTTTCGGCGTCGAGACCGCATTGCGCAGCAGCGTCTACGAGCAGGTTGCGATCGGACAAGTCGCCGCCCTCGCTGAAATAGATGTCCATCAGGCGCTGTTTCATCATCGCAGCATTGCCGTTTTCGCCAGCCCAAAGGATGAGGCGGTGACAGTCGAGCGTATTGGGTTGTCGCGCGATTTCATCAACCGCATATTTCAACCCCTCGGCCGCGGCCGCTGAGGCGACCCTTCTGGCGATGGCACGATATCGTTCGGGCGAGCCGAATTTGGTCGTGAGGTATTGGTTGCGGTCCATCCCTTCGCGCGGCACCCACGGATTGAGAAAATAGGGTCGAAAGCGCAGCTGCACTGAAACAGCAGGCCGCGCCCCGATTGCTTTCTCCAGCCGGCGCTTACCAATAAAACACCAAGGACAAACGACGTCGGAGACCATATCGATCGCTAGCATCATCAAAATTCCTTTTAGTCCCGGAAAGTAAACCTGTTTTGGGACTGTAGGAAATAATGTCAATGCGGCAAGGCGATTTTCGGGTACGCTCCGACGCGAGCGACCAAAGTGCTCATATTGTCGGTCGGCTTGAATGTGGCGAGTGTGATAGTCGGTCTGATCAGCTGGCGATCACGACCACACGAGACCATGGTTTGTCGGAGTGCACTTGCAATCCGGCGGGCCACGACGTGAGCGCTGCGCAAATCCGTCTCCGTGAAAGCCGCCAGAATGGATCCATCCTGCTCCCGGCAAGCAAAATCGATGTTTCGCACCAGTCGACTAAACAGGCGGGCAGCATCGTTAATTGCGCGGCGCTCGATCAGCCCCTCGAATGAAAAGCGCGCAATCGAGAGCGCCCCTCCTGTCTCCATCGCCTGCTGCACTGTTTGGTCGAGGTCGCGCCAGAACGCGTGCGCATTCAACAGTCCGGTTTCCGGCTCGATGATCCCTTCACTGTCCAGCGACTTCAGTACCCGCTTAAGATAGCTTTCGAGTGCGCGGAACCCGACGAACGGCAATACGCGGTCGATAAGGCGTACCGCATTGCCCTCTACGCCGATCAGATTCGGCAAAAGGTCGTCGTTCGCCGTTGCATTGCTGAGCAAACCGACAGGCAGATCGCGAAAGCGCGGATCCTCGGCCAGCACGGTAAGCAGTGCGTCGACCACCCGGGGGGTGAGGCCATCTCCTATGACTAATCCGTCGATGTCACGAGTGTTCAGATATCGCGCGGCGCTTTCGATGCTGAATGCCCCGACAATGCCGACTCGCTCGCCAATAGCTACTGAAAGGGAGGGATAGGACGCGCCTCGACCAACACATAGTACGGTGGCGTCAGCAAGCGGATCTGAGGGAATGGGCACTGTTTTGCCGTTACCGATGCTGCGTGCGCGACGTAGCACCGCTGCGTGCATCGTTCGGATGCGGAGCGCTGAGCGCAAGCGCGCAATGAGCCGCTCGGTAAACTCTGCCCGTGAGATAGGCAGCGCGCCGGGCATTGCGGGCGTACCGGTGTTTTCCACGATTGCGATCACCGGCGTTACTGGTCCGGGTCGGGATTGGATGCACTGGGTCAGTTCGCGAACACGCTTGACTGGTGGATTCGACTGCGGGCAGGCGAGTGCAAGCGCGACTGGTTGCACTTCTGCAATCGCCGCGGGAGCGTCGGCCCAGGAAGCCTCGATAATGGGAAATGCACCGGCGTCGCTTAGCGAGGTAAGTAAATCAGCGGCCGAGGTCTCACTGACAACAACCATTGGACCAAGGAGAGCCATGGACCCTTAGTGCCCCGATTCCGAAGTTCGTAAAACATTGATCCTAGTCCGCCCATGTTAATGGTGCGTCAACGCTGCGGGCTGCCCGCGTAGAATTCAGCTCTCATTCAGCCCCTTATCCTGGAACGCGCCGACTAGCAGCGGATTGGCGCCGAGCTGGGCAAGCGAGGCTTGAATTGCGTCGGGCTTGGAGCTTGTTACCGACCAGCCGATGCCCCGTGAGCGCGTCCGGCAGCGCGGCGAGGCTCGGTTTGTTTTCAAGCAGGCTGACAAATTCCTGAAGCTCGCGCAGCACGAACCTGTATCCCCCAACTGCGATAATCCCAGGAGGTGGTCCGGTCACCAGCATGGTTGGGCTATCGGGGTGGCAGGCATAGCCGGTATCGACGAAACCTGCTCCTGAACAGCCCGTGGCCGTCTGCCGCACGCGCGGATCGGAGAAAATCACGGCTCGACCGTCATTTCGGGACTTGAGCGCTCCACCAAGTCTCAGGCAGAAAACCGTACAGCGAAGTGGTGGCGGGCGTTTCGATTCGGGTCCAGCGTGCAATCCATTGCGCCGGCAAATGGAACAGCGGAATTGTATACGATCCCGAGATCAGCAAGCGATCGAGGGCGCGTACCGCAGCGACAAAATCTTCCTGGTTTTCCGCCTTGAGCAAGGCGGCAATCATCGCATCCACAGCCGGGCTCTTGATGCCCATATAATTGCGCGTGCCTGGTTGATCAGCTGCAGCTGAGCCCCAATAGAATGCCTGTTCGTTGCCGGGAGATAGTGATTGGTCCAAGCGATATTCGATCATGTCGAAATCGTAGCTGAGACGGCGGCCCTCGTATTGGACCGCATCAACCACGCGAACGCTTGCAGCTATCCCTGCGCGTTTGAGGATCTGTGAAAACAAAAGAGCAAGGCGCTCTTCATCTCGCGTAGTTACCATGATCTCGAAGCGCAATGCTTGTCCGCTTTTGCGCTCGACCAGCTCGGTGCCGCGCAACTCGTAACCGGCGGACGCAAACAAGTCGAGGGCTTGCTTGAGTATTCTGCGATCACGACCGGATCCATCGCTGACCGGAGGTGACCATGTGCCGTTGAGCACATCGTCGCGAACCGCGTCGCGAAAGGAAGCGAGCAGTGCCTTCTCACGGTCGCTGGCCGCATGTCCGTGCGCGGACAGTTCCGAACCGGCGAAGAAACTCGCGGTGCGCTGATACAGATCGAAAAAAAAGCTGTGATTGATCCATTCGAAATCGAACAACGAGGCGATTGCCTCACGTACCCGCTTGTCGGCAAAAACCGGTCTTCTGGTGTTGAACACATAAAAGGAACTTGGCTTTGGAACCCCCGTAGGAATTGCCTCCTTGATCACCGAACCGGCGCGCGCGGCCGGAAATGCATAGGCAGTTTGCCAGCGCGTGGGGTCATGCTCGATTCGGAAGTCGTAAAGGCCGCGCTTGAATGCCTCCAGATGGGCGTTGGCCTCGCGATAGAAATCGACGCGCAGCTCGTCGAAATTCCACAAGCCGCGATTGATCGGCAGGTCTCTCCCCCAATATTGCGGGTTGCGCTTGAGCGTCACGCTCTTGCCTGGATCGACACTCCCGACGATATAAGGGCCGCTGCCTAGCGGCGCTTGAAGCGAGGTTTCGTCGAACGTCTCCTGTGCAATCGCATGCTTGGGCAGGACGGGCATCAGGCCAAGGATGAGAGGGAGTTCGCGATCGTCGCTGCCGGAAAGATCGAATCGCACTCCGTGCTTGCCGACGATTTCGGCGCTCGTCACCTTGACATAATAACTTCGATGATTGGGACGACCTTTGTCACGTAGGAGTTGCCATGAAAAAATGACGTCGTCTGGCGTAACCGGTTTGCCATCGGAAAATTTCGCTTCCGGATTGAGATGAAAAATCACGTAGCTGCGCTCAGCGTCAGTTTCCACGAACTGCGCAACAAGTCCGTACAAAGTGAACGGCTCGTCGAAGCCGCGCGCCATCAAGCTCTCCACCACGTAGCCGCGGATCGCCTGCGGAGCGATCCCTTTGACGATGAAGGGATTGAGACTGTCAAACGTGCCGAGGATGCCTTGGACCAAACGGCCGCCCTTCGGGGCTGATCGGTTTGCGTACGGCAGCTGTTCGAAATCCTCTGGCAGCTCCGGCTTGCCGTGCATTGCAATGGCATATTGCATGGCCTCCGCCCGGACTTCGTTGACTGGAGCAGGCGCAAGAGCAGCTGCCCAAAGGAATGCAATGATGGGGCGCTTGTGCCTCAAGCGCAGTAGCCCTGATAAGAAAAGAAGAATGCTGAAGGCCATACGACTTAATGTGTGAACGTTCGAAGGAAGTTCCACCAATCAGGCCAAGCTTGGGCGTTTGGCCTTATCGGTAAAAGCCTGCAGTCGGCAGTTATTACCATCATTTGCGGATTTTTCTTTGGTCGGGGTCACGTTTTCGGGCGAGCGAAACTAATGGTCCGTTTCCGAAGTTCGCCAGCACTTGCCGCACGCTCAGATGCGAACTTCGGAATCCAAGGACCACGAGCAACTCTATGATTCTAGTGCGGTTTTGAATTTGAAGTTCCTAAACGAGCTTGCGGCCAGTTATGATAGGAACTTCAAATTCACCGCACTAGTCATGCGGGGCCCAGCACCTCGTCGGCGTCACGCTCCTGCCGCATTTCCCGACGACACAACCTGTATGGGGGACCGTTCCGGCTGGGAGCGCCGTCAGAGCGGTAAGCAAGAGGGTCTGTTGATGGATCATCGGTTTGTTTCTGCGCCGGTCAATCCGGTTGCACGCGCATTTCTTATGGCCACGGCAACCGCTCTGCTCACCACGTTGATCGGCCTGCCTTCCTTTGCCCAGACCCCGCCTGCATCTCCTGCCCCAAAAGCGCCGCAGCCCAAAGCGGCCGCGCCGAAGCAACCGGCACCGCCGGCCCATAAGCCCGAGGCTCCAGCACCGCAGGCGCAAGCACCGGCACAGGGCGAGCAGCCGCAACTCATCTTTTCGCCGTGGACGAAATTCTGCCTGAAGGGGCAGGAGGCCAATGCGAAGCAGGTCTGTTTCACCGGCAAAGACGGCCGCGTGGAATCCGGTATGCCGGTCGTCGCTGCGGTGCTGATCGAACCTGAAAACGAACCCAAGAAAGTACTTCGGGTTACCTTGCCGCTTGGTATGTCAATTCAGCCGGGGACCCGGGTCATTGTCGATAGTGGTCAGCCCATGACCGGCCCCTATGTCATCTGCTTCAATAATGGGTGCATGGCGGATTATGAGGCGAGTGGAGAACTAATCGGCAAATTGAAAAAAGGCCAAGGTCTCGTAATTCAAGGCATCAATGGTGCCGGCCAACCGATCAGCCTCGTGGTTCCACTCTCCGATTTTGCCAAGGCCTATGATGGGCCGCCCACTGATCCGAAAGTTTTTGAGGAACAGCAGAAGAAACTGCAGGATGAATTGCAGCGGCGCGCCGAGGAGGCGCGCAAGAAGCTCGAAGGACAGCAGCAGGCGGCACCGACCCGTTGATGCCTGGAGGTCGACGCCGATCGGCGGCTTGGCGGATTGCTCAATTCAGCATTGAATTGCGCGGACGATAGACACCCTTTTCATCTTGCTCGAATATCTCGGCTACCTGCGGGTGGCGGATGGGCTCGTCGGAATTGTCCGGGAGAAGGTTCTGCTCCGAGACGTAAGCAATGTATTCGCTGTCGGCATTTTCAGCGAATAGATGGTAGAACGGTTGGTCCTTGTGCGGGCGAACCTCCGCAGGAATTGATTGATACCATTCTTCGGTATTGTTGAATTCAGGATCGATGTCGAATACTACGCCGCGAAAGGGAAACAGGCGGTGGCGGACCACCTGTCCGATTTTGAATTTGGCGGTGCGCATTTTGTTCATGGTCGAAATCGCCATAGCGTAGGATTGCGGCGTCCGCTAGCCCTCAAAGATTATACTGATCGCCGAGTTCGGGATCCTTGGCAACAACCAGGCGAGCAAGGTCAATCAGTACCTTTGCCTGCTTCCAGGTCGCATCGTCTTGCATTTTTCCATCAACCATCGCGGCACCTGAGCCATCAGGCACTGCCTCGATTATCTTTTTGGCATACCCAACCTCGCCTGGATCAGGAGAAAACACCCGCTTGGCAATGGGGATTTGCGTCGGATGAAGGGTCCAAGTGCCCACGCATCCCATCAGGAACGCGTTACGAAACTGAACTTCGCAACCTTCCGGATCAGAGAAATCTCCAAATGGGCCGTAGAATGGCTTCGCTCCGGCAGCCGCGCAGGCATCGACCATCTTGCCCAAGGTGTAGTGCCAAAGATCCTGCTGAAAGGCGGCGCGATTGCCGGCGTTGGCAACAACATCTGCCAGGACTTTATATTCAGGATGCCCGCCGCCTACGCGCGTTGTCTTCATTGCGCGGGAAGCGGCGAGATCGGCGGGGCCTAAACTTAGCCCGTGAATGCGAGGAGAAGCCACGGCAATGGCACTGACATTTTCCACTCCTTCAGCTGTCTCCAGAATTGCATGGATTAGAATCGGCTTGCTGATTGCATGCCGAGCCTCGAGTTGCGCCAGCAGTTGATCGAGATAGTGGATGTCCCAGGGTCCCTCCACCTTCGGCAGCATGATCACGTCAATCTTCTGGCCAACCGCGGCAACAATCTCGGTAACGTCGTCGAGCATCCAGGGCGAATTGAGCGCATTGATGCGTGTCCACAGTCCAGTGGTTCCGAACTCGTGCGCTGTGGCCAACTCGATAAAACCTTTGCGGGCAGCTGTTTTGGCATCAGCTGGGATTGCATCTTCGAGATTTCCAAGCACCACATCGACCTGGGCGATCAGCTCCGGAATCTTGGCGCGCATCTTCTCGATGTGCGGCGGAACAAAATGAATCAGTCGCTCTAATTTTACCGGCAGCTCTCGCAACGGATCGGGCGCGCCAACGGCAAGCGGCTTGAAGAAATTACGCGGCAGCTTCATGCCTTGTGTCCAATCAATCGCCGGCCCTTATGCCGGTTTCGCAGGTGGCGATGTGCAGCGGTAGCTCTGCAAGAAATACATCTAGGCGCAAATTTCGCCAATGGCCTCAGGGCTCATAATAATTCGCCGCGCATTAGTCGCGGTTGAGAAGCTGCCGGCATCACTCCTTCCCGCATGACCGCTCGACGCAGCGGCCCGATCCGATGCGTCAAAAACAAGCCGGCGCCACGGGCAGCTTGCCAGGGCAGGAAATCTGACAACAAGCTGCGATTGAGGAAATCTACCATCAGCGTCCGGCTTATAACATCCGAACGTCGCATACGGCTGTAACGCTCGGTGACCTCCGAAGATCCGATGTCGCGACCGCAATGATGAGCTGCAACCGCGAGCTCGGCGATTGTTGCAGCATCGCGCAAACCGAGATTCAATCCCTGCGCCCCTATCGGAGGAATCACGTGAGCGGCCTCGCCGACGAGTGCCACTCGCGGTCCGCAAGGGGATGTCGCCCTTTCCAACACAAGGGGGAACATGGCGCGGCCAGGCTCGACTTCGGTCTTGCCGAGGATGGAATGCGAACGTTGCTCTATCACTTTGCCCAAGTCGCTGTCGGGAATTGTTTCGAAACGCGATGTATCCGCCGTGCTGACCGAAAACACCACGCTCGAGCGCTGCCCCGGCAATGGTACCAGCGTGAACGGACCCGTCTCGGTGTGAAACTCGGTGGAGACATGGCGGTGTGGACGAGCGTGACGAATATTAAGGGTGAGGGCAGTTTGCGGATAGCTACGGCGGTTCTCCAGTACCCCAGCCGCCGCCCGGCAAATCGAATGTCGCCCGTCAGCGCCAACTATCATTCGCGTCCTTATCGTCGAGTTGCCGTCGAGTTTGACTGTGACTTCCTGCTCTCCGACCTCAACCGTTTCGGCTACGCCCCGAATCACATTGAGCGCGGGAAGCGAAGAGGCTCGCTGTTCGAGGGCGGCGAGGAACCGCCGGTTCTCGATATTGTGCCCAAAGGAATCAAGTCCGATCTCGCTAGCGACGAACTGAACTTCAGGGAGCCGCAAGAGGCGACCCATGTCATCGATGAGGCGGATGATCCGCAGAGGCGCGGCATTCAGACGGCAGAGTTCCCACACTTCAAGGGTGTCGAGCGCAATAATCGAGCTATGCAGCAAAGCGGTCGTCCGATTATCTGCGGTTGCCATTTGTTTGCCGACAAGAATAGTTTCCAGTCCGGCCATTGCGAGGGCAATTGCCGCGGTCAGGCCGGCGGGCCCCGCGCCAATCACCGCAACTTCGGCTGTGAGATTTTTGAATGCCACCGGCTGCATGCTCCAGATCGCACCGCAGGGATGCCTCATCGTCAATCGGCTGTACAGGGTTCCCGGGATGAAAAGACCAAATCGAGTTTGTTTTTGCTCATCGGCAAAATGGGATAGTCAATAGAATGAAGCGGCAATTCCGCGTGACACAGGAGCCGACGCGTTGTCCGTGCTGATCCAGGCCCGTGCTTTCATAGTGCACATCTTTACCGCCGTCGGTGCCGCCCTCGCGCTTGCGGCGCTGATCTGCGCCGCCGCTAACCGATGGACCGAAATGTTTCTCTATCTTGGGTTTGCTCTCATTGTCGATGGAGTGGACGGCCCCATCGCCCGCTATGTCCGCGTCACCGAAATTCTGCCGCGCTGGTCGGGGGATGTGCTGGACCTCGTTGTTGATTACGTCACGTATGTATTCGTGCCGGCCTACGCTATTGCAGCCAGCAGGATGCTGCCGGCTCCGTTAGCCGTGCCTGCCGGAGCAATTATCGTCATTACTGGCGCACTTTATTTTGCCGATCGAGATATGAAGTTTTCCGACAATTACTTTCGTGGTTTTCCGGCGCTTTGGAACGTGGCGGCGTTTTATCTCTTTCTGTTGAAGCCGGTGCCGTGGCTTGCGACAGCCATTGTCGGAACGCTCGCAGTCTTTACCTTTATGCCGTTCAAATTCTTGCACCCGATGCGGGTGAAGCGCTACCGCTTGGTCAACATAGCTGCACTCGCCTTTTGGTCAGTACTTGCGGCGGTCGCGCTCCAGCGCGACCTCGACCCCGGCCCATGGGTAAATGCGGGTTTGCTGTCTATTGCTTTCTATTTTGCCGTTATAGGGTGGGTCGAAAAGATGCGATGATATATGGCTTTATCCGTGGGAATTGGTAATAGACGTTCCCGTATCCCGAAAACGCGGAGACACGATCATGGTTGCAGCCGTACGAGTGCACAAAGTGGGTGGTCCGGAAGTCCTGACCTATGAAGACGTATCGGTGCCAGCTCCGGGTCCGGGCCAGATCAAGATCAGGAATCACGCCTGCGGAGTCAATTTCATTGATACCTATTTTCGTTCGGGCATGTATCCATCCCCCGTGGGCATGCCGTTCATTTCGGGCAACGAGGGTGCCGGAGAAGTGATTGCCGTAGGCCCGGGCGTTACCGATATCAAAGTTGGCGATCGCGTCGGGTATGTATCGGCACTGGGAGCGTATGCCGCCGAGCGGCTGCTGCCAGCCGACCGAGCAGTGAAGCTCCCGGAAAACATTACCTACGAACAGGCAGCTGCGATGATGCTGAAGGGACTCACCGCCCAATATCTGCTTCGGCGAACCTACAAGGTTTCCAAGGGAGACAACGTTCTTATCCAGGCCGCTGCCGGCGGCGTCGGTCTCATCGCTTGTCAGTGGGCCAATGCCCTCGGCGCTAATGTGATTGGTACCGTCGGTTCCAAGGAGAAAGCGGAACTCGCGAAGAAGAACGGCGCCCATCATGTGATCATGTACCGGGACGAAGATTTCGTCGCAAAGGTGAAGGAAATCACTGGCGGCAAACTGTGCGAGGTCGTCTATGACGGGGTGGGCAAAGCAACGTTTCCCGGGTCGCTCGATTGCATCAAGCCGCTTGGTATCTTTGTCAGTTTTGGCAGCGCGTCAGGACAAATCGAGGCTTTCAACATCAACATTCTGCAAACGAAAGGGTCGCTGTTTGCCACCCGTCCGACCCTCAACCATTACGCAGCCAAGCGTGAGGATTTGCTCAAATCCGCATCGGAACTCTTCGATACGGTTGCCAGCGGCAAAGTCAAAATCCCGGTCAACCAGAAATATCCGCTGAAGGAGGCGCAGCGGGCGCATCGTGACCTTGAGGGCCGCGCGACTACCGGATCAAGTATTCTGCTGCCTTAATTGCACGCGATCCTCGCGCGTCTCTCTCAGATCAGAGCTGCTAGTCGGGCGAATGCATCGGTTTTGCACGACGTGTCGAGAAGGCGCGGAATGCCGATCACGTCGATCGAATCTGCAAAGCGCTCGATTGTGGCGACCGTGTCTTCGAGCGATACAGCGCTCACTTCGCTTTCGCTGACAGCAACAGCAGCCACATCGATGTTACGGCGAACTGCTACTTCCAGCGCGGTCAATGTATGGCTGATCGTGCCCACATACGTTCCTGTCACCAAGATGGTTGGGCTGCGCAGCACCGTTATCCAATCGAGGACAGTCCGCAAGTGGTCAAGTGGTACCATTATGCCACCGATTCCTTCGATAAGCACTGTGCCGGAGTAACTGTCCGTAGTCTGCCGACAGAAATCGACAACTTCGCCAAATGCAATTGCGCGGCCTTCGCGGTCCGCGGCCATGTTCGGGGAAATCGGTGCTTTGAATTGCCAGGGCGAGATGCGCGTAACCTCCTCGAACGTCACAGATTCCGCAAGTGCCGAAAGTAGTACCGCCGGATCGCTGTTCTGCCATTGCATTGGATCAAATCCGGTGAGCACCGGTTTAAGGGCGCGAACCATGCGTCTGGCAGTTCGGAGATGGCGAATGAGGCCGGCGGTGACGAACGTCTTGCCAATGTCGGTGCCTGTGCCCGTGACAAACACCGCGCTCATTGTGCAGGTATCTTATTCCCGGCAAAAGGTGCGAGGATGCGACGACGCACAAGTTCAGCTAGTCGCTCGATCTCATCATCCGGATGCTGAGCGGTAAAGGTAAACCGAAGGCGCGCTGTCCCGGCGGGAACCGTCGGTGGCCGGATGGCGGTGACAAGAAATCCATGCTCCTCCAGCAGGCGTGAGGCTGCGAGCGCAGTTTCGGCTTCGCCGAGAATTACCGGAACGATCGGACTGCTCGGCTCCGGCAACCCGACGGTACGCGCGAAGGTCTTCGCTTTGGCCAGTGGGAGGCGGACGTATTCGGGTTCGCGTTCGATCAAATCGAGGGCAGCAATTGCCGCCGCTGCCATTGCAGGAGGCAAGCCTGTCGAATAGACGAAACTACGTGCACGATTGCGGAGCATTTCTATGACGGCTTCGGATGCACACAGGAAACCGCCATATGAGCCCAGTGCTTTTGAAAGCGTGCCCATTTGCAGCGGGACCTCGGCGTCCATTGCATGCACGAAATTCGATCCTTTACCGCCGCCAAGTACACCAATTGCGTGCGACTCATCTGCAAGCAGCCAGGCGTCGTGTTGCTGTGCCAGGGACGCAAGGCGATGCAGGGGGGCTAGGTCACCATCCATGGAAAACACGCCATCGGTTACGATCAAAACGTGCCGATGCCGTCCGCGCAGTCCTTCCAGCAACACCTCGACATGGCCAGCATCGGCGTGCCGATATGCGACTATGGTTGCAAGTGAAAGTCGCGAGCCGGTCCAGAGACAAGCATGAGAAAGCTCATCGATAATGATCAGGTCGTTTTCCCCAACGAGTGACGGAATAATCCCAATATTGGCGAGATAACCCGACCCGAACACGCATGCCGCCTGCGTCTCCTTGAGCCGCGCGAGCCGTTTTTCCAACTCGGCAAATAACGGATGATTGCCGGTGACCAGACGTGATGCTCCACTGCCTACACCATACAAATGCATGGCCTCGACCGCCGCTTCCAGAACAGCGGGATGATGCGTGAAGTTGAGATAATCGTTACAGCAGAAGGACAGCAGGCGCCGGCCATTGCGTAAGGTCCAAATCCCGGTAACTCGGATAGTCTCGACCAGGCTGCGACGAAGGGTCCCACGGTCGAGAGCCTCGAGCTTGGCGTTCGCAAATTCATCCAGTGAACGCATTGTGCAGTGAACCTTGCCGCGGCCTCATGCCGATCAGAATGCAGGCAATTTAGATCAATGGAAGCTTGGAATGTCAGGTCAATTCCGGAATCTGGATGATCCGCCGCCTTGGTACAAGGCAGGGCTGGAGCACATCTGGCTGCCTTACGCGCAGATGAAAAGCACGAATCGACCTGTCCCGGTAATTCGTACACGAGGAAGTCGGATTGAGCTTGCCGACGGACGCCAACTGATTGACGGCGTGGCCGCTTGGTGGACGGCGTGCCACGGCTACAACCATCCTTACATCCGCGCCGCAGTAGAGCATCAGCTGGAAATAATGCCGCACGTGATGTTCGCTGGCCTTGCCCACGAGCCGGCATTCACGCTTTCTCGGCGACTCGCGACTGTGCTGCCGGGTGATCTTAACCATGTCTTTTTTTCAGAATCGGGCTCGGTCGCGGTAGAAGTCGCGATCAAGATGGCGGTGCAGTTTTGGCAGAACCGCGGCCTGACCAAGCGCAAGAAACTAATCGCGTTCAGGGGCGCCTATCACGGCGATACAACGGGAGCAATGGCGCTTGGCGATCCTATAACAGGAATGCAAGGTCAATTTGCTGCGCTGCTGCCTCAACACTATCTGCTTGATCTGCCGGGAGATGAAAAGCGTACTGCCGATCTATTGCACTGGATTGAGCAACACGCCGACGAGCTTGCCGGGATCATCGTCGAGCCACTGGTTCAGGGGGCAGGCGGCATGCTTTTCCATGATGCGGCGGTGCTTAAGCGGCTGCGATCGACGGCCGATAAATTCGAACTGCTCTTGATCTTCGATGAGATTTTCACGGGCTTTGGAAGGACCGGGAGCCTATTCGCCTGTGAAGCCGCTGGTGTGGTTCCCGATATTATTTGCTTGTCAAAAGCATTAACCGCGGGAACGCTGCCGTTGGCTGCAACCGTCGCACGGAGCAAAGTTTTTGATGCGTTCTGGTCCGACCACCTGGATCATGCACTGATGCATGGTCCAACTTTTATGGCCAACGCCCTGGCTTGCGCCGCGGCCAACGCTTCGCTCGACTTGTTCGAGCGGGAACCACGACTTATGCAAGTTGCCGCTATTAAGGCTGCTCTGGAACGTGGATTGGCGCCTTGCCGGGACTTCCGCAAAGTGAAAGACGTGCGTGTACGCGGAGCTATTGGCGTTGTGGAGCTGGATAAAATCGATGACCTGGAAAAATTGCGCAGACGCTTCATCGGGGAAGGTGTTTTCGTCCGCCCCTTCGGAGCAATTATCTATCTCACGCCAGCCTTCACCATAGCCGAAGACGAACTGGCACAGCTAACCAAGTCCGTGTGCAAAGTTCTGAGTATGCGCTGATCAGAAGCCGACGGGCATTTCATAAAGATCACAATCAGTCCCGCGAGCTCGGTAATCCGGTAAGCGCCTAATTATGTTCGTTCATATATTTGATAAGGCTGTTGGGCCGCATGTCGGTCCAATTCTTATTAATGAAATCGAGGCAAGCCGTCCGTGTGTCGGATTTGTGAATGATTGTCCAGCCTTGCGGAACTTCAATGAAGCTCGGCCACAGCGAGTGTTGTCCTTCTTCGTTGATCAGGACATGGTAGACGCCGTTTTCATCTTCGAATGGATTGGTCATTTAGTCCTCCGTTGTCGACTTGGTTGGGCGGTGTCCAGTTGATTGTCGAGCTTGCTCGCGAGCAGTTTGCCGATTTTCTGCGCCGGCAGGGTGTCTAGCATGGTGTCATGGCTGCAATCGATTTTGAAGATTTCGATCCGTCCGCTGACATAAGGTTTCCACGAATTGATCAGCTGCTCCGATGCACTCTCTGCCGCCACGAAGAGGGACATAGTCCCATCGAACCGCGCCGGTATGAACGTTTGCATCATTCGAACATTGTTCTCATAGATGGCGGCAAGCGCTGCATAATCGCACTCTTCGATCACCGAGAAGAGATGTCCTTCTTGGCGAAGCCCTTGCATCATATATTCTAGCTGTTCATGTGCCATGCCGGCAAAGACGAGTTCTGGCGGCTGGTCAGTAGGTTGGATGGAAACGGTTTCTCGATAAGCAGGATAGCTGTCCAGCAAGCTAAGTAGCGATACGTGCTCGTCCTCACGTTGCAGCTGAGTGGCCATTGAATGAGCGACCAAGCCGCCAAATGACCAGCCGAGGAGGTTGTATGGACCGAAGGGCTGAATCTCTCGGACGAACTTCAAATAATCCGACGCTACTTCCTCGATTTTCTGCGGAAATGCTCCTGGAGAAGCTAGGTTCCGTGCCTGTAATCCATAGAGAGGATATTCTGATGGAATGTGTCCAATCAGACGTGAGTAGGACCAACTTAATCCGGCGGCAGGATGAATGCAGAATAGCGGCCGCAAGTGCCCGGCACGCCGAATAGGCAAGATGACCTGCAGATCAGAGCGAGGTGTTTGGCCAGTGCCGAGGTAGGAGGCCAGCGCCGCAACCGTGGGCGCCTCGAACAGGCTGCGGATGCCAAGCTCCGCATCGAGGCTCGCCCGAATGCGGCTGATCAGCCGCATCGCCAATAACGAATGCCCGCCCAGCTCAAAGAAATTATCGTCAATGCCGACCCGCGATAGCCCCAGCACCTCGGCAAACAGCGCACACAGCAATTCCTCCTGCGGCGTCCGCGCAGGACGCACAACCTTCGGCGCAAGCTCCGGCTCCGGCAAAGCACGCCGGTCAAGCTTGCCGTTGGGCGTGAGAGGCAGCGCATCGAGAACCACAAACCCGGACGGCACCATGTAGTCCGGCAGCACGCCCGCAACATGCGCGCGCAATTGCGTGACATCGATTGCGGTACCAGCACGGGGAACGACATAGCCAATGAGCCGCTTGTTGCCGGGCGCGTCCTCGCGCGCAATTACCGCCGCCTGCGCCACGGCGGCATGGCGCATGAGCACCGCCTCGATCTCGCCAGGCTCAATGCGGAACCCGCGCAGCTTCACCTGCGCATCGACCCGGCCGAGAAACTCCAGCACCCCGTCGGAACGCCAGCGCGCGAGATCGCCGGTGCGGTACATGCGGCCCCCCGCCGGCCCGAACGGAGCGGCCACAAACCGCTCCGCGGTGAGCCCGGCACGCCGGAGATAGCCGCGCGCCAGCCCCGCTCCGGCAATGTAAAGCTCGCCCGCAACCCCAGCCGGCACAGGCTGCAGGCCGCTGTCCAAGACATAGGCATGGTAGTTCGCAAGCGGCCGCCCGATCGGCACGCGCGGACTGCATTCGTCTCCTGTCAAGGAGAGAGAGACCGCATCAATCGTCGTTTCGGTTGGACCATACAGATTGGTGATCCGCCCAACCGCAATGTGACGCAAAATCTGCTTGCTAAACTCAAGCGTGAGTGCTTCGCCGCCCAATGCCAGATGCTGCAAAAAGACATGGTCCGGAGCACCAGGCAGGACTGATTCGAGATAAGACGGCACGCAGCTCACAAAGCTGACTGCGTGCTCACGCAAGGCCTGCCAGAAGCGGTTAGGTACCTCCTTGACGGCATCGCCGATCAGGACCGCCGCCCCGCCGCCCATGAACGGGAGAAGAAGCTGCTCGATTGAGGCATCGAAGCCGGATGAGATGAAAACGGCGGATCGAAAATCGGTGCCGACCTCGAAGTCTTCTGCCAGGGCGAGCAGCTTATTGGAAAGATTTGCATGATCCACCACAACCGCCTTCGGCTCGCCCGTCGACCCTGAGGTGTAGATGACATAGGCGGGATGCTGCGGATGGATGAGCACCGCCGGCGCGGTCGCGGGCTCGCCAGCAAGCGCCGAGCCCGCAAGATCGAGGCACACGGTCTCGGCATGGAATGATCCAAGCCGCTCGCGTAGCGCGGCGTGGGTGAGCACAATGGGCGCGCCGGCATCCTTAAGCATGAAGGCCAGGCGCTCGCGCGGATAATTCGGATCGAGCGGCAGATAAGCGCCGCCCGCCTTGAGGATGGCGAGAAGTCCAACCACCAGGTCGAGCGAGCGTTCGAGACAAAGCCCCACCACCACTTCCGCGCCAACCCCGCGCGCGCGCAGATGATGCGCCAGCCGGTTGGCGCGCACCTCAAGCTCGCCGTAGCTCAGCGCCGCATCCTCGAACACCACCGCAACGGCATCGGGGGTCTTTGCGACCTGCGCCGCAAACAGCTCCGGCAGAGTGGTCGAGGGCAATGCGCGCGCGGTATCGTTCCAGCCGCGCAGAATGGTCGCGCGCTCCGCGGCAGAGAGAATGTCGAGGCTGCCGATCGCCCGCTCCGGATGCGCAACCGCCGCCGCAATGAGCCGCACCAGCCGCGCGCCCAGCGCCTCTACACTTGCCGCATCAAACAGGTCGCTCGCATACTCGATAACCCCGGCAATCCCCAGCGGCGTGCCGTCGGCCAACCGCTGCTCGGCAAGGCTCACCGACAAGTCAAACTTCGCACTCCGGCTGGCAACCGCCTCAAACCGCGCGTGCAAGCCCTCGACCGCAAAGCTCGGCTCCGCATTGTTCTGAAACGCCAGCATCACCTGGAACAGTGGATGCCGCGCAAGCGAACGCGGTGGATTGAGAACCTCCACCAGCCGCTCAAACGGCAAATCCGCATGGCTGTAGGCCGCAAGATTGCCCGCGCGAACCCGGGAAATCAGCTCCCGCAGGCTCGGATTGCCCGAGGTGTCGGTGCGCAGCACCAGCGTGTTGACGAAAAACCCGATCAGATCGTCCAGCGCGCTGTCCCCGCGCCCCGCAATCGGGCTGCCAAGCGCAATGTCGCTGCCCGCTCCAAGCCGCGTGAACAACCCCGCAAGCGCAGCCTGCACCACCATGAACAGGCTTGCTCCCGCCTCGCGCGCAAGCAGGGTAAGCCCGCGATGCAATTCAACGGAAAGCACGAGCGGAACACTGCCCCCGCGATGGCTCATCACCGGCGGGCGAGGACGGTCACAGGGCAGGTCAATCTGATCGGCAAGCCCGGCAAGCGCCTCCCGCCAGAACGCCAACTGCCGCCCAATCGCGCTCCCGCTGTCGCTCTCCTCGCCCAAGACCTCCTGCTGCCACAGCGCGTAGTCGGCATATTGCACCGGCAGCGGAGGAAGCTCCGCCGCGCGCCCCTCCCGCCGCGCCGCATAAGCGCGCGATAAATCGCGCAGCAGCGGAACCAGCGACCAGCCATCCCCGGCAATGTGATGCAAAGTGAGCAGCAGCACGTGCTCGCGCTCGCCAAGCTCAAACAAATGCGCCCGCAGCGGCGGCTCGCGCGCAAGCGCAAA
>CAWFNG010000020.1:257500-259971 GCA_963817135.1 uncultured Alphaproteobacteria bacterium | reverse complement strand
TTCGATATCTGAATCCGCGAACGCCAGCCGGAGACGCTGCGGGAACGGAATCTGGATCGGCTCATTGGTCAGTAGTACGCCTTGCAAGGCACGCACATCTACTTTCCGTCTTTCGCGGGGCGTTGAAAACCGGAAGTCCTCCCACTGCTCCAGTCCCTGAAACCGCAGCCAAGCCTTCATCCGGTCGCGCAATTCAACCCGCTCAGAATCGAGGGCTGAGACCTTGTCTTCCGCGGTTTCGTAATCGCAGGAGAGACGTTCGTCGTCTTCTGGCTGCAAATCGTATAAGTAGGGCGGTTCGTCACGTAATCTCGGCGCGTGCGGACTGTGGAACGTCTGAGAACTTCGAACCTCGGCGAAAAACCTTATCCGTTCCTCAACGTCAGAGCCAAGCTCAGATCGCTGCTGCGCACTAAGGTTGATCCCAAGATCAAAACGGGCTCCCGGGTCTTGCGCCAACGCGAATTCGATAAACGTGCGGAGGTTTGTTGAGTATGTCGTTCGCGTATCGAGTATGAATCTCGAAAGCCGGTGCACACCGCTCCCCGTCATGAATTCCTTCGCGGCATCACGGATACCTGTTCGGACAATTTGGGCCTACATTAATGGAACGAGGAGTTCGATATAGCGGGCCCTGATGGTGGCTGGATCGTCTTCGGGCGGATCGGGCGGCCGACTACGTTGGGGTAAGGGCCTGCATCCTGTTAGACTAAATTTCGGCGACTGCTTTGCCTGTGAGGTTGCCAAGGCGCATTCCTGCGCGCTGCTCTTTGTGGGCGACGATTTTGCTAAAACCGACTTGGAACGTGTCCTCGGCCCGGGCTGGACACTGGCCCGGCCTGAGACATAGGTGACACTTCGTACCGGACACATGGGTTACACTTTTCGCTTTTTTTGGGAAGCGGGAGGTGTGGATGCCGTGGAAGGAGAGTTCGGTAATGGAAGAGCGCCTTTGCTTTGTCGCCCGCCTCTTGGACGGAGAGCCAATGACGGAGGTGTGTCGGGATTTCGGCATATCCCGCAAGACCGGTTATAAGATCTTTGACCGCTATAACGAACATGGGTTGCAGGCCCTCACCGATCGTTCGCGCCGGCCCGTGCGCTACGCCAACCAGCTCCCGCCGCAGATCGAAAGCCTGATCGTCAACTTCAAGCGCAACAAACCGCACTGGGGCGCACGCAAAATCCGCGAGCTTCTGGTCCGCCGCCTGGCCGGCGATGTCAGGGTTCCCGCCAAAAGCACCATCCACGCCGTGCTCGATCGCCATGGCCTGGTCAAACGAATGCGCAAAACCCGCAATCGAGCCCATGGCACGCCATTGTCCGAAGGCGCCGCGCCCAACGACTTGTGGTGCGCTGACTTCAAGGGGGAGTTCAAGCTCGGCAACGGCAGATACTGTTATCCGCTGACCGTCACCGACCATGCCTCACGCTTTGTGCTCCTGTGCGAAGCCCTCGAATCAATCCGTGAAGACTTGGCTTTTACCGCCTTCGAGCGGCTGTTTGCCGAGCGCGGGATGCCCACCGCGATACGCTCCGATAACGGCGTCCCCTTCGCCAGTCCCAATGCCTTGTTCAACCTCTCGAAGCTCGCAGTGTGGTGGCTGCGCCTGGGCATCGCCATCGAACGCATCAAACCAGGCCATCCGCAACAGAACGGCCGCCACGAGCGCATGCATCTCACCCTCAAGAAGGAAGCAACGCGTCCGCCAGGTATGAACAGCTTGCAACAGCAGGCCCGCTTCGATGCCTTCGTCGAGGAGTTCAATGCGGAAAGACCGCATGAGGCGCTCGCCATGAAGTGTCCGGCCGAGCTCTATGCCACCTCAACACGACGCTATGATGGGCTGCCAGACCTCGCCTATCCCTTCCACGACCGCGATATTCTCGTCACCGCCTGCGGACGAATCTGCCTGCACCGCAAAAAAATCAACATCTCCACCGTGCTCGCAGGTCAAAGCCTCGGAATCAAAGAAATCGACGACGGCATTTGGCTCGCAAGCTTCATGCACTACGATCTAGGATATTTCGATTTGGAGCAGAAAACCCTGCAACCCCTCGACAACCCGTTCGGCCGAAGGTTGTCACCCATGTCTTAGGTACGTTCTGTTACCCATGTCTCCGGGCTGGACACTCTAGGATTGGTTGCGGGGGTAGGATTTGAACCTACGACCTTCAGGTTATGAGCCTGACGAGCTACCGGGCTGCTCCACCCCGCGATGATGATGCAAGAAAGCAAGCCGGGATGTTCCCGGCCACGGTTCTATCTAGCAATGGCAGTTCGGATTGAAAAGGGCTGCCTGCGTTTCATCCGGGCTCCACGGCCGCCAATAGGCGGGTGATGAACTCGCTCTGACCGGGGAGAATCCTTCGGCGCGCCTCCGCGGGCGCGAACCATTGCGCGCGATCGACTTCCGGAAAGGACTGCATGCGTCCGCTGCGCGGCGGCCATTCCAGCTCGAACAAATTGC
>CAWFNG010000020.1:0-250000 GCA_963817135.1 uncultured Alphaproteobacteria bacterium | reverse complement strand
CATCTTCGCAAATGATTTCGGTAGCTTAGACCCGTTTGAAAGGGCCGAGGGCGCCCCACTTGAGCCATATTCCTGCTCCCCTCTCGGATCCGGAGTGGGAGGTGTCAATTTCGGGGGGAACCGCGTCCATGTCATACGCCTAGGTGACATGCGCCGCAAACCCAACGGAAAGGCCGGAAGAGTTGCGGACACGGTCGTTGATGGACCGTGAAGAAGCCTTTATCGCGCTTCTTCACGTCAACGCCGTTGTCGCGGTCGCGTTTTGGCATCTCTGATCGTGCGGAAGCCGCCCGAACTTGCGGGCACAGGGGACGTCGGGCGTGGACCACGGCAAGCGACGCGCGGCATTTCGTTCGAGCTTCGAGGCCGAGCAGATTGCGCTCGGAAACGAACCGCCGCTGTCGGTTGATGGCGAGACCGGCGTCCTTGTCGATCGCCGCCGCGTTTCCGTGCAATGGTTCAGCGGCACAATACTCACCGGCCTCTGCGGTGCAGCCCTGATGAGCGGCGCCGTTTTTGCTTCGCTTGACGGCGAGACCAATTTCGCAACCGTGCCGGAGCGCGTTGAAGCGGCGGTGCGCAGTGCAGCCGTCGGCGTCGCCGAGCGCCTCACCAATTCGGCGCGCAAGAACGATCGGTTGCCGCCCCCGACCGAAGCCAATTCCGCGCGTCAGGTCATTCGCGTCTCCACCACGACCCGCGGCAGCGGCAACCGCGAGATCGTGCGCGTGCGCCCATTCATTCGCGTGGCAGGCAATCTGTCGCTCTCCCTCTCCGAACTTTCCGCCAGCATTCCTCCCTTCAATCCGCAGAAGATGCTCGCGCAAGCCGCCGGCGCTGCCGGCAACGCGGAAGATGCCGGTGCCGAGCCCGATGCGGAAGTGTCCTTCGTTACCCGCGATCTCACCACCGTGCTTCCGCGCGCCAAGGTTGCCGCCGCAGTAGCGATCGACGAAGTGCTTGCGCGTGTGCGCGAGGCTGCAAGCTGGGATGGCGGAATGTCCCAGAAGCCGACCCTCATCACCGATGCCATTCCGCTCAATGCCTATGCGCCGGAGCGCCAGGGCGACCCTTATGCGGGGTTTGAGCCGCGCATTGTGCCGGAAAATGTCACCTTGCTCGCCAAGAGCACGGCGCAGACCACCGGCGGAAATGCCTGGAACGAACGCACCATCCCGCTCAAGAAGGGCGATTCGGTCGCCGCCATTCTGCGCGACATGGGCGCGACGCCCGAAGAATTGAAGGCGATTGCCGCTGCCTTCGGCCGCGGGCGCGACACCAGCCCGAAGGACGGTTACAAGCTGCGCGTCCTGCTGGCGCCGGGAAACGGAGGAACGCGGCTGCAGCCGGTGCGCGTCATCATCGCCACCGATACCACGATCGAGGCAATGGTCGCCTGGTCGGACAAGGGCAAATACGTTGCCGTCGATGTGCGCAGCGCAAATACCGTGGCTTCCAGCGAAGACGACGAGGATGACGGCAAGGGCGTTCGGCTCTACCAGAGCATCTACGAGACCGCGTTGCGCAACCACGTGCCGCGCCCGGTGATCGACGACATAATCCGCATGTATTCCTACGACGTTGACTTTCAGCGCAAGGTCAGGCCGGGCGACTCCTTCGAGATTTTATTCGCCGGCGAGGATGAGAATGCGAGCGACAACAGCAAGGCGGAAGTGCTCTATGCCCTGCTGACCACGGGAGGCGAGACGCGCAAGTTCTACCGCTATCAGTCCACCGACGACAACGTGGTGGACTACTATGACGAGAGCGGCAAGAGCGTAAAGAAATTCCTGGTCCGCAAGCCCGTCCCCGAAGGAAACATCACCTCCGGATTCGGCGGGCGTAACCATCCGATCCTCGGCTTCACCAAGATGCATACCGGGGTCGACTGGGGCTCGGCGTCGGGCACTCCGATCTTTGCATCCGGTAACGGCGTGATCGAAAAGATCGGCCTGGAAGGCGGCTATGGAAAATACATCCGCATCCGTCATGCCAACGGATGGGAGACGGCTTACGGTCACATGTCGGCTTTCGCGCGCGGCCTGGAGCAGGGCAAGAAGGTGCGCCAGGGGCAGGTCATCGGGTATGTCGGCTCGACGGGCCTCTCGACCGGCGCGCACCTGCATTACGAAATCATCGTCAACGGCCGCTTCGTCGACCCGATGAAGATAAAGTTGCCACGCGGGCGCGTGCTCGAAGGCGCGGCGCTCGCCGGCTTCGATGCCGAACGCGCGCGGCTCGATTCGATGCTGTCGCGCGCGACGCCTTCGCGGTACGCGCAGACCAGATGACAGAGGACAGTAATCAGTAATCAGAGTGCCCGACCTCTGATTACTGATTACTGATCACTGATCTCCTGATCACGCTGCCTGCGCCAGCTGGCCGTTGAAGCTCAGCCCCTGCTTGCTTGCCGACATCACCACCTTGTCGCCGTCCTTGATGCGGCCCGACAGCATCAGTTCGGCGAGCGGGTCCTGCACCGATTTTTGAATGGCGCGCTTGAGGGGGCGCGCGCCATAGGCAGGGTCCCAGCCCTTGTCGGCGAGCCATTCGCGCGCCGAGGGTTCGAGCACAATAGCGATCTTGCGATCTTCGAGAAGCTTTGAAAGGCGCGCCATCTGAATGTCGACGATCCTCGCCATCTCGCGCCGCTGCAGGCGATGAAAGAGAATGATCTCGTCAATGCGGTTAAGGAATTCCGGGCGGAAGCTCGCGCGTACCACCGCCATCACCTGATCGCGCACCGCATCGCTGTCCTGACCTTCCGGCTGGTTCACCAGGAATTCCGACCCGAGATTGGAAGTCATGACAATGAGAGTATTGCGGAAATCCACCGTATGGCCCTGCCCATCGGTCAAGCGGCCATCGTCGAGCACCTGCAGGAGCACATTGAACACGTCGGGATGCGCCTTCTCGATCTCGTCGAACAGCACGACCTGATAAGGCCGCCGGCGCACCGCCTCGGTGAGCGCACCGCCCTCCTCGTACCCGACATAGCCGGGTGGGGCGCCGATGAGCCGCGCGACGGAGTGCTTCTCCATGTATTCCGACATGTCGATGCGAATGAGCGCGGCCTCGTCATCGAACAGGAATTCCGCCAACGCCTTGGTAAGCTCGGTCTTGCCGACGCCGGTCGGCCCCAAGAACATGAACGAGCCGATCGGCCGGTTGGGGTCCTGCAGGCCTGCGCGCGCGCGGCGCACCGCTGTGGAAACCGCCTTGACCGCTTCGGCCTGGCCGACCACGCGTGTGCCGATCTGCTCCTCCATGCGCAGAAGTTTTTCTTTCTCGCCCTCCAACATTTTGTCGACGGGGATTCCGGTCCAGCGCGAAACCACCTGGGCGATATGATTTGCCGTCACTGCCTCCTCAACGACAGCGCCCTTGCCGGCTGCCTCTTCCACCGCTTTGAGCTTCTTCTCCATCTCCGGAATGCGGCCATAGCGGAGTTCGCTCGCACGCTGGTACTCGCCCTTGCGCTCGGCATTGGCGGCCTCCACCCGCAACTGATCGAGTTCGGTCTTGAGCTTCTGTGCCTCCGCGAGTTTTTCCTTTTCACCCTTCCATTGGGTGGTGAGGTCGGCGGATCGCTTCTGCAGCGCTGTCAGTTCCTTCTGCAGATTTTTCAGGCGCTCCTTGGAGCCGGGATCGTGCTCTTTCTTGAGCGCCTCCTGCTCGATTTTGAGGCGCACGATCTCGCGGTCGATCGAATCGAGTTCCTCTGGTTTTGAATCGACCTGCATCTTGAGGCGCGCCGCCGCTTCATCGACCAGGTCGATCGCCTTGTCCGGCAGGAACCGGTCGCTGATGTAGCGATGGGAAAGCGTCGCAGCCGCAACCAGGGCGGAATCGCTGATCCGCACGCCGTGATGCTGCTCATAGCGGTCCTTGAGACCGCGCAGAATGGAGATGGTGTCCTCGACGCTTGGCTCGTTGACATAGACGGGCTGGAAGCGCCGGGCGAGCGCGGCATCTTTCTCGACGTGCTTCTTGTACTCGTCGAGGGTTGTTGCGCCGACACAATGGAGCTCACCACGCGCGAGCGCCGGCTTGAGCAGATTGGATGCATCCATGGCGCCGTCCGCCTTGCCGGCGCCGACGAGGGTGTGCATCTCGTCAATGAAAAGGATGTAGGCGCCGGCCGAGGAGATCACCTCCTGGAGCACGGCCTTGAGCCGCTCCTCGAACTCGCCGCGATACTTGGCACCCGCGATCAGCGCACCCATGTCGAGAGCCAGGAGCTTCTTGTCCTGCAGGCTCTCGGGCACGTCGCCGTTGACGATGCGCTGCGCAAGGCCCTCGACAATGGCGGTCTTGCCGACGCCGGGCTCGCCGATCAGGACCGGGTTGTTCTTGGTCCGGCGCGAGAGCACCTGGATGGTGCGCCGGATCTCTTCATCGCGGCCAATGACCGGGTCGATCTTGCCCTCGCGGGCGGCCTGGGTGAGGTCACGCGCATATTTCTTGAGGGCATCGTAGGCGTTCTCGGTGGAGGCGCTGTCGGCGGTGCGGCCTTTGCGCAGCGCCTTGATCGCTTCGTTGAGGTTCTGCGGTGTCACGCCGGCCTGGGCGAGGATCCTTCCCGCGTCTCCTGTTCTGTCCAGGCTCAGCGCGAGCAGCAGTGTGTCCTGGGTAACGAAGCTGTCGCCGGCCTTGCCGGCCGCCTGCTCCGCGGCATCGAAGACGCGCATCAACGCCGGCGCAGCAGAAGGTTGGCTCGCTCCGCTGCCGGATACTTTGGGGAGCTTGGCAAGCGCCGCCTCGACCGCGACGAGCGCCTCGCGCGAGCGGCCGCCGGAGCGGTCGATCAAGCCCGCCGCAAGGCCCTCGGGATCGTCAAGCAGGACCTTGAGCAGATGCTCGGGCGTGACTTGCGGATTGCCTTCGCGCAGCGCGACCGACTGGGCCGATTGCAGGAATCCGCGTGCGCGTTCGGTATATTTTTCAAAGTCCATGTTCGCACCCCTACGCCCTCGCCACTTCCGGCGAGAGACGCACGTTTACCAAATTGCAGATCCCGTCATTGATGAAGGTCAATGGCGGCAGAACAGAAAAGCGGATGCGCGATATGTGGGCATTGCCAATTGCCCGCGAAAGAGGCGCACCGTGCGGATGGTGCCCTCTCCCCTTGCGGGAGAGGGCTGCGCATGTAGTGCCAGAAAAAGAATGGGTGAGGGGTATTTGTACTGCTTCCCCCTCATCCATTCTTCTGCGATGAACCGCCGAGTAGCCCTCTCCCGCAAGGGGCCCCGCAAGGGGAGAGGGCGTATTTACGATCGCCTCGCTTGCGGCACGCAACAGGAAACCCTCCGGGGGGAGAGGTGAAGCGCGACTAGCCTCGCCGGCTCAGAAGGAAAACCGCCTGCTCGCCGAGCAGGTTCCAGAACCACCACGGGGCATTGAAGCGCAGCGCCCGTCCCCAGGCATTGAGCGCCACCGCCTTTTCCATTTTGGCGCCGACTACGTCGCACAGCGCCCGGAAGTCCTTGATGGTGCAGAAATGGATGTTGGGCGAGTCCCACCACGCATAGGGAAGGTTATCGGTTTGCGGCATCTGGCCGCCGAACAGAAGCTGCATGCGGATTCCCCAATGACCGAAATTGGGGAATGAAACGATGCCGTGACGTCCGATCCGCAGCATGTGCTCGAGCACAATACGCGGACGCCGCGTGGCCTGCAGCGTCTGCGAAAGAATGACGTAATCGAAGGCGTCGTCAGGATAGTCGGAGAGGTCGGTGTCGGCGTCACCCTGGATCACCGCGAGACCCTTGGCGACGCATTCGTTCACGCCTTCGCGGGAAAGCTCGATGCCGCGGCCGTCGACGGCACGGGATTCACCGAGCAGGCGCAACAGCTCGCCGTCGCCGCAACCGACGTCGAGAACTTTGGCACCAGGCGCCACCATCTCGGCGACCACAAGCAAGTCGACGCGGGCGCCGCCGGGGCCGCGTGCCGCCTCCGCCATGGTGAGATCGTGCTTGAGCCGGGAGAGCATGTTACCGCGTGCCGGGCAAACCGCGCGCCTTGGCTGCGCCTTCGAGAAAACCGCGCACAATCTCGAACAGTTCCGGCTCCTCCAGGAGGAATGCGTCATGGCCTTTGTCGGTGACGATCTCGGCAAAGGAGACGCGCGCCCCGCCGGCATTGAGCGCATGCACGATCGCGCGCGAATCGGAGGTCGGAAACAGCCAATCCGAGGTAAACGAGACCACGCAAAACCGGGTCGGAGTATGCTTGAAGGCGTTGGCCAGCACGCCCTGGCAATCCGCCGCCAGATCGAAATAGTCCATTGCGCGCGTGAGATAGAGGTATGAATTGGCGTCGAAGCGCTCGACGAAGCTGCTGCCCTGATGACGCAAATAGCTTTCCACCTGAAAGTCCGCGTCGAACGAGAAGGTCGGGTTGTCGCGATCCT
Organism: uncultured Alphaproteobacteria bacterium; assembly: GCA_963817135.1. GTDB lineage: Bacteria > Pseudomonadota > Alphaproteobacteria > Rhizobiales > Xanthobacteraceae > VAZQ01. The sequence goes on along the minus strand of CAWFNG010000020.1, from coordinate 243,585 downwards.
GAAAGCGGCGCCCGAATTTGCGATGCAGCGCGGCGTCCGACAGGTAGGTGATGTGCGCGCCCATGCGCGCGACCGCGAGCCCGCGATGCGGATTGGTGCCTTCGACGAAGTAGCGGCCGTGCCGCCACTCCGGGTCCGCCATCACCGCTTGCCGGCCGACTTCGTGAAAGGCGATGTTCTGTGCGGAATGGCGCGTCGAAGTCGCGATCGGCAGCGCTGAAAAAACCCGCTGCGGATAACTCGCGCACCATTGCAGCACTTGCATGCCGCCCATCGACCCGCCGGCCATGGTGAACAGCGATTCGATGCCGAGATAGTCGAGCAGCATGGCCTGGGCGCGCACCATGTCACGGACGGTAATGACCGGAAATTCGAGCCCCCACGGCATTCCGGTCTTCGGGTTGAGCGAAGCGGGGCCGGTCGTCCCCATGCAGCCGCCCAATACATTCGGGCAGATGACGAAATAGCGTTCGGTATCGATCGGCCGTCCAGGACCGACCATGGTTTCCCACCAACCCGGCTTCTGCGTCACGGGATGCAGGTTCGCGACGTGCTGATCGCCGGTGAGCGCGTGGCAGATCAGCACCGCGTTGCTGCGCTCGGCATTGAGCGTGCCGTAGGTCTGATAGGCAATCTGAAACGGAGCAAGCTCGATGCCGCAATCGAGCGGCAGCGGCTTATCCCTGCCGAAACGGGCAACCGGGGAATGGGGATGATCCGCCTCGTGGGCGCGAACAGCCGGATCGAATGCGACGCCGATGTCGAGATCGCCCATAATCAGCAAACCGCCAGGATGCTCCTGCGGCAGCCCGCCGCGAGCGGTTTACATAGGCTGCGCGGCGCCGCTGTCAACGTTTTCTTTGCTTTCCGCGAGGGTGCCACTATCAATGCGCGGCAGCAAATGCGGTGACGGCCATGGCCAAACCATCGAATTCTCAGACAGGCGCGCTTGCCGAACTGCGTCAAGAGATCGATCAACTCGATGAGGCAATGCACGGCCTGTTGATGAAGCGTGCTGAAATCATCGACCGGCTGATCAAGGTAAAGCAGACGCAGGAATCCGGATCCGCATTCCGCCCCGCGCGCGAAGCCGAGATGATGCGGCGGCTGGTCAAGCGTCACCGCGGCATCCTGCCGTTGGCGACAGCCGAGAGCATTTGGCGCGTCATCATTTCAACTTTCACCTATGTCCAGGCGCCGTTCTCGATCCACGCCGACATGTCGGCCGGCGATGCCTTGATGCGCGATTCCGCGCGCTTTCATTTCGGGTTCACCGTGCCGTTCGTGCCGCATGTCGGTGCCGCCAGCGTGGTTGCGGCAGTATCTGAATCAAAGGGCGATCTCGGGCTCGTTCCCGCCGCGGCGCTCGCCGGCGCCGGCGCCTGGTGGAGCGCGCTGGAATTCGAGTCCGCGCCCAAGATCATCGCGCGCCTGCCGTTCGTCGAACGCGCCGATCATCCCGCTGCCCTTCCGGTATTCGTCATTTCGCGCGCCGCTCCTGAGGCAATGGTGCGGGAAGTCGAAATGTGGAGCGTGCGGATTGCCGGGTGGAATACGCAAGCGGCAGAGCAAGCCGCTGCCTTCGCCGAGCTAATCGCGGTTCCTGATCGTGCCTTCGACGGCGCGGCGCTTCTTGTGTCGGTGCCGCAAGGGGGCAGCATCGATGCGGTGACCGACGCGATCCTGCAATGCGGAGCATCGCTGCGCAGCGCAACTCTCGTCGGCAGCCATGCGACCCGCTATACGGTAACCGCCGCCGGACCCGTCTTGGGCGGCGGCGCTTCCGGCGGAGCTTAAGTAATGACGGTCCTGCAGCGTCCGCAGCCGCGCCCCGGCGTCCTTACGATTAATCCCTATGTGCCGGGGAAGAGCACCGCCCCCGGCGTTGCGCGACCGTTCAAGCTTTCGTCGAACGAAAGCCCGCTCGGCCCCAGCCCGCAGGCGATCGCTGCTTATCGCGAAGTCGCGGCGCACCTGGAGGATTATCCCGACGGGGCATCAACGGCTTTGCGCGCGACCATCGGGCGGGCCTTCGGCCTCGATCCCGACCGCATCGTGTGCGGGGCAGGTTCCGACGATCTCCTCAATCTCATTGCCGATGCCTATCTCAAGGACGGCGACGAGGCGATCCACACCACCCACGCCTTTCTGGTTTATCCCATCGCGACTTTGGGGTCAGGAGCAAGGCCGGTTGCGACGGCCGAGGCCAATTACACCGCCGACGTCGATGCCATGCTCGCTTCCTTGAGCGAGCGCACCAAGGTCGTGTTCCTCGCCAATCCCAATAATCCCACGGGGACTTACCTGCCGTTCGACGAGGTCAAGCGGCTGCACCGGGGACTGCCTGCGCACGTCCTCCTCGTTCTCGACGCGGCTTATGCGGAATATGTTCGGCGTAACGACTACGAAGCCGGCATCGAGCTTGTCGCGACTTCGGAGAACGTGGTGATGTGCCGCACGTTCTCGAAAATCTACGCCCTTGCCGCGCTGCGCCTGGGCTGGCTGTACGGGCCCGCGCATGTGGTCGATGCCATCAATCGAATCCGCGGCCCTTTCAATGTGAATTCGGCGGCAATGGCGGCGGGAATAGCGGCAATCAAGGACACTGCGCATCTCGAGAAATCGCGCGCCCATAACGAGCAGTGGCTGGCGTGGCTGCTCACAGAGATTCCGCGCCTGGGTTTGCAAGTGACGGCAAGCATTGCGAATTTCGTGCTGATCCATTTCCCCACGGAAAAAGGACGCACCGCCGCCGATGCGGATGCCTTCCTTACCCAGCGCGGCCTCATTCTGCGGCGTGTCGACGCCTACAAGCTGCCGAATGCGCTGCGCATGAGCGTTGGCACCGAGGAAGCCAATCGACTTGTCGTTGCTGCGCTCGCCGAGTTCATGGGGCGCAAATGAACGGCCGCGCGATCTGCAACCGGTTGGCGCTGATCGGCATGGGCCTGATCGGCTCATCGATTGCACGGGCCGCGCGCGCCCAGGGGGCTGCAGGCGCAATCGTTGCGACGGCCCGCACCGCTGCCACGCGCCAGCGGGTTGCCGAGCTTGGCCTTGCCGACCAGGTGGTTGAGACCAATGCCGCAGCCGTTGCGGGGGCCGATCTCGTCATCGTGTGCGTGCCGGTCGGCGCCTGCGGCGCTGTCGCAGCCGAGGTCAGTGCGCATCTCGCCCCCGATGCCATCGTGTCCGATGTCGGCTCGGTCAAAGGTGCTGTGCTGCGCGAAATGTCGCCCCACATTCCGCCCGGCGTGCATTTGGTGCCCGCCCATCCGGTGGCAGGGACGGAAAATTCCGGGCCCGATGCCGGCTTTGCCGAACTCTTCGTCAACCGCTGGTGCATTCTCACGCCGACTGCCAGCACCGATGCGGCCGCGGTTGAGCGGCTGCGAGCCTTCTGGTCGCTCCTTGGCGCCAATGTCGAGACAATGTCGGCCGAGCACCATGACCTCGTGCTCGGCATCACCAGCCACCTGCCGCACCTGATTGCCTACACCATCGTCGGCACCGCCGACGAATTGCGGGAAGTGACGCGATCGGAAGTGCTGCAATTCTCGGCGGGAGGGTTTCGCGATTTCACCCGCATTGCCGCGTCCGACCCGACCATGTGGCGGGACGTTTTCCTGGCCAACAAGGATGCCGTGCTGGAAATGCTCGGCAGGTTCAGCGAGGACCTGGCGACCTTGACCCGCGCCATCCGCCGCGGCGACGGCGAGACACTGCTCAAGCAGTTCACCCGCACCCGCGCCATTCGCCGCGGCATTATCGAGATCGGACAGGATTCAGCGGTCCCCGATTTCGGCCGTTCGCATCCCGACCTTCCGCATCAGCCCCTGGCGCGCCCGTACTCTGCCGAGGGGTGAAGTCTGATACGCGCCCCAGTAGGGCGGCACGCGATAGTAATTGTGAGTCTCGATTTCGCGGCTGCGACCAAAGAGGAATTGCCATGCGCTTATTCCGCCGCCGATTCCTTGAGCTGGCAGCGGGTGCTGTCGCGCTCCCCGCCCTGTCGCGCATCGTCCGGGCGCAGGCCTATCCGTCCCGGCCGGTGCACATCGTTTCCGGCTTCCCGCCGGGCGGCGTGAACGACACATACGCCCGGCTGATCGGGCAATGGCTGTCGGAGCGCCTCGGCCAGCAATTCATCATCGAGAACCGCGCCGGCGCGGGCGGCAACATTGCCGCGGAATCTGTCGTGCGCGCCCCGCCCGACGGCTATACGCTCCTCGTCGCCACCTCGGCCGATGCCTGGAATACGACGCTCTATGACAATCTCAAATTCAATTTCGTTCGGGACATTGCCCCGGTGGCTCCGCTTTCGCGCGCGCCCGGCGTGCTCGTCGTGCACCCGTCGGTTGCGGCAAAGTCGGTCTCTGAACTGATCGCTGACGCAAAAAGCAATCCGGGCAAGATCACCGTCGCTTCCGCGGGCGTCGGCAGCGCGCCGCACATGTACTGGGAGCTATTCCGAAGCCTGAGTGGGGTCGAAATGCTGCATGTGCCCTACCGCGGCGGCGGCCCTGCCGTCATCGACCTCCTTGGCGGGCAGGTGCAGGTTTATTTCGGCACCACCGCGTCATCCATCGAATATATTAGGGCAGGCAGGTTGCGCGCCCTGGCGGTGACCAGCGCAAAGCGCGCAGCCGTATTGCCCGATGTTCCGGCCTTGGCCGAGTTCCTGCCGAATTACGACGCGAGCATCTATGTAGGAATTGCCGCGCCTCGGAATACTCCTGCCGAAATCATCGACAAGCTCAACCACGAAATCAACGCTGCGCTCGGCGATCCCAGGATCATGCAACGCATCGCCGACCTTGGCGATGCGCCGCTTTCGCTTTCGCCGGCCGAATTCGGCAAGCTCATTGTCGAGGAAACCGACAAATGGGGCAAAGTGATCCGCGCGGCGAATATCAGGGCGGAATAATTGGTTATTTGACAACCAGCGTTTTCGGGTTGCCAGCTTCGATGGTTCTGATGGCATAGGGTTTTGCCACGTCGCCGTTTTTGTCGAAGGTTATCGTTCCCGATGCACCGGCGTAGTTGCGAACTTGACGGAGGAAATCGCGAAGGCTCTCCCCACTGATCGATGTCCCCTTGGCGCCAGCGATCGCGTCGGCAATGAGACGAACGATGTCATAGCCCTCTGCCGCAAACAGCTCCGGCGCATGTCCGAATTTCGCTGCATACGCTTTGCTGAACTTTTCCGCGGCCTCTCCCGCGGGCGGAGCTGCGAGTATGTAGACCGCGCCATTGGCGGCTTCCCCCGCTTCCCGCAGCACATCGGGATTTTGTACTGCCTCTGTGGTGAAAAACAGCGGCTTCTGTAGTTGAAGCTCACGGGCTTGCTTAAGGATTGCGACGGTATCGGGGGGATAAGAGCCAACCAGGACGCCTTCGGAATCTGTGCCTTTGATTTTCGAGAGCTGAGCGCGAAGATCCAACGTGCCCTGCCGGTAAGCCTCTTCGAACACCACTGTTCCACCCAGCTCTGTGAACCGCTGCTTGAATGAACTGCTGCCGCCGATGCCGCCTTCGTTATTGATGTAGAGAACCGCGACTTTGCGCAGCCCCCGGTCGCGATAGAGGTATTCCGCGAATACCTTTCCCCGCAAGCTGCCGGAGGGGATGACGCGAAAAATGAAATCTCCGGCGCCCGTGAGTTTCGGGCTGGTCGAGGCGGGGCTGATCAAGACCACATTGCGGGTCTCGGCATGGGGAGCAATGGCCAAGGTGACGCTGCTGCAAACGGCACCGAGGATTGCCGGCGGCTTTGCGGTTGCCATGATCTTTTCGAAGGCGGCAACGCCGTCGCTGGGACTGCATCGATCGTCCGCGACCGTAAGCGCCAATTTGCGCAGACCAATGCCGCCGGCATCGTTTATTTCCTGAGTCGCCATTTCCGCTCCATGGCGAGGTGGAATTCCCCAATGCGCGGCATCGCCGGTCAACGGCAGCACGGCGCCGATGGCGATCGGATCGCCCTTCGCTGCCGCGGGCATTGCATTCCAGCAAAGCGCGACGCAGAAGCTCAGCACGCACGCCATTGATTTGAGGCGCATCCTCGGTCCCTCTCTTCTGCTATGGTCCGCACCGATTGCAATGGAAGCTCGATGCTCATTCTCTATTCATACCCGGAATTGTTCGGCGTCGCCGACAACAACGGCTATGGCCTGAAAGTCTACGCTTTCCTGCGGCTTGCCGGGGTGCCCTTTCGGCACGAGCACATTTTCGATGCGTCTCGAGCGCCGCGCGGTCAGCTTCCTTATATCCTCGACGAAACAGAGACGATTGGCGACAGCGATACCATCATCGCCCATCTCATTCGCAAATACCGCCTCACGATCGACGCCGGGCTCACTCAAGCCCAGCGTGACACGACGCATATGATCACGCGCATGCTCGATGACCTCTATTGGGTCATGTCATATTCCCGCTGGCAGGATGAGCGGTTCTGGCCGCTGTTCCGCCAAGCATTGCTCAAGCAGCACCCGAGCCTGACGGAAGCGGGACTAACCAAGGCGCGGGAATTTAATTCGCAGCGTTATTATTTCCAGGGCATCGGCCGTTACGACCCGGACGCCGCCTATGCGCGCGGGATTGCCGATCTGTGCGTCCTGGCGAATCTCATCCCGGCGAACGGCTATGTGCATGGGCGGGAGCCGACCAGCATCGATGCGGGCATCTATGGGTTCGTCGCCAACATCTACTTCTATGAAATAGATACACCGCTCAGGCAATTCGTCCTGGCGCAGCCGAATATCTTCAAACACTGTTGCGCAATCCATGATGCCGTGACGGCAAAGCGGGAATAATCCGCTAATCGGTCACCGCCGCACAGAGGCGCAAGGCTTCTACCTCCAGGTTCGACCGAATGGGCTCGCAGGGCAATGCACTTAATCGCAGGCCAAACTGCTCCAACAGTGCGTTCAGTCCGTTCCTGTCGAAATCGCCAACGCTGACGACGAACTTCGGCCGCCCCGGTGTCTGCATGAGCCGCTTTACCTCGGATGCAAGTTTGTTGTTTTGCGACAGTTCCAGATAGTTGTTCTCGATCCCGAGATATTGCGCAGTCGGCTCGGCAAATGGAATGAAATAAGCGGCGGGTTCCCAAGAGGCAATCAGCACCACGCTGTTCACCGGCAACGGCGGAACGCGTATGTCGACATACCTGTCTCCATATTCACCGCGACCCCAATCGGGATAAACGGTCGTCGTGGCAACGATGCTCAATAACACAAGCGAGATAGCGACCCGCAGGCGCGTATCGGTAAACAGCCAGATCAATGCGCCCATCGTGACGACGCCAGTCAGCATTTCGAGCGTGACCGCGTAGCGGTAGACGCTGAAGACGAATTCCCAGGCGAAATACGACACGATCACGAAGATGAAAACGAGACCGAGGCCGCGCGTTTCCGCGAAAGCGCTGTTGCGAAGATGCTTCTGACGCACATAGCCGACCGCGAGCGTCAGCAATCCCGCGACTATCGCCGCGTAGGCGATTGCGCCGCGCCAATCGCGGAATTGCAGCTCCGAAACGAGACCGTGATTCGTTTGCGTCCAGAACCAGGGATAGGCGACCGCCTGCCAGAAATCGCGCGGGAGAAACTGGCCGTCGCGGAGCGCCACGGGATCGTAGTATGGGGACTGGAAGATATTATTGAAGAGCGGAAATACCGGGTTTCCGAAATCTCGCCAGAGCGTCAGCAGATGATGCCCGGCCGCCACAAGAAATCCCAGCATTGCGGCAACGCCAAATACCATCAGCCCGCGAGCGGACCTCTGCCGTGCAGCTGCGATGAACGCGATCAGCGCCAATCCGGGAATGAAAACGACTGCCGTGTATTTCAGCCCGAATGCAATGCCGAGCCACAGTCCCGGCCAGGCCCAATCCGCAGGTTTGCCAGCGCGTTCGGCGAGCTTGAGAACGCCGAGAAGCGATGCCAGGACGAAGATCGAATCAACAAGGTCATTCGTCGTCACTCCGAGCAGAGATACGAACCCGGCTCCCGAGACGCCCACCAACACAGCCACCGCCTGGAGGATCAAGCCTTCCACGCGCCGAAACGGACGCAGTACGTGCGCGGCAATTGTGAAAATCAGCGCGGCATTGATGCCGTGCACGACCCCCATGATGAATGAGACAATACGCGGAAAACCGTTCAGCCTTGAGGATGTCAGCGCATAAAACAAAAAGTCCGCCGTTGGATTGAAGAATCCCTGAAATTGCGCAGGACCGATGTCATAGAGATACCGGTGATGCAGATAGGCCCACGGCGCATATAAATGATAATAGCGCAGGTCCCAATTGTTATCGGGCCCCAGGATGACCGACAAAAAGCCGGCGCCGCAAATCAGAAGTGCCTGAACACGAAAAGACCAGGCTGCCAGCAGTGCGTTAGCTGCGAACGAGCTTTGGCCTTTCGATCCGACAAACGCGGCCTGTTCACCGAACATGCTGTTCACCCGGTGATCATGCGCATGAGAACGCGGTCCTTGCGCACGAAATGATGGTGAAGCGCAGCGCCGATATGCGCAGCCGCAAGGCAGGCGATGGCAATGGCAATCCACGCGTGCACCATGAAAAGCCGGTCGGAGAATACGCGATCCTCGCGCCAGATCGGCGGCAGCTCGAACAACCCGAACACCACGATCGGCGAGGGAGAAGCGGACGTGGCTATCCAGCCGACCATTGGTTGCGCGATCAGCAGCGCATAGAGTCCGCAATGCGTGGCATGCGCGGCGGCGCGCTGGATCGCCGGAATGTCGTCCGGCAGCGGCAATGGCGGGTGCGTCAGGCGATAGCCGAGCCGCACGACGACGAGGAGAAGGATGGTAGCGCCGAACGAGCGGTGCAGATCGTAGAGCTGATCCTGCAGCGGTCCGCCCCATTCGTTGCCGATGACGATGCCGAGGGGGATTACGGTGAGAACCAGTACGGCCGTGATCCAGTGCAGGACACGCGCAGTCAAGCTGTAGGCGCTAGGTACCTCGGGGTGGATCATTGCGCTCACGTCGGCCGAGCCTGCTCCGTCACATGGAACGGCTGCAGCGAATCAATCTCATCGGGCGCCTGCGTTCTCCAGTCCCATTTGAAAAACCGCAGCGCGACCTTATCCGCTGTAAAATCCACCAGCGTGAAACCATGCTGCTCGATTGGTTTCACCTCTTCAGCCATGTCGAGATGGGCGGGGGGCATTGCGCTGGTTCCGCGGCGTCCCGACGGCCAGCCGAGCGGAGTGGTGCGCGAGCCGATGGGGCCCGCAAGCACCGTCGTGACCGGGTTGTTGCCGAGGTCGAGCTTGCCGCTGCGCAGCATGCGGCCGAGGCCAATGGCATGCAGGTCGCCGCTGATGACAAGCGGTGATCGTCGCTGCACGGTCGACATCGCCTCGATCAGCCGGTCGTGTTGCTTAAGCCAGCCCGCTTGCCAGTAGGGCTTCGGCTCGCTGACAGTCAGTTTGCCGTCGCGGCCGAGGACATCCGGCCACCATTCGCCCCATTTGCCGGCAGTCCAGCCGGGCGGGTTGGAGGGCACATGCACGACATGCGTCACCTCCGCCGCCGCCGTGCGCGCCTTGAGCCATTTCTCCACTTCTGGATCTAGGTAGACCGCGCTCGGCCCGGCCAATGTCTGCGTACGGCGCACGTCGTAAAGCAGCATTTCGACAAGGCGGCCGTAGCGCAGGGTACCGAAGCTTTCCGATACGCCCCAGACCCGATCGCCCGCCGACGACCACGGCAGTCCGAGCGGCCGCGCCGCGTCGGGAAGAAACTCGGGGTAGTACATGCCCTGGGTCGCCCGGGCGAGCGCCAGCATGAAATAGGACGGAGGGAATGTGACGACTTCGTCGGTCGCTTCGTCATTGTCGAAGTAATCGTGATCGTCCTGCATGAAGAACATGGGAGTCGAACGGAAATCCGTTCCATAGACCGGCATGATTTGCGGCCCTGCCGCGCGCTTGAGCACGGCTTCGTTGTCGCCGCCAAACACGACCCCTGCGCGGTCGAACGTGCCTGCGAGCTTCACCGCTTCCGGCGACATGCCGAGCAAGCGCGAGCCCACGGAGGCAAGCAGGTCCCAGTAGACCTGATCGCCGTTGGCAATGACCGCGTTCGGCGCAAAGGACAAGGCGCGCCGCAACATGCGATTGCGGGTAACCGTAGGAAGAAATTTATGAATCTCGTGGCCGCCGGCGCAGGTGTAGATCAACAGGCGAAATTGCTCCGGGCGCGCATCCGGCGCAGGGAAGGTCGCGAGCTCCCACGGCTCACACAGGTTGCCGCCGCGCGCCCCCATCAGCGAGAGCGGATAGGGTCGGCCCGGCTGCAGGTCGGTGACGTAGAAGTGCCAATGCTCGCCCCGCGTATCGCCCATCCGCCCGCGTATCGATGTGCCGCCGACATGCAGCACCGGTGCCTCGCTCAATGGCGCATCGAATGATGCTTTGATCAGCATTCGACTGTCGCTGACAGCAGGGAGCAGAAGACGCACGCTGCCCGCGTCCCAATTGCTCGCGGGAGGAGGAGAGCCAGCAGGTTGCGCGATCAGATCAGCCGGCGCGAGCAGCGACAGCGAAGCCGCCGCCGAGCCGCGCATGAATTTTCGGCGATCCATTCCAAGCATTGAAACCATGGCTATTTCTGCTCCTGCGCGCTGACCGGCTCCCAGTCCGGGCCGGGGGGCTGTTGCAGGAGCTGCCGGGCCCGCTCCAGAAATATTGCTGACGGCGGATCGTCCTGCATACAAGCGCGAACTGTTCGGCCGCCGCAGTGAAATTGCGCGAACGATAATGGCCCAGACCTTTTTCATAGGTCCGAGCGCGGGACATGAGTTCCGGCGCCACCTGGCCGGCCACCCCGATGGGTTCGAAAATTCGCACCGCCTGGGCGCGGCCTTTCACGCGGATGGCGTCAAGCTCGCGCCAGACGAAGGCCGTGCCGGCCAGCGCCACCGTTGCCTCCGTAGCGAGGACCGTCGTGCCGTATTTTTGTTCAAGCCTTCAAGCCGCGAGGCGAGGTTCACCATGTCGCCCATCACCGTGTAATTGAAACGCCGCCGCGAGCCGATGTTACCGACCAGAGCGTCGCCGGAGTTGATCCCGATGCGCTGGCGCAAAGCTGCGCCAAATGCGGCATGCACGCGCTCGATCGTGGCAAGCCGGGCAGTGCATTCGAGTGCCGCGTGCACCGCATTTCGGGCGTGATCCGGATCGTCAAGCGGCGCCCCGAACACCGCCACGATGGCATCGCCGATATATTTATCGACGAATCCGCCATGCGCCTCGATCACGTCGGTCATTGCGGTGAGATATTCGTTCATTGCCGCTACCAGATCGGCCGGCGGGATTTTCTCCGCGACCGAGGAGAAATCGGCTATGTCGGAGAAATAGACGGTGACGTTGCGCATCTCGCCGCCGAGCACAGGTGGCTTGTTGGACGACAGCATCTTTTCGATGAGTGCCGGCGGGAGATAGAGAGCGAAGCTCTGCCGTAGGAGCCGCTTGCCGCTGTCCGCGATCATGAAGCGGTAGCCGATCGTTGCGCCAAGCGCCGCAACAGCGGCGATGAGCGGTTCGATGAGCGGCAGTGCCAATGCGTACCGGAATGCAGCAGTCGCGCCCGCCATCCAGGCAATGCCGAGGCCGACGGTGGCAGAAGCCGCCGCCACGGGACGCAGGGCGAGCGCAGCCATAGCCGCAAGCGCCGCGAGCGCAAATGAAAAGATCGCAGCACCCGCGCGGCCGAATTCGGTCAACCCATCGCCGCGAATAAGGTTGTTCACCGCTGTCGCGTGGATATAGACGCCGGCAATCGAGTCGCGCACGAACCTCGGCGGCCCAGTAGATATGGGGAGCGCACAGCGCTCCCCTCGCGCGCCTTCCGGCGCGGTCGCGAAGCGTTTCGAAGTGATCTTGCGGTCCTCGACGTCCAGGAGCGTGCCGATCAATACGACCTTGTCATTGAAATGGCGCTTGAAGAAATCCTTATCGTTCTTCGCTGCGCAGGCGTAGAGGTCGGCAAACGAATAGGTTGGAATGTCGTCGGCGCCGCCTGCAAAATTGAGCGTGAGCATATCCGGTGTTTGCGGCGACAGCCCCGCCGAGGCGACTTGCGCCGGCGGCCCAGCACTGCGCGCGACAAGTTCGGCCGCCATGGAAGGCACTTTCTCGCCGTCCACTTCGAAGCGCAGCGGCAGGCGGCGGATCACATCGTCCGGATCGGTAAAAACGTTGAGCGCGCGAATGTTGCGTCCGAACCCGACGGCGGCGCGCTGCCCAGGCGAAGGCATGAGCGGACGGTCCTGATGCTGAACCTGGCCGAGCACGACCTTGCCCGCGCGAGCACCGAGTGCCAGTGCGCGCAGGTATTCGCGGTCGAAGCCGTGCACCCGGGAGCCGAGGGTTTCCTCGCCGTACGGCACCGCCGACTGCTCAATCGAAGTCGGGAATACAATGTCGAAGCCGACGACACTCGCGCCGCCGTCAATGAGCGCCGTGAGCACCTGGCCAATCTCGTGGGTCCAGGTGACGCTCGGCGTGCCCTCGAACGGCGGCGTACGGAAGGTTTCCTCATCGAGCGCGACGACCACCGCGCGGGAGGCATCGGGCGGATGCGCATTGCCGAAGACGCGCCAGCGCAGCGCAGTAAGAATATCGATGGACAAGCCGCGCAGCGTATCCAGCGCCGGCGAAGCGGCAACAAGACCGGTTGCCAGGGCGATCAGGAAGGCTGCGAAGAGAGCGCGCAGCCGGACCCTCTCCATGAACCTGGTTATACGGACCGTCAGCCCGGCGGGAAGCGCAGCAGCCGGCTCACGATCGGCGCGTTGCCGGTTTTCGCCCTGGCGTCGACCTTGAATGTTACCTTATGGGTTGCGAATGTCGCGGTGTACAGCGCGCCCCGCTGCAGTTGCGTGTCTGACAGTCGCGCATCTGACTTGGCGAGATCGTACAACCCGCCGCTGGCCAGAGACTCGTCGATGTCGATCGCGAAACGCTCGTTGGGGCGCTTCGCCCGCTCGATGATGAGGGTGCGGCTCTCACCGGGGCGCATCCTGGGGATCTCGACCACCGGAGGCAGCGCATAGACCGTCGGTTCAAAGGACGCGTTCTGCAGGCGGAAGGATGACGCACCGGTGGCGTTCGCCTCCTGACTGCTGAGCTTCATGTTGCCGCCGTTGCATGGCACTTTCCCGCGGCTCACCTTGCCGCCTTGCACGTCGCTCTTCTCCAGTCCCACGCGAACCGTTCCGCCGGTGATGGTCTCATGCTCGCACGATTTGAGATAGCTCAGCACCAGGACGTCACTCGGCTCGAGCTCGATGACCTGGCCGTTGCCGACGTAGTCCATGAACTCAACCCTGGCGGACGCGCTCTTTACATCTTCCACCAGGGCCGTGGGAACGAGCGGGCGAGGCGCGTGGGCCATTGCCTGATAGGATACTGCAAGGGCAGCGGTCACAACCGCACCACGGAGAGCGCTGTTCATCGACAATCTCCTGACGCCTGCTTTCCTCTGCGGCTTTACAGCATCACGAACAAGAATGGCATCTTTGCAGCAAACTCGGCCTACTTTCCCCTTTTCAGGGCAGGCTGATGGCATGCTGATGGACCGGGATCCCGCTCAGGCCGGCGAAGACCTCTGGGTCTTCGCCTATGGCTCGCTGATGTGGCGGCCCGATTTTCCATTCATTGAACGCGTGCAGGCTCGCTTGCTGGGGGCACATCGTGCGCTCTGCGTCTACTCATACGTCCATCGCGGCACGCCGGAGCGGCCCGGCCTCGTGCTCGGGTTGGACTTCGGCGGCAGGTGTCGCGGCATTGCCTATCGGGTGGAGGCTGCGCTGCGGGCGGCGACAATTGCCTATCTGCGCAAGCGCGAGCAGGTGACTGCGGTTTACCGCGAAACAATGCGTCCAATCTGGGTGCAAGGGAGCGCCGAGCGGCGCGTTCTTGCACTCTGCTACATCGTGGATCGCGGTCATCCCCAATATGCAGGGCGACTTACGCTCGAACGGCAGTTGCACCACGTTCGGCAAGGACACGGTATTTCCGGTGCGAACCGGGATTATGTGGTGGCAACCGTGGCTGCATTGGAGCAGCTGGGTTATCGCGATACGGAATTGCACTTGCTCGCCGGCATGCTTGCGGGCTCGCACGAGGCCGCGCGCGTTGGTTAGTCAGGTTGAGGGAACGATAGATTGAGCGCGAATGCCGCGTGTGCTCAATTCCGCCTCGGCCTCGCTGACGAGGCGTGCGGTGGCCGCTTCGATGTCGTGCTGCAAGCGCACAAAAAACTCTTCCTTGCCGAGACCAGATGGAATGGGATCGAGCACCTCGACCCGCACGGTGCCGGGATAGCGGTGCAGCGAGCGGCGCGGCCAAAACAGCCCGGAATTGAGCGCGATTGGCAGGCAGGGGACGCCGGCCTCCGCGTAGAGATGGGCGACGCCATATTTGTAGCGCGGTTCCGCGCCGGGAGCCCGGCGCGTGCCTTCCGGAAAAATGATGATCTGGCGGTTGCCAGCGAGCTCGCGCCGCGCCCGATTGTTCATGTCGGCGAGGGCCTGGGAGCCCTTGCCGCGATCCACCGCGATCATGCCCGCTTTCCAGGCGTACCAGCCGAAGAAAGGAATCCACATCAGCTCGCGTTTCATGATGTAGGCAGGGTCGCGCAGGATCAGCAGGAGCGCGAATGTTTCCCAGAGCGACTGATGCTTGGCGGCTACGATCAATGCGCCGGGTGGGATGCTTGCTATCCCGCGAAACTCGGCGTCTATGCCGCACACCACGCGCAGCAGCCAGAGATTGCTGCGTGCCCAGAACTTGGCCACGGCAAGAATGCCGCCGCGCGGCATAAGCAGTGTCGGCAGCGCTGCAGTGATCAGCACCAGCAAATTGAGGTAGAACAGAACGTTGAAAATAATAGAGCGAAGCGTGATCAAGAAATTCGGCGTCACTGCCGCAAGCTCAGCCAAGCTCACCCAATTCGGCAACAGGCTGCAGTCCTGTGCGAATGTGCGCAAAGATCAGCTTGACGTATTCCGACACCATCCGGCGCGCGGTGACGCCGTTCCTCCACCATGGCTCAAGGCGCTGCCGATCGGTAATGACGGGGAATGGCAATAGCGCCACTTCCGGAAGCTGATGTCCTATTTCGAAGAGCGCGCGCGGCATGTGATAATTCGAAGTTACCACAATGAGCGAGCGGAAGCCGCGACTTTCCGCCCAACGCTTGATCTCCAGCGCGTTTCCGAGAGTATTGACGGCACGATCAAAATCGACGCAGCAGCGCACCCATTGCTCATGTTCGGGATTGAGCCGCGAGATCTCATTGGAATTGGTTCTGGGAAAGGCGCCGCTGATCAGCAACCGTTTGCCGCGGCCGGAGGCGAGCAGCTCGATGGCATCGCTTATGCGCGAAGCACCCCCGGTAAGCACAACGATGGCATCGGCATCATGGCTGAGCTCGGTTTCCATTGCTGGAACCCGCCCAATGAACCAGAGAAAACCGGCGAGGAGGCCGAGCCCCGCCGCAATGCAGGCGAGGAGCCCCGATTTGCCGAGACGGCACAATAATCGCGGCAAATGCGGTCGCGCTTGCACAGGTGGCGCCCCGCCGTCCTGGATATCTGACCGGGCTGTTTGCATCGGTGCAAGATTAGCACGAATTTCGACGGTGTGGTGGCAAGCGCAGAGCTGCGGCCTAGCTCCACCCTTGCCGCTGAATTGCTTAATGAACCGTTTCAATTGTCCGGTTGACAGTGCGGCGCGAAGCAAAAGATGTCACGCCGGCAACCAATGCAATCTGCGCCAAGATGGCCAAATAGCCCAAAGCGCCGATTGAGAATGTGCCGAACATTGCCACAAACTGGTCGCCGGCCGCAGTCCCGAGAAACCAGCCGTTGGCAAAATCCAGAAGTGCAAACAGCGCGACGGCGGCGCCGCCGCCTATGAGCCCGCCTTTTAGGCCCAGTTGCAGAAAATAGTGCTGGAAGTGCCCTGCGATAAAATTGTCGCGCGCGCCGATGAAATGCAGCACTTCGATCACCGGACGATTGCTGGCGATTGCCGCACGGGTGGCAAAGGTCACCGAGAGCACGTTGGCCAGCAGGACGAGACATAAAATGCCAATGCCGCCGATGACCGCTGCGCTCGACATCGCGCGCATGCGATCGACAAAGCCGCGATGGTCATCGAGGCTGGCGCCGGGAATCTGTTCGGCGAGCAGTTTGCGTAATTCGCGGAGGTCGGGGTTGCCGCCCGCGGCTATTCGCACCACGATGACCCGCGGAATAGGCAATTCGTCGAAGCGCAGCCCGCTCCCCAGCCACGGCTCAAGGAGGCGCGTGGTCTCTTCCTTGGAGTAAGGCCGCACATCGGCAATCCCAGGAAAGGCTTTGACGACGGCAACGACTTTAGCGACCTCGGCATCGAGGTCCTGTCCAGCCGCCGCACTGATCTGAATTGTCACTTCGCGCGCGACCTCCGCCTGCCATTCATTGGCGGCCGTGCGCACCAGCATGACTGCGCCGGCAGTGAGGGAGGCAAGAAAGGTCATGATGGCCACCACCGCCATGAGCGCGCGTCCAGAGATGGTCGCTTGCGGGACGATGGGCGTCTGGATACGCGGCACCGGCCGCTCGGTGCTCTCTTCCTGTGCGGCAGCGGCGGATTGCGCTGCCTGGGTGGCCGCGTCACTCATAGACATGCAGCCGGCCTTCATGCAGCACGAGACGGCGGGCGTCGAACTGATCCATCAGTGCAATGTCGTGCGTGGCGATGACCACCGAGGTCCCGGACTTGTTGAGCTCGACAAAAAGCCGCAACAGCCGCTTGGCGAGGGTCGGATCGACGTTGCCGGTCGGCTCGTCCGCGAGCAGAAGCTGCGGCCTGGCAATCACCGCTCGCGCAATCGCTGCGCGTTGTTTCTCTCCACCCGAAAGCACTGGCGGCAGCGCCCCAAGGCGCTCACCAAGCCCAACCCAGTTGAGCAGTTCCACCACTTCCTCGCGATAATTTGCTTCGTCCTGGCCGGTTACCCGCAGCGGCAGTGCGACATTCTCGTAGGTGGTCATATGGTCCAGCAGCCGAAAATCCTGGAACACAATGCCAATACGCCGCCGCAATGTAGACAGCGAGTCGTTGCTCAAATTGGCAATGTCATGGCCGAAGACCGTGACCAGGCCACGCGTGGGGCGAAGCGACAGGAAAAGGAGCCGCAATAACGACGTCTTGCCGGCACCCGAGGGGCCGGTGAGAAACTGAAATGAACGCGGGTCTATGCGAAAGCTCACATCGCGCAGGACTTCGGGGCCGAGGCCATAGCGCAGACCTACATGCTCGAACCGGACCACTGGCGCGTTTTCCCATGAGGTCGCGAGCGCATATGGTACGAGCGTGCAGTAGGGTACCTCCCCCTGAAAGGGGGAGGTCGGCTCGCGAAGCGAGCCGGGTGGGGGTCAAAAGCACGGTCGTAAGAGTGACCCCCACCCGACTGCCTTCGCTTTGCTCGGCACATAGCCGACGCTCCGCGGCGGCGTTCTTAGCTACTAAGAACGTCGGCCGGAGGCCGACTATGCTCCCCTTTCAGGGGGAGGTATTCCCCGCGGCACGCAAACGGAGTCCATCGGCGTCGGAATTGTTGCACTTCACAACAGAACAGCAGCAGAGAGACGTCAGAAATCGTGCAGTAACCGTTCTATGTATTCGAGCTCAAGCTGCGGGCGGAAATTCTCGCCGAAACGCCGCCGCAACTCCTCCAGAATGCGCCGCGCGCGTTGCACGTCGATTTCGCCCGGTACTTTCACGGTTGCGTCGTCGCCGTAGTCGCGGCCGCGTAAAGGCCGGCCAAGCGGGTCCGTATCCTGCGGCGCGCGCGGCGGCCCAAGACGTCCCGGTTGTCCGTTGAGTCCGGGGCCGAGCATCCCCTGCTGTTGCATGGATTGCGCAAGGTTTTGCGCACCGCGCCGCAGTGCTTCGAGCGCGCGGCCCTGGGATTCGACGGCGCCATCCGCATTGCCGTCGCCAAGCTCGCCTTCCGCTTCGCCCATCGCCTCGCCGGCGCGGCCAAACTGATCCAGTTCTCCCTGGCCCTGCTGACCTTGCCCGAAGCCGCGCTTGCGCAATTCCTCCATCAGCTTCTTGAGCTGCTCGCGCAGCGCCTGTTGGCCCTGGCGCAGCTCTCCCATCTGATCGCCCTGCTGGCTGCGCTGTCCCTGCTGGCCACGCTGTCCGCGCTGGCGCTCACGCCGCTGGTCTTGCCCCTGCTGGAAGGTGCGATCGCGCAATTGCTGCTGCTTGCGGATCATGTCGCCAAGCTCATCCAGTGCCGACATCATGTCGTCGTCGCCGTCATCCATCTGTTGCCCGGGTCGCGCCATTTGCAGGTTCTCGAGCATGGATTGCAGCTCCTGCAACATGCGCCGCGCGGCATCCTTGGCACCCGATCGCGCCAGCTGTTCGAGACGGTCGATCATGCTGCGCAAATCCTGCGGGCGCAGCGCACGCACATTCGGATCGAGGGGGCGCGCCAGCTGTTGTGGATTCCTGCGCATCTCCTCGGCCATTGCCTGCAGCAATTTGTCGAGTGCCGCGCGCAGCTGGTCGGTCAGTCGCTTGATCTCCTCGTCGTTGGCGCCCCGCTCCAGCGCCTGGCGCAGTGCCTCTTCGGCAGCACGCAACGCCTGCTCGGCATCGGAAATGCTGCCGTCCTCGAGATGTACGGCCATATCCCACATGCGCGCGACCACTTCCCGCAGCTGATCGTCGCTCTTGGCGCGCGACAGCTGCCAGAAGATGGAGCGCAACCCGAGATAGACATTCGTCTCCATGTTGAAACGCTCAGGTGCCCGCGTGAGCGCATCGAGCGCGGTGAGCACGCGTGCTTGCGCATCGCCGTCGAGCGCAAGCGCCCGCCGTTGCTCGATGAGCGCGCGCGCCATGGGCTTGCTGAACGGCCGCTCGGGCAGTCGAAATTCATACGGCGCACTGCGGCCCTGGTTGCCGGCTTCGTCGCGTGCCGTGAGCGTCATGGTTACGTCCACGCCGGCCCAGGGATGCTCGGTCAGGTCCTTGAGGGTCTGCCCGGTCCCGCTCCTGGTCCGCGCCTGCGGCAAGGCCAATGCAAAATCCGGGGAATCAAACAGCGCCCGCGGCGCATTCCCGTTAGTGCCGTCCTTTTTGATGAGCGCAAACGTCGCCTGCGCTCCGATGACCCCGTAGTCGTCCTCGATCTTGTAACTCAGCTGCAAGGCTCCGCGTGCCTGGCCTTCAGGCTCCTTGGCGAGTTCAATGATTGGGGGCCGGTCCGCAATCGCGGTGAACTGCCAACTCACATCACGCGGAGCAGCACCGCGGAGCGTGGCAATACCGGAATCATTGATGACGAAACGGCGTTCTTCGGTGGCGCTGCCACCCACCGTCTGCACAGCAGGTGTCGATTTGGCAAGGCCGCCGCTGGCGGCAACATCGAGGTGAATGCCGGTCGCGCGAATGACCAACACGCTACCGGCCGGCACCGAGACAGCGCCGGCAGATTGCATGCTCTCGCCCGGCCGCAAACCCTGCAGGATGAGCGGTGGTTTGCCCGTATAACTTGGCGGATTGACCCATGCGTCGATGCGGAAATTGGCTGGGAGCATGACGCCTTGCCAATCGAGGGCGGCAGCCAAACGTTTTGTCCTTTCCCCGCCCGCCGCAATGAAAGTCGTAATCGCGAGAACCGCCACCAAGGCGCGTACCGCCAGCGGATCGCGTACTGCCACACGCGGCTGCGGCGCACCGGCCTTGAGCGATCCGGCCGCCCGCAATGCGCGCTCGACATGCGCGCGCCACAGCGCCATGGCATAGGAATCCGCCCGCGGCACGGCGATCTCGTCGGCCATGGCGGTGGCAGGCCGATGCGCCAGGCCGGAATTGCGGTCGAGGCGCTGCAAGGCATCTGTCCGCGATGGCACCCGCAGGAGAAAAAATGGGGCAAATGCCGCGGCTGCGAGCAGGAAAAATATGGCCAGGCCGATTGCCCGTCCGACCGGGGGCAACCACAGCCACAACCCCAGCCACGACAAGGCGAGAAACAGTCCAATCACAGTGGCAAGCGACACCAGCGCCGGCCATAGCCGTTCCCAAAAAATGCTCCAACGTGCCCGCCCAAGCGCGCGCGTAAGCAAGGCTCCGCCGACATCGTCGGAATGCGCGCTTTGCGCTGGGATCGCGGGATCGCGGGTCCGGCCGGGCAAGGATATCTCCGAAGAAGAATCTACCACATCGGGAATAGTATCATGCGAATAGACGCGTGCCAGCGGGCAAAAGCATGGCACTGCACGATCACAACGGCGAGAACGTAATATAGTTCAGCCGTTTATCTAACGCTTCACAGCCGCTTCACAGCCATGGCGGCAGGCGATCGAGCGCGATCAGGTCGGCAGTCTCCATGCGCGGGCGCACTAATGCCCATTGCGCTTGGTGAACAAGGACTTCCGGAACAAGCGGCCGAGTGTTGTAGGTGCCGGCCTGGACTGCGCCATAGGCACCGGCCGTCATGATCGCGACCAGTTCGCCCGGCCGCAGCTCCGGCAAAGTCCGGTCGAGCGCCAGGAAATCGCCAGATTCGCAGACCGGGCCGACAACGTCGACGGTCATGCGCGGCGCCGCAGGGGCGGGCTCCAGTACTGGCCAAATGTCATGATGCGCCTCATAGAGCGTCGGTCGGATCAGGTCATTCATACCAGCGTCGATAATCACGAATGTCTTGGCCTCACCGCGCTTGCGATAAAGCACGCGCGCCACCAGGATGCCCGCGTTGCCTACCAGCAGGCGGCCGGGCTCGAATACCAGCGTGCAATCAAGATCGCGCGTCGCGCGCTTGACCATGGCGGCATAGGCCTCGGGATCCGGCGGCGGCTCATCGTCGTCGCCATAAGGAATGCCGAGGCCGCCGCCGAGGTCCACATGGGTGATATTGTGGCCATCGGCGCGCAGGGTGCGCACGAAATCGGCAAGCAGCGCAAACGCGTCGTCGAATGGCGCAAGCTCGGTAATCTGGCTGCCGATATGCATATCGACACCGGTCACTAGCAGCCCGGGCAATTTTGCCGCCAAAGCATAGACCTCGCGCGCTCGACTGATCGGAATGCCGAACTTGTTCTCGGCCTTGCCCGTTGCGATCTTTGCGTGCGTCCTCGCATCGATATCGGGATTGACGCGCACCGAGACGCGCGCAGTGCGCCCCTTGCTCGCGGCAATCGAGGAGAGCAGCGCAAGCTCGGCTTCGGATTCGACGTTGACGCAAAGTATGCCTTCATCGATTGCAAGGGCGAGCTCGGCCGGTGTCTTGCCGATGCCGGAGAACATGATCTTCTCAGGGGCGATGCCGGCGATGCGTGCCCGCTTAAGTTCGCCGCCTGAAACCACATCGGCGCCGGCGCCTAATTCGGCAAGCGTCTTGATAACCGCCTGATTGGAATTTGCCTTCATCGCATAGCAGATGAGCGCATCGGCGTCGGCGAAAACTCCGGCAAAGACCCGATAATGTCGCGTAAGCGTCGCGGTCGAATAGCAGTAAAACGGGGTGCCGACCGACTGCGCGAGTTCAATAAGGCTGACCGCCTCGGCGTTCAACACGCCGTTGCGATAGGCGAAATGATGCATGAGAGCTCCCGCTCACTCGATCAGCCAATCGAGGGGGGTACCTGCCCGAGGTAACTGTGTAAGTTCCACCGGCTGCCCTTCGGGCCGAGCTTCGGGCGCCGCCGTTTGCGGGCCGACAGCACGCTCGTCAGTGATCGAGCTTGCCGGCGGCGGATCAAGTCCGGCTTTGCGCCCACAACCGGCAAGGCAAAGGCCGCCGAGCATGGCAGCTGCGGCAACGATTGCGGTGCCCGTCTTATAGAAGAAATGGCTCAATTGACTGTTCCTCACCTGCACCCCTACCGCGTCGAAGCGGCAACAGCGTGGCAGGATTATCCCCTTACTTGGCAAGCGCCTTGAGCCATCGATTAGCTTCCCGGCGGACATTGCGCGGGGCGGTGCCGCCATAGCTCACACGGCTGTTTACCGAACTCGCCACTGTCAGCACCTCAAACACTTCCTCGGTGATTCGCGGCTCGATGGCTTGCATCGCCACAAGTGGCAGCTTGTGCAAGGGAATTTTCTCCGCCGTTGCCTGCGCCACGATACGGCCGGTCAGATGGTGCGCCTCGCGAAACGGCATTTTCAGTCTGCGCACCAGCCAATCGGCGAGATCGGTCGCGGTGGAATAGCCCTCACCTGCGGCGGCGCGCATGCGCTCAAGGTCAGGAGTCATGTCGCGTACCATGGCGGTCATCGCGGCGAGCGACAGCGTAAGCGCGGAGAGGGCGTCGATGGCGCCGTGCTTGTCCTCCTGCAGATCCTTCTGATAGGCGAGCGGCAGCCCTTTCATCACGATCAGGAGCGCCTGAAGCGCCCCGATAATTCGCCCTGCCTTGGCGCGCACCAGTTCGGCAGCGTCCGGATTGCGCTTCTGCGGCATAATGGAGGAACCGGTGGTAAACCGGTCGGACAGCGATATGAAGCCGACAAACGAAGAACACCAGATGACGATCTCTTCTGCGAAGCGGGACAAATGCACAGCCGTGATCGCGGCGGCCGCAAGAGCCTCCAGCACGAAGTCGCGATCCGATACGGCATCGATCGAGTTGGCCATGGGCGCCTCGAAGCCGAGCGCCTTCGCGGTCATGGCGCGGTCGATGGGAAATGCCGTACCCGCAAGCGCGGCAGCCCCAAGCGGACATTGATTGGCCCGCTTGCGGGCGTCCCGAAAACGGCCGCGATCGCGCGCGGCCATTTCCGCATAGGCCAAGAGATGGTGCCCAAAAGTCACGGGTTGGGCGACCTGGAGGTGAGTGCATCCCGGCATGATGCTCTCGGCATGTTCGAGCGCTTTTTCGGCAAGCGCCCGCTGATAAGCGACGAGCGCCGTGTCAATGCCGTCGATCGTGTTTCTGATCCAAAGGCGAAAATCGGTCGCTACCTGATCGTTGCGGGAGCGCGCAATGTGCAGGCGGCCGGCGGCCGGCCCAATCAGCTCGGCAAGCCTGCTCTCCACATTCATGTGAATGTCCTCGAGCGAGCTTTTGAACTCGAATTTGTCTTGCTCGATCTCTGACAAGATCGTGTCTAGACCGTGAGCGATGTCGCGCGCATCTTCCGCGGAGATAATGCCTTGTTTGCCGAGCATCGACGCGTGCGCTTTACTTGCGGCGATGTCTTCGCGGAACATCACTCGATCGACCTCGATCGAGGAATTGATTTCCTCCAAGATGGCATCGGGGCTTGCAGCGAACCGGCCGCCCCACATCTTGTTGCTCATGGTCCGCTCGCGTTCGAAACAGGTTGTGCCGCTGATGAACGTCGCATCCCGCCAATCCATTTACGGTCTGCGTCGGGGCAAAATCGTCGGCTTGATTGCTATCGTCGCTGCCGGGGCAATCGCCGCGGCGGTATACGGGATTGCCGGCTTCAAGCGCAATGCGGGTGCAACGGCTTGCACCGGCACGCTCGAATTGGCGAAGCGGGTTTCGCCGCTTGCCCGCGGCGAAGTGGCGGCTTTCGTTACATCCGAGCAGCCCCTGCTGGTGCCCGATCTCGGGTTTCGCGATCAGGCGGGTAACGACCGGCACCTTTCCCAGTGGCGCGGGCGCACCGTACTCTTCAACCTGTGGGCCACCTGGTGCATCCCCTGCCGCAAGGAAATGCCCGCCCTCGATACCCTGGAGCAGCAGCTCGGAGGACCGTCTTTTGAAGTCGTCGCAGTCAATATCGACACCCGCGATCCCGACAAGCCGCGCGCCTGGCTCAAGCAGGCCGGCATCGAGCGGCTAGCCTATTATGCCGACTCCAGAGCCAAGGTGTTTCAGGATTTGAAGACCGTATCGCGGGTGCTGGGGATGCCGACCACGCTCATTATCGATCCAAAGGGTTGCGAGATCGGCACCATGGCGGGGCCGGCCGAATGGGCAAGCCCGGACGGCCTTGCGCTGGTGAGTGCGATACTGGCGCCCTCAGGCTGAGCAGATCGGATCAGCGCGTCGGCACCGGCTTCTCGCCGCGGTAATCGTAAAAGCCACGCTGTGTCTTGCGGCCAAGCCAGCCAGCTTCGACGTATTTCACCAACAGCGGGCAGGGGCGATATTTGGAATCCGCCAGCCCCTCATGCAGCACCTGCATCACGGCGAGACAGGTATCGAGCCCAATGAAGTCGGCAAGTTCGAGCGGCCCCATCGGATGATGCGCACCCAGCCGCATGGCCGTGTCGATCGCCTCGACATTGCCGACCCCTTCATAAAGCGTATAGATCGCCTCGTTGATCATCGGCAGAAGAATGCGGTTGACGATGAAGGCAGGGAAATCCTCTGCGACAGCAATCGTTTTGCCGAGCTTGGTGACGAATTGTTTGGTGGTCTCGAAAGTCGCGTCGTCCGTTGCAATGCCGCGAATGAGCTCGACCAGCTCCATCAGCGGCACCGGGTTCATGAAATGAATGCCGATGAACCGCTCCGGCCGGTCGGTGGATGAGGCGAGACGGGTGATCGAGATCGATGACGTATTACTGCCGAGGATGGCGTCAGGCTTGAGCACCGGACAGATATTGGCGAAAATCGTGCGCTTTACTTCCTCCTTCTCGATCGCCGCCTCGATCACGAGGTCACAATCGCTGAAGGCGTCGAATGTTTCCGCGGGGGTAATCCGCTTGAGCGCGGCCTGACGTTCCTCCTCGGTAATTCGCTTGCGCGCGACCTGCCGTGCCATGTTGCCATTGATGGTGGCGATCCCCGCCCTGACGCGGTCTTCTGATACGTCGTTGAGCTTGACTTCGAATCCGGCGAGCGCACTGACATGCGCTATGCCGCTACCCATTTGCCCGGCACCGACGATGCCGATCCTGCGAATATGCAGGCTCGAATTGTCGGAACGGGCTTTTGGCCGCTCTTTGACTTCGATCATGTTGCTTCGTCCATATCCGGCCGGCGCAGCTCCTGCTGGCGAACCTGTGCCATGAACCCTTTACTCATGGTCAGCGGCCGAGTTTCGCCAGTTCCGCCGCCAATTCCGGCAGCGCCTGGTAAAGATCGGCGACCAGACCATAATCGGCCACCTGGAAAATCGGTGCCTCTTCGTCCTTGTTTATGGCCACGATGACTTTCGAATCCTTCATCCCGGCCAGATGCTGAATCGCGCCGGATATTCCGACCGCGATGTAGAGTTCGGGCGCAACAACCTTGCCGGTCTGACCGACCTGCCAGTCGTTGGGAGCGTAACCAGCATCGACCGCGGCGCGGGAAGCGCCGACGGCGGCGCCGAGCTTGTCTGCGACCGGCTCAATATATTTAGTGAAGTTTTCACGGCTTTGCATGGCCCGCCCGCCGGAAATGATAATCCGCGCGGAAGTAAGCTCGGGCCGCTCGGATTTGGAAAGTTCTTCGCCGACGAAGCTGGAAATTCCCGGATCGGACTCACTCGCGACCTCCTCGATCGGCGCAGAACCGCCGGTGCCGGCGGCCTGGAAAGTGGCGGTGCGCACGGTGATGACTTTGATCTTGTCCTTTGATCGCACGGTCTGCAGCGCATTGCCGGCATAGATCAACCGCTCAAAAGTATCCGGGGCGATGACCTTGACGATGTCGGAGATCTGCATGACGTCAAGGAGCGCCGCAAGCCGCGGCATGATATTCTTGCCGGCAGTGGTCGCCGGTGCGACAATCGCCTCGTAGTTCGGTGCAAGCGAGAGCAGCAGCGCTGCCACCGGTTCGGCCAGCATGTGCTCGTACGGTTCGCGGTCGGCGAGCAGAACCTTCTTCACGCCGTCGAGCCGGGCAGCCGCTTCCGCAACCGCGCGGCAGGCCTTGCCGGCGACCAGCACATGCACGTCGCCGGCGAGCGATTTTGCCGCGGTAAGCGCCTTGTGGGTCGCGTCTTTGAGCACCTTGTTGTCGTGCTCGGCGAGGAGGAGGGTGGTCATGCAGTGGCAACCGTCAAATGACGCCCATCTCGTTCTTCAGCTTATCGACCAGTTCGCTGACGGTCTTCACCTTCACCCCGGCCTTGCGCCCGGCAGGCTCCGTGGTCTTGAGCACTTCCAAACGCGGGGAGAGGTCGACACCGTAGGCTTCCGGCGTTTTCTCGCTGATCGGCTTCTTCTTCGCTTTCATGATGTTCGGCAGACTGGCATAGCGCGGTTCGTTGAGCCGTAAATCCGTTGTGACAATGGCAGGAGCCTTGAGCTTTACCGTCTGCAAGCCGCCATCCACCTCCCGCGTGACCAGAAGGCTGTCGCCTTCAATCAGCAGTTTGGAAGCAAAAGTGCCCTGCGGCCATCCCGTGAGCGCGGCGAGCATCTGGCCAGTCTGGTTGCAATCATCGTCGATCGCCTGTTTGCCCATGATGACGAGGCCGGGTTTTTCCTCCTCGACCACAGCTTTCAAAATTTTGGCAACTGCAAGGGGCTCCGGCATTTTGTCGGTTTTGACGAGAATCCCGCGATCGGCACCCATCGCCAACCCGGTGCGAATGGTTTCGGCCGCCTGCGCCGGTCCGATGGACACACAAATTATCTCGCTCGCCTGACCCTTTTCCTTGAGACGGAGCGCCTCCTCGACGGCGATCTCGTCGAAAGGGTTCATGGACATCTTGACATTCGCAAGCTCGACGCCGCTGCCATCGCTCTTGACGCGAATCTTGACGTTAAAATCGACTACCCGCTTTATGGGGACCAGGACTTTCATGGAGATAGCTCTAGCGGCGAAAACATTCTGCCAAAATCGGCCGCAAAGTAATGGCCAGCCTGTTCCCGAGTCAACGGAGGCTGTCGGCTTCTGAAGCTTTTGCGGCTGGTCTTGGCCCGATCTGGACGAAGGTCTGACTTGCCGGTTGCATGCACTCGAACAGCTTTAACGAGCGTGGCTTCATCAGCGGGAAGAGCAAGCAGCCCGCCAGCATGCCGCCGGCATGGCACCAATAGGCGACTTCGCTCTTCGACGATGCTTCGAGATTCCACAGCTGCGTGACGATGAACAGGCCAACCACCCAATAGGCACTGATGCGCAGCGGAATGAATCCGACGAGAACCGTGATCTTTGCGCACGGCCGCAACATGACGTAGGCGACGACGATCCCGGAAATTGCACCGGAGGCGCCGATCAACTCGGTGGTCGAATTGGGGTCAGGGAGCACAAAGGCAAGACCGCCAATGACGCCGGAGAGGAGATAGAAAACGAGAAACTGCCAGCGCCCAAGCGCCCGCTCGATGTCATCGCCGAACACCCAGAGAAAAATCATGTTGCCCAGCAGGTGGCCAAGGTCGGCGTGAATAAACTGATAAGTAACAAGGGTCGCGAATGCCGGCACCGATCCTGGCGCACTGATTTTTCCGCTCAATGCCGCCGGCACCAAGCTGAAGCTGTCGATCATGCGGTTTAATCCGGCCTCGGTCGCGCCTGCCTCATAAAAAAAGACGCCGATATTTGCCGCGATCAAGCACCAGGTGACGAGCGGCTTCACCGGTTGGGTGAAGGGATTGTCGTCATATATGGGCATGACCATTGCAGGCTTCCCTTCACCGGTTCTGTCCCGGTTGCCAAAGCACGTCGCTGGCGCCCTTGTCGTTCGCATAGCGGCCGAGAACGAAAAGCAGGTCGGAAAGACGATTGACGTATTTCAGGGCGGCTGGGGTGACGCCTTCGGCCGATTTGTCCTTAAGCTCCGCCATGAGCCGTTCGGCGCGGCGGCAGATGGTGCGCGCAAGGTGAAGGTAAGCTCCGGCAGGCCGCCCCCCCGGCAGGATGAACGAGCGCAACGGCGCGAGTTCGGCGTTGAACTGATCGATCTGCCGTTCCAGCCAGTCGACCTGTTGATCGGTGACGGTCATGCGCGCCCCGCCCGGACCTTTCTGGGACAGGCAGAGATCGGCCTCGACATCGAACAGATCGTTCTGCACCCGCGCCAGAACCGGATCGAGGGCGCCGTCGCTGCTGTGGACTCTCACCAACCCTATGGCTGCATTGACCTCGTCCAAGGTGCCGTAGGCCGCAATCCGCAAATCGTACTTCTCGCGCCGCTCGCCGTTGCCGAGCGCCGTCGTGCCATCATCGCCGGTGCGTGTGTAGATCCTGTTGAGAACGACCATTAGTCACCCGCGTATTGCCCAGATGGTCAGCATGATCACGACGATTGCCACGAACTGCAGCAACACCCGCAGGCGCATGAGTTTTTGCGATGTGTGCGGGGAGCCGCCGCGAATCATGTTACCGAGCCCAAGCAGGAGCACGATCGCAACCGCCGCGATGGCGATCGGCACCAGAGCGTAGGTCAAGAACTCCCTCATCACGGTTCTTTAGCATCTGCGGCAGGACGAAACCATTGCTCGAATACAGCAGGAGCGCTCTGTCCGGCCGCGAGCGCAAATGTTACTGAAATAGCCGGTAGAGCTTGGGGAGAGCGCATGATTGTCGACTTCCAGCATCATTTCACGCCGCGCGAGCTGATGCCCAAGGACCTCGGGCGGCGCAAGCTCGTCAGCTATGACGAGCATGGCGCGCCAAGCTTCATCATGCATTGGATGCTGTTCGACCTCGACGAGCATATCCGCATGATGGACGAGGCGGGCATCGACGTTGCGCTCCTGACCAGCGCCGCCGGCATGTGCGCGGACGCCGACAAATCGCGCTTGTGCAACGAGGCCGCCAAACGGGCCGAGCGCGATTATCCTGGCCGCTTCATTGGTGCGGCGCATGCCGATCCGCTCGGCGGAAACGAGGCGTTGCGCGAGCTTGCCCGATGCAAGCACGAACTGGGCTTCCCCGGCGTGGTGATCACTTCCGAGACGAATGGCCTTTATCTCGACGCGCCGCAGTTCGAGTCGTTCTGGACCGAGTGCGAGAAGCTCGGGATGTTCGTGTTCGTGCATCCCGCGTTGAAACTCAACGAGACCAAGCAGTTCGATGGCTACGATACCGCGCGTTCGGTTGGTCGCGAATTCTCGCTCGTCATGGCGACGATCCGTCTGATCAATTCCGGCGTGTTCGATCGGCACCCTGCTCTGACGGTGCATATGTCGCACCTTGGCGGGGAACTCGCCGCGTTGTTGGGGCGCATCCGCTCATATCAGGACAAAGAATTCTGGGGCACCGCCGACAATGCACGCCACGGGATGAAGCCAGGCAAGAATTTCGACGATTATCTGCACAGCAATTTTTTGTTCGATACCGCCGGCTTTTGCGGCACTCTTGGCGCGATCAAGGCCGCGCTGATCGAAATTCCCGTCTCGCGCATTGTGTTTGCCACCGATTATCCGCAGGAGATCCGTGAACGATCGGCGGTGCGTGATTTCGTCAGCGAGTTGCGGGCGCTAGGCCAGGACGGCAGTGCGATTCTTGCAGGCAATGTGGGAAAGCTTTTGAAAGCGCCTGCTGCAGCCGCTTAGCTTTCATCCCGCAAGATGCTTCTCGATCTGATGCAGCGGTAGTCTGACCAGATCCTTGTCGATTTCGGCGCGCAGTGCGCCGCGTAGATTGTGCGAATAAGCCTGCCGCAGCACACCAAGAGCGCGCGGCGGAGCGACCATGATCAGCGACTTCGCCTTGCCCGCGTTGATAGCGGTGTCGAGATGCTCTGCCAGTACCTTGAGGAAACGCTGTTCCGTCTGGTCGTGCCAATCGGTCTGCTCCATGGCGCTGCGTCTGCTATCCACCGAATTTATGGCCCGGCCCGGCGCGTCCGTACCTTGTTCGTGCGTTTTGGGATCCTCCTGCTCAAACACTTCGAGCGTCTTGAGATTGAGGAATTGCGGGTCGCCGACATTTTCAAGAATCAAGGCCTTCGCACCGTCGCAAACCACGACCCAATCGCCTTGGTGAATTTTCATTACTGACATGCTGTTTCCTCGCTGCTCTGGTTAGGCGATTTACAAGGTCAACGCGCGAAATCGCCATCAGGTTGCGGCAATCTGCAGTGCAGGTTCCGTGTTCGGCTGAAACTAATTCGCCGCGCTGAGCAGCCGGCGCGCAATGACCTGGGCTTGGATCTCGGCTGCGCCCTCGAAAATGCTGAGAATACGCGCATCGCAGAGAATGCGGGAAACCGGAAACTCCAACGCAAACCCGTTTCCGCCATGAATCTGCACCGCATTGTCGGCGCCTGACCAGGCTACCCGTGCCGCAAGCAGCTTTGCCATGCCCGCTTCCAGGTCGCAGCGCTTGCCCGAATCTTTGCGTCGCGCCGCGAAATAGGTGAGCTGGCGCGCAATCATGATCTCCACCGCCATCATTGCGATCTTGTCGGCGACGCGCGGGAACTTGATGATGGGCGCGCCGAATTGCTGGCGCTGCTTGGCATAGGCGAGCGCCTGCTCCATTGCTGCCTGCGCCACTCCGATGGACCGCGCCGCCGTCTGAATGCGCGCCGATTCGAAGGTCTGCATGAGCTGGCGGAAACCCAAGCCTTCGACGCCGCCCAGGAGGTTCTCTGCCGCCACCTCGAAGCCATCGAAAGCGATCTCGTATTCCTTCATGCCGCGATAACCGAGCACCTCGATCTCGCTCCCCGACATGCCGGCCGCCGGAAACGGGTCGCCATCGGTCCCGCGCGGCTTTTCCGCGAGCAGCATGGAAAGTCCACGATGTCCCGGTTCCTTGGAGTTCGTGCGCACCAGGAGCGTCATCAGGTCGGCCCGCACCGGATGGGTAATCCAGGTCTTGTTGCCGTAGACCTTGTAGACTTTGCCGTAACGCACCGCCCGCGTTCGCAGCGAAGCAAGATCCGATCCGGCGCTGGGTTCCGTGAACACCGCCGTCGGCAGCACTTCGCCACTGGCAATACGCGGCAGCCATTTGCGCTTCTGCTCCTCGGTGCCGCTGCCGCTGATGAGTTCGGCCGCGATCTCCGAACGCGTCCCAAGCGACCCTACGCCGATGTAGCCGCGCGACAGCTCCTCCGAGACGACGCACATCGATTCCTTGCCGAGGCCCAATCCGCCATATTGCTCCGCGATCGTGAGCCCGAACACGCCAAGCTCGGACATCTGCGCAATGATCTCGGAGGGGATATAGCTGTTGGTGCGGTGCCACTCTTGCGCGTGCGGCATGACATCGCCGTCGGCGAACTTGCGCATCTCATCGCGAATTGCCGTGAGCGTTTCCTCGAGCGCGCAGTCCCCCACCGTCGCGTCCTGATGCGTCGCCAACAGCTCGACCAGGCGGGCGCGGCGCTCGACCCGTCCGGTCGCCAGATTTTGCAGCGGGCCGGCGATGGCGGCGCTCACGGCATCGATCGAAAGCCAACAGTCCGCGGGGCGGGCGATCTCCGCCAGATTCATCGGAATGCCGCCGGCGATCTGTTCGAGATATTCGCCGATACCGATGTAGACGATGAGTTCCTCGATCTCGCCGAGGGCGCCGGAGGCGTGCATGCGTTCGACATAGCCGGAGAGCTGGCGGATTGCCTCGACATAGGTTGCGAGCCAGGCCAGCGCATGCGTCGCCCGTTGCTCGCGGTCGAACAGGCCTTCCACCATATGGCCATCGACCGTGACGTGCTGGTGCACGGCGGCCACCGCGTCGGCGAGCAGCTTTTCCGCGCCGCGTATCGCTTCGCGGGCAAGCGCAATCAGCTTGATTCCCGCATCGCGGCGTTCGGTTTTGTTGAGCATTGCGTCTCCTTGCTCCGGCACCGAACACTACGAATGCCAACGCATATGTATGCTCATTATTGGCGGGAATGGGGGGCTTCTGCTACAGTAGTGAGATGATGAGCGAAAGCACCAGGGATATCTTGCGCAGGGTCGCCACATGGCCCCAGGAAGACCAGGAGCAACTCGCCGAGATGGCGCAAGCCATCGAAGCGCGCCGCACTGGTGTTTACGTATTAAGTCCCGAGGAGAAAGCGGCCATTGATGCCGCGCGCCGCAGTGAAATCGCCTCTGACGAAAAAGTATCCAGCTTTTGGATGCGTTATGGCATTCCATGAAGCTGCTGTACCGAGAGCAAGCACTCACCGACCTTGAACAGATTTTCCAATATATCGATGAGCGCAGCCCCACCGGTGCTTGTAACGTCATCAATGCTGTCTAATAGTTAATCCCCCGCCGCATCAATGGCGTCTTCCAGGGTGTGCAGGCCGGTGCGCGGAGCATTCACCAGCACCGCCATGTTGCCGGGCGGGTGGCGGTTGGTGCGCATCAGTTCATGGGCGTGCGGAATCTTTTCCCAGGGAAATACCACGCTCATGCAGGGATCAATCCGGCGATCGAACACGAACTGATTGGCGGCGGAGGCCTGCTTGAGATGGGCGAAGTGCGAGCCTTGGATGCGTTTCTGTCGCATCCAGACATAGCGCGCGTCAAAGGTGATGTTGTAGCCGGAGGTGCCGGCGCAGAACACTACCATGCCGCCGCGCTTCACCACCAGGCAGGAAACAGGGAATGTCGCTTCACCGGGATGCTCGAATACGATGTCGACATCGCGTTTACCGGTGATATCCCAGATCGCCTTGCCGAATTTTCGTGCTTCCCTCACCCAGGCGTCGTATTCGGGCGTGCCGACCTTCGGCATTGCTCCCCAACATGAAAAATTGCTGCGGTTTATGACGCCCTTGGCGCCCAGCTGCATTACGTAGTCGTGTTTGCCTTCATCGGACACGACACCGATCGCGTTCGCGCCGGAAGCAGCGGCAAGCTGCACGCCAAAAACACCAAGCCCGCCCGAGGATCCCCACACCAGCACGTGATTGCCGGGTTTCAAAGTATGCGGTGAATGCCCGAACAGCATGCGGTAGGCGGTTGCCAGGGTGAGCGTGTAGGAGGCTGCCTCCTCCCATGTGAGATGCGGAGGCTTGGGCATCAGCTGACGCGATTGCACGCGGCAGAACTGCGCAAACGACCCGTCCGGCGTCTCGTATCCCCAGATGCGCTGCGATGGCGACAGGAGCGGATCCCCGCCGTTGCACTCTTCATCGTCGCCGTCGTCCTGATTGCAGTGGACGATGATTTCATCGCCCACTTTCCAGCGCCGGACCTTCGGACCGCAAGCCCAGACAACTCCTGCAGCGTCGGACCCGGCGATGTGAAAAGAATTCTTGTGCACGTCGAGTGGCGAAATGGGAATGCCGAGGCCCGCCCACACGCCGTTGTAGTTGACCCCCCCGGCCATCACGTAGACGAGCACCTCATCCTCGCCGATCGCCCAGGTCGGCAGCACTTCGAGCTGCATGGATTGCTCGGGCGGACCGTGCCGGTCTTTGCGAATTGCCCAAGCGTGCATTTCGCGCGGGACGTGGCCGAGCGGCGGAATTTCGCCGATGGCGTAGCGATCCTTGAGAGCTGCGGCTGGTGGACGCTGGGCTTTCGCAACAGCGGGCATGTTATCTCCGCTTGTTTTTCTCCCCGCGGCAGTACCTTGCCGCATATTATGCTGCGGTGCAATATGAAAACGAAGAGATTGTCGGTCGCTTCCTGCTTTCGTGGAGAGCCGCATAGTTGATATGATCCTTTGAGAGATTCAACATTTGTTGGGGCTCGCAAGAACTCGAGCCCACCTGCCGGGGTTCTAACGTCCACGCTTTTGTGTTGTTCGGCTTGCTTGCACGTAAAAGCAGCGTATGCTGCATTGCACACTAAAGGCGGCAGCATGGAGCAGCCACTGACAGGGCGAGATAAGCCCTGGATCTTCCGCACCTACGCCGGTCACTCGACCGCGCGCGAACTCGAACGCGCTCTATCGCAGGAATCTTGCCAAGGGACAGACCGGTCTTTCCGTCGCCTTCGATCTGCCTACTCAGACCGGCTACGACAGCGATCACCCCCTCGCCAGAGGCGAGGTCGGAAAGGTGGGCGTGCCGATCTCCCATCTCGGCGATATGCGCACGCTGTTTGCCGACATCCCGCTCGGCGAAATGAACACCTCGATGACCATCAATGCAACCGCAGCCTGGCTGTTGGCGCTGTATGTGGCGCTTGCCGATGAGCGCGGTATCGAGCGCAAGAAACTGCAAGGCACCACCCAGAACGACATCGTCAAGGAATATCTCTCGCGCGGGACTCATGTCTTTCCGCCCGCCCCATCCATGCGGCTGACCAAGGACGTTATTCTGTTCACCACCCGCGAAATGCCGAAATGGAATCCGGTGAACGTGTGCTCCTATCATCTGCAGGAGGCGGGTGCGACGCCGGTGCAGGAGCTTGCTTTTGCGCTGGCAACGGCAATTGCCGTGCTCGACACCGTCAAGGCATCCGGTGAAGTGCTGCCAGGCACCTTCGGCGAAGTGGTTGGGCGCATCTCGTTTTTCGTCAATGCGGGCCTACGCTTCATCACCGAGCTTTGCAAAATGCGGGCCTTTGCCGAGTTGTGGGATGAAATCAGCGCTCGCTATGGCGTCGAGGATCCCAAGCACCGGCTGTTCCGCTACGGCGTGCAGGTGAACTCCCTTGGCTTGACCGAGCAGCAACCGGAGAACAACGTCGCGCGCATTCTCATCGAAATGCTGGCGGTGACGCTCTCGAAACGCGCGCGAGCGCGAGCGGTGCAGCTGCCGGCTTGGAACGAGGCACTCGGCCTGCCGCGCCCATGGGACCAGCAGTGGTCGCTGCGCATGCAGCAAATACTCGCGTACGAGACTGATCTGCTCGAATACGGCGACATATTCGACGGCTCGGCAGAGATCGCCGGCAAGGTCGCCGAACTCAAAAGCCTGGCCAAGGACGAGCTGGCGCAGATCGAGGCCATGGGCGGCGCCGTCGCTGCTGTCGAGCAGGGTTACATGAAGCGCCAACTCGTCGATTCCAATACGCGCCGGCTCGAGGCCATCGAGCGCGGCGAGCATACCGTGATTGGGGTCAATCGTTTCACCGAGACGGAAAAGTCACCGCTTGCCGGGGCAGCCGAAACCGTGATCACGGTCTCCGAACAGGCAGAGGCCGAGCAGATTGAACGCCTCAAAACGTGGCGCAGTCGGCGCGATGCGAAAGCCGCCGCCGCCGCGCTTGACGAACTGCGTGCCGCCGCGCGGGAAAACCGCAATGTCATGCCGGCCTCGATCAACTGCGCAAAGGCGGGCGTCACCACGGGCGAATGGGGTTTCACCTTGCGGGAAGGCTTCGGCGAATACCGTGCACCTACCGGCGTCGGCCAAGCCATGCGCAACGAGACCGTCGGCCTCGATGAATTGCGCGGCGAAGTCGACCGTGTCTCCAAGAAGCTAGGCCGCCGGCTGAAATTCGTGCTCGGCAAGCCCGGGCTCGACGGCCATTCCAATGGTGCAGAGCAGATTGCGGTCCGCGCACGCGATGCCGGAATGGATGTAGTTTATGAAGGCATTCGCCTCACCCCGGCGCAGATCGTCGAAGCCGCCCGCGCCCAGGATGCGCATGTGATCGGTCTGTCGATTCTTTCCGGCTCGCATCTCGCCCTCGTCCGCGAAGTCGTGGCGGGGCTGCGCAGTGCCGGACTCGGACAGGTTCCAGTGGTGGTCGGCGGCATTATTCCGCCGGAGGATGCGCGAACCCTGCGAAGCGCGGGGGTTACTGCGATCTACACGCCGAAGGATTTCGAATTGAATCGAATAATGAGCGATATGCTGCGCATTGTGGAAGAGAGCGCAGATAAAGCGTCTTGAACGGCGCGGCCGTCCTCGCTTTCTTGCTGTGGCCTTCCCGAGGCTGACGCAGAAGCTCCGCCCGATTATGATGCAGCCTCCGGCGGCGCAATTGAAGCGCGCGCCGCATTGCAATCAGCCTCCATCGATGAAACCGGCTGCGTTCGAATATTCGCGACCCCATAGTCTCGACGAGGCTTGCGCCATGCTGGCGCAAGCCGACGACAGTCGACTGATTGCCGGTGGGCAGACGCTGGTGCCACTCATGGCCATGCGGCTTGCGCGACCGAGGCGCTTGATCGATATCGGAAGGCTTTCCGAGCTTGCTTTCGTCCGCAGGGAAGGGGATGCCATTGCGATCGGCGCCACGACGAAGCAGAGCGCGGCGGCAGGCAATGCTCTCGTCCGTGCCGAGTCGCCGCTGCTCTACAAAGTCATGCCATATGTCGGGCATGCGGCGATTCGTGCGCGGGGAACTGTGGGCGGTTCCCTCGCCAATGCCGATCCGGCGGCGGAAATCGCGCTCGTTGCCGTGACCCTCGGCGCGACGCTCGTCTGTCGCGAAGGAAACAAGCTCTTGGAAATTGCCGCGGCCGACTTCTTCACCGGGCCCATGATGACGGTGTTGGCGCCAGCGGCTTGCCTCATGGGCGTGCGCCTCCCGGTTTGGCGTGACGCCCGCATCGGAGTGGGCTTTCACGAAGTCAATGCGCGCAGTAGCGATTTTGCCTTCGCCGCGGCGGCAGCACAGATTGCCGTGGATGAGGACGGCGTCTGCCGGCGTGTCGCGCTTGGAGTTGGCGCCGTCGCCCCGGTCCCGTTTCGCGTTGACGCGGTCGGCAAAGCGTTGGAAGGCAACGTTCTCCATGAGAACACTCTCCGCGACGCAATAGCTGCAGTACTGGCCGGCATTGCGCCGCTCGCCGATTTGCATGCATCCGCCGCGTACCGCCGGCGCGCCGCTGCGACCTTGTTGCTGCGCGCCATCAGCGACGCCTATGCGGCCGCTCGAAGCGCCGTGCCGCATGCGCATTGAACTCGACGTCAACGGCGAAAGGCGTGCCACCGAAGTAGAGCCGCGTACGAGCCTGCTTGACTGCCTGCGCGATCAACTGCTGCTGACCGGAGCCCATGCCGGTTGCGAGCATGGCGTCTGCGGCGCCTGCACGGTGCTTATCGACGGCACGCCCGTGCGCTCCTGTTTGATGTTCGCCGTGCAAGCCGATGGCTACGCCATCACCACCATCGAAGGCATCACTCCGGGAGGGGGTGAGCTTTCGATCATTCAGGACGCTTTCTGCGAGACGCACGGCATGCAATGCGGCTATTGCACGCCGGCCATGATTCTCACCGCGCATGCGCTGCTCGCGAACAACCCCGCGCCGAGCAGAGATGAAATCGTCGAAGCCATCTCCGGCAATATCTGCCGGTGCACGGGATATGCGCAGATCGTGGAGGCAATTTCCCTTGCTGCCGAACGAATGCGCGGTCTCAATCGACCATTGCAGCCGAGGTGAGCCTGCAAAGATGAATGTAGGGAAGCCGTTCCGGTTTATTTCGTCTGATCGCCGCGTCCGCGAGGATCGCCGCTTTGTCGCGGGCAAGGGCCGCTTCGCTGCCGATGTCGCTCTGCCCGGCATGCGACACGTTGCGCTCGTCACTTCGCCTTATCCTGCGGCGCGCATTGTCGCGATCGATAAATCGGAGGCCCTTGCAACGCGCGGGGTGCATTGCGTGCTCGATGGCCACGAGCTTGCGGCAGCGACGCTGCCGCTGCTTACCGGGCTCGACACGCCGAAAGTGCCGCGCCGCCCGCTTGCGCTCGATGTGGCGCGTTACGCCGGCGAATGGGTCGCGGCCGTTGTGGCCGACAGCCGTGCGTTGGCCGAAGACGCCGCCGAGATGGTCCGCGTCGCATACGAGCCGTTGCCGTTTGTGCTCGACGGCGAGGAGGCGTTCGCAACGGGGAGTCCCTTGGTGCACGCCGAGCATGGCTCGAATGTTTTGCTCGACCGCACCTTTGTCTGGGGCGAGGTCGAGCGGGATTTCGCGGAAAGCGCCTATCGGCTGCCGCTCTCGGTCAAGTGGGGCCGCAGCTCCACGGTGCCGCTCGAGACTTTCGCGGTGCTGGCGAACTGGGACCCATGGCGCGAGATCCTCGACGTATATGCCTCGGTGCAGATGCCGCGCTTTCCCGAGCAGGTCGCGCTCGCCCTCAAGGTGCCGGGTTCCTCGGTTCGGGTGCATAACGATATCGATGTCGGCGGCAGTTATGGGGTCAAGCGTGGCATCAAACATGCGGTGCTGGTCGGCTACCTTGCGCGCCGGCTCGGCTTTCCGGTTCGCCTGATCGAGGACCGGCTGGAGAACATGCGCGGCGGCGACGCGCATGGACCCGAACGCAATTTCGATCTGGAAATTGCCTTCGACGAAAGCGGCGTCATTTCCTCGCTCAAGATGCGCGCCCTCGACAATGTCGGCGCCTATGCCGGGCGCTCCCCTTTCCAGTTGGGCAAGCCGATCGGCGCCATCGTCGGCCCTTACCGCATCAAAAGCGTGCAATACCGCGCTATTGCAGTCCTCTCGAACAAGACGGTGCAGGAGGCGGTACGCGCGTTCGGACAGTCGCCCACCAATTACGCCATCGAGCGCGCGATCGAGGAGGTGGCGCACCATCGCGGGCTCGATCGGCTGGAAGCGCGGCGGCGCAATCTGATCCGGGCCGAAGAATTTCCCTATCTCATTCCCAGTGGCACGACCTATGACAGCGGCGATTACCATGCCGTCATCGACAAGGTGCTTGCCCGTGCGGATTACGGTGCGCTGATTGCCGAACGCGACAAATTGCGCGACCAAGGCATGCTTGCCGGAATTGGCATTGCGGCTTGTCTTGAGCCGAGCGGCGCGAATTCGACGTTCGAACCGCTGCTCAATCCGAAAAACGAGACCACCACCTATGCCGATTCCTGCCGCATCAACGTCGATCTCAGCGGCGCCGTGACCGCAGCCATCCACACCCTCTCGGCGGGGCAAGGACATGAGACATTGGTCGGTGCGGTTATCGGGGAAGTGCTGGAGATCGATCCCGATCGCATCCGAGTGGTGCGGCCCGATTCACTCAGCTCACTGCCGAGCCAAAGTCCGGTCGGCAGCCGCATGGCAATCATGCTCGGCGGTGCCGCTTATCATGCGGCACAGAAGCTCAAGGAAAAACTCGTCGCCATTGCCGCGCATGATCTCAATATAGCCGCGGAGAGTGCGATCTATTCGCGCGGTGATGTCTTCGACAAGAATGCGCCGGCGAAGCGGCGCAGCTTTGCCGAGCTTGTCGCCATTGCACACCGCAATTTCCACCGCCTGCCGCCCGACACCGAACCGGGTCTGTCCTTCACCCATATTATGCAGGTGCCGACCGGCGGAAAGCTTCCCTCGCCCGATGGTCGCGTCCAGATGTATCCCTGTTTTGCATTCGAGTTTCACCTTATGCTGATCGCTCTCGATCGCGCGCTCGGCAAGATCTCGATCAGACGGTATTTCGTCGGGCATGATTGCGGCACCGTCATCAATCCGAAAATTGTGCGCGGCATGACCATGGGCGGGATTGCCCATGGGATCGGCGCCGCGCTGTACGAGGAGTTTGCCTATGGCGCGGATGGCCAGCTGATGGCGCAGAATTTCATGGACTATGTGCTTCCCTCGGCACAGGAGGTACCCCCGGTCGAGATCGTTGAGCACGTGACGCCCTCGCCGCACACCGTGTTCGGACAGAAGGGCTCGGGCGAGTCTGGCTATCTCGGAGCGCCCGCCGCCATCGCCAGCGCGGTCAATGATGCGCTCGCGCCATTAGGGCTGACCGTGAATTCGCTCCCCATTAAGATGGCGCAACTGAGCGAGAGGATTGCGGATGCCAAAGGACAGAAGACAGAGGTCAGATGACAAATTCATTCACTCCAAGACAACCGACGAACTTTGAGGCGCTCGGTTTTCAGTTCTGATGCCCTGAGCGGCGAAGCGGCAAAAAATTCCGCAAGGTTTCCGACACGCTTTGTTTTTCGTTCCCACTCCTCGGCGGCAATGATTACGACGGCATTTCGGCCGTTACGCGTGATTGTCTGTGGTCCTTGCGTGTGAGCCAAATCAATGACTTTGCCCAGTTTTGCCTTCGCAGCCGTGATGGTCCACGTGCTCGCCGCCATTGCAATCTACATTCACTGGTTGTTTTGGTATTAGATAGTAACCGCCCAAATTGACGGCAAGCTTTTAAATGAGGGACAGAACTCCGTAGCTCTGGAATTGAAATGATCATTGACGTTCATGGGCACCTCGTGCCGCCGGATTTCCTGCTCGCCATCCGCAAGGAGGCGAGCAGCTTTCCTTCATTGCGCCTGATCGAGAGTGATGCAGGCCTGGCGCTCGCCTTTGCCGGCGGCAAGCCGTCGCGGCCAATCGGCAAAGGTTTGAGCGACCTGGCAGGCCGTCTGTCCTGGATGCAGACGCAATCGATCGATCGCCAGGTGGTCGGCGGCTGGCCCGACTGGTTCGGCTATGAGTTGCCGGCGGTGGAAGGCGAAGCCTGGTGCAAGCTGTTCAATGCTGCGCAACTGGCAGCAGCAAAAGCCGAGCCCCGCTTCGTGCCGCTCGCAAGCTTGCCGCTGCAGGACGGCGCGCGGGCCGGCGCGGTGCTCAAGGCAGCGATTGCCGAAGGCTTTCCCGGCGCGATGATCTCAACCCTGCCGCGCGGCATCGGCAGCGTCCTGGACCATTCCGATCTCGATCCATTCTGGAAGACGGCGGATGAGCTGGGTGCATTTATTCACATTCATCCGAGCTTCGATGCCGGGGACGTGCGCGTCAATGATTATGGTCTTGCCAATGCGGTAGGGCGCATCAGCGACGCCATTGTCGCGGTCGCGCGGCTCATTTCCAGCGGCCATATCACTCGCTACCGCAACGCGAAGATTTTTGTTCCAATGGGCGCCGCGGGCCTTCCGTTTCTGATCGGGCGGCTCAAGCGCAACCACAAGATCACACCGGGAATCGCCGATCCCGTCGAAGGACTGGCCGCTCTCTATACCGACAGTATCCTGCACGATGCGCGGGTGCTGCGATTCGTGATCGAGATCATGGGCGCCGATCGGGTGATGATGGGCTCCGACATGCCATTTCCCATTGGCGAGGTGGAACCCGGCCGTATCATCGACGCGGTCGGGCTCAAGCCAGATCAGATCGCCTCGATCAAGGGCGCGCTCGCCGCCAAGCTGTTGCGATTGAATTAACGAGGAAAACAAATGCTTTCAGATCGGCACCGCCGTCTGGCATGTGCTGCCGGAGCGCTCGCTGTTGCGTTCTGCGGCACTTCCTGCGCCGCGCATGCTCAATCTCTCGAGAAGCTGACCGTGGTGATCTTCAGCGCGCCGTCGCTAGGGGCTTTCATGCCGCCGGTCATCAAGGCGAGAAAGCTCGATGAGGCGAACGGTTTGGACATAGCCTTCCAGGAGCGCACACCCGATGCCTATGCCGCCCAGTTCAATTCCGGCGAGTTCAAAGTCGGCGGCAGTGCCGCGCTGCTTACCATCGGCATCGCCGCCAATCGCGGAGTGAAGGTGAAATACCTGTTCAATCTCTTCGACTACTGGGGCGCGGCGGTGACATCGCATCCCGAGATAAAGAGTCTCCGCGATCTCGAAGGCAGGCAACTCGCGGCGGCCCGGGGAACGACGAACTACGTGATGTTTGAGTTCTTTGCCAGGCAACTGGGCGTGGACGTGGGCAAGATCGCGATCGTGAATACGGCGACCGCCGGGCTCGTGGGCTATGCGCTAGCCAATCGCGCCGACGCGGTGCATATCTGGGAGCCGGGCTACACCCTGTTGCTCGCCAAGAAACCCGATATCCGCACGCTTGATTCCTCCATCGCCGCGACCTGGAAGCGCTTCGCCGGAGGCACGCGGATTCCTTATCTCGGCATTGGCGCCCATGCTGATTGGGCGGAGCAGAACCCGGCGCTGGTGGCAAAGCTATACGCCACCTACCGGGCGGCTGCCGACTGGATCGCAGCAAATCCCGAGGCAGCAGCGCCGTTGGTTGCAGCAGGTGCATCGGCAGAGGACGTCAAAGCCATAAGCTCGCTCATTCGCAGCAACGAACGCCTGGCGATGAGTCTCGCTCCGGCTGCCGCCATCCGCCGCGAGATCGAGGCGGTTTACAAGGTGGGCATCGACGTCGGCTATTTTCCGGCGCTGCCCGCGAGCGACACTGTTTACGACAAGGCATTGCAATGACCGCAAGCCCTCGTCTCGCTCGCATCCTGCAGGCAGGGGCGAGTGTACTCGTGCTGGCAGCGATCTGGCAGATCGTCTCGCTGTTCGTGCCCCCATACCTGTTCCCGGGAGTTCCTGACATCGTGGCGCGGACCGTGGGCATCGTGCTCAGCTGGCCGCTGCTGTTGCAGGTGCTGATGACGGCCCTGCGCATCTTTGCCGGATTGTCGGGTGCATTCGTTCTGGGTTGCATCGCGGCGATCGCCATTGGCCGGTCTGCGCGGGTCGAAAACTACGTCACGCCGATCCTGGTGTTCCTGCAGGGCATTCCGGCGCTGTCCTGGGTGGTGATCGCCATCATCTGGTTTCACGGCATCGAGTTTCGCATCTTCTTCATCATGGTGATGACGACCTTGCCGGCGTTTACGTTCCAGATTCTGGATGCGTTGCGCTCGATGTCGAAGGACCTGTTCGAGATGACCATGTCGTTTCGCCCGCGGCGCTGGACGCTGTTTCGCGTACTGATCGTGCCGACCATCGTGCCGGGCATTCTCACGGCATGGAAAGTCAATCTCGGCAATGCGGCGCGCGTGGTGGTGGTGGCGGAGCTGGTCGGCGCGACCGGCGGGGTCGGCTATGAGTTATTGCGCCAGCAGCAGCTGTTCGACATGGCCGGCGCAATCGCCTGGACATTGCAGCTGGTCCTGTTCGTGCTGATTGTGCAGCAGACCATCACCATGATCGAGGGTTGGGCGCTGCGCTATCGCGCGGTATCCGAGCGCGCGATCTGATGGCTGATCCTGTCATCCGCTTTCACGAAGTAAGCAAAATTTTTGCCCGTCGCGACGGTCGCGGCGATCTCGTGGCGGTCGATCGGCTGTCGTTCGAGGTTAAGCCCGGGGAAATCGTTGCGGTGCTGGGCAAGACCGGCTGCGGCAAATCCACCATGTTCAACCTCATTGCGGGGCTCATCGAGCCTAGCGCCGGAGAGGTGACGGTGAGCGGCCGCAATCCGTTTCGCGAGTTTGAGTTTTTCCGCGGCAAAGTGGGCATTGTGTTCCAGGGCGACCGCTTGATGCCCTGGCGCACGGCACTGGCAAATGTGCTGCTTGGGCTGGAAATTCTCGACCGGCCACCGGTCGAAGCACGCGCGCTCGCGCGCAGCTGGCTCGATCGGCTTGGCCTCAAGGGCCATGAGAACGACTACCCCCATGCGCTTTCCGGCGGCATGCGCCAGCGGGTGTCGATTGCCCGCGCCTTTGCCATCGAGCCCGAACTTCTCCTTTGCGACGAGCCTTTCTCCTCGCTCGACGAAATGACGGCGCGCGATCTGCGCGCAGAATTCGTGCGCCTGGTGCGCCAGAACGGCAAGACTGCGGTGTTCATCACCCATCAGATAAGCGAAGCAATGGAAATCGGCGACCGCGTGCTGGTGTGCCATCGTCCGGCACGCATTGCGCTCGAAGCGCGTCTCGATAGCGACAAGGCAGCGCCTGCGCGCCAGCAAATTCGCGACCGAATTCTTGAAGTACTCTCGCTCGGGACGCCGGCGGGCGGGTAATCGGTCGCCCCTCAATGCTCTCGCAACAGGCGGCCATAGCCGCTGATGCGATCGTTTACACCAGCGAGCCGCAGTGCATCCCAGATACACGCTTGTGAGGCGGCCATCACACTGACACCGAACTCGCGCTCGATCGCGTCTATGGAGTGGACCACCGGCCAGTGCGGGGAGGGGAAGAAGATGGCGTCGGCATTGGGATGGCGACACAGCAATTCGCTGCCCATTGCGCGGGCCGCGGTGACCGGAATGCCACCGAACTGGCGCAGCACCGCGCCAAAGCCGATCACGCCTAGAACGTTGCAGCCGTAACGTGCGGCATCGGCGGCCATTCGCGTATCTTCCTCCGCGCCATAGGGATGCGCCACCACCACGTCGTTGCATTGGAGGGCCGTCGCCGCCTTGCGCTGGGCTGCCACGCTGCTGGAGACCGGCACGCCAAGTTCTTGCGTCAGATTGAGGAGAAGATCCTCGGCATTTTGCTCGCCACGGGAGAGATTGACCGGCACGCCACCGAGAAAGACGAGGCTCACTCCGGCACCAGCCAGTTCGCGCGCCGCGCGCACGCTCATTTCATACGCATTGGCAACCTCGCTTGGCGTGCGCTGGGTAATATTTAACGTCGTAAGCGCGAGAGTGACGCCCGCGGGAACGATTTGATAGAACTCGTAAGGAAAGATTTCAGCGATCAGGGGAGGCGAGGTG
The DNA here is from genome assembly GCA_963817135.1 of uncultured Alphaproteobacteria bacterium. Taxonomy (GTDB): domain Bacteria; phylum Pseudomonadota; class Alphaproteobacteria; order Rhizobiales; family Xanthobacteraceae; genus VAZQ01. Next base: position 199,438 of record CAWFNG010000020.1, on the reverse strand, counting down.
TAGCCGATGCGCGCCCGCCAGCCACAGACCTGTGCCTCATTCGGCTCCGCATGCAATTTCATTGCGCTCTTTCCCTGTGCCGTTGTGATGGGCGGTGACGGATTTTTGCGCTGATGCTACAACGGCTCACTCTAAACCATGCGCGCGGAAGTCAGGCGACGCAAAGTTGCTGTAAAGTTTATGGGAACCATGCGCAAATCCTGGCGACGGTTGATAACGAGAGAATGGGCCCCGCTGTTGCGCATCGGGGCTGCATATTGCTTGATCTGCCTGGTTTCACTCGCGTCCGGCATCTCGCAATTGCAGGCCGGCGAGCAGGTCAGGATCGGGATTTCCCGAACCATCAGCGATGTCGGCTATTATCTCGCCGATGCCATGGGTTTCTTCCGCGCAGAAGGAATGGAAGTCTCCATCAGCGGGTTCAATTCAGCTGCGCAAATGATTGCGCCGCTCGGGATCGGCGAGCTTGATGTCGGCGGAGGAACGGTTTCGGCGGGCTTCTACAATGCGGTCGGTCGCGGCATCCTGATAAAGATCGTTGCCGATCAGGCTTCCATGAAGCTCGGCTACGGGTATTCCTCGCTGCTGGTTCGCAAGGATCATATCGATACCGGGCGCTACCGGAGCTACGCCGATCTCAAAGGCATGAAGATTGCCATCGCGGCGCCCGGGACCGGAACCGCCTCGGCGCTCAACGAGGCGCTCAAGAAAGCGGGGCTTAAATACAGTGACGTCGAGGTCGTCTATATCGGATTCCCCGAGCACCTCGCGGCCTACAAGAACAAGGCTATCGATGCCAGCATCACCAATGAGCCCACCATGACCCGCGCGATCGATGACGCGGTCGCCGTGCGCGTTGCCGGCAATGACGTCATCTATCCCGATCAGCAGACCGCCGTGACGTTTTTCTCCGATGATTTCATTAAGAATCGACGTGATCTCGGCGAACGCTTCATGCGTGCATACATTCGTGCCGTGCGCGTCTACAACGATGCGCTGCAGGACAATCGGATTGCCGGCCGAGGCGCGGAAGATGTCATCGGCGTCCTCGTCAAATATACCGGCATCAAGGATGCCGGCGTGTTCCGCCGCCTGGTACCGAACTGGGTCAACCCGGATGGCGAAGTGAACATGACGGGCCTGAAAAAGGACCTCGCGTTCTTTCGCGAATTGGGCCTCATCGAGAAAAAGGACATCACGGTCGAACGCGTGGTCGACAACTCCTTTGCTCAGGCTGCCGTGGCGAAGCTTGGCCGTTACGCGCCATCGGCCAATTGAATGGGACGCTCGCAATGACGACGCCGGCACAGAACGATTTCCTGACCCGGACCGGACCGGGGACACCCATGGGCAGTCTGTTTCGGCGGTACTGGATTCCGGCACTCCATTCGCAAGAACTGCCCGAGCCGGATTGTCCTCCCGTTCGCCTCAAATTGATGTCGGAGCGATTGATCGCGTTCCGCGACACGCGGGGACGAATAGGCGTCATGGACGAATTCTGCGCCCATCGCGGCGTTTCGCTGTGGTTCGGGCGCAACGAAGAAAACGGCCTGCGCTGTCCCTATCACGGCTGGAAATACGACGTGAGCGGTCAATGCATCGAAGTGCCGTCAGAGCCGGAGGCGAGCGGCTTCTGCAGGAAGATCAAGCTCAGATCCTATGCTTGCGCGGAACTGGGTGACGTTGTCTGGGTGTATATGGGCCCGCCCGCATTGCAGCCGCCGTTGCCGGCGTTTGAATGGACGCGGGTGCCTTCTTCGCATCGTTTCGTTTCGAAACGCACGCAGGAATGCAATTACCTACAGGCGATGGAGGGCGGCATCGACTCGGCGCATGTCTCGTTTCTGCATCGCCATGATCTGCGAAGCGACTCGCTGCATATGAGCAAGGGCGCCGAATTGACGTGCGAGACAGATGCGCGTTTCGAAGTGGTCGAGACCGAGGGCGGGATGGTTATCGGCGTGCGCCGGCCGGCGCAGCAGGGCCAACTTTATTGGCGGATCACCCAATGGATCATGCCGTTCCACACCATGATCCCGCCCTATGGAGAGAACGCGCTCAATGGCCATGCCTGGGTGCCGATCGACGACGCGAACTGCGTCACCTGGTGCTTCACGCATCACCCGACGCGTCCGCTTACCGAACACGAGCTTGCCATCATGCGAAACGGCGGCGGCATCCACGTGAAATTGATCTCCGGCAGCTTCCGGCCGGTGGTCAACAAGGACAACGATTACATGATCGATCGCACCGCTCAACGCGGCAACAAAAGCTATAGCGGGGTCGCGGGCATCGCGATGCAGGATGCTGCCATTCAGGAAAGCATGGGGCCGATTCAGGATCGCAGCAAGGAAAATCTGGTCTCGACCGACAATGGTGTGATCATGGCACGCATTCGATTGCGCAAGGCGGCGCTCGCCGCGACGCAAGACACGGTGCCTGACGGCGTCGATCCTGCAACCCATGCAGTGCGCTCGGCCTCCCTGTTGCTGCCGGAGAACGCCAACTTTTACCAAGCCGCCGGCGAGGCGCTGCGCGCAAAAGCCGGCGTTGCGCAGACTTCGGTTTGAGGAAATCAAAACGAAGTAGCTGTGTGAGCGCGAACGGCGACCGACATTTCCCCGATCGGGTCGATCTGTGCGCGCATCACGTCGCCGGGCTTGACCGGGCTCACGCCCTCTGGCGTTCCGGTAAATAGCACATCGCCGGGATGGAAGGTGTAGAAGGCCGAGCCCCACTCGATCAGTTTGCGGCAATCGTAAATCAATTGATTGGTGTTGCTGTTCTGCTTGATTTCCCCGTGGACGGAAATCTTCAGCGGCACGTTATCGGGATCGGGGATCTCATCGGCAGTGACCATCCACGGACCGAGCACGGAATAACCGTCGATTGACTTGCGAAAACTGCGATCCTCGGGTCCGCGCGCGGTCATGTCGAGACCGATGCAATAACCCGCAACATAGTCGAGCGCCCGCTTGCGAGGTATGTCACTGCCCTGCCGGCCAAAGATGATTGCCAGCTCCACTTCGTGTTCATTGCGACGATCGAGGAAACGGATCGCCACCCCTTCGGATGGTCCGACCATGGAGGAGTTTGCCTTGAGAAACAGGCCGGCGGTGCCGATCGCCGGCGAGGGCTTAAGGTTCTGCGCGGCAGCACGCGCCGCCATCTCGTCGATATGCGCCTTGTAGTTGGTGGGTGCCGCGACAAGCTTCGAGGGCCGCGCGACCGGAGAGAGAAGCTTGACCTCAGATACCGGCCTGCCCGGTACCTTCGCCGCCATTTCTTCCAGCCGTAAACGCCACGTTGGCAGCGCAGCAATCACCGCGTCGCCCTGCATTGCATAGGGGGCGGCTGCCCGGATCTGCAATTGCGCCGGGGTGACGTCGTGCACCATGTCTCCGCGCACCACTCCCAAACGGTCATCGTCAAAGCGGCAGAGTCGCATGGGGTTAACCTGTGTTTATGCACCCGGCGCAGGCAGTCATGATCCCAACTGCGACGCGGCGACGCGTGACAAAGATCGGCAATTTGGTATACCAGCTGCAACAAAGAATAAATCTTTAAGACGAAAAAGGGACGGAAAATGTCTACAAGCGCCGGCACGATCGCCACCCGCACTACTACGTCCGATGCCACCCGCTGGGGGCAGCTCATTTTCGGCATCATCTGCATGGTGATGATTGCCAACCTTCAGTACGGGTGGACCCTCTTCGTCAATCCCATCGATCAGAAATACCACTGGGGTCGCGCAGCCATTCAGGTGGCTTTTACGATATTCGTGGTCACCGAAACATGGCTGGTGCCGTTCGAGGGTTATTTGATCGACCGCTTCGGGCCGCGCGTGATGGTGTGCGGCAGCGGCGTGCTGGTCGCGATTGCATGGGTCATGAACGCCTATGCAAACTCGCTCACCCTGCTTTATCTCGCCGCGGCCATCGGCGGAATTGGCGCGGGGGTGATCTACGGCGCCTCGGTCGGCAATGCCTTGAAGTGGTTCCCCGACCGGCGCGGGCTTGCGGCCGGCTTGACAGCTGCAGGCTTTGGCGCCGGCTCGGCCCTGACCGTTGTTCCTATCGCCAACATGATTGCAAGTAGCGGCTTCGAGGCCGCGTTCTTATGGTTTGGCATCGTCCAAGGCATCGTGGTGGTGATCTTTTCGCTGTTCCTGCGTGCGCCCGCCGCAGGCGAGGTGCCGGCACCGGCGGCTCCGGCGGTACTGCAAAGCCGGCGCGACTACGGGCCCGCCGAAGTTCTCGCCTCTCCGCCGTTCTGGGTCATGTATGTCATGTTCGTGATGGTGGGTACCGGCGGTCTCATGGCAACGGCGCAGCTCGGTCCCATCGCCAAGGACTTTCGTATCGATAACGTGCCGGTCACCATCCTTGGCCTTACGCTTCCTGCACTGCAATTCGCACTGTCCATCGACCGCGTGCTCAACGGCCTGACCCGGCCGTTCTTTGGCTGGGTCTCCGATCAGATCGGGCGCGAGAACACGATGTTCATCGCGTTCCTTCTTGAGGGTCTTGGAATTTACGCACTCCTTCAGTTTGCCACCGACCCGCTCCTGTTCGTGATCCTGTCTGGGCTCGTCTTCTTCGCGTGGGGCGAGATCTATTCCCTGTTCCCCGCGACCTGCACCGACATGTACGGCAGGAAATTCGCGACCACGAATTACGGCATGCTGTATACCGCCAAGGGAACGGCAGCATTGTTGGTCCCGCTCGGCAACGTGCTCTACGACATTACCGGCAAGAACTGGACGGCGGTGTTCATTGTCGCGGCAATCCTCAATCTGATTGCCGCGTTCATGGCACTGGCGGTGCTGCGGCCATTGCGCATCAGACAAATGGCGAAGGCTTGAGATGGTGTGGCTGGGTGTCACTGCATCGCCAAGGCCCAGAGAACCCCTTCGGCTGGCAGATAGGGAATGATGGCCGCCGAGAGTGCCAGTCCCAGAATGCTGAAAAGCACGACTGCGCTGATGTCGGGAGAAAGGACGAACACCGGAAAGTGAGTTGTCTCAATGGTACCGGATTGCATGGCGATCTCCTATGGAGAATAGCCGAAAGCATACGACCGCAAATGCCTCTTCCTCTGTGAGGTGCCACATAGTGGGCGGTACAATGTGGTCGAGCCTGCTACCCCCGGAAAACTTGCAATCGACGTGAAGGGAGGGGATTGCCGCGCATTTGCCTCTGGCATATTGTATACCAGCAATGAGCAGTGCCAGCCGTACAGCCCGCCGTCCCGCGCCGGAAGAGGCCCCATTTCAGGCGTCGAAACCTGTGCTGCCTCCGCGGGTTGAGCCGATCGCAACGCTCGAAAGCTTCAAGAGCCGCGCCTACGCCGCGCTCAAGGATGCGATCGCTGCCATGGATATCTACAGCTCTCCGAGCGAAATCCGCCTCGACGAACGAAAACTGGCGATCGACTTCGGCATCAGCCGTACCCCGGTGCGCGAGGCCATGGCACAGCTCGAGCGGGAAGGGTTTGTCCGCGCCGTCCCGCGTCGCGGAAGCTACGTCGTGCGCAAGACCAAGCGGGAAGTGGTCGAGATGATCACTGTCTGGGCCGCTCTCGAAAGCATGGCGGCGCGCCTCATTACACAGAATGTCGAGACCGCCGAGATTGCGCCCCTGCGCGCGATGTTCACCAAATTCGAGAACGGCGAGCTGCATGCGAGGCTCGACGAGTATTCCGAGGTCAACATCGAATTCCATCAGACCATCATTCGCATGAGCGGCAATGGCGTGCTGATATCGCTCGCTGAAAATCTGTTCACCCATATGCGCATGATCCGCCGCAAGACCATCAGCGAGCAGGACCGTGCCGATCGGTCGATCCGCGACCACATGCATATCATCGAGGCGCTCGAAGCCCGCAACACCATGCGGGCGGAGACGCTTGTGCGTGACCACGCACTCGGACTCGCCGAGCACGTGGCGAAATACGCCGACTATCTTGACTGATCGAATGAACGACGCCGTGCGCAGAGCAACACGCGCGGCCTAGGAAGATTACGGGAGAGTACAATGGCCGATGCAGCAACCAAGCCAAAGCCCGCGATGCCGCCCGCGGAAGCGCAGCAGGAGCTGACGGATGGCTTTCACCTCGTCATCGATGCGCTCAAGCTCAACGGCATCAATACGATCTACGGCGTGCCGGGGATCCCGATCACGGATTTGGGCCGTATGGCGCAGGCGGCAGGCATGCGCGTCATCTCGTTCCGCCACGAGCAGAACGCCGGCAATGCGGCTGCAATCGCCGGCTTCCTGACGAAAAAGCCCGGCATCTGCCTGACGGTATCGGCTCCCGGCTTTCTTAACGGCCTCACCGCGCTGGCCAATGCCACGACAAACTGCTTTCCGATGATCCTGATCAGCGGTTCGTCCGAACGCGAGATCGTCGACCTGCAGCAGGGCGATTACGAAGAGATGGACCAGTTGGCTGTCGCCAAGCCTCTCTGCAAGGCGGCCTTTCGCGTGCTGCATGCCGCAGACATCGGCATCGGCGTTGCGCGTGCGATCCGCGCGGCTGTCTCCGGCCGGCCGGGCGGCGTCTATCTCGATCTGCCGGCCAAACTTTTCTCGCAGGTGATGGACGCACAAGCCGGAGGGAGGTCGCTCGTCAAAGTCATCGACCCGGCGCCCGCCCAGCTTCCCGGCCCGGCTGCGGTCAAGCGTGCGCTCGATGTCCTCAAAGGTGCCAGGCGCCCCCTGATCATCCTCGGCAAAGGCGCCGCCTATGCGCAGACCGACGACGCGATCCGCGCCCTGATCGAGAAGAGCGGCATTCCTTTCCTGGCGATGAGCATGGCCAAGGGGCTCTTACCTGACACGCATCCGCAGTCCGCGGGTGCCGCGCGCTCCACGGTCCTGAAAGATGCCGACGTCGTCATGCTGATTGGCGCCCGCCTGAATTGGCTTCTCTCGCATGGCAAAGGCAAGGCCTGGGGTGAACCGCATTCGAAGAAGTTCATTCAGATCGACATCGAGCCCAAGGAGATGGACAGCAATGTCGAGATCGCCGCTCCACTGGTCGGCGACATCGGTTCCTGCGTGTCGGCTCTTCTCGCCGGCATTGACGGCAAGTGGCCATCCCCACCGGCTGATTGGATCAACGCCGTCAATGCGAAAAAGGAAGAGAACATTGCCAAGATGGCGCCGAGACTGATGAAGAATACGGCGCCGATGGATTTCCACAGCGCGCTCGGCGCGCTGCGCACCATCATCAAAGAGCGGCCGGATGCCATGCTGGTCAACGAAGGGGCCAACACGCTCGATCTCGCGCGCGGAGTCATCGACATGTATCAACCGCGCAAGCGCCTGGACGTCGGCACCTGGGGCATCATGGGCATCGGGACGGGCTTTGCCATCGCGGCCGCCGTGGAGACGGGTAAACCCGTGCTCGCCATCGAAGGCGACAGCGCCTTTGGTTTCTGCGGCATGGAAGTCGAAACGATCTGTCGCTACAGGCTGCCGGTTTGCATCGTCGTCTTCAACAACAACGGCATCTATCGCGGAACCGACGTCAATCCGAGCGGCGGTTCGGACCCTGCGACCACCGCCTTCGTCAAAGACGCGCGCTACGACAAGATAATGGAGGCGTTCGGCGGCATTGGTGCCCAAGTGACGACGCCCGACGAGCTCAGCCGCGCCGTGAACAAGGCCATGGATTCCGGCAAACCGACGCTCATCAACGCGGTGATCGACCCGGCCGCCGGCACCGAGAGCGGCCGCATCGGCAAGCTCAACCCGCAAAGCGTGGTCCGCAAGAAATGAAGCAGAGGGGACGAAACATGACAAAGAAGAAAGCCAAAAAGGCGAAGGCCAAATCGAAGACTGCATTGAAGAAAGTCGTGAAACTGAAGTCAAAGAAGCCTGCCGCTAAGATCCGCAATGGCCTGCCGAAACCGTCGACCAAACCGTGGGGGGAGGCCGGCAAGGCACTCGATGGCGTCAAAATCCTCGACTTCACGCATGTGCAGTCGGGGCCGACCTGCACGCAGCTGCTCGGCTATATGGGCGCGGACTGCATCAAGGTCGAACGGCCCGGTGTCGGCGATATCACGCGCGGACAATTGCGCGACGTGAAAGGCGCCGACAGCCTGTATTTCACGATGCTCAACGGCAACAAGCGGTCGATCACCATCGATTCCAAGCATCCCAAAGGCAAAGAGATCCTGGAGCGGCTGATCAAGCACTGCGACGTCCTGGTGGAGAACTTTGCCCCCGGCGCCCTCGATCGCATGGGGCTCACTTGGGACTACATTCACAAGACCAATCCGCGCATGATCGTCGCTTCCGTAAAAGGTTTCGGCCCCGGCCCCTACGAGGACTGCAAGGTCTACGAGAACGTCGCCCAGTGCGCCGGAGGATCAGCCTCGACGACCGGATTGCGTGACGGTCCGCCGCTCGTGACCGGCGCGCAAATCGGCGACTCGGGGACGGGGCTTCATCTTGCGTGGGGGATCGTTTGCGCGCTCTATCAGCGCATTCGCACCGGCCGCGGCCAGCGCATCCTTTGCGCCATGCAGGACGGCGTTCTCAATCTTGCGCGTGTCAAGCTGCGCGATCAGCAGCGTTTGGCGCACGGGCCGCTCACCGAATACAGCCAGTACGGCGAGGGAATCCCGTTCGGAAAAGCGGTGCCGCGCGCCGGCAATGATTCCGGCGGCGGCCAGCCCGGCTGGATTCTCAAATGCAAAGGCTGGGAAACCGATCCCGACGCCTACATCTATTTCATCACTCAGGCGCCGGTATGGGGCGCGATCTGCGACCTCATCGGCAAACCGGAGTGGAAGACGGACGCGGACTATGCCATGCCGCCTGCCCGGTTGCCGCGGCTGCGGCACATCTTCAACACCATAGAGCAGTGGACCATGACCAAGACCAAGTTCGAAGTCATGGAAATCTGCAATGGGCTCGATATTCCAGTGGGGCCAATTCTGTCCATGAAAGAGATCGCTGAGGAGCCTTCGCTGCGCCAGAGCGGTACCGTTGTCGAAGTCGATCACCCCACTCGCGGCAAGTATCTCACCGTCGGCAACCCGGTCAAAATGTCCGATTCCATCACCGAGGTGAGGCGTTCGCCGCTGCTGGGCGAGCACACCGACGAAATCCTGCGTCAGGAGCTTGGCTACAGCGATCAGGAGATTGCGGAGATCAAAGCTTCCGGTGCGATCACCGCGCCGGAGAAAGGCGCGCGCGCCGAGGCCGCCTGATAACTAGTGCGGTGAATTTGAAGTTCCTATCATTACTGGCCGCAAGCTCGTTTAGGAACTTCAAATTCAAAACCGCACTAGACTCATAGAGTTAGTTGCTAGTGGTCCTTAGATTCCGAAGTTCGTACCTGAACGTGCCGCGAGTACTGGCGAACTTCGGAATCGGACCACTAGTGTGCACCCGGGACACGATGGAGAGCAGACTAAATGCGTATTGTGGTTCATGGTCAGCAGGCGTTCGGCAAGGCGGTGCTGGAGGCGCTGATCAAACGCGGCGAGAACGTCATCGCTGCCTATGTGGCCCCGGAGAAGGAGGGCGCCAAGGCCGATCCGCTCAAAGAGTCGGCGCTGGCCGCCAAGCTTCCGGTCTATCAGCCGGCCTCCTACCGCAAGCCGGAAGTCTGGGAAGCGTTTCGCGCCCTCAAGCCTGATCTCCAGGTCATGGCTTTCGTTACGCTGTTCGTGCCGGAGGAATTTCTCAATGTTCCGACGAATGGCTCCATTCAGTATCATCCATCGCTGCTGCCGAAATACCGTGGCCCGAGCGCCATCAATTGGCCGATTATCCAGGGCGAGAGCGAAACCGGCCTCTCGATTTTCTGGCCCGACAACGGTCTCGATACCGGCGATGTGCTGCTGCAGAAAAAAACCCATATCGGGCCGACCGACAGCCTCGGCAGCGTTTATTTCGACCGCCTTTTCCCCATGGGCGTCGACGCCATGCTCGAAGCAGTCGATCTCGTCAAAGCTGGCAAGGCGCCGCGCCTGAAGCAGGATGCGGCGAAGGCGACCTATGAAGGGCGCTGCGGCCCCGACAATGCGCGCATTGATTGGGGCAAGCCGTGGCTGCAAATCGATCGCCTGATCCGCGGATGCAATCCGGCGCCGGCCGCCTGGACCACCTTGAACGGAAAGACCCTCAGGGTGTTCGAGGGCAAGCCGCTTCCGGCGAAAGATCCCAAGGGCATCGGCGGTAAAATGGGCGAAGTGGTCGAAGTGGCTGCCGACGGCTTTACGGTCGTGTGCGCCGACGGCCGCATCAAGGTGCTGCGTGTGCAACCCTCCGATGGCCCCAAAACCGCGGCCGGCGAGTTCGCCGGCAGTGTAAAGCTTAATCCCGGCACGAGGCTCTCATGAATCCAACATCCGCCGCCACTACCAAAGCGCCGATTGCCGCTTCGCAACACACGAATCCCAAGTCGGACATCGAAATCGCCCAAGCCGCAAAGATGCGGCCGATCCTCGAGCTTGCGCGCGAAAAGCTCGGTATCGCGCCGGAGAACCTCGATCCGTATGGCCACTACAAGGCCAAGGTGTCGATGGATTTCATCAAGTCGCTCAGCGAGCGGCCGAACGGAAAACTCATTCTTGTATCCGCCATTACGCCGACGCCGGCGGGCGAGGGCAAGACCACGACCACGGTTGGTCTCACCGACGCGCTCAATCACATTGGCAAGAAAGCGATGCTGTGCATTCGCGAGCCGAGTTTGGGGCCTTGCTTCGGCGTGAAGGGCGGCGCCGCCGGCGGCGGCTACGCTCAGGTCGTGCCGATGGAGGACATCAACCTGCATTTCACGGGTGACATCCATGCGATCGGCACGGCGAATAACTTGCTGGCGGCGTTGATCGATAATCACATCTATTGGGGTAATGCGCTTGGCATCGACGCGCGGCGGGTCACTTGGCGACGCGCTATCGACATGAATGAGCGATCATTGCGATCAATTGTCTCCTCGCTGGGTGGAGTGGCTAACGGTTTCCCACGTGAAGACGGCTTCGATATCACCGTCGCCTCCGAGGTGATGGCGATTTTCTGTCTTGCCACCGACCTTGTCGACTTGAAAAGGCGACTGGCAAATATCGTCGTTGGCTACACCCGCGACCGCAAGCCGGTGCGCGCAGGCGAACTCAAAGCGCATGGCCCGATGGCGGCGTTGCTCAAGGATGCGCTCTCTCCCAACCTGGTGCAGACGCTCGAGGGCACACTCGCGTTCATCCATGGCGGGCCGTTTGCCAATATTGCGCACGGCTGCAACTCGGTGCTGGCGACGACGACGGCGCTCAAGCTTGCCGATTACGTCGTCACCGAATGCGGTTTCGGCGCTGATCTCGGCGGCGAGAAATTCCTCGACATCAAGTGCCGCAAGACCGGGTTGGCGCCGCATTGTGCCGTTCTGGTGGCCACCATCCGGGCATTGAAAATGCATGGCGGCGTGAAAAAAGAGGACCTCAAGAGCGAGAATTTGCAAGCGCTCGAAGCCGGCATGGCTAACCTCGCCCGTCACATCGAGAACGTGCAGAAATTCGGGATCGTGCCGGTCGTCTCCATCAACCGGTTCAGCGCAGATACCGACGCCGAGATGGCGATGGTCAAAAGCGCCTGCGCCAAGCTTGGCGTCGAGGCACTGATGGCCGATCATTGGGCGCAAGGCAGCAAGGGTGCAGCCGATGTCGCGCGCGCGGTGGTGAAGGTCGCTGACAGCGGCAAAAGCAAGCTCAAGCTGCTATATCCCGACGACATGCCGCTTATCGAGAAGATCCGCACCATCGCCAGGGAAATCTACCGCGCCAAGGATATTGCAGCCGACAAGCCGGTGCGCGACCAGCTCGCCCAATTCGAGCAGATGGGTTACGGCAAGCTGCCGGTGTGCATTGCCAAGACGCAGTACAGCTTTACGACCAATCCCGACAGCAAGGGCGCGCCGTCCGATCATGTGATCCCGGTGCGCGAGGTGCGGCTCTCTGCCGGAGCCGAGTTCGTGGTGGCGGTCTGCGGGGAGATCATGACCATGCCCGGCTTGCCGAGGGTGCCGGCGGCGAACTCGATCGATCTCGGCGCCGACGGCCGTATCGTCGGATTGTTCTGATGTTGATGGATGCCCTGTGACTCTGGTTGAAAACAAACCGGCGAGCGGCCGGCGGCGGCCGCCGCGCACGCCGAAAGGCCGGCAAGTCGACCCCACGGCGCTCGACGAAGTGCGCGCGCTCCTCGGCGAGCGCGAACGGCGGCGCGATCTCCTCATCGAGCACCTGCATCTCATTCAGGACAGGTACGGGCATCTTTCTGCCGCGCATCTTGCTGCGCTCGCCCATGAAATGCGGCTGGCACTCACTGAGGTATACGAAGTCGCCACCTTCTATGCCCATTTCGATGTGGTGAAGGACCCCGGGCAAGCGCCGCCGGCGGTGACCGTCCGAGTCTGCGATTCGCTCTCCTGCGCGCTCGCCGGAGCCGAGCATCTTTTGCGGGAACTCCCTAACAGGCTCGGTCCTGATGTGCGCGTCATGCGCGCGCCTTGCATGGGGGCCTGCGACCGCGCCCCCGTGTGCGCCATCGGGCATGCGCAGGTGATGCGCGCCACCAGCGAAGCGATTTCTGCTGCGCTGGCGCAGGGCGCGCATGTCCACCCCTATGCCACGGAAAACCCGTTCGAGGCCTACATCCAGTCCGGCGGCTATCGGCTGCTGCAGGCCTGCCAATCGGGCGAGCGCAGTCGCGAGCAACTCATCAAGGCGGTGAGCGATGCCGGCCTGCGCGGGCTTGGCGGCGCGGGCTTTCCCACCGGCCGAAAATGGCAACTGGTGCGGGCTGAGCCGGCGCCGCGACTGATGGCCGTCAATGCCGATGAGGGCGAGCCCGGCACCTTCAAGGACCGCTACTATCTTGAACGCGATCCGCACCGCTTCCTCGAAGGTATGCTGATTGCCGCCTGGGTGGTCGAGGCGCGGGAGATCTATCTTTACATCCGCGACGAATATACGGAACTGCGGCTCATGCTCGACGCCGAGATTGCCAAGGTCGTCGATCGCGGCCTTGCCAAAGCGAGCCCTATCCATCTGCGCCGCGGCGCGGGCGCCTATATCTGCGGCGAAGAATCCGCCATGATCGAATCGATCGAAGGCAAACGCGGTTTGCCGCGGCATCGTCCGCCTTATGTCGCGCAGGTCGGGTTGTTCGGCCGTCCCACCCTCGAGCAGAATGTCGAGACGCTCTATTGGGTACGCGACATCGTCGAGAAGGGCGCCGGCTGGTTCAGTTCGCATGGCCGTCGCGAGCGCAAAGGATTGCGCACATTCTCGGTCTCCGGCCGCGTCAACAAGCCCGGCGTGGTGCTGGCGTCCGCTGGCGTGACGGCGCGCGAGCTGATCGAGGAATATTGCGGTGGAATGCGCGACGGCCACAGCTTCAAGGGATATCTGCCGGGCGGAGCCTCGGGCGGAATACTGCCGGCATCGATGGCGGATCTGCCGCTCGATTTCGGCACGCTTGAGCCGCACGGCTGCTTCGTCGGGTCGCATGCAGTTGTCATTCTGTCGGACAAGGACGACATGAAAGCGGTAGCGCTCAACCTGATGCGCTTCTTCGAAGACGAGAGCTGCGGGCAGTGCACACCCTGTCGGGTGGGCACGGAGAAGGCGGTCAAGCTGATGGCGAACGGACATTGGGATGAAGCGTTGTTGAACGAGCTTTCCGCCGCCATGCGCGACGCGTCGATCTGCGGGCTGGGACAGGCGGCGCCCAATCCTCTGGCAAGCGTGTTGCGTTATTTCCGGGAGGATCTCGGCGGGCCGCTGGGGACCTGGTGAATGGAGCGCCATGCGATGATTCGTTTCATTCTCGACGGCCGCGAGGTCGAGGCGCCCGAGGGCGAAACCATTTTTCGCACCGCGCGGCGTTACGGCATCAAGCTGCCGCATCTTTGCTATTTGCCCAAACCGGGATATCGCCCGGACGGCAATTGCCGCGTTTGCATGGTCGAGGTCGAAGGCGAGCGCGTTTTGGCGGCAAGTTGCGTCCGCACTCCCACGCCGGGAATGAAGGTCAGTACACAGACCGAGCGTGCCATAAGCGCGCGCCATATGGTGCTTGAATTGTTAGCGACGGACCAGCCGCCCAAAGACGTGGCGCATGATCCGCAATCGGAATTCTGGAAGACTGCCGCGCGCGCGCAAATCACCGATAGCCGGTTTCCCCGTCGCGCTGCTCCGGTTTCCGATCGCAGCCATCCCGCCATGGCAGTCAATCTCGATGCCTGCATTCACTGCAATCTGTGCGTCCGCGCCTGCCGCGAAGTGCAGGTCAACGATGTGATCGGCATGGCCGGACGCGGCTACAGCGAAAAGATCGTGTTCGATTTCGATGATCCCATGGGAGCATCGACCTGCGTCGCATGCGGAGAATGCGTGCAGGCCTGTCCGACCGGCGCATTGATGCCGGCGACCCTGCTGGACGAAGCCAACGTTCGCGTCGCGTTTGCTGACCGCGAGGTGCACAGCGTCTGTCCCTATTGCGGGGTCGGCTGCCAGCTCACCTATCACATCAAGGACGACAAGCTCATCCATGTCAGCGGAAGGAACGGTCCGGCGAACGAGAATCGGCTCTGCGTCAAGGGTCGGTTCGGTTTCGATTACGTGCAGCATCGGCATCGGCTTCTGCAGCCCCTCATCCGCAAGGACGGCGTGCCGAAACACGCCCATGACGCGGTCGACCCCGCCAATCCGTGGACGCATTTTCGCCCGGCGGGCTGGGAGGAAGCGCTCGACCGCGCCGCATCGGGGCTGAAAAAGATTCGCGATCGCGACGGTGCGCGCGCGCTTGCCGGCTTCGGCTCGGCCAAGGCGTCGAACGAGGAGGCTTATCTCTTTCAGAAGCTGGTGCGGGTCGGCTTCGGCACAAACAATGTCGATCACTGCACCCGGCTGTGCCATGCCTCGTCGGTCGCGGCGCTCCTGGAGACCATCGGTTCGGCCGCCGTAACCGCGACGTTCAACGAGTGCAAGAATTCCGATGTCATCATTGTGATCGGCGCCAATCCCACCGAGAACCACCCGGTCGCCGCCACATTTTTCAAGCAGGCGGCAAAGCGCGGCGCCGAGTTGATCGTAATGGATCCGCGCGGGCAGGCGCTCAAGCGTCACGCCACCCACATGCTGCAGTTCAAACCGGGCACCGACGTTGCGATGCTCAACGGAATCCTCAATGTCATCGTGACCGAAGGACTGTACGACCGGCAATATGTCGAGGCGCAGACCTCGAATTTCAAAGCGCTCGCCGAGCACATCAAGGAGTTCACGCCGGAAGAGATGGCGCCGATCTGCGGCATTCCGGCGGAAACCTTGCGGGCGGTGGCGCGCAGCTACGCGCGGGCAAAATCGGCGATCATCTTCTGGGGGATGGGTATATCGCAGCACGTCCACGGCACCGATAACGCGCGCTGTCTCATCGCGCTGGCCCTGATCTGCGGGCAGATCGGGCGTCCCGGCACCGGGCTGCATCCGCTGCGCGGACAAAACAACGTGCAAGGCGCCTCCGACGCCGGGCTCGTCCCCATGTTCTTTCCCGATTACCGCTCCGTCGAGGATCCCGCTATCCGAGCCGGCGTCGAGAAAGTCTGGGGCGCGCGGCTCGATCCCAAGCGCGGCCTCACCGTGGTGGAGATCATGCAAGCCGTGCACGCCGACGTGGTCAAGGGCATGTACATCCTGGGTGAGAACCCGGCGATGTCTGACCCCGATCTCAACCATGCGCGCCAGGCGCTCGCGCATCTGGAGCATCTGGTGGTGCAGGATATTTTCCTGACCGAAACTGCATTCCATGCCGACGTCATCCTCCCGGCCTCCGCCTGGCCGGAGAAGGACGGCACCGTGACCAATACCAATCGCCAGGTGCAGATGGGGCGCCGCGCGCTTCCCTTGCCGGGGGGAGCCAGGGTCGACTGGTGGATCACCCAGGAGATTGCGCGCCGCATCGGGCTTGATTGGAACTACCGGCATCCAAGCGAAATCTATGCCGAGATGGCATCGTTGATGCCGGCGCTTGACAACATCTCCTGGGATCGCATCGAGCGGGAGAGCGCCGTAACCTATCCTTCCGCAGCGCCGGACAAGCCCGGACAGGACGTGGTGTTCGGCAACGGTTTTCCCACCCAGGACGGGCGCGGCAAGCTGGTGCCGGCGCGGATCACGCCGCCAGACGAGCAGCCCGATGCCGAATTTCCGTTCGTGCTCACGACTGGCCGCCAGCTCGAACATTGGCACACCGGCGCCATGTCCCGGCGCGCCTCCACTCTCGACGCACTGGAGCCTGGTCCGGTGGCGAATGTTTCGCGCGGCACCATTGCGCGGCTCGGCATAAAACCGGGTGACAGGATTCGGGTCTCTACGCGGCGCGGGACGATCGAGCTTTCCGCGCGCCAGGACGACGCCATTCCCGACGGCGTGGTTTTCCTTCCATTTGCCTTTGTGGAAGCGGCGGCAAATCTTCTGACCAATCCGGCGCTCGATCCGTTCGGCAAGATTCCCGAATTCAAATATTGTGCCGCCAAGGTCGAGCGCGCCGAGGAAGGGACCCGCGTCGCGGCTGAGTGACAGTTTGTAGCCCGGATGGAGCGTTAGCGTAATCCGGGAAAGCAGGCGAAAGGTGCCAATCCCCGGATTACGCTGCGCTCCATCCGGGCTACCAGATGAATCAGCAAGACAACGACATGACCAACGGCCTCGCTCCTGTCCGCCACGATTGGTCGCGCGCGGAACTGCGGGCGCTGTTCGTACTGCCGTTTTCTGAATTGATCTTTCGCGCGCAAGCCGTCCATCGGGCGCATTTCGATCCGCGCGCAGTGCAGATTTCCACGCTCATTTCGATAAAGACCGGCGGCTGCCCGGAAGACTGCGCTTATTGTCCGCAAAGCGCGCGTTATCACACCGGCGTGCGCGCGGAAAAGCTGATGCAGCCCGCTGCTGTCGTGCAGCAGGCGCGCACCGCCAAGCTCGCTGGAGCAAGCCGCTTCTGCATGGGAGCGGCCTGGCGCGAGCCGAAAGAGCGCGATCTCGATGCGGTATGCGACATGGTCGCGGGCGTCAAAGCGCTGGGACTTGAGACCTGCGCAACGCTTGGCATGCTCACACAGGGCCAGGCGCTGCGGCTCAAAGAGGCCGGCCTCGATTTCTACAATCACAACCTCGATACCTCGCCGGACTTTTACGGCGCCATTATCACGACCCGCAGCTACCAGGACCGGCTCGATACCCTGGGCCACGTGCGCGATGCCGGCATCGCTCTCTGTTGCGGCGGCATCATCGGCATGGGCGAGGACGTCGAGGATCGCGTCGGGCTGATCGCCACGCTGGCGAACCTGCCGGCCCATCCCGAGAGCATCCCCATCAACATGCTGGTGCGAGTGGGAGGCACGCCGCTCGCCGACGAAGCTCGGCTCGACGCAATCGATTTCATTCGCATGATCGCGGTGACCCGCATTGCCATGCCGCGCTCGATGGTGCGGCTCTCCGCCGGGCGCGAGGAGATGACCGATGAAACCCAGGCGCTGTGTTTTCTTGCCGGCGCCAACTCGATCTTCTACGGCCCGAAGCTCCTCACCACCGCCAATCCGACACGCGACCGCGACATGCGGCTCCTCGACAAGCTCGGCCTCACGCCCATGGGTGAGCAGGATATCAGCCGGTAATTGCCCCACGGCTGGCCGTTGAGACGGCCTTGATATATTTCGCGAACACGCCGGTGGTATAGCGCGGCTTCGGTGCCTTCCATGATTTTCTGCGACGAGCGATCTCCTTCGCCGAAACATTCAGCTGGATGAGACGCTTCTTGGCGTCGATCGTGATCAAATCACCTTCCTTGACCAGCGCGATTACTCCGCCGTCGAAGGCTTCAGGCGCGACGTGACCGACGACCATGCCCCAGGTCCCGCCCGAAAACCGTCCATCCGTGAGAAGCCCGACCGATGCGCCGAGCCCCTGGCCGATGAGAGCAGACGTCGGCGCGAGCATTTCCTGCATGCCCGGCCCGCCCTTGGGACCTTCATAACGAATCACCACCACATCGCCCGCCTTGACCTTTTTGGCGAGGATTGCGCGCGTGCATTCAGGCTCGGAATCGAACACGCGGGCAGGGCCGGTGATCGACGTTTGCTTCAAGCCGGTGATTTTGGCCACACAGCCTTCGGGCGAAAGGTTGCCCTTCAAAATCGCCAGATGCCCTTGCTTGTATACGGGATTCGACCATGGATGGATCACGTCCTGATCGGCTCGCGGCTCGGCCGGGATATCGCTTAGCATCTCAGCCATGGTCTTGCCGTGGATGGTCATGCAATCGCCATGCAAGACGCCATTCACGAGCAGCATCTTGAGCACCTGCGGCACGCCACCGGCGGCGTGGAAATCCGTCGCCACATACGGGCCCGAGGGTTTCAGATTGCACAGCACCGGCACTTTGCGCCGCACGCGCTCGAAGTCGTCGATGGTCCACTTCACGCCGGCCGCATTGGCAATAGCCAGGTAATGGAGAATTGCATTCGTCGAGCCGCCCGTCGCCATCACAAGCGCAACGGCGTTCTCGATCGATTTTCTGGTGATAATGTCGCGTGGCCTCAGGTTATTGCGAACCGCTTGCACCAGAACCCGCGCAGACTCGGCTGCGGAGTTTGCTTTCTCCGGATCGGGAGATGCCATTTGCGATGAGCCGAGCAGGCTCATGCCCAGCGCTTCGAAGGAGGATGACATCGTGTTTGCGGTGTACTGGCCGCCGCAGGCTCCCACCGAAGGGCACGCGTTTTTCTCGATGCCGATGAAGTCCTCCTGCGACATCTTTCCGGCAGTGAACGCGCCCACAGCCTCGAACGGGCTCACGATGGTGAGCTTTTGTCCCTTCCAGAAGCCCGGCTTTATGGTACCGGCATAAACGAAGATTCCGGGCACGTTCATGCGTGCCATCGCCATGACGCTTCCCGGCATGTTCTTGTCGCAGCCGCCGATTGCGACCACGCCGTCCATGCACTGACCGTTCACGGCCACCTCGATGGAATCGGCGATAACTTCGCGGGAGACCAGCGAATATTTCATGCCCTCGGTGCCCATGGCGATGCCGTCGGTAACCGTCGGAAAGCCGAATACCTGCGGCATTGCTCCAGCCTCTTTCAGCGCCGCCATCGCGCGATCGACCAGAGGCTGAATGCCGGCATTGCACGGGTTCATGGTGGAGTGGCCGTTCGCCACGCCAATGATCGGCTTTTCAAAGTCGGCGTCCGTGAAACCTACGGCACGCAGCATTGCGCGATTGGGCGAGCGGGCTACGCCTGTCGTGATAATTTGCGAACGCCTGTTAAGCTTTGTCACCTCAAAGTTCCTCCTCGATAGGGGCGCGCAGCAATGGCAGCCGGGCTATATAAAAGCACACGGTGCCGGCCTTTGGAAATGAAGGGCACGCATCCAGAAAGTGCCCGCAGACGAACCGCTTTCCGATTCATTATTTTGATCGGCATTCTCTACGACTTTTCGCTTCCGGGCGTCATCGCTTTCTGCGTGCTCGCGCAGTCTGGCTGCGGTGCCGTTCTTCGTCTGGGTTGGCGGGCATCGCACCCGGTCATGAACATTGATCGAGCTAGCGGGATGCGTTAAAGTCGCTCGCGAGGCGGCAAGTTATCCAGAGCCGCTTCATCTCCGGCGATGGGGTCCGCCGAAACCGCCCTTACAAGGCTGATGACTCCTACGGTTGCTCCACGGGTCCGCGCAGTGCGGTGGAGACGTAGGGTCGGGTTGGCCGTGTGGCGGTGCGATGCTATCGCTGCCGCTCCAGCTCATTCTAGCCCTTTATGCCCCGCACTGCGAGGATCGCGGCCGAGCAGCCATGAATCACAAGGTGCGAGACTGAAGCATGACCGATGTTTGGACACTTGCCGCACTATGGTTAGGACTGGCGCTCATCGCGACGCTGTTTGCAGTTTGGTTCCGTGTTTCGACGGCTTTGACGGAAATCATCGTTGGCACGCTTGCGCAATTCATCCTCGGCGGGTTGATAAGCGCCGACGTGCTTGGGACGAACGAGTCCTGGGTCAAATTCCTCGCCGGGATGGGCGCCATCGTGCTCACCTTTCTCGCCGGCGCCGAACTCGATCCTGTTGTCTTCAGACGAAATTGGAAGGAAGCCTCCGCCGTCGGTCTTATCGGTTTTTTCGCGCCATTTTTCGGCTGCGCTGCGGTGGCGTATTGGATCCTCGGCTGGGGACCGCTGCAAAGCTGGCTGGCCGGTGTCGCCTTGTCGACAACTTCGGTAGCGGTGGTTTACGCGGTGATGCTGGAATACGGTTTCAACAAGACCGATTACGGCAAGATCGTCCTGGCCGCCTGCTTCATCAACGACCTCGGTACCGTGCTTGCACTCGGCTTTATCTTCGCGCCGTTCACGTTCAAGACTTTCATTTTTGCCGGCATCGCCGTCGTCGTTTTTATCATCCTTCCGTGGGCGACGCCCCGGCTATTCAAGCTATACGGCAGTCGACCATCCGAATTCGAGGCAAAGTATCTGCTCGTACTGTTGTTAGGGCTTGGCGCACTGGCTGCCTGGGCGGACAGCGAAGCCGTGTTGCCGGCTTATATTACAGGGATGCTGCTCGCAGGGAGCGTCGGAAAAGACCACGCGCTGATCCGCAGGTTGCGCACGCTCACGCTAGGGCTTCTTACGCCGTTCTACTTCATTCGCGCCGGCTCTTTCATCTCCATTCCCGCCCTCGTTGCGGCGCCGATTGCCTTCGTTGTCCTGCTGCTGGGCAAAATGGTAACGAAGTTTGTCGGCGTCTATCCCGTCACAAAGATATTCGGCGCTCCGCAAAAAGAAGCCATGTACACGACTTTGCTGATGTCTACCGGCCTGACATTCGGCACTATCTCGGCTTTATTTGGTTTCTCGCACGGCATCATCGATCAGGCGCAGTACACCGTAGTCGTGGCCGGCGTCGTTGCCAGCGCGGTGGTCCCTACGCTGATTGCCAATGCATTCTTTTTGCCGCACCATCTGCTTCCCCAGGAGGAGCTAGAACCGACAGAGCATCCGACCGTGGTGGTTGCGCCGGCAGTTCCCGAGAAGGCGAGCTAGTGTTCCGGTTCCGACGTTCGTATCACCTTGCTGCCCGCTCGCATAAGAACGTCGGAACCAAAGGAACACTAGCAACTCTATGATTCCTAGTGTGCCTTTTGGATTTGGCGTTCCTACGAATGACTCTCGGCGAAGATGGTAGGAACGTCAAATCCGCACACTAGCGAGGAGGGCGTCCGATGTTCAGCAAGATCCTGCACGCCAATGACGGTTCCGAGCACGCCTTCCATGCGCTTACATTGGCGCTGAAGATCGCAAAGCACAGTCAGGCGGAAATTCATATGGTTTCGGTCGAGGAGATCGACTACCTGCCGGAGAGCATGGAAGACGTCAGAGAGGAAACCGGGACCGCTGCCCGGCGCTTCCACACCGTCGTCAATAAATCGCGCGCCATGGCCGAAGCGTGCCAGGTGAAGCTGAAGACACATGTCGTTGCGGGCCATCCGGTACGCGATATTGTCGATCTCGCGCGCGACCTCAAAGCCGATCTGCTTGTGGTCGGCGCCAGCGGGCATTCGGCATTGTACGACCGCATGATTGGCAGTCGCGCCGATCGCATCGTGCACCTCGCGCCGTGCCCGGTGCTGGTCGTAAAATAACGCTTGGCTAATGCGGTGAATTTGAAGTTCCTATCATTACTGGCCGCAAGCTCGTTTAGGAACGTCAAATTCAAAACCGCACTAGAATCATAACGTTGCTAGTGGTTCTTAGATTCCGAAGTTCGCATCTCAACGTGCTGCGAGCACTGGCGAACTTCGGAATCGAACCACTAGTCAATGCACCGCGCCAGCCGCGCGCGGCAGGAGCGCGCCGCGGTGCCGGATCACCTGTGCGGCAAGGCGATGCGCAGCGGCTGCTGCCTCGGAAGGGGCCTGCCCGGACAGGCGCGTTGCAATATAGGCAGCGTTGAAGGCGTCGCCGGCGGCCGTCGCATCGATCGGCACGACCAGCTCAGGAACCGGCACGAACTCATTGCGGGAGCCGGCAGCGACCAGTGCGCTGTTCGGTCCGTTCTTCACGACGATTTCGCCGATGCCGAATGCTTGCAGCCGCTCGACCGTCGCCTCGGGACTCGGGTCCCCCCATAGCACGGCCTCGTCGTCATAGGCGGGAAGCGCGATGTCGACGCGCTTCAAGGCTTCCATGAATACCGCGCGTGTGCGCGGCAAATCGCCCCGCCAGCCGCGCGGGCGAAAATTTCCATCGAAAGCGACTTTCACCCCCTGCTGCCGGATAGTCTCCATCAGCGCGAGAAAGCGGCCGAGACCCACATTGGAAAAGAGCGAGAGCGTGATGCCGGAAAAATAGACGAGTTGCGCTTTGCCGATGCCTTCGGCAATGCTGCCCCAGCGCGGCAATTCGAACAACTCGCGTGCGGGCGCTTCGTCGCGCCAGTGGTGAACACGCCGCGCGCCGGACGAATCGGCATCAACGACGACCAACCCAGGCAGCCGACCGCGCTCGCGCAATACCAGGTCGCCGGCAACTCCCTCAGCGGCCGCGAGGGCGAGGATGGTGTCGGAATAGGCATCCTCGCCCAGCGCGGTGGCGAATGCGGCGTCGACCCCGGCGCGGGCGAGATAGATCGCGACATTGAAAGTATCGCCGGCGCAGCCAAGGGCGAAGCGGCCGTCGCCGCCGCGCACGAACTCGATGACCGCCTCGCCCACGGCAACCACCCGCAGTTTCCGCTCGCTCATAGTCGATCCTAGTGCGGTGAATTTGAAGTTCCTATCATAACTGGCCGCAAGCCCGTTTAGGAACTTCAAATTCAAAACCGCACTAGAAATCATGGAGTTGCTAGTGGTCCTTAGATTTCGAAGTTCGCATCTGAACGTGCCGCAAGCGGTGGCGAACTTCGGAATCGGACCACTAGCCCATTGGCCCTGGAAAAGGCCAAATGTTATAATGTAACAGGAACTCCATGCCGACGCGCCTGCCTCACCCGCACCATCATCCCGGCCGAGGTCATCCGCCGGCATCGATCTCGCCGTCCATTCTGCGGCTCTCGGTCTTCGAACGGCTGCTGGTAAGCGGCGCCATCATTGCGCTCCTTTGGGTCGCCGTGATCTGGGCCATGCATGGAGCTTGACGGGTGAGCGCGCTGCAATTTCACGATCTGACACTCGGCTATGACCGCCACCCTGCGGTGCATCACCTCAATGGCAAGGTGGAGAGCGGCGCGCTGGTGGCGGTTGTCGGCCCGAACGGCGCGGGCAAGTCGACGCTGTTCAAAGGCATTGTCGGCGTGCTCAAGCCGTTGGCGGGCACGATCGAGCGTGGCCCCGTCGCGCCGCAGGACATCGCCTATCTCCCGCAGGCGGCAGAGATCGATCGGTCGTTTCCCATCAATGTCTACGACCTGGTGGCCATGGGTCTGTGGCGTCGCGCCGGCTCCTTTGGCGGCATTGGCCGCAAGGCGCGCGATTTGATCGAGGACGCCATCTCCGCGGTAGGCCTCACCGGTTTCGAGGATCGCGCGATCGCGACGCTGTCCGGCGGCCAGCTCCAGCGCATGCTGTTTGCCCGCCTGCTGCTGCAGGACGCGCGCGTCATTGTGCTCGATGAACCCTTCACGGCGGTTGACGCCAAGACTTCGGCCGATCTCTTCGATCTGGTGCGGCGCTGGCACGGCGAGCAGCGCACCGTGCTCACCTCCATGCACGACATCGATTTTGTGCGGGCGCATTTTCCCGAGACGCTGCTGCTTGCCCGCGAACCGGTCGCCTGGGGCCGCACCTCGGTCGTCCTCACTCCCGAGAATCTCCTGACCGCGCGGCGCATGTGCGAGGCGTTCGACGAGCATGCCATCGAATGCGTGGAGGAGACGGCGTAAACGCCGGCTCTCGCTTCATGCTGTACGATCTCCTCATCGGCCCGTTCAGCGAGTTCGAATTCATGCGGCGTGCGCTCGCCGGTACGCTCGCTTTGGCGCTCGGCGCCGGCCCGATCGGTGTTTTCCTGATGCTGCGGCGCATGAGTTTGGTCGGCGATGCCATGGCGCACGCCATTCTCCCCGGCGCCGCGGTGGGATTTCTGCTTTCCGGGCTCAACCTGTTCGCCATGACGGCAGGCGGCCTGATCGCCGGCTTCGTGGTTGCGCTGCTTGCCGGCCTGGTCGCCCGCACGACCGAGCTCAAGGAGGACGCGGCATTGGCGACGTTCTACCTCCTTTCGCTGGCTCTGGGGGTGACGATCGTTTCCATCAAGGGAACCAATATCGATCTCCTGCACGTCTTGTTTGGAAACGTGCTGGCGCTTGACGATCTCACCCTCCTGCTGATCGCGACCAATGCGAGCATCAGCCTCCTGGTGCTTGCCCTGATCTATCGGCCGCTGGTCATTGAGTGCGTGGATCCGGGCTTCATGCGCTCGGTCAGCCGCGCCGGGGGGCCGGCCCACCTCGGTTTCCTCGCGCTGGTGGTGATCAACCTGGTGAGCGGATTTCATGCGCTTGGCACGCTCCTCGCCGTCGGCATCATGATGCTGCCGGCGGCGATCGCCCGGTTCTGGGCGCGGGACATCTCTTCCATGATCGCGATTGCGACCGCGAGCGGAGCGGTGTGCGGTTATGCCGGGTTGCTGCTGTCGTTCCATACCGGAATTGCCTCGGGACCGGCGATCATCCTCGTCGCGGGCGCGCTCTATTGCGTCTCGCTCCTGTTCGGCAGGGTCGGAGGAGTCCTGCGGCAGGTGTTCCCGGGCCGTCACCTGGAAGCCTGACGCATCGGAGCAATGAACGTCAACCGTACCATGCTGACGCGGCGCCAGGCGCTCGCCGTTACCGGGAGCACTGTTCTGGTTGCAATCGGCTCCGCGCACGCGCAAGGGAGCAGCGACAGGTTTAAGGCCCTCGCCAGCTTCTCGATTCTTGCCGACCTGGTCGGCAATGTTGGCGGCCCTCACGTGAACGTCGCGGTGCTCGTTGGCCCCAACGGCAATGCCCATGTCT
Organism: uncultured Alphaproteobacteria bacterium; assembly: GCA_963817135.1. Classification (GTDB taxonomy): domain Bacteria; phylum Pseudomonadota; class Alphaproteobacteria; order Rhizobiales; family Xanthobacteraceae; genus VAZQ01. The sequence continues at coordinate 174,376 of CAWFNG010000020.1, read as the reverse complement.
ACGCCCCGTCACCGGCCGATGCCAGGAAGGTTGCCGACGCCCGGTTGGTGTTCGTCAACGGGCTCGGATTCGAGGGCTGGCTCGATCGCCTGGTCAAAGCATCTGCCACCAGGGCATCCATTATTGTCGCAAGCGAAGGCGTCAAGCCGCGCGAGCGCGAGAGCGGTTACGATCGTGAGCACGATCACGACCACCACGGCAGGGTGGACCCGCATGCCTGGCAGTCCGTTGCCAACGTCAAGACCTATGTGCGCAATATCTGCGAGGCCTTGATGGCCGCGGATGCCGGGTCGAAGGACATGTACCAATCGAATTTGGCTGCCTATGCCGCCAAGCTTGATGCGCTCGATCGGGAGGTGCGCGATACCGTCGGCAAAATTCCGGTCGAACGCCGGCGCGTCATCACCAGCCACAACGCCTTCGGCTATTTCCAGGACGCCTATGGTATTGAATTCACCGCGCCGCAGGGCGTCTCGACCGAAGCTGAAGCCTCGGCCAAGGACGTTGCCGCCATCATCAGGCAAATCAAGACGCAGAAGGTCGCGGCGGTGTTTCTTGAAAATGTTACCGATCCGCGTCTGGTCCAGCAGATTGCCAATGAAACCGACGTCAAGGTGGGCGGCGTCCTCTATTCCGATGCGCTTACCGACGCGACCGGCGACGCCCCCACCTACATCGATCTCATCCGCCATAACCTCAAGCAGCTTGCCGGCGCCTTGCTGAGCTGAGCGAGACAGCATTTGTAGGGTGGGCAAAGGTGCAGGGCACTGCCCAGCCGCGTGGGCAAAATCGTGCGCGCGCCATAAGGGCGCTTTAACGCCCGTCTTCGCGGGCTATGGCCCACGCGGACAGCACAAACCAGTGATTTTGCCCACCCTACCTTCCGCTGCGGGATGCCTATATACCGGGGCCGAAGGAGGAACGCATGTCCGACAAGGTCCCCGTTACCGTGCTCACCGGCTATCTCGGCGCCGGCAAGACCACGCTGCTCAACCGGATTCTTTCCGAGCCGCACGGCAAGAAATACGCCGTCATTGTCAATGAATTCGGCGAGATCGGCATTGACAATGATCTGATTGTGGGAGCCGACGAGGAAATCTTCGAGATGAATAACGGCTGCATCTGCTGCACCGTGCGCGGTGACCTCGTGCGCATCATCGACGGCTTGATGCGCCGCAAGGGAAAATTCGATGCCATCATTGTGGAGACCACCGGGCTCGCGGACCCCGCGCCGGTCGCGCAGACCTTCTTCATGGACGAGAACGTCGGCCGCAAAGCCAAGCTCGACGCGGTGGTGACGGTCGCTGATGCCAAATGGCTGGGCGAGCGGCTCAAGGACGCGCCGGAGGCGAAGAACCAGATCGCTTTCGCCGATGTAATTCTGATCAACAAGGCCGACCTGGTGCAGCCCGACGAACTGACCGAGGTCGAGGCACGCATTCGCGGCATCAATCCGTATGCCAGGCTGCATAAGACCGAGCGCTGTCAGATCGCGCTTCCGGAAGTGCTCGGGCGCAACGCCTTCGACCTCGATCGCATTCTCGATATCGAACCGGCTTTCCTGGAGGGCGATTCTCATCATACCCATGATCACGATCATGACGGCCACAAGCACGATGGCGCGCATCGCCATCAGGGCGGCGGGCTCAGGCACTATCACGATGAGGAGATGCAGTCGCTATCGCTCCGCAGCGAGCGTCCGCTCGATCCCGACAAGTTCTTTCCCTGGGTGCAGGACCTCGTGCAGAAAGAAGGGCCGAACATTCTGCGCTGCAAGGGCATCCTTTCCTTCAAGGATGACGATGCGCGTTTTGTGTTTCAGGGAGTTCACATGATTCTCGATGGCGACCACCAGCGCCCGTGGGCGGTCGGCGAGACGCGCACAAGCCGCATTATTTTCATCGGTCGCAATCTACCGCAGGACAAGATCAAAGCAGGTTTCGAATCCTGCCTAGTGCGGTGAATTTGAAGTTCCTATCATAACTGGCCGCAAGCTCGTCTAGGAACTTCAAATTCAAAACCGCACTAGAAATCATAGAGTTGCTAGTGGTCCTTAGATTTCGAAGTTCGCATCTGAACGTGCCGCGAGTGGTGGCGAACTTCGGAATCGGACCACTAGTGCCCTGATTCCGAAGTTCGTAAAACATTGCTGCGCGCTCTGATACGAACTTCGGGTTCGGGACACCACACTAGTCATGAGCCAGACCGACACCCGCGCCGAGATTCCTTCCGTCGTCGAGCAAACGCGCGTCCTTCATTTCGGCGCGCCTGTGGTGAGCGCGCATTTCCTCGCCGACAAACCAGTTTTTGTGCTCGGCGAGGAATCGCTGGCATTGGTGGGGCCCGAAAGTGAACCGCGTCGCATTGCGGTTCACGCTGGCGCGATACTGTCTTCGGCCGCCGACACCAGGCGGCTGCTCACCGGTGGGGACGACGGCAAGGTGGTCGTCATCGGGCTCGACGTCGCATCTGTCACCATTTTCGAGGATACAAAGCACCGCTGGGTCGACAATGTCGCATGCGGACCGCAGGGGGCGCTCGCCTGGTCGGCCGGGAAACAGGCCTTCGTACGCAGCGAACGGGGCGGAGACCGCACGCTGGAAGTGCCGTCGACGGTGGGCGGATTGGCCTTCGCTCCGAAGGGGCTGCGCCTCGCCGTCGCCCACTACAACGGCGTGAGCCTGTGGTTTCCCAATGCACGCAGCGAGCCGGAATTGCTGCCGTGCAAGGGCTCGCACCTCGAGCCCGCATTCAGCCCCGACGGGAGATTTCTCGTCAGTTCCATGCAGGAGCCGACGCTGCATGGCTGGCGCTTGTCGGACGGCAATGACATGCGAATGTCGGGTTACGGTGTGCGCGTGCGCTCATTCGAGTGGACAGCCTCGGGCGATTGGCTTGCCACTTCCGGGGCAAACGACCTGGTGCTGTGGCCGTTTGCGGGAAAGAACGGTCCCATGGGCAAAGCACCGCGCATGCGCGCCGCGGCGGATTTGCAAGTCGAGGTGGTTGCCTGCCATCCCAGGCAGGACGTGGTGGCAGCGGGCTATGCCGACGGGCTCGTGCTTTTGGTGCGCGTTGACGACGGAGCGGAGATATTGGCGAGGCATCCAGGCGCCGCGGCGATCAGCGCGCTCACATGGAACGCAAGCGGCGACACGCTCCTGTTCGGCACCGAAGACGGGGATGCCGGCATCGTCGCTCTCGGCTGATCGCGCTATTTCTTGCGTGCCGGTTGTCGTGAACCACTCGGTGGGCTGAGCGCGTTGTCCGGCAGCCGCCGCCAGGTCTGGCTGCGCCCAAACAGCGAAATTCCAACATAGCCGCGCACTTCAAGCTGCTGCCCGTCGGGGCTGAGCTCCATGCGCGCGCGGTAGACCGTGCCGTCGCGCGGGTCCATGATGGTGCCGCCTTCATAGCTCGCCCCGTCGCGGCGCATTCCTTTGATCAATGTCAACCCCAGTACCGGCTTGCCGCGGTCGGCGCCCTCGCATTTGTCGCAGACCCAGTTCTCGTCCTCGCCCGGCTTGAAGAAGATTTTGACGATTTGGCCTTCATAGACGCCGCCGCGCTCGGTGACCTTGAACCAGCTCTCCGCCCTGCCGGTCTTCTCATCAATCTGCTCCCACAAGCCGACGGGGCTGGGCTCCGCCCGTGCCGACATGCCTGCTGCCGGGAGCAGCACCGCCAATATAATCAGCCTCTTCACAAACGCTTTCATCGTCACACCTGCAATCTTTCTGCCGCTCACGATATGCTTGGAACTGTGGTGATTTCGCGGAAACTTCAAGCTTTTACAACTTTTACTCCCAGCGCGTTTGCGACCTTTGTCAGGTTCCTATCAAATGTGAGAAGCTTGCAACCAACTCGTCTACTGATCACGATATGAAATGCATCAGGCGCGCGAAGCGTGAGATCAAGCCGACGCACCAAGCTTATGGCGCTCCTGATGTCGGTGGATTCCAGATCGACGACACTGGTGTAGCGCGTGCACCAACTGTCGAAATTTACAAATGATATCTGTGCTTCATCGGCGCGCAGTTCGCGAGTGCGCACACGACGCGCAATCACAGAGGAAAACTCTATGGCGGAAAAATCACTTACAATCAGGCTGTCGTTGAGACCTCGAAGTGCCTTGTCAGCCCTCTCATTGAGCGGATCGACGACAAACAATGGAACGAGAACATTAGCGTCTAGATAGACGCTCACCGCTCCCACTCATCACGCATCTGGCGCACGGTTTCTGCGGCGTCCTCGCGTGGCATTCGTCGGCCTACACGCCGTTCCACAAGCCAATCGATGGCCTCATCTGTTATAGGATTGCCGAGCCGCGAAATAGGCTTTAGCTCGACTATCGGATGCCCGTGACGCGTGATTACGATTTCTTCGCCTTTCAGGGCGCGATCAATCAGTTCAGAAAGCCGATTCTTTGCCTCAACGACGCTGTGTTTTCCCATTGCTGAAAAATAGCCACTCGATAGCTATTTTGCAAGCCGGATTGTGCGGCCGATCGAAAGTACCCTAGATCACATATTGCCGCAGCGGCGGGTAGCCGTTGAACCCGACCGAGGAATAGGTCGTGGTATAGGCGCCGGTCGCTTCGATCAGCACCTTGTCGCCAATGACGAGAGACACGGGAAGCGGGTAGGGGGTCTTTTCATAGAGCACGTCGACCGAGTTGCAGGTCGGTCCGGCAATGATGCAGGGTGCCGTCGCGTCGCGGTCGCGCGGCGTGCGAATGGGATAGCGGATGGATTTATCGATCGTCTCGGCGAGTCCATGAAACTTGCCGATGTCGAGATAGACCCAGCGCACTTCGTCCTCGGGCGAGCGCTTGGCGATGAGCACCACTTCCGCCTCGATGATGCCGGCATTGCCGACAAGGCCGCGTCCGGGCTCGATGATGGTTTCCGGAATGGCATTGCCGAAATGCTTGCGCAGCGCCCGGAAAATGGCTTTGCCATAACTCTCTAGCTTGGGCGTCTTGCGCACATAGCGTGCGGGAAACCCGCCGCCGAGATTGACCATTGCGAGATTGATGCCGCGCTCGGCGCAGGTGCGGAAGATCGCTGCGGTGGAAGCGAGCGCCCGGTCCCAGGCCTCGATATTGTGCTGTTGCGACCCGACATGGAATGAGATGCCGTGCGGGAGAAGGCCAAGCCGATGCGCCAGTTCGAGAATGTCGGCGGCATATTCCGGCTCGCAGCCGAATTTGCGCGACAGCGGCCACTCGGCCCCGGTCCCGTCGCAGTGGATGCGGCAGATCACGCGCGAGTCCGGGGCGCAGCGGGCGACCTTCTCCACTTCGGCTTCACAGTCGACGGCAAAGAGCGCAACACCCAGGCGGGCAACCGCGCGGATCTCACTCTCTTTCTTGATGGTGTTGCCGTAGGAGATGCGCTCCGGCGTCGCGCCGGCCGCGAGCACCGCTTCGGTCTCGCTGAGCGAAGCCACGTCGAAACAGGAGCCGAGATCCGCGAAGAGCTTGAGGATCTCGGGCGCAGGATTGGCCTTAACGGCATAGAAGACTTTGGTGTCCGGGAGCGCCTTGGCAAACAGGGCGTAGTTCTCGCGGATGACGTCGAGATCGACCACCAGGCAGGGGCCCTCATCCCTGCGCTGCTTGAGGAATTCGCGGATGCGTGCCGTCATTTCGACTCTGCTCCTTGATCCGGAAAGGCGGGGGGAAGCCGCCTCGAGTTAACCTCCTGCGATGCGCGCGGTCCGCAAATGCGGACGGCCATCACGGCGATGGTTGCTGCCTTGGTCCGGATGAGGGAGAGTTTCCCGTTCCGCACGCCCGGCAAGAAGGACAAGCCTCTTCGGTGATCCGGCATTCGCGCCGGCGGTACCAAAAAAGCCCGCTCCGTCGTTGCTTTAAGCCGCGTCCCCCGTGGAGAGCGGGGTGCGCCGGTTCGCCTCCGGCTGCCGATCGCATGAGCAAGGAAGTGAGATCACTTCCTTAGGCGGCTGTCCGGCCTCTTGTCCGGATGCCCACCGATCGACACACGGCCACAGGCACGTGCGAATTTGGGCATTCCCCAAATAAGCGATCGCTGGGCGAGTGGCAAGCGCTTTGACTTTGCCGGCTGACAATTCCCAAGGATTTGTGTGAGGCCCCGGGGTTCCGGTTCGCCGTTGCGCTCCAATCGCGCTCGCTCACTCGCCCTGGGACACGTCAACGGGCGCGACGTTCAGCCCCGCGTCGTGAATGGCTCGACCCGCTGTGCATTGCGGATGAACGCAACCATCACCGCCATGCCGCAGAGAAAGAAAATGCCTTGCGCGATATGCACACCATAAGGGCCGAGATCGAACAGGTTGGCCACCGCCCAGCCGCCCGCGAAGGCCGCGCCGAAAACCTCGGCGCCGATGAGGATCGCCGCGCTCAGCACGGTGAGCACGTTCTGCCAAGCAATACGGCGATCGCCACTCAAGCCGGGCCTAGGATTTATGAATTTGCCCTGTTGCCCTAGGCCGCATCGCGGCTCGCCTTCCGGTCGAGCAATCCGGCCTCAACGAGCGCGGCGCCGATGTGCTCGATCTCGGAGCGCGCAAGCTTGACCAGAGGCGGTCGCACCACCGCGCGCGGGAGACGGCCGAGTAATACCAGCGCCTCCTTCATGCGATTGTGCATGTCCGCCCAGGGGTCGGCATAGAAGGCGCGGGCGAGCGGGTAGATGCGATCATTGACCCGGCGTGCCTCGCCCAGATCGTTTCTTTGTACGCAATCAAACAGCTGCGCCTGCAAATCCGCAATCACGCTGCCGCTGCCGGAAAGGAGCCCCTTGCAGCCCAGCACCAGAGAGCTGAACAGCCAGGCGCTGTGCGTCGATAAGACGTTGACCGGGCGCGAAAGGTTCTGCAGGACGCGTATGTGGGTCTCGTGCTGCGGCACGTTGCCCGCCCAATCCTTGATGGCGCGCACGGTCGGCACCTGCTCGGCGATTTGCAGGAGCGTGGCAAGCGGATAGCCCTGACCCGTCGATAAAGGATACTGGAAGGCAATGATGGGAAGGTCGCTCGCATCGGCAATGCGCTTGAAATGCGCAAGCGCCATTTCCGGGGACTGCCCGAGGATAAAGGGTGCCGGCGGAAAGACCAGCAGCGCCGAGGCGCCGTGCTCGCCGGCCATGCGGGCGATGCGGGCTGCTTCCAGACTGCCGTCGGCCCAAACCCCATTGATGAGCGGCAGCGCGTCGCCGATTTCTTCCTGGGCAATGTCGAGCACGCGACGCTGCTCATCAAAGCTGCAGGAGGCGACTTCCGTCGAATGGGCATTGACGGTGATGGCGGAGAGCCCCTTGGTGGCGGCGACATCGCGCAGATGCTTGCGGAAACTGCGCTCGTCGATGGACAAATCCTCGTTGAACGGCAATAGCACTGCAGGAATGACGCCGTGCGGGACGTAATGGGGATGTCGGGGCATTCTGACAGCTCCTTGATGGCGGCAAGCGCCGGTGCCCTGCGTGCCGTTCTATAGCAGAGGACGGCGGTAATGTCCCGTAACGCGCGTGCTGTTCCTAATTCACCATTTTCGCGACAGCAGCGGCGATCGTCTTGGGGGTCTGATAGATCTCCTGCACCAGAGACTGCACCGCATCGCCCGAGACCGGGTTGATTTCCAGCTTCATTTTCGCCGCTTCCGCCAGGAACTCCTGGTCCGCCAGCGCCGACATGAATGCAGCGCGCAACGCGGCGACGCGCTCGGAGGGCACATTCGGCGGCGCCAGGAAAGGCCGCCCCATGGGCTGGCGTGCGAAAACGAGGCTGAAAATCTGCCTCTGCTCGTCGTTGCGGGCGAAATCCATAATCAGCGGGATGTTCGGCAAGTCAGGGTGTCGGCTGAGTGAGAGCTGCACCAGGACATTGATCTTCTTCTCGTCGATCCAGCTCTTGTGGGTTGCAATCACGCTCGACCAGGACCAGCCGCAGCGCCCCATCACTTCACCGCGCTCCATGGCCAGGTCGATGTCGTTGCCGCCGGGATAACCCGGGATGATCTTGAACTTGGTGCCGAGGGTGGCGTTGAGCACCCTGGGAAATTGATCGGTGTCGGCGGCCGGACCGGTCCCGCCGACCGTCAGCTCCTTCTGCATGAGCTGTTCAAGCGTGCTCACCCCGGTCGTGTGCCAGGCGACGCATACGCTGACTTCGTCGTTCATGCTTCCAATCCAATTGAAATTCGCCGCATTGAATTGCGCCTTGGTCGAGCCGAGCAGGGGGTCGAAGCCGGTGCCCCGGCCGATCATGCCGATGGCGGTGCCATCCTTCGGCGCTACATTGTAGAGCCAGTTGGCCAGCACGAGGCTGCCCGCGCCTGGCATGTTCTTCGGCACCACAGATGCATTGCCCGGAAGGTAGCGGCCGAGATGGCGGGCAAGTGCGCGCGCATACACGTCGTATCCGCCGCCCGCGCTATAGCCGATGTAGAGGTCGAGATTCTTGCCTTTATAAAAATCGGAGGGAGTTTGCGCCGACCCAGCGAGCGGCGCCAAGCATGCAGAAATGGCGGCTGCGAGCAGGCCCATGAGTTTATGAGGCGCATGCCGGGATTCCTTCCGCGCTCGATTCCGTTGCTAGAATGCGCCGTTGCGCGAGCTTGCAGTCGGCGCAATTTCCTTCATCATGCCTCGCCCTGGAATAGCACACTAGTGTGGCGGATTTGACGTTCCTACCAGCATTGCCGCGAGTTATTCGTAGGAACCTCAAGTCCAAAGCCACACTAGCATCATATAGTTGCTAGTGTCCCTTTGGTTCTGACGTTCGTATGCGAGCGTGCTGCAAAGTGATACGAACGTCGGAACCGGGACACTAGTGCGGTGAATTTGAAGTTCCTATCATAACCGGCCACAAGCTCGTTTAGGAACTTCAAATTCAAACCGCACTAGAAATCATAGAGTTGCTAGTGGTCCTTAGATTCCGAAGTTCGCATCTGAACGTGCCGCGAGTGGTGGCGAACTTCGGAATCGGACCACTAGCCAGCAAAAAAGCTCAAAACTGACCGCGTAATCGCATGCAGGCTTACATTCAAGCGCGTGACGTCAATCTTACGTTTCGGCCGCCGAACCGCGGGCCCGTGCGCGCCCTGCAACGTTTCGACCTCGATGTGAACGAAGGCGAATTCCTCTCCATCCTGGGACCCTCGGGATGCGGTAAAAGCACGTTCCTCAATGTGCTGCTCGGATTATTGATGCCCGATTCCGGGGAACTCTCGGTCAATGGCAAGCGGATTACCGGTCCGGGACCGGATCGCGCCATGGTGTTCCAGGAATTCGGGCTTCTGCCGTGGCGGACCGTGCAAAGCAATGTGGAGCTAGGGCTGGAGATCAAACGCATGCCGGCGGAGCAGCGCCGACCCATTTCGCGGCGCTTGATTGAAATGGTCGGTCTCACGAGCTTCGAGGAACATTATCCGCATGAACTGTCGGGCGGCATGAAGCAGCGCGTCGGACTTGCCCGGGCGCTCGCCACCGACCCCGAAGTGCTCCTCATGGACGAGCCGTTCGCTGCGCTCGATGCGCAGACCCGCGACTTGATGCAGGTGGAGCTCTTGCGCATCTGGCAGGAGGCGCGCAAGACGGTTTTATTCGTAACGCATCAGATCGACGAGGCGATCTATCTCTCCGATCGCGTAATGGTCATGACCAAGCGGCCGGGATATGCAAAGAAAGTCTTCGATATCGGCTTGCCGCGTCCGCGCGATTATGAAATGCGGGTTACGCCGGAATTCAATGATCTGAAGCTCGCGATCTGGCATACGCTGAAGGACGAGATCACGGCTTAGCATGAAGCAGGCACAAGCAAGCGATGCTGTCACTCCGGGGCGCCACGCGGCCGCTCTCGGCCTTCACTTCGTTCTGGCCTGGCCCCGGAATGACAGGACACGAAATCTGCTGTTGGGTGCCTGCTCGGTTGCACTGTTCTTTTTCCTCTGGCAGGAAATTTTTCTTTTTGTACCCTTCAACAATCTATTCATCAGCAAGCCAAGCCTGATTGCGGTTGCGTTCGTGGATCTGGTTGCGAGCGGCGATCTTGCCCGCGACCTCGCGGTCAGCGCCCTGCCATTTGGCTATGGGCTTGCTGCGGCGGCTTTTGTCGGCATCGCGCTCGGCATCGTCATGGGCTGGCGGACGCGCCTGGGCTACGCGCTCGATCCGCTGATGACGGTATTGTATGCGAGCCCGCTGGTTGCGGTTGCACCGCTCGTGGTGGTGTTTTTCGGGGTCGGCGTCGCCGGCAAAGCCGTGATCATCTTTCTGCTCTCGGTATTTCCCTTCATCTTCAACGCCGCGGCGGGGGTGCGCGCGGTCGATCCCCTGCTGATAAGCGTCGTGCGCTCGTTGGGGGGCAGCGAGCGGGATCTCTACGCCAAGGTCATTCTCCCGAGCGTGCTCCCCTATATCGTCGCCGGCGCGCGCATCGCCGTCGGGCGCGCGCTGATCGGCGTCCTAGTGGCGGAGTTTTTTGCCGCCTCCGAAGGCATCGGCTACGCCATCGCGCGCTTCGGCGACCTGTTCGCGCTCGATCGCATGTTTGCCTGCATCATCACCATCATGATCATCTCCGTCGTGCTCACCGAAGGCATCCGCTGGGCGGAGCGTTCGGCGTTCCCGTGGCGGGCGGGGCAATGAGAAAGGCTGCCGCCGTTCTGCCCGCGGTCGACTCCGCGGTAATCACCGACAGCGGTGCGCCCGTCGAGGATTTCTGGCAACGCGCACAGCCGGCGATGCTGGGCAGCGGCACCATCGTGGTGCTGCTCCTCATCTGGCAATGCGTCCCTTTGGTAATGCCGCTCTCGGCAGGCACCAAGCTGTTCTTCACCACTCCGAGCGAAATCGCGCGCGCCCTTTGGAAAATGTTCGCGACCGGGACTATCTGGCAGCCGCTTTCGGTAAGCGTCAGCGGGTTTGCGCTCGGGCTTGCGCTTGCGATCGCCGCCGGTCTGCCGCTCGGTGTTCTCCTGGGAAGGTCGCGCACGCTCGACGCGATGCTGGATCCATTCATCACCGCCTTCAATGCAACACCGCGATTGGTGTTCCTGCCGCTCCTGCTTCTCTGGTTCGGGCTCGGGCTATGGACCAAGGTAGCGATCGTATTCATGGGCGCGCTGTTTCCGATCGTCATCAACACCTATGAGGGCGTGCGCAATTCGGACAAAGTGCTGATCAATGTGGTGCGTTCGTTTGGCGCCAGGGAATGGGACATTGCGCGTCTGGTGGTGGTGCCGAATGCAATGCCCTACATCGTTGCCGGATTGCGCCTCGCCATTGGGCGAGCGATTCTCGGTGTCGTGGTGGCGGAGTTCTTCGGTTCCGAAGAGGGCCTCGGCGTCGTGATGCTGCGGGCGGCTAGCAGCTACCACGCGGACATTGTATTTGCCGGCTTGATCATCTTTGCGGCGTTGTCGCTGGTCATGACAGGGCTGGTGAAATCGATGGAGAACCGATTGAGCCGCTGGCGACCGCAGCCGGGCGGGTGACTCTTCTAATCCCTCCCCGAAGGGGAGGGTGGCCGAGCGTAGCTCGGCCGGGGGTGGGGATTAGAAGCGCAGAGGACCGCCGAAGGTGTCTTGTCATGCTCCCCCATCCGGCCGCCTTCGGCGGCCACCCTCCCCCTTCGGGGCGCCTTCGGGGGAGAGATGCCACCTCTCTACCGGCTGGGCGTGTCGAGCTTGGTCGGGACGTAGCCCATCGTGCTGAGCGTCGATTCAAGCAAGGCGCGGGCGACGAATTGTTCGGGATCCGGCAGCGGTTTGTCGGCCGGCCATTGGCGCGCAGCAATCATGGCTTCGCGGCGGGCTTCCAAAATCTGCCGGAACAAATCCTTTGGCAACTCTGCCCCGAATACGTCGTGCAGCTGGTCCCAGATCTGGGCCGCCTCCTCGTCGTTGTCGATCTCGAGATGGCGTTTGAGGGTGGGGATCGAGCCCGCCTTGTTGTCGCGGAAATACATCACGCCCCGAGCGATGGCGCGAATGAATTTCCTGACAGTGTCGGGGTTGGCGTCGACGTATTCCTTCCTGCCCCAGAATGTGCCGCCGGCGCGCGGGACATAGTCGCCGGTTCGCAACAGGACTTTCATGCCGGCATTGAGTGCCTTTGTCGCATGCGGAGCGGAAAGGAGCGCGCCCTGGATGTCGCCGTTTATCAGTGCCGCAATGCGGTCGGGCTCGCTTTGAAACGAGATCACCTTGTAATCCTTGCCCACCTCCATGTGGAAGAAGCGTTGCAGGACGGAGGCGCCCTCGTCATAGTCGGCGCTGCCGGCGCGCCCATAACCGATCGTTTTTCCCTTCAATTCTTCGACTTTGTTGAAGGTCTTGGGAGTGACAATGGTCCACTGCGATTTGAGCGACTCGCCGACAATGTAGGTTATGGCGGCTCCGCTCAACGCCGCCTGCGCGCCGCCCGAGGGAATGGGGATGACGTCGATATTCCCGGCAAGCGCGGCGGTGACCAGGGCTTTGCCCTGCAACATCACAAACTGCGCATCGAGCCCCTCGGCTTTGTAGAAGCCCTGGTCCATGGCAACGTAGCTTGGGATGTGAAATCCGTCTCCGGCGATGACTTTGCCAATCCTGATGCTGGTCTGCGCCTGGCTCTCGCCCGAAGCAACAGACACGCAGGCAAGCGCGGCGGCGCATGCGATCAGCCATTTGAATATTCGCATTAAACACTCCTGATTAGTCCATCATGACAGCGGCGGCGAAGAGAGAACAGCTTCGATGATAACACAACCGTGCACCGCGCGCGCCGCGCTGCAGGGTCACCTTGTCGCGGAAGATAACTGGTGGGGATAGCCTTCCCGCCCCACAGAAGATCGCGCTATCATGACGTGGTCACAAAGCGGGGGAATAGGAATGAAGGTCGAGCCGATCCATCACGTTCCGATGCGAACGGAGTATAACAGCCCCTTTTCGGCGGCATTTGCCATTGAAGGCGGCCGGCTGATTTTCTTTTCCGGCTGCTGCACGGTTCCGACCTATCACAAACACCCGCACGATCCCGACGAAGAGCGGCAATGGCTCAAGGGCGATTTCCGCGAGCAGACCGAGCGCACCTTCACCCACATCAAGGAAATCCTCGCGGCCGCCGGCGCGCAGATGAAGGATGTGATCAAGCTTACCATTTTTACCACCGACATGGCCGGACAAAATATTCTCAACGAGATTTCGGCTCGTTATTTCGGCAGCGATAATCCGCCTGCCCGCTCGTTGATCGGGGTGCCCACGCTGGCGCATCCCGGCATGCTGATCGAGATCGAGGGAGTTGCCGTGGCGCCTCCCCGGACCTGATCACCGAGGCTTAAACAAAGATATGGCAACGGGAGAGAAAGAATGAGCAAACCCTCCGAGGCACTCACGCGTCGTGCATTGCTTTCCATCGGCGCGGCGGGCGCTCTCGCTCCGCTTTGCGCGCCGGCCGTGCGCATTGCGCGGGCTGCCCCGGTTGCCATCCGCTACGCAACCGGCGGCGGAATAGGCGGCAACGAGATGGAGACCATCATCTATCTCGACTGGATGCAAAAGAACGTGCTCCAGGGCTACGGCAAAGATTACACCGTCGACATGACATTCACCCGCGGCACGCCGGAGGCCGGCACGCTGCTCGCCGCCGGACAGGCAGACATGGCGACGCTCTCGTTCGCGGTGTTTGCCACTACGGTCTTGAAGGACGTGGTGCCGGGCGGCCTCACCATCGTCGCCGACAATTATCAGGATGGCCGGCCCGGCTACGCCCAGAACACGTTCTTCGTCCTCAAGGACTCAGCGATCCAGTCGACGCATGACTTGAAGGGCAAAAAAGTCGCCATCAACGCGTTCGGCTCGGCGGTCGATCTGGCCTTGCGCGTCAAGTTGAAAAAAGACGGCATCGACCCGCGCAAGGACTTGAGCATTGTCGAAGTGGCTTTCCCCAATCAGGCCGCTGCGCTACGCGAAAAACGCATCGACTGCGGCATTTTGATCCTGCCGTTCATGAACGTGGAGCTTCGCAAGGGCGATCTGCGCGCCCTGTTCACCGGCGCGGAGGCTTTCGGGCCCTATGCGGTTATCTTTCATGTCGCCACCAACGATTTTCTGAAAAAGAACCCGGAGGCGGTGAAGTCATTCCTTGCCGATTATGTGCGCGGCCTGCAGTGGTTCTACGATCCCGCCAACCGCAAAAAGGCGGTGGAAATCTGTGCGGAGTTCACCAAGTCGCCGGCCGAGGTGCTCGATTCCTATTTCATGACCGAACGCGACTACTATCGCGACCGCAACGCATGCGTCGGGGTTGACGTTATTCAACGGCCTGTGGATGCGATGCTCAGCGAAGGCCTGATCGATCGGCCGGTCAAGATTTCCGAGCATCTCAACATGGCTTATCTGCCGTTTCCCTGCTCGGCATGATCAGCATATGCGTCCGCAAGCTTGATAAACGCTACCAAAGTCGCGACGGCGAGGTCGCCGCCTTAAACGGTGTCGACCTCGACGTCAGGGAAGGTGAGTTCGTCACCATCGTCGGGCCCTCGGGCTGCGGCAAGAGCACGCTGCTCTACATCCTGGGCGGTTTCATCGCCGCCGATGGCGGCACGGCGGAAGTGGAGGGCCGGGCGGTCGAAGGGCCGGGCGTCGACCGCGGCGTGGTTTTCCAGGAATACGCGTTGTTTCCCTGGCTCACGGTTTCGAAAAATATCAGCTACGGATTGGAGATGACCGGGGTCCCGCGCGGCAAGCGGCCGGCGATCGTGCAACGCCTCATTCGCACCATCGGCCTTGAAGGCTTCGAGCATCGCTTTCCACGCGAATTGTCGGGCGGCATGAAGCAACGCGTTGCCATTGCGCGCACGCTCGCCTACGAGCCGAAGATTCTTTTGCTTGACGAGCCGTTCGGCGCCTTGGATGCGCTGACCCGGGAAACCATGCAGGACGAGCTGCTGCGCATCTGGCTGGCCACGCGCAAGACCGTCGTCATGGTCACCCACGACGTGAATGAGGCGGTTTACCTGTCCGAGCGGGTCCTGGTGATGTCGCAGCGGCCTGGCCGCATCGTGCAGGAATTCCCCATTGCGCTCGACCGCTCGGGCCAGCGCGAGCAGACCATCTTGACCCCCGAATACAATCGAGTCCGCAACGAAGTCTGGCTTGCCGTCCGCCGGCAGGCCAGAGCATGAGCATGCTGCATTCCATGCAGCGTTACCTGCCGGTACTGCTGATGCTGCTCATTTGGCAGCTTGCCGGGAGCTTCAACCTGATCGATCGTGCATTCCTGCCGCCGCCCGACGCTGCCGTTGCGGCGTTATGGGAGATGACCCGCAACGGCGAAATCGGTTTCAACCTTGCGGTAACGCTCTATCGCGCCTTCGCGGGCCTTGCGATCGGCTGCCTGCTCGGCGTGGCGATCGGGTTAGCCATGGCAGCATCGCGCCAGGCGGACCGGTTCTTCGGCCCTTTGGTTGCGACCACCTATTCGCTGCCGAAATCATCCCTCGTTCCGCTGTTCATCCTGTGGTTCGGGATAGGCGATGTGACCAACATTTTGACCGTGGTGCTGGCGTGTCTTCTCCCGGTAATCGTGAGCACGTATCACGGCGTGCAATCGGTGCCGCAGGTGATGGTATGGAGCGCCCGCGCGATGGGAACGCCGCGCCACGCCATACTCTGGCGAATCCTGCTGCCGGGGGCGCTGCTTTCGATTCTGACCGGAGTGCGCATTGCGCTCGGCTTCTGCTTCGTGCTGACGATTTCCGCGGAAATGATCGCGGCCAAGAGCGGGATCGGCAAGCTGATCTTTCTGTACGGCGAGAGCGGTGCCTATGCCCACATGTTCGGCGGCCTCTTGGCGGTGGTGATTGTCGCCTATGCCGCCGACCGGCTGCTGCTTGCCGGCATGCATTATTTCCTGCGCTGGCACGATTCCATTCACGCGGCGCATGCAAGAGCATGATCCCGAAAAGTGGATACCACTTTTCGGAAAAGATCATGCTCAAACAAAGAACGAGAGGGGAATGGCGAGTCGATGAAGATTCATCCAAGTCTTGCAAAGCGCGCGCTCGCGAGGCTGCAGAGTGCCTTTCTCGCCTCCTATCCGCTCCTGCTCGTCCTTCTGGCATGGGAGCTGACAGCGCGTGCCGGGCTGATCCGGCCCTTGTTCCTGCCGAGCCTGACCGAGATCGCGCGGCAATTCTGGGTTCTGCTCCTTGACGGGGAAATCATTGACCCGCTGCTTGTGAGCCTCTATCGCGCATTCGCCGGCCTCGCCCTTGCGGTCGTCATCGGCGTCGCAGCCGGTCTCGTCATGGCGCGCTCGCGCTTTGTGGATTGGGCGCTCGATCCGTTCGTCTCGATCGCCTTCCCGGCTCCCAAGATCGCTTTCGTTCCCATCTTCATCCTCTGGTTCGGCATCGACCATCTCTCCAAGATTCTGCTGGTCGCCTTCACGTGCGTGTTCCCGATGATCATTGCCGCGCATCACGGGGCGCTTGCTGTGAGCCGCACCGTGATCTGGTCGGCGCAAGCAATGGGGACGCCGCGGCGCAAGCTGCTGCGCCGCGTAATCTTCCCCGCGGCGCTGCCTTATATTTTCAGCGGCGTGCGGATCACCTTGCCGGTCGCGCTCATCATCGCCTTCACCACCGAAATGATTGCCGGCGGCGGCGGTGTCGGTGCTGCGCTGATGTTTGCCCAGCGGTTTTTTCAGACCCCCACGGTATTCGCCTACATCCTGCTCATGCTGAGCGCGGGTTTCCTGCTCGACCGGCTGATGCTTTCCTTGCGCGAGCAGTTGTTGCCCTGGGAGGAGGAAATCCAGGAAGTCCGATCACTCGCAGACTAGCGATACCGGCTGTGGTAAGTAGGATATGTGAGCAAGGAGCACGGAGGTGCGGCAGAATCCAGAAACCCAGGTTAGGCGATGGGTTGGCTCGATCGGGCTCGCTGCTGCGGTCGGCATCGCATATTTCCTGGCAGCAAGACTTAGCCTTGCTTTGCTGACCAAGCCTGAGGGCGTGGCCGTTTTCTGGCCCGCTTCAGGTGTCGCCGCCGGCGTCCTGATCGCTCTCGGACCTCGCGCGCGATGGCCAGTGGTTGTCGGCACTATGGCTGCAACCATTGCGGCGAATCTCCTCGGCGACCGGAATCTCTGGGGCTCCATTCTCTTCGCCTTATGCAATGCGGGGGAGGCCGTGCTGACGGCATGGTTCATCCAGCATTACTTCGGCGCGGGTTTTCGACTGGGCAAGCTGCGCAACGTGCTTGGACTGGTCGCAGCCGCGGCTATCGGGACCGCGGCCTCGGGCATCGGTGGGACCGTAGGGTTCAAGTTGTTTCATAATGCGGATGCCCCGCTATTGACCACCTGGCAGCACTGGTTCGCATCCGACGGACTTGGGATCATTACGGTTGCGCCCCTGCTGATAGAACTCGCCGCGTCCGCGCGCGATCGGCCGTCACGGAGCGAACTCATTGAAGGCGTTCTGGCGGTCGTGGCGCTGGCCCTGGTATGCGCACTCGCGATATTCCAACGATGGGAGCTGTTGGCCACCATCGGGCCAATCGCCCTTTTGTTCGTACCATTGCTGTGGCTTGCCGCCCGTTGTCGGCCAGTTTTCGCCGCGGCAGCCGCGTTCATCGTCAACCTTTCAATTGTTTCGACGACCACCTTTGGCATCGGGTATTTCGGCAATCCCGGTCTGCCCATCGCCGAGCGCGTTTTGGCCGCGCAACTCAGCATTCTGCTCGTTACGCTCGGCGCATTGATTCTGGCTGCACTGTTTGCCGAAATCCGAGACAAGAGGAGGCTGGCCGAAGCAGCGCTGCAAGCCAGTGAAACACAACGGTATCTCATCGAAACCGAGAGGCTCGCCGCGCTTGGCGGTCTGGTCGCTGGAGTTGCCCACGAGATCAATAGTCCAGTGGGCACCAGCCTTACGGTAGCCTCAACCCTCGCGCACCGCTGCGCGAACTTCGCTGAGCAGATCGCTGCAGGCCCGGTGCGTCGTTCTTCGCTTGCCGAATTCGCCGATTCTTGTCGCGACGCCGCAGACCAGCTTGTCACCAATCTCCAGCGCGCTGGAGAACTGATTCAGTCTTTCAAGCAAGTCGCCGTCGATGGCAGCAATGCCGATCGACGCCCCTTCGATCTCAAGCTTGTGACCGAGCAGGTAGTAACCAGCGTGCGTCCAGGTCTGCCGAAATATCGAGATTCCGTCACGCTTGAAATGCCGTCCGATATCATCCTGAACAGCTACCCGGGGGCTTACGGACAGGTTCTGACCAACCTCATCTTCAACGCTGTTACGCACGGCTTCGCCGATAAGCCTGGCGGAAACGTGCTCATCAAGGCGCGGCGCCTCGCCACTGGGCAGGTCGAGGTTACCTTCTCGGATGATGGCAGCGGCATTCCGGAGGAAATTCAGCGTCACGTCTTCGATCCGTTTTTCACCACCAGACGCGCGCAGGGCAGCACCGGGCTCGGCCTGAACATCGTGCACAATCTCGTGGCGCAGCAGCTTGGCGGTACAATCACCCTCGTCTCCGCACCGGACAAGGGCACGACCTTTTGCATGATGCTTCCGCTAGTCGCTCCCGACCACGCAGAGCCGACAATCGCGGCCGGGCGATCACCGACCATGCAAAGGCGCGGGCGTCGGGGAAAAGACGATGCAGAAGCGGCTAGCGCTTCGCATCACTCCGGTCGCCTCTGATGCCGGCTGGGGATAGGTCGACGGAGACAACGGCCGCCGCCGGCAGAGATGGGTCATCTCAAATTTCGACCTGACCGCCGAGCTCGACCACCCGGTTTGGCGGAATGCGGAAGAATTCCGTCGCCGCCAATGCGTTGCGATGCATGGCCTCAAACACCTTGCACCGGATGGCGCCGAAACGGGACTTCCTTTCCGGCATGATTTTCACCCGGCCGACGAAAAAGGACGTGTCCATCATGTTGAATGGAAGGTCTTTTGAACTGCAGCGATCCAGCACCCGCGGGACGCTCGGCTGCTCCATGAAGCCGTAATAGGCGACCACGGAGTGGAAATTGTAGCCGAGATGAACGACCTCGACACGCTTGTCGGGCGTGACGCGCGGAATGTTCTCGGTGACGACGTGCAGGAGCACGATGCGCTCGTGCAGTACCTTGTTGTGCTTGAGATTGTGCAGCAGCGGCACCGGTACCACATCGACCCGGCTGGTCATGTAAACGGCGCTGCCCGCCACTCGATCCTTGTTGTGAACCTGCGCGATGAACGCCTTGAGCGGCAGCGTGTCGCGCTCGAGCTTGCGCGCGAGCGCGGTGCGGCCGTCCCGCCAGGTTGACATGACAAAGAACAGCATTGCGCCGACAACCAACGGCACCCAGCCGCCCTCGACCACCTTCATCATGTTGGCGACGACGAAGGCCAGATCGACGATGACGAAGACGCCCGCAACTGCGATGCTCAGCGGCAGGCTCCAGCCCCATACCTCGCGCATTGCCAGAAACATCAACAGGGATGTCAGCAACATGGTCAGCGCGACGGCGACGCCGAATGCCGAAGCGAGATTGTCGGATGAGCGAAAGCTGACCGTCAGGGCGAGGGTCACTACCATCAAGCTCCAGTTCACGAAGCCCACATAGATCTGGCCATATCCTTCGGATGACGTCTGGGTAATATGCAGCCGCGGGCACAAGCCGAGCTGAATGGCTTGCCGAGTCATCGAGAAGGTTCCACTGATGATGGCTTGGCTCGCGATAATGGTCGCTGCGGTAGCGAGCGCCACCAGCGGCATCTGCAAAGCCGCGGGACACAATACGAAGAATGGGTTGCCGTCAGGAGGAACCCCGCCATCAATGATCACGGCGGTCTGGCCGGCGTAGTTCAGCAACAACGTCGGCAGTACCAGCGCGTACCAAGCCAGCCTGATAGGTTGCGCACCGAAGTGACCCATGTCGGCGTAGAGTGCCTCTGCGCCGGTCGCGCACAGAAACACCGCGCCCAGCACGAGAAAACCGGTCAAACCATGCCCGAACAGATAGTTGAGGCCATAGCGCGGATCGAGCGCTGTCAGCACGGCAGGATGGCGCACAATCCCGAGCAGTCCGAGCACGCCAATGCTCACGAACCAGAGTGTCATGACCGGGCCGAACAGTCGGCCGATGCGCGCAGTGCCTTGCGGTTGCAGACTGAACACCGCGATCAGAACAAGAACCGATAGCGGTAACACGTAGGGTGCAAACTCCGGCGCCGGCGTCTTGATCCCTTCGAGTGCGCTCAACACCGATATTGCCGGCGTGATGGCGCCGTCGCCGTAAAGCAAGGCTGCACCCAGAATTCCAATGGCGATCACGCCGGAACGCTCACCATGCTTGATGCCGAGAAGCGACATCAGCGCGAGAATGCCGCCCTCGCCATCGTTGTCGGCGCGCATGACGATCGCCACGTATTTGATCGAAGTGGTGATGAGGAGGGTCCACGCAATCAGCGAAAGCATGCCGAGTGCTGTCGCGGGCGCTGCCTCGGTGCCTGCCCATTGCAGGGCCGTCTTTAAGGTATAAAGCGGACTCGTGCCGATATCGCCGTAGACGACACCGATCGCGCCGAGCGCCAGAGCAGCAAGACTGCCGCCGCGGCGGGGCATCGCTTGTGCAACGGTTGTCACCACGCGCTCCTGTTCACATCATGGGCACTCGCATCATGCCCGCACGATGGCAGCCACGCTGCAACATATGGACTTGCATGACGAAGTCGAAGTCCGCCTGCAAAATTCGACATCGAACCCGCAAAGCATGCAAGCAAGACGAGGAAATGCCTTTTATGACGCCTTTATATGGAGCGCCGATAATACATATCGAATTTATACATCGTGGTGATTACTTGGCTTGCGTCAGGCTGACCAGAGCTTGAAGATTGTTTGTTTATGCGCAAGATCCGAACATTCATGTCAGACGCCGCGAAATTCGTGGTGTTGTTGCTGCTGGGTGCAATCTGCACAGTTTTCAGTATTGGTTGCCTGTTTTCTGTGGGCCTCGGCCTTGCTCTCTTAACCGAGCAGGCTTCCACCTGGGTCAGGACGTCGCAATGGCACTCCATGCCGCTCGCCGCCTTGCTCAAACAACTCCGCTATGCCCCCCATGCCGATTGGTCCTGGACCCAGTCGGGAATGGAGCAGCTATTGTCCCTGGAAAGCAGCCCGATCCTGATCGGTACGGCAGCTTCGGTCTGGGTTTTCGTATTGATCATCTTCGGTCAAGCTCTGAAAAAATGGCGCCCAACCGCGAGGCTCTTTTGAGCTGTTTCTTGAAGAAAGATTCGAGCGGATAATTTTATTTTTTCCGCCATCATCGACGCGCGGTCTTGATCGCAACCAAGCTGCCAAAAGTCTCGGCCAAGCCTCTCGTTTTCGGCGCGCCTGCGCCGAGCGCTCTGCGCCGACACAACTACTATTCCCGGATCAGGGTTGGTCCAATCATCGAACGTGGCGGCGAGTGCCGCGATCCTGCTCCACTCCCGGGCCGGGTCGGCCAGAGTGTTCTAAAAGATTCAGTTTGCTCGCCAGCCACTTTGTTGTAGGCGCCTGCGTCAAGGTTGTCAGGATAACGGCGATGAAGGTGATCGACGCAATCATTTGAGCACTGGGCGCCTGCATACCGAGCAACAGGCCGGCCAGCGCCGCCGGAATTACCCCGGTTTCGCGGGTCCAGCACATGAACAGCAACTCGCTGAAGCCCCACTGCGCGCGTCGGTCCGGTAAGGCGCAGACGAAAACAGTTACCGGGCGGATGACCAACATCAAGATGGCTATCAGAATGATGCCTCGCATCAGGTATTGACCTACAAGAGCCAGATCGACCTGGGCACCGAGCAGAATAAAGATGAACAAACGCATGACGAACGATGTGGTCGCTACGTATTCTTCCAGTTTTTTCGCGTCACCCGGTCGCATTTTCAAGCCGAAGGAGTTCTGGTTTCCGAGCACGATGCCAAAGACAAAAACCGCCGTGAACCCGTTGGCCTGCAAGCCCTCGGCGGAAAAATAAGCGCCTATGATGGCAGCTGCTGTCACCGCTGGTGCATACTCTGCAAGGAAGGACCATCGTTCATGCGCCATGAACAAGGAGGCCAGGTATCCGCATGTGGCGCCGGCGATAATACCGATGATCAATTGCTTGAGCAGTTCAAGCAAGGATGACGTCAAAGAGAATTCGCTGGCCCCCATGGCCACTGCCAACACACTAAGGGTGACAATCGCCCCTGTGGCTTCATTGAGCGCCGACTCATTCACTACTGTTTGTGCTACGCGGTTGCGAATATCAATCTGCTGAAAAATTGGAATTAGCGTTGCCGGGTCAGTCGAGGCAAGAGTGCTACCCAGCAGCAGCGCTGCGATCAATGGAACACCAAGAATGTAATACGCGGCAATGCCTGTGAGGGCGACAGTGATCACAACGCCAACCGTGGCGATCACGACAACCGTAATCCAAATCTGCTTTAATGCGTTGAATTGCAGCGAAGCGCCGCCATCGAAGAGTATGTAACTGGCGCCGAAAAGAAAGATCATTTGCGACAGCGCTGAATCTGCCTTGATGTCTAGCAACCCTAATGCATGTGGGCCAATCACTGCACCGACGATAGGAAACACCGCGACGTCCGGAATCCTTAGTTTTCGAGCCAGTATGCCGGTGATGGTGCCGGTGGCCAGGATGAGCATGACGGAAAGCAACGCGTGCTTCGCAATTTCAATCGATGCCGGCACTTCCAATTCTTTTTCTCCTTTCACGAGCCATTCGTAAAATTTGGCGAAGCTCTTATCTCTGCAGTGATTAGGTTCGTCCGCTCGCCGGGCGATTGGCGCCGACCACGGCCGATCCTTTCGTCACTCAGCGACTTGAAGGAGACGGCGTACTAAAATCGAGCGGCGGCGGCATGTCGGGAAGCGGGATTTCAATTTTAATCTTCGACGGGTCGATGCCGGTACTGCGATCGATCCAGTAGGTCACTGATCCCGGCCAGCAGATGACAATGACGACGAGAATGATCTGCAACACCACCCATGGAATAGCGCCCCAATAGATTTCCGAAGTCTTGATGGAGGGTGGTGCAATGCCTCGCAGGTAGAACAGCGCAAAGCCGAAGGGTGGGTGCATGAAGCTCGTCTGAATATTGGCGCAAATCAGAACGCCGAACCAAATCAAGTCGATCCCGAGTTTATGTGCAGCTGGGGCCAGAAGCGGGATGATAATGAATGCAATCTCGAAAAAATCGAGGAAGAATGCGATCACGAAAATGAAGGCATTGACGAAGATGAGGAAGCCGACTTGCCCACCTGGCAGCGACGTCAACAGGTCCTCGATCCAAACCTTGCCGCCCACGCCTTGGAATATCAGGCTGAAGGTGCGCGCGCCGATCAGGATGTAAACGACCATCGCCGTGATGCGCATGGTCGTCGACATCCCCTGATAGAGGAGCTTCCAGGTCAGGGTGCCATATGAGGCGGCAAGCGCAATTGCGCCCACCACCCCCATTGCCCCAGCCTCGGTCGGAGTTGCTAGCCCCATAAAGATGGTCCCGAGCACCAGGAAAATGAGGCCAAGCGAGGGGACAATGCCGCGCAGGCATTTCTTCCCGAGCGCCCAGCCTTGCAGGGTGCGAGCCTCGATTGGCAGCGCCGGCACGTCCTTCGGCCACAAAAAGCTTACTATGAGCACCCAGATGCAAAACAGCGCTACCTGGATGATGCTCGGGCCGATAGCGCCGGCATACATGTCACCGACCGAGCGCCCGAGCTGGTCGGCGAGCACGACCAGAACGAGCGACGGCGGAATGAGCTGAGTGATGGTTCCGGAGGCTGCAATGACTCCCATCGTGTGCCGCGTCGAATAGCCGTATTTGAGCATCGGGGTCATCGAGATCACACCCATCGCGATTACTGAAGCTGCGACTGTGCCAGTGATCGCACCGAGTATGGCGCCGACGAAGATCACCGCATAGGACAGCCCGCCGCGCAATGGACCGAACAATTGACCGATCGAATCGAGCAAATCCTCGGCAAGCCCGCACCGCTCGAGGATTGCACCCATGAACGTGAAGAATGGAATCGCGAGGAGAAGGTCGTTGGAGATGATGCCGAACACTTGATACGTGAGGGCGCCGAGGAAGTCGGGAACGATGAGACCGAGTTGGATACCAATGAAGCCAAAAAACAGACCGGTCGCCGCGAGTGAAAATGCCGCGGGATAGCCGATAAGCATGAAAAGGATCATTCCTCCGAACATCAGGGGAGCCATGTTCGCTCGGATGAAATCGATCATTGCAGCGGCTTCTCGTAGACGTACTGCAATCGATGATGATTGATGAGCGCCTCAATGCGCTTGATGAGCTCGGAGATGCCCTGCAGCGCCATGAGCGAGAAGCCAAGGGGAAAGAGGAGCTTGACCGGCCAGCGGATGAGACCACCGGCATTCGACGAGGTTTCATTGATGCGCCAGGAGTTAACGAACACCGGCCAACTGAAATAGACCAGGATCACGCAAATCGGGAGGAGAAAAAGTAGACAGCCCAAGATGTCGATCCAGATGCGTGTCCGTTCGGAAACTGCCGAGTAGAAGAGGTCGACGCGCACATGCTCATTGACCTTGAGCGTATAGGGACCGCCCAGCAGAACCATTCCCCCGAACATGTACCACTGCACTTCCAGCCAGGCATTGGAGGTCTCGCTGAAGAGATAACGGCTCGCCGCGTTGCCGGCGCTGATCAGGCAGGCAAACAGCACAAGCCAATTTGCGATCTCACCGAACCGGTCATTCACAAAGTCAATGGCCCGGCTCAGCTTGAGCAAACCACTCACTCACCGCCCCCTTTGCCATGGTCCCCTTGCGGTGGCACCGCACAGTTCCGGTAGAGATATGCACCTTGGCCCTGAACGGTCTGGCCAAGGGTCTGGAACTCTCTTAGACCCCCGCGCAGACGTCAATGGGAAGTTTGCCTTGCGGCTCGAGTTTATGACCCAGAATTGGCTTGGCTTGGTATTTCCGAACGCAAGTTCTTACCCTGCCTAACCGTGACGTACGTCAATCGACTCCGAGTCCTCCCTTCTCCTCGATGAATTTCGCGATCGCGCTGACCCCGTCGCCGGCGCGCAGGTTACTGAAAACGAAAGGCTTGCTTCCGCGCATGCGCCTGGCATCGCGCTCCATCAGTTCCAGCGAGGCGCCGACATGCGGCGCGAGGTCGACCTTGTTGATCACCAGGAGATCGGAGCGGGTAATCCCGGGGCCACCCTTGCTCGGGATTTTGTCGCCGGCGGCAACGTCGATGACGTAGATGGTCAGGTCGGCAAGCTCGGGCGAGAAGGTGGCAGCGAGATTGTCGCCGCCGGATTCGATCAGCACGAGGTCGAGCGCCGGAAATTTGCTGCGCATGTCCGCCACCGCGGCGAGATTGATGGAGGCGTCCTCGCGGATTGCGGTATGCGGGCAGCCTCCGGTCTCCACGCCGGCGATCCGCTCGGGCGGCAGGGCGCCTGAGCGCACGAGAAATTCGGCGTCCCATTTGGTGTAGATGTCGTTGGTGATGGCGGCAATCTCGTAGCGCCGGCGCAGCTGCTTGCACAGCGCATCCATCAGCGCGGTCTTGCCTGAGCCGACCGGGCCGCCGATGCCAACCCGCAATGGACCATAGCGATTGGCCATGTGATCATTCCAAGAGATCTACGAGCGAAACAGCCGGGTATATTGCGTCTCGTGCTGCATGCTCGCGATATCCGCGCGCAGCGCAAAGCCGGCAACATCGTCGAGCGCTACGGTCTGCGCGCGCATCACGGTCGCTGCCACCACAGGTTCCAGCGCGGCAAGCACGCGCTGGCCACCGGATTGACCGAGCGGGATCAGGCGCACGCCGGCGGAAACGAGATTGGCCGCCGCTGCGTGAACAAAACAATGCACCGCCGGCGCAAGCGCAATGCCGTGTCCGGCGCATGCAACTGCTACCGCTACGGAGAGCGCAACGTCGCCTTCGGCAAGCGCGGCGAGACGGTCAAGGAGAGGCGCGGGCCAAGCGGCGCGGGTCACCTCCAGGAACGCGCGACCTTGCGCGGCCGTCTCCAGATAACGCTCCTTTGACGGCGCCAAGGCAAGCGCAAGCTCGGCGGTGCGGCGCAGCCCGACGGCGTCGCCATCCGCAGCGGCGCGATGCGCGTGAACGAAGAGTACGGCGTCGCAGAATGCGCCGCCTTCGCCGATCACGACAGAAAGCCAGGCGTGGAGCATTGCGCCATCGCGGATGTCGCCGCTCTCGACCGCCCATTCGATGCCGCTGGAATAGGAGAACGCGCCGATCGGATAAGCCGGCGAGAGCCACGTCATCAGCCGGTACAAGGCGGCGGACTGCAGTTCCGCTATGTCGCCAATCGGAAGGGTGTCAGAGGCAGGCCGCGGCCCGACCCGCAGATCGTGCCGTGCGCGTTGCGGCGCATTCCTCATGCGATGCGATCCTCGCCTATCGATCGTGCTCATGCTGATGATGCTGATAGGCTCCAGGCTCCGGATCGAACGCGGCTTCGATGGGTGCGAGAGTAGCGCCGAGCCCGCGCAACATCTCTTCCAACACGCCGTCGCGGCGGATGCGCAGGCAATCGCCGACGACCTGCACATCGGTGTGGCGATTGCCGATGTGCCAGGCGAGGCGCGCGAGCTGTCGCGGACTCGATGCCGTGACCTCGACCAGAGGCTCGCGCTTGCCGGCGACGCGCACGATGGAGCCGTCCTCGAGCAAAAGGCCGTCGCCGTCGCGCAGCGCGGTCGCGTGCGGCAGGTCGAGCAGGAACGCGGTGCCATGCTCGCCGGTGAGCACAATGCGGCGGCGATGGCGTTCATCGGCATCGAGCACCACGCAATCCACGGCCTGCGCTTCGTCGAACCCACCGGCGCGGCATACCGACGCGGCGCGACGCAGAGCCTTATTCAAGCTCGCGGTCCTCGGGAAAGAACTTTGCTCATTAGGATCCAACAAAATAAGGAGCTGCATTTTAGAACAAGAAGTATCGCTGCGCCATTGGCAGAACGTCAGCCGGCGCGCAGGTCAGCAATTCGCCGTCGGCGCGCACTTCGTAGGTTTCCGGATCGACTTCGATGTTCGGCGTCGCCGTGTTGTGCACCATGCTGCGCTTGGAAATTCCGCCGCGGGTATTCTCGACCGCCACGAACTCCTTCTCGATGCCGAGCTTGCGCCGCAGTCCGCCTTTGAGCGCCGCCTTGGAGACAAACACCACCGAGGAGGCCGTCAATGCCTTGCCAAACGCTGCGAACATCGGCCGGTAATGCACGGGCTGTGGGGTGGGAATGGAGGCGTTCGGGTCGCCCATCGGTGCCGCAATGATGCTGCCGCCCTTGATGATGCAGTCGGGTTTGACGCCGAAGAAGGCGGGCGACCACAGCACCAGATCGGCGAGCTTGCCCTTTTCGACCGAGCCGATGTGCTTCGAGACGCCGTGAGCGATTGCCGGGTTGATGGTATATTTGGCGATGTAACGCTTGGCGCGCACGTTATCGTTGTCGCCTTTCTCCTCCTTGAGCCGCCCGCGCTGCTTCTTCATTTTATCGGCGGTCTGCCAGGTGCGGATGATCACTTCGCCCAGCCGGCCCATGGCCTGGCTGTCCGACGACATCATGGAGAGCGCGCCGATATCATGGAGAATGTCTTCCGCTGCAATCGTTTCCTTGCGGATGCGGCTTTCCGCAAAGGCCAGATCCTCTGCGATCGAGGGGTCGAGATGATGACACACCATGAGCATGTCGAGATGCTCGTCGATGGTGTTGCGGGTGAACGGCCGCGTCGGGTTGGTGGACGAGGGCAGCACGTTTTTCAGGCCCGCGACCTTGATGATGTCGGGTGCGTGGCCGCCGCCGGCACCTTCGGTATGAAAAGCATGGATGGTGCGGCCCTTGAATGCGGCGATTGTGTCCTCGACAAACCCGGATTCGTTCAGTGTGTCGGAATGGATCATCACCTGCACGTCGTAGTCGTCCGCGACCGACAGGCAGCAATCGATGGCCGCCGGCGTCGTTCCCCAGTCCTCATGCAGCTTGAGCGCGCAGGCGCCGCCTTCGATCATTTCCTCGAGCGCGGCCGGCCGCGACGCGTTGCCTTTGCCGGCGAAGCCGAGATTGACGGGGAGCGCGTCGGCGGCCTGGATCATTCGCCCGATGTGCCACGGGCCCGGGGTGCAGGTGGTGGCAAAGGTGCCGTGCGCGGGGCCGGTGCCGCCGCCCAGGAGCGAGGTCACGCCGGACATCAGCGCCTCCTCCACCTGCTGCGGGCAGATGTAATGAATATGCGTGTCGAAGCCGCCGGCGGTAAGGATCTTGCCCTCTCCCGCTATCACCTCGGTGCCGGGGCCGATAATTATCGTGACATCGCTCTGGATATCCGGGTTGCCTGCTTTGCCGATCCCGGCAATTCGCCCGGACTTGAGGCCGACGTCGGCCTTCACGATCCCCCAGTGATCGAAAATCAACGCGTTGGTGATGACGGTGTCGACCGCGCCCTGCTTGTTGCTCATCTGGCTTTGGCCCATGCCGTCGCGGATCACCTTGCCGCCGCCGAATTTCACCTCTTCGCCATAGCTGGCGAAATCCTTTTCCACCGCGATGATGATGTCGGTATCGGCGAGCCGTACCCGGTCGCCTGTCGTCGGGCCGAACATGTCGGCATAGACCGACCGCTGCATTGTCGCCGACATGGTGGCCTCCGCTAATGCTAGAGCTTGCCCATCACGGCCTGGCGAAATCCATAGACCATGCGCTTGCCGGCGAGAGCGACGAGTGTCACATCGCGCGTCTGCCCGGGCTCGAAGCGTACCGCGGTGCCGGCCGGAATGTTGAGCCGCATGCCGCGCGCCTTCTTGCGCTCGAATTTCAAGGCCAGATTGGTTTCAAAGAAATGATAATGCGAGCCTACCTGGATGGGCCGGTCGCCGGTATTGGTCACGGTGAGCGTCACCGCCTTGCGGCCGGCATTGAGCGTGAGCTCTCCGTCCTTGATGAATTTCTCGCCCGGTATCATGTCGCCTCTCAGTGGTAAGCGTTCTCAGCGGATCGGCTCGTGCACCGTCACCAGCTTTGTACCGTCGGGAAACGTCGCCTCGACCTGGATCTCATGAATCATCTCGGCAATGCCGTCCATGACCTGCTTGCGCGTGAGGACATGGGCGCCGGCCTCCATCAGTTCGGCGACGGTCTTGCCGTCGCGCGCCCCCTCGACAATGAAATCGCTAATCAGCGCCACGCTTTCCGGATGATTGAGCTTGACGCCTCGCTCGAGCCGCCGGCGCGCCACCATGGCAGCCATGGCAATCAGCAGCTTGTCCTTTTCCCGCGGAGTGAGGTTCATGGCTTCGCCTTGGGGTTCTTCACTGCAGCCATAATCGAGGAAGCGGCGCCTCGCGCAGCGCCTGAACGATTGCGAGGAGATCGTTTCGCAGTGCTGCGCCGTCCGCCGCGCACAGCCGGACGACGGCAAACCCGTTCCAGGCGGAAACGCCGACTTCGCAGGAAAATCCTGCGGCGAGCGCCCGCACGCGGGTAGCGCTTTCATCATCGCCCGGCACCAACAACACCGTCCCGATGGCCACAGCACCTTTGGCAATCGCCGGATGCGCGAGCCGGCGGGCGATTGCGCCGTCAAGCTGCAACGCTTCGGCATGGATAAGCCTGCCGTCCCGACGAATGCGCCAGCGATCGAACAAGCAACCGTGCTCGACTGCCTCGCCCATTCCGGAGCGGCCGAAAACCATGCCTTCCACAAACGTCAATCGCGCGTCCAAGGCGAGATCGACGTCGATCACGCGTTTAAGCCGCGCCTGATTGAACAAGATACACTCGCGCGGAAGCCAAGCGAGCTCTGCGCCGGCGCCAATCTTCAGCTTTACGTCTACGGTCGCGTCCGGACCGGTGCTGCGATAGATCTTCTCTGCCGCCGCCGTGGTAACCACCAGCCGCGCACCTGCACCGACGGCGATGTCGATGTCGAAATCGTCGCCGCCCGCAACGCCGCCTGCGGTGTTGATGACGACGGCTTCGAGCTCGGGGGAGGGTGGTCCCGGACAGCGCAGGCGCAACGCGCCCTCTTCGCGCAGGCGCGCGCGGCGCGTCATCCCGGCGACGGCATGGGCGGCGAATGCGATGCGCCCGACAGCGCGGTTGGCGGCGAAGATATGCTGCGACTTCGCATATGGCACGACGGTGCCGCTCGTTACCTCCCCCTGAAAGGGGGAGGTCGGCTCGCGCAGCGAGCCGGGTGGGGGTCGAGGAGCGCGATTTCTGACCCCCACCCGACTGCCTTCGCTTTGCTCGGCAGTCGACCTCCCCCTTTCAGGGGGAGGTAAATTGCCGCTAGTCTGTGCCATGTGCGATTGACCTGACCGGCCAGGGGGGAGGGAGCAGGCCGAGTTTGCGGCTCGTTTTTTCCGATTCATCGAACAGAACCAAAATCACTCGAGGCGGCTCAAATCGACATTGCGCGCCTGAGCGCCGCCTCGTCCATGGTATCGCGTGTGCAGGAAAAAACGATGGCACCGCGGTCCATGACCGCAAACTGGTCGCCCAGCTCGCGCGCGAAGTCGAGATACTGCTCGACCAGGACGACCGCGATTTGTCCCAGATTGCGCAAATAGGCGATGGCTCGCGCAATGTCCTTGATGATCGAGGGCTGAATACCCTCGGTCGGCTCGTCGAGCAGCAACAGTCGCGGCCGCATCACCAGCGCCCTGCCGATTGCGAGCTGCTGCTGCTGGCCGCCCGACAGATCGCCGCCACGCCGCCGCAGCATGTCGCTGAGCACTGGAAACAGCGAAAACACGTCGCGCGGGATCGAGCGATCCTCTCGCCGCAACGGTGCAAAGCCGGTCTTGAGATTCTCCTCGACTGTAAGCAGCGGAAAGATTTCGCGTCCCTGTGGCACATAGGCGACGCCGCGCCGGGCGCGTGCGCTCGGCGGCAGTCGCGTGATATCGGCTCCGTCAAGCGTGATGGTGCCGTTGCTGACGGGATGTTGTCCGGCCAGCGCGTCGAGGAAACTGGTCTTTCCGACGCCGTTTCGCCCCAGCACGCAGGTAACCTTACCAGGCTCCGCCGACAGCGACACGGCTCGCAGCGCCTGGGCGGCGCCGTAATGCAGATCGATGGCATTCGCCACAAGCATGGTTCACCGACCTAGATAGACGTCAATGACCCGCTGATCGCCCGACACCTGATCGATGCTGCCTTCGGCGATCACCGAGCCTTCGTGCAAACAGGTGACTTTCACGTCGAGTTCGCGCACGAAGGCCATATCGTGCTCAACTACGACGACCGTGCGGTCGCGATTAATCTCCTTGAGCAACTCGGCCGTCTGGCGCGTCTCGGCATCGGTCATACCTGCGACGGGCTCGTCGACCAGGAGGAGCTTCGGCTCCTGTGCCAGCAGCATGCCGATCTCAAGCCACTGCTTTTGACCGTGCGCGAGCAAGCCCGCAATGCGCTGGCGAACCGCCGACAATCGAATGGTTGCAAGGATGGCATCGATGCGCTTTGCCTGTTCTGCGGTCTCGTGCCAAAACAGTGTCTTGCGCGCGCGCCGATCTCCCTTGAGCGCCAGGCTGATATTGTCCTCGACGGTGTGCATATCGAACACGGTCGGGCGCTGGAATTTGCGGCCGATGCCGAGCAGCGCAATCTCGGTCTCGTCGAGCCGTGAGAGGTCGTAATAGCCGTCGAAATAGATTTCCCCGGTATCGGCTCGCGTCTTTCCTGTGACGACGTCCATCATGGTGGTCTTGCCTGCGCCATTCGGCCCGATAATGGCGCGCATTTCACCGGGCTCGATGGCCAATGACAGATTGTTGAGCGCGCGAAAGCCGTCGAACGATACGGTTACGCCGTCGAGATAGAGGAGCGCAGCGGTGGTGCGGGCGTCCATTGGGTCACTCTGCGGGCCGCACGGCCGCTTCTGAGATGCGACGACCGTCCGCCGCAGCGCCGTCGTTGTGCCGCGACGGATTCCATTGGCTGCGCCAATGCCGCAGCGTGCCGACAATGCCGCGCGGCAAGAGCAACGTGACGGCGACGAACATTCCGCCGAGTACGAACAACCAGTAGGGCGCCAGAAACCCGCTGGTGAAATAGGTCTTGGCGTAATTCACCAGCACGGCGCCGATTGCCGCGCCGGTCAGGGTGCCGCGCCCGCCAACCGCGACCCAGATCACCGCCTCGATGGAATTGGCGGGGGAGAACTCGCTGGGATTGATGATGCCCACCTGCGGCACGTAAAGCGCGCCGGCCACGCCCGCCATGCAGGCCGACAGGGTGAATACCGTGAGCTTGTAGGCTTCGACCCGATAACCGAGAAAACGCACGCGCGCTTCGGCGTCGCGAATGGCAACCAGCACTTTGCCGAACTGCGAGCTCACGATGACGCGGCAAATCATGAAGCCAAGCATCAGTGCGAATGCCGAACTCATCAACAGCACTGCGCGGGTTCCCGGCGCCTGCACGTTGAAGCCGAGAATGTCCTTGAAATCGGTGAGGCCGTTGTTGCCGCCAAACCCGAAATTATTGCGGAAAAAGCCGAGCATCAGGGCAAAGGTCAACGCCTGGGTGATGATGGACAAATAAACGCCTGTCACCCGGCTGCGGAATGCGAACCAGCCGAACACAAAAGCAAGCACCCCCGGAACGAACAACACCATGAATGCCGCGTAGGGGAAATGTTGAAAGCCGTACCAGTAGACCGGCAGTTCCGGCCAGTTCAGGAACACCATGAAGTCCGGCAGGACAGGATGCGCGTAGACGCCGCGCGTTCCGATCTGGCGCATCAGATACATGCCCATGGCATAGCCGCCGAGCGCAAAGAAGGCGCCGTGGCCAAGCGAAAGAATCCCGCAGAAACCCCAGATGAGATCGATGGAAAGCGCCAGCAGCGCGTAACAAAGGTATTTGCCGAACAGCGCGACATAATAGGACGAGACGTGGAATGCGGAGGTTTCCCCCACCAGGAGATTGAGCGCCGGCAGAGTGAGGCCGAGCGCCGCGATAGTGGCGAGAAACGCGATTGCGCCGCGATCGAGCGAACGCGCGATCACTGAGGAGATCATGCCTCCGCCGCCCGGCCCTTCAAGGCGAACAACCCGCGCGGGCGCTTTTGAATGAACAGAATGATCAGGACCAGAATAGCGATTTTCCCGAGCACTGCGCCGGCATAGGGCTCCAGAAATTTGTTGGCAATGCCCAGCGTGAAGGCTCCGACAAGCGTCCCCCACAGATTGCCGACGCCGCCGAACACAACGACCATGAAGGAATTGATGATATAGCCCTGGCCGAGATTGGGGCTGACATTGTCGATCTGCGAGAGCGCCACCCCGGCGAGCCCGGCGATGCCCGAGCCGAGACCAAAGGTGAGCGCGTCGATCCGGCTCGTCCTGATGCCCATCGATGCCGCCATGGCGCGATTTTGGGTTACCGCGCGCATCTCGAGGCCAAAACGCGTGAAGCGCAGTACCCCCAGCAGGCTCGCAAATATCACCAGCGTGAACACGATGATCCACAGCCGATTGTAGGTAATGGTCATCTGGCCGAGGTCGAATGAACCGCTCATCCAGGAAGGCGTGCCGACATCCTTGTTGGTCGGGCCGAAGGCGGTTCGCACGGCCTGTTGCAGGACGAGGGAGAGACCCCAGGTGGCGAGCAGCGTCTCCAACGGGCGGCCGTAGAGGAAACGAATGATGCCGCGCTCGACCAGGATGCCGATCACGCCGGCAACCGTGAAGGCGAGGGGAATTGCGATCGCGAGGGAGTAATCGAACAGACCGGGATTGCGGCTGCGGATCACTTCCTGCACGACGAAGGTCGTGTACGCGCCGAGCATGACCATTTCGCCATGCGCCATGTTGATGACGCCCATAACGCCGAAGGTGATGGCAAGGCCGATCGCAGCCAGAAGCAGCACCGATCCCAGCGAAAGCCCGTACCAGGCATTCTGCAGTGCGTTCCAGATGGCAAGCGTGCTTTCGATGGAGACAACGGTGTCAGCGGCGGCTTTTTTTACCGCCGGTGACGCCGTTGCCGGCAAGCCGCCAAGCAGCCCCAGCGCTTCCTGATCGCCGCGCTGGCGGATTACCGCAACCGCATCGAGCTTTTCCTCGTCGGAAGCGCCGTCGAGATAGAGCACGATCGCGGCACGCGCCTCGATCATCGCCTGTTTGACCCTGGCGTTGGTTTCCTTGGCAATGGCCTGGTCGAGGGCGGGGAGGGCATTGGCATCCCTTGATCTGAAAACGGCTTGCGCCGCTTCCAGTCGGCGCGCCGGATCGGGCGCGAGAAGCGTCAAGGAGCCGAGAACCGCCTCGATGATGCGGCGCAAGCGATTGTTGAGCCGCACGGGCGCGAGGTCCGCGGGCGGGTCGCCGATGGCCGCTTCGCCGGTTGCGGCATCGGTGAGCCGGTCGAACCGGTCGCGAAACAAGACGGTCTTGTCCTGGGCGCTGAAAAACAGCCGGCCTTCCTGCAGCGCCGAAATCACCGTTGCGGCGAGCGGGCTGCCGCTGGCTGCTACTGCGTTAATCCCTTCGATCGTCTGATCGAAGCTGTCGGCGGTGAAATGAAGGAGCGCCTCCTGGTAGGATTCGGCGCGCGCGTTCGTCACGCAGGCCACAAAGAGCGGGAGTGAGAGCGCGAGCGAGAATACCAGCACAATGAAACGATCGCCGCGAACGCGCATCCCGTGAGTTCCAGCTCATCGAGGGGGCGGCCCAATACGCGTCCATTGCGGCCGCCCTCCCGCATTCTTGCTTACGCCATCAACACTGCGCTAGGCGCCGCCGCATTTTTTCGTCACGGTGTTGTAGTTGCCGCATTTGAGCGTCACCCAGTCGGCAACAAGGTCTTTCGAGCCCGGCAGGTACTTGGACCAAGCGTCACCGGGAACCAGTCCCGGGGTCTTCCATACCACGTCGAACTGCCCGTCTGCACGCACTTCGCCGATGAACACCGGTTTGGTGATGTGATGATTGGGGAGCATTTTAGAGGTGCCGCCGGTGAGATTCGGCGCCTCGATGCCGGGGAGCGCGTCGATCACCTTGTCAGGGTCGGTCGATTTCACTTTTTCGACCGCCTTCACCCACATGGCAAAGCCAATGACGTGCGCTTCCATGGGATCGTTGGTGACCTTCTTCGGATTCTTCATGAAGGCTTGCCAGTCGGCGATGAACTTTTGATTGATCGGGGTCTTGATCGACTTGAAATAGTTCCAGGCGGCGAGATGCCCGAGCAGCGGTTTGGTATCGATGCCTGCAAGCTCTTCCTCGCCGACGGAGAAGGCCACCACCGGGATGTCGGTTGCCTTGACGCCCTGATTGCCAAGCTCCTTGTAGAACGGCACGTTGGCATCGCCATTAATAGTGGATACCACGGCAGTCTTCTTGCCGGCCGATCCGAATTTCTTGATATCCGACACAATGGTCTGCCAATCGGAATGTCCGAACGGCGTGTAGTTGATCATGATGTCGGCATCGGCGACGCCCTTTTGCTTGAGGTAAGCTTCCAGGATCTTGTTGGTCGTGCGCGGATAAACGTAATCGGTGCCCGCGAGCACCCAGCGTTTTGCCTCTCCGCCGTCTTTTGACATGAGGTAATCGACGGCAGGGATAGCCTGCTGGTTCGGGGCGGCACCGGTATAGAACACGTTGCGCTCGCTCTCCTCGCCCTCGTATTGAACGGGGTAGAACAGGATATTGTTGAGTTCCTTGAATACCGGCAGGACCGATTTGCGCGATACCGAGGTCCAGCAACCGAACACGACTGCAACTTTATCCTTGGTGATGAGTTCGCGCGCCTTCTCCGCGAACAGCGGCCAGTTGGAAGCGGGGTCGACGACGACGGCTTCGAGCTTCTTGCCGAGCACTCCGCCTTTCTTGTTCTGCTCCTCGATGAGCATGAGCATGACATCCTTCAGCGTGGTCTCGCTGATCGCCATCGTCCCCGAGAGCGAATGAAGGATGCCGACTTTGATGGTGTCCTGCGCCGTGGCCGGCAATGCTCCGGCCAGGGCCATTGCCAATCCCGCGGTGGCGGCAAGCCAAGCGCGAACCATCGGTCGCCCGGCGACCGCGTCAGTTGATCTCTGCATCGCGATGTCCTTCTGTTTGACGCGCAGCAAACGGAGAAAGCCCGTTCGCGTGGAGAGTAATCGCAAGCGTTATGCCAAGCCGGATGAGCCCGGCAAGTGGTTGCGCCGACGCACGGATTGGCGTTCGCTCGAATCCCGCCGCCCTCAAATTGGGCTGCGCCTGATGCGGAAGTGGGCGGCTGCCTAGTTGCTGGGCAGCAATTTTGATGGCCGCGGCAAGAAGACGCTTGAATTCGGGGGTCTCGGTATGATTGATTTGCCGACCTGAGGCGTTCGGCGCCCAGTTATCGGGCACGGCATTCGTTTGCGCTGTCTCCTTTAGCGTCGCGTCCGGGCAAAATACCTGCTAGCGTTCGTTCAAGGCAATAAGAAGCAGTGTCCCTGCCGCCATCCGCTCGCTCATCGAGCTGATGCGAAACTGATTAAAAGGAGAAACCCCATGGAGAAACCTACCACGCGCCGGGATTTTCTCGGCGCTCTCGGCGTCACAGTCGGTGGAACCGGGCTCGCGGGCGCCGGCCTCATCGCCGGACCCCAACTGGTGAAAGCGGCCGTGGAGCCGCCGAAAGGCAAGATACCGGACACCCCCTTCAAGACCGGGCACATGACTTTCCTGACCGGTCCCGCTGCGGTGCTCGGTGAACCTTCGATAAAGGGCCATACTCTTGCGGCGGAAGAGATCAATGCCCAGGGTGGACTGCTCGGCAAGCGCAAGATCGAGACCATCACTGCCGATGAAGCCGCCGGCACCGACGCCAACGTGAAAGAGCTTCGCCGCATGAAGCTCGAGGGCAATATCGACATGTTCACCGGCATCATTTCCAGCGGCAACAGCCCGGCGCTTGCGCCCGTGGCCGAGGAGTTGGGCGTCCTGACCATGTTCACCGACGGCTGCACCGACTTCGTGTTCGATGTGGCCGATCCCAATCCAAAATACGTTTTCCGCATCACCAACATCCAATCGGCGGATGGAATCACGGCGGCTATCGCTACCGCGCAGGCATGGCCGAATGTGCGCAAGATTGCGCATATCCATCCGGACTACAGCTATGGTCGCAACGCGGAGGAGCACTTCACGCTTGCAATCGAACGCCTGCTGCCGGGCGTGCAAACCGTGTCGGTAGCCTGGCCGAAGCTCGGCACTACCGACTTCACTGCGCATATCACCAAGGCTTTGTCGTCGCAGCCCGACCTGCTCTACACTTCCCTCTGGGGCGGCGATTATATCGCCTTCTATAAACAGGCGCTGCGTTACGGGCTCTTCGACAAGATGAAGCTCGCGACCACGCTTGCGTTCGGCGTGGTGCCGCACGCCAACGGCAAGGACCACCCGGAGGGGGCGCTCGCCGGCGTGCACTCGAACTATCACTTCACGTATCCGAGCGGAAATCGCTGGCCGGAGAACGTCACCTTCGTGAAGAAGTACTTCGAGCGTTGGAAGGAGTATCCGAACTTCCAGTCCGAAGGTGCATACGTCGCACTCTACATGCTAAAGGCCGCCATCGAACGCGCCAACAAGCTCGCCGGCGGCTGGCCCGAGGACGCCGCGATCATCAGCCAGCTCGAGGGCCTCGGAATGGATACCCCGTCGGGCTATCTCTACATCCGGCCAGACAATCACCAGGGCTACAAGGACGCGATCACCGGGT
This sequence comes from uncultured Alphaproteobacteria bacterium, assembly GCA_963817135.1. Taxonomy (GTDB): domain Bacteria; phylum Pseudomonadota; class Alphaproteobacteria; order Rhizobiales; family Xanthobacteraceae; genus VAZQ01. The sequence goes on along the minus strand of CAWFNG010000020.1, from coordinate 136,616 downwards.
TCAGCAAGAATCTCCCCGACTACCCGTTCCCGGTCTGGGACCCCGAGCGGATCATCACCATTCCGATCCGCAACATCACCGCGCCGGCGAACTGGCCGAAGCCCGGCAAAGGCCACAACGAATCCACTGCGGCGGCAGATTGGATCAAGAAGACCTGGCCGAAAGCTGTGGGGTAAAGTCCGTCGGCTGAACGCCTACAATTCTGCAGCCATGCCGCGCCCGCCTCTCGCGGGCGCGGTTGGTTTTTGATTGCACCCTTGCTACGGTCGCTGACGTAAGCTGTTGACCGGCGGAAGAGGCGTATCAGTGTCAATTCTGATAATTCAGATTCTCAATTCGCTGTTCTACGCGTCGGTTCTCTTTCTCATCGCTGCCGGATTGAGCCTCATCTTTGGCGTGATGCGCATCGTCAACATGGCGCATGGCACCCTTTACGCCATCGGCGCCTTCGTGACCGCTTGGCTGGCAGGACGGGTGCTGGCAGCCGGTGTACCGGTCGGGTTGGCTTTCCTGGTGATTCCCGTCGGCGCCGCCGCGGTTGCAGTTCTTGGCGCCGTGATCGAGCCGACGCTGCTGCGGCCGTTTTATCGCCGCGCCGAGGAATATCAGCTGCTGGCGACATTCGGATTGTTGCTGATTCTCGAAGACGGTATACGGTTTTTCTGGGGTGGGCTGCCGCTTACGGCGGACCCCCTCATGGACGCCGTCCCGAGCATCGCAATCGGCAACTTCATCTATCCCGGCTACTACCTCGTCGTCATCGGCATCGGCATCGTTGCGGCCGTCGGGCTATGGCTCGGCATCTACCGAACGAAATTCGGCGTCATGCTGCGCGCGACATCGCAGGATCGCCGAATGGCGTCGGCGCTGGGTCTCAATGTCGGGTTGGTCTACGTTTCGGCGTTTGCCATCGGCTGCTTCATGGCTGGGCTGGGCGGCGCCATCATCGTTCCGAGCCAGGCGGCAGTACTCGGAATGGGCGTCGACGCGCTGATTCTCGCCTTCGTGGTCGTGGTTATCGGCGGACTGGGAAGCCTGCAAGGCGCGCTCATCGGAGCGTTGATCGTGAGCTTCGTCCGCACTGCGGGAATTCAGTTCTTTCCCGAAATCGAGCTTGCCGTGCTGTATCTGATCGCGGCGATTGTGCTGCTGGTCAAACCGACGGGTCTGTTCGGAAGCGCGTAGATGAAGGCCGACGCGAACCTTAAGGTTTCCCACCGCGCGAAACTCGTCCTGGCGACGGCGGCCGCGGTCGTCCTCGCCGGGCTGGCGCTACTGCCGTCCTATGTTGGGCTCTATCAGGTGCAGCTCCTGACCTATGGCCTGATCGCCTCCATCGCCGCGCTCGGTTTCAATCTTTTGCTTGGCTATACCGGGCTCCTTTCATTCGGTCATTCCGCCTTCTTCGGCATCGGCGCTTATACGGTGGCATTCCTGCTGCGCGACGCCGGCATCCATTCCATGGAGCTTTATATTCTCATCGGCCTGCCGGTCGCGGCCATTGCATCGGCATTGCTGGGATATATCTGCGTGCGTCACACGCGAATTTTTTTCGGCATTCTCACACTGGCTTTATCGCAAGTGCTCTATAGCCTCGCCCTCAAGCTGTTCTGGGTGACCGGCGGGACCGATGGGCTCCGCGTCGCCCGGCCGACGCTGCTCGCGGGAACGTTGGCTTTCACCGGCGCCGGCTCCTATCAACGCTTTGTCCATTCCTATTACTATTACGTGCTCGGCATATTTGCGGTCTGCGTGGTGGTCATGTGGGTGATCGTCCACTCGCCGTTCGGCAAGGCGCTGCAAGCGATCCGCGACAATGAGACGCGTGCCCGATTCCTCGGCCTGCGCATCCGCCAGTTTCGCTGGGTGTCCTTCCTGATCTCGGGGACGTTCACCGGCCTGGCCGGCATTCTTTGGGTCCCGCTCAACGGGCTTACCACCCCTGAAATTCTGTATTGGCCGTTCTCGGGCGAGATCGTATTTACCACGCTGCTCGGCGGATTTCGCAACTTTACCGGACCGATCGTCGGCGGCATCGTTTTCACCTATCTCAAGACCTATGCGGTGGCGACCACCGAATACTGGCAGCTGCTGCTCGGCGTGGTGCTGGTGCTGCTGGTGTTGCTGCTGCCGACCGGCATCGTGGGCGCGATCTCGGCCCTCACCGGCAAACTGCGCGGCAAGGAGAGGTCGGCGTGATTCTCCTGCAGACCATCGACCTCAACAAGCGGTTCGGCGAGACCCTCGCCTGCGATGGCGTGAACTTCGTGGTCAACAAGGGCGAGTTCCTTTCGCTGGTCGGGTCGAACGGCGCCGGCAAGACCTCGCTGGTCAATCTCATCAGCGCCCAGCTTTCCCCCGACAGCGGCCGCATACTTTTCGAAGGCAAGGATATCACCTCCACCAGCGTGCACGAGCGCATCAAAGCCGGCATTGCGCGGAGCTTCCAGATCGTCAACCTGTTCGATTGGCTTTCCGTTTTCGACAATGTCGCGTTATCGATCTTCGCGCGCGAAGGAAAGTCGGTGCGCATTGCCGCGATCGCCGATAGCGATCAGGATGTGCGCAGCGAAACCTTTGAGGTGCTCGGCCAGTTTGGCCTTGCCGGCAAGAGCGCGGTAGTAGCAGGTGGCCTGGCGCAAGGCGAGCGCAAGCTGCTTGACGTTGCGGTCGCCTATGCATTACGCCCGAAGCTGCTTTTGCTCGATGAGCCGACCAGCGGCGTGAGCACGCGCGACAAGGGCCAGATCATGGACACGGTTTCATCGGTCGTGCGCGCCGGCACCGTGACCGCGGTGGTGATCGAGCATGACATGGACGTGGTGTTCCGCTACTCCGATCGTATCGTCATGATGCACGAGGGCAGGTTGCTGGCGGACGGAACGCCGGACGAGATCAGGGCCAACAACGAAGTCGCCAGCATTCTTCTCGGCGCTCCGCTCTCCGCTTGAGCAAATCCGATGCTGCTCGAACTCGATGCCGTCAACACGTTTCGCGGGCCTGCCCATATCCTGCGCGATGTTTCGCTCAACGTAGCCGAGAACGAGGTCGTCTCGCTGGTCGGCCGCAACGGTGCCGGCCGCACCACCATCATCGAGAGCGTCATCGGCCTCCTGCCCGTGCGCTCGGGCACGATCCGTTTCCAGGGGCGCGACATCACGCGCTTGCCGCCGCACCGGCGTGCGAAGTGCGGCATCGGCTATGCGCCGGAGAATTCCGGCATTTTTCCCGACCTGACGGTGGGCGAGAACCTGATGATCAGCCGCTGGCTGTCCGAGCGCCGGCGCGGCTCGAACGGTGGGGTGGACGCCGAAGCCCGCGCTCTTTCGGTGTTTCCCGAAGTTTCCAAGTTCCTCGATCGGCCCGGGCTCAACCTCAGCGGGGGGCAGAAAAAGATGGTCTCCATCGCCCGCGCCATGGCGCTTGCACCCGCGCTCATGATCCTCGACGAAGCCTTCGAGGGCCTTGCCCCGGTCGTTGTCAAACGATTCCGCGACGCGGTGATGATGATCAAGGGGTTTGGAATATCCCTGCTGCTTGCCGAATCGAATCTCACCAGCGCGGCAGCGATCGCCGACCGCATCTATGTCATCGACCGCGGCGAAGTGATCTTCCAGGGTGCGCCAGGCGAGGCCATGGCGAGCGAGGAGGTCATGCGCACGTTGCGGGGATAATCGAAGTGAGTTTCAGGTTGCTCCAGCTGATGCAAATACGAAAGCGCGCGGCTCTTTTGTGGCTAGCTATCGAGTACCAAACGCACGACCACAGTGGTGCTGCTGGTCGGCGCTGCGCTGATGGTTGGTACGGCGCGCGGCGGGCACGAGCTGCCGGTCTACCCTTCATTTTACCCGCATGAGATCGAGATCAGGACCATGCCCGCGGCAGACGCGCCCAGCGCGCTGCGCGAGGCAAAGATCCAGGCTTATATCGGCGGGGAAACCGGCGTTGTGGACGCGCCGGCTTTGCCGATCCGCGCCGTCGAATCGCTCGGTTCTTTCGTGGTAGTGCGGGTCAACCCGGATTCGGCTCTGCTTCCCAGCGACAGCTCGGGCTGTGCAATCGTCAAGTCGACGGCGCAGCAGCTCACGCAACAAGCGGGCTTCGTGCTGCATCCCTATCCCGTAACGCCATTGCAGGGCGACTATCTCTATCACTCTGACCTCGCGACTGCGGCCAAGGAGCGGTTCTCGCAAATCCAGCCGGCGGCGCATTCTCCCATCGTCAAAGCGACGGGAAATATTGCGCGCGATCACGCCGTGTGGTCGCAGGCCGGGCCGCAGTGGGACGCCGAAGTGGTCGAGGTTGACGCCGGCCGGCAACTGGAAAGCGCGATGATCTCCGTCAATGGGTTGATCGGGCCGCCGTGGCTGCGCGCCGGCTGGTTCAATGCGGAGCGCTTGCTGGAGCCAGGCATCGCGGATGCCGCTGTGCGACAACGGGTCGAAACCGCCACGCGGCGGCTCAAGGACGGCGACTTCGCAAATGTCGCCGAACGCATCAATCTCGAGCGCGAGCTTGTTGCGGCGCTTGCCGGCGACTGCCGGCAAATGATGGTCGGCTACACGGTGAAGCGGGAATACGTCAATGTCGAGTTCTCCGCCGGAATCGAGAACATCGGATATGACGCCATCACCGGGCTGCATTCGCCCATCTTTGTGCGCACGGTGAAGCTCAAGGATTTCCCGTGGAACGGCTGGCTCTTCCTCGGCATTGCCGATGCGCCGGCGGCCGCGTGGAATCCGGTTGGCGGGATGACCGACCGGTTCGGCCGCATGCTCGGCTTTGCGCTCGAAGATTCGGCACTGCTGCCGTCGCCCTATGAGGCGGGATGGATGCTCAATCGCATTTCCGATCTGCCGTCCGACGCGAGGCGCTGAATGGCCGGAACGCAGACGAGAATTGCCCTCTGCGGTCTGCTGCTCGTGCTGATCGGCTTTCTCATGCCTTCTACCGCGAGCACTGCCGAGGTCACCTACGCTTTGCGCATCGAGAACGGCCATGTGCCGGAGAACATGCGGCTCATCCGCGTCAAAAGAAACGATGTCGTGAAGCTGGAATGGAGCGCCGACCGCCCCATGACCATTCATCTGCACGGCTATGACATCGAAAAACAAGTGGTGCCGGGCACCACCAGCGAGATGACATTCACCGCCCGCGCCACCGGACGCTTCACCGTCGAACCGCACCTCGGCACCGAGCCCTCCGGCGGCCATGCGCACGGGGATGTGCTTGTCACCATCGAGGTCTATCCGTAGGCGGCGCCGTATCGTCGCAATCATTACATCGCGGGCGAGGTCTCTTGCTGTGGCTGCCGCGCGTGCGGTTCGACTTTAAGCGGGAGCGTGATGGAAAACGTGGACCCGTGCCCCACTATGGAGTCCACCCATATCTTCCCTCCGTGCATCTCGACGATGCGCTTTGAGATTGCCAAGCCCAAGCCGGTACCCCCTTTCTTGCGTGTAATCGAGTTATCAGCCTGCTGGAACTCCTGGAAAAGCCTGGCCTGATCGGCTTCCGAGATGCCAGGGCCGGTATCGCACACGGCGATATTGAATGCCCCATTCTCCTGCGATGCCTTGATCACGACCTCGCCGGAATCCGTGAACTTGATCGCATTGCCGACCAGGTTGAGCAGCACCTGCGTAAGTCGACGTTCGTCGCCGTATCCAGGGGGCAGATCGGGCTCCACGTCGACTTTGAATGCAAGCCTCTTTTCTTTCGCCAAGGGTTCGACCGCGCTGAAGACGGTATGCGCGACATTCTTGAGAGAGTAGTCGGCGAGCGCAAGGACCAATTGCCCCGCCTCGATCTTGGAGAGGTCGAGGACGTCGTTGATCAGGCCGAGAAGATGTCTGCCGTTGCTCTCGATCCGTTCAAGGACACCGCGCATTTTTTCAGACGTATCGCCGTAGACCTTGTCCAGAATGAGCTCGGTATAGCCGAGGATGGCATTGAGCGGCGTGCGCAGCTCGTGGCTCATATTGGCGAGGAACTGCGACTTGTGTTTGCTCGCTACTCCCAGCTCACGGCTTTTTTCCTCTAATTCGCGGAACAGGCGGGCGTTCTGAATGGCAAGAACCGATTGCGTCCCAAAGGTTTGCAGAAGATCGACCGTGCTCTTGGGAAATTCGCCGGGTTGTTTGCGCCGTACCACCAGCGCGCCGATGATCCGATCGGCGGCAAGCAACGGGATTGTCAGATGTGCGCGGAAACCGGCGCGCAGGATGACATCCAGCACAGGCGACGACGGATCGTGCTGAAGGTCGTAAATCTGCACAGGACTGCGTTGCAGCACCGCACGGCTGACCACCGTCTCGCCCATGCGAATGTGCTGACCCTTTACGGCGGCGACGAGCGCGTCGTCCATTCCGTAGCTCGCGCGCAGTTGGAATTCCCGGCTGGCCTCGTCGAATACGTAAATCGTGCCCGCTTCGGTGCCCGAAAGCTGGACTGCCTTGGCAACAATCGTCGACAGCACCGTTTCCAGATCGATGGTCGAATTCACGGCCTGGCTTACGTCGCCGAGAGCACGCAGCTCCTCTACCGATTGCGCCAGCTCGGCCGTGCGCTGCTTGACCTCGTTCTCAAGCCGTTCGGCGGCCTGCGCCTTTTCGGCCAGCAGCTCGTCGCGCTCCAATGTGTTCTTGCGGAAAATCTCGACCACGCGACCCATTTCCGCGACCTCGTCGCTGCCGGGAATGGCAATCGGCCCATGGTGCTTGCCGGCGGCAATCGCCACCATGCCGCTGCTCAGCTGCATGAGGCGGCGAATGAGATTTCGACTGACATAAAGCCATACAATCAGAATCGAGCTCAGCAGGCTCAAAGTCGCGAATGCGAGGAGGACTCGCGCGCTCAGCCGCTGGACCGACAGAGCCCCTCGGGCCGACGAACTGACGTCGTTTTCAGCTTCAAACACCAGGCGATCAACAGCCGCCGTGAGACGCACGGACGAGTCGGCGTTCTCGGCAATCAGCTTCTCAGCCTTGCCGACCAGATCGAGCTCCCGATCGCGCAAGCCAAGTATGGCATCTGTTCCAAAAGCCATCGTAGGAACGCGTTGCAACAGATCGATGAAGATGGCACGCAGTTTCGGATCGAGATCCTTCGCCTTTGCGTTGAGGTCATCGAGCCCTCGCCGCAGCTGGAATGCGATCACCGGAAGACGCTGTTTCTCGCCGATGGTTGCGGCCTGAACGAGCTGGTCGATCAGCGCGGCAAAGCCGCGTTGCGCGGCCTGCGCTGCACGATCAAGCGTAATCAAGTTTGCGATATCACGGCCGGCCTCTCCCCCTGGATCCCCGCCGGATTTGCGCTGCTCGTCCAGCGCGCGGGTAATTTGCATCTCCATGACCTGCAGCCATGGTGCAAACAACCGCTGTGCCTCCTGGTTGGCTTGAAATGCCGCCTGCAGCAATTTGCCAAGCCGGTCCCTCGCTTCAATACGCAGCCCTACCAGATTTTGCAGTTGCGCCAGATTGGATTGCAACGAGGAGACCAGGAGCTGCATCGAAATTGCGGCGTCGCTTGCACTGCCGGCCGCACTGATATCGTTGAGACCGGCGATCAGCCGATCGATTTCAGGCTGCATGCGCTTCGATACGTCGTCGCGCTCGTTCGTAGTCGTAGCGGCGAGCAGGGCGGGTGCCGATGCAATGAGCCGATCGGCCGCCCGCGATATCTCCATGGAGGTGACGACTTGCGGTACGCGGGCATCGATCAGTTCGAGCCGATCCCCGACTTCACGAAATGCATAAAGCCCCGCCGCGGCAGCCAATACGGCGAAAGCGCTGATGCCGAAGAACGCGAGCAAGAGCCGGGCGCGGACCCCGGGTTGCCAACCCCCAAGGAATGCAATTCCCCCTGATGCGTTATCGTTAAAGCCCACTGGCATCGAGGAAAATCCGCGACTTTCTGCGCAGACCTAAGCCTAGCATGAACGCAAACCGATTGTTGCGATAATCCCTGCCGCATGATGGAATGATATCGACGGCATCGCACGAGTTGCTTCCATGGCGCTGCTGGCTTTGCAGAAAGGCTCCAGATGAGGCGGCGAGAAATTCTGGCTGGCGCAGGATCATTGGCGGCTGGCACGACCTTGAGCTTCCCGGCGCCTGCCATCGCCCAGGGTGTCCGGCAGCTGAGGATGGTGACCGACTGGCCGGAAGGCCTGCCCGGGTTTTACGCCAGCGCAGTTCGGTTCGCACAGACGGTCGGCGATGCGACCGGCGGACGCATTAAGATCGAGGTATTTCTCGCCGGCGCATTTGTGCGTCCATTCGAAACATTCGACGCGGTAGGGGCCGGCATTGCCGATATGTATCATACGTACGAAGGCTACTTCGAGAAAAAATCGCCCCTGTTTCACTTCTTTGCTGCAACCCCTTTTGGTTTTACCGCCGACGAACTGTTTGCGTGGGTCCACTATGGCGGCGGGCAAGAGTTGTGGGATGCGCTTGGCAGTCAGTTCAATGTCAAGTCGCTTCTTTGTCTGAGCACCGGCGCTCAGATGGGCGGCTGGTATTCGCGCGAGATTGGTTCGCCGGAGGCGTTCAAGGGGCTGCGTTATCGAATGACAGGACCTGGCGCCGAGGTGCTGCGGCGGCTGGGCGCCGTTGTGCTGATTGTGCCGGGCGGGGAAATCATGCAGGCGCTCGAGTCGGGCGCTATCGATGGGAGCGAATGGGTCGGCCCATGGCTCGACATGGCACTCGGTCTGCATAAAGCCGCCAAATATTATTACTACCCCGGCTTTCACGAACCGGGCACCAGCATCGCGCTCGGTATCAACAGGCGCGTATGGGAAAGCTTCGATGCAAGCGATCGGTTGATAATCGAGGTCGCGGCTGCAAGCGAATACGCGCGCTCTCTTGCCGAATTCAACGCAAATAATGCGCTGTCGCTGCGCAAATTGCGCGATGAAGGGATCGTCAAAATCCTCAAATTCGATGACTCCCTGCTGAAGACCTTTCGCGCAATCAGCAAGGACGTTATGGCAGAGATCGGCTCCGGCGACGAACTAGCGAAGAAAATCTATCGTAGCCACGAGCAGTTCCGCGCGTCGATCGTCAATTGGACGGACATCAGCGAAGCGGCCTACCTGAACAGCCGTAGTCTCGGTTGATCGACTACATATCTGAAACCACGTGTCAGAATGATGTTGTGATACGGAGTGCATTTGGAGCTGGCTCACCATACACAGAGCAAGACGACAGCCATGAGGCGGCGGGATATTCTGGCTGGCGCGGGATCATTGGCGGCTGGCGCAGCCTTGAGCTTCCCGGCGCCTGCCATCGCCCAGAGAGTCCGACAATTGAAGATGGTGACCGACTGGCCCGAAGGCACGCCTGGCCTTCACACCAGCGCGGTTCGCTTGGCGCAGACGATCGGCATTGCGACGGGAGGTCGCATCACCGTCGAGGTATTTCCGTCCGGCGCATTGGTGCGCCCATTCGAGACGTTCGATGCGGTGAGCGCGGGCGTCGCCGACATGTATCATTCCGACGAGTATTACTTCGAAAAGAAGTCGCCGGCGTTCAACTTTTTCTCGGCCGTGCCCTTTGGCTTCACTGCGGACGAACTCTTCGCATGGATCCAGTTCGGCGGGGGCCAGGAACTGTGGGATGCGCTCAGCGGGCAATTCAATCTCAAGTCCCTGCTTTGCCTTAATACCGGCACCCAGATGGGCGGCTGGTTCCTCAACGAGATCGCCTCGCCGGGCGCATTCAAGGGGCTTCGCTACCGGATGCCCGGGCTTGGCGCCGAAGTCCTTCGCAGGTTGGGTGCCATAGCGGTCACTCTGCCCGGCAGCGAGATCGTGCCCTCCCTCGCATCCGGCGCCTTGGATGCGAGCGAATGGGTCGGCCCGTGGCTCGATATGGCAATGGGTCTGCACAAGGCGGCCCGCTATTACTACTATCCCGGATTTCACGAACCGGGCACCGGCTCGGCCGTTGGCATCAACAAGCGCGTGTGGGACAGTTTTACGACGAGCGACCAGCGGCTCATCGAGGCGGTGGCTGCCTGTGAATACGCCCGCTCTTTGGCCGAATTCAACACCAACAACGCGCAATCGTTGCGCAAGCTGCGCGATTACGGCGACATAAAGATCGTGAAGTTCGATGATTCCGTTCTCAAGGCTTTTCTGGAAATCAGCAAAGATGTCGTCGCTGAAGCCGGCTCACGCGACGAGGTGTCCCGGCAAATCTACCGGAGCTATCAACAGTTCCGTGCCTCCATCATGGATTTGAGCGACATCACCGAGCGCGCCTACCTGAACAGCCGCGGACTTGCCTAGTTTAGCATGACGGGCCGGCTTCCGTTTCGCTTGTGCCGGCTGTTTCGTTTGTGCTTTGTCGCGGCGCTCTCCGCGCTCACCCCCCTACCGGCTGCTGCGCATGGCTTCGGCCAGCGCTACGACCTCCCCATCCCGCTATCGTTTTATCTCTTCGGAGCGGCGGTCGCGGTCGCCGTTTCGTTTGTCATTGTCGGCCTGTTCGTGCGCGAGCGCACGCCGGCGCATGTGCCGGTCGGCATTGAGCTGCATCTCGGGCCTATCGCGCGGCTGATCTTTCATCCGGCGCTGATATGGACGCTGCGAATTGCGGCGCTGGGCATCCTCGTCCTTACGATCGTTGCGGGGCTCATCGGCGACCAGAGCCCGTACCGGAATATCGCCCCGACCATGGTGTGGGTCATCGTCTGGGTGGGGCTCGTCTATATTTCGGCGTTCATCGGAAACATCTGGACCGTCATCAATCCGTGGCAAACGCTGTTTGAACTGATCGGCCGCCTCAGCTGCATCGCCCATCCGCTCAGCGAAGGTGCGAACGAATTCTCCATACGCCTGCGCTATCCCGCAGTACTCGGTGTCTGGCCGGCTTTCGCGCTGCTCGGCGCGCTCGCCTGGATCGAGCTGGTTTATCCCAATCCGGCGGTCCCGCATTTCCTGGCCATTCTCCTCCTTGGCTATTCGGCGCTGACCATCGCCGCGATGTTTCTGTTCGGCGGCGAGACGTGGCTGCAGCATGGCGAGGTTTTCACGCTCATTTTCGGCACCTTCGCCCGCTTTGCGCCGCTCGATCTGCCTGCCAACCCCCAGCAACCATTGCGGTTGCGGCCTTTCGGGGCGGGGCTCCTGCCTTCGCGGGCGGTGAGCACCTCAATGATGGCATTCGTCCTCCTGCTGCTCGCGACCGTCCTTTACGACGGAGCGCTGGGCACGCCGGAATGGGATAGCTTGGAAAAGGGATTGGCCGTTTATCTCGCAGGTTTGGGAGAGCTGAAACTCGCCGTTCTGCGCAGCGCAGGCCTCCTGGTGTTTTGGCTGATATTCTGCGGCAGCTTTGTCGCCATCAGCACCGTGATGCGTGCTGTCAGCGCGAGCGCTCTCTCGCCGCTGGCAATGGCCCGCGAATTTGCGCTCACCCTCGTGCCGATCGCCATCGGCTATCATCTCGCGCATTACCTGACGTTTCTACTGATCCAGGGCCAGTACCTCATTCCGCTTGCTTCCGACCCGTTCGGATTCGGCTGGAACCTGTTCGGAACGGCGGGCTACCGCGTCGACATCGGCATCGTCGATGCACGGTTTGCCTGGTATACGGCGGTAACCGCGATTCTCCTCGGCCACATCGTCGCGGTTTATCTCGCCCACCGCCGCGCCATCGAGGTTCTCGACACCCGCGCCGCTGCGCTGCGCTCGCAAATCCCGCTGACTGCGCTGATGGTGGTCTACACGTTTATCAGTCTCAGCATTCTGGCGGAGCCGATCGTGGAGCGGCGCACGCCGGCGCAGCCGCTTGCGGTCGGTGCGGAAATCGAAGTGCCGCAGGACGCCGTTCTGCCGCAGCCGGGGAGCGGGCGGCTGGCGCCGGTGGGTGCCGGCAAGACGGCGAAACAAAAGCTGACCTATCGCGTGCTCGGCTCGGCCTTCCACGACGGCACGCGGATGACCGCGGTCGATCTCCTCTACGCCTACATGTTCGCCTATCGCTGGGGCGGGGTGAATGCGGCGGACGAGGCGGCCTCGGACGCGTTTATCGCCGAAGCGACTGCGGTGATGCGCGCGCGTTTATCGGGTATTCGGGTGGTGGGCACAGACACCACTTCCAAATCGTTCCGGTTTGGCGATTTCGAATTCATCCGCGAACTCTTTGTGGTGGAGGTCTACTCCGCGCTGCCGGCGCTCGATCCGGAGCAGGATGCGGTCGTCGCTCCGCCCTGGAGCAGCGTACCCTGGCATTTACTGGTGCTCATGGAGGAGGCGGTCGCGCGCGGCTGGGCGGCCTTTTCGGAACAGGAAGCACGCCGACGCGGCGTCGAATGGCTCGATCTCGTGCGCTCGTCCGACATGAACGCCCGGCTCGCCAGCCTGGTGGAGGATTTCGAGCGGCAGGGTTTTCGCCCTGAGCCGCTCGCGCCGCTCGTCAGTGCGGAGGCAGCGCGCAAACGGTGGGCGGCGCTTGCCGCCTTCTACAAGGAGCGCGGGCATTTCCTGGTGACCGATGGGCCTTATCAGCTCAAACGCTGGTCGGCCGACAGCGTTACGGTCGAGGCATTCCGTGACCTGAGCTACCCGCTTGGAGTGGGCTCCTATGACGCCTATGCGATTCCGCGCCGCGGCTTCATTACCGCGTTTGAGACCGTCAAAGGACGCATCAAGATCACCGGCGATATCGAGCTTTTGCAAACACACATGCGCAGCTACGATATCGTGCGCAAGCCCTTGCGCTCTCTATCCGCCGACGTGGTGAAGCGTGCGGCCCCCGAATGCCGTTACATCGTCACCGACGCGCAAGGCCGTGTGGTGTCCGCTGGGGTGGCCGCAGTGGAGAAAGATGCAAGCTGCTATCTCGATTTCGCGCAGAGCCTGTCCGAAGGTCGATTCACGCTGCTGGTGCAGCTCATTGTGAATGGCAACGCGATGAATGCGGAGATTGCGCGATTTGAGCTGGACGTGCCAATTCGATGATTTCCAGAGGATGGTCCAATGAACGATAGGGTGGGCAAAGGCGCTGTGCACGGGGCTTCCGCGTGGGCAAATTCGTGCAGCGGCCCAAAGGGCGTTTACGCCCGTCTTCGCGGGCTATGGCCCACGCGGAAAAGTCTTCGGAGACGAATTTGCCCACCCTGCGTGTGCGCGACATTCCTCGTCGGTATGGCCATGCCGTGTCTCATGGGCGGGATGGCGAGCGCGCAATCCGATTATCCCAGTCGGCCGGTGCAGCTCATTGTTCCCTACGGGGCGGGTGGAGTAGCCGATGTCGGCATGCGCATTCTGACCGACGCCTTGACCGGCCGCTTCAAGCAGCCGTTTGTCGTCGAGAATCGCCCCGGTGCCGGCGGCATCGTCGCCGCGAAAGCCGGTGCGTCCGCCGCTCCCGACGGCTATACCCTGCTGATGACCGGCAACAACAATGCGATCAGCGCTTCGCTGTTCAAGGCGCTCCCTTATAACATCCTCACCGATTTCGCATCGGCCTCGACCGTATCCTTTTTCGACCTGCTCATCGTGACCCGGGCGGACTCGCCGTTGAAATCAATCGACGATGTGGTGCAGGCGGCGAGGCGCAATCCTGGCCGGATCAACATCGCCACCACCAATCCCGGCAGCACGCAAAATCTTGCCGCCGAGCTGTTCAAGAGCTCAACCGCAATTGCGGCGACGATCGTTCCCTTCCGCACCTCGCCCGATTTGTCGACGGCGCTGATCCGTGGCGATGTCGATGTCGCCTTTGAATTTTATGCCGCCATGCAGGGACTGATTGCCGACAAGAAGGTCGTCGCGCTCGCCTCCACCGGACCGAAGCGGACGGCGTATCTGCCGGACGTCCCGACGGTGCAGGAAGGCGGGATAAAAGACTTCGAAGTCGTGAGCTGGAACGGGATATCCGTGCCCGCGGCAACCCCCAAACCCGTCATCGAGGTCCTTGTGCGGGCGATCAACGAAGTTCTGCTCAATCCGGACCTGCAGGCAAAAGCCGCCAAGCTTGGCATGGAGATGCGCGGCAGCAGCCCGCAGGCAATGACCGAGCGCATGAAGAGCGACATCGCCAAATGGACAGCCTTGATCGATAAAGCCGGCATTCCCAGGCACGATTGAGGGAAATTTCATGTCACTGCCGTTCGGCAAGATCATCGACATCAGCCTGGAACTGGACCCCAGGAATTTTGCGATGCGCACGCCGGCCGGTTTCAAGAAGGACATGCAGTTTGCGATGGAAGTGCTCAAGGAGCACGACGCTCCCGGCGGGGCGGGGCAAATCGTGCGCGGCGTGCATATGCGCCTGCATGCCGGCAGCCACGTCGATGCACCCGAGCACAATGTGCGCGGAGGAACGCAGATTCACCAATTGCCGCTGGAAATATTCATGGGCGACGCCGTGATTGCGGATCTGCGCACGAAAGTGCCGGGCAAGGCGATCACCGAGCAGGATCTCGATCATGCGGTCAGCGCGCGCATGAGAAGGGGAGACCGGCTTCTCCTGCGCACCGATCACAACAACCATTACGACGGCGGCTCGGAAAAATGGATGCAGCAATCGCCTTACCTGACAATCGGGGCTACCAATTGGTGCATCGAGCAAGGTGTCGTCATCGTCGGCTACGACTTCTATCACGGCAACGACGAGCCCGGCGCACCGCGCGTGTTCCATAATTCCCGCACCCTGAGCGAGCACGGCATTGTCACCATGCCGTACCTGAAGAACCTGGATCGCATCGACAAGGACCGCTTCACGCTTATCGCCTTTCCCCTGAACATCATCGGTGCAGAAGCCTCGCCGGTGCGCGCGGTAGCGCTCGGCTGATGGCAATCAGTAGCCCGGATTGAGCGAAGGCACTCAATCCGGGCTACGGGCCTGCGGGAAAGGAGAGGTATGAAAACGAGACATTTGTCTGCGCTTGTGCTCGCAACGATGATGGCAGCCCTTTGCCCGGCAGCTTCGGCGCAAGAGCAGTTTCCCGCGCGATTGATCACCATCGTCGTGCCGCTCACCCCGGGTACGACCATCGACATCCTGGCCCGGCTTTATGCCGACGGCCTGGCAAAGCGATTCGGCCAGCAGGTCATTGTCGCCAATCGTCCTGGCGCTGGCGGGCTCATTGGCGCACAGGCCGTCGCGACCGCACCGGCCGACGGCTATACCATTGTGCTCGCCAATTCCGGGCACGCGATCCTCGGGACGTTGAACAAAAACCTGCCATTCGACCCGGTCGGCGATTTTGCCGGTGTCTGCCTGATCGGCGACGCGCCGACCGTCATCAACGTGGCACCGTCGCTGGGTATCCGCAGCTTGCCGGAATTTGTCGATCTCGCCAGGAAGAAGCCCGGAAGCATCAATTACGGGTCCGCGGGTATCGGTACCGCCACCCATCTGGCGGGAGCGTATTTCGCCCTGCAGACCGGCACCGATCTCGTGCACGTGCCTTATACCGTCAGCTCCACCATCATTGCCGACCTGCTTGGCGGCCGCATCCAGGTGTCTTTCGCGCCGGCGGCATTCACGCTGCCGCTCCTTCAGGACGGCCGGCTGCTGGCGCTTGCAGTCGCGGCGGATGAGCCCATCCGCGAGCCCATTCAGGTGCCGACTGCCATCTCGCAGAATGTCGATTATCGCAATGCCACCTGGTATGGATTTCTTGCGCCGGCGAAGACGCCGACGGCAACGCTCCAGGCGCTGCACGCCGCGATTGTGGAGGTCGGCAAGGACCCGGAACTGCAGGCCAAGATCCGCGTGCAAGGCATCACGCCGCAGGGTATCGGGCTGCGCGACTTCGATGCCCACATCCGCAAGGACATGGAGCGGCTTGCGCCGCTCTTGAAGATGATCGGGTCGAACTAGTGGTCCGATTCCGAAGTTCGCCACCACCCGCCGCACGTTCGGATGCGAACTTTGGAATCTGAAGGACCACTAGCAACTCTATGATTTCTAGTACGGTTTTCGAATTTGAGAGTTCCTGAACGAGCTTGCGGCCAGTTATGATAGGAACTTCAAATTCACCGCACTAGCGGGGTTACCGCACCGCTGGACTGACATAGCGGAATTTTTGCGCTCGCTTACCGGTATCGACCTCCGTCGTGTAGATGTTGCCCTTCGAATCCACCGCGAGATTGTGCACCCAATGAAACTCGCCGGCATTGCGGCCATTGCGACCGAAGGCGCCGACGATCTCGCCGGTTTCGCGGCGTAAGGTGCGCACCTCGTTGTTGGTGCCGTCGGCATTGACCAGGAACGTCTGCTTGGGATCGATCCAGAAGTCGAGGTCCCACACCGAGCCGGCGCGCAGCGTATTTTTTTCGATGATGAACTCCTTCACGAAAGTGCCGTCCTTGCGAAACACCTGAATGCGATCGTTCGCGCGGTCGCAAATGTAAACGAGACCGTCTTTGGAAATCTTCACGCAATGCACCGGATTGCCGAACTGCGGTGACGGCGCCGCCGCCGGGTTGAAAGCAGGCATCTTTTCATCAGTTGGCTTTTTGCCGTAGGCGCCCCAGTGACGTTTATACGCACCGGTATTTGCGTCGAAGACAATGACGCGATGATTGAAATAGCCGTCGGCGATGTAGACCTCGTTGGCTTCGGGGTCGACCTCCGCGTCGGCGGCGCGGCCGAGCCGGGCCACGTCATTGCTGTTGGTCTGCGGTCCGGATTTCCCGATCTGCAGAACGAATTGCCCCATGCGGGTGAATTTCAGATACTGCCCATCATTATCGCCATTGCCGCCGATCCACACAAACCCCGCCGCGTCGATGCTGATGCCGTGCTCGTTCTGCGGCCATTCGTAGGCCTGGCCGGAGCCGCCCCAGGCCCGGATCAGATTCCCTTCCGGATCGAACTCCATCACCGGCGGTGCTGGCCGGCAGCACTTCGACTGCGGCGGGTTAAGCGTCAGCGCCTTCTCGTCGTCGGTAAGTGTGCGCGGCCGCTGAATCACCCAGACATGGTCCTGGGCATCGACGGCGACGCCGGACGCCTGCCCCATGATCCAGTCGTTGGGCAGCGGCTTGGGCCACGCAGCGTCGACCGTAAAACGGGGAACGTCCTCGGCGCGAGCCGCACTCGCGGCCATCGCGAGGAAAATGAGTCCGAAAGACAATCTCATCGTGCTCCTCCCTAGTGTCCCGGTTCCGACGTTCGTATCACTTTGCAGCACCCTCGCATGCGAACGTCGGAACCAAAGGGACACTATTGAGCGAAGGCGCTCAATCCGGGCTACCGCTGCGGCGGCTTGGCCGCGAATTGCGAGCCGCGCACGCATGCGCGCCCGCGCGCGTCCTGCCAGAGTTTCTCGCCCGCATGCAGATGGCCGAGCGCGCGCGCGATGCTGCGAAAATCGTAGTCCGCGAAACGATCGGCAATCTCGCTATAGTAGAGCGGCTGCTGCTCGATCGTCTGCAAAATCTTGTCCGCCAACGACGCCACTTCGAGGTCGTCACCGGCGCGACCGGGCGCATCGGATTTGCCGTTGACGTAATCCTCGATCTTGGCGCGATCCGCATAGGCATAGGTGATGCGCTCGTAATATTCGCGCGGAATGCCTTCGGGAATGGTCGCATCGATCCCGACTTTCGCGCCGGTCGGCACCACGCCGTAACCCTGCGGCAGGCTCGGATCGAGCGGCTTTGCGCGCGCATTGCCGACGATCATCACATCTTTGTCGCCTTGCACGCGGGTGGCGATCGCCCATTCCACTTCCCCCGGATCGAAAACGTCGATGTCGTCGTCGACCACCACGACATGTTTGAGGTCCATCACCGAGAGTGCGGCGAGCAGAGCATTCTTGCCTTCGCCGGGCTGCTTCTTGATGGAGATCACCGCGTGCCAGAAGGCGCAGCCGCCCAGCGTCACGTTGATATCCCTGACCTGCACGCCGGCGGTGCGCAGCGCCTGGCGGATCGCGGCATAGCGCGTCGGCGCCGCGAGCCAGGTATTCTCCCACGGCATGTGCAGGTTGTAATAGATCGCGTCCTTGCGCATGGCGATGGCCTTGATCCGCACCAGCGGATTCCAGTGCAAGCCTCCCATCAGCCGCGTGAACTCGCCGAACCGGCCTTCCGGCCAGGTCCAGCCGGTGGGCAATATCTCCGCCTCCAATACGATCTCGGCATCGGCGATGTAGGGCAGGTCGATGGTCTTGCAGGGGGCAAGCTCGACCGGCGCGCCGCGCAACCCGCCGGCAATCGCCATTTCATCGACACCGAGCGGCGCGCGATAGCCGGCCCCGGTGATCTCGATGGGATGCGTGCCGATGCTGATCGAGATCGGCAAAGGAGTGCCCTTCTCATACGCACGCTGCGCGAACAGCCGCATGTTGTTGGGAGTGACGATGTCGATGCCGGTGAGACTCTTCTCCTTCACAATGAATTGGTAGATGCCGCTGTTGAGGCCGAGCTCGGGGTCGCGTGCAATCAC
This sequence comes from uncultured Alphaproteobacteria bacterium, assembly GCA_963817135.1. Taxonomy (GTDB): domain Bacteria; phylum Pseudomonadota; class Alphaproteobacteria; order Rhizobiales; family Xanthobacteraceae; genus VAZQ01. The sequence goes on along the minus strand of CAWFNG010000020.1, from coordinate 118,197 downwards.
CACCCCGGCGGTGATCATGGGGCCGCCGTCGAAAATCGACGACATGGGGATCGGCAGCTTGTAGAGGTCGACGTCGTCTCCGGTGACGACAATTTCGCGGGTCGGCGAAGTATTGACGTATTTCGGCGGGATCGGCTGCTCGATGGCGTGCTTGAGCTTGTCCGCGATCTCGCGATAGGTCTCGCAGCCGAGCGCCGTCATGGCACGCTCGGGCGTGCGGATGAGGCCGGAGACGACCGGCACCTCGTAGCCGATGACCCGGTGAAAATAGAGCGCGGTCTTCGCCTGATCGACCAGCGTCGCGATGTGGCGGATGTCGACCGGCTGGTGCAGATCGACAAGCTCGTCGGCCTGGCGCAGGCGATCGAGGAATTGGCGAAAGTTCTCCTGCATCCCTTGGCTCCGGTGGATTCTGCTTCGTCATGCCCGGCCTTGTGCAGCCTTGTGCCGGGGTATCCAATGGCCGGGACGGGCCCGGCCATGACGGCGAAATTGGGCGGTGTACCGGGATGATCTAATACGCGTAATTTTCCTTCGACGATATGGCCAGGCCGCTTACCGCCCGGCGCTTGACCCGGCCATTGCTCCGTGGCCAATGCGGGAAAATGAGCCCGTCTCGTTTGCGCATAGGGATCGATACCGGCGGCACCTTCACCGATGTGGTGGCGGTCGATAGCGGCTCCGGCGCCATGCGCGTCACCAAGGTGGCAAGCACGCCGGCGAACCCGGCAATCGGTCTCGTGCGCGGCATCGATGCCGTTCTCGCCGAGACCGGCTGCTCTCCCGAACAGGTTTCCGGCCTCGCACATGGCACCACGGTCGCTACCAACGCGCTCCTGCAAGGGGAGATCAGTGGCCTCGGACTGATCATCACTGCGGGCTTTCGCCACATTCTGGAAATCGCGCGACAGTCGGTTCCCGAAGGCTATGGCAACTCGTATTTCTGGGTGAAACCCGAGCGCATCGTGCCGCTTGCGTCCGTGCGCGAGGTCGGCGGAAGGCTGAATTTTCGCGGCGACGAATTGCGCGCGCTCGACGAGGAGAGCGCGCGCGCCGCGGCGCGTTTCTTCAGCAGTCGCGGGGTGCGCGCGGTCGGCGTCTGCCTCATCCATGCGTACGCCAATCCTGCACACGAGCGGCGCGTCGCGGAGATCGTCGCCCAGGAATATCCTGAATGCGCACTGTCGCTTTCCTCGACGGTGCTGCCGGAGTACCGCGAATATGAGCGTGCCGTCACCACATTGGTGGACGCCTTCGTCAAACCGCATATGGCGAACTACCTCCGCCGCGTGCGCGATGCGCTGGGGGCTCGCCTTGCCGACAAGCCGTTCCTGGTGATGCAGTCGAGCGGTGGCGTCGCGAGCGCGGCCGAGGTGGTCAACAAGCCGATAACCACGGCGCTTTCCGGCCCGGCGGCCGGCGCGCTCGGCGCTGCGGTCATTGCCGAGGTCGCGGGCTTTGCCAATGTGGTGACGCTCGATGCCGGCGGCACCTCGACCGATCTCTGCCTCATCGAAGGAGGCCGCCCACACGTGACGAATGGCGGCGCCGTCGGCAATTTCCCCGTCCGTATTCCAATGATCGATATCAATACCATTGGCACCGGCGGTGGATCGATCGCCTGGATCAGCCGCGAAGGCCACCTCAAAGTCGGTCCGAAGAGCGCGGGCGCCGAGCCCGGACCAATGTGCTACCCGAATGGCGGAAGCGAGCCGACCATCACCGATGCCAATCTCGTCCTCGGCCGCATCCCTGCTGCGCTGATCGGCGGCGGCATCGCGCTTGATGCGGCGCGTGCGCGCGCGGGGATCACGGCGCTCGCAAGGCGGCTTGCCGGCAATATGAGCGCCGAACAACTCGCCGATGGCATTATCGAGATCGCCAACTGGAACCAGGCCAATGCGATCCGTCAGATGACCATACAGCGCGGCATCGACCCGCGCGAATTCGCGCTGCTTGCCTTTGGCGGAGCGGGGCCGGCACAATCGCCGGCCGTGATGGACCTCATCGGCATGCAGGCATGCATTGTTCCTCCCAATCCGGGAAACCTCTCCGCCTTTGGCTTGCTTGCCGTGGATTGGCGCACCGATCACATCATCACCAGAGTCCTGCACGAGGATGCAATCGATATTGCGGCGATAGCCGACATTTACGCCCGGCTCGAAGCCGAAGCGGTCGGCACCCTCGAACGTAACGGCATTGATGCTGGACACATTCGCATCCTGCGCGAAGCCGACATTCGCTACGGCGGCCAGTCCATGGAAGTGAGGGTCGCCGCGCCCGGCGGTAAGGTCGATATGAGCTTCCTTGCCGGCCTCATTGCTGCATTCCATGCTGCGCATATGCGCAACTTCGGCTACACCTACGAAGGTGAACAGAAGATCGAGCTGGTCAATTTCTGCGTTTCCGGCTTCGGACTGATAGAGCGGCCGCAGATACCGGAGCTTGCCGCCACTGCTGCGCCGGCCGCGCCTGCCAAATCGATGCGTCCGGTCTATTTCGACAGCGCATTCCGCGATACGCCAATCCACGAGCGCGCAGCGCTCGGTCCCGGCGTCATTTTGCAGGGACCGGCGATCGTAGAGGAGTTCGGCTCAACGACCGTGGTGTTTCCGCGCCAGGAGCTTGCCGTCGATCCGCATGGAGTTCTCATCGTGCGCGCTGCGAACGGCACATCGAGAAGCGGGCAATGACCGCTTCGGCGACAGCGAGCCTCAACCGAGCGCCGGCCGAGCTTAGCCGGCACCAAGTCGATCCCATTGTCCTGCAGATTGTTGAAGGGACCCTGAACTCGATCGAGGCGGAGATCGAATACGCCATCGAACGTACCGCGCGCAGCCCGATGATCCGCGAGGCGCATGATTACCGCGTCGGCCTGTTCGACCGCCACTGCCGCAAGCTCACCGGACGATCATATTCGGCAATGCCGAATGCGGTGGTGCGCGATTTCCCCGCCGCCACCATGCGGCCGGGCGACGTCTTCCTCATGAACGACACCTATCTCAGCGAGGGCAGCATCGGGCATCTGCCCGACCTCTGCAGCACGGTCCCGGTGTTTCACCAGGGCGAAGTGGTCGCCTTTATCCAGGCCTTCGGTCACCACGACGATATCGGCGGGCGCGTCCCCGGCTCCATGCCGGGCACGGCATTGAGCGTGTTCGAGGAAGGGCTCGCGATCCCGCCAATCAGACTTTACGAGGCCGGGAGGCGCAACGAGGCGGTGTTCGCAATCATCAGGCGCAACACGCGGGTGCCGGAGATGCTGGCGGCCGATCTCGATAGCGAGGTGCAGGCCTGCCTGATGGGAGCGCGCCGAATGGAAGAGCTGTTTGCGCGCTTCGGCGCCGAGACAGTGGAAGCGTGCTTTCAGGCCATTCTCGACAAGTGCCGCGACATCTACAGGAACGAGCTCTTACCCAAGATCGCCGATGGCGAATATTGCTGGGAGGATTACGTCGAGCACGACGGCATCACACCTCCCAGGCTGCACTCCCTGGCGCTCAAGATGATCAAGCGAGGGGGGCATATCACGCTTGATTTCACCGGCACCGCCCCCCAATCGCCGGGACCGATCAACTGGCCGGCCGACTATGCCGGTGGCGCCTTCCTCATCAAATGGATTGCGCCGATCCTGCGCAACCTTGCGGATACGCCGGAACGCGCGGCCGGGATTCACGTCAATGAGGGCGTGTGCGAAGTGTTCGACGTGGTGTTTCCGCCGAGGGGAACGCTGATCACCCCGCAATGGCCGGCGCCAACCAATGCCCGTTCTTTCGTATTGCTGCGCTGCCTCGGGCTCCTCGCCGGCGTGGTAGCCCAGGCGGTCGAGGGGCGAATGCCGGCGGATCAGGAGACCATCCGCTATACCGGTTTCTTCGGCACCGATGCCGACGGCAATCCGTTTCTCTCCCGCGAAGTTCTGGGCGGCGGCTCGGGCGGGCGCTACTACGCCGACGGCAACGACGCCATCCACATTGTTCCGGATTCGCGCAATCAGCCGGCGGAGTTCACCGAAACGCGCTTTCCGCTCCTTGTCGAGAGGCTCGCGCTGCGGACCGATTCGGGCGGCGCCGGCAAGCGGCGCGGCGGGTTAGGCTACGAGAAACACTACCGCGCACTCACCGATTGCCGCACCATCGTCACCGCCGACCGGGTGCGGCTCGGCTGCTATGGCGTCAATGGCGGGAAAGCGGGTCAGCCGTTCCGCGTCACCGTCGACCTCGAGGGCACGCCGCGTCATCTTGGCGGACTGGTCGATGGCGAGCCGGTGTTGAAAGGGCAGGTCGTGCGCGTCTTGACGACCGGCGGCGGAGGATGGGGCGACCCGCTCGATCGCGAGCCGGAGCTTGTTCTGCGCGATGTAATCGAGGACAAGGTGTCGCGCGCCTCGGCGCGCGAAGATTACGGCGTGACGCTGGTTGAGACCTCGGCGGGTCTGCAAGTCGATGCAACGCGCACGACGGCGCTGCGCGAGAGCATGCGTGCCCGACGCGCCACCTCGCGGCCGATGATCGACCGTGGCGAGGGTTACGAGGAAATGCGGAGAGCGTGAAGCGATGGCCATCGAAGTTGCCAAGGTAGAGCTGAAAACCGTGCAGGACGCATCGGGGCTGGAGGCGCGCCTCAATGCCGGCCAGTTTGCCGCCGACGAGGTGATTGCCGTCATCGGCAAAACCGAGGGCAATGGCGGCGTCAACGATTTCACGCGCATCCTTGCCGATCAGGCATTTCGCCGCGTCTTGGAGAAGCGCGGCAACAGGCGCGAGGCGGAAATCGCGGCCGTCCCCATGGTCTGGTCGGGCGGCTGCGACGGCGTGATCACGCCGCATGCAACGATATTTGCCCGCAATGGCAAGACCGGCGATTCCGCAAAGTCGCGCCTGGCGATCGGCGCCGCCATGAGTGCCGAGCTTGCCCCGGAAGACATCGGGCGTCTCGCCATGGTGGAAAAGGTTGCAGCTGCTGTGCGAAGCGCCATGCGAGAAGCCGGCATCGCTGACGCGTCCGACGTCCATTACGTGCAGACCAAGACGCCGCTTCTCACCATCGAATGGGTGCGCGATGCGCACGCGCGCGGGCATGATGTTGCCTGCGAGGTGCACGAGTCCATGGGCGTATCCAACGGGACGGCAGCGCTGGGAATCGCAGTCGCGCTCGGTGAAATAAAGATGCCGCGCGCCGAGCAGATATGCAAAGACCTCGACCTTTATTCCTCGGTTGCGTCTTGCTCGTCGGGCGTCGAGCTGACCCAGGCGCAGGTCGTGCTCCTCGGCAATAAGGCAGGGGCGGGCGGCCGCTATCGCATCGGTCATGCCGTCATGCGCGATGCGCTCGACATGGACGCCATTTACGCCGCCATCGGCAATGCCGGGCTCGAATTGCCGCAACGGCCGCGCGCCGAAGATCTCAATGGGCGCGTGGTGAATTGTTTCATCAAATGCGAAGCCGACCGGCGCGGCACGCTGCGCGGGCGACGGCAGATCATGCTCGACAACTCGGACGTGCATCATCACCGCCATTCCAAGGCGGCCGTCGGCGGCGTTGCGGCGGCTGCAATCGGCGACCCCGCCGTGTTCGTGTCTGTCGATGCCATGCATCAGGGTCCGCACGGGGGCGGCCCGGTCATTGCGATCGTCGATGTGGGCGGATGATGCCGGCATGAAGATTGCTTTGGAAATCGTGCCGGTTGCGAGATGGAGATGAACCCATGAACAAAACAGAACAAAAGTTGCGTTTGTTTGCTGCAGGATTGGTTCTGGCGGCGCTTACGGCGCCGGCTGCGGCGCAGGACAAGGTCAAGGTCGGGGTGTTTCCCGTCAGCTCCACGCTGCCGTATTTCGTCGCGGTCGAACGCGGCTTCTTCAAGGAACAGAATATCGAAACCGAAATGGTGCGGCTGATCGGCGGCCCGCCCAATGTCGCCGCCATGATCACCAATCAGATCGATGCCGCCGCCGTGCTGGTAACCATCGAAGGCATGAATGCGAACATTAAGAAACCCGGCGTTGCCATGTACATTTCGGTGAATAGCCAGAATAAGATCTATCAGATGGAACAGTTCGTTGTCCGCAAGGGATTCAACGCCGCCTCGCTCAAGGATCTCAAGGGTGCCAAGATCATGTCGGCCCCTGGTCCCGCCAATGTCAGCATGGCGAAGGCGGCGCTTGCCGCAGTGGGCCTGAAGGAAGGCGATTACAGCATCGATCAGCTGGATATGGGCCAGCACGTCAATGCCATGACCGCAGGTACCTTCGACGCTGGCTATACGCTCGAGCCCAATGCCTCGACCATGCGCAAGCTTGGCGTCGCGTCCACGATCGAGGCCGGCGTCATTGCGCACTACGTGCTCGGCGACCCGAATGCCAATGCATTCGTCGGCGGCTGCGCGCTCACTTCCGATTTCATCAAAAGCCGGTCCGATGTCGCCCGGCGGTTTACGGCGGCTTGGGAGAAGGCCGCGCGTCTGATCAACGACAATCCGGCCGAGGCGCGCAAGCATCTCGTCAAGAATACGTTCACGCCGGAAGATGTCGTCGATACCGTGCCCATGGTGCGCTATTTCATGGCCAAGGACCTTACCGACAAGGACAAGGCGGAATATCAGAAATTCATCGATTTCTCGGTGCAGGCGGGAACGTTGGAGCAGAAGATCGACGTCACCAAATATTTGCAGACATTCTGAACGCTGATGACTTGCGGAGCGCCGCTCGACGACGGCAAGTCAGTCTCCGCGCCTGCCGGTTCCGCTCACGTCACCATTCGCGGCCTGTCAAAACACTTTGACGACGCGGTCGTCTACGACCGCTTCGATCTGGACATCCCGCGCGGAAAGCTCGTCTCGGTATTCGGTCCCAACGGGTGCGGCAAAAGCACCTTGATCAACATTATCGCCGGGCTGATCCCCAGCGATGCCGGCGAAATCCTGTTCGACGGCAAACCGCTGCGTGCTATCAAGTTCGGCTATGTGTTCCAGAATTATCGTGAAGCTCTGTTTCCCTGGCTGCGCTCGATCGACAATATCGAATACCCGCTCAAGCTGATGCAGCTGCCGAAAGCGGAGCGGCGCGCGCGCACCGAGCGGCTGGTCGCGCATCTCGGGGTCAAGATCGATCTCAGGCGCTATCCCTACGAGCTTTCCGGCGGCCAGCAGCAGCTCGTCTCCATCATGCGGGCACTGGTGGTGGAACCGGAAATCCTGTTCCTCGACGAGCCGTTCTCCGCGCTCGATTACGAGATGACATTGTTCATGCGCGATCAACTGCAGCGGGTGTTTCTCGAAACCGGCACCACGACGGTGCTGGTGTCGCACGACCTTGAGGAGGCAGTCTATCTGGCCGACCGCATTCTTCTGCTTTCGCGGCGACCTGCCACCGTCGCCGACTACGTGCACTACGAAGCTCCCCGCCCGCGCAGCGATGCCACGCTCTCCGAGCCCGATTTCGTTCGCATCAAGGCGCACTGCCTGGAAGTATTCCAGCGCGAGGTTCGCAAAGGGTGAAGCATGCGACGCACCACTTTCGATCCTTATCTGCCGGTCATTGGCGTCGCCAGTCTGATCGTCATCTGGTACGTCGCCGTATGGTACGAAGTCGTGGACAAGGTGCTGCTGCCCTCGCCGGGCGATACATTCCGCGCGCTGTGGAAAGGCATGGCCGGCGGGCGGCTTGGCTTCGATTTCTGGCGCACCGTCGAGCGCACGACCGCGGCTACCATGATCGCGGCTGCCATCGCAATTCCGCTCGGCATCTTTCTCGGCGCGTCCGAGAAGCTCTATCGCTCCGTAGAATTCGTGATCGACTTCTTCCGCTCGACCCCGGCATCGGCGATGTTTCCTTTGTTCTTGGTCCTGTTCGGCGTCGGCGACAAGACGAAGATCTCCGTTGCCGCGTTCGGTGCAGCGCTCGTTATCCTCTTCAATGTTGCCTACGGCGTCATGAATGCGCGTAAGACGCGGCTGCTCGCGGCCAAAGTGATGGGAGCCTCGCGCCTGCGCGTGCTCACCGACGTGATGCTCCTGGAATCGCTGCCGCAAACCTTCGTCGGGCTGCGCAACGGTGTCTCGCTCGCGCTCGTCATTGTGGTGGTGGCGGAAATGTTCATCGGCTCGACCGACGGGCTGGGGCAGCGGGTATTCGAATCGCAGCAATTATTTGCGATGTCCGACATGTACGCGGCGATCTTTGCCGCGGGAGCGCTCGGCTACGGCCTCAATCTGCTGTTCCTGCTGGTTGAACGCCGTTTCGTCCATTGGTCCGGGAAGTGATGAGGCCCCTCGTAGCCCGGATCACGTCATGCGGACGACGCTTAGCGTCGCCGACTGATGTGATCCGGGGTTTTTGTTTTCCCGGATGAACTCACTCTTGCGCGCTTAGTGCGCCGGAGTGTTTCATCCGGGCTTCAGATCCTGCCTATTTGCAGATGGTCTGACCGTTCACGACTGCCGGGGCTTTCCCTGGGGGGCAGGCCGGCTTTGCGGCGGCGGCTGCCGGAGCCGGCGCTGCGACAGCTGGCCTGGGTGGCGGCGGAGGAGGCGGCGGGGGCGGTGCGACTGCCCGAACCGCGGGTTGCGGCGGCGGCGGGGGAGCCGCGGGCCTCACCATTGCGGCCGGCGGCGGCGTCGCTGGCTTTGGCGGCGCTGGATGCACCTGCGGCGGTGGCGCGATCCGCGCGGCGGGCGGCGGCGGCGCTATGGCGGGTTTGGCGTTATTCGCCGGCGCCTGCAAAGCCGGTGACGTGGCCGACGGTATCGAAGCAGTCGGCGCATGCGGCGTACTCGTCGGCTTGCCGGGCGTCGTCGGCTGGGTTGCGCCAGGGGTGGGCGTTAGAGTTGCCGCGGGTGGAGCGCCTGATGGTCCAGTGGAAGGGGTCGCAGGCAACGCCGCGGTGCCCGGCTGTTTCGGTGGCATGCCGCGTCGGCCCGTTCCAGCTCCTGTCCCTGGCGCAGGCGTTTGCGCCGGTGAAAGAGCGGCAGCGGGGGCCGACGGAGTGCCTTTCGCCGAAGGAAGCGGCTGGCCTTGCATCCCCGGCAGCGGCCTTCCCGTGTGCGCGGGAACACCGGGCTGCGTGGTCGTAGGAGTTCCAGCCGGCGGGCTCTGAGTTTGCAGGCTGACCGCCTTCTGCGCGACCGAGGGCGGCAGAGAAGGTCCGATCGCAGCCGGAGCAGCAGCAGCCGTGCCAGGGCGACCGCCCTGCGCCGGGGCCGCCGCTTGCGCGGGGGGCGTTATGGTTCTGGTCTGGCCGGTGCGATTGGTGACCGTGACGGTGTTGGTGACGTTGTTGACCACCACCGTGTTATGCACGTTGTTGTAGATCACGTTGTTCGGCGGCGGGGGCGCAACGTATGCCGGCGGTCGCACCCATAGCGGCACAGGCCGATAAACCGGGATGGGCAGCATGAAGAGCCCGACCGGCGGGGGCGGCGGCGCCAGTACCACGAATTCAGGCGGGGGCGGCGCGAGGAAAATAACCGGTGCCGGGGGTGGTGGCGCAAACCCAAATACCGGGTCGTCGAAGACGAGTACCGGGCGGCGAATGTAGACGATTTCCTCCGGCGGGGGCGGCGGCACGTCGTATGCGTACGCGGCGAATACCGGCGGCGGCTCCAAAGCAGCGGCAAGGAAGGCGAGCCGACGGTGCGCATCGGCGCCGTGCGGACCCTCGGGATAGCGGCGCAGATACGACCAATAGGCGGGCGGCGTATCGGCGATACGGGTACGCCGCCAGGTGATCGCCTCGCGGCGAGCGGCAATAATGACGCGCACCCGCGGCGCCATGGGATCATCAGGATAAGCATCACAGAATTCGGAATATCCCTCGAGCGTGTCGCGCTCGAGGGCCCGTGTATAGGCTTCCTGCGGGCGAAGCTCGCGGATCGGCCTTGCGCGGATGGCCGCGGTCTCCTCGACGGAGACGGCGGGCGGCGGGGCATCGGCCGCGCGTTCGAAGAACACCACCGATGTCTCAAGCTTGGATGCCTGCCACGGCACTTCGGCGCCTTTGGTGAGTTCGTTGACCCGCAGCCGCGTGCGCTCGAACACGCCATTGAGCGGCGATCCGCCTTCGCGAATCATCTCGGCAAGCGCCTGGGCATACGGCCCGTAGGGCCCTTGACCTTCCGGCGCCACCGTTCCCGGCGCCGCGTTGAACGCGATCAGCACGCCTGCGTCGGGATCGACGAGCGCTAGGCCGCCGGCGAGCGGGGCGCCCGATCGGGCAAATGGATTGGCACGCGCCGCATCGAGAACGACGATGCTGGCCTTGAGTTTGAGCGCCGCGAGCGGGCGCGTGTAATCAGATACGCGCACCGCCTCGGCGGCCACGTCGACATCGCGCGCAATCTTGGCATCGATGGGCACGAAATAGTTCTCGCCTTCGAGTTGCACGCCGTACCCGCTCACATAGACGAAGGCGACGGTGTCCGGCCCTGCGGCGGTCGCTTTCTCGACGAAGTCGCGCAGCGCGTGGCGCAGCGAATCCTGATCGAGGTCGCGCGCACCGGCGACATCGAAGCCGGCGGCCTGCAACGTCTGCGCGATCAATCCGGCGTCATTGGCCGGCGTGTTGAGCGCGCCGGCTTGATAGCCGGCATTTCCGACAACGAGCGCAATGCGCTTCTCCGCCTTCGCCATCGTCGGCGTAAAGGCGAGCGCGGCCGCGCCGAGCGCAAAAAGGGCGGCGATCAGCTTGGGACGCGGTTTCATGCTAGCCCCCATTTCAAGCGGGAAAAGACGCTGTTCAATGCGATTACACTGCAATGGCGCTGAACGGCTTCTGAATAAAAGAGGTCAACACTAAGGCGGTCTCAAGACCGCCAAGTTCCATCGGGCGGGGACTTGCGGCATTATTGCGGTGCCGGGGTTAATTTACTGCGGGAGTCTGGCTGGTGCGACAACCGATACAGATCGCTTTGATATGAAGCTGTCACTTGCATCGCTCGGTGCCGAGGCGAGCGCGCGCTTTCTCGATCACGTCAAGCTTGCCGAGTTTCTTGGCTTTCACGCCTATTTTCACAACGACAAGAAATGGGCGCGCGAAGTGTTTTCCCGGCTCGGCGCGGCAACGCAGGTCACCACCCGGCTGGGAACTCGGGACAAGCATTGTCGATCCCTATACCCGCCATGCAGCCTTGCTGGCGCAGGCAAGCGCGACCCTTGCCGAATTGGCTCCCGGCCGCTTTCGTCTGATCATTGGGGCCGGCAGCCATTTCGATGGCTTGCCGGGATATCGCAGCACCAAGCCGGTTGCGGGGCTGCGCGAAGCAACCGAGCTGATCAAGCGAATGTGGCGGGGCGAAAGGGTTACCATCGACGGTGAGGTCGTAAAATTTCGCGATAGCGCACTCGATTGGAAACCCACTGCGGTCCCTGCGCTCTACATCGCAAGCCGCGGCCCGCGAATTCTCAGCCTTGCCGGTGAAATCGCCGACGGCGTGTTGATCGGGAGCCTGGCCACTCCGTCGGGCATCGCCTATGCCAAGGAGCATATCGGGCAAGGCCTCAAGTCAGCGCAGCGCGACTGGAAGGACATCCGGCTCTGCTCCTGGCTTTACGTCTGCATCCTCGAGCGGGAGGGCGACCCGGTGCCTGAGAGCATCAAGCGCGTGGTGAGCTTCGCGTTGTGGGGAAGCCGCAAGTCGCTTACTTCCATGCTCCCTGCGCTTGCCGGCGAGGCGAGTGGTGAGTTGCGAAGCTTTATCGAGGCGGCACCGCAAGAGTGTTCGCCGCAACTGCTCGACGAGATCAGCCGGCTGACCGCGCCGGAACTGTTCGAGAGTCTTGCGCTCGCAGGCTCCGCGCCGGTTGTGGTCGAGCGCATCAAGGCATTGGCGGCCGCGGGCATCCAGGAGATCGTGATCTGGCCGTTCCCCGCGCCGGGCCAGGACATGGAAGACTTTATTTATAAACTCGCCCAGGACGTACTGCCGCATTTCTCCGAGCGTTCCGCATATACCTCCCCCTGAAAGTAGATGGCCCTCACGCTCGCGCCGATTGCGGATATCCCCATGGTGCAGCCCGGCGATGACCTCGCCGCCTTGCTGATATCGGCGTGCGAGCAACACGACCTCGCACCCAATGATGGGGACGTTCTCGTTGTCGCGCAGAAGATCGTTTCCAAAGCCGAAGGCCGCTATGTGGATCTCGCGAACGTGTGCGCTTCCGCGCAGGCACAAAAGCTCGCCGCCGAAGTGGAAAAGGACCCGCGGCTCGTCGAGGTCATTCTCGGCGAATCCCGACGGGTGGTGCGCCAGCGCGCCGGCGTGCTGATTGTCGAGCACCGGCTCGGCTTCATCATGGCGAATGCCGGGGTAGACCGCTCCAACGTCGAACCGGGAGCGGGAAAAGAGCCCGTCCTGCTGCTGCCGTGCGACCCCGATCGATCGGCGAAGGCGCTGCTCGCGCGCTTCGAGGCACGCTTTGGCACGAGGCTCGGCGTCATCATTGCCGACAGCTGGGGCCGGCCGTGGCGGCACGGCACCGTGGGTGTTGCGCTCGGCGCTGCCGGCATTCCGGTGGTGCTTGATCTGCGCGGTCGGCGTGATCTGTTTGACCAGGAATTGCGCGTTACGCAGACCGGGTTTGCCGACGAGATCGCGAGCGCCTCATCGCTCCTGATGGGGCAAGCCAACGAGGGAATACCGGCGGTGCTGGTGCGGGGGCTTTCCTGGGAAGCGCCGCCCGCGCCGGCGCGTGCGCTCATCCGCCCGGCGGAAGAGGATCTGTTCCGGTGAGCAAAAGGCTAGTGTCACGAACCCGAAGTTCGCACACACCGTGCGGCAAGCTCGATTGCGAACTTCGGGTTCAAAGGGACACTAGCAAGTATATATCAGCTCGTGTGGCTTTGGATTTGACGTTCCTAAAATGACTCGCGGCAATTCTGATAGGAACGTCAAATCCGCCACACGAGTGGTTGCCTTGAGCGGCGGCATTGGCGGCGCGAAGCTCGCGCTCGGTCTGAGCCGCATCGTGCCTGCCGGCGAGCTTACGGTGATCGTCAATACCGGCGACGATTTCGAGCATCTCGGGCTTGCGGTGTCGCCTGATCTCGACACCGTCATGTACACGCTTGCCCGGCTCGATGATCCCCAGCGCGGCTGGGGACGTCGCGACGAGACATGGGGCTTCATGGCCGCGCTTGCGGCGCTCGGCGGCGAGACCTGGTTCAAGCTGGGCGACGCCGACCTCGCCACGCATATCGAGCGCACCCGGCGGCTGCGCGCGGGCGAGAGGTTGTCTTCCATCACCAGGGATTTTTGTCGCCGGCTTGATGTAACGGCGCAGGTTCTCCCTATGAGCGACGACATGGTGCGCACCCGATTGCGCACGGGGGAAGGCGAGATCGATTTTCAGGATTATTTCGTGCGGCGAGGCTGCGCGCCGGCGGTGCTCGAAATGCGCTACGCGGGATCATCGACCGCACGCGCGCAGCCCGAAGCGCTCGCCATCTTGCGCGATTCGTGCCTGCGCGCGGTGGTGATCTGCCCGTCCAATCCCATGCTCAGCATCGAGCCCATCCTCGCGGTTTCCGGCCTGCGCGATGCCGTCGCCAGATGCCCCGCTCCGGTCATTGCTGTTTCTCCCATCATCGGCGGGCGTGCAGTCAAGGGTCCGACGGCAAAGATGCTGGCCGATCTGGGCTCGCCGGTAAGCGCGCTTGCAGTCGCGCGCCGCTACAGCGACCTCCTCGACGGCTATATCATCGATGTGGCCGACGCCGCCGATGCGCGTTTATTTGACATCCCGGTGACCGTGGCGAAAACGCTGATGGCAACGCTTGCAGATCGCGAGGCGCTGGCGCGGGAAGTGCTCGCATGCGCCGACTCGCTCGCCAAAGCTGCCGCATGAAGGCTGCCATATGAAAACGGTTCGCAACGTCTGGGCGGTCGTCCCATTGAAGCACACCGCCGACGCCAAGCAGCGGCTCGCCGGCGTGCTCGATCGCGCACGCCGGCAGCAGCTGGCGCTCGCAATGTTTGCGGACGTTCTCGATGCGATCGCCGCAACCGCGGAGCTCTGCGGGATTCTCGTATCGAGTCTTGATGAGGCGGCAGCCCGCATCGCCATGCGTTACGGTGCGCGCGTAGTCACGGAGGCGGCAGGGGAGGGACATACGGCGGCGGTAACGGCGGCGGCGCACCGCCTGGCGCAGGAAGGCTCCGCCATGCTCACGCTGCCGGCGGACATTCCGCTGGTGCAGGCAAGCGACATCCGCCAGCTCGTTCACGCCTGCGCAATGTCCAAAGCCGCGCCGGTGTTTTGCATTGTGCCGGCGCGCGATGAACGCGGCTCCAATGCCGTGCTTTGCGCTCCGGCGGACGCGGTGCCGTTGCGCTTCGGCGAGGACAGCTTTTTCCCGCATCTGCATCGTGCCGAGGCGTGCGGTATCAGGCCTTTGGTGCTGCGGCTGCCGCGTATTGCGCTTGACATCGATACGCCCGCCGATCTCGATCTGCTCATGGCAAACCCCGCGCCGACGCGCAGCCGTGCGCTCCTCGAACAATGGCGGGAGAAGCTTGCGGCGAAACCGCATGCTAGTCTTCGCTGAAAAGCGAGGATGCATGGCGCAAGACCGACGCTACCGGATCGCCGTATTGGGAGGCAGCGGGCCGCAAGGGAGCGGGCTCGCCTTGCGCCTCGCCAAGGCCGGCCACGAAGTGACCATCGGGTCGCGCGACGCGCAGCGCGCGGCAGCCACGGCCGCCGAGCTGTCGCGGCGGATTGGCGAGCCCATTGCAGGCACTGACAATCGCGCCGCCGCGGCTGCGTCCGAGATCGTGCTGCTCACCGTTCCTTACGCCGCCCAGCGGGAGACCGCCGCCAGCGTGCTCGATGCGCTGCACGGCAAGGTGCTGGTCGATGCCACCGTGCCGCTTTTACCGCCGAAGGTCGGCACCGTGCAGCTTCCGCAGGGCCGCTCGGCGGTAGCGGCAATCCAGCAGCTCACCGGAGAAAACGTGCGGGTGGTATCGGCCTTTCAGAACCTCTCCGCGCGGCACCTCAACGATCTCGATCATGACGTGGACTGTGACGTCCTCGTCTGCGGCAACGATCGCGCGGCTTGCGATATCGTGATCGCGTTATGCGCGGACATGGGCATGCGCGGATTTTATGCCGGCGGCATCGAGAACTCGGCAGCCGCCGAGGCGCTGACGTCGGTGCTCATCACCATCAACCGCCGCTACAAGGTGCCCGGCGCCGGCATCCGCATCACCGGGGTGCCGGGGGATTAGGGCGGTCGTTTTCACCTGCCTGCATTTTGTCGCATTGCCATTCCGCTCAAAATTGATATATATCATCAGATATCTATCATCTTGGCTTTTTCAATCGATGGCAAAAACTGAAACCGCAAAGCTCTTCAAGCACGGACGAAGTCAGGCGGTCCGACTTCCGAAGGAATTCCGCCTGCCCGGGACAGAGGTGCGGGTGCGCCGCGTCGGACGTGGCGTTCTCTTAGAGCCGATGGGGGAGGCCTTCGACGTACAGGCTTGGTTCGCCAAGCTCGACGAATACCTCGATGAGCCGTTCATGGAAGAAGGACGCCGGCAACCCCCTATGCCTCCTCCGCGCAAGATTTTCGATGAATGATCTGTCTCGATACGAACGCAATTATTGACGTCCTCAAGAATCGAACCTCGCTCGTTCGCACGCGCATGGAGTCGATGATCACGCGAGGCGAATTAATTGCGATATCGCCGGTAGTGCTGTTCGAACTTCGCTACGGCGCAATGAAGAGCGCGCGACCGGATAAGAATGGGCAACGAATCGACGATTTTCTTGCAGGGCCTATTGCAGTCCTGCCGTTCGAGCCGGGCGATGCCGAGGAAGCCGCCGCCATTCGCGTAACGTTGGAGCGCGTCGGCAGACCCATTGGCCCTTATGATATTCTGGTCGCGGCACAGGCGCGCCGGCGCGGTGCTATTCTCGTAACGGCGAACGAGCGTGAATTCGTGCGTGTAGCGGGTTTGAAAATTGAAGACTGGGCTGCACCCGAATAAATCGCTTCAAGGACATCTCAGTGGCGTCTCGACTATATTGGCCGGAACGCAGCCTCCATTTCGCGCCGGACTTTGACGGCGAGGTTGTCCTCATCGCAGCGGACATCGCTCCATTTGAGGCACTCGCCTTCGGCAATGTTGCGCCTGAGCGTGACATCATGGGCGAGGCCGAGGGGAAGGAGGCCTTCGGCCAGCGATCGCTCCGCCGGGACTTGTTTTCCCCAAACGCAAAATCCGCCTTCGCCGTCGAGTACCTCGCCGACCTTGAGCGCGCGCTTGGCGGTGGCGATGACATCGGAGCGGAAGCCCGTGGGCACGCCGGTCGGCTCCTTGCGCAACGCGGCGCTTGCTACCGAGATGCCAAGTTCGAGCCCGATCATGTGAATGGGACGATAGAGGGCGGCATAGCGGCCGCTCCTGTCCGGCAGCATGGAATATTCCTTGAAGCAGCGCCGGGCATATTCGCTCTCGCACTCGAACACGACATAGGTGCCGAGCGCCAGATGATGCGCAACGTCATGCCCGTCGCGCTGCACCGACGAAACCACCTCGGTGACCCCGGCCTTTTCCAGCGCGCCGCCTGCCGATTTGGGCTTGCACACGTCGGCAAGCTCGAAGCGGCTTGCCGGCGGAAAGCGCAAGCCGTCGTGCTGCGGAACGAGGCCGGTCGCATTGCAGACGGCGGTCATCTCGATCCCTGACTTGGTGCCGTCAATGAAGCTGTTGAACATTTTGGGGTTGATGGAAGCGCGGTCGGTGATCTGCAGGTACTTGTCGAGGATGTCCCACAGCGTATCGGGCGTCGAGCGGTGATAATGCGGCTCGTAGCGCGTGCCCTTGCCGGCAGCGACGACCTTGAAGCCGCATGCGCGCGCCCAGTCGACATGTTCGCAAATGAGCGCGGGCTGGTCGCCCCAGGCGAGACTATAGACAACGCCGGCGCGCTGCGCTTTTTGGGCGAGCAACGGACCGGCAAGCGCATCGGCTTCGACCGTTACCATCACGATGTGCTTGCCGGCTGCCATGGCATCCATGGCGTGGCGGATGCCAGCCGAGGGAATACCGGTCGCTTCCACCAGCACCTCGATCTCGGCAAACGCGGTGAGCGCCGCAGCGTCCGCGGTGACATGGGTGCGCTTGCGTCTGTAGGCATCGCCGATGGACGTCTGCGAGATTGCGCCGGTGTCCCATCCGGCGGAGGAAAGCGCCTGCAAGGCGCGCTTCACATCAAGGTCGGCGACGGCGACGACCTTGATTCCCGGCGTGACGCGCGCCTGCGCCAGAAACATGGTGCCGAACTTGCCGGCACCGATGAGGCCGACCGTCACTGGCCGGCCGGCAGCTTCGCGTTGCCGCAACATGGCATGCAGGTTCACAGCCGCGCTCCTTTCCGCTGGAGCGGCCGGTTATTGGCACATTGCGCGAGTGACGAAGGTCTCGGTCGCGCAGTCGGCGTCGTTCGGCGGCTTGCCCTGGAGCAACAACCGCGGCGGGCACTTTTGCTCGGAGCGGGTATCGACGCTCTTGCCCGTGGTGAAACCTTTGCCGCGACAAACCGCCAGTGCCGCCGTCTGACAGTCGGGCGCACCGTTGCTCGCCGCCGCGCAACGCTCGCGAACATTCAACACGCGCGAGTTCGACAGCCCCAGGACGGTACCGGTCGCCTCTTTCGTCGCGTCGCTGGCCTCTTTGCTGAGCTTGTCGAACTTGTCCTGGGCATCCTTCACCCCGGAGCGAAAGTTAGCCGCGCCCTCTTCCATCCAGCGGCCAAAGGTATCGACGAAACCGGGCTGCCGGCTGGGGGCAGACTCTGGTGCTGCTGGTGCCGCTGACGGCACTTCACTCGGAGGCTTCGCTTCCTGCGCGAGCGCGGAGCCGACGCCGAGCAGGAAGCCTGCACCCGCGATCAAGCGCAGCACGGTTGTACCGGGATGCTTTCCCGTTTGATCGATCATCCGGTTCTGTTCGCCCCTAATCGCTCGGAATATCGGAGCGACGAATGGCGAAAATGAGGAATGTGGAACAATCAGAACAGATATAAGGCCGCAATAATGCCGCCGATTAGCAGAATTGCGGCCACGCTTACCCAAAGTCCCAGGCGTTCTTCGATGATCACGCGCGCCTGCAAGCCGTAACGATTGAGCAGAAAAGCGACCAGATAAAAGCGCATGCCGCGCGCAATGAACGAAAGCAGTATGAACATGACGAGGCTGTAGCCGGCAAAGCCCGAGGCTATGGTCACGAGCTTGTAGGGGATGGGAGTAACGCCTTTGATCAGGATGATGAGGCTCCCCCATTGCGCGTAGGCTTGGCGGAACGCCTCGATCTTGTTCTCCATTCCGTAGAGCTTGACCAGCCACAGCCCGACGGAATTGTAAAGCACCGCGCCGATGAAATAGCCGAGCACTCCCCCTGCCACCGACGCCAACGTGCATTGGGTCGCATAGGTCCACGCCTTGTCCGGGCGGGCAAGCGACATGGGAATGAGCATGGTGTCCGGAGGGATAGGAAAGAATGAGCTTTCCGCGAAAGAGACGAAGGCCAGCAGCCAAGTCGCATATGGCTTGTCCGCGGCGGCAATGCACCAGTCATAGAGGCGGCGTAGCATGGCGGGCTGATTACTTGCCGCGATGCTCGTTGTCCATGTGGCGAGCCCGCGCGGTAGCGCCCATTATTGTTTTGTCATTCCGGGGCGCCGCGCAGCGGCTCTCGGCCTTCACTTCGTTTCGGCCTCGCCCCGGAATGACGCCGCAATTGGCTCTATTTGGAACGCTGGTCTAATGACGCTTGCGGGCGCGGCGGCGCTCAAGCGCAACGACTTTACGGCCCACGGGCGGCTCGATGGGGCTCTTCGGAAGCTTCTCGGCGATGCCGAACAGGCGTTCGCGTCGCCCCATTTCAGTCCACACTTCGTCGGGATGCACACCGGAGGCAACCCAAAGCACAACGAGATTGTAGAGCAGATCGGCACTCTCCCGTACCACCGCCTCGGAGTGCCCATTCATGGCATCGATCACCACTTCGACGGCTTCCTCGGCGAGCTTTTTTGCCATCTTGGTGCGGCCCTCGCGAAACAGCCGCGCGGTGCGCGAGGTAGCCGGATCCCCCGCCTGGGCGACGAGGACAGCCTGATAGAGGCGGGCGAGCGAATCACTCATGCCTGATCACAATACGCCTTTTTACGCAACAGCAGTAACAACAACAGCAAGCTTAACTTACTACGAACAGCCGGATACGCAAACCAAACAATTGGGCCGAGCCCAAGCGCGGTGCTGCCCGCAGCGGCGAGCGATCCTTCATCCGCAGCGAACGCGCTTCCGCGTTCCTCAGCGAGGTGATATCGATCTTCATGATTTACCTTGACGATGGCGATGACGACGGCGAAGGATCAGGAGACCAAAAGTGAAACTTGCCGTGCCCGATATGATCTCCAATTCCTATTTCCCTGCGATTGCAGCGATCGAGCTTGGCTTGTTCAAGCGGCATGGTCTCGATGTCACGCTCGAACTGATCTTTCCCGTCGATAAGAGCTACGCGGCCCTGCGCGATGGCGCCGTCGATTTCGTCGGCGGGTCCGCGCATTCTGCCGTGTCGGCCTTTCCCGGCTGGCAGGGCGCTCAGCTTTTATGCGCGCAGGCGCAAGGCATGTACTGGTTTTTGGTCATGCACCGCGACTTCGGCGCAAGCCGCGGCGATGTCAGCGTCGTAAAGGGACGCAGCATCGGCGCAGCGCCCTGGGTCGAGCTGGGTCTCCGCCGCCTGCTGATCGAAGCCGGGATCGATCTCGCGCGCGATCAGGTGAAGATTGCCCCGGTCCCCGGCGCGCAGGGTGCCGGAATCAATTTTGGCGTCACCGCGGCAAAGGCATTGGAGGAGCGCAAGATCGACGGCTTCTGGGCGAACGGCATGGGCGCCGAAGTGGCGGTACGGCGCGGTGTCGGAGCCATGGTCCTCGACGTGCGCCGGGGAGATGGCCCTAAGCCATGCTTCAATTACACCATGGCATCGATTGCCACCACGGAGCGTCTGATCAATCGTTCGCCCGAGACAGCCGCTGCCGCCGTGCGCGCCATTGTCGATACCCACGCGGCATTGCGCGCCGACGTGGGAAAGGCGACGGAGATCGGGCGCAAGCTGTTTCCGCCCTCCGAAGCCGAGCTGATCGCCGAGCTTATTCGCCGTGATCTGCCTTATTATGATGCGGCCATCTCGCCCGCATTCGTTGCCGGCATGAAGGCGTTTTCGCGCGACGTGGGCATCCTCACCGGCGATATCGGCTATGACGATGTCGTCGCTACGCAGTTTGCGCCGCTTTGGAAAAGCAAGCCGGCATAGATACTCAATCTTCGCTGGCTGCCAACAGAGAGGCATTGCCGCCGGCGGCGGCAGTATTGATCGTAACCACCTGCTCATTGGCGAACCGCCGCAAATAATTCGGGCCAGCGGCCTTGGGCCCGGTTCCGGATAGCCCGGTGCCGCCAAACGGCTGGGTACCGACCACCGCTCCAATCATGTTGCGATTGACATAGACGTTGCCGCTGGCGAGCCGCGCGACGATATGCTCGACCGTGGCATCGATGCGCGACTGAATGCCGAGAGTGAGACCATAGCCGCTTGCCGCAATGTCATCGAGCAGCGCGTCGAGCTCGTTGGCGCGCCAGCGCACCACGTGCAGGATCGGACCGAATACTTCTTCGTTGAGATCGCGCGCGCGGTCGAGCCGAATAATGGTGGGCGCAACATAGGTTCCGGCCGTGGGCAGCGCCTGGTCGCGATCCCAACGGAAAAGCACACGGCCTTCATTTTCCATGCGGGCGATCCAGTGATCGAGCCGGTCCTTGGCGTCGGCGTCGATTACCGGCCCGACCTGGGTCGCGGGGTTGCGCGGATCGCCTGGCGCCAGCGCGCGCGCGGCACCGGCTATCATCTGCGTCATGTGGTCCGCCACATCGTCCTGCAGGCAAAGCAGCCGCAATGCCGAGCAGCGCTGGCCGGCCGAGCGGAAAATCGAGCTCATCACGTCGTCGGTGACCTGCTCCGGGAGCGCGGTGGCATCGACGATCATAGGGTTGATGCCGCCGGTCTCGGCAATCAGCGAAATGAGCGCCGCATCTTTGCCGGCGAGGGTGCGATTGATGGAGCGGGCGACTTCGGTTGAACCGGTGAATGCGATCCCGTTCACGCCGGGATCGGCAACAAGCGCGGCGCCGATCTTCCCGTCACCGGGCAGGAGATGCAGTACGCTTTGCGCAATGCCCGCAGCGTGCAGGATGCGAACCGCCTCGCTCGCAATCAGCGGGGTCTGTTCGGCCGGCTTTGCCACCACCGTATTGCCGGCGACGAGCGCTGCTGCCACTTGCCCGACAAAAATGGCGAGGGGAAAATTCCACGGGCTGATGCATACGAACACGCCGCGCCCGCGGTAGCGAAGCTCGTTGCTTTCGCCGGTTGGACCCGGCAGCACGACCGGGGCCAGCGCGTGGCGCGCCTGGGCCGCGTAATAACGGCAGAGATCCACGGCCTCGCGCACCTCTGCCACGCAATCGTCGAGCGTCTTGCCGCCTTCTACCTGCAAGAGCGCAATCAACGGCCCGCGGCGCACTTCGATGAGATCGCCTGCGCGCTCGATCGTATCGGCGCGTGCGGAAAGTTCGGTTGCGCTCCAGGCCGGGAAACCTGACCGGGCCGCTGCCATTGCTGCGGCGGCGAGCGACGGCGCTGCCTCGCGCACGCTGCCGATCACCGATGCGTCGATCGGCGAGCGGATGCTACGCTCGACGCCGCTAAGCATTGAGCCATCGATCAGCGGCGCTGATTCGCGCGGGACTTCGGCGGCGCGGATTTCGTCGAGCAAGGCGCTGAGACTCGCCCGGTCGCCGAACTCGACGCCCGAGGAATTGCGCCGCTGCGGAGCGTACAGATCGCGCGGCAGCGGAATCTTCCGGTGCCGCGCATGCCGAGCATCGCCGATCTGGTTCTGCGGCCGCTCGAGAATAGCGGCGATCGGCACGGCAGGATCGGCCGCCACCGAGACGAACGATGAGTTTGCGCCGTTCTCAAGCAGGCGGCGCACGAGATAGGCAAGGAGATCGCGGTGTCCGCCGACGGGGGCGTAGACCCGGATGGCGGCGTCCGGGTGATCGGAACGCACAAGCCCGTAGAGCACTTCGCCCATGCCGTGCAGCCGTTGAAATTCGTATCCCGCGACCCCGCCGGCATCCTCCATCACGCTCGCGACCGTGAGCGCATTGTGGGTGGCGAACTGCGGGTAGAGACGCGCGCGGGCGGCGATGAGCCTGCGCGCGCAGACGGCGTAACACACATCCGTCATCGCTTTGCGGGTGTACACCGGATAATCGGCGAGCCCGCGCTCCTGCGCGCGCTTGATTTCGCTGTCCCAGTATGCGCCCTTTACCAGCCGGACCATGAGGCGGCGACGCATCGCTGCCGCCAACTCGGCAAGCCAGTCGATCACCGCAGGCGCGCGCTTCTGATAGGCCTGCACCGCAATCCCGAAACCCTCCCAATCGCGCAGCGAACTGTCCGGCAGAACCACCGCAATCAGTTCGAGCGTAAGTTCGAGCCGGTCCGCCTCCTCGGCGTCGATGGTGAAATTAAGGTCATGGCCGCGGGCGCGGCGCGCAAGGTCAAGCAGCCGCGGCGCCAGTTCGCGCATCACCCGATCGCGCGAGACCGCTTCGAAGCGCGGGTGCAGTGCCGACAGCTTGACCGAAATGCCGGGCCGGTTCGGCAGCGCATCCTTCCCGGCGCTCGTTCCGATCGCATCGATCGCCTTGCTGTAAGCGTGAAAATAACGCTCTGCATCGGCGGTCGTGCGGGCACCTTCACCCAGCATGTCGAAGGAGTAACGCAGCTCGTCATGGCTCTTGGCCCGAGCAAGCGCTTCCTCGATGCTCTGGCCGAGAACAAAATGCGAGCCAAGAAGCCGCATCGCCTGGCGGGTGGCAGCGCGCACGGCCGGAAGTCCGAGCCGTCTGATCAGGTTGTCGAGAATGGTTTCGGGGGTTTCGCCGGGATGGATGATGCGAGCGGTAATGCCTAGCGTCCACGCCGAGGCCGAGACAAGGAGAGCGTTCGATTTGATGTCGTGCATCGACCAATCGCCGCTCGCGAGCTTGTCTTCGATGAGTTGGTCGGCAGTCAGGGCATCGGGGACGCGCAACAGCGCCTCCGCCAGCACCATCAGGGCGAGACCCTCCTTGGTCGATAAGGAATAGGCGTGGAGGAAATCTTCTACGCCGCCGAGCCCGCCGGCGCGGGCACGGATGCCTTCGATGAGGCGAGTCGCATAGGCATCGATGCGAAGTTCAGCGGAGGGTGGGCGGCCGACCTGCTTGAGCAGGGGCGCGGCAATCGTTTCCTCGAGTGGGGCATAAGGGGCGCAAAACTCGGGAACCGGGTGGGCGTCCGCGCCGCATTCGGCAAGCTGTCGGTCACTGATCATGGGCTTCGGCATTGGTCACTAGTGCGGTGAATTTGAAGTTCCTATCATTACTGGCCGCAAGCTCGTGTAGGAACTTCAAATTCAAAACCGCACTAGAAATCATAGAGTTGCTAGTGGTCCTTAGATTCCGAAGTTCGCATCTGAACGTGCCGCGAGTGGTGGCGAACTCCGGAATCGGACCACTAGTTGACCGTAATGTGTGATCTTGCCTTGCTCTTTGCATCGTCCTGTTCTTTATCTTCCTGTGACGGCCGTGATGGCGGCGGGAGCTGGGCTCGGAGCCGGAAGGACCATATGGAACAAGGCAGCTCATGCGATTCCCGGTCCTGCTGACGCGCGCCCTGGCGGAATTGGCCCCTGACAGCGGCAGCATTCGGCATGTGCGGGTACTCGCGCGCGCAGTTCTTTGGCCAGCTCCCTTCGTCGTTGCCGGATTGCTGGTAACAGATCCGGGGCTCCTGTTTGCGCAATCGCCGGCGCCCACGAGCATAAAGTTTTCCCTGGATGTGCGGGCCGAAGGGCCGGAAGCGCTTTTCTTTCTTCCCCAGGACAAGGGCTATTTCAAAGCCGAAGGGCTCGACGTCACCGCTGATGACGCGGTCGCTCCCCTCGACCCGCTCACGCGGATTGTTTCGGGCGGCTACGATATGGGCTTTGCGGACATCAATGCGCTTATCCGCTACCGCAGCCAACACGCTGCCGCGCCGATCAAGGCGGTGTTCATGGTGTACAACAGGCCGCCCTATGCCGTGGTGACGCGCAAGAGCCGCGGCATCAGCGAACCAAAACAACTCGAGAACAAGAAGCTCGGCGCATCGGCCAACGGGGCAGCCCTTGCGCAGTGGCCGCTATTCGCCAAGCTCAATCAGATCGACGTTGCGAAGGTCAGCATCGAAACAATCGGCATCCCGGTCCGCGCGCCCATGCTCGCGGCCGGCCAGATCGATGCGGCACTTGGCGCTTCCTTCCAGCTGTATGTGGATCTCAAGGATCGCGGCGTGCCGGTCGAGGACATTGTGCTCATGCTGATGGCGAATTATGGGTTGACGCTCTATGGCAGCGCCGTTGTAGCAAATTCCAAGTTCGCGACCGAAAAGCCGGAAGCGGTTAGAGCGTTCCTGCGTGCGTTCCTGAAAGGCCTCAAGCATACGATCAGAAATCCCACCGAAGCCGTCGAAACGATTCTCAAGCGCAACGACCTCGCCAAGATGGAAGTCGAGCTCGAACGGTTGCGCATCGCGATCAGGGACAACATCATCACGCCCGAGGTGAAGGCGAACGGACTCGGCAGTATCGACCTCGTGCGCTTTGAACAATCGATCGAGCAGATCGGGCTGGTATACACCTTCAAAGCCAGGCCGAAGCCGGAAGACTTGTTCGACCCTTTATTCCTGCCGCCGCTCAGTGAGCGCAAGCTCGATCGATGAAATTCTTCCGCCTCTATATCCGCGTGCTTGAACTGCTCGGGCGCGAAGCGCGCCTGGGCTGGATCCTTGCGATTGCCAATCTGGCGCTCGCCTCGGCCACGTTCGTCGAACCCATTCTGTTTGGACGCATTGTCGATACGCTCGCCAATGCGCAGGGGCGCCTTGCACAGCTTCCGTGGAACGACTTGTTCACGCTGGTCGGCGCCTGGGTGGGTTTCGGACTTTTCATCATCGTCTGCAGCACGCTGGTCGCCTTGCACGCCGATCGACTTTCCCACCGGCGGTATCAGGCGGTGCGGACGATGTTCTTCGAGCACGTGCTGCAGCTTCCGCTGAACTATTACACCGGGTCGCATTCCGGCCGGCTGGTGAAGGTGATGATGGCCGGCACCACGACGCTGTGGGGATTGTGGCTCGCGTTTTTCCGCGAGCACTTCGCAAGCTTGGTATCGCTGGTCATTCTGCTGCCGCTTACGCTGGTTATCAACTGGCGCTATGGCGTGCTGCTGATTGCGCTGTGCGCGGTATTCGCCGTGCTGATCGCGATCGTCATTCGCAAGACCGAAACGATGCAGAGCACGGTGGAGCGCTACTACACCGATGTAGCCGAGCGCACCACGGACACGTTGGGAAACATCGCTCTGGTGCAGAGCTTCGCCCGTATCGAACTCGAAGTCATGGGTTTGAAGAAGATGGGCGAAGAGGCGCTGAGCGCGCAAATCCCGGTGCTCTCGTGGTGGGCGATGGCGACGGTGATTACCCGCGCCTCGACTACCCTCACCATGCTTGCCATCCTGGTCCTCGGCGTATGGTTTTATGTCAACGGGCGCACCAGCGTGGGCGAGATCGTGATGTTCATGAGCTTCGCCACGCTGCTGATAAGCCGGCTCGAACAGGCAGTGAGCTTTGCCAACCGCATGATGCTCGACGCCCCGCGGCTGGCGGAATTCTTCGATGTGCTCGATACCGAACCGGCCGTGCGCGATCGTCCGGACGCCATCGACCCCGGCCGGCTGCGCGGGCTGGTCGAGTTCGCGGACGTCTCGTTCTCCTACGACGGCAAACGGCCGGCGGTGGCTGACCTGAGTTTCACTGCGCTGCCCGGCGAAACCGTCGCCCTGGTCGGAGCGACCGGCGCCGGCAAGTCAACGGCGCTCGGTCTCCTGCATCGCGCGTTCGACCCGCAATCGGGCGTGGTGAAGATAGATGGAATGGATATCCGCGGCCTCACCCTTACCGGCCTGCGGCGTAATATCGGCGTGGTGTTCCAGGAGGTGCTGCTGTTCAACCGCTCAATCGTCGACAATCTGCGCGTGGGCAAACCGGATGCGAGCGAGGAAGAACTGCGCGTCGCCTGCCAGCGCGCCCAGGTTCTCGATATCATCGAGCGTCAGCCTGCCGGCTTCGATACCAATGCCGGCGAACGCGGGCGGCTCTTTTCCGGAGGCGAGCGGCAACGGCTGTCGATTGCACGCGCGCTCCTCAAGGATCCTCCCATTCTCATTCTCGACGAGGCGACGAGCGCGCTCGATGCGCTCACCGAAGCGCGCGTCCACGCGGCCCTCGCCGAGGTAATGAAGGGCCGCACGACGTTCGTGATTGCGCACCGGCTTGCAACGGTTCGCAATGCCGACCGCATCCTGGTTTTCGACAACGGACGCATCATCGAGACCGGCAGTTTTGACGAGCTGGTGCGAAAGGGCGGACATTTCGCCGAGCTGGCGAAGAGCCAGTTCATGGCGGGCGAGACGGCAAAGCCAAGGCCGCAGCCGGTCGCAGCGCCGGTGGAGACGTAAGGCGGGATGAGCCGCTGATACGGACATGGCGGAATCCTATCCATCGCTGGCCTCGCGCTATATGCCTCCGCTCACCGGCATCCGCGCGCTTGCCGCCTTGCTGGTTCTCGGGCTGCACGCCGACCAGAATGTGCCCGCCGGGGCCGCTTCGGTGCTGCCGTTCCTTGGGCGCGGATACCTCGGCGTGGATTTCTTTTTCGTGCTGTCGGGCTTCATCATCACGCACGTTTACCTTGCCAGCCTCGCGCAGCCCAGCCGCAACGCAATCCAAATCTTCCTGTGGCATCGTTTCATCCGTCTCTACCCCGTGCATGTAACGGTGCTCTCCGCGCTCGTCGCTCTGATCTATTTTGCTCGTGCAGCCGACATTCCGCTCAACAATCCGCAGGACTGGCGCGCAGGCGACATTCCCTGGCAACTTGCATTGCTGCATGCCTGGGGAGTGCTGCCGAAAGCAGGCTGGAATGCACCATCCTGGTCGATCAGTGCCGAGTGGTTCGCTTATCTGTGGTTTCCTTTGCTGGCTCCGCTTCTCGTAATCGTGCGAGACCGGCTGTTCGCATTTTTGCTCGCCGCTGTGGCGTTGGCCGCAACGGCACTCGTATTCTCGGCCGCGGATTGGTCTTTGAATACGTGGGTTGGGGCGCCCGCGCTTGCCCGCGTTTTTGGAGAATTCGTCTGCGGCGCGGCCCTGTGCCGTGCCGTTGCGCTGAGCCGCAAGGCGGCGCATCCAAACGGCGATAAACTCGGCGCCCTCGCCTTCGTTGCATTTCTGCTCGGCGCCTCAATCGACTTGCCGGATTTTGCGCTGGTGGCGCTCCTGGCACTCACCATTCTGGGAGCGGCGCTGGCGCAGAGCCATCTCGCGGCGCTGCTTGGCAGCAAAGTGATGGTATGGCTCGGTGAGATCTCATACTCCATCTACATGGTGCATTTTCCAACCCTGCTCGTCATTCGCCGTCTTTGGCAGCGCTTGGGGTTCCCAGACTGGGGCATGCCGGCAAAGGTTTTTGCGTTCGCCGCCAGCATCGGATTGGTGATCGCACTCGCCGCCCTCTTGTTCTATGCGGTGGAGCGACCGGCGCGCATGCGGCTACGCGACCGACTGGGCAGGCTCGCCACGGCATGAGCGCGAGGCTGGGCGCGCGACCGCTTGTTCTGATATTCGTGCTGGCGCTCATTGTGCGCGTCACCAATGTTGCGCTGCTGCATGGCGAGAACGCATTTTTCGCCGAGCCGGACGCCCTGACATATTGGGCATTGGGCTCGGCACTGGCGAAACGCGAAACGTTCTGGCCAACGCTCGTCTCGCTTACCGACCGCATGCCGCTCTATCCCCTGTTCATTGCGGTCGTGCAGAACGTGTTCGGCGATTCACCGCGCGCGGTGGCATTCCTGCAATGCTTGATCGACGCCGGGACCTGCGCGCTCATTGCCGTTCTCGGAAGCCTCATCTCCCGCCGGACAGGTCTGATTGCCGGCATCCTGGCGGCAATCTCGCCGACACTCATTATTTTCAGCAGCCAAATCCTTACCGATACTCTCGCGCTTTTCTTTTTCAGCGTGATGCTCATTGCCGGCGCATTTTTCCTGGCGCGCGCCACGCATGCGCTGGCCGCGGCAGCCGGGCTCGCCGGCGGACTTGCGCTCGCTGCCCGCCCGGCGATTGCGCTTCTGCTGGTGGCCTGCGTGCCGGCGATCATCGTGGCCGCGCTTGTCCAGGGACGCCGCTTGATCTCGGCGCTTGCGGGCGGTGCATTCTTTGTGCTTTGCGCCTTGGCACCCATTGCCCCGGTGCTGCTGCGCAATGTGGTCGTTTACAACACTTTCAGCCTGACCTCGCAGACGGGCGATCATCTCGCGTTCTGGATCTTCCCGCTGGTCAAGGAGCGTGTCGACGGCACGCCCTACCAAACGAGCGTCGCCGAGATGGAAATGCTTTATCAGCGGCGCCTCGCCGAGCGGGGGCTTGGCAGCGAGGCCAATCCATTCGTGCGCGCTGCCATCAAGGCCGCCGCGGCCGAGGAGCAATTGAAGGCGCTGCCCAGCAAAGCTTTCATCGAGAGCTGGGTCGAAGGAATGCTGATCAATCTGGCGGTGCCGGCCGCTATCGTCGACCCGCGCATGCGCACGCTGCCCAAACCGAGCTTCTATAACACGCCGGGAAGCACCCTGTGGCAGAAGGCGCGCTCCTACTTGATCGACAAGCCTGGAATTTATCAGACCGTGTTGATGATCGGCCTCCTTGCAATGGTGCCGCTCCTCGTCCTGCAAGCGGCTGGATTTATCATGCTCGCGCGCGCCCTGCCATGGGCCGCATTGCTGGCATTCGGCGTGTGCGGGTATTTCCTGCTTCTCACAGGACCGGTAACCGGGCCGAAATATCGCCTTCCGATCGAGCCGATCCTGATTGTATTGACTGCGCTGCCGCTCGCTCGCTTCTTCGAGCGCGGTTATTTGATGCGTTCGAGTATGCTGACGTAATTCGCGACCGCAGTGCCGCCCATGTTGAAAATTCCGCCAAGCTTTGCGTTGGCTACTTGCATGTCCCCAGCGGACTGGGTGAGTTGCATGGCGGCGAGCGCATGCATGGATACCCCGGTCGCTCCGATGGGATGGCCTTTGGCCTTGAGGCCGCCCGACGGGTTGACCGGCAATGGTCCGGTCTTTTCGGTGAGACCCTCTGCTGCCACGCGCGCTCCCTGACCTTCCGGCGCCAACCCCATGGCCTCGTATTCCATCAGCTCGGCGATGGTGAAGCAGTCATGCGTCTCCACGAACGAGAGGTCGGATAGTCGCGTGCCAGCGCTCGCCAGCGCGCGTTTCCATGCCTCGGCGCAGCCTTCGAGCTTGAGCACGTCGCGTTTCGACATGGGCAGGAAATCCTGCACGTGCTCGGCGGCGCGGAAAATAACCGCCTTGCCGAGCTTGAGCGCGGTCGCAACGTCTGCCAGTACGACCGCGGCCGCACCGTCCGAAACGAGCGAGCAATCCGTGCGCTTGAGCGGTCCCGCGACGCGCGGGTTCTTTTCGCTCTCGGCGCGACAGAACGCGTAGCCGAGGTCCTTGCGAATCTGCGCATAGGGATTGCCGACGCCGTTCTTGTGATTCTTGGCGGCGATGCGGGCAAGGGCGTCGGACTGATCCCCCCAGCGCTGAAAATAGAGCGCTGCAATCTTGCCGAAAATGCCGGCGAACCCTCCCTCGATGTCGGCTTCCTCGCGCACGTAGGAAGCCTTGAGGAGGTTCTTTCCGATCTCCGCCGCAGGCGTCGCCGTCATCTGCTCGGCGCCGACCGCCAGCACGATGCGAGCCGAGCGCGCGGCTATCGCCTTGAGCCCCTGGTGAACGGCCGCGGAGCCGGTGGCACACGCATTCTCCACCCGGGTAGCCCGCTTGAAACGCAGATCGGGTGAAGCTTGCAGCACCAGCGAGGCGGTAAAATCCTGCGGCGAGAAACCAGCGTTGAAATGGCCGAGCACGATCTCGTCGACGTCCCGTGCCGCAATCCCTGCGTCAGCAAGGGCCTCGCCTGCGACGCGAGCGATGAGGCTTTCGACGGTTTCTCCCTCAAGACGACCAAATGGCGTGTGCGCCCAGCCGACAATGCAAGCTGTCACCGTGGTTTCTCCTGTTTCGGCCGAACTGGCGATTTCACCGCACAAGTACCCCGGCGGCCATAATGATAGGAACTTCAAATTCACCGCACTAGTGGTGGAAAGGCAACACTGACGTAACCTGCCGAACTTTAGACGCTTTCTTTAAACATTACAGGGCACTGATGGCACGGGCAGGGGCCTTGCAGCTTTACGCTTTTGCCTTTCACCAGTCCTCGGCTTACACAAATCTCCATGCCTGACGGAAGCGTTCCGAGGCCCGGAAGAACCAACGGACCCCGACTAAGTGCGGTGAATTTGAAGTTCCTATCATTATGGCCGCAATCTCGTTTTAGGAACTTCAAATTCAAAACCGCACTAGAATCAAAATGTTGCTAGTGCCCCTTTGATTCCGAAGTTCGTATCAAAGCGGGCAGCAGTGTTTTACGAACTTCGGAGGCACCAGTGCCGCTTTCCATTCGCGCGCGCATCTGCAGAACCCTGATGTGGGCGGCCGTTGCCGGCTCCGCAACGGGATTGCTGGCCACGCAAGCAGCGGCGGAAGCATTGCTGGTGGTCGAGGCCGAGAGCGGGAAGGTGCTGTACGCCCAGAATGCCGGCCAACCCTGGTATCCCGCCTCGGTGACCAAGCTTATGACTACTTATGTCACCTTGCGCGCGGTCAAGGAGGGCCGGCTAACGCTCGATCAGCCTCTCACGGTGTCGCACAACGCCGTGGCGCAAGCTCCGGTGAAGATGGGATTCGGCAGCGGCACCCAGGTCACCGTCGACAATGCGCTCAAGATGCTGATGGTGAAATCGGCAAACGACATTGCGGTGGTGCTCGCCGAGGGTGTTGCCGGCTCGATCGAGAATTTCGCCGATCTGATGAATCTGCACGCGCGGCGGCTCGGCATGGTACAGTCGACCTTCGTCAACCCGAACGGCTTGCCCGCCGATGATCAGATCACCTCGGCGCGCGACCTCGCCATTCTGGCGCGCGCGCTCATCCGCGAATTTCCGGAATACGATTATTACTGGCACCTGCCTGGCATTCGCATGGGAAAGATGGTGCAGCGCAATTACAACAGCCTGCTTGGCCGTTATCCCGGCGCCGACGGAATGAAGACCGGCTTCATCTGCGCATCCGGCTTCAATCTCGTGGCTTCCGCCACGCGCGACGGCAAGCGGCTCATTGCGGTGGTGCTCGGTGCGCCCTCTTCCGCGGCACGGGCGTTGAAGGCGGCGCAATTGCTGGAGCGCGGCTTCAGCAGCAGCCACGGCCTGACGTGGTTGATGCCTTCGCTCGGAACGGTCGAAACGGTGCAGCCGATCAATACCGCTCCGCCCAATCTGCGCGATGAGATGTGCGGTTCGCATCGTAAGCGCCCGGCAACAGAGGACGAGGACGATACCAGCATAACCGTCGATAGCGGTCCTGAGTCGCCCTATGGGGTTTTCCTGTCAGCGTTGCGGCCGAAGACCAAGGGCGCCGCGCTGTTCCAGGAGGGACAGTTGGGCGAGCCGGTACTCGTTTACACCGGAATCAAGCCGCCCGCGCCCGGGGCGGCTGACCCGAGCCAAAAGTCCAAGAGCGACAAAAAGAAGAGCGCCGCCAAGCCCGCCGCTACCAAGGAGACCGGCAAGGATGCTCCCGCCGCAGGCGCATCCTCAGGCGCGTCTTCCGGCGAAGCTATCGCAAAGCCGAAGCCGAAGAAGCCGGCGGCGAAGCCCGTGACCCTCACGCCGTCGTCCACGCAGCAGACTTCGCAGATCCGCTAAGCGAATAGCGGTTGTCAGCTGTTCGTATCTAATCGATGATTCTCGATAAGCTACGCTGAGTCGCGGCCGCTTGCCGCCGCGCGAGAATCCTGCATGCGATTGATCGAACGGCTTGCCGCTGAACTCGCGTTTCTCCGGGGTGCGATCCGCACCCTGCGCATGACGACGCCGCTCGCCAAACATCCCGAGCACGTTTTCCCGCTGCTCATTTCCGAACTGGCAGCCCGCTACGGCGACGCGCCGGCGCTTCTCTCCGACCGCGAGCAATTGAGCTACCGCGAGCTCAATGCACGGGCAAATCGTTACGCGCGCTGGGCCTTGTCGCATGCCATCCGCAAAGGCGACACCGTCGCGCTGCTGATGCCGGGACGGCCTGAATTCCTGGCAGTGTGGATCGGCATTTCGGCAACAGGCGGCGTGGTTGCGCTTCTCAACACCAACCTGATCGGTGCGGCGCTCGCCCATTGCATCAATGTGGTGAGCCCGAAGCACATCATCGTGGCCAGCGAATTGCTGCGGAAGTTTGAGAACGCGCGCGCGCATATTGCAGGGGACGCGAAAGTCTGGCTGCATGGCGACGGAGGCGATTTCCCGCGTATTGATCGCGAAGTCGCGGGCCTGTCCGGTGAGGACCTTGCGTCATCGGAGCGACCTCGCCTGACCATCGACGATGCCGCGCTCTACATCTATACTTCGGGCACGACCGGCCTGCCGAAAGCGGCCAAGATGACGCATTATCGCGTGATGCTGGGCGCCCATGCCTTTGCCGGGGTGATGGACACGCGCGCCAGCGACCGCATGTACGATTGCCTCCCGCTTTATCATACCGCCGGCGGGCTGGTGGCGACCGGGTCTGTCCTCATTCGCGGCGGCTCGGTGGTGATCCGCGACCGATTTTCTGCGCGCGAGTTCTGGGATGACGTTACCCGATGGAATTGCACGCTGTTTCAGTATATCGGCGAGTTCTGCCGCTATCTGCTCAATTCCCCGCCGCATCCGGGGGAACGGACGCATCGCCTGCGGCTTGCCTGCGGCAATGGACTGCGCGAGGAAGTCTGGCACCACTTCCAGGAGCGCTTTCACATTGCGAAAATCATTGAGTTCTATGGCGCCACCGAAGGCAATGTGTTCCTGTTCAATTTCGACGGCAAGGCCGGGGCCGTCGGCCGGCTGCCGTGGTGGGTCGCCCACCGCTTCCCGACCAAGCTGGTGCGCTTCGATGCGGGGCGTCAGATGCCCGCGCGCGATGCGAACGGCTTCTGCGTCGAAAGCGGCGTCAACGAGGTCGGTGAGGTGATCGGCCGTATCCTTAACGAGGCCGCCAAACCCGGCGCCCGGTTCGAAGGCTATGCCAGCGCGAGCGACAGCGACCGCAAGGTTCTGCGCGACGTGTTCAGGAAAGGCGATGCTTGGTTCCGTACCGGCGATCTCATGCGCAAGGACAAGGACGGCTATTTTTATTTTGTCGACCGCATTGGCGATACCTTTCGCTGGAAGGGCGAGAACGTCTCCACGACCGAGGTCGAGCATGTGCTGGGCGAATTCGACGGGGTGCGCGCCGCCAACGTCTATGGCGTGGCGGTGAGCGGCCGCGACGGCCGCGCCGGGATGGCGGCTATTGTCGTGGACGAAAACCTCGACCTTGCCGCCTTGCAGCGCCATCTGGCGGAGCATTTGCCCGACTATGCCCGGCCTGTGTTCCTGCGCATTCGCAGCGACATCGATGTCACCGCTACGTTCAAGCAAACCAAGCTCGATCTGGTGAAGGATGGGTTCGATCCGGGCCGCAGTTCGGATACGATCTATTTCCACGATCCGCAAAAAAAAGCATTCGTGCCTCTCGACGGCAAGCTTTATGCGGCGATCGAGGCGGGGAAGATCAGGCTGTGACCGGCGAACAAACGGTTGCCACGCCGGAGGATGTGCTCTTGTTCTGGCGCGCGGCCGGACCCGACAAGTGGTTCAACAAAGATTGCGTGTTCGACGCCGAGCTTTCATCGCGCTTCTTTGCCATCTGGCAGGCGGCTGCAAATGGCAGGCTCAAGCACTGGGAGGACGCCCCTGAACACGCCTTGGCGTTGGTTATTGTGCTCGACCAGTTTCCGCGCAACATGTTCCGCGGCGACAGGCGCAGCTATGCGACCGACCCGCTCGCGCGCGCGGTCGCGGAGCGGGCGCTCGCGCGCGGCTTCGACCGGCAGGTACCGGAACTCGAACGGCGCTTCTTGTTCCTGCCGTTCATGCATTCGGAAAATGCCGCCGATCAGGAACGCTGTCTTGCACTCGCAGAGAACTACGGCGACGAGGAGTTTGCAAAACACGCGGTGCTGCACCTCGATATCATCCGCCGCTTCGGACGTTTTCCGCACCGCAATCCCGCGCTCGGGCGCCGCACCAACGCCGAGGAGCAGGCATTCCTCGATGGGGGCGGGTTTGCCGGCTAGTGTCCCGGTTCCGACGTTCGTATCACTTTGCAGCACTCTCGCAAACGAACGTCGAAACCAAAGGGACACTAGCAACTATTTGATTCTAGTGTGGCTTTGGATTTGACGTTCCTACAAATAACTCGCGGCAATGCTGATAGGAACGTCAAATCCGCCACACTAGTGCATGAACCCGAAAAGTGGGCACCACTTTTCGGAAAAGATCATGCACAAACAAACGAATAGAGTGGAGGGCGAGTAAGTCATCCGGCTGACGCCCCCACTCACTAAATATGGCGATGGCCGCCATGCCCGCTTGCCCATTTCCGCCCGTGGGATAATGGCCTAGATATTGGATAAATATTCAAACGACAGGAGAGACGCCATGACCGCTGCAGCAACGACAACCGCGCAGACGAAGGCCCCGGCCGGGCTTTCCAACAAGGCGCGCGAAATGATGGAAGCCATCAATGCCGAAGCCGGAAAGCACAACGTCTGGGTGCGCACCCAGGCCAATGCGCCGGCGCAGCGCCCATGGTTCAGCGAAACCGGCGGCGGAGGCAGCGGAGAGCTGGCCTCCGGCCGCGTCGCCGCCAATCAGATGAAAACCTTGCCGCATCTTTGGCGCTGGAACGAGTTCAGCCCCTACCTCAATCGTATTTCCGAGATTGCGCGCAAGGCCGACGTATCGCCCATCGAGTTCGCCGATCGGCAAAGCATTCTGCTGCTCAATCCCGGGCTCAACGGCCGGCTGCAGGTCACCAACACCATTCGCTGCGCAATCTCGATCTACAATCCCGGCGATGTCGCCCCGGTACATCTGCACTCGCCGAACGCAAGCCGCACCATTCTGTCCGACAAGGGCGGCTATACCGTCGTCGAAGGCGAGCGCTGCGAGGCGACGCGCGGCGACCTCATCCTCACCCCGAACGGCACCTGGCACGACCACGGCAACGATTCCGACGAACCGGTGATCTGGATCGACATGCTGGATTGGCCGTTGATGGAATTTCTCGATGCCGCGTGGGTCGACCACGACATGCCCGGGGCGAAAGGCAATGCACGGGTGCAGCCCACCACCCACAGCGAGGGTTATTCGCGCAGGCTTTACGGCCGCGGCGGCATTCTGCCGACCTTCGTCGATCACCAGCTCGGTGTCGGGAGGAGCCCGGCGCCGCTCATTCACTATCGCGGCAGCGAGGTTCGCGAGACGCTCGACGGCCTGCGCAAGGAGAAGGGTGATCGGTACGAGGGCATCAAGGTCGATTTCGTCAACCCGGTCACCGGCGAGGCGGTGTTCAAGACGCTCAACTATTCGGCGCAGCTCCTGCGCCCGGGCGAAGAGACCGAGTTAAAGCGCGAGACTGCCGGCACGTTCTACGTGGTGCTGGAAGGAAGCGGCGCGACCGAGGTCGGCGGCAAGCGGCTGGAATGGACGCGCAACGACATCTTTGTGGTGCCGAACTTCCTGTGGCGGCGTCACATCAATACGGGGAAGGCCGACGCGGTGATCTACTCCGTGTCGGACGCGGCACTGATGCGCAATATTGGCCAATATTATGCGCAAGGGCGCTCGAAGGACGGCAAGGTCAGCGAGCTGGTGCATTAACGCTCACTCCACCTTGATGTTGGCTGCCTTTATGATTGGCCACCATTTTTCGATTTCGGCCTTGTGAAAGGCCGCGAGCGCGTGCGGCGTCTGTTGCTCACGCGGCGGGATGCCCTGACCGAGATCAGCGAGCCGCGCGCGCACGTTCGCGTCCGCGAGCGCATCGACCACGGCCGCGTTGAGCTTGCCGATAACATCCTGCGGGGCGCCGCGCGGCGCCCACAGCGCGTGCCAGATGGCAATATAAAATTCGGGCAACCCCGCTTCGTCGACGGTTGGAATGTCGGGCGCCGATGGCAGGCGGTCCTTGGCGGTCACCCCGTATGTCCTGATCTTGCCGGCGCGCACCTGCGGCAATGAGTTGGCCGCCTGGTCGAAGGCGAGGTCGATTTGCCCGGCAAGCAGATCCTGCATGAGCGGCGCCGCACCGCGATAGGGCACGAACGAAAAGCGCGTGCCGGTTTTGCTCTGAAAGAATACGCCGCCAACATGAGAGGCGCTGCCGACCCCGGCGGTGCCTGCCAATGCCTTGTCCGGATTGGCCTTCAGCCAGGTAATGAATTCCTGGAGGTTGTTTGCGGGGATCGCGTTCTTGGAGACGATCAGCTGCGGGTTGGTTGCGATGAGCGAAATGGGTTCGAAATCATTGAAGACATCGTAGGCAAGCGCGTAGCTTGCGCCGTTGATGACATGGGTGCTCCAGTGGCCGATACTGATGGTGTAACCGTCGGGAGGCGCGCGGGCGACGCGACCCACGCCGATGCTGCCATTGGCACCCGTCGTGTTCTCGATCAACACGCTCTGGCCAAGGCTCACGCGCATGCGCTCGGCCATGATGCGGGCGATGGTGTCGGTCGGGCCGCCTGCGGAAAACGGCACGACCACGGTAATGGGACGATTGGGATACCCCTGACTGAGCCCGGCTACCGGCCAACTCGCTGCGCTGAGAAGAACGAGAAAGAAGGCGCATACTTTCATTCGGTCACTTCTCGTCGATGACGGTGTTGCGCAATGTGCCGATCTCCGGCACCTCGACTTCCACCACGTCGCCGGGCTTGAGCCACACCGGTGGGTCGCGGTGGACGCCGGCACCGGTCGGTGTTCCCGTCCAGATGAGGTCGCCCGGTTTGAGAGTGGCAAAGGTGCTGATGTAATTGATCAGCCAGGCAAGCCCCCATGTCAGGCGGTCGGTGGTGTCCTGTTGGCGCACTTCGCCGTTGACGCGCGTGGTCAGTTGCAGCGGCTTGCCGGGATCGAGTTCGTCGCTGGTCACAAGCCAGGGGCCGATGCTCCCGGAGCGATCGAAGTTCTTGCCCTGGGTGACGTTGAGCGTGCCATGGCGCAGCCAATCGCGCACGCTGCCTTCGTTGCCGAGCGTGAGGCCGGCGATCATGGAAAGCGCCTTTTCCCGCGGGACATGGCGGCCCTCCTTGCCGATCACCATGATGACTTCGCCTTCGTAATCGAATTTCTCCGAGACTTTCGGCCGCACGATCGGCTGCTCGGTCCCCACCACGGAACTGGGAAATCGACAGAACAGATTGGGATATTTCGGCGCCTCGCGTTTGTCTTTGTATTCCGCGCTGCGGTCGGGATAGTTGATGCCGACGCAGAGATTCTTTTCCGGCATCACGATCGGCGGCAGCATTTCCAATCGCTTGAGCTGATAGTCCGCCGGGGCGTTTGCTGCCGCGCGCGCTTGCGTCACGGCGTCGGCGCGCAACAGATCGAGCAGGGTTGGATACTGCGGCAGCCTGCGGCCGAGATCGACGACGCCATCGTCCCGCACCGCGCCATAGCCCGGCCATCCATTGTGCCTGAAGCTGCAAAGTCGCATTGTCTCACTACACCGATTGCGGGGCGCCGGGCTGGCGCAGCGGATGTGCGCGGGCGAAGGCGTCGTTCTGCAAGCAGGTATCGACGATCCGCCGCACCGTGGGAAACGGCGCCGCATCGTATTTGAACAGGCTCGCACCGACCGCCTGACTGACCACGCAAATATCGGCAATGGTTACGGCGTCGCCCTGACAGTACCGCCCGGTCTCTTTGCTATTGACGAGATTGGTCTCGATGGCGCGCAGCGCCTCGCCGATCCAGTGGTGGATCCATTTGATGCGCGTCGGCTCGTCAAGTTTGAGCTCGTGCTCCATATATTCGCGCACCCGCGGCACCAGGAGCGGATGGGAGTCGCAGGCGACGATCTGCGCGAGGCCGCGTACCCGCGCGCGCGCCCGCGGTTCCTTCGGCAGAAGCGGCGGCCGCGGATGTGTCTCGTCGAGATATTCGAGGATGGCGAGGGATTGGAACAGCGGCGGTCCGCTGCCGTCGATGAGCGCCGGGATCACCATCTGCGGATTGACCGCGCGATAGGCCTCGGTGCGCTGCTTGCCCTGGATGAGGTCGATATTGATCACTTCCTCGGGCGTGATGCCCTTGAGGTTGAGGGCGATGCGCACCCGGAAAGTCGCGAGCGAACGCCAGAATGAATAAAGCTTCACGCTACTCTCCGCCGCCTTTGAGACGCCACCGGTCTTACCATACAATTTCACTCTTGTAGCCCCAATCCGCCCTCGTCCCGAGGAGCGCGCGCCCACAAACAATCCAATCCTACGTATTCGCGCGCTGCATCAGGAGAGAGTCCGGTGTGCTTGAGGCACAGCGGTGGGGCGCACTGCATCCGCTTGGCGTGATCTTCGTGGTGGTGATCGTTTTTATGCCGTACGGCCTGTGCCGGCCTTGCTGCAGCTGTGGCAGCGGCTTGCTCCGTCATTCGGGCGCGGGGGCGCAGCGGCGAGCGCCAAATCTCTAACGACGAATGACAGAGTTCTTACGAGTGGCGGGGAGGGGGGGTGGGTCTCGCAGGCGCTCGACCCAACCGATCGTCAATGCAGGTCACGCCCCCGCTTGCGCGGAGGCTTTGCTCAGCGCTTCGTAGGCGCAGTCGCTGCTCAGCATAATGCTCGGGGCGGCGACAGTGGTGGAGAGCGAAGCCTCTCCCGAGACAGCGGGCACCGAGAGGGCCGGCACCACGGTTTCGTTCGGCGGGCTTTCTGCGGCGATGGCGGGGGAGGGCGTATCCTTCAACGCCGCGCCGTTTTGCCCGAATACATCGCTTTGGATTGAGGGTTGTGTTTGCAGAGCTTGCGCCAGCGCGGTGAGATTAACCGGATCTGCCTCTGCGGCGCGGGCCTGCGCTTTCTTCGCGCGCGACCTGCGGACGAGCAGGAACACAGCCAACACCGCCACACTGCAGATGAGAGTAAAAATGGTGCGATAGGCCACGGTCTCGATGGCGGCGGTTCTCCCCTCGACTCGCGCCAGATCCGCTTCCAGCCGCGCCACCACGGCATC
This sequence comes from uncultured Alphaproteobacteria bacterium, assembly GCA_963817135.1. Classification (GTDB taxonomy): domain Bacteria; phylum Pseudomonadota; class Alphaproteobacteria; order Rhizobiales; family Xanthobacteraceae; genus VAZQ01. Next base: position 78,757 of record CAWFNG010000020.1, on the reverse strand, counting down.
GAAGCTCGGGTCCTTGTCGGCAATCGCTTTGTCGGGTTCCGCAACCGGGTCTGTCGCTTCCGGAAGCGATGCTTTTTCGATTTCAACCGCGCCGGCGCTCGCCGTCTCGACAAGCGCCGGTTTTGCAGTTTCCGCCGTTTCGCCTTGCCGCGGTAGGGCAGCGGTCGGCGGGCTTGCGGTCGCCGGGCTTAAAGCCGACGCATCGACCGTCAGGACGCGCAGATGCCCGCGCCCGTTGCGGTCGGCGCTGGACGACCAGACAAAGCCCGCGCCGCCATTTAGGCTATAAATCGGCAGCCCAAGCTGCGCCGAGCGCTTGAGGTCGCCGAGATAATCGATGAGCAATCCTTTGCGCGGGCTCTGCCCGGCGGCGAGAATTGCGACGGCGTCGGCGTCCAGCGGCTCCAGTTGGACCTTGCCCCAAGACGCAATGAACGCATTGGAGAGGCCTTCACGCTGCGGCATCCGCAGCTCGCGCGGGCGCTCGCCGAACCGGGTAGAAAGCCTGTTGATCTCGGCTTGCACCTCATTGCGCTCAAAAATCCACGGCGCGCTATAACGATTGATGTAAACCGCTTTTCCGTCATGACCGTAGAGAATCGAACTGCTCGAACTCGAAAGAGCGGTTAGGCCACGCGCCTGGCTGCCTTTGCGACCGCTGGCAGCGCGTGAATTCCGTGAACTGCTCGCTCGGGCTGCATTGATAGCCGCGAAGGGCCGGGCTCTCTGATTTAAGGCGGGTGCCGAGCGCAAGGCCATTGATGACATAGGATGTTGTCGCGCCCGATGGCGTATTCGGCGCGCCGGTGTTTTGCGCCAATGCAGTGCTGGCGGCCAGGAGGGGAAAGACGCAAAACAAAATTCGCGCTCTGGAGGGGAAAACTTTTTGCACATGAGCACAAGGTCGTGATTGAGATCCGAAAGTATTAATAGTCTGGGAATTGCCTGGCATGGTCGCTCCCCCCTGGATTACCGCGGCGACCTTATTAAGGTTAGTAAAATGAGGCGAAAAAACAGAGGCTTTTGGGGTTAATCAAGGCATTGACGATGTCTCGATTCGCGACAGGCAAGAGATTCGTTTTGGTTTTATCAGCAACCCGCATGGAGCGCAGCAGCAGCGAAGCCTAATGCGGAAGAGGCTAGTGTCCCGGTTCCGACGTTCGTATCACTTTGCAGCACTCTCGCAAACGAGTGTCGGAACCAAAGGGACACTAGCAACTATTTGATTCTAGTGTGGCTTTGGATTTGACGTTCCTACAAATGACTCGCGGCAATGTTGGTAGGAACGTCAAATCCGCCACACTAGGGTCTGCGGGGTTTTCACGCTGGGTCACTCGCTCCCCTCGCGTCCCACATCGTAGCCATAAAGCCATGCCGTGCGAAATACCGTGTTATCGCCGCCGAACCGCTCGCGCAGCGCGAATTTCACGTCGCGTTTGAGCCGCGCCCAGGGCGAGGCAAGATGATTCTCGCGGGCGCGCTCGCGCGATCCCAGCACGGCCGCCCGTGCGCGCGGCATCCGCAGCCGCTCGTAGGCGAGCAATGCCGCTTCGAGATCGTCGGCGTGACGCGCGATCGCGGCTGCAAGCACGCACGCGTCCTCGATCGCCATGGCTGCGCCCTGGCCAAGATAAGGCAGCATGGCGTGCGCGGAATCCCCAAGCAGCGTGACCCGCCCTTGGCTCCATCGCTCGGGCGGGTCGCGATCGTAGAGCGCCCACTTGTACCAGCGTTCGCTGCAGGGATAGAGGCGCAGCAGGTCGCGATGCCAGCCGGCATAGGTCGTCGTCAGCTCGGCGACGTCGCATTCCCGCGTCCACGATTCCTCGCTCCAGGCGTCGCTGTCGAAATGCGCGACAATGTTGATGAGTTCGCCGCGCCGCACCGGGTAGTGCACGACATGACCATGCGGGCCCATCCACATCGCTCCTTGCGCAACGGCAATGTCGCGCGGTACGGAGTTGACCCTCGCCATGCCGCGCCAGCAGATACATCCGGTGAAGCGCGGCGCGTCGGCGCCGAACAGGCACCTGCGCACAACAGAATGAATTCCGTCGGCGCCGACGACGATATCCGCCTCGATTTCATGTCCATCGACAAGGCGCACCACCGCGCCGCGAGCGCTTTGCTCGACGGCGATGGCGCGTACGCCCACGCGTATGTTGGCCGTCTTGATCGCGCCGCGCAACGTTTCGAGCAGGTCGGCGCGGTGCACGGTGAGGTTAGGCGCGCCGAACTGCTGGCGCAGCGCGCCCCGAGGCATGCGCGAGACGACCCGGCCGCTCTTCCAGCTGCGGATGATCAGAAAATCGGATTCCGAACCGACGGCAATCACGGCGTCCTCGACGCCGAGCGCTCGCAACGCCAGCAGCGCGTTGGGGCTGAGGTTGAGCCCGGCGCCGACGTCACTCAGGGCGGAGGACTGCTCGCAGACGCTGATTTCGAAGCCACGCCGTTCCAGCGCCAGCGCTGCGGCAAGCCCGCCCACACCGCCGCCGACGATGGCAATGCGTGGGGCGCGGCTCATGCAGAAGAACGGACTTCAGTCCTGCCCGTACGGAGCTCCCCAGGGATGCGCCTGATATTGCGAGGGTCCGGTATACCGCCTTTGCAGATAGGGGTTCGTGCCGTTGTCGGATGGCCGGCTATCGGGATGGGAACGATCGGTAGATGAGGTATAGTAGCATTCGCGTCCATTCGCGCTCTGACGGCATATGTAAGGCACTTTTTGCGTGACATCTGCTTCGTGAATAGCCGCCTTCAGGCCAATCGTCGCAGCAAAGTTCAGGGCTTGCGCGTATGATGGTGAAAACAGGGTTGCGCCCATCGGCACGGTGGCTGCGGCCGCCGTGCAGCACATTATGATTGTTTTTCCCATCGTGCTCTCCTTTTTTGCCGCCGCGGCAGATATAGCGCAAAGAGTGCTCGCAGTCAGCGCCGGCTGCGCCGACAACGCGATACGCGAAGGTGAGGGCAGAAAAGTAGAAGCAGGAGGCTGGCTTGCTTGATGCGCGGGAGCGACTGATTGTTGCGCTCGATGTTGCATCGGTCGCCGAGGCGGAAGCGATGGTCGCCCGCCTGGGCGAGACCGTTTCATTCTACAAGATCGGCTATCAGCTGGCCTTCGCGGGCGGCATCGATTTCGCGCGCGTGCTCGCAAGCGCCGGCAAACGTGTGTTCCTCGATCTCAAGCTGCACGATATCGGAAACACCGTTGCTCGAGGCATCGAAAGCGTCGTGCGCCTCGGCGCCGCCTTCGTCACGGTGCATGCCTACCCGCAGACCATGCATGCGGCGGTCGACGCCCGCGCCGATTCCGATCTGCGCCTGCTCGCGGTTACCGTGCTTACGTCCTATGACGACGCCGATCTCGCCGCCGCCGGCTACGATTTCACAGTTTCCGAGCTCGCTCGCGAGCGCGCCGCGCAGGCGCGCGACATCGGAATGGACGGTCTCGTCTGTTCGGGGCAGGAGGCGGCCATGCTACGCCCCATCATCGGAGCGGCCAAGCTATTGGTGACCCCCGGCATACGCCCCGCCGGTGCTGATGCCGGCGACCAGAAACGGGTGATGACGCCAGCCGTCGCCATTGCCGCCGGCGCCGATCATCTGGTCGTCGGCCGTCCGATCATCGCGGCAGCCGACCCGCAGGCGGCGGCGCAAGCGATCATCGGCGAAATTCGCGCCGCCACGCCGGCATGAGATGAGGAGGAGCCGATGGCAAAAGGCTACTGGATTGCCAACGTCGATGTCACCGATCCGGAAGGATACAAGGCCTATGTTGCCGCCAATGCCGAACCGCTGCGCAAATGCGGCGCGAAATTTCTCGTTCGCGGCGGAAAGTCGGAATGCATGGAAGGGAGCGCCCGTTCGCGCGTCATTGTCATCGAGTTCAAGGACTTTGCCACGGCGCTCGCCTGCTATCGCTCGCCCGAATATGAAAATGCGCGCAAGCTGCGCATCGGCAAGGCAAACGCCGATTTCGTCGTGATCGAGGGCTACGACGGGCCACAGCCGTAGGCGCTGTATTTCGAGATAAAGTAAAGCTCACGCCAGCAGCCGGAATCCAACCATGGCAAAGTGATAGTCGAACGTGTACGCAATGCGGATTCGGGTGCGTCGCATTATCGCAAAGCTTGTAGCATCGACGGCAGACAGCTTGTGCAAATCGGCCTGTCGAAAGTATTCCCACGACTGCTGCAAATCGCGCAGCTCGCAGGTCAGGATTTTTACCATCCCGAACTTAAAGAGCGATTCCCGCCAGATCAGCGCCACATCCCGAGTGGCATTTCGATCCAGGAATGTAAATGTCTCCAGGACTACCGGGATCGACGTGTGAAGCTTCGCGCCTGCCGAGTGCAACAGTTCCCATTGCTCTCGTGCGCGCGCATGCAGCGGATTCTTCGACAGGGCAAGAGCGATCCATGCTCCGCTGTCGACGAAAACCGCTTCGCCTTGCCGCATCAGGGCTCGTCGTGAATACTGTCGTGTTCCAGGGATGAGCGCTTTGGCTTTCCGTCCCAAATAGCGACCGGGCCGCCCGACCGCGGCTTAAGCACGAATTTCCGCACTGCCTCGCGCACCAAATCGGCCACGCTTCGCCCCGAGCGCACAGCGGCTTTGCGCAGCGCCTCAAGTTCTTCCCGACGAAAATAGATTTGCGTCTTTTCCATATATGTCAATTTAGGAGTGGTACCGACATACGTCAAATTGTGCATGCACGCCGTGCAGAGTGGCGCGCGGAAAACGCTGCCTTTCCTTGCCGCCATCGCGCCGCTATATCCGCATCCCGTTGCGGGAGAGCGGTCAAATGGCGGACTTGCGGCTGATCGTGGCCGGGGCGGGCGGGCGCATGGGGCGCACGCTCATTCACGCCATCGCCGGAACCAAAGGCGCTACCCTCGCGGGTGCTGTTGAAGCGAGCGGCTCGGCAGTGATCGGCCGCGATGCGGGAGAACTCGCAGGCCTCGGAAAAAACGGCGTGCAGGTTAGAGCCGAGCTCGAACCGCTCCTCGCTGCGGCGGACGGCCTCCTCGACTTCACGGTGCCGGCCGCCACCGTCGCCTTTGCCGAGATCGCCGCGCGCAAGGGATGCATTCACGTCATCGGCACCACCGGCCTCTCCGGCGAGAACGACGAGCTGATCGCCGAGGCGGCAAAGCGCGCGGTCATCGTCAAGTCCGGCAATATGAGCATGGGGGTGAACCTGCTTGCCGCGCTGGTCAAGCGCGTTGCGCGCACCCTCGACGAGGAGTTCGACGTCGAGGTCTTGGAAATGCATCACAACAGGAAGGTCGACGCGCCATCCGGCACCGCACTGATGCTCGGCCGGGCGGCGGCAGAGGGCCGCAACATCGACCTCGACCGGCATTCCATCCGCGGCCGCGACGGGGTAACCGGCGCCCGCAGCCCAGGAGATATCGGCTTTGCATCGCTGCGCGGCGGCAGCGTGGTTGGCGAGCATGCCGTGATCTTTGCCGGGCCGGCGGAACGCGTCGAACTCGTACACAAGGCGGAGGATCGCATCATCTTTGCGCGCGGTGCGCTGCGCGCCGCTCGCTGGGCGCGCGACCGGAAGCCGGGACTCTATTCCATGATGGACGTACTGGGATTGCAGGAATGAGCGATCGTCTGCTGGTGCTGGTGCGTCACGGCGAGAGCGAATGGAATCGCAAGAATCTCTTTACCGGCTGGAAGGATGTGGACCTCACGCCGGCGGGGATCGCCGAGGCGCGCGCCGCCGGCCGCAAGCTCAAGGCGCAGGGGCTGCGCTTCGACGTGGCCTTCACCTCCGCGCTCATCCGCGCCCAGCGTTCCCTCGATTTGATGCTGGAGGAGCTGGGGCAGAGCAGCATCCCCGTGTCTCGCGACCAGGCGCTCAACGAGCGCGACTACGGCGACCTCTCCGGCCTCAACAAGGACGACGCGCGCTCGCGCTGGGGCGCCGAGCAGGTGCATGTCTGGCGCCGCTCCTATGACGTGGCGCCGCCCGGCGGCGAAAGCCTCAAAGACACCGCCGCGCGGGTGCTCCCGTATTACATCCAGGAAATCCAGCCGCGCGTCCTGCGCGGCGAACACGTGCTCGTCTCGGCGCATGGCAATTCGCTGCGCGCATTGGTGATGGTGCTCGACCGGCTCTCGGGAGACGAAATCGTAAAGCGCGAGCTTGGCACGGGCGTGCCGATGGTCTACCGGCTCAACGCCGATTCGACCGTCGCCGAGAAAACCGATTTATCATGATACCGAGCGCAATTTGCCCGGGTTCATGAGCCGGAAAGGGTCGACGTCGGCGCGAAACGCCATTTTCCGCCCTTCCGGGTCGAAGCGGCCGCCGTCTTCAAGCTTGAAAATATGCGGGTTGTTGAGCACGCAACCGTCATCCTCGAATGCGCGCATGATCTCGTTCAAGCGCTGCTCGGTCGTGTAGCGAATGAGCGGCAGGCCGCCGATGCGGCAGCGACCCTTCTCCTTCGTGTATTCGTGGTGCATCAGGACTTCGTCGCCGAAGCGCCGCATCTGTCCTTCGGCAAGCTCCGGCTCGAACGGGTTGGGCATCACCACCTGCAGGTATGTCCAATGGCGCTCGACCTGCAGCGCCATCAATGTCGTGTGGTTGAACGCCGTCTCGTGGATGCGCCGCAGATTTGCCGCCGCGCTTTCCTCGGCGCTGACGGCCATCGAGCGTTGGCCATTGAACCTGCCGGCAAGCGCAAAGAAGCGCTCGACGTCGCTCTCCTTGACCATGGAGAACATGGCATGACGGCTGCCGTCGAAATAGGCGTTCAATCGCTTGTAGAATGGTGCAAAGCGACGGTCGACGGCGCTGAGCAGGAATATGTCGAGGTCGCTGGCAAAGGCGGCGTTGCCGAAGGCGATCACGTCTCCGTAGCCGGGGAACGTCGCGATGCAGTCGATCCACTTTTCCGCCGGGACGAGCTTGAGCTGCGCCTCCAGGATGATTCCGGTCGTTCCCCAAGCGTGAAACACAAAACCCACGTCATCGCCGGATAGTGTGATAGTGCGAGGCTGCTCTTCCAGGGTCATGATTTTCAACGACTGGATCATGCCGGAATCGCGAATGATGCCGTGGCGAACGGAGCCGATGCCCGCAAACCCGCCGCCGAGATAGCCGCCGATGGTGGCGGACTTCATGGTTGACGGGTACATCATCAGCTGCTGCCCGGTCGTCAATGCGGCTTCGAGCGCGGCGGCGATCAAGGCACCGGCCTCGACGCGAATGCTGCCGGAGGTGACCGCGATGACCTTGTCGTATCGGGTCATGTCCAGAACGATGCCGCCCTTGAGCGGCACCGATTGGCCGTAATTTCCCGTGCCGCCGCCGCGCACGGTCAGCGGAATGCGCCGCCTCGCGGCAGCCGCCGCTACGGTCTCGATCTCTCCTGCGCTCTGCGGCTGCACGACGATATCCGCTCTGCAACTCTGCAGTTGCGGAGTGAGTATCGGGCTGTACCAGTGAAAGTCGCGCGACTTCAGGCGTAATTGGCGCTCGTCGGTGGTGGCGGCGACATTGCCGATGTCCTGACGAAACTGCTCAAGCAGCGCCTGACTTGCCATTTTGCGAATGCGAATCCTAATCCACGCGCGGGCCGAAATAGCTCGACCCGTAGAGCACGACGGCCCACACCAGCGCCAGGACGGCAATTGCCAGGATCGGCACCTCAATTCCCTCAAGCATGCTGACCTCCCATTGCTCGCTCAATTATATAGCATCGTCGCATGACGACTGCTCGGTTCGTGTCGCGATGTTGGGGAGCGCCTGCGCGCAGCGAAAGGGCTACTCAAACACCGTGCGGGTCGGGCCGCGCCTGGCCTCGCCCAAGGCGGCGGAGAGGGCATGGGCGAAGCTTGCCTTCTCGTCCGGGCCGAGAAACCCGGCGATCGCCAGGCGCTTGCCGTGAGAGACCAGAAACAGACGCTCAATGCCGAATTCGCCGTGCACCACGCGATCGAGCCGAACCCAGATCGGGTTGAGCGTCCATTGCTGGACGCGGCCGCGGTGGCTCACCTGTCGCACCGTAAGCTCTGACGGCGTGACGGTTACCTGCTCGTAGGCGGCGGCGCGGCGATAGCTCACCTGGAATGCCCAATACAGCAACAACACGTCGAGGCCGAAAAAGCCGAATACCGGCCAGGCACCGGCAAGCAAGAACACCATGCCGCTGACGAAACTGATGCTGCCCACGAGGAGCATCAGCCAGCCGAATCCGCGCCGGCTGAGCGAGCGGTGCGGCGTGAGCACCGCCGAAAAGATGGTGGGTTCTGCTGCCCCTGCGTTGTCGCTTCCCATGGCACGCATTATACGATCAAGCATGGCCCGCAGAACAGCCCGAACGAGCGCCCGCAAAAGCCTTCGCAAAGCGCCGCGCCGAACCGTGCAAATGCTACGCAAGGCGCGTGCCGGCGGCGCCGCCAGGCTCAAAGATGCGCCCCGTCGCATTGCTGCGGACAACAAAGCGGCGGCGGCTCAACTGCCGCAGTGGACAACCGCCGAGATCGAGGAGGCGTTCCGCCGCTTCGCGGCTGCCAACCCGGTGCCGAAAGGAGAACTGCAGCATATCAACCCCTTCACGCTCCTCGTTGCGGTCGTCCTCTCCGCCCAGGCGACCGATGCCGGTGTCAACAAGGCAACGCCGGCATTGTTTGCCGCCGCCGACACGCCGCAGAAAATGCTGGCGCTCGGCGAAGCGCGCCTGCAGGAACTGATCAAGACCATCGGCCTCTACCGCACCAAGGCGAAGAACATTGTTACCTTGTCGAAGAAGCTCGTCGAAGAGCACGGCGGCATGGTCCCGCACGACCGCGCAGCGCTGGAAGCTTTGCCCGGCGTCGGCCGCAAGACCGCGAATGTGGTCCTCAACGTCGCGTTCGGTGAGCCGACCATTGCCGTCGACACCCACATTTTCCGGGTCGGCAATCGCACCGGGCTTGCCACCGGCAAGACGCCGCTCGAAGTCGAGATGAAGCTTGAGGCCGTGGTGCCGGACACCTACAAGCGCCACGCCCACCACTGGCTCATCCTGCACGGCCGTTATGTGTGCGTTGCGCGCCGGCCGTTATGCGAGAAATGCGTCATCGCCGATTTGTGCAAATGGCCGGGGAAGACGGTGCAGCCGTGATCCCGGCCACGCGCCTCCATACATTGCCTCGCTGGCGACACGATCGATTCGCATTATACGCGCCACAAACTCAGCCTGCAGAGTATGTTCGGGTGAGTTGGAACCAAGATCAGCACATCAGCGGAATTGACCAACATGCGCGGGAACTGGCGGATAATCGGCATCGGCGCGGCGGTTGCGGTCGCGGCATTCGCGGCGGCGGGTTGGGCACTGAACTGGTTCTCCTCGGGCATTGACGGCAAGACGCCGACGCTTGTTGCGGTACCGCCGCTTGAGCCGGTCACGCGCAGTTCGCGCATCATAGTGCCAGTCGCCATCAGCGTTTCCGCCATTGGCGAGGCGATCGAGAACCAGGCGCCGCGCGAGCTTTCCGGCCGTGCCGAAATGCCGCCGCTGCCCATCGTATCCGATATGGACATGCGCTGGAGTGTCACGCGCGGTGCCGTCGCGGTGACCGGCGCGCCGGACGGCCTTGCCATTTCCGCTCCCTTGAATGGAACGCTGCGCGCCAGCGGTTCGTCGTCCGGCAACAAGCCGGGCCAGGGGATGGGAATGCCGCCCATGCCGCCGGGCTTGAGCGGGCTCATGGATAATTTCTTCCGCGGCCAGGGCAGCGCCCAAGGCAACGCTCAAGGCAACCAGTCGCAGCAACAAACCGATCAGCGTGCCGACATTCGCGGCACCGTAGCGCTGGTAGCGCGTCCATCGCTGCTGCCGGAATGGCGCATCGAGCCAAACCTCACCGCGCGCGTCGCCATTGCCGACGCCACGATGTCCGTGTTCGGCATGCAGATCAGCATTCCGCAGGAAGTAAAGCCGATGCTCGAGCGCGCCATCAACGAGCAGACGGCCTCAGCACAGGCGATGCTGCGCAACAACCCGCTGGTTGAGGTCGAGGCGCGCCGCCAATGGCAGCAAATGTGCCGCTCGGTTTCGCTGCGCACGAATGCACCCGACGCGCCAGATCTGTGGCTTGAAATACGCCCGACCCGCGCCTTCGCCGCGCAGCCGCGCATCGATCGCGAAGCGGTGACGCTCACCATGGGCGTGCAGGCGGAAACACGTATCGTGCCGAAAGCGACGAAGCCCGATTGTCCGTTCCCGGCCCGATTGGAAGTCGTAAGCGAGCCGCAGAAAGGCCTCGTCAATATCGCGCTGCCAATCGACATGCCGTTTGCCGAACTGAACCGCCAGCTGGAAGCAAGATTGAAAGGCAAGACCTTCCCCGAGGACGGGCGCGGCGCCTTCACCGTCACCGTGCGCAGCGTACGCCTTGCCGCTTCCGGCGACCGGCTGCTCATCTCCGTGGGCGTGCGCGCCAACGAGGCCAAGACCTGGTTCGGGTTCGGTGCCGACGCCGTCGTGCACGTCTGGGGCCGGCCTGTGCTCGACCAGGCTCGCCAGACCTTGCAAATGGAAAACGTCACGCTCGATATCGAATCGGCGGCTGCCTTTGGCGCGCTTGGCGCTGCCGCGCGCGCCGCCATTCCCTCGCTTGAGCGCGCCCTGGCGGAGCACGCAACCATCGACCTTTCCCCGCTAAAGGACACTGCGCGCAAGAACATGGACGCGGTGCTTGCCGAATTCCGCAGTCGTGGCGGCGACGGCATTCGCATCGACGCCGATCTCCTCGACCTGCGCCTTGCCGGCCTCGAATTCGACGCCAATACGCTGCGCATCATTGCCGAAGCGCAAGGGACCACCAGCGCAGTGATCACCCGGCTGCCGAATAAGTAAGGCATGAACAGCACAAACGGCACCCGCGGCATGATCGCCGTCGACAAGATGGGCGCCAAGGTATTGTTTCTCAATCCGGCGAGCTACCGGACGGAGACGGTGCTCGACGGTTTTCCGCGCACGGTGCACGAACTGCTGGTCGTGCCGGAAACCGGGCGCGCCTATGTGCCGATCTTCGGCGACGGTATCCATGGCCGCAACCCCAATCCCGGCCATCTCCTGTGCGTGATCGATCTGTTCAAGCGCATGCGGGTCACGGATATCGATCTCTCCCCCTACATCGCCCCGCATACGCTCAAGCTCGGTCCCGACGGATTGATCTACATCACCTGCGAGAACAGCGCCGTCGTGGCGGTGATCGATCCCGCGAGCGACAAGGTGATCGACGCCATCGACAGCGGATCGACCAATGCGCATCGACTGATCATTTCCCCGGACGGGGAGCGGCTCTATACGGAAAACGAGGAGGATGGCACCGTCTCGGTCATCGACGTGCCGAAGCGAAAGCTCCTGCACAAGATCGAAACGCCGCGGCCGCTTGCCGGCATTGCCATATCGGCCGACGGCCGCACCGTTGTTGCGGTCGACGACGAGGAGCCGTGCCTGTTCCTGATCGATACCGCGAGCAATGCCGTGCGCGATACCGTTCGCCTTGAAGGCGTGCCGGAAGCGGCGCAGATCGCGCGCTACAGCCCGGACAACAGGTTCATCGGGGTCACCAGCCTCAAGAGCAATACGGTAACCGTCATGGATGCTTCGTTCCGCCGGCAGACGGCGATCGCGGTGGGCAGCCAGCCCATGGATATGGCATTCCGCGGCGATGAATTGTTTGTCGCCTGCCAGGGCGACGGCTCCGTGCACGTCGTCGACATTGCGCGCGGATGCGCCGGGCACACCTTCAGCGCCGGCACCGGCTGCGAATCGCTGGGGTTTTTCTAGTTCGTCAAAGCACAAACGGCAGGTCGGTGTCGCCGGTCTGCTCGCCGGCGTCGGTGATCATGGCGTGCGCCTGGCCGCGGTGATGCGTCTGATGATTGAAGAAATGCATGACCAGCAGGCTGCGCGGCTGGCGCATCTCTTTGTTCAAGGAGACGCTGAACCAGACCAGCTCCTCCGCGAGCCAGGGCGCGGTGACGCGCTCCGCCCAGCTGGAAATTCTCGCATCGGCATCGATACGCGCGCGGGAAAGCTCGTCGAAGTCGGCAATCAGCGCCGAACTTTCCCGCTGCCGAAGCTCTGGCTTCGGCCAGCCGTCAAAGCGCGCCATCCACATCTGGTCGCCCCAGAGGAGATGGCAGAGCGTTCCGTGAATGGAGCCCCAGAAGGCGCCGCGAGGAAGGCGCCGCGCCGCGTCCGACAAACGGTGCGCCGCTGCATAGATGCGCCGGTTCATCTCGGCGTTGTAGGCCGCCATGGTGCGCACAAAAGCGGGATTGACGTGAGCGTCCGCGGCGGCCGGTTGCGATTGCATGTGCGCTAGCTCTTATGGTGCCTGGATGTTGTTGGTGCGCACTACCTCGCCCCAGCGGGCGATTTCGCTGCGCAGGAGCGCGCGTGCAGCAGCAGCGGAGCGCTGATCCTGCGGGTAGGGGGCAACATCGGTCTCGCTCCACGATTTGCGGATCGCGGGGTCGCCAACCATCTCCTGCACTGCGGAATTAAGTCTCGCGACGATGTCGTCGGGCGTGCCTGCAGGAGCAAACAGCGCGTGCCAGTAGAGAATTTCGAGCTTTCCGCCCAGCTCCTGCACCAGGCTTGCGGCGTGCGGAAAGTGTGCCGAGATTTCTTTGGCGGTGACGCCGTAAGCCTTCATCTGGCCGGAGGCGACCTGCTCGACCACCGACTGCGGCGTGGCAAAGAAAAGGTCGACATGTCCCCCTGCAATATCCTGCAGCGCCGGCGCCGCACCGCGATAGGGGATCTGATCGACGGTGACATGCGCCTCCTGCGCAAACAGGCACGTCGCGAGATGTCCGGTTGCGCCGATACCGGGATGCGACATCTTGAGCACATTCGTTCGCATCGTCGCGATCAGCTCCTTGAGGGTGTCGGGCGCAAGCGTCTTGCGGCCGGTCAGGACGAGCGGGTTATTGTTGACGAAGATAATGGGGGTGAGGTCCTTCTCGGTGTCGAAAGTGAGGTTATGGTAGAGCGACACATTCGCCGAGATCTGCAAATTGTGCAGGAGCAGCGTGTAGCCGTCGGGCGCGGCGCGCGCGACGCGCGCGGTCGCAATGGTAGTGCCGCCGCCGCTCACGTTTTCGATAATGAAGGGATGGCCGAGCTTCTCGGATAATGCAGGGCCCATGACCCGGGCGAGCTGATCGGTCGGACCGCCGGCGGGGTAGGGCACGATGATGGTGACCGCGCGGCTTGGATATTGCTGCGCCGCGCTTGGCAAAATCCCGATGAGGAGCGCGAGAACGGCGGTTGGCCAGCGCAGGATAAGCTGCATAAGCAAATACCTTCACCCATTCTTCTACGGCGGGGGGATTACGGGCAGCAAGATGTAAGGCGATCTGCCGGCGCCAAAATGCAGGCTGTTGCGGCAGGCGAATATGGACGCAGGACGGTCGTCGGCATCGCAGTGGGTGAATGGACCCACGCCTTTCATGGGATAAGGCGCATAGGGCAATCCGGCGTCGCTGCCGTCATGCTCATAATCGCGGCCGCGCACCGTGAGCGCGATGCAATGGCCGGGCGGCACCACGATGGAGATGGGCCAGATCTCGATATCGACATCGACCGGCTTGCCCGGCGTCAACGGCCATTCCTCGTCGTGGGTGTGCCAGGGCCGGTAGGGCAGGCTGCGCCGGGCATCGAGCTTGCGGTGCGATGCCCGCAACCAGCCGAGCCCGACCGGCACGCGCGGATCGTTGCTGCCGATGAAGGTAACCTCCTTGCCGGCGGGATCGAACACATGCAGCACGAGAAAAAGATCGGCATCCGCGGTTGGCGAGGATACCCACAACTTCGCCGCGACCGGACCGGTAACTTCTATTGCGTCAACAAGCGGCGCGGTGCGAAAGGTGAGACCGTCGCCAGTTGTATCATAGCTCAGCGTTGTCTCGCTGCGAGCGGGATCGAGGCGCAGAGCCATGTCCTCGGGTTGCAGAAAATATTTGGTCCACTGGGTGCGCGCGAGCGGCCATTCGCGCTCGGCGCGCAGCTCGTACTTCTCGCCGGGATGGCGGATGTTCAACGAGACGCGCGGTTGATTTTCCCAGCCTGTATCCACGCCCTTGAGAAAATGGCCGAAGAACCGCTTCTGCAGCGCCTCGCCGTACCTGCTGTAGAAATGGGTAAAGTGGGTATCGCCGTGCACTTCCAGCCATTTCTTGCTCGAGCCGGCGCGCAGCCAGCCCTCGAAATTGCCGCGGGTGTGCAGCCCCATGCCGCCCCAGTTGGCGGCCGACAACAACGGCGCGGAGATGTTCTCGAAGGCCGGCGTGCGCGCAGCGTAGTAGTCATCAAGGAGCCGGCGCCGCTTCGCCTTGCCGGGGACATCGGCGCGGTTCTGCGCCATTTGCTCGTCGCTCAAGGTATCGGGACCGGCCACCAGCTCGCCGGTGACCGCGCTGCGCGCGCCGTGCTCGCCCACCCCATGTTGCACGCTCGCCACCTGACGCGGATACCAGCTCGCAAGAAAATCCGAGAGGATGCCGCCGTGGCGGGCGAGTTCGCGATAATAATCCGAAGCTCCCTCCCAAATGCACAGCGCGGCGAGGTGCGGGGGCACAAGCGCACCGACCTGCCACTGGTTCATGGCGTAATAGGAGATGCCGTTGATTCCGACCCGGCCGTTGCTCCAGGGCTGCGTTCCTGCCCATTCCACGCAGCAGTAAAGGTCCTGCGCCTCGCGCGGCGACCAGACGTCGAGATGTCCCGGCGAGCGTCCGGCACCGCGCGAATCGATGCGCACGCAAACGTAGCCATCGGGAACCCATCGCTCCGGATCGATGAGCTCCCAGTTCTGATATTTGTTGCTGGACCCCTCCAGGACTTCCGGAGCGGCCTTGATCAGGCGCGCCCACTGGCTCTTATAACCCTGCTGGAACGACAGCCCCTTGGCATAGGGCCCGTAGCTGAGAATGACCGGATACTTTCCCGCCTCACGCGGCCGGAACACGTCGCAGCGCAGAACGGCGCCGTCGTCCATGGCGACCGGCACGTCCCAATCCACCTGCATCAGCGGACCGCCCGCTCGTAGTATTGCGCATCGTAGTAGCGCATCGGATCGGTGAGGTTCTTCTGCGGCTTTGCATATTCGCTGCGCAGCTCCAGCACCTTGCGCAGGCCGGCGAGATCGAGCGGCGCCCTTGGGGCAATCCCGCGCGGCCCGAGAAAATTCGCGTAAGTGCCTGCCGCCAGCTGCGGCGACAGCGAAAAATGCCCGCGCAGGATGGAAATGGCTTCATCCTTATTGGTCGCGTCGCGCAGCCATTCGACGGCACTGACGTATCCCTTGATGTAGGCGACAAGCCTGTCTTCATTCGCCGCAACCCACGCGCGCCGCATGGTGGCGACCGACTCCTCGTAATGTCCGTAAGCATCCCGCGCGTACTGCAAGAGATTGAAACCGTCGGCCTGTGCCATGAGATCGAAAGGCGAAGTCAGGATGGCGGCCGCATATCTGCGTTCGCGCATGCCCTGCCAACGTGCCAGCGTCCCGCCGGCGGAATCAATCTTGTAATCGCCTGGTTGCAATCCGTTGCGCTTGAGCAGATCGAACAGCACAAACGCATATCCCGTTGTCAGGGCATCGACGGCGAGCGTTCGACCGCGAAGCTCAGCGTAATCCTTGATCTCGGGAATGCTGGCCACGACCGGCAGGCTGGGGCTGCCGCCCATGCATATGAACAGGTCGGGCGGCTGGGAGAGTGGGACTTCCCCTTGTCCTTCCACATAGGCGACAACGTTATCCGCCGCCGTCATGGCGATGTCGAATTTCCCTTCGACAAGACTGGTGATCTGGAAAACCGAATTGGGCGTCGGCGATAGATTCACCTCTATGCCGTTGCGGGCAAAGAACCCCTTTTCCTGGGCAATCCTGATCGGCCAGGTACCGGTGCCGGGAAATGCGATGACGGATAATGGGGCAAGCCGCTGTGCGGCCACCATCGATGGGGCGAACATGGCGGCAGCGGTTGCGAACACCGATGCTGTCATTAAGATGCGGTTGAATGGGGGCATGGCGTTGCTTCGCATCGAGTATTCCACAATATGCGCCGGTCTGCTTGCGCTCGTCCTCTACGCGGCGACCGCGGCGGCGCAAACCGGCACCATCCGCTTCATCGTGGGTACGGCGCCCGGCGGCGCATTAGATCCGTATGCCCGGATCATCGCCGAGCACATGGCGAAGACCCTCAAGCAGACCATCATCGTCGAGTACAAGCCCGGCGCCGGCGGCAACCTGTCGGCACAGTTCATCGCCGATGCTCCCGCCGACGGCACATTGGTGTGGATCGGCACACAAGCGTTTGCCGAAATCAATCCCAGCGCGTTCACCAACCAGCGCTGGTCGATCGGCGATTTCCTGCCGATCATTCGTGGGGTCGAAGCGCCGCTGGTATTGGTGGCGCATCCGAGCGTGCCGGCAAACACCTTTGCAGAGTTCATCGCCTGGGCGCAGGCGAACCGCGGCAAGCTGAGCTACTCGTCGTATAACCCGGGCACGCCCTCGCATTTTCTCGGTTATCAATTGAACGAGAAATTCGGCCTCGACCTCACCCATGTCCCTTACCGCGGGTCCGGCCTGCAAGTCACCGGGCTCATGGGTGGGCATTCGTTGTTCGGGTTTGCGCAACTTAACTCTTCCATGGAACAGGTGCGTGCCGGCAAGCTCAAGGCGTTCGCCGTCACCAGCGCCGCGCGCTCCCGATTCATGCCGGAGGTGCCAAGCTTCCAGGAGCTCGGCTATCCCGAATTTACCGCCCAGGTGTGGTTCGGACTGCTCGTCAAGGCTGGAACGCCGGCTGCCATCGTCGAGCGCCTCACGGCAGCGGCCAAGGCGGCGCATTCGGACCCCGCAGTGAGGGAAAAGCTTGAGACGCAAGGCTATGACGTATCGGGAGAGACCGGGCCGCAACTCATGACCAATATTAAGGCGCAGATCGAGCGCTGGGCTCGCCTGGTGAAGGCGGCCGGTTTCAGCGCCGACGATCGCGGCCATGTTCAGTAGAGGCAAGATGGGTAGGTATGCAACCGCACAGCCGTGCCATTCATCTGCCAGACAGCCGCCCCGTGCTATGCAACCCTATCTTGGAGGTTCGCTGCTGAAAGGAAACATCATGAAAAAGATGCCTGCCGTTATCGCCGCATTTTTCATTGTAACGAGCCTTGGCTGCTCGGCGGCCAATGCGCAATCCATCCGCAGCGAGGCGGCCGAACACCCGAGGCTTGTGGTGGCTATCCGCGAGCTCGAGGAAGCGATTCGCTACCTGGAGGCTGCGCCGCACGACTTCGGCGGCCATAAAGTGGCGGCGATCAGGGATTCGCGCGCGGCAATCGTGCAGCTGCGCGCGGCACTTGCCTATAGAGCGCACCAGGATCGGCGCTGACTATCTTTGCGGCGCGGGCCCCCGGCCCGTCGTTTCGTGGTCGTTCAGCGATGCCGAGTTCGACCGGTCGGCAAGGTCGGGCGGGCTTAAGACTGCGATAGCCCCCATCAAAAATGCGCAAATGACGGCAACGGCAACCCAACCCCAGTTCCCGTTGTCCCAATAGGAGCTGCGCACGCATTGGTTGGAGTTCATTGAATAGCTGGGCTCGGCCATGGTCGTGTATTCCTGCTGCACTCGGACCTAAGAGAACGCAGTGTGCGTTGCCAAGTTCCGGTGCTCCGGCGCCTCCAGAAGCGCTCGAGTGCAGTGCGGCGCCTGTAGTAACGACCTCCGTCGCTCGCAGTCCGCCCAACTCACGCGCGGCGGGTGGGGAGCGGGACGCGGTCGATGTGGGCAATCTCTGCAAAAGTCAGCCGGTCCATCATGCGCGCCCGGGTCGCGGCATGCGCTTCGTTGTCCCAGAGGTTCTCGAATTCGCCGGGGTCATCGGCAAGGTCGTAAAGCTCTCCCCACGGCATCCCATCAAATACGCTCAATCGGTAGCGATCGTCGATGACGGTGTGCACGCGTGGCGGTTTTCCGGAAAGCGGGCTCGGCGCCTGATGCTCGTATTGAATGAAAACGCAATCGCGCGCGGGCGCGCCATCGCCGGTCATGGCGGGGAGCAAGCTTTGCCCCTGCATGCCGTCGAACGGTTCGATTTGCGCGCGCTCAAGCACGGTCGCCGCAATGTCGATGGTCGAGGCGAGGGCATTGCTGCGCGGCGGACAGCCGCTTGCTTGCGGATCTGCCCAGATGAAGGGCACCCGCACGATGCTCTGGTACTGCTCCGCGCCCTTGAGCAGCAAACGATGATCCCCGAGGTGGTCGCCGTGGTCGCTGGTGAAGATCAGCACCGTGTGCTCCTGCCGTCCGCTGCGCTCAAGCGCCCGCAGCACCGCGCCGATGGCATCGTCGATGCAGCTGATCATTCCGCAGGTAAGCGCGCGCGCCTCCTGAGCTTCGCGCGGTGACACGGCGATGGTGTTCATTCCCGTGAGATTGGCCTTGCCGGCAGCGCGTGCATCGAGGACGGCCTGCACGTGCTTCGGCACCGTCCAGCCATTGCGCAGGTAGGCTTCCGGCACGGGAAACGCGGCAGGCGAATACATATCCCAGTATTTGCCCGGCGGATTGAAGGGATGATGGGGATCGGGAAACGATACCATCAGAAAGAACGGCGCATTGCGCTGTTGCCTGTCGAAAAAAGCGGCCGCGCGCTCGCCCAGAAATGCTGTGGAATAAAGCTCCTCCGGAATAGCCGTGCGATAGGCCTGCGGACAGATGTAGTCGTGCGGCAGGCTGTTGTCCGGGCCCAGAAGATTTCTTGCGTGCGGGGCGCGCTCGACGAGCCAGCGATGGTAATCGCCGCCCACATCGTCGCCATGGGCCCGCACCAGGGTGACCTCATCGAAGCCATAGAACGGCGTTGCGACGCGGGCGTCCGCATCCTGCCAGAATTCGGGCGTCTCCTGCGCATAGCGCCGATCGCGCAGGTCGGTGCGCACCGCTTCGCGAAGCTCGAGCGACGGTTCGTGATAGCCGGCACGCGGCGGGCTTCGCTTCCCAAGAGGCGGGAAGCCCGTGAAGTTCTGCAAATGGCTCTTGCCGATCAGGGCGGTGCGGTAGCCGGCATCCCGAAACAGATCGACGAAGGTCACCGCATGCATGGATAGCGGAATGCCGTTGCAGCGCGCGCCGTGCACGGACGGCATGCGCCCGGTCATCAGGCTCGCCCGGTTGGGCATGCAAACCGGGCTCGCCACATAGAAGCGGTCGAACGCAGTCCCGCGTGCGGCGATCGAGTCGATATGCGGCGTGCGCAGGAGCGGATGGCCGTAGCACCCGAGAAAATCGGCGCGCTGCTGGTCGGTGACGAACAGAATGAAGTTCGGGCGCATGACGGTGAATTGAATTAAAACCTGAATTCGTTGCGCTTGCGGCCTTCCGAGACATTGAGAAAAAGCTCGTCCAGCGGGATGCGCCGACTGATCACGCCCTGCTCATGGGAGAACGTAACGAGCTGCTCGAACGTCTTTGCATTGCGCTCGCTCAATCCATATTCCCACGGGTCCTTGCCGAGAATTTGTTCTTGCTCCTCCCAGCTCTCGCGATACCAGGCGAGCGGCACGATGCGCGGATTCTCCATGCGCTGCATGGCGAGCGCCTTTGCGCGCTCGAAGGCCTTGTACAAATTGATCGCCACCCATGGATGCCGTTCGACGATCTCGTACTTGATGCCAATGACGTGCATGATGGGGAACATGCCGGTCCTGCGATAAAACGCGATCTCCTCCTGCTTGTAGTCGGGAAAAAGACGGGCAACGCGCTTGTCGCCTGCCGTCAACGGCCGGATCAGATCGGGTGAAAGCAGCGCATCGATCTCCCCTTCGGCCAGCATGTCCTCGAGCGATTGATGTTCCTTCGCGAGAGAGATTTTCAGATCCGGCGGCGGCGTGAAGTCCACGTCCTCATCGAGCTCGCTGAGCCATTCAATGGAGCGATGCGGCACGCCGTAATCGTGCTCCAGAATGCCGCGCATCCAAAGGCCGGCAGTGAACAGATAGCCCTTGGTGCCGACCCTGCGGCCGATCAGGTCAGCAGGCTTGCGGATGCCCTTTGACGTGTTGATGAAGATAAAGCCGTGCCGGAAACGGCGATGCGGAAATACCGGGATGGCGCAGAAAGGCAGCCCCCGGTCGCGCGCGGCGATGTAGCCGGAGCCGGAGACTTCGGCGATATCGAATTCGCGGCCGCGCAGAAAACGCCAATGTCGCGGCGACGCCGCCATGTCGGTGAGAACGGTGAGCTCGATGCCTTCCGGGCGAACGTCGCCTTCCTTCAGTGCGCGCACGATCTCGTAATCGCCGCACGCCAATGTCAGTTCGAGCTTGCGCGACATCGACTTCAGCCGTTTCTAGACCGTGAGCAGGATCTTGCCGAAATGTTTGTTCTCGCGCATATGCGCCTGCGCCGCCACCGCCTGGTCGAGGGGAAAGCGGCGATCGATCGGCAGCGACAGCTTGCCGGCGGTCACCGCATCCCACAGATCGGCGCGCATGCGGCGGCCGATCTCACGCACCTCGTCCAACGTGCGGGTGCGGAAGGTCACGCCGATATACTCGATCCGGCGCAAGGCATGCAGATCGAAATCGAACTCGGCTTTGTTGCCGGCGAGGCGCCCGACATTGACGATGCGCCCAAGCAGCGCAGTCGCCCGCATGGTCTGCGCCACCACCGGTCCGGACAGCATGTCGACGATGACGTCGACCCCTTTGCCGCCGGTTGCCTCCAATACCCGTTCCGGCCAGCCCGCCGCGCTGGTGTCGATTGCGAGGTCGGCGCCGAATTCCAGCAAGCGGGTGCGGCGCGCTTCGTTGGTGGCGGTGCCGACCACCAGGCGCGCACCCTTGAGCTTGGCGATTTGCAGCCCCATGAGGCCAACGCCCGAGCTTGCGCCTTGGATCATGACGCTTTCGCCCGCCTGCAACCGGCCGGCAGTGATCAACGCGTTGTGCAGCGTCAGCAACGCGACGGGCAGGGTTGCTGCCTGCTCGAAGCCCATGCCCGCAGGCATCGGGTTCACGCGCCCCCAGTCGGTGACCGCATATTCGGCATAGCCGCCGGTGCCGGAGCACATGACCCGATCGCCCGGGCGATAGCCCTTCACTTCGGCTCCGGTCTCGGCCACTTCGCCCGCCCATTCGAGACCGACCGGAGCGCCGATGCCGGCGTGGCTGCCATGGGCGATGCCGCGGGCGGTCGCGAGATCGGCGCGATTGAGCGCGGCGACCCGCACCCTCACCAGCACCTCGTTGGGCTTCGGACGCGGCTGCGCAATGTCGCGCACTGCCAGGCCGTTCTCGGTCGCAACGCCTGCCTTCATCAGCCTCTCCGTCGATTGCTATGCTTGCCTCGATCCAGCTGCCTAGTGCCCCGAACCCGAAGTTCGCGCAGATTGTGAGGCGAGTTTGATCGCGAACTTCGGGTTCAATAGGGGCACTAGAATCATAGAGTTGCTAGTGGTCCTTGGATTCCGAAGTTCGCATGTGAACGTGCCGCGAGTGCCGGCGAACTTCGGAATCGGACCACTAGGAGCAACCGATGACTGCACCATCGTCTCGCACATTGGAAGAGCGTATCCAAGCCATCGAGGACCGTCTCGAAATTTATAATCTCATTGCCAGCCATCCACCCAGCGCCGATACCGGCGACAGCGAGCACATCGCCGCGAGCTGGGTTGAGGATGGCGAGTTCGACCGCGGCGCAAACCTTGCGAGCCCACGCGGCCGCGAGATGATTGCGCAACAGGTCAAGAGTCCCGAGCATCAGGCTGCCATTGCCGGGGGGCTTGCGCATTTCACCGGCCTTCCGCACGTGGCCATCGACGGCGACACTGCGATCGTGACCTCCTATCTGCAGATCATTGTTCCGCAGAACGAAGGCAACGCGGTCGAGGTGCCCAATCACGGCAGCTCGAAAGGCTTTCGCATTCATCGCATGACGGCAAACCGCTGGCAGCTCGTGCGAACGAGCGAGGGGTGGAAGATCAAGAAGCGGACACTGCGGCAGCTCGACGGCTCGCAACCCGCACGCGGTATCTTGCAGCAGGCCATCGCGCGGCCTCGTTAGAACTTCCTGCCTGTCATTCCGGGGCGCCGCGAAGCGAAGTGGAGCGGGCTCCCTCGCTTCGCTCGGTCCCCGGAATGACAGCGCTGCCGTCAAAAAATCCGCTGGACAAGCTGAATATCCCGCGCAACGCTGATCGATCAACGAAAAATAATTGCAAGGGAGAAAAGCGCATGAAGTCGAAGCTGTCACGGCGCACTGTCATCAAGCGCGCGGCCGGCTCGCTGGCGCTCGCCGGCGTGGGCGTGCCGGCGCTGGTCAAAGCGCAGGCCGATGCAATCCGCATCGGTCACCTCACGCCGCTCACCGGATTTCTCGGGCCGCTCGGCGAATATGCAGTGATGGGCGTCAGGCTCGCCGCCGAGGAGATCAACGCCGCCGGCGGGGTCATGGGTCGCAAGATCGAGCTGGTCATGGAAGACTCGGTCAATCCGCAGACCGCTTCCGCCAAGGCCGAGCGCCTGATCGAGCGCGACAAGGTCGCGATGATCATCGGCGAAATTTCCTCCGCCTCCGGCCTTGCCATCGGCCAGGTCGCCAACCGGCTCAAGACCGTGTTCATCAATACCGGCTGCAATTCCGATGCTCTGCGCGGGGCGAGCTGCAACCCCTACATGTTCCACATCGAGGGGGCGAACTCGATGTATGTCATGGCGGTCGGCCGCTATCTCCTGCGCGAGGGTCTGGTAAACGGCAAGAAATGGTACTCGCTCACGGCCGATTATGCGTTCGGCCATGATCTCCTGCGGGTTGCCAAAAAATTCATGGAAAGCAACGGCGGCCAATTCGCAGCCGACGAATTGGTTCCGACCGAGGCGACCGACTTTAGTCCCTATCTTCTGAAAATTCGCCAGGCGCGACCGGATCTCGTTGTCTCCAATCTCGCCGGCAATCAGATCACCAATTTTCTCAAGCAATATTCCGAATACGGGCTGTCCTTCCCGGTTGCCGGCTTCGGCTTTGACACCGTGGTGGCGTGGGGCGCCGGTAAAGGCAATTTTTCCGGCATCTGGCCGCTCGTCTGGCATCACCTCGTCGACACGCCGGGCTCGAAGAAATACGTCGAGGCCTTCCAGAAGAAATACGGCAAGCTCCCCGACAACCAATCCTGGGGCGACTACACGTCGCTGAAGATCGTTGCCCAGTCCATGAACGACTTGAAATCGGCCGACCCGCAGAAACTTGCCGCGCATTTGCGGCAGGGCGCGAAATTCGACGTCATGAAAGCGCGCCAGGCCTATTTCCGCCCCTACGACAATCAAATGGTGATGGAAATGTACGCCGTGCGCGCGAAAGAACCGGCCAAGATGAAAGATCAGTGGGACATCTACGACGCGCTTGGCACCGTTCCCGACGCCAACGAGGACATGGAAATCATTGCTCCGCCCAAGGACGGCAGCTGCAAAATGACGTAAGGCGTGCAAGCCGTCTTCGTCATTGAGCAGGTTCTCAACGGCCTTCTGGCCGGGGCCTATTACCTGCTGATCGCGCTGGGCCTGTCGCTGATTTTCGCGTTGGGCGGGATCGTCAATCTGGCGCATGGCGGCTTTTACGCCATTGGCGCTTATCTTGCGGTTGTACTCGCCGACCGGATCGGCTTCGCCGGCGCGGTCGTGCTCGCACCGGTTGCCGTCGGCATCATCGGCATTGCCGTCGAACGCGCGCTGTTTCGCCGTTTCTACCGCGCCGACCCGATCCTCAGCCTGCTGCTCACATTCGGGCTCGCCATGATCATCGAACAGGGGCTGCGCATCGTGTTCGGCGCGGCCCCGCTGCCGTTCTCGATACCGCCGGAATTGCGCGGGCAGGTTCTCATCGGCGACTTCATCTATTCACGCTACCGGCTGATCATCCTGCTCATTGCGGCGACCGCCGTGACCGCTACATGGTTCATCGTCTATCGCACCGCCTTCGGACGCGTGGTGCGGGCCGGCGTGCAGAATCCCGACGTAGTGGGCGCACTTGGCATAACGCTGGCGCCGTATATGACGGCAATCGCCGCGCTTGGCGTCGGCCTTGCCGGGCTCGCGGGCGTGCTGCTTGCGCCGATTGCCGGCGTTCACCCGGCCATGGGAGCGGAAATCCTCACGGCTGCCTTCGTGGTGGTGGTGATCGGCGGTCTCGGCTCGTTTTGGGGCGTCATCATCGCTGCACTGCTGGTGGGCGTGGTGCGCGGAGTAACCATCTATTTCAATCCATCCTGGGGCGAAGCCTCGATGTATCTGCTCATGGCGCTGGTCCTCCTGCTGCGTCCGCGCGGCCTGCTCGGCGAACGCATTTTGAAATTCGAATAGATGCAGCCCCGCCGGGAGCACGCGCCGCTCATCGCCGCAGCCCTCTCTCTCATCGTGCTGCCGTTTGCGCTCGATATTGCCGGCCTGCCGCTTCGTTCCGCCATCGATGTCGTCGCATTCGCCATCGCCTGCATGGGATTGAACATCCTGGTTGGCTATACCGGGCTCGTTTCATTCGGGCATGGCGCCTGGTTCGGGCTCGGGGCCTATGCCGCTGCGCTGAGCCAGCGCTACTGGCTTCCCGGTCAGGTGATTGTGCCGGCGCTCTTTGCACTCGCATTCGTCGGCTTCGGCGCCTTTCTCACCGGCGCGCTGATCCTGCGCCGGCGCGGCGTCTATTTCTCGCTCCTCACGCTCGCACTCACCGCGCTGTTGTTTACAGTCGGCTATCGCTGGACGGAGCTCACCGGCGGCGAAAGCGGGCTCGGGGGAGTCACGCGGGCAAACGTGCTCGGCCTCGATCTCGAAGAAGACCGCACCTATTACTGGCTGGTGGCAGGCACCGGCCTTGCGGTGTGTTGCCTGCTCTGGCGCTTTCATCGTTCGCCGGTCGGAAGCGTTCTGGTAGCAATCCGCGAGAACGAGCAACGCGCCCGCTTCATCGGCTATCCGACCAACCGTTACAAGCTCATCGCGTTTGTGCTCTCCGCCGCGGTGGTAGCTTTGGCGGGGGTTCTATCGGTGTTCAACCACCGCTTTGCCTCGGCCGAACCGCTGGCGGTCGCCTTCTCCGGCGAACTCATCGCCATGGTGGTCATTGGCGGAATGCGCAGCTTTCTCGGGCCGGCGCTCGGGGCGCTGTTCTTCATCCTGTTTCGCGAATTTCTCTCCATCTGGACGCCGCACTGGCTGTTCTATTTCGGCCTGCTGTTCGTCGGCTTCATTGTATTCTCGCCGTCAGGACTGGTCGGGGTCGCCGGCCGACTGATCGCGCCGCTGCGCAAGCGTGTTGTTGAATCCGCCGCCATGGCCGCACGCACGCTCACGGATGCGCCGCGGCTGCCCCAAGTCTATCGCCGCGCGTCGGCGAGCAACGGCCCCGTTCTGCTCGCGCGGAACCTGGCGAAGCATTTCGGCGGTATCCACGCCGTCGAGGACGTGTCGCTGGCCGTGGGTGACCGCACGCTGCATGCGTTGATAGGACCCAACGGCGCAGGCAAGACGACTGCTTTCAATCTTCTCTCCGGGCTTTATCAACCCGACCGCGGCACAATCGAGCTTGACGGCCGCTCGATTGCCGGGCTGCGCCCGGAGAACATCACCGCCGCAGGCGTGGGACGTTCGTTTCAAATCACCAATTTGTTCCCGTCGCTTTCGGTCGAGGAAAATCTGCGTCTCGCGATACAGGCGCGCCATCGCAGGCGCTACGCGTTCTGGAAAAGCACCGATTCGCTTTCCGGGGTGAAGGAAGAAACTGCCGAGCTTGCCGGCTTCCTCGGGCTCGCCGGCATCGAAGGCGCCCAAGCCGCCGCGCTCTCCTACGGCGGCCAGCGCATATTGGACATGGGCCTCGCCCTCGCGACGCGTCCACGTCTGCTGCTGCTCGATGAGCCTCTGGCAGGGCTCGCTGCAGCTGAACGCCAGCGCATCGCTGCGCTCATGCAGGCGCTGTCCGCCGAGATACCCGTACTGTTCGTGGAGCATGACATCGATCGCGTATTCCGGATCGCGGACCGCGTCACCGTGATGAACGAAGGCCGCGTGCTGGTGGATGGCTCCGTCGAAGATGCGCGCGACAATGCCACGGTGCGCGAGGTCTATATCGGCTCCGGAGCGGCGCACATCGCTGCCAAGCCGCGCGCCTCCGCCGCCGAGCCGCGCGAGTTGCTCGCCGTCGAGAAGATCGACACCTTCTACGGCAAAAGCCACATCCTCAACGCGGTCTCCTTCGATGTGCGCCAGCGCGAGGTGGTGGCGCTCCTTGGCCGCAATGGCGCCGGCAAATCGACGCTGCTGAAAAGCCTTATCGGCATTGCCCCGCCGGAAGCCGGCGCAATCAAGCTCCTGAGCGCCGAGTTGGTCGGCCTGTCGTCGGCGGAGATCGCCCGGCGCGGCATCGGCTATGTGCCGCAAGGACGCGGTCTGTTCGCCGGCATGACGGTCGCCGACAACCTGGCGCTCGGCCGGCTCAAACGCATGACCGGAGCCGGCATTCATTGGGACGATGAGCGCATCCTTGCATTCTTTCCGCAACTCGCCCGGCGCTGGCATACGCCCGCCGACTATCTCTCCGGCGGCGAGCAGCAGATGGTGGCGGTCGCTCGCGCGCTCGCCGGTGACGTGCGCATCCTGCTGCTCGATGAGCCGTTCGAGGGTCTCTCGCCTGCGGTCACCGAGGAGCTGTTCGAGGCATTCGATCGGCTGCGGCATGAAATCGCGATGGTGATCGTCGACCATCACCTCGAACTGGCGCTGGCACTCTCCGATCGCACCGTGGTGCTGGAGCGCGGCGCGGTGAGCTGGACCGGCGCGTCCGATCTCCTGCAATCCGACCTCGAATTGAGAAGGAGGGTGCTGTGGCTGTGAAGGAAAGCGTTGCCATTATCGGATCGGGTCTGATCGGCCGCTCCTGGGCGTGCGTGTTTGCCGCCGGCGGTTGCGACGTGGCCTTGCACGATGAAATCGCCGGCGCGGCGGAAACGGCGCGCGTTGCCGTGACTGAAAGTTTGCAAGAGCTGGCGGGTCATGGGCTGGTCAAAGACGCCGCAGGAGCCGCCAGGCGCGTGCGCACCGCCGCAGATCTCGCCGACGCGCTCAAAGGTGCCACCTACATTCAGGAGAACACGCCGGAGCGGCTCGACGTCAAACGCGCAGTATTCGAAGAGCTCGACCGCCATTGCGGACGAGAATCCATCCTGGCGTCTTCGACTTCCACCATTGTGGCGAGTTCGTTTACGCAGGAGCTTGCAGGCCGTCACCGCTGCCTGGTGGCGCACCCGGTCAACCCACCGCACCTCATCCCGCTGGTCGAACTGGTTGCGGCACCGTGGACTTCGGCAGAGACGATCAGCCGCGCCAAGGCGTTTTACGAATCCGTTGGTCAGGTGCCCATTGTGGTAGCGCGCGAGATCGAAGGGTTCATTCTCAATCGCCTGCAGGCGGTCCTCCTCTCAGAGGCATTCCGTTTGGTAGGCGCCGGCTATGTGACGCCCCAGGACCTCGACAAGACGCTCAAGGACGGGCTCGGCCTGCGCTGGTCATTCATGGGACCGTTCGAAACGATCGAGCTCAACGCGCCAGACGGCATCCCCGACTATTGCCGGCGCTACGGCGCAAGTCTCAGCCGGCTCAGCGGCGCCGATCCGGCCATCTATCAAGGCGAAAACCTCGAGCGGATCCTCGCGCAATGGAAGCCGCTCGATGCGGCCGCGATCGCAACGCGCATGCGCTGGCGCGACCACCGCCTCGCGGCTCTCAAGGCGCATAAGTGGGGGCAGAGTTAAGTCTTCAGGAAATCATCGATGAGCTGCGCGACCCGTTTCGCTTGTTCGAGGTGCGGCAGATGGCCGGCGCCATCGATCAGTTCGACCCGGGAATTGGAAATTCGCCGGGAGAACTCCTCGGCATAAGCCGG
The DNA here is from genome assembly GCA_963817135.1 of uncultured Alphaproteobacteria bacterium. Lineage (GTDB taxonomy): Bacteria > Pseudomonadota > Alphaproteobacteria > Rhizobiales > Xanthobacteraceae > VAZQ01. The sequence goes on along the minus strand of CAWFNG010000020.1, from coordinate 50,784 downwards.
CGCGATCACGCGGTCGGCACGGCCCCAGATGATGAGCGTCGGCAGCGCGATGCGATGGATATGCTTCTTGAGGCCCTTGTCCGGAATCGGCCAAACGAATTTGCCGGTGCATGCCTGCGCCCACACGAAGGCGGCCTGTGCCTCGATGCGGGCATCGCCTTCGGCGGGAAAGCTGAAGAATTGTTGTGCCGGCTCACCCGTGGGATCGGCGAACAAAACGCGGCGGCGCTCGTCCTCCGGGAGCAGCATCCAGTTCCTGACCGGGATGTCATCGCGCCAAAGCCCGACCGGGTCGATCAGGACCAATCTGCTCGCAGCGGTCGGAACTGTAGCCGCGATTTCGCAGGCGAGCATGCCGCCGAAGGAATGGCCGACCAGCGCAGGCGCAGCGAGCTTGAGGGAATTGAACAGCTCGCCGTAATAAACAATCAAGTCCCACCAGTCATCGATCTGGTGAACCGCTTCCGGGTCGCCTTGGCTGGTGCCTGGATGTTTCGGCGCGTAGACGCAATGGCTCCGCGCCAGAAGATCGAGAAAGGGACGATTGGCCGGCAACCCCCAAGGCCCGTGCAGGAACACCAGCGGCGGTCCGTTGCCGGCGATCTCGACATCGGTGGCGATCTTATCCTGCCACAGCTTGAGCCTGCGCACGCTCGCGAACGCCATCGGCTAGTGTCCCGAGCGATGGTTTCGCAGCCGCGCCGGCCACCAGCGGTCTTCCCATTCATCGTCCCACAACGGTTCGAGATGGGGGAGCACCTCCCGGCAGAAAAGGTCGATGTTCTTCAGGCACAATTCATGCGGCATTGACCCGAAATGCAGCAAGGCCAGGAGGTGGCCGATGCGCAGCCGCTTCACCCCCTCGATGAGCTGATCGCGAACCGTCGCGGGGCTGCCTGCAATCAGGAAACCGCGCTCGATGAAATCCTTGTATTTGAGGTTGCGCACATCGAAGCGTTCGCGCAACGGCGCCTTCAGGGCGCGCAGCATGCTGGGATAATCCTGATAGCCCGGGATCGCCTGATAGTAGGCCGGCGTATAGAGGAGCTTGTGAAAGAAATATTCGACGTGCGGGGCATATTCCTGCGCCTGCGCGTCCGTTTCCGAGACGCCGATAAGCTGCAGGAATCCCAAGCGATATGGATTGGCGTCGCGCCCGCGCGCCTCGACCGTCTCCCAGAAATAGTCGCCGAGGCTGTGCGCGTTCTGGGCGCCGTAGTAGCTCAGATGACAGAAGCAATCGTCGCGGTCGACGACGAACTCGACCGTCGATGCGCTGCCGGAGCCCGGGATCCAGATCGGCGGATGCGGCTGCTGCATCGGCCGTGGCCAGAGATTGACCATGGGCAACTGATAATGTTTGCCGTTCCAGGCGAAGATGTCCCTCGCGGACCAGGCCTTGAGCACCAGTTCGAGGGCTTCGCGATAGCGCTCCCGCTGCTCGACCGGGACCACGCCGTTCGAGATGGTGGCGTCGGTAGGCAGGCCAGCGGGAAAGCCTGCCACCAGACGGCCGCCGCTGATGCAATCGATCAGCGCGTATTCCTCGGCGATGCGCGTGGGCGGGCTGGTCGAGGGCAACGTCGAGCCGAGTTGGATGATCGCCACTTCCCGGTCGTTGGTCAGCTTGGCAAGCACGGAGCCCATCAGGCTTGGGTTGGCCATGAACCCGTACACATTCTGATGGTGCTGGTTGGTACAGAGGCCATGCATTCCCGCGCGCGCGGCATGGACGAACTCGTCCAGCGTCCAGTTGTAATACTGGCTCACCCGCTTGGGGTCGGCGACATCGAACCAGAGCGGATCGATATAGGCCGATTTGTAGCGCTCGCCGAAATCGGGCGGTAAATCCCGGTACGGCATCAGGTGGAACATGCAGACCTTCATGCGGTGAACACCTTACAGCGGGAGCATTTTGTCCGTCTCGCCATCGCCTCTGCTTCTTTTTGTTTGAGCATGATCTTTTTCCGAAAAGTGGTGCCCACTTTTCGGGATCATGCTCTAAGCCACCGCGGTCTGCCGATATTTTAAGTCGCGATATTCGCCTGAGCGCACCGGCGGATATTTGGCCTGGCCCGCTGGGGCGATGCATTCGATGAGGGCATCGTAATTGGGCTGGTGAAAGAAGGCGATCGACAAACGCTTGGAGCCTCCCGCGAGCCGCGTTGGCGGGTTCACCACGCGGTGGGTGTTCGAGACCCAGCGGTCGTTCGTCCAGCGCATCAGCAGATCGCCGATATTGATGACAAAGGTCTGCGGGTCGGTCTCGACATCGATCCATTCGCCGCCTTTCGCGAGTACCTGCAATCCGCCGGGGGCGTTCTCTCCATTGAGAATAGTAAAAGTCCCGTAGTCGGTATGCGCGCCGGCGCGGAGTTGCCCCGGCTGTGGCCTGCCGCTCTGTGCGGGATAGAAGTTCAGGCGCATCGCGGTAATATGCTTGTCGATCTTATCGTCGAAGAAATGCTCCTCGACATTCAAGGCGAGCGCAGCAAGCCGCATCATCAGCGCGACCACTCTTTCCATTTCCGCGTAATAGGCGGCGGCCGCCTCGCGCAAGCCAGGAGGCTCATGCGGCCATAGATTGGGAATGAAATAGCGCTTGGCCTCGGCGGCGGTGTAATACGGCTCGTCGGGCCATGTTTCGCGGCCGAAATGATAGAATTCCTTGAGATCGGGCGGGGTTGCGCGGTTGTTGCCCTGCGCCAGCGCTTCGATGCCGAGCGCGCGATAGCCGCGCGGCGTGCCGGGTATGGGATGGATTGCTTTAAGTTTTTGCTCCAGCGGCAATGCGAAGAATTCATGTGCCTTTGATCGCAATGCGTCCATGACTGCCGCCGGCACGCCATGGCCGGTAACGGTGAAAAAGCCGATCTCCCGGCAGGTCTCATCGATCTCTCTCGCAACCGCCATTCGTGCCTGGCGATTGCCGCCGCGCGCGGAGGAAAGGTCGATGATGGGGATTTTTCGCATCTCGCGCTCCTGGCCGATCACCGCAGTAAATCCCGGCGCGATGCCGTCAACAAGAGCTTTGTAAGCTTGGTGGGCATGCGCCCACGACCACTGGCTTGCACCGCCGCTATTTGGTGCGCCGGTAGGTCACCTTGGCAGGACCGCCGCCCATCGACGGCGTGGGATTGAGATATGTCACTTCGTCGCCGCTGAAGGAGAGGATGCGCGTCTGCCTGCCGCCGGCAAAATTCGGGAACGTGCTTGCCTCGACATCGACGGTGATCACGTGCGTGGCCTCGTCGATGCTGTAGGTCCCGAAATAAGCGATGCTTCCACGCACCACGGCGGTGTTTTCCTCCGGTGTTCCTGTCATGCGGTTATTGGAGGCAAATTTGGGCAGATCAGAACGCACCACGGTGATGGAGAAACGACCATTGGCATCGACCATCATCGTTCCTTTTGGGTTGCGACCATACGGGAAGCTCTGCGCAGCTCCTTCGCCTGCGGTCAAGGAGATTAGCGTCCATGAGCCGACCAGGCGCTCCTTGTCGCTTCGCGGTGGCCGTGTGCTGCTGGTCATTTGCAAACCCATTTTCAATTCCGATGTTGGTTCATCGCAGATTCGTCCGGCTTCGTCATTCCGGGGTGCCGCGCAGCGGCAAGCCCGAAATCCATAACCACGAATTGGGATTATGGATTCCGGGTTCTCGGCCTCCGCTGCGCTATGGCTTCGACCCGGAATGACACCGCTTCCTGGACGCGTCATTTGTCAGGGGCATGTAAGGAAAGAGGCGCACAATGCGCGGCGCGAATGACAGTCAGAAACGACACAATCATGTTGCACAAGTTTGTTCTATTCTCCGCGGCGAGCGGTATTGCCGTTGCGTTGATGCTTGCCCCACCTTCAGCGCAAGCCCGCGGTGGACATGGAGGTCATGGCGGCCACGGCGGCGCGCATGCCGCCCATGGTCATAACGGCGGAGGCCATTTCCATGCCGGCGGCGGGCGGTCTTACGGCAGCACGTACTATTGCTGGAATCAGAAGCGCTATCAGCGGAGCTGCTGACGCCTCCCGGTTGAGAGCTATCGAGCACTAATCGGTTCTACCTAAGCCCGAATAGCAGGCTTCCGCGGCACGCCGTCGGTGCTGGATCGGCATTCTTTTGTGGAGAAGCGCGCCTTTCTGTTGACGGCACATTTTTGCAACTCGCTTCGCCTGCCTACTTTGGGCTATGGCGCACTAGACACTCCTTGATGGCGGGATCAAGAGATCATGATTTTCGAAAAATCCGAGAGATTATCCGATTCTTCCCAATCGGGAACGCTGTTGCAACCGCATGAGGCGCAGGCGCCGATCGTTACTTTGTCGGCTGCGAAACGCAAAGCGCTGATTGCGTGCCTTCAGGCGCAAGGTGCGCTCCATAAATGCTACGGCGCGTGGACAGGGATTGCCGATACGCGTATCTCCGGCAATACCGTTGCCGACCTTTCTCGCGAGGGCCTGTTGACAATCACCGTGACCGACGGACATGCGTCGGCCAGGCTTACCGAGCGCGGCAACTGGTTTGCCCGCACCGCGGCCGCCGTCGAAGCGAGTGCACCGACCAACTCCGCTTTCTGATCAAGCCACCGCGCAGATGCTGACCGGCTGACGACGGCGGCCCCAATTTCCCGGCTTCGCCTCGAATATGCCGGCGCAGTGCGCTCCACAGCTGCGGCAATTTCCTTGCGCGGTGAGGTTCCAGTCCGCGAGATTGTACCAATCCCGCTCGATCAGCACGGCGCCGCAACCGTGGCAATACGTGCTCTGGCCGTGCGGGTCGTGAATATTTCCGGTGTAGACGTAACGCAATCCTTGATCTCTCCCGATGCTGCGTGCCATGCGCAGGGTGGCCGGCGGAGTGGGCGGCGTGTCCTGCATCTTCCAGTCCGGATGGAACGCCGTGAAATGCAAGGGTACCGCATCGCCCAAATGCTCGCGCACCCAGCTGCACAGTGCTTCGATTTCGGCAGGCGAATCGTTTTCTCCCGGAATGAGCAGCGTCGTGATCTCGAACCAGACCTCGGTGTCGTGCTTGAGATAGCAGAGCGTATCGAGCACGGCTGCAAGCTTGCCTGAACACAGGTTTCGGTAGAAGTTCTCGGTAAAGCCTTTGAGATCGATATTCGCGGCATCCATGTGGCGAAAGAATTCGCCTCGAGGCGCGGGGGCAATATAGCCGGCGCTTACCGCTACGGTTTTGATCCCCTTTGCCCGGCAGGCCTGCGCCACGTCAATTGCGTATTCGAGGAAGATCACCGGGTCGTTATAGGTGAAGGCGACCGAGCGGCATCCGCTCGCCAAGGCCGCCTGCGCGATCGCCTGCGGGGAGGCGCGGTCCTGCACGCGGTCGAGCGCGCGCGCCTTGGAGATACTCCAGTTCTGGCAGAACTTGCAGGTGAGGTTGCACCCCGCCGTTCCGAACGAAAGGACCGGCGTGCCGGGGAGAAAGTGATTGAGCGGCTTCTTTTCGATGGGATCGATGCAGAAGCCGGAAGAGCGGCCATAGGTGGTCAGCACGATCTGATCGCTCGTCCGGGCGCGCACGAAACACAGCCCGCGCTGGCCCTCCTGCAGCTTGCAGTAACGCGGGCAGATATCGCACTGGACGCGGCCGTCTTCGAGCCGGTGCCAGTAGCGGCCGGGCAAGCCCTCGATGATCTCGTCAACGATCCCTTGCGCCATGGTATAGCGAGGCCGCTCTGTCAGGTGGTAAATCGTGAATACTAAATGGCGATTTGGCGGTGATCGGGCAAGCGATGGGTAAAGTCCGGCGAAACCCCAGGGTCCGGCGTGCTGCAGTCGCGGGGCTGTTCTACAGCAACGACCCGCATCAGTTGCGGCAGGATGTGGAGGACCTGATTGCCGCTGCCCCGACGTTCTCCGCAAGCCCGGTCAAGGCGATCATTGCGCCGCATGCCGGCTATGTCTATTCCGGCAGCGTCGCGGGGGCTGCCTTTGCGGCGGTGCGCGAGCAATCCGCCGATGTCAGGCGCGTGATTGTGGTCGGGCCCGCCCACTATGTGGCGCTGCGCGGGATCGCCATTCCGACTGTCGATGCGTTCGAGACACCGCTCGGACGATTACCGATCGACCAGGCGGCGGTGGCGTCCATCAGCGACTTGCCGTTCGTGCACTTCTCCGACGCGCCGCACGCTCCGGAACATGCGCTCGAAGTGGAACTCCCGTTCGTGCAGATGCTGACAAGAGACTGCGAACTGGTGCCGATGGTGGTCGGCGATGCGGAACCGGTAGAGGTCGCACAAGCGCTCGATCGGCTCTGGGACGGAGCATCGACCCTGATCGTCATCAGCTCCGATCTGTCGCATTATCATGATTACGACACGGCGTGCCGGCTGGACCGCGACACCTCCGCGCTGATCGATGCCGGCGAATGGGCGCAATTGAACGCAAAGCGGGCATGCGGCTACCTGCCCGTTGCGGGCCTCCTTGTCGAAACGACCCGGCGCGGCCTTGTGGCAACGCGGCTTGCGCTCTGCAATTCCGGCGACAGCGCGGGCGACCGCGCCCGCGTGGTTGGCTATGGAGCCTGGGCGTTCGGAGAGCAATGAAATTGAGCAGTTTGGATTGCGCCGCGTGCCGCTGTTCCAAAAGGCGTAACCGGCGATCGGGCGCATGAATCGAATCGGCCTCGCCATTGCGCTCGGCATCGCTCTATGCGTGGGACTGATCTTTGCGATCTGGCCCGAGCTCGATATTCGGCTTGTTGCACCATTTTTCGATCCCGCGAGCGGCGGATTCTGGCGCAGTTATGCACCCATCTACCTGCTGGCACGCGATGCCAGCAGCTGGCTGATTGCCGTTGTTGCCCTGCCCGCCGGGATTGCGCTCGCCTTGAAGCTGATACGGCCACGGCGCCGCTCGCTCATACCCGGCCGGGCTGTGCTCCTCATGCTGCTCACGCTCGTGCTCGCACCAGGCGTTCTCGCCAATCTCATCCTCAAGGAGCACTGGGGTCGGCCGCGCCCCATTGACGTGACGGAGTTCGGTGGCGACGAACATTTTCGCGCGTGGTGGGACCCGCGCGGCGATTGCCCGAAAAATTGCTCGTTCATTGGCGGCGAGGCCACGGGTGCCTTCTGGACGATCGCTGCCGCCGCCACTGTGCCGTTGCAGTGGCGGGCAATCGCTTATACGGGGGCGGTCGCCTTTGGCTGTGCCGTCGGATTGCTGCGCATGGCGGCAGGCGCGCATTTTTTTACGGACGTCGTATTTGCCGGCATCTTCGCGTTCCTGGTGATTTGGCTTGTGCATGGCCTGCTCTATCGATGGTCCGGCACCCGCATTTCCGACGCGGCGCTTGAGCAAATGATTGAGCGATTGCACGGGCGAGAATTGCCGAAAAAATCCAATTGACGCACTGCAACGGAGCAAGCGCGCCGCAGACCGATGAGAGCCCTTCCGCTCGATAGTGCTGCTCTGTCGATAAAAACTGGCAATAGGCGAGGCTTTCGTCTCGCGGCGCAACAAACAAATTCTTCTCGCGACGCAACACAAAAACTGTGCGGTTGCAGCGACGAATTCGTATTGTCGAGACGAGCGTGACAGTGCAGGGTCGATCGACGCTACGGGTCCCAGTGACTCGGACTATCCATTGGGGAGAGGGCCATGGCGCTTAGCACCGAGGAGAGCGTTCCCGACGTATCGACCGAGCAGCGCACTTCGAATGAATTCGTCAAGCTTGTTCGCAAGCTGCGCTGGATGGGAATGGAAACCGAGGCGAAACAGATCGAGCTGGCGATGTGCCGCCTGCCGGCCGCAGACACTGTTCTCTCGACGCCGTACGAGACCGACTAGCCCCCCTCATTCTGAGGAGGGCGCACCCGCCGACGCATAAAGCAAAGCGCTCGCTCGCTCGCGCCCGTCTCGAAGAATGAGGCGGCCCCCCGCCTCATGGTTCGAGACGCGTCGCAGCGCGCCTGGCTTGTACAAATATCCAAAACAGGTGGCGCTGCGCCGCTCCTCAGACCATGAGGCAAATGGCCCGGGCTGACTGGCGCATCGACGTTTACTCCACGTATCCCCGTCGCGCAGCCTGTTCAGCATCGCGTTTCCGCTGATTGCGCCCGCAATAACTTCCGGGATGCTGCTATCATTCATTGTCATGCGAGATTGGGGTGGCGGGCGGCCGCCTGGAGGCGCTCGAGCTCGGCACCGACATTCGTCGCGCCGTGGGCGAGGAGGCCGGCGTCGTCCTGCCGCCGGCGCTATGTTGGGGCTATGCTGCCGGCGGCTAAGCTAGTGGTCCGATTCCGAAGTTCGCCACCACTCGCGGCACGTTCAGATGCGAACTTCGGAATCAAAAGGCCACTAGCAACTCTATGATTTCTAGTGCGGTTTTGAATTTGAAGTTCCTGAACGAGCTTGCGGCCGGTTATGATAGGAACTTCAAATTCACCGCACTAGGTCGGGCATAGGGTAGCGGCATGACGGCAAAAATCATCGACGGGCAAGCTATCGCGGCCGATCTGCGGGGACACGTCGCCAATGCCGTGCACCGTCTCACCCGCGATCGCCACATCGTGCCCGGATTGGCAGTCGTCCTGGTCGGCAACAATCCGGCGAGCGAAAGCTACGTAGCGAGCAAGATCAAGCTGACTACCGGCAGCGGCATGCGTTCCTTCGATCACCGGCTGCCGGCGACCGCCAGCGAAACGGAGCTGCTCACTTTGATGTCCCGCCTCAACGCCGACCCCACCGTGCACGGGATTCTCGTACAGCTTCCGTTGCCGGCGCAGATCGACGCGCAGAAGGTGATCTCGGCCATCGACCCGACCAAGGACGTGGACGGTTTTCACCCCGTCAATTCCGGCCGGCTGTCGCTCGGATTGCCGGCATTCGCGCCATGTACGCCAATGGGCTGCGTGCGGTTGGCGAAATGGGTGCAACCATCGCTCCAGGGACTTGAAGCGGTGGTGATCGGCCGCTCCAACATCGTCGGCAAGCCGCTCGCCCAATTGCTGCTGGCGGAGGACGCGACGGTGACCGTCGCTCATTCGAAAACGCGCGACCTGCCGGCGGTCTGCCGGCGCGCCGATCTGCTCTTCGCGGCGGTCGGACACGCCGAGCTGGTGCGCCGCAATTGGGTGAAGCCCGGCGCCACGGTCATTGATGTCGGCATCAACCGGGTGACGGACGAGAACGGAAAATCGCGCATCGTCGGCGACGTAGCATTTGCCGAAGTGTGCAAGATCGCCGGCGCCATCACGCCGGTGCCCGGCGGGGTCGGCCCGATGACGATCGCGTGCCTCCTTGCCAATACGCTGCGCGCGGCTTGTGCGCTCGCCGGCCTGTCGGAGCCAGCACTGGGCGGGCCGACGGCAGAGGATCGAGAGTAGGTATCAGGTATCAGGAGTTCAGGCAGAAACAGCGAGCAGACAGGCTTACGCCTGTTACCGGACTCCTGGCACCTGATATCTGAATACCCGGTTCAACTATTCCAGGCGAAGGCGACCTTGTCGAGCACGCGGCTGCCAAACCGCTCGGAAGAGCGGGCCACGGCCTTGCCGCCCAGCGTGCGATAAAAGCCTACCGCCGGCTCGTTATCCGAGAGCGCCCAGACGACAAGGCTCTGCAACCCGCTTTGCACGAGATCGCGGCGCGCCGCGGTGAACAGCTTGCGGCCGAATCCCAAGCCCTGAAATTCCGGCCGTAAATAGAGTTCGTATATCTCGCCGTCGTAGTACAGGCTGCGCGCGCGGTTGCGGCCGTAGTTCGCATAGCCAGCGACGCACTCACCGAACGCCAATACTGCGATGCGGCTGCCTTTGCGGATCGCGCTGTCCCACCATTGCGGACCGCGGCGATTGATGAGCTTGTCGAGTTCGGGGCCGGGGATCACGCCCTGATAGGCGCCTCTCCAGGCCTCGTCATGCGTCGTCGCGATTGCCGTGGCATCTGACGGCTTTGCGCGACGGACCTCGATCAGGGTGGTGCTCATGTTTGCGATTGAAGCAAGCATGCGCGCCGCCTTCAAGACCTATGTTTAACGATAGGTTAATATCGCTTGCCCGCGCGGTGGATTCCGACTGAGTCACGCCGCACATACCCTCGTAAACCCGCGAAAAATCGAGACATATTCGAGGTGCTCTGCGATGTTGCCGCCGCGACACGCGCAGTAGAATTCGCGAGCGAGCGTCGCGCTGCATCGCCCTGCCGATCCCTCTCGCCATGCAGCGAGTGAGTCGTGCCGCAAAAAATCCGTCATTTGATTCGCGAGCGGTGTGAAGTGTTGCAGTTATGCGACTTTTTGCGCCTCCTTGCGGCGCTCTTCTTTCTTGCGTTCGTTGGGATCGAGCAGTTTCTTGCGCAGCCGAACGGCCTTTGGCGTCACCTCAACCAGCTCGTCGTCACCGATATAGGCGAGCGCCTTCTCGAGGGTCATCTGTATCGGGGGTGTCAGACGCACGGCCTCGTCTTTGGCATGGGTGCGAATGTTGCTGAGCTTCTTGCCCTTGAGCACATTGACTTCGAGGTCATTGCCTCGCGTATGCTCGCCGATGATCATGCCGCGGTAGACCTTGCAGCCCGGTTCAATCATCATGGGGCCGCGATCCTCCAGATTCCACATGGCATAGGCGACCGCCTCGCCTTGATCGTTGGAGATCAACACGCCATTGCGCCGCCCGGCAATCTCGCCGCGATAGCGCCCGTACCCATGGAACAGCCGGTTCATTACCGCGGTACCACGGGTATCCGTGAGCAGCTCGCCCTGATAGCCGATCAACCCGCGCGTGGGCGCATGAAAGACCAGCCGGACCCGGCCGCCGCCGGAAGGCCGCATCTCGACCATCTCGGCTTTGCGCTCGGAAAGCTTCTGCACGACGATGCCGGTATGCTCCTCATCGACGTCGATGACGACCTCCTCGATCGGCTCCGTCAGCTCGCCGTCGGCATCGCGTTCAAGCAGCACTTTCGGCCGTGACACGGAAAGCTCGAAACCCTCGCGCCGCATGGTCTCGATCAAGATGCCGAGCTGCAGCTCGCCGCGCCCGGCGACCTCCATGGAATCCTTTTCGTTGGACTCGCCGATGCGGAGCGCAACGTTTCCTTCCGCCTCGCGCAGCAGCCGTTCGCGAATGACGCGGCTCTGCACCTTGTCGCCTTCGGTCCCGGCAAGCGGTGAGTCATTGATCCGGAAGGTCATCGCCAGGGTGGGTGGATCGATCGGCTGCGCCGGCAGAGGCTCGGTCACTTCCGGCACACAGATGGTATGGGAAACGGTAGCCTGCGGCAGTCCGGCGACGGCCACGATGTCGCCGGCAAAAGCCTCATCGACGCCGGTCCGGTCGAGGCCGCGAAACCCCAGAAGCTTTGTCACCCGTCCCTCCTCGACCACGTTGCCATTGCGATCGAGCACCTTCACGTTCTGATTGGGCCGCACGCTGCCGGAGCTGATACGGCCGGTAACAATGCGCCCGAGATAAGGATTGGCTTCCAGGATGGTGCCGAGCATCCGGAACGGGGCCACTTCTACCTGCGGCGGCGCTACGTGGAGCGCGATGAGATCGAACAGCGGCGCCATCCCTTGCGCATGCGGGCCTGCCGGGGACGCCGCCATCCAACCGTGCCTGGCAGAACCGTAGAGAATTGGGAAATCGAGTTGTTCCTCGCTCGCGTCGAGCGCTGCAAAAAGGTCGAACACCTCGTTGACCACGACGGCAGGTCGCGCGTCGGGCCGATCGACCTTGTTGATGACGACGATTGGCTTGAGCCCCACCTTGAGCGCCTTCGACACCACGAATTTTGTTTGCGGCAGCGGCCCTTCAGCCGCGTCCACCAGGACCAGCGCGCCGTCCACCATGTTGAGGATGCGCTCCACCTCGCCGCCGAAATCGGCGTGCCCCGGGGTATCGACGATATTGATACGGATATCGCGCCAGAGGATCGAGGTCACTTTGGCGAGAATGGTTATGCCGCGCTCGCGCTCGAGGTCATTGGAATCCATGGCCCGCTCGGCGACCCGCTGATTGTCGCGGAACGCGCCCGATTGCTGCAGCAGGCGATCGACCAGGGTGGTCTTGCCATGATCGACATGGGCAATAATGGCGATGTTGCGAAGATTCATGGAGCTTTAAAAACCAATCGCGGGCCGCATTGGGGCCCGCTTGCAGTCCGGAATATAGTCATCCCCTCCAATCGCGCAACGCGCGAACTACCCGCTTGCGTCCTGCGGCGCAGCGCGCGACCATGGCTTAAAGGGAACCTTGAGGAGGTCGGGTGCGCTGTTCGATTGCGGTTGTGAACCAGCGCCGGGTGTTGTGCGTATTTCCGCATTACACTCCGGCGTTCGGCACGTTCAATCATGCCTATCGCCTGATGAAAGGCGTGCGGGCATTCATGCCGCCGCAAGGCTTGCTGCTGATCGCGGCCTATATGCCGCAAGGCTGGAGCGTGCGGTTCATCGACGAAAATATCTGCAAGGCGACCGACGACGATTGGCGCTGGGCCGATGTGGTGATGGTGAGCGGCATGCACGTGCAAGCCCCGCAGGTCCACGACATCACCGCGCGCGCGCATGCCGCGGGGAAGGTGGTGGTGCTCGGCGGCCCATCGGCGTCGGCCTCGCCGGAAATCTATCCCGATGTCGATTACCTTCACGTCGGCGAAATCGGGGACGCCACCGATCGATTGATCGGCCTGCTCGACCAGAGCGTCCGGCGGCCAAGCACGCAGGTGCGCGTGCAGACCGAGACGCGACTTGCGTTGCACGACTTCCCGATTCCAGCCTACGACCTCATCCCGCTCAAAAGCTATCTGATGCTCACATTGCAGTTTTCGAGCGGCTGTCCCTATCTGTGCGAATTCTGCGATATCCCGAACCTCTACGGCCGCCAGCCCCGGCTCAAGACTCCGGCGCAGATTACCGCCGAGCTTGACGCCATGTGCCGGCAGAAGGGTCGTCCGCCGGTGGTCTATTTCGTGGACGACAATTTCATCGGCAACCGCAAAGCGGCCAAGGACATGCTGCCGCACCTCGTCGCCTGGCAGAAGCGAAATCACTTTCCGCTGCAGTTTGCCTGCGAAGCAACCCTCAATATCGCCAAGCAAACCGAGATTCTCGCGCTGATGCGCGAGGCGTGCTTTCTCGGGGTGTTCGTCGGCATTGAGACCCCGGAGGCGGATGCGCTCAAGGCAATGCGCAAGAATCAGAACGTCGCCGTGCCGATGCTTGAATCCATCAAGACGCTGAACGATTACGGGCTGGAGGTAACCTCCGGCATCATCCTCGGCCTCGATACCGACTCCGATGACACCGAAAACCGGCTTAAGGATTTCATCGACATTTCCCGCATCCCGATGCTCACCATCAATCTGCTGCAGGCCCTGCCGAAGACGCCCTTGTGGGATCGGCTCAAGCGGGCGGATCGGATCGATGACGATCCAGGTCGGGAAAGCAATGTGCGGTTCCTGCGTCCCTATGACGAAGTGGTGGCAATGTGGCGCCGCGCGATCTCCTATGCCAACGATCCCGAGCGCCTGTTCGCGCGCTTCAAGGATCAGGTTGACGCCACTTATGTGAACCGCATCATCCCGCCGGCGCGGGGCAAGCTGAACTGGGCGAACCTCTCTGGCGCGCTGGTGCTGACTTTTCGCATCATCGTGCATATCGGCATCCTGTCGGATTACCGCAAAGCGTTCTGGCGCGCCGCGCGCCACGCCTTGCGCCGCGGCCAGATCGACGCCGCGCTCGGCATGGGCTTCATCGCCTATCATCTCATCCGGTTCACGCGCGAGGCGCTGCGCGGCGAGCAGAACGCGTCGTATTACTCGACCAAGGCACGCATGCGAGATACCGCGAGCGTGGCTGAACTGGCACCGCTCGCATGAAAAAAAGCATCGGCAAAAATCGATCAGGTGACCGGCATGGCTGAGAAATTGACGGGCAGCAGCCGCGCGGCGGCTCTGGCAAAGCTCAAGGGCTGGAACGAGGTCAAAGGGCGCGATGCCATCAACAAGAAATTCAACTTCAAGGATTTCAATGAGGCGTTCGGTTTCATGCTGCGCGCCGCGCTTATCGCCGAAAAGCTCGATCATCATCCGGAATGGTTCAACGTCTACAACAAGGTCGAGGTGACGCTCTCGACCCATGACGCCGGCGGAGTGACCGCGCGTGACATCAAGCTGGCCGAGGAGATGGACCGGCTAGTGCGGTGAATTTGAAGCCAGCTTCGTAGCCCGCATGGAGCGCAGCGTAATGCGGGAGCGATCTCCCGGATTTCGCTTCGCTCCATCCGGGCTACGGGTGCACCACCAGTTTGCCCATCACCCTGCGCGCAGCGAGGGCCTTGAGCGCCTTGGGCGTATCCGCGAGCGGATAGACCTCCTGAATGTGGCAGGAAAGCTTGCCTTGCGCGCACCAGCGGGCCAGCTGTGCGATTGCGTCCTGGTAGTCTCCCAATTCGTTGCGCACCCATGCTCCCCAGTAGATGCCGAGCACGTCGCAGCCCTTGAGCAAAACCAGATTGAGGGGAAGCCGGGGAATTTCACCGGCGGCGAATCCAATGACGAGATGGCGGCCGCCCCACGCGAGCGAACGCACTGCCGCCTCGCTGTAGTCCCCGCCGACGGGATCGAACACCACGTCGATCCCGTGTTCGCCGCCCAGACGCTTGAGAGCATCGCGCAAAGGCTCTTGCTGATAGTTCACCAGCTCGTGCGCGCCATGCTTGCGGGCAAATTCGAGCTTCTCGTCACTAGACGCGCAGGCAATGACGCGTGCCTGCATGATGCGGCCGAGCTCCACGGCTGCGAGACCAACGCCGCCGGAAGCCCCGAGCACCGCCAAATTCTCTTGCGCGCGAATGCGTGCCCGGTGCTTGAGCGCGTAATAGGCGGTCCCATAGGTGACGGTGAGAGCAGCCGCGCGATCGAAGTCGAGATCGGGCGGTAGCTTTACGATGTTCTTGCTCGCCACTGCGGTGCGTTCACGCGCCGCGTTGAAATTGCTGTAGCCCATGACACGGTCGCCCGCTTGGAACGCCGTCACTCCGGGGCCGATACTCTCGATCACGCCTGCGAGTTCGCCGCCGGGGGAGAAGGGGAATGCCGGCTTCGCCTGGTATTTGCCGGCAATGATGAGGGTGTCGAAGAAATTCAATCCTGCCGCCTTGACCTTGACGACAACCTCACCCGGACCCGCAACTGGGTCGGGGATGTCGGCAACCACCAGATCGTCGGGAGGGCCGAACCTTTCGCAGAGAAGAGCCTTCATGGTCATGCTTATAAGCTGCTTGGGTGACGGTAGGGGAAAGGAAATTCGGCGGCAGCGGAACCAAAACCAATAGCAGATTTCGCGACATTATTGATTGCTTGCCGGCCGGGCCCCGCCCAATTCGCCTTCACATTGCCGAATTCACGCAGCATTGCCGTCTAGATTCAATAAGTCGAGGCCGGAGGCCCTATGACCCGATTTGCTGCAGCCGCCCTGGCCGGCATTGCCGTCTCTGTCGGACCGTTTGCTGCTTTTGCGCAGCAAGCTCCGAAGCCTGCCGCGCCTGCGCCCGCCGCGCAAGCTCCGAAGCCTGCCGCGCCTGCGCCCGCCGCGCCCGCGCGTACCACTCCCGCGCCCACCGCCGAAGTGCAGCCCACGCTGCTCGGGCAATACGGCGACTGGGGGGCCTACACTGCCTCCCCGGGCGGCAACAAAATATGTTTCGCGCTCAGCAAGCCGAAATCGTCGAAGACCGAGCCGATCGGCCGCAAGCGCGATCCATCCTACATGTTCATTTCCACGCGGCCGGCTGAGAATGTCAGAAACGAGGTCTCGGTATCCATCGGCTATCCGTTCAAGACCACCTCGGACGCGACAGCAGAAGTGGGCGCCGCCAAATTCGCCATGTACACCCAAAATGACGGCGCCTGGATCAAGAATATGTCTGAAGAGGCGCGCATGGTGGATGCCATGCGCAAGGGTGCAGATGTGACCGTGAAGGGAACCTCCGGCCGCGGTACGCAGTCAGTCGATCAGTATTCCCTCAAAGGTCTTCCTCAGGCGCTCGAACGGATCGCGCAGGAATGCAAGTAACTGCCCGCGAAGGAGAGGCGGGCATGACGAAGGCTACTTCGGCTGAAACTTGAATAGCTCGCCCAGCAGCGCCTCGAATAACCGCGCACTTTGCGCGATTGTATTCGCAGTAATGCCGCCGTCGACACTGACGTCCATCTCGAAATTGAAGTCTCCCTGGGCATCGACATAGGCTCTCGCAAACAGATAACTCGCATTCCAGGCGTTTGCGTAGGTCTCATTGAGGCTTGGGTCCTTGGCCCAGCCTGTCCAATATTCAAAGGCCCGGCAACCCTGGCTGTCGCAGGCGATGAAGCCCACCACAACGTCGGTACTGTTGATCTTGGTCTTGACGTAGTCGCCGTCCTTGTCGTTGACCACTTCGGCGGGATAGCCGATCTGCTGCAATATGTTGGCGACCAGTTGTGCATTGACTGTGGTAAGCACCTGATCCGTGGGCTGACCCTGGGGCCGCGGTTGCGGTTGCGGTTGGGCATAGCTTTCGCCGTTCCCCAACAGAAACAGTGCGCAACCCAGAGCAATTGCAGGAAAGAGACGCATCCGGACTCCCCCACGTTGACCCTGCCGCGTGCGCTTTGCGGCATTGCGGCTATTTGACCCGCATTCCAGTTGGCATGCAAGGGTGCGGCGAGGCAATTCTGCCGGCAGAGCTTACAGCCGGAACGCAGCGGCGGTGAAAATTCGCGAGCGGCCCGTGAAGACTTAGCGTGCACATTAAAACTCTGTTAGAATGACATAGCTCCCTTGAAAAGCCGGATTTATCGATGAACTTCAAACTGCAAAAACAAGCAACTGCAAATCTCACAAAGGTTTCTCCAATGCGCGCGCTGGCATCGATTGCTGTCTTCGGTCTTGTGATGAGTTGCGGCATTGTTGCAGCTTACGCGGATCCAATTTTGAAGAGCAGCAATCACTTCAAGACCGCTACAATGAAAAACGACCTGCGTTCCAAAGCTGCGGTTTATCAAACCGTGAAACCGCTTTCGGCCTCGATCAACGACACCAGGGCCGGCGCTTCCAAGGAACGGCAAAGCGGAAGATTTGCCAAAACGCTGATCGCCAACGGTGCAAAGCCTCTCAATCAACAGCCGGCGGCGCAAGTATCGACGCGGTTCGCCGTGCTGAGGCCGGCTTCCCTCGATCACGCCCGTTTCAAATCGCAGTTTGCGCTAGCGCAGGGAAACCTAGCTCACGAATTGCGGCCGGGAGGGAGATCTTTGCTGATCAAGGATAGCGACACCAAAAACAAAAAGGGTGTGCTGCTGAATAAATTTCCCCGCAATTAGCGGCTGGTGTTTCACCCAAGGTGCTGGGCGCGAAGCGCCGAGCCGTCGCAAGTCGGCTTTAGCGGCGAGAGTAAGTCGCCTTGGCGTCGTGCGCGGATTGGCCGAACGACGCCCGATCACCATCTATGCTACAAATCGCTCTATGAACCGCGACATGACTATTAGCGAATGACCACTTTCGCCGCCGCCGACGATCCGCATCCCGCCGCCCGAGCGGCCCGCCATCCGGCGGGTTTCGTCGAGAAGGCTGCGATCGAGCACTATGTGCCGGCGGGCAAGCCGTCCCTTGTCGGCATGTCACGCGCAGCATTGGCGGATGCGCTCGCCGGCATTGGCGTGCCGGAGAGCCAGCGCAGGATGCGCACGCAACAGCTCTGGCATTGGCTCTACGTGCGCGGCGCGAGAAGCTTCGAGGAGATGACCAACGTCTCCAGGGAGCTACGTTCGCTCCTCGATTGCCATTTTACCCTGGCACGGCCGGAAGTCGCTGCGGAACAGGTTTCCGTCGATGGCACGCGCAAATGGCTGCTGCGATTGCCCGGTGAGCACGCCGGCGAACCTCCGCACGAGGTCGAGTGTGTCTACATTCCCGAGGACGATCGCGGTACGCTATGCCTGTCGAGCCAGGTGGGTTGCACGCTGACCTGCTCATTCTGTCATACCGGGACGCAGCGGCTCGTGCGCAACCTCACCGCCGGGGAGATCGTCGGTCAGATAATGCTGGCGAGGGATCGGCTCGGCGATTGGTTGGGTGTTGCGCGCCCCCAATCCGGTGCCCCGGGTGCTGACGAAAGTCCGCGCCTTATTTCCAATATCGTCATGATGGGCATGGGCGAGCCGCTCTATAATTTCGAGGCGGTGCGCGATGCCCTGCTCATTGCCTCCGATGGCGAAGGCATTGCCATTTCCAAGCGCCGCATCACGCTCTCCACGTCGGGCGTGGTAGCGAATATCGCCCGCGCCGGCGCGGAAATCGGCTGCATGCTCGCCGTATCGCTGCATGCAACGCGCGATGAGCTGCGCAACGAACTGGTGCCGCTCAACCGCAAATATCCGATTGCCGAGCTGCTCGCCGCCTGCCGGGCCTATCCCGGCCTGTCCAACGCCCGGCGCATTACCTTTGAATATGTCATGCTCAAAGGGGTCAACGATTCGCTTGCCGATGCGAAAGCGCTGATCGCATTGCTCAAGGGGATCCCCGCCAAGATCAATCTCATACCATTCAACCCGTGGCCCGGCAGCACATACGAGTGCTCGGATTGGGATCAGATCGAGAAATTCTCCGAGCTGATCTTCAATGCCGGTTATGCTTCGCCGGTGCGCACGCCTCGGGGACGCGACATTCTGGCCGCTTGCGGGCAGCTCAAGAGCGCGACGGAAAAGCTCTCTGCTCGCGAACGCCTGGCGCTGCGCGCCATGGCAATGACGGACTAACCATGGACAGCGTCGGACGACTGCTGCTGCGGTTCATCCTCATACCGCTCGGTTATCTCATGGCCGTGCTCGCCGGCACCTTGGTGATCCTGTTCGGCTCCTGGAAAATCGGCCAACCCGTCACGACCGACATCGAGGGGCACAGTGTTGTGCTCTACGGCTTTGTTTTTGCCGCTCCGGTCCTCCTGGTGACGCTGCTGAGCGTGATGTGGCTTCCTGCGGCGGTAGGGGTTCTCATTGCGGAGGCTTTCGCGATTCGCTCCTGGATCTTTCATGCCGCCAACGGCGCGCTTTCCGGGTATGTCGCCTGGAGTAATTTTGGCTACGTCGATGGCAGCCGTGTCGCCCTGACCGGGCCGCTTGCCGTGATCGCCGCCGGGCTTGCCGGCGGATTGACGTACTGGGCGATTGCCGGCTGGAGCTCCGGCTTCTGGAAGCCGCTGTTCCGGACCGGCGAGGCGCCGCTTCCTTCCCATCCGGCCTCACAGCCGCCGCAAATCCGTTAGGATATCTGCGATAGGCTTGATGCGGCCTATATGCCTGCGTGCTGGGAAAGCAGATTCGATGCAACGAAACGCGATTGCGCATAACGGCTTTGGCTCTCGATTGCCGGCCAGGGCCGCTCGCATTGCCCTCATTGTGATGGCCGCATTGACCCTCGTGGGGTGCGATAATTGTGGCAACTGGCTCTCGTCCATCGGCAGCGATAATAGTCAGGCCTGCCGCCAGCAAGCCCCGCGACCGCAGTAGGTTAGGTCGATGCTTAGAGACCCGGCGCCGCCAACGCCTGAGCGCGGCGTTCGGTCTCGCAAAAAGGGCTCGACCCGCCTACGACGCCTCCACAATCCACGGCCGGGAATAAACACCCGCCACCCCAAGTCTTGCCTTTGCCGACGCAATCTGCGCCGGCGATTTTCTTCGCAAGGAGGGAAGCCAATGCTCCATATGTCGCGTCGCGACTTCGTAGTCTCAACCGGGTTGGCGGCAGCGCTCGGGCTCAATGCCCGGCTGGTAGTGCCCGCATACGCCCAAAAAACCCCCGATCCGGCCCCTGGATTTGTTCGCTACAAAGTCGGCTCCGCCGAAGTGACGGCAATGTATGACGGCATCTGGGAGAAGGCCCATGACCCCGCTTTCATCGCCAATGCCTCGGTAGAGGACGTCAAGGCCGCCATGGTGAAGGCCGGATTGCCGGCCGATTTCGTCTCGATTCCATTCACCGTGATCGTGGTCAAGAACGGCGGCAAGACCATCATGTGCGACAGCGGAACCGGCGGGCAGGTGCAGCCCACCGCCGGAAAACTGATGGCCAACATGAAGGCGGCCGGCATCGACCCCACCAAGATCGATACCATCCTGGTCTCGCATTTCCATCCCGATCACATTTTCGGACTGATGGAAAAGGACACCAACAAGCCCGTCTACCCCAATACCGAAATCATCGTTTCCGATGTGGAATACAAGTTCTGGACCGATCCCGCAGTGATCGACAAGCTGCCGGAAGCGAGAAAAGGGCTGGCCCGCCGCATCCAGGCGGTACTCCCCACCTGGAAGAACGTTCGCCAGGTACAAGGCGAGCCGGAAGTCGCGCCCGGCATTCGCTTCGTAAGTTCACCCGGCCATACGCCCGGGCATCGCGCATTTCACCTCTCGTCCGGGTCGAGCCAGCTCATGATCTCCAACGACACCGCCTACGTGCCCGCCCTCGTGGTCGCGCATCCCGAATGGCATGGCCTCTACGATCAGGACGTCAACATGGCGGAAGATTCTCGCCGCAAGTTGCTCAATCGCGTTGTCGCGGAGAAGTTGATGATCTGCGGCTATCATTTCCCCTTCCCCGGCGCCGGGCAAATCCAGAAAGACGGCGCCGGTTACGCGCTCACCATCATGAAAACCTGATCTGGCTCGCATCGGGTCCAGCATCCGCTTAACAAATGGAGGTCCTCATGCGACCGCTTGCAATCGTGTTCATGCTTGCGCTTGCTGGCGCGCTCCCGGGCGCGACCGGCGCCCTTGCCGTCGACACCGTCACTTCGCGTGACGCGCCGGACCTCACTTCGGTCCGCGCCAAGATCAAGGCCAAAGACTTCAAGGCCGCCTTGGCGGAGCTCACGCCCATGTTGACGACCTACCAGCACGCGGACGTCTACAATCTGATGGGCTTCTGCCTGCGCAAGACCGGAGATTATAAGCAGGCCTATACCTTCTACCGCAAGGCGCTCGATTTCGATCCCGCTCACAAGGGCGCGCTTGAATACCTTGGCGAGCTCTACGTCGAGACCGGGCAGGTCGAAAAGGCGAAAGAGAATGTCGTCCGCCTCAAGGAGTTGTGTCCGAGCGGCTGCGAGGAACTGGCCGACCTTGAAAAGGCGCTCGCCGCTGCCGCGCCGAAGGTGAACTGAGGCGGCCATGCCAGCGATGCTGCGGGAGGCGGCGGCGCTTGCCGGCCGCCTCCTGCTTTCTGCCCTGTTCCTGCATGAGGCCTGGAGCAAACTCACCGGGTACGATGCAGCCCTTGCCTACATGCAGGCATTCGGGGTGCCGGGGCAGCTGTTGCCCCTCGCCATTGCCGCCGAGCTCACGTGCGGCCTGCTGATCCTGATCGGGTATCAGACCCGGACCGCCGCCATCATCCTCGCCGGTTTCTGCATGGCAACTGCCGTTCTGTTCCACACCAGGTTTGCCGATCGCAATCAGCTTCTCCATTTCGAGAAGGACCTGGCAATCGCCGGCGGCTTCCTCGTTTTGTTTGCCCGCGGTGCCGGGGCTTGGGCCCTTGACGCGATACGGTTGGGCGACAAGAAGCAAGCTGATTAATAGTAAACGCGCCGATGATTCTCGATCGCATGTTCTTCATTTGATCGGCTTCAAACTCACCCCGCATTGGCGATAATTCTTTGAAAATTAGTCCGTTCTCGCGGTCGAACCTTTTACACCGCTGCGCGACTAATTGATAAGCCCAGATCGGCCCGACAGGACGGGCCTCACTCATATTTCTGCAAAAGGGGGCGTCCGTGCAGGAGACTCAACGACCCGCCACGGGTCAGAGTGTGCTTTCCCACCACAAGAAGCTCATGATGGCCATGACCGCGAGCCTCGCCTTGCTGGGGGGGCTTGCATCGTCGTCGGCGAATGCATTTCCATTCGAATTCGAGCCCAGGCTGGGTCCGGCGCCAAGCTTCAGCGGGCAGGGCGCGACGGTTCAACGGGCAAAGCCCGGCCAGTTGCTGACGGCGCTGCGCCAAAAATCGCCGGCAAAAGAAGAAGCAAAAGAGAATCCGGGCGATGTCGCCAAAAAGGCAAACGGCGTCCTGACGATTTTCATATCCATCGACAAGCAGCAGCTCACGCTTTATTCCGACGGTGTACCCATTGCCCGCTCGCACGTTTCCACCGGGATGGGGGGCCATCCGACACCGACCGGCATATTCAGCATCATTCAGAAAGATCGCTGGCACCACTCCAATATCTACGGCAATGCGCCGATGTACTACATGCAGCGCATCACCTGGTCGGGCGTCGCCATGCATCAGGGCGTCGTTCCCAACCATCCGGCGTCGCACGGGTGCATCCGGCTACCCGATGCGTTCGCGCGGCAACTGTGGGGCATCACCAAGCTCGGCGTGCGCGTCGTCGTTGCGCGCGGCGAGTTGACGCCGACGGCAATTTCACATGAGCGGCTGTTTGTCCGCAAAGTGGAGACGCCGACGCTCGAAGCGCAGCAGCCCCCGGGTGAAACTTCGAGCGAGGTGGTCAAGGCCGCGCACGAGGCATTGCAGGAATCGACGGATAAGCGCGAGGCTGCCTCGCCAGCAGCCAAGACCGGCAATCCCGCCCTCGATGCCATGGCCTATTCCAACATCAGCATCATCAACGAGCCCGGCAAGCCAAAGCCCGCGACCGAGGCGCCGGCGGTCCGCCCGCTCAAGCCCGGGCCGGTCTCCGTTTTCATCAGCCGCAAGGAAGGCAAACTGTTCGTGCGCAAGGGCTTCGAGCCCGTGTTCAACGTGCCCGTCACGTTCGAACAGCCCGAGCGACCGCTCGGCACCCACGTTTTCACGGCGCTTGCAGTCAACGACGACAACAGCGTGCGCTGGAACGTGGCCTCCTTCCCAGCGGCGTCGTCCGCGCCGCGCAAGCCCGCCAAAGGTGCAAAGCACGAACAGGCGGTTCCGCCAGCCCCGCCATCGAGTGCGACCCAAGCGCTGGAGCGCGTCGTCATTCCTCCCGAAGCGCTGGCTCGGATTTCAGAAATGATGACCGCGGGCGCCTCGCTGATCATCTCCGATCTGGGGATCAGTGGCGAAACCGGTGCCGGCACCGACTTTATCGTGCTGGCGCGCTGAGCGCGGCCGTCACGTGCGTGCAAGGGCAGCGAGGCCCTCCGATGCGGTGACCGGAGGCTTGAAACCCAATTGCATCAGAGCCGACGGGTCGGCGACCAGCGCGCCGGCTAGGCGCTCATAGATTTCGCTCTTTCCCGCAGCTTGCAGCCCTACCGCAAGAATTCCCGGCGGCACGGGGACAAGGCCAGGTCGGCGGCCAAGCCCGCGGCGCAAGGCGGTTATCATTTCGGCAATTGTCAGCGGTTGCGGGTCGGCGACAATAAATGGCCGGCGCAGCGGCCCTGGTGCGGAAAGGACCGTCTCAACCGCCGCCACCAGATTTTCGACGGCGAGCAGCGAGCGCTTTGCCTTGAGCGCGCCGAACGGCAGCGGGTACGGCAAGCGCGCCAGCCGCAACAGCTGCGCCATATTGCCTTTCACTCCGGGCCCATAGACGAGGGTGAGCCGCAACGCGACCCAATCCATCGCGAGTTCGGAAAGTCCCTGCTCGGCAGCGAGCTTGGAGCGGCCATAAGGATCGGTGGGTGCCGGCGTCATCGTCTCGGTCAATACACGCGCCGCAGTCGGTCCCGACTGGGCGCGGATGGATGACAAAAACACGAAACGTCGCACGCCAGCGCGCTGCGCCGCGCGCGCAAGCGCAATGGTCGCCTCGGTGTTGAGAATGCGGTAGTCGTCCTCCGGCACGCCCGACATCGCATGCGCAATGCCGGCCGAATGAATGACCGCATCGGCGTCGGCTAACGCAGCCGCCATGTTTTGCGGCTTGGCGAGGTCGCCGACCACCGCACTCGCTGCCTCCAGGGGAACGACGCTTGGCCTGCGCAACAGCACGCGCAAGCGGTAGCCGCGCCGGGGCAATTCCCGCAGCAGGCATTGCCCGATAAAGCCGGTTGCCCCCGTCAGCGCAATGAGCGGCGCTGCTCCGGGAGAGGTCATTGGCATCCTCCTGTCACGCACATCGGACGGCACTATAACGCATCGCCGGAGCCGATATGATGCAAGTCGGTCGCGGCGTTCGCCTGCCCCTTTGTGGCTGCGTTTCCACTAACCAATCCGGATGCTAGAGTTGGATCAGCTTAATCAACAATCGACGAAGCCATGAACCTGCTCAAACTGCTCGTCCTTGTGGCACTTGCGGCGACGATGAACCTCTCGGCCAGATCGCAGCCCACGTCTCAGCCTACGCCGAACCCTCCCGCTCACACGGCGTCACCGGCGACGCCGGCCCAGGATCTGCCGAAGACCTATTTGCCCGGACTTGGCGAATTCATGGCCAGGATTCAAGTGGATCACGCCAAGCTGTGGCTATCGGCCGAGGCGCGCAATTGGGAGCTTGCCGATTATGAACTCACCGAACTCAAGGAAGTGTTCTCCGACGTGCAGGATCTTGTTCCGCGCTATCAAAATATTCCTGTGGGCGACATGATCGATGCAATCATTACCGGCACGATGAGCGATCTTGAAAAGGCGATCGCGGCGCGCGATTTCGGCAAGTTCTCCGCTGGTTTCGACAAGCTTACCGAAGCCTGCAACTCCTGCCATCAGGCTGCCAATCGTCCATTCATCAGGATCAGGCGACCGCTGCAGTCGAATTTCAGCAATCAGGATTTTTCTCCGGCAAAGAAGTGAATTGCGAGGCCCGTGCCCTGGCGGGGCCCCAAGCCAGTTTGAGATGCGCTACGCCAACCCTCTCCTGCACAGGCCTTCGCGCGGATTGCCCGAGCGGGTGGCAGTCGTGGGCGCAGGAACCATCGGGCCTGACATCGGCTATTATCTGAAAACAGCGATTCCCGATCTCACGCTGCATCTGGTCGATGTCGCGCAAGCTCCGCTCGATCGCGTCTTGCAGCGCTTCGCCAGTTATGCCCGCAATGGAGTGGAGCGCGGAAAACTGCGCGAGTTGCAGGCCGCCCAGATTACCAAGAACGTGCATGCGACGCTGGACTACGACGCCATTCGCAATGCCGACTGGGTCATAGAGGCTGCAACCGAGTCGCTTCCCCTCAAGAAGAAGATTTTTGCCCGCCTTGAAGAGATAATCCGGCCGGAAGCCGTCATTACTTCCAACACCAGCTCGCTGCCGGCCGAGCGTATTTTCGCTGATGTGCGGCACAAGGAGCGCGCGACCGTCACGCACTTCTTTGCGCCGGCCTGGCGCAACCCCGTCGTGGAGGTCGTTTCCTGGCATGGCGCCGATCCAACGCTGATCGAGGATTTGCAATGGACGTTCTGCATGACCGGCAAGGTGCCGCTCGTTACCGCCGACGTGCCCTGTTTCATGCTCGACCGAATTTTCGACAATTGGTGCAACGATGCCGCGCTCCTTCTGGATGTCGCCAGCGCCGGTGAAATCGATACCGTTGCGACGGAGTTCGTGCATGCCGGGCCGTTCTTCGTGATGAATCTCGCCCACGGCAATCCAATCATTATCGAGACGAATACGCTGCAGGCGGTGGAAGAAGGTGTGCATTATCGTCCGGCGCCGATTTTCCGCTCGGTCGAAACCTGGCGTACGGTTACGCCGGGAGCAAAAACCGAGGTCGCCGCAGACATCGGAGACACCGTTCGCAATCGCCTGCTCGGCATTTTGATTTCGCAGACGGTCGATATTCTCGATCGCCGGATCGGAGAGCCGGCTGACCTGGAGCTCGGCTGCCGCCTTGCGCTCGGCTTCAGGAACGGGCCCATGGCGATCATGAGGCAGCTCGGCGAGCGCGAAGTGAACCGCATCATTGCGAACAGCCAGCACCAGCGCCCAGGTTTGCCGCAGCCGCGCCGACCGCTTGCCGCCTACCAGGACTTCTTGCGTTATGCGCAGTTAGACGACGTTGGCGACGTCAAGGTGATCACGCTTCGCCGACCCGAAGCCCTCAATGCACTCAGCGATGACATTACCGACGAGATTCTTGCGCTTATTCGTCAGTTCGAGGACGACCAGGCAGTGGCGGGCTTCGTCCTTACCGGCTACGGACCGCGCGCGTTTTGCGCTGGCGCGGATATCGACCGCTTTCCCGGCGTCCTGGGCGATGCGCAGGCCGCCGCTCGGTATGCGCGCGACTGTGCCCGCCTGCTCGTTCATATCGATTCCATGACCAAGCCGGTGGTTGCGGCGCTTAACGGAATGGCGCTGGGAGGCGGGCTCGAAATGGCGGTGCGCTGCCATTCCATCGTTGCGGTCGAGGAGGCCACGCTACAACTGCCGGAAATTCTGCTCGGCATTGTGCCGGGGCTTGGTGGCATGGTTGTGCCTTATCGGCGCTGGCCGAAAGCGGCCGGCGCACTCCATGCCATGATTCGTCGCGCCGAGCGCATGCCGGCAAAAATGGCGCATGCCCTGGGCATCGTGGATGCAATGGTCACGGATCAGGCGAGCTTGATCGAGGCGGCAGTCGCGCGCGTTCACGCCTTGTCAGGAGAGTTGCTCTCCAACCGATATCGGGAGGGTGTCATTTCGCTCGACGCGTTTGCTCCCATCGAGCCGATCGCGGCGAATGGCCAGCGCTTGAGCGCCGAGGTCATTCGCATTGCCGAATCCGCGATCCGGGAAGCGGCGGCAGCACCGAGCTTCACTGCCGCGCTCGAGATCGGTTATCGCGCATTCGGGATGAGCGCCTGCACGGCAGCGGCGCGCGAAGGCATCGAAGCTTTCCAGCAGGGCCGCGCGCCTGACTTCGTGAAAACCGGTTAGCGTTGCGCTCGGGATAAGCCGTGAGCCGGATCGATCCGATCTTTGCCTCGGTTTTGCAGCGCCGCCTCAAGTCCATTACGGAGGAAATCGGCCTTACGCTCCTGCGCACCACGCGCTCGCCGATTCTCAACGAGGCACGGGATTTCGCAACCGGCCTCTACGATGCGGACGGTCAGATGCTCGAGCAGACCGAGTACATTCCGGTTCTGGCCTTTGCCTTGCAGCCGAGCCTCCAGCACGTCATACGCGCGTTCGGCGACGACATCGCGCCGGGAGACGTTTTCCTGCACAACGATGTCTTCTCCGGTGGCAATCAGAACAACGATGTCGCCGTGTTTCGTCCGGTTTTCTTCGAAGACCGGCTCGTCGCCTGGTCGGCATGCAAGGGCCATCAGGCCGATATCGGGGGCGCCGTGCGGGGCGGATACAATCCCGAGGCGCGCGAGGTATGGCAGGAAGCGTTTCGCATCCCGCCTCTGAAGATCGTCGAGCGCGGCCGGCTGCGAAATGACGTCTGGAACATGGTCTTCGCAAATGTCCGGCTGCAGATTGTCGAGGAGGACATCAAGGCGCAGATCGGCGGCACGCTGGTCGGAGAACGCAGCTTGCGACGGCTTTTCGAGCGATACGGATTGGAGCCAGTGCTCGAGCACATCGATTATCTGTTCGACAGCACCGAACGCATGGTGCGCAAGGAAATCGAGAATATTCCGGATGGCGTCTATCGCGGCGAGAGCTGGGCATTCTACGACGGGGTTACGCCCGGATCCAAAATGAAGATCGATATATGCGTCACGGTCGCCGGCTCCGACGTCACCTTCGACTTCACCGGCTCTTCGCCGCAGACCCCGGGCTTCGTGAATGCGCCGTATGCCGCAACGGCATCCGCGCTGATGCTCACCTTTCTCATGCTGATCGATCCCGACATCCCGCATAATGCCGGCTTGTTGCGGCCGTTGAAGATCGTCAACCCGGAGGGCTCCTTTCTCAACGCGGCATTCCCCGCTGCGACCACCTTCGGGAATTCGCTGACCGGCCCGACCTCGGATGCGATCTTCCGCGCGTTTGCGCAGGCGATCCCGCGCATGGTGACGGCGGGCTGGAACCGGATGCTCGGGCTGACGCTGACCGGTTACGATCCGCGCAACAGCACTCCTTACGTCGATATTCTTTTTCTGGCGCTCAAAGGCGGCTCCGGCGCCACCTGGAATGCCGACGGCTACGATCATATCGGGCTGATCAATTGCGCGGGCGGCTTGCTGGCTCAGGATTACGAGATGTTCGAGCTGCAAGACCCGCATTTCCTGATCCGGCATGAATACGCAACGGACTCGGCCGGCGCCGGCCGCTGGCGCGGCGGGATAGGCGTGGAAACCCGGTTTCGGCTGGAGGGCGAAGAAACGACCGGCATCGTCTTCGGTGACGGCGTGGAGGAAGAAAGTCGGGGATTTGGAATCTTCGGAGGCAAGCCCGGCAGCCTGAACGAGATCCTCATCTACGATGCAGACAAACCTGCATACCGGCCCCGTTCCAAGGAAATCGTTCGCGGCCTCCGCAAGGGTGCAGTCATTCTGCAGCGCGCAGGCGGCGGAGGCGGATATGGCGACCCGCTAGAACGGCCACGCCGACCGGGTGCGCGAGGATGTGCGCAATGGGTTCGTCTCGATCGAGAGGGCGCGCGAAGACTATGGCATCGCGATCGATCCCGCGACCCTCGAAATAGATGTCGCGGCGACGGCGCGACTGCGGGAAGAGCGTTAGTGTGGCGGATTTGACGTTCCTACCATCATCGCCGCGAGTGATTTGTAGGAACGTCACCGTGCCCGATGTAGTCCATCCGCCCGCCGTCCACCGTCAGCATCTGTGCCGTGATCCAGCCCGATGCTGGCGACGCCAGGAAGGCAACCGCGTTGGCGATGTCCTCGGGTTCGCCGATGCGGCCCATCATCGCGCGGGCGGCGAGGCGTTCCTCCGTGCCTGGCCAGTCCGCTGCGCCGCGGCCGCGCTGCGTCATCTGTGTGCGCACGAAGCCCGGGGCGACTGCGTTGACGGTGATGCCGTGCGGGCCGAGCTCCAGAGCAAAGCGGCGGGTGAGAATGGTCACCTCGGCCTTCGTTGCTGCGTAGAATGCATTGCCGGAAAGTGCGGTCCCCATCGCCGCAATCGACGTCACATTGACGATACGCCCATAGCGCCGCGCCCGCATGCCTCCCATCACTGCCCGCGTGGCATGGATCACACCGTCGACGTTGATTTGGCGCATCCGCGCCACCTGCTCCCGGTCATAGGTGTCAAGCGTACCCTGCCAGGACACGCCGGCATTGTTCACCAGGATAGTGATTGGACCGAGCTCTCCTCGGTGCGCGCGACCATCGCTTCGACCGCGCCCGAGTCCGCGACGTCTGCCGCCGCCGCGATGGCCCGTCCGCCCGCGGCCGCAATTTCGCCGACTAGCGCCTCGGCCGCAGTGGAATGCGCGGCATAATTCACGCATATGGCGGCGCCACGTCGCGCGAGGAGCCGCGCCGTCGCCCGGCCGAGTCCACGGGCGGCGCCGGTCACCACCGCCACTTGATTGCGCCATTCCATAATGTTCAAAACGCTGCCACGCTTGCCTGCTGCAAAACGATGGCCGATATACGAACTATCTAATGCAGGGAGAAGGCCGGATGATCGTTGAATTCCGCAAATGGGGCAACAGCCTTGCCGTGCGTATTCCCAAGCCCATCGCAGATGCCATTAACGCGAGTGACGGGAAGCGTGCAGAGTTGACGATAAAGAACGGCGCCCTTGTGCTGCGGCCGCTCGCCAAGTCAAGACGCAA
The DNA here is from genome assembly GCA_963817135.1 of uncultured Alphaproteobacteria bacterium. Taxonomy (GTDB): domain Bacteria; phylum Pseudomonadota; class Alphaproteobacteria; order Rhizobiales; family Xanthobacteraceae; genus VAZQ01. The sequence continues at coordinate 21,163 of CAWFNG010000020.1, read as the reverse complement.
GCCGCGCTACACACTCGATGAATTGCTTGCCGGCATGACGCGCGACAATGTCCCGCAAGAAATAACCTGGGGTTCGCCGCGCGGTAACGAGGCATGGTGAAGTGGCGGGGCATTGTCCCAATGCAGCCGGAGGATTCGTGATGCAACTCGGACTGAAAGGACGCAGCGCGCTGGTGACCGGCGCTTCCAAAGGCATCGGGCGTGCGATCGCTCTGCAGTTGGCGGAGGAAGGCGTTGATGTGGCGATCACCGCCCGCAGCGAGAAGGGACTCGAACTGGTGCGCAGCGAGATTGCCGCCCGCGCCTCGGTAAAGGTCCGCGTTTTTCCCCTCGATCTCAGCGTCAGCCGCTCGGTTGCGGTGCTTGCAGCCGAATGCCCCGCCGTGGATATCCTGGTGAACAATGCGGGAGCCATTCCGCGCGGACGCATCGATGAGATCGACGAGCAGCGATGGCGGACTGCCTGGGACCTCAAGGTGTTCGGCTACATCAATATGACGCGCGCGTTCTACGCGCTGATGAAGTCGCGCGGAAAAGGAGTGATCATCAATATTCTCGGCAATGGCGGAGAACGACTCGATGCCGGCTACATCTGCGGCGCCGCAGGAAACGCGGCGCTGATGGCGTTCACCCGTGCCATGGGCGGCGCGAGCCACAAGGATGGGGTCAGGATTGTCGGCATCAATCCGGGCCCGACTGCGACCGAGCGCCTGGTCGGATTGATGCAGAAAGAGGCAACCGACCGCTTCGGCACGCCCGAGCGCTGGAAGGAGCTGATGAAACCCTTTCCGTTCGGCCGTGCCGGAACGCCGGAAGAAATCGCCGCAATGACCGCATTGCTGGCTTCTGACCTGTCGGCCTACACGACCGGCACGGTCGTGACGATCGATGGCGGCATGGCCAACGCCGGCGCGCTGATGTAGGTCCGCTTTCGGCTGTATCGGACTCGAGAGTGTCTCGCCCTGCGCCCACATCTCCGAGAGCCCTCTGCTCAGCGAGCGTTTGCCTCCCTATCCCACGTCTGTTCGGTGACGCCGCGTTCGCGCAATTTGTATTTCTGCACCTTGCCGCTCTCGGTCATCGGCAGTTCGTCCATGAATTCGACAAAGCGCGGGACTGCGAAATAGGGCAGGCGCGGTTCGCAAAAGGCCGCCAGATCCGCCGCTTTGAGCGCACAGCCTACGTTCATGACCACTGTCGCCATCACTTCGTTCTCGCCGAGCGGCGATGGCACGGGAAAGACCGCGGCATTGGCGACAGCGGGATGAGTGAGCAGCACCTGCTCCACTTCGAAGGATGAAATATTCTCGCCCCGGCGCCGAATGGCATCGTGAAGCCGATCGATGAAGCAAAAATATCCGCTCGGCTCGCGGATCACCCGATCGCCGGTGTGGAACCAAAGATTGCGCCATGCTTCGACGGTCTTCTCGGGATTGCGGAAGTAGCCTGTTGCGAAAGCGAAGGGATCGGATGCCCGCACCACCAACTCGCCGGCAGTGCCGTCCGCAACTTCGTTGTCCTGATCGTCCACGACGCGGGCATCGAAGCCTTCGACCACGGGTCCCATCAAACCCGGCATCTGGCATTGCGGAGTCGTGCCCAGCACGAAATTGGTCTCGGTCGATCCCCAGCCGTCGACCAGGCAAATGCCCGTGCGCCGGATGAACTCTCCATGAAACCGGCTCGGCACTCCCGGCGCGAGTGCGACACGCACACCATGGGCAGTTTCCTCGGGCGATACCGGCCGCGAGAGCAGGATCGGCACCATGGCGCCGAGCAGATATGTGACGCTGGCGCGATGGCGGGCCAGCGAGCCAAAGAACCCGGACGCGGAGAATCTTTTCTCGTAGCGAACGCATGCGCCGGTCAGGAGCGCCTGATAAAACGTGTTGAGCGCATTGGTGTGAAACAACGGCAAGGTCGTGCAGAGCACATCGTCGCAATGTACCCCCAGCAGGAACGCCGTATTGACCGCCCACCAGAAATATTGCGCATGCGGACAGCAAACGCCCTTGGATGGGCCGGTCGTGCCGGACGTATAGAGGATGAAAGCGAGATCGCCGGGTCGGGCAGGCGGTGCTGCGATCTTCTGAGTTGCCCGCGGCAGCGCCATACCGGCGATATGGCCCAGTTGTACTCCGGCTGCGGAATCGATGAGCCAAATAGCCTCGATCGCCAGCTCGGCAGGGTCCAGGTGTGCGAGATTTCCGGCGTGGTTTGCCTCCATCACCAGGAGACGCGCGCCGGAGTTCGAAAGAATGTGCGCAAGCTGCGGCCCGCGCGAAGCGACGTTGATGGGAACGGCAACGGCGCCAAGCCAGGCACAGCCGAGCACCGTTTCCAGAAACTCGATCCGGTTTGAGCAGATGATGGCCACGCGATCGCCGCGGCGGATGCCGCTCCCATGCAGGCTTGCGGCAAAACGCGCCGCTGCATTGCAGGCATCGGCGTAGGTCCACTCGGTGTCGCCGGCTCTGACGAGCGGCCTTTGCCCGAACCGTTCGGCCTGCCGGGTGAGCATTGCCGGCAGCGTGCGCTCGGCCGGCGCAAACGATTGCGACCACTGCGCCCGTAACGCCGATAGCGAAGGCATGAGGGTCATCCCGCCGTGCCGCCGAGATAACTCGCCATCACGCGCGGGTCGTGAATAAGGGTGGCTGCCGGGCCGCTGAGAACAATGCTGCCGGTTTCGAGAACGTAGGCATAATCGGCGGCTTCGAGCGCTGCCCGTGCATTCTGTTCGACCAGCAGGATCGAGACGCTAAGCTCGCGCAATCCCATCACAATGCGGAAGATTTCGCGCACCATCAATGGCGCAAGACCCAAGCTCGGCTCGTCGAGAAGCAGCAGCTTTGGTTTGGCCATCAGCGCGCGGCCGAGCGCGAGCATCTGGCGTTCTCCGCCGGAAAGGGTGCCGGCCAGCTGATTGCACCGTTCGGCCAGACGCGGAAAGCGCGCATAGACGCTCTGCAAATCCCGGTGGACGTTCGCGCGATCTCTCCAGCGCGTATAGGCGCCGAGGATGAGGTTATCGCTCACGCTCATCTCGGTGAACAATTCGCGCCGCTCGGGCACCAGGCACATGCCTCGCTGCACACGCTCTTCGGTGGTGAGCGTTGCAAGATCCTGGTCCCGATATCAACTCTGCCCCTTCGACGGCAACAGCCCCATCAACGCGGCGAGCAGCGTTGTCTTGCCGGCCCCGTTCGGACCGATCACGGTGACGATCTGACCGGATTGCATTTCAAGGTCGACGCCGCTGATGGCCTCGACCTTGCCGTGACTGACATGGAAGTCTTTTATGGTGATCAACGCGCTCATGCGATGCCGCCGAGATAGGCTTCCTGCACGCGCGCATCCGCGCGGATCCCGGCCGGCAATCCCTCCGCAATCTTGGCGCCGAAATCCATCACCACAATGCGGTCAACCAGGTTCATCACGAACTCCATGTCATGCTCGACCAGGATAATCGTCATTCCTTCGGTGCGAAGCGTGCGCAGCAGCTCGGAGAAGGTGTGTTTTTCCAATCGTCGCAATCCGGCTGCGGGCTCGTCCAAAATGACGACGATCGGATCGGCAGCGAGCGCCCGCGCGACTTCCAGAAGGCGCTGCTGGCCAAGCGGGAGGTTGCCTGCAAGCTCGCCGAATTTATCGCCAAGCCCGACGCGCTGGAGTTGACGGAGGGCTTCGAAGCGGGTGGAGCGCTCTTCCGCGCGATCGAGGCGAAAGGCGCCGGCGAAAAAACCGGAGCGCGTCCGCGAATAGGTCCCTAACATGACGTTTTCGAGAAGTGTCATGTTGGGGCGCAGTTTGACGTGCTGGAAAGTTCGGGCGATGCCTTTGGCTGCGATCTGGCTTGGCGGCAGCTTCGTCAATTCGCTGCCAAGGAACATGATGCGTCCGGCATTCGGCTGGGCTGTTCCGGTAATCAAGTCGAGGAGCGTTGTCTTGCCGGCCCCGTTCGGGCCGATCAGCCCCAGGACCTCGCCTGGCCTGATCTCAAAGCTCAGGTCATTGACCGCTGCCAATGCGCCGAAACACTTCATTGCGCGCTCGATCGTCAAGAGCGGCTGATCGGAGGGGGCAGGCCATGGGCGGCGGGGCAGGGGAGCGCCGGCTTGCGGCATGGTGGGTTTTGAACGCGGCAGAAAGCGGCCGACCGAAGCCACAACTCCACCGCGCGCGTTCTGCAACAGGACGATGAACAATACCCCCAGAAACACCAGTTCGAACTGGGCACTATAGCGCGTGATGGCGGGAAGCACGTCCTGCAAGGTATTCTTGAGCAGGACAACAATGCCGGCGCCAACCACCGCGCCCGTGATCTGGGCGGCACCGCCCACGAGTACCATCAGCAACAGGTCGATGCTGGCCCGAATGTCGAAGGGTGCCGGGCTGATGTACCGCTGCATGTGGGCGTAGAGCCAACCGGATAGTCCGGCAAGAAGCCCGGCAAAAGCGAAAACCGCAAGGCGCATCCGAAACAAATTGATCGCAAGGCTTTCCACCATCGCCGCGCCGCCGCGCAGGCTGCGGACTGCGCGCCCTTGTCTGGAATCGAGGAGGTTGCGGCAGAGCAGCATCACCATCCCAAGCAGCAACCAGATGAAAAAATAAATCTCCGTGGTGCCGGCGAGCGAGACGGGACCGATGGCAAGGGCAGGGATGCCGGACAATCCGCTGTACCGACCGAGGGCGTCGATATTTCCGAACAGAAAATAAATCGCGATGCCCCAGGCGATGGTGCTCAGCGGCAGGAAGTGACCTCGCAGCCGCAGCGTCGCCGCGCCGAGGAGAGTCGCGATCAAGCCCGCCATCGCCAGCGCAAGGAGGAGACCGATCCACGGCGAGCCGCCTTGCACCGCCGTGTACCACGCCGTGGCATAGGCGCCGATCCCGACGAAGGCGGCCTGTCCGAATGAGGTCAATCCGGCGACGCCGGTGAGAAGAACAAGCCCGAGCGCAGCAAGCGCATAGATGCCGACATAATTGAGCAACGTGACAGTGAAGGTGCCGAATATTGCGGGAGCGATTGCAACGAAGATGACCGCGAGGGCCACCGCCGCAGGTACCCCCCAGCGCATCACGCTCGTCCCTCGCGCTCTTCCTCCTCTATCTCGTCTTCGATACCGCTGCCGGTCATCAGCGATTGCCAGACCAGAACGGGTATCAGCGCGCCGAAGACGAGCACTTCCTTGAATGCGCTGTTCCAAAACGCGGCGTAGCTTTCGAATAATCCCACCAGGAGGGCGCCAATGGCAGTGGCGGGATAGCTGACCAGCCCGCCTATGATGGCACCGACGAATGCCTTGAGGCCGATCAGAAAGCCTGAGTCGTAGTAGAGCGTGGCTACCGGCCCGATCAGGATGCCGGATACGCCTGCCAGCACCGAGGCGATAAGGAATGCAATCGTTCCCGTGGTCGAAGGACGAATACCGACAAGCCGGGCTCCGACACGATTGACCGCCGTGGCGCGCAACGCCTTGCCGATAAGCGTTCGCTCGAACACGAAAAACAAGAGAACGCAGAAAAGCGCGGAGCTCGCGACCATCAGTACGCTCTGGCCCGTTATCCCAACCGGCCCAAGATCGAAGAAGGCGCGCGTCATCGGCTCGGTGCGGAAGCCTTCCGGTCCGAAGAACACCAGCGCCAGGCCGGACATCGCAAAGTGAACGGCGACGGCCACCATCAGGAGCACCAGAACGGAGGCGTCGGCGAGCGGCCGGAAAGCGACGCGATAAAGGAGCGGGGAGATCGGGAAGATGATTGCCAGCGTGAGCGCAATCTGCGCCCACATCGGAAATTGGCGACCGGCAAGCAACCAGAGGAGCGCTGCGGGGAGCGCCGGCAGCACTGCATACATCAACAGCGCTTCGGGCACTCCGCGGTGCCGGCCGGACCGAATGAGCGCGAAAATTTCCATGGCGGCGGCCAGTGCGGCAAGGGTCAGCACAAGCCAGACCGTGCCCGGCATTTGCTTGAGCTGGAGCGCGGACAGGGTCAGCGCGGCGTACCCGACGACATCGCCGAAGGGTACAAATATGACGCGCGTGACCAGGAAGACCAGCACCAGCCCAAGGGCGACCAGCACATAGATCGCCCCGGTGGAGATTCCATCCTGGATCAGCAGCAGGGCAATCTCAGGTGTCACTCAGTTCACTGGATCAGCTGCCATTTCCCGTTTTTGAGCTGGACCAGCACGCGTGCACGCTCATCGACGCCGTAAAAGTCGCCCGGCTTGAAATTATATACGCCGTGAGTGCCCACAATTTCCCTGGTCGCCAGCATGGCGTCCCTGAAAGCATCGTGGAATGCATCCGTGCCCGGCTGCGCCTTCGCCAGCGCGCGACGAGCGGAGTCGAGGAACACAAGCCAGGCGTCAAAGGAATAGGCGGAAAACGCATCGCTGGTGGGAGCGCTATTGGCTTTTTCGTAGGCCTGCCGAAATTGAAGGGACACCTTCTTTATTGGATTGCTGTCGGGGAGTTGCTCCGCAACAATCACCGGACCGGTCGGCGCGATCACGCCTTCGACGGCTTGCCCGCCGACGCGAACGAAATCCGGATTGATCAGGGCGTGGGTGCCGTAGAGCCCGCCTTTGTAGCCGCGCTCGGCAAGCGCAAGGTAAGGCAGCGCGCCCGGGGTGCCGGAACCGCCGGTAATCACCGCATCGGGACGGGCGGCGATGATCTTGAGAAGTCTGGCCGGCGACAGAAGTATCCGCGCGCGCATAACGTTCATTGGTGACCACCTCGATCGTGCTGCCGCTGACATTCTTCATCAGGGCGTCATAGACCAGATCGCCCCACGAATCGCTGAACCCGATGTAGGCCGCTTTCTTGACATTGGCTTTTTTCATCTGCTCGACGACAGCGGCGACCATCAGCGGCGGCGGCTGCGGAATGGAAATCAGCCACTGACCGTTGGGACTCTGCGGCTGACTGGCGGGGGTAAGGGAGATCATCGGGGTTTTGGTCTCGGCGGCGACCACCGCCATGGCCACCGTGCCGGGTACGCCCGAGGTGCCGACCAGCACGTCCACCTTTTCCTCCTGCACCAGCTTGCGGGCATTGCGGGTTGCTGCCGAAGGATCGGAGGCGTCATCCAGCCGGATCAGTCTGATCTTCTGATCTCCGACTTTGTCGGCGTATGCGTATCCGGCGAGGATCCCCTTCTCGTACGGAATGCCGATCGATGCGCCCGGCCCGCTCAGCGAAGTGACGAAACCCACCGTGAGATCGGCAGCGCATCCGACGCTTATGAAAAACGGCAACGCCGCAGCCGCGACGAGCAGACGCGATAACATGGCGACCTCCACGAACCAATTCGGACCTGTTCCGCAATCCCTTTCGACTCTACGGCAACCGTCCAAGCAAGCAAGTGTTCTAGTCCAGGATTACGATGCAGGAGGTATCTCGACGTTCGCCGGACGCGAGGCCAACCCCAAGAACAATGGAAATACAATAACCCTGCGCCTTTTTTGGCTTTCCCCCCGAAAGCCTTTTCCCGTCGCACAACTACCGGCCGCGCGCGCCTGGCGAGTTCGACGAGCGGGCGCTTTCGTAAGGGCGCAATACGCTTCGCTATTGCGCCCTACGCACTGCCTTTTCCGTTTTGCGCAGCGATCCGACACCTGGTTTTAAGCGATGGCGAACAGTCAGTAATCAGACGAGGTTTCAACTGCTGGATGCGTCGTGCCGTACCGCCGTAGTGCCATAACCGGCCGTGAGCAGGCGCAGCAATTGCACGCGCAAAGCCAGACCTACTCGATGACCTCGTCGGCGATGGCGAGGAGCGTCGGTGGCACAGCAATGCCGAGCGCCTTGGCGGTCTTGAGATTGATGACAAGTTCGTACTTGTTTGGAGCCTGCACGGGCAGGTTGGCCGGCTTCTCGCCCTTGAGGATACGATCGACATAGCCGGCAGTTTGCCGGAACTGACCCACCAAATCGGAGCCGTACGACATAAGGCCCCCACCGACCACGGGGGCGCGATCAAAATAGACCGCCGGCAGTTTATGCCGCGCCGCCAGGGTAACAATTAGATCGCGATGAATCACTGTCGATGGCCCTGCTGTTACGATGAGACCGCCGTTCGGGTCCTGCGCGAATGCCGTTACCGCGCGGTCCAACGCGCGTGGATCGCCTACATTAATCGTGCTCACTTCCAGGCCAAGCGAGGGTGCCACAGCCTGGATCACTGCAAACTGGCCGACCCCGGCTGAGGATGAGGGATCGCGAAGCACTGCCGCCTGCGTCATGCCTGGCGCGACTTGCTTGAGCAATTCCACCCATTTTCCGCTCAGGCTGTAGTCAAACATCATAAAGCCGGTCGCATTGCCGCCTGGCCGCGACAGCTTCTCGACAAAACCGGCCCCCATAGGATCGACGACAATCGTGAATACGATCGGCACTGAGTGGGTCGCTTCAAGCAACGACGCTACAGGCGCAGCGCCGCTCGCGACGATCACGTCGGGACCGAGTGCAACCAACTCCGTCGCGTATTTTCGCATGGTAGCGGGATTGCCAGCACCCGCGCGGATGTCCATCCGGACGTTGCGGCCCTCGGTCCAGCCCAATTTTTGTAGCTCCTGAAGGAACGCGGCGATGCGGGATTTAGTCTGCACATCCTCACCCGCTATGCCGGTGAGCATGCCAATGCGACGCATCTGCGCCGGTTGCTGCGCGCGCGCCGCCAGTGGCCACGCAGCCGCGCCGCCAAGTAGCGTCATGAACTCGCGCCGCTTCAATCCGATTCCCTCGTACCGACGTTGCGGGACCTTTTCTGAAGACAGTCGTTCAGAGCGCCGCCGTAACTTGGATTTCAATTTTCTTCTCCGGCCCCTGCAGCAGCGCCTCGATACAGGCGCGAGCGGGCGTATTGCCGGACACCACCCATTGGTCCCAGATCTTGTTCATTTCGTCCACAGTTCGAATGTCGGATAGCCAGATGGTCGCGGTGAGGAGCTTCGACTTGTCGGTGCCCGCCTTGGCAAGAAAGCCGTCAATAAGAGAGAGGATTTCCCGGGTCTGCTCTGCCACGCCCTGGCCAAGCGTTTTATCCGCGATCAGTCCGGCCAGATACACGGTGTTCCCGTGAACCACCACCTTGCTCATGCGGGGATTGCTCTCGATCCGTCGAACGCTCATTTCGTTCTCCCTTCCGATTTTCGGTTTGGCTTCGTCGGCGCCGATTTGCCAAACCGAGCCTTTAATGCCCCTGAAGGTTGCGTCGGTGTGGGTCCGCTGTTCATTCAATAGCAGCCACGAGCACGACAGGGCGGCACTCACACTTTGTGCCAAGAGCGGTAGTGAGCAGGTGCAGCAACGAACGCGCTACTCGATGACCTCGTCGGCGCGCGCGCTGACCGTCGGTGGAATTTCGATGCCGAGCGTCTTCGCGGTCTTAAGGTTGATTACGAAATCGAACTTAGTGGGCCGCATGACCGGCAGATCGGCTGGTTTCGCACCGGCGAGGATGCGGCCGGCGTAGATGCCGACTTGCCGATATGTATCGGTGATACTCGGTCCGTAGCTGATCAGGCCGCCGTCGAAGGCATATTCGCGGAATTGGTAGATGGCGGGCAGGCGGTGCTCTGCCGCAAAGGCGATGATCCGGGCGCGGCGCGTGTCGAAATAGGGATCGGAAGCGACCACAAGCGCCCCGACGCCCTCGCGCAGGAGTGCGGCGAAGGCAGCGTCCAGCTCAGCGTCGTTGCTGGCTTTCGCGATAAAAAGGCGCCGGCCGATCTTCGGTGCTGCCGCTTCGAGTTCACGCAACTGACCTGCGACGGGCGGGAAATTCGGATTGAGGATTGCACCGAAGAAGAGAACCCCGGTACGATCTCGCGCAGCAGGTCGAGCCGTTTCGCCTCAATACCGCTGGTCAAGACGACGCACCCAGTTGCGTTGCCGCCTGGCCGATTGAAGCTCTCGACCAAGCCAGCCTCGATCGGATCGCCCATTGCAAACACGATCGGTATCGCTGATGTCGCCGCCTTCGCCGCGCGCGCCGAGGCGTCGCCTCCGGTTGCCACCAGCACGTTGACACCGCGGCTAACGAATTCGGCAGCAAACGCCGGCAGCCGGTGGTAGTCGCCGCGGGCCCAGTGGTACTCGATCTTCACGTTCCGGCCGTCGACGAAGCCGCCTTCTTCCAGGCCTTTGTGAAAGGCCGCAAGCACATACACGGAATCCTCCGGCGAGCGCGCACTCATGAACCCGACCACAGGCATCACCGGCTGCTGCGCGCGCGCCGCGAACGGCCACGCTGCCACCGCGCCGCCGAGAAGCGTGATGAACTCGCGCCGCTCTAATCGATCGAATTGCATCTGCTGCTCCTAGCCAGGGCAGCAACATAGCGGATTGGCGGGGATCAAGTCAGGGGTCTCGCCGCAGTGCAGTAACGATTGGAAGCAGCACTACGGATCCGTCTGGCAGACAGTTGAGGCAGCGAAGGCGAAATTCGACCCGAAGAACGTGCTGACACCGGGCCACGGGATGTTCCCCGGTTAAAGATTGAAGATTTAGCATTAGGTCTGCTTTACCCCAGTCATCCGACGTTGGTGGAGCGCGTCGGCACGGCAAATTCGTGCCGATTTTGTTGCAAAAGTCTTTGCGTGTTTCGTCTCGAAGTGATTCGCTTGCTCTGACACGATTCGCTGTGGAGGCGAGCCATGATGGGGCGGCTCAATCACGATCAAGCGCAGTTGTTTTATTCATTTCATCTTGATGAAGCGGTTCCGCACGATCACCCGATTCGCAAGATCGCTGCGGTTCTCGACTTATCATGGGTTCGTTGTGAGCTGGCGCCCTTTTACCCCGAAATGGGTCGACCCTCGATTGATCCGGAGCTGATGATCCGGATGCTCATCATCGGCTACGTGTTCGCGATTCGCTCGGAGCGAGCTATATGCCGGGAAGTACAGGTGAACCTCGCCTATCGCTGGTTTTGTTGTCTCTCGATCGAGGACAAAATCCCGGATCACTCGGCCTTTTCACGTGCCCGTCATGAGCGGTTCCGCGCCAGCGATATGTTCCGGCGGGTGTTTGAGCGTGTCGTTGAGGCCTGTATTGCGGCCGGATTGGTTGGCGGTGAAGGGTTCGCAGTCGATGCGAGCCTGATCGCAGCGGACGCCAATAAGCAGCGATCGGTCCCCGGTTCGGAGTGGAACAAGACGCGCGATCCTCATGGGGCTAGCCGTGCCATGAAGGAGTATTTGGCAACCCTCGACGATGCGGCGTTTGGCGCGGCAAGCGAGGTGCCGCCGAAATTTGTCTCACCCTCCGATCCAGCCGCGCAATGGACTGGCGCGATGCGAGGGCCGGCCTTCTTCGCCTACGCGAACAATTATCTCATCGACGTCAAGTTCGGCATCATCATGGATGTCAAAGCTACCCGCGCCATTCGTCAGGCGGAGGTGGGTGCAGCTAAGACAATGATCGAGCGGACGGAGGAGTGCTTCGGGATCAAGCCCGCCTGTCTTGCCGCCGATACGGCCTATGGCTCTGCGGACACGCTCGACTGGGTGGTCAATGAGAAGAAGATCGAGCCGCACATTCCGGTCATCGACAAATCTAAGCGCGAGGATGGCACCTTCTCGCGGGAAGACTTCAGGTTTGACGAGGAACGGAACATTTATATCTGCCCAGCCGGCAAAATGCTAACCACCACCGGCCACATCGGCCCCGATCACGCGATCCGCTACCAGGCATCACGGCCTGACTGCGGGACGTGCGCGCTCAAACCGGAATGCTGTCCGAATATGCCTTTCCGCCGGATCGCGCGCGATGTGAACGAGGCTGCTCGCGACGTTGCTCGTGCCCTGGCCAAGACCGAGGCTTTCGAGCGATCGCGCCGCAATCGCAAACGCGTTGAGATGCTATTTGCTCATCTTAAGCGCATCTTGCGGCTTGGGCGGCTTCGGCTACGCGGGCCATGCGGTGCGCAAGACGAGTTTACGCTCGCAGCAATCGCACAGAACCTACGCCGGCTTGCGAAGCTGGTTGCTCGACCGCCACCGGCGATCGAGGGATGTCTTGCATAGCCGACCCCTAAGTGTCAGTGCCGTGTGATGCAGCGTCACCGCTCCTCAAAGAGCGGATGGTGAGAACCGTTCCGAGAAATCGAGGCAGCGGCCTCGCCGCTCTAATCGCAGACTTTTGCAACAAAATCTGCCAACAGCGGACTAATGCACTGCAACCTGGTGCTATTCAATAACCTTGTCAGCGCGCAACACGAGGCCGGCCGGGATCTCGTAGCCAATCGCTTTGGCGGCCCTGAGATTGATAACTAGCTCGAACTTGGTCGGCTGTTCGACCGGAAGGTCAGCAGGCTTGGCCCCACGCAGCACTTTGATGACGAGACGTGCCCGTTGGCGGAAGACCTCAGTGAAGCGCGTACCGCGACATCCTGGAACGGGTCCCACAAAAAGTTCGTGCGAGGGAGGACCCAAAGTTGCTATCCGCCGGGGTATCGAGCCCGCGAAGGCTTGGTTCTGGCGCAAGGTCAATGGTGTCTGCAGCTGGGACAAGCACTGTGGCGCGCAGGGATCAGGGGGCCCTCGCGACAGTTGCCTGCCGGATTGTGGCCACAAACTGCGAAACGCTGGCCGAGATTTTGCCGCAAACTGCGAAACCAAATTCTGTTGCGACGAAGTATGCCTGAAACAGGCGCGCGGTAAGTAATCCCCAAGTCGGTTGCCTTATCTCCCCCCGAGACCCCAGCGACCGACTGATTTGAAAGCCCCGCTTCCCGAGCGGGGTTTTCGCTTTTTGGGGTTCAGCCAGGAGCGCGCAGGCGCTCGGGTTTTGAGGGCGAGGCGATCGAGTTCGACGATTAATGATCGTTTGGGGTTGCGGAGAGAAAAAATTACTGAAAGCAAATCTCGTCCGCAGTACATTCAGAAGCAGTCATAACAGGGACGAGGCGGCACTCACACTTCGTGCCATAAGCGGCTGTGAGCAGGTGCAGCAAAAGGCGCTCTCTATTGTTGATCATTCGATACTTCATCTGCTGAGACTGAGCGCCTCTTACCTCGCTCCTGCTTGCTGCTGCTCTCGCAGCCTTGCAATCTCCCGTTCGAACGCCGCTAGTAACTTTTTCCATTGCGCATTTGTCGGAGAAATCGCAACCAGTGCTGCCGCGATATCTCGCCCTTTAATCCATTCGGCCAATGCGTCGGCCAACCGCCCCTGTTCTTCAAAGAGCATCGCCAGCTGCGCGTGGGAAATGGCAATATTGTGCTGCCACTGCGTGTTGCTGGGGTCGGCGGCGGCGAGCCGCTCAAAAATGTCAAGACCTCGGCGGTAGGCGTTGAGCGCCTCGTCGAGCTTGCCCTGCTGCCGCAGGATGTCGCCGATGCGGCTGGATGACAGCGCTACATCGCGCCGCCACTGCATGTTGCTGGGGTCCGCAGCCGCGAGGCGCTCTCTGATGGCGAGGCTGTCGCGGTGGGCCTTGAGCGCCTCGTCGAGCTTGCCCTGCGCCTTAAGCACGTCGCCGATCCTCTCGTACGAGATCGACAGATCGCGCTGCCACTGCGCGTTGCTGGGATCGGCGGCGGCGAGGCGCTCGCGGATGGCAAGACTGTCCCCGTAACTTCTTGAGCGCCTGCTCCACGTCGCCGAGGGTGAGATAAGTGTCGCCGAATTCGTCGAGCATCACAGAACGGCTTCGCTGCAACGTCAGATCATCCGGCGCAGATGCCGCGAGCTGCTCGAAGGTTGCCTTCGCCGTTTCCAGGATTTTGCGCACGGTATCGGCGGGCATACCCAAGACGTTTCGCAGCCCGCGCGCGATGTCGGTCACCAGGCTGTCCGCCGTCTTCTGCGCCAGCTTAAAATTGCGCGTGGCATTATCACGCTCTGTCTTCGCCTGCGCCTCGTTCTGCTGTGCGATGCTGCGCTGCTCGACAGCGACGCCGCGTTGCCAATACGCCAGACCGGCCAGAACGAGAGCCAGCACCAAACCGGCCGCCAGGCTTCCTGTGAGGACGTTGCGCCTCCGCGTAGCCCCCCGTCGGCTCTGCCTGATGAATGCCTGCGTCTCTTCGGTGGGTGCAGGTGCTCCTGCTGGCCTCGACGCGATCCACCGCTCCGCCTGCTCCAACACCGGCGAGCGAAGCAGCAGCCCCGAAGCGCTCCTTGGCCTGCGCCCAACGCCGCGCGTGCTCGCCAAATTCCGTGTGCTGCCTAATCCACCCGATGTCGGTGCGCAGTGCTTCGGCCAGCTGATCAACGCGCTGCTCGAACTGCGCCTCATCATCGAGTAAAATGAAATCGAGCTTTGCCAGCGGTTCGGGGATGAGCTTCTCGTCTACCCTGCGCCACACCACAGGCGCGAACCGCTTATTCATCGAGGCGGCGAACTCGACCTCCTTGAGCGCCACGGTCCCCGGCCTGACCGCATCAGGACTGATGACGAACACGACGGTGTCCGCGCAGGTGATCAGCACCTCGACCCGCTTCCACCACTCCTCGAAGGCGTAGATGTCTGTGCGGTCGATCAGTGGCTCGAAACCACGAGCCTTCAGCGCCGCATCCAACCGATCAGCAAAGGCGATGTCCTTGCGGCTGTACGAGATGAAGACCTTGGCCTTGGATTGCCCAGTCTCCGGGCAGCGGCATCCGGCATCGGCGTGCTCCTCGCGGCGCTGATCTTCGCGGTGCCGCGCCAGGACCGTCAAGCGGCAAGCCTGGGTGTGGCGGCGGTTGGTCGAGGAGCCGAGGACAGGGCGTTCAAGGCATCTGGCACATGGATGAAATTTCATGTGCGGCATCTCCAGTACGTTATACTGCGTGCACCGCAGCAAAATCGACCATCCCACGTCCGAGTAGGGTCATCTCCTGGCATTACCGCAGCGCAATACTGATGACCGCTTCACCCCAATCAGAAGACCTTATTGTGTGCTGATCGACATGCCCGGGTAGTGCCATGTGTGGACGGCTCCGAGTTGGCAAGGACTTTCTTCACGCACGCAGGTTGGTCGGTGCAGCCATGTGTTCGGCCTTTGAGTGCGGTTCACATGACCGCTGGCCATAATGCCCTCCGCGGATCAGGTCCCGGTCAAAACCGCGCATTCAAAGATGCGGTGGCACTAGTGGGTTGTCCTGATCGCCGGATCGACCGGCTCTGCATTACGTGCTGTTCGCCCTCCCAACCTTCACATCACGCCGGGTCTCGGCGCGATCTGGCTACGGCCTTAGCGCGACCGGATAATTGTATCGCTCGCCCTTGGCCATCATGGCCCAGGCCATTCGCGCGAGCTTGTTGGCAAGCGCGATGGCCGCGACCTTGGTCGGCCGTCGGGCCAGCAGCGCTGTGAGCCAGGGCCGATGCTTGGTGCCGTGGATCTTGGCATAACGGATGACGGCGAGGGCGCCGGCCACGAACAGGCTGCGCAGATAGCGGTCACCCTGTTTACTGATACTGCCGAGCCTATCCCGACCTCCGCTTGAGTGCTGCTTCGGTACCAACCCGATCCAGGCCGAGAAGTTGCGACCTGACCGGAAGGTTTTGGGATCGGCGACACTTGCCACCAGAGCGGTGGCGAGCAGCGGACCGACGCCAGGAATGCAGTTAAGGCGCTTGCTCGTTTGATTGGAGCGGTGCCAAGCCATGATCATTCGATCAAAGTCTAAGATTTGCTTTTTGAGGCTGAGCAGTTGGCTGCCCAGTGCGGCAAGGCATCCACGCACAACCTCAGGCACCCGGTTGTCGTTCGGATCGGCAACGACACGTAACAGTTCCTCGACGCCTTTGCGTCCGACCGGCGCGATGACGCCAAACTCGGCAAGGTGAGCGCGGATCGCATTGATCACGGCGGTCTGCTGGCGGATGAATAGATGGCGCGTGCGATGAAGCATCAAGCCGCTTTGCTGCTCAGGCGTTTTGGTCGGCACGAACCGCATATTGGCTCTGGTGACTGCCTCACAAATTGCCTCAGCATCAGCCATATCGTTCTTCTGCCGCTTGACGTAAGGCTTCACATAAGCCGGCGGCATGAGGCGTACGGTATGGCCAAGCGCCTGCAGCTCGCGTGACCAATAGTGCGATGATGCGCACGCTTCGATACCGACAAGACAAGGCGGCAATTTCTGGAAAAACGCCAGCACATACCGACGTTTCAACTGCCGACGGATCACCGCCTGGCCAGCAGCATCAACCCCGTGCACCTGAAACACTGACTTGGCGATGTCGAGACCGATTGTCGTGATCGTTTGCATAACCAGCTCCTCCGAATTGTGGGAGCCTTACGCAGCTCCCATGTCTATGGCACTCGCGTGCCGGTGGAGGAGCCGTCCACAGCATCATGAGCGGACGTAATGCACCGCAGCAAAAAAGTGACCTCTCCCTACTCGGTCGCCTCGGCGGCGCTTTGCGCTCTCTAATAAGCCTCGGCTCACTGCTGCTTCGCGGGTTCCCCCACCACCACGAAGGGCGCCCAGAATTGGGGATCGGCCTCGGCATCCGACTTCGCCTCATCAATCATCGCCAGCATGGATTGGCGCAGTGCCTCGGCGTGGGAGAGCTTCGGATCGCGCGCGCTTGCCCGCAACGTGACGACCATCAGCTTTGCGGTTGCCACATCATCCACGCTCCAGTGCGAGACCATGAGCGATCTTGCGCCCGCATAAAAGAAGGCGCGCGCCAGACCTGACAGCGCTTCCGCGCCGGGCTTGCCTTCCGCCGCCGTGTTGCAGGCGGATAAGACCGCCCGAATCCGCGTCAAGCTTAAGCTGCGCGATCTCGCTAGCGGTTAGGAGGCCATCGTCGAAATCATTCGGCTTCTCGGGAATCGTGAGGGCCAGCGCAGGTTCTGCCTTAGTCTTCGCAAACCCCTCCAAGTCTCCCGAAACCAGACCATGGGTGGCGAAATAGACAATCCGATATTGGCCGAGCTTCGCCTGCTTAACGGCCGTCTCGGTTGCCGCCAATCCGAGCCTGATATCGTCCGGCTGCGTCTTCAGCTCCGCCGCTATTTGCTGCACTTCCTCGCGGGTGCCCGGCAGTTGGGGGAGATAGTCCCCGATCGCGGCTACGTCGATCTGCGTGCCGCGATAGAAGCTGGCGATGCTACGCATGGCGAGTTGCTTCTGCGCCCCTGCGCGAGCGGCCTTTGAGAAACGGGATCTGCGAAGGCGATCATCGGCTTGCGAGCGGAGGAGGCTTGCGACCCTCCACGAAGGACCTTCAGGCTCGCGACCGAAGGCAAAATAGTGATGGCGTGGGAGCGAATGAGCCAGTCCATCTCCTTTAGGCTCTTGGTGCCGTAGCGGGAGCGGTTGGAAATTGAAGGTGGCGTAATCTCCAGCTTGGTCCAACAAGCGATTTCGGCTTTCGCCGGCGGAGATCACGCCATGACGAACAATAGCACGACCCCTTGCCTCCGCAGTCGAAATCGAGACGGCGGAGCATCTTTTCGACAACTGGTTCGACCCGATTGAGGCTGGCCTTCGGGATCGAGCCCGCGAATTCCTGCAAGCGATGTTCGAAGCCGAGCTAGACGAGTTCGCTCGCCCGCTCACGCTACGCCAGGCGCGCGAAGCGGTCGAGTAGCGATTCGGAGGGGACGGCGAACGTCATCGGTCATCGCCACGGCCGCCGGTCGCGGACGCTGTTGGGGACGTTCGGCCAAGTGGAGATTGCGGTGCCGCGCGCCCGGCTGAACACGGCGGACGGCAAGACAACCGAGTGGAAGAGCCAAGTGCTGCGGGCCTATCAGCGCCGCACGATGGCGGCCGATGCGCTGATCGCCGGCTGCTACCTTTCCGGCACCAAACGCGCCGTGTGCGCCGCGCGCTGCGTGCTCTGTTTGGCGGTGCGGTCGGCAAGGACACGGTGAGTTGCGTTTGGCGCAAATGAGGAGCGATTGGCAGGCGTGGAATGCCCGCTCGTTGGCCGATGAGCCGATGGTAAGGCTCTTCCTGGACGGCACCGTGGTGCGCGTGCGGCTCGATCGCCAAGCCACATCGATCTCGCTGCTGATCGTCATCGGGGTGCGCGCCGATGGCCCGAAGGTGCTGCTGGCGATCAAGAGCATGGGCGGCGAGAGCACCGAGGCCTGGCGGACAGTGCTCGACGACCTCATCCTGCGCGGCCTTCGGCGGCCGGAATTCCTCATCGTCAACGGCGCGCCCGGGCTCGAGAATACGATTACCGCGGTTTGGGACGGCGTTGCGGTCCAACGCTGCACCGTCCACAAACACCGCAATTTGCTGGCGCATGCACCCGAGCGCCTGCATGAGGAAATCTCTGCCGACTACAACGAAATGATCTACGCAGCGACACGTCAGGAGGTTGAGACCCGGCGCAAGGCGTTCATCCTGAAGTGGCGGCTCAAGCACCGCGCGGTGGCCGACAGCCTGCAAGAAGCCGGCGACCGCCTCTTCACCTTCACGCGACTACCACTCGGTCAGTGGCGCAGCGCTCGCACCACCAACGCCATTGAGCGGCTGCACGAGGAATTCAAGCGATCTTGTCGGATCAAATGCGCCGAATGTCGCCTGATAGATTTTATAGGCGAGCGCGGGATCAAAGCGCTGGCGTGGGTCGGTGAGCCACGCGCGCAACGCTCGGACCTGAGTATCGAGGTCTCGGCCTGAAATCTTCAGCTCCGTCCAGTCGGCATCGGTGCTGGTGATGATCCAGGCATAGCTCTTGGCACCAAAGTCAAACACCAGCAACGCTTCGTCGTCTGCGAGCAGCGCTTCCGTGTCCGGCACGGATACAGGCTGCGGCTTGGACAAGGCCGCATAGTCGGGAAAGCGCTCATTGAAGGTTTGTTGCAGCTTTTCGCGTTCTGCCTTGACCTCCGCGATGCGCATGCGAATTTGCTGCTCGGACGCGGCCGAGCGTTGCGCGGGAGGTTTGGAGACAAATGCAATGACCGTCTTGTCCAGTGCTTCTGCTTCGGCCGTCAAGTCCTGATCCTTGCGCACGAGCTGCGCCAGCTCACCGCTGCCGGCGGCAAATCGCGCCGCCAGCTTGGATACGGCATCGGCGGCGGCGGAGGATGACGCGCGCTGGACGATCTCGTAGCTGTCCGTCAGTACTTGTGCAGCACTGACCAGACTGTGCCCCTGTGACGCAAAGAGCACCGGAAATGCAACAAATTTCTTCGCAGTACCCTGTGCCATGGTTCGCCGGATAATGGGCAAGGCATCCGCATAGCGCGCTTGTTGCAGGTACAGCGCAGCCAGATTGTTCAGCGCCGTTGCGACATCGGGATGATCGCGCCCGAGCGCCTTTTCCCTAATAGCCAACGAACGCTGGTATAGCGGCTCGGCGTCGGCGTAGCGGCCTTGGTTGTTATACAGCGCAGCCAGATTGTTCAGCGATTGCGCAACATCGGGATGATCGCGCCCGAGCGCCTTTTCCCGAATTGCCAACGAACGCTGGTACAGCGGCTCGGCGTCGTCGTAGCGGCCTTGGCCGCGATACAGCCCAGCCAGATTGTTCAGCGCCATTGCGACAGCGGGATGATCGCGCCCGAGCGCCTTTTCCCGAATGGCCAACGAACGCTGGTACAGCGGCTCGGCGTCGGCATAGCGGCCTTGGTGGTCATAGAGCAAAGCCAGATTGTTCAGCGAGCTTGCGACATCGGGATGATCGCGCCCGAGCGCCTTTTCCCGAATGGCCAAGACCTGCTGCGCGATCGGAATGGCGTCCGCATATCGTCCGGCGTTGTAGAGCTCTATGACCTTTTTGTTGAGCTCGTCGCCTCATCTGTCTTCTGTGCCGATACAATCGCTGGATTACCAAAAAGGAACGTGGCCGCGAAAACCACCACCGTGCCGAGCTTTAGAAGCGATCGCATGATGCTTTCCATTGGACACCGATCATTATCGCCCTTGCGACAGATCGGAGCCGCGCGAGCCCGTCGTTTAATGTTGGGCCACGATTTGGTTGAAATGGAGTGCTGTCTAGCCCATGAACAAAGATTAATTTATCGCTTCGGGTTGAACCGAGTCGATGCCTCTCGCGACATCGGAAACCCTGGGTAACTCATCCATGGCAGGGCGTGCGGGATGCGCCGCGGGTGTTCGTTATGTCCGAGATGGGTCTTGTGTCACGAGTATCGCCGGTCCAAACGGCGTTGCGTAACTGTACGAGAGATGAAGGAAGGTCCTTCGAGGTCGGCAATCAGGTGCTGATCTCAAGCCACCGCAAGCTGCTGTTGTCAAAAGCGATGGTGGTGAACGTTGCGGAAACGTCGGGACAAGATTCCGGCAGGCAAGGTTGAGAGAGGCGAGCGCAAGCGAACCGCTATGAGAGTGTCGAAACCGGATTAGACGATGTCAAAACCGGGGGGTGACCCTTGTATGGGGTTTGTCAAGGAGTTTCGACAGGTGGCGCATCTTTTTTCCTCGTCAGTTTCTTTGTTCGATCTGAAAGCCCGTTTCTTCGTCCCGACCCGCGCTTCGCTTACGTCGGAGCGCGCAGGAGCTGTCAAGGTTGGCCGTCGCACCAACCTTGCGGCATTGCTCCGCCTTTGCCAGGCCACACCTTGACAGCTTCGAGCACGACGGCACGCTTGGCGCGATCGGGATGACGATCAGAGGCGAGCCCGCTTTCGGGCGCGGATCAATCGCGCCACAACCTTGTATTCGGTGGGTCCAAGGACCCGACCATGATGCAGTCATGCGCATCGGCAGCGAAGCTCCGAGGCGGCGGACCCATTCTTCCTCTCGGCATGACAGCCATGAGTTACCTCGGGGACCCCGCCACCTCGAACCGTCATCGGCGACCCCGTCACAAGTGGACGGACTGGGCCGAAACTGTTGGGTGCCTTCAGCGCCCTCCGTTCATGATGCGGGACGCAGAACGATGCCGTCCGGCACAACGCCCTCTCGCACGAGGCGCCACAGGGCGATCAGAGCTTGCGGGCCAAGGCCACGACCATGGGCTTGCGAGTGCCGCGGGCGTTCTTGGTACGGGTTTGAAACCACTGCGCCAAGGCGCTGTCCTTCTGGAACATGAGAAATCGCCACGCCAGTTGGATCATGCCTCGCCGAACCCGAGCGTTGCCCGAACGGGCCAGCCCTTTCTCTCGCCGTTTTGTGCCGCTCTCGTCTGGCGAGCCAGTGAGCCCGGCATAACGCGCTACGGCCCGTCGGTCGCGCATGTTTCGCGACAGCACCTCTTGCACCAGCATGTCGGC
>CAWFNG010000019.1:0-409785 GCA_963817135.1 uncultured Alphaproteobacteria bacterium | reverse complement strand
CGGGCGGCTCGTGCTTTTGTTCAACACCAGCCGTCCAGTCGCACGCGAATTCGCACAGCAAAGTCGCGCCGATTATGCAAATGGGGTCCTCGATGAATTGAAGCGCCGCAATGTGGCGCTGCCGGACACCGAAATGGCGATCTTGGAGCGGCTCAATGCGCATGCGCGTCGCCGGGAATTGCGAGAAGGCGCGTTCGCCGAGCCCGACGAGGTCGAAATCGCTCTTGCACGCTGCCGGCTTCAAGGTCGAAAGTTGTACCCAGATCAACCCCAGGGTCGCTGGCCTGATGGACCGCTTCATTTCAGAGATTTCGAAACGACGATTCATGGCAATCGCCGAGCCGAAATTTGCACCTTGAGGACAGCCGCCGTTTTGTCAAAATTGTTGCGATCGCGTTACCGCTGCATTGCAGTTTTTCCATTTGTCGGTTTTGGGAGCAGCGGCGGGATGTTAGAGGGGAGACCCTCAGATTGCTTCTCTGCTTGCCCGGCCGCGCGGTTTTTGGCATACATTTTTCAATAAAATGTACTGTCAAACAAACTCTAGAAAGTTCAGTCGCGCTACCTGCGCAGCGCGCCAACTTGGGGCCACGGCATGATCTTCGATTTCTCCGGATATCGCCTGCGCAACAGAGGCTATTCGGAAAAGCCGATGACCATTCTTGATCCGGAGCCAAGGGCGATGCTTTTGGCCCTTACGGAAATAGCCTTGATCGAAACCGGCGGCCGGTCAGCCCGCGAGCATTGGCAGCAGGTACAGCTTCGCAACCTGGTCAGTCACGCCACCCAGCGCTCGGCCTTCTGGCGATCGCGGATCGGCGGCAGGAAAGCTTCCGATATCGATCTCGCCTCGCTGCCGATACTCACGCGGCAGGATTTGCGCACGCAGGTCGCCTCGGAAGGTCCGCTGCTGCGGGCAGCGGACGGGCTTTTGACCAAAGCTCATGCGACATCGGGGTCGTCGGGAGTCCCGGTCAGTTTCTTTGTTTCCGATTTCAATGCCAACTACAATTTCATCAGGAGCCTTGCTCAATTCTTCCTGGAGGGGCTCGATCTATCGCTCAATCGAACGCGATTTAAAATTGCCGATGCTCCCGTAAAAGACGGCATTTCTGTTGAAAAAAGAATCTTGGATCGGATCGCTGGCTTCGCTCTTCAAGTCGGGTAAAAACAAACATATTGAGTACTTCACCCTGAACAAAGAAGCTTGCCACAAGCTCGTTCAGGAATTGAAGAAAGATGATGTAGGGTACCTGGTAGGCAGTCCGAGGGTTATAGATATAATTTCCAGCGCATTCGATCTTAGTTTCCTGAAAGCGGCAAACACTGCGATGTGGATTGCGCAGGGTTCAAATGTTGGTCCGAGTCTTATTCAGGCATTTGCCGATCTCGCCATTCCTGTTCGGGCAAACTATTCATCGGAAGAGGTGGGCATGATCGGCGCCGAGTGCAGCAAATTTCCCGGTTACTATCATGTTGCCACCAGCAATGTCATAGTCGAGGTTGTCGACCGTAAAATTGAAATCGATGGGATGAAGCCTTGGAAAGGTTCTCGTCACCCATCTGCATTCATATGCAACGCCGTTCATCCGTTATGACCTGGGTGACCTTGCCTGTTTGCGCGATAAATGCCCGTGTGGGCACAATGGGCCGACAATCTACAATCTGCAAGGTCGAGCGAGCAGCGTCATCAAACACCGTGATGGTCGACTGTCTCCCTTTCACATCCGTACCAAGCTCTGGCGCGCTTGTTGACTTTACCGAATACCGCATCCGACAGACCGCCTTCGACAAGATTGTTGTTGAATTTGGCGGGCGCTCCGAACTCAACGCCGACGAGATCGCTGCCGTTACGACTTTTCTGCAGGAACGCACTGGGCCGGAATTCGACATCGAGGTCAAAGCCTGTGAGGAAATCGATTGGGGGCAGAGCCGGAAAAGACCCGGTTTCCGCTGCGAAATTTAGCGCGGTTATGAAGTAAACGAGTTTTCGCGACGCTTGCGCCAACCGACATAGGCACTTTCCCATATTCGTGAGAAATTCGACTGGTGAAGCCACATCATGACGGTTTACCTGTTCCACGGCTGCGTAGATCGCTGGTACCCTGGCCAGGAAAGATTTCGAAATTTCATCTCTGAAGCTGCACTTCGGGTGCATCTCTGCTGGCAGGACTGTGAAATTCGGGCCGTGGCATTCCGGGTAGCCAACGGTGCGACGTCCTGACAGTCTGATGATTCCACACGGGGAGCTGGACGCTTTTGCGCGGTTGCACGGGAAATGGGACACGAAATCATATTGTTCGTGAACCCGCAGCAGATCGTTACTGAGCAACCCTACATTTTCAGCCTCTTGGATGCCCATCTAGGATGCGCGTCGTATCTCGACCATCTGGTACAGGGGCAGTCGCTACGACCTGGGAAATTTATCCTGAGCGTCGCGCGTTCAGGAGTAGAGAGCAAAGGATGTGCTGTGCAGGCTATCCGAGCGGGAGGCTTGCATGCATGTTTCTGAACTGAGGGACGATTTACATGCTGTGGGCATCGCAATCCCCGATCACGTTGACCTCTCTACTTTGGCCGATCTGATCAGCCTGCGTGACATGGGCGTCACGATTGAAAACCACGGTTGGGCTCATGTCGAAGATTCGTTTCCTAAGCGCGCCGGCCTTCACCGAGCACGTAGTTCGAGGACGCGACTGGCTGGTAGCCGAGCTGTCAGTTCCGTCGATCGACTACGCGGTTCCATTCGGTTTGTCGCCAATGCCCCCATACAGTGACTATCTCGTGCCAGGCACTGTTTTTCTCGCCAATTCTGCCTTGCCCCCGACACAAGTGGATCGGGCCTGCTGGAATTGGTCTCTGACATTACGCCGACCCTGCAGCATGTCTCGTGAGTGCCGAGCTGTTGCGCAATCGACGGATCATTCGAATGCCCTGTCCAACCGATTGATCGTGGCGGGAATGGCAACGATGCCCTCGCGGGCACATACGTTTCCGATCGCCTTTGCAAGCATTGTGAACCAAGTTGATTATCTCTACCTTTATCTCGATGGGCATTCCGACATCCCACAGCCGGCGAGAAATCACCATCGGGTTGCATGCATCTTTTCCAAGCGATGTCCGCGGCCTACATTCCAACGGAAAATTTTTAGGGTTGCAATTCGGTTCAGCGGACTGCCTTTATGTGAGCGTCGACGATGACATCAGATATCCACCGGACTACATCAGCAGACTGCGCATGGCATTCAACAAACATGGCGGGCGTGCTGCTAGCTTGACTACTATGGCTCTATTTTCACGCACCCCTTTAAAAGTTACCTAGCGGAGCCGAATGTTCACGGCTTCCGCAAGCAGCTGGATAGCGCGACGATCGTCGATGTCCTTGGAACGGGAACGTTATTGTTCGACACGGCAGTTTTACAATTCGACGTCCGCCAATGGAGATATGTCAACATGGACGATCTTCTGCTTCGCAATTGAAGCTGCGAAAGCAAAATTCCCACTGGTCTGCCTCCAACGCCCGCATGGTTTCCTTAGCGCGCTTGAAATCGAGCAATCCGATTCGATTTATGCCGGGCTCAAGCGCGATGATCGGTGTCAAACCATGCTGGCGCTGCAGTTGCAAGCGCTGAAAACCTCAAATGTTAGTGAGCCTTGCCGATGGCGTCGGCGCAAGGCGGCGAGGGGCCGTGGCCGTCTTTCTTGCGTGACAACAAATTTGTACATTTGTTGTTTGTCTGTGCTCCAACGCTATGGGCCGTCGTGATCCTTCGTAATATCCGTGAAGGGATCGAACTCGAAGGGTTGCAAGCCTTCATGTCGTGCGCGGGTGGCTCGGGGATGAACATCTCCATGCCAAAGATACAATATATCGGCGTTCATGACGCCCATATCGGCTCGCATGGATTCGGAAAACGGTATGGCCCAGTCCAGATATCGTTGCCGTTGACGTTCGTTCATACAGTGACGCACCATGAACTCCTCGAAGCTGCGGTGGCTGCGCAGTTCATTGCACGGTCCCCGCCACCAAGGATGCAAGTGTCGAAAAACCCGTGCTGATTGAGCAGCTCGCACCGAGCCGCCCAAGCAAAACCATTCGCGCTGGTGCCAATCCGGGCGTCCAAAAGATGTCCGATGCACTCCGCCGCAGACATGCCAGACGCCAAAAAGAAAAGCTGCGGATGGTCGGATAAACTCTATTCGAGTGAGCGGCGAAGCAAGCTTGGGTTGAATGTAAAGCCATTCCAAACCGGTCGGGCGGTGATCGAACGGATCAAGAAGCACGAGCCATCGATCTCTGCGAGCGTGGCTCCGTTCAACGCATTCGGAACCAAATCATCCAGCGCTCTGACGCAAATAACGCTTGCATCAGGAATCCCAGCCAAGCCTTTGAAACAATCCGCGACCACAGGAATCGCTTCAAATTCCCAGTCGTCTTCGCAATGAAAAATAAATGGTGTGGTCACCAATCGGTACATTCGATCTACCGAACGGTGATGCCCTAGGCGGTCTTCATTGAGCAGGAGTTTTGCTTTTGGGCACAGCTTGCGAGCCACTTCGGCACATTCTGCGCTGGCAAGGTCATCGATGATGATGATCTCCTGAAATGAAGGCTCGTTGGCAATCAGCAGCGTACTAAGGGTCCTTTGTAACAAATCCGGTCTGCCTGCACTCGTTACGCACAGGGTTACGGGACCATGCTCAACGCCTCGCATGAGTTCGCCAATCTTCTTTAGGCCGGAATCGCGTGAGCTATCCGAAAATTTAGCCGCTTCAGCTCCCTCAGCAGCATCGGTAAGGCAGCTGCGGTCACCGGCTGTGTGTCATGCAACGTCAGAATACCTCTTCCTTTCCGGGTGAGGGCAACAATCGCCTGACTGACTAGTTCCTCGACTGATATGCCTTTCCAATCGGGAACTTCGATATCGGTGGCCCATACCATTATTCCTTGTTCAGCAAGAAATTTCTCCATCTCGGGGGTGCGGTCGAAATAGGGAAACCGGAAGAACGGTGCTGGAGCTCTGCCGAGCGCGGCAGCGGTTGAACAAATTCCGGCCTGAATTTCCAGACGCTGCTCTTTTTCACTCAGGTCGGAAATGCCGCGATGGATCTCGGTATGTGTCGCGATCGTATGACCTTGTGCGGCTGTGCGTTTCACCAGCTCGGGTAATCTCCGAGCCCGATATCCAACTACGAAGAAAGTTGCGGTTACGGACTCCTCGCAAAAAGTCTCCAGAATGGCATCCGTGCAAGGCGGGGAGGGGCCGTCATCGAAGGTAAGGACTACCTCGCGCTGCTCAAGCGGAAGCGTGCCGGCATAATGCTTTGTCCCGACGCGCGGATACTCTGCGGGATTCACGCGGATATTTCGCACAGCAGGCGACTGAGATGTAAACATGCGTATCGGCCGAACTAGCCGTCTTCTTTGCGTGACGCGAAGTACGTCGCAACATATTTGTGCATATGCGGTTTATCTGTGTTCCAATACCATGGGCCGTCGTGATGCTTCTTGATATCCGTGAAGGGATCGAACTGGAAGGGTTGGAGACCCTCATATTGTGTGCGGTACGCTCGGTAGCGAATATCTCCATGCCAAAGATGGAATATATCGGCGTCCAAAAAACCCATATCGTCGGCTCGCATGGACTCGGAAAACGGAATGGCCCAGTCCAGATATCGCCGCCGTTGCTGTTCATTCATACAGTACCGCATCATGACCTCATCGAAACAGCGGGCAACTGCGCAATTCATTGCGAGGTCCCCGCCACCAAGAATGCAAGCATCGAAAAACTCGTGCTGCTTGAAAAGCTCGCGCCGGGCCACCCAAGCGAAACCATTCGCGCTCCGGAGCCGCCGGATCGTTCAAAAAACGTCCGATGCACTCTACGGCAGGGACGCCGGATGCTAAAGAGAAAGCTACGGATGGTCGGGTAAGCTCCACGTGTGTCGCAGGATTTTCTCCGGGAGTCCAATGCGGGGAAAGATAATGCACCTGCTTGAACAGCTGGATCAGCGAGAATCGATCCAATAGAGAATTCGCAGTGTGAGCCCAGTCGGCATTGCCGAAAAGAATGTCGCAATCCAGCCACGCGAACCGGCGACAACTGCTCGGAACAGCCAGAAGTGCGACATTCAGCAATCGCTCCTTTTGCCAGAGCAGCGCTCCCCCGCGCAGCTGAATGAGAACTTCGGCATCCTGCTCATGCAGCTCAAATTCTTCCCCATAGGCCAACTCGACCGCAACCAATGGAATGTTCAAATGTTTTCGAAATAACCGAAAATTAGAAAGCCTGCGCCGGTAGCGCATCGGATTGAAGTAGCAAGTGATAGCCCAAAGCCCTTGTGGAACTGGCATGGTCAGCGATTTCAATTCACGTGGAAAGTTCGACTAGTAGCAGAGTTGAAAATATGCGTATCGCTGAACTCGCCGTCTTCCTGGCGTGACGCGTAGTATGTCGCAATGCATTTATGCATCTTGGGTTTATTCGTGCTCCAACGTCATAAGCCATCGTGATGCTTCTCAATATCCGTTTCCCCCCCAGTCCTCCACGCATTCCTTATTCATCCTCGGCTCTATTGATAAAGTAATTCTTCAGAAAGCCTTCTAGTTCAGGTCGAGGTCTTGTCCATTCCCAAGCGCCATTGTGGCCGATCCTGAGATCCATGTTCGGGTTGAAGTTGAAACCCGCCAACCGCTTCTGTCGATCGTGATATCTCCGTTTCTTTATTTCACCGTGCTTGAGGTGGTAAATCGTTCCAGAAACGTGGCCAATGCGCTCAGCGACTGATTTATGAAACGGGATAGCCCACCTCAGATAATGTTGTTTACGCGTTGCGTTGAACTGAAACCTTTCTATTAAAACTTCGAAGTGACCGTACATGGCAAATACCATTAAGGAGTTCCCGCCCCCCGCAATTGCCGCATCATAAAATCCGTGATCTTCGAGAAGCCTTCTATTTGCCGCCCAAGCCAATCCCGGATGAAATAATTCTTCTTTTTTCAAGAGCAATTTAATGTAATCACGCTCCTGCATTCCTAACAATAATAACTCATGAGCATCAGGCAAACTTGCGATGCCCGGCACAGACGTATGGCCATTATGATGATCATAGTTTTCGTAATCTTCCGACTTTAGATGGACTACATCAGAAAAGAGCTGGATTATATTAAATTCGCTGAGTTGCTTCTTCGCCTCATCGGCCCAAACTGCTCGTTCTAGTATTACGTCACAGTCCAGCCATGCTATCTCTTGGACATTCGGCGGCACTGCTTTGATTGCGAGATTGAGGAGTCGCTCTTTTTGCCAGAGCACGGCACCACCAGAAAGCTGTATGACAATGTCCGCATCGTCTTTGCTGAGTTCAAAGCGGCCATCGAACGAAAGCTCCACGGTTACCAGCGGAATCCCGAGATTGGCTCGAAATATTCTATAGTTCGATAAACGCCTTTTGTATCCGACAGGATTAAAATGGGTTGTTATTGCCCACACTGTTCCACCCCAGCGCTGAAATTCAGTCAGGCTGACAAGTAGTCTCGGCTTGGCGATTGATCAATTACCGATCTTCCCGCTGCATCTATGAAATCTCTGTGGGCCGCCGCTGCTACGCTATTTATTGAATGTCGAGGCCAAGACGCGCGCCGTATCCGTATATTTCCTGCAGAGTAATAACAGAAACGTGTGTCGCACACGGCTGAAGTCCGCCTCGGCGCGAAGCTTCCCGCCAAAAGATTTCCTAGATACGGAGGGCCACAACGAAGTACTCGCCATTGGGCTCAATTCTTACGAACCGATGCCCTGCGTCGCAGAGCATCCCAGTGAATATCGGCTCACCCTGTACCAACTCGTCATCTCCAAATATGTCCACACTTGGACGCTCGGTCATATGTTCGAGTATCGGCGCATAACATTCTTTAGCGAGCTTGGCGCGGTAGGAAAAGCGCTCCTTGTCTAGTCGACTGTAAGCAGCCGGGTAAATCTTTCCCTCATGCAAACCGCGGAACAATTTCGGAATAGGCACCAAGCCCAATGGCCGCAGGATCGCCGCGGCATCATCAAATCGGGCCAGCGCTGTAGGAGTGGCAACAAGCGATACTAGGAGCGAAAACCCGTGCGCACGGAGTTCTTCCCCATTCTCTAAAAAGGCCGCATGTCCCGATCGGCGGTCCCGCTCTTCCAGATGGAACCCGGCATTGATGAAGCTGATACGGGAAGGGTCTACACGTTTCGCGAAGGCCCGTAGCGAAGGACACGTCAGATTTCAGTTGAGCGACAGGTAGTGGCGTTCAGTCAAGGTTTCGCAGAGGTCTACAAACGCCGGATAAATGCTTGGTTCACCCCCGGTGATATGCAAAAGCCAAACTCGATCTGTTGCATCGAATGCGGCTCGCCACTGCTGCGGTGTGGCAAAAATGCGGAGCTTCTCGCCTAGCGCCTGAGGAGGCACAAAACAGTAAGAGCACCGATAGTTGCAAGTTCGCAGCAAAATCCAATCAGCCTCGATATTGTATTTCATCACGATCCCGTGCGAACGGACTAATTCGCCGCAAATGCATGAATACACATTTGGTGCCTACGATCAAGGATATGTTTGATCAAGACGATTGCTGCGCAAACCCAAGCTGAGGACCCAAAAACTCGCGACGTACTCTCCTGCTATCGATGTCGCGTCTGGCTGTTCAATCGGAGCGCTTGTGCAGGAAGTCGTGCCTACCATGATCGGGCTCAGCCCGAATTAGTTGCATCTCCGCGGCGCAAGCAACGCAACGCATCTCACCTCCTCGCTTTTACGCAATTAAATTACGGCAGATGAGGTAGTGGAACCGGGCTCATTTCCCGCAAAGGTTCGGACGGCGCGTTCCGCTTCCAATAGGCTGAGATAGCTGAATACTGCCGTTGCTATCTCCGCCATTGCCCAATGGATTTCCGCGCGTCCGTGGGGGCGCCCTTCCGCCTCCCACAGATAATACGCACGCTCGCGTACCTGTTGTCCGCGGTGATGGCCATGCGACTCCCCGATTCGAGGACGCGCTGAGGCTACGTTCGAGCATGCCGCGGATCAGGCGGCCCAACCTCGCTGTCCGCGCTTCTTTGCGCGCCAGCATTGATATCCGAACGGCCGCTTGCGGCTTCTGTCTTCGCGGCGCTCATTCTGCCATTGGTGCTATTGCTGTCACGCTTTCGACCCGCCGTTCTGATGACGGCCGGTTGCAATTACGTCCGCTTCCAAACCAATCCGGCCGCGAAGTGTTGCCCGGAAATACAGGCCTATGGCAAATAATGACCCCAATGGTCATTAGGACGCATTCACTGGTTTGAGAATTGCGCGTTTTTTGGGCTGCCCTCCGAAGTAGTCACAGACCGCGGGATCAAAGCATGGTATCGTCCCCTCCATTGCGGGTGATCCGCTCCAGGCATCCCCCACAAGGCAGTAGTTTGAACATCGCGCCAAATCTGCGGAGAGTGTCATATCTTGCGCAATGACTTTGCTTGCCGGCCCATCTGATGTTGGCTATCTGCCGAGCATCGCTCGACACGTTAGGAGGAGCGCCAACTTCGAATTCTCTGAGACTGTGTTGGTGATCGATACTATGGCTAGTAGTCGATATCCGTCAGGTTGCGAAGCGGCCAGGGCTCTCGTTCGAACGGCAGAAGCCATACAGAGAGAGAGGATCATCGATCGATTTGTCGCTCTAGGAAACGAGCCTCCTGAGCTTCTGCGACGCCATTTTCAGGAGCTGCCACAGCATCTCCGTGACCGTCGCGGGATTCCCTTGCTCGGCTGGATTTTGGGTTTTGAATGCTCCACAGCTGAATATATTTTTCACGCTGACTGCGATATTCTTATCCATTCCAAGCCCGGATTTTCCTGGATTAAGGAGGCGATTGGCCTGATCAAAGCCGATCAAAGTGTTATGTTTGTTGCGCCAAGACCTGGCCCTCCAACCCGATCAGGCGAACTTTACGACCAACGGGAACCACCCTCTATAGATGATGCCGGCAACTTTCGCTTTAAGAGCTTTTCCAGTCGCCGCTATGTCGTGAAGCGCGATCGATTTTTGTAACCTTCTCCCGCTCGCCCCGCAGCACGTCTCGATCGGAGGGGCGAGTTCACTTCTCTCTTGGGAGGCCCATGTTGATCGCGCGCTACGAATATCACCGTTTTTTCGAGTGCACCTTTCCGATCCACGCGCTTGGGCGTTACACTGTAAAGATCACGGAGCCAAGTGGCAGGAAAGCCTCAACTCCATAATCTTGTCTATCGAGATGGGTGCATACCCTGATACTCAGGCTGGACACTATGACCTGATATTGAACGACTGGCTCTCGTTTGTGCATCATTAAAGTCAGCCGCAACGAAGTGGTCGAACTGTCGGTGCAAGCGCCGACCAAGTACCGAGCTGGTGATCAATCTGAAGACCGCAAAGGGGCTTGGCCTCGACGTGCCAGCGACGCTGCTCGCCCGCGCCGGTATCGACTGCCATCGCGCGTCATGACGCTTGCTAGTATCGGTGAATGGAGGAACAGAACGGTTTGCACGAGAGGTGCTTGACGATTCGAGGGATCGATCCGCGCCATCAAGTCAATCGGATGTTGCGGACGGAAATTAGCAGTTTATTCATCAGGGCGGTAATGTCATGTTGGCTTTGAGATTCAGCAGCACGCCTTGGTGGTGCTCAGTCGTCCTCGGCTCTATTGATAAAGTAACTCATGAGGAAGCTTTCTAATTCAGGTCGAGGTCTTCTCCACTCCCAAGCCCCATTGCGACGGATTTTAAGGTCTGTGTCGGGATCGAAGTCGAAACCTGCCAACCATTCCTGCCGGTCGAGATATCTGCGTTTTTTTATTTCACCGTGCCTGAGGTGGTAAATCCTTCCAGAGACATAGCCGATGCGCTCGGCGACTGATTTATGAAAGGGGACGGCCCACCTTAAATAGTGCTGTTGACGCGTTGAGTTAAGCCAAAACTTTTTTATTACACCTTCGAATTGACCATACATGGCTGATACCATTAGGAGGTCCCCGCCCCCCACAATTGCCGCATCATAAAAGCCGTGATCCTCGAGAAGCCTTCTATTTGCCGCCCAAGCCAATCCCGTATGCCATAACTGTTCTTTTTTCATAACGAATTTAATGTAATCCCGCTCTTGCCTTCCTAATGACAATAGCTCGCGGGCATTGGGCATACTAGCGATGCCTGGCACAGACGTATAGCAATTATGGAAATCGACTTTTCATAATCTTTCGAATTTAACTGGACTACATCAGAAAAGAGCTGGACTACATTGAATTCGTTGAGTTGCCTCCTCGCCTCATCGATCCAATCTGCTCGTTTTAGTATTACGTCACAGTCAAGCCATGCTATATTTTTGACGTTTGACGGCACTGCTTTAATTGCAAGATTGAGAAGCCTCTCCTTTTGCCAAAGCGCGGCACCACCAGAGATCTGTATGATAATGTCCGCATCGTCATTGGTGAGCTCAAAGCGGCCGTCAAACGAAAGCTCGACGGTTACGAGCGGAACCTGGAGATTGGCTCGAAATATTCTATAGTTTGATAAACGCCTTTTGTATCCGACCGGATTAAAATGGGATGTTATTGCCCACACTGCTGGACCCTAACTCTTCAAACTTCCGGCAGCCCGAAGACTGATCCGTTTGACATGTGACACATGGAATTCGCCCTATCCCCTCCGGGGAGCCAGACGGCTTTTTCGTCGCAATGTCGCTTTCGCAGTTTCGAGATATTTCCATCCTCGCCACTGATCGGGAGATTCTAGGACCGATCGCTTGAGTTCGGCAAGAAATCCCGCAGTCGCGGCGCCTATGGCGTCGAGCTTGTCGGCGAACTCCATGCCCTGAGCTCCGGTTTCAGAGAACGATAGATAAGCGCAGCTAGGGCTGACAAGTAGTTCTTGGCTTGACGATCGATCAATTGCGGATGTTCGCGAGCCACTACCGCGCACGAGGCGTGGACACGATGCTTGGCTGCCGTTCGAGCGTTCTATTCATACCTGTTCATCCCTGCTTCTTATTTTCCCATGCTGCAGTCCGAGCTCCACGCATGTGCCGCGCGTGCAAGAAATCGTGCGGCTTCTGCGGCGCCGGTTAGGGGCTCCGGTGCTTTGGGCTGATGCTTCAAAAGTTCATCGATCGCGCGGCGCACCGCCGGAGGGTCAAGCTCATTCGGCAGGAGCATTCCGACGCGACCCGCGGCAACCAGGCGCCGGGCCCGATTGAGCTGCTCCTTGCGTGGAAACGTGCGCGGCACCAGTATCGCCGGCTTTCCACTTGCTAGTACCTCCGCAACGGTGCAGTAGCCAGCCATTGCAATAACCGCGCGGGCACCAGCGATAACCGCCACTATATCATTCCTGTACTCCAGCACTCGGACTGCAAGTCCCGTTGCGCGCTTGCGCAGCATTGTGATGCTGGATTGTGCCATTAGCGGGCCAGTGACCAGTACGGTGGGAACGTCAAGTGGTGGCCCTCCGATGATCGCACCGACTACCGCGTTGAGCGCCTCGAAACCGTCGACGCCGCCTCCGGCAATGGCCAATAGGTACCCCTCGCCGAGATCAGACGCTCCATGGTTTGCTGGTGGCGCACCAACCAGCCCAATGTGGTACACAGGTACGCCAACGTCCCGTAGCCGCTCGACGCGAACGTCAGCCGCGACCAGCGGCCCGTAAACAAGCGCGAGGTCGTACAGACTGCGCATTGCCTCCAACAACTTCGGGTTCCACTCAAAGCGGATACGCTCTTCATCGTCGACATCCAAGAGCCCGAGCGCGATCGTGCAGCTGCCCTGGGCGCGTAGGTATTCGAGCGCGGGCCGGAGTTCCTGTTCACGACCGAGCGGCCGCTGATCAGAGACCACGATGTTGGGGCGGAACTGGTCGACAGCGGTCAACAAAAGCTGGGTTCGCAGCGCGACCGCTGCCTCATCTCCGATCGCGAGCCCCGCTGCGGGTCGAAACGCAGTAGCTCTCCAAGCCGACTTTAGAGTAACCGGGGCGCTTGGCAGCTTGAGGATGTCCACCCCTGGCGCGACTTGCATACCGCCGAACGCCGGCGACCCGGTGACAACGAGCGCGGTCGAGCCGTCGCTGTTACCAACGAGAGCCTCCGCGAGCACAAGCGACAGGCGGAGGTGGCCCAACCCAAGCATCTCGTTGCAGAAGAGAATAGAACGCATATTCGGTCGACCAAAATCCAAGAATTAATTAACGTGGTCCGTTGCGCATTCGTCAATTAGCAATTGCAGCACTGGTTGCATAGCGCTCAATTCAGCGATTGAAAGTAGTTTCGAAGCGGATTCTCGCCGTGTCAGGGTCGTCAGAGTGAGCAATGCACCCTAGTCCTCATTTGAGGTGAGGACGTGCTTCAAGGCGTGGGCGCTAATGAAGCCGAGCGTAGCAGCGACGCAATCTTGCGCAATCCGGGCCGGTTCTTCTTCTTGAGCGCCGCTTGAATCGCGCGTTCGGTTTCCCCGGCGATTTTGGGCCGCCCGAGCGTCTTGCTTTCACTCCTCGCTCTGGCCAACCCGGCGCGGACCCGTTCCTTAATCATCGCCCGCTCGAACTCGGCAAAGACGCCGAGCATCTGGAACATAGCCTTGCCGCTTGGGGTCGTGGTGTCGAGGCCCTGCTGATGAAGGAATAAGTCAATCTTCAGCGCCTGCAGCTCGGACAGAAAACCAACAAGGTCTTGAAGGCTGCGGCCGAGCCGGTCCACTGACCATGCCATGACCACCTTTAGGATTTTGCGGAGATGACCGAGGCCACGAATTTCATTGGTTACGATCAGAATTTTTTGCGGCTCCAAGCTCATGATCCCTCCAGTCGCAATCGGGTACAAAGACCGAGTGTCACTGCGACCACAAATACACATTCTGGTCAATGGACCGAATTGATGTTGTAGAACGGTGACGTTGCCCCCTTTTTTATCCGACCGGAATTGGAGTTTGGTGGTCGATGATGCCCGGTTGGGCGGGGACGGCGGCAGTCCGTTGCGCGGACCGTCGGTGGGGCGCAGCAGCGGTGATCGCCGTGCTGCGGCATAGATGGCTGGACTCATCCAGCCAGGCCGTGAGCGAGGTCGTTGGGTATTGTAGTCGGCACGCCAAGCCTCAAGGACAGCGCGCGCGTGTGGGAGCGAGTCAGAATAGGGTTTGAGCCAACTGAGATATTGGGAAGCAACAACTTGCCAACATGTGTTAAGTTGCCTTCCCGCGACATCGAGCGGCTCCGGGCAACGCTGTTGGAGCACGACGGTGAAAAAGCAACCCGGTCCTATCAAAAAGCACGCTGAGTTGGGCGATACTGGGCCCGCTGTCGAAATCATCGAGCGCGATCTGAAGCCTACTGACCGCCAGGCATTCACAGCGGACGATGCCCTTTTCATACTAGAATGGCCTATACTCAAATTCGCAGCCGCGGCCATGCCGGAGGCCCGCTGGACCGATGTCGCCATGTGGATCGAGTGGATGAGGGTGCGACTGGGGCAGCCGTCGCCAGCAGAGCACGCGCCCACAATCCGGCGGGCGCTCGGTCTCACCAGCTTGGAGGATGCTGAAGCTGTCGCGTGGCGGTCAGCGGCGGGGCGCACCGAGCACCACATTCAAGTGACGAAGGTAATGTCAGTGCGGGGCTGGGCGCCGGAAATCCGCCTGGAAGGCGAAGAGCACCTCAAGGCTGCGCTGGCGCGCGGCAAGGGCGCGATCTTGTGGGTAGCGCACTTCTGCTTCAATACGCAGGTCACAAAGATGGCGCTGAAGGCGGGCGGTTACCGCGTCTCGCACCTGAGCCGGCCGGAGCACGGATTTTCGAAGTCACGATTTGGCATCCGTTACCTCAATCCGTTGCGCTGGAATGCGGAGCTCAAATATCTTGACAAGCGCATCATAATCGACCGCGCTGACCCCGGCGGTTCGCTGCGTGAGGCGAAGGCCGTGCTGGATGACAACCGCATCGTGTCCATCACAGCGGGGGCATGGGAGGGCCGCCGTGTGGCGCGTGGACCCCTGCTCAACAGCCGCTTCTCCCTTGCGACGGGCGCTCCCGATCTTGCGCACCGCTCCGGCGCCCGACTACTGCCAGTCATGACCACGCGCATCGCCGACAGCAGCGTCTTCCGAGTGAAGATCGGCACGCCGCTTGCGATAGAGTTCGCCGACAAGCTCGACGCCATACGCGCCGCGACTGCGGGATTTCTTGCCGAGCTCGAGCGATCGGTCCTGGAATCTCCCGATCAGTGGCGAGGATGGAAATATCTCGAAACTGCGAAAGCGACATTGTGACGAAAAAGCCGTCTGGCTCCCCCGGACGGGACAGGGCGAATTCCATGTGTCACATGTCAAACGGATCGGTCTACGGGCTGCCGGAAGTTAAGAGTTGGGTCCAGCAGTGTGGGCAATAACATCCCATTTTAATCCGGTCGGATACAAAAGGCGTTTATCAAACTATAGAATATTTCGAGCCAATCTCGAGGTTCCGCTCGTAACCGTCGAGCTTTCGTTTGACGGCCGCTTTGAACTTACTGATGACGATGCCGACATTATCATACAGATCTCCGGTGGGGCCGTGCTCTGGCAAAAGGAGCGGCTTCTCAATCTTGCAATTAGAGCAGTGCCGTCAAACGTCAAAAACATAGCATGGCTTGACTGTGACGTGATACTAAAACGAGCAGATTGGGTCGATGGGGCGAAGCGGCAACTAAATGAATTCAATATAGTCCAGCTCTTTTCTGATGTAGTCCATCTAAATTCGGAAGATTGCGAAAAATCCGATTACCATAATGGCCATATGTCTGTGCCAGGCATCGCAAGTCTGCCCAATGCCCGCGAGCTATTGTCATTAGGAAGGCAAGAGCGGGATTACATTAAATTCGTTATGAAAAAAGAACAGCTATGGCATACGGGCTTGGCTTGGGCGGCAAATAGAAGACTTCTGGAAGATCACGGTTTTTATGATGCGGCGATTGTGGGGGGTGGCGACTCCTGGATGGTATCTGCCATGTATGGCCAATTCGAAGCTACAATTAAAAAGTGTCTGCTCAACGCAACGCGTCAACAGCATTATCTGAGGTGGGCTATCCCGTTTCATAAATCAGTTGCCGAGCGCATCGGCCATGTTTCTGGCACGATTTACCATCTCAGGCACGGTGAAATAAAGAAACGCGGATATGTTGATCGACAGGAGTGGCTAACAAGTTTCAATTTCGATCCAGACAAGGACCTTAAGATCGGTCCCAATGGCGCTTGGGAATGGACGAGGCCTCGACCTGAACTAGAAAGCTTCCTGATGAGGTACTTTATCAATAGAGCGGAGGATGAGTAAGGAATATGCTTTGAAAATTAGGGAAGCCGGAGCGAATTAAAACGACTTAGGAGCTGAGTGTTGTCAAGGATGAGGTACTGCTTGCTGCAGCGCGCTTGACCTATATGGCTGTCTGTGAGTTGCGCAAGCTAGCCAACAACGCATCAACTTGTACATCTATCGAGGCAAGCGCCTTGTTGGGCTGCATTACCGCAGCATCACCAATCTCCCAGTACTCGACGCGAGATTCCCAGGTGGGGAAAGGTTCGCTCATTAGACTACGATGCCGACTTCGCTGGGCTCGACATGTTGGCGATCTGGTGTGCTCGGGCCTGCGTGACGTTGGTACCGAGAAGGATTGCTACCTATGAAGCGTGATTTGCCCACGGAGCGGCTTGCCGCTGGCGACGTTGGCACCGTCGTGCTGGTGCATCAGCAGGGTGCAGGCTATGAGGTTGAGTTTACAACGCTCTCCGGCGATACCGTCGCCGTCGTGACCCTCGATGCGTCCGACGTGCGTCCGGTCGAGGCGCGCGAGATCGTACATGCACGCGCAGTCAGCTGAGTCGCTCGGTAACAGCGGCCGGGCGAGCGTGTGACGGCCATCACAAAAAAGCGCTTTGCGGGGGTGGCAGGCGCGAAGTGTGAGTTAAGTCACAAGACCTGTCAGTACCGACCGCCATATCATGGGCAGGAAAAGCAAAGGTTGGGCGCGTGCATTGGAGGATCGATCATGCTCACCGCAATCCTAATCCTGGCAGGATATGTTGCTTTCTCATGGGCAGTGGCAGCGTTGTGGATTGGCTGGTCGCTGTTGGGAGAACCGTCGCGCGAAGGAACAGAGGCGCGAAGCTGAACAAA
The DNA here is from genome assembly GCA_963817135.1 of uncultured Alphaproteobacteria bacterium. Classification (GTDB taxonomy): domain Bacteria; phylum Pseudomonadota; class Alphaproteobacteria; order Rhizobiales; family Xanthobacteraceae; genus VAZQ01. The sequence goes on along the minus strand of CAWFNG010000019.1, from coordinate 392,607 downwards.
AGCGCAAAGATGCCGGAGCTCTTTCTTATAGTTGCAAAAACCTCGCTGGAGCGCATGCGGCGCTGCGGGTTCAAAAATGCGCTTCACCAACGACGCTGATTTTTCCATGAGCACGATTGCGTGGTTTGCTTTTGACAATGATCTCGACGTCCTGGCCCAGTGCGGTCAGCAGCCGCATTAGACGGCCGCTCGAAAAATTCGAAAGACGCCCATTGAGAAGAGCAGAAACTTTTGGCTGGTCAACGCCCATGAGTTCTCGCGGCCGTCGCTTGGGTCAGCCGCCGGCGCCTGATCAGCTGCCGGATATGGCTCGCCAGCTGAGCCTTGGTCAGCTCTTCCTCGGGCTCGGCAAATCCCAGATCGGCGAACACGTTGCCGCTGCTTGCTGTTACTGTGATTTCCGCTTTCCGTTTCTTAGCCATTGCTCGTAATCCTCTTTTGCTCGCTTGAGCCGCCCTTTGATCAGATACAACTCGGCCTTTGGGGTAGCTATTCCGCGCTTCGATTTCTTCTGAAAAGCATGCAGTACGTAAACGACCTCGGCGAAACGAATGGTGTAGACAGCGCGATAGGTATCTCCGTGGTGAACGCCGACAATCTCAAGCACGCCAGCGCCGCCGAAACCTCGCAAGGGCTTCGCGAACGGCGCCTTGAGGCCGCACTGGGCGTCCCAAAGCGCGCCTCCTACCCGGCGTCGAACTTCCTGGGGAAATTTGCGCACATCCTCCTTGCTGCTGCCCACCCAGCGTACCGGTTTAGGTGGAACATTGCTGTCAGCGGACTTCGGCATTTTGTTGTACGCGACGTATATGCCTGTTCCGGCATGGGCGCAACTTGTCTTAGAGTCTGTGCAATCAGGTTGGCTGCAGGAACCTGCAGGCATGCAGCACGATTGCCATTCCCATAGTCGAGCGGCAGCCAGGTGCAAGGCCTCGCATGCGCCAGCACCCCCCGCATTGTCGCCCCACCATCCCGCGCGCTAGCATCCTCGCCGCTTCGAGAAAGCCGGTTCCCATGCTCACCCACTGGCGTCGTCTCCTGCGCAAATTCGGACACGAAGGCCTGCCTGCCGGGTCGCCGGCGGCCTACGGCTTTGCCGTTCTCTGCATTGCTGTCGCAGCCGGCGCGCAGATCGCCTTTGCCCAATTCAGCGACCAGGTGATGCCGTCCATCCTGTACAACCCGGCAATCTTCGTCGCCGCCCTCCTTGCCGGCATCCGCGCCGGCTTTCTTGCTGTGGGGCTGAGCAGCCTGTTGATGTGGTGGGCGTTCCATGCGCGCTATTTCGGCGAGCAGGTTGCGCCGCTGCAGCAGTTCATCAATGTCGGTCTCTATGTTGCCACTGCCGTTCTCATCATGTGGGTCGCCAAGCGCTATCGCACGAGCGGACGGCGCTACCGCGAGCTTACCGGCGAGCCGGCAGTGCAAAGCGCCGCCGCGAGCGCGCAGCCGACATTCCCGCTGGCAAGGCTGCGCGAGTCCTGGCGCAAGGGCTTTGCCCCGAACTCCCTCGGGGCTTACGCTTTTGCCCTCGCCTGCATCGCCATTGCCACGCTGATCCGTTTCGGCTTCGGCTGGCTGGGCGGCGAGATGCTGCCGATCGTCTCCTATTACCCGGCCATTCTCGTTGCCTCCGCCATCGGCGGAATGGCGGCGGGAAGCCTGGCGCTCGCTCTGAGCCTAGCCGCGATCTGGTTGGAATTCCCCGGGCCGTGGTTTTCATTCGAAGCGCCCGGTCGCGATGCCGGCGTGAGCATTGCGCTTTACACCTTTGCCTCCCTGCTCACGGTCTGGCTTGCGGAAAATTATCGGCGGCTGCGCCGGCGCCGCTACGCCCCGCAGTTGCCGCTTCTGCAAATCGTTTCCTCGGTGGTGGTGGCTTTTGCCGCCGTGCTCGCCACCACCATCGTGCTCCTCGCCATGGACGAATACCTCGAAGCCGATCATCTGGTGCTTGGCTATCTGTTGCCGACGGTGGTCATTGCCATGCATTACGGCAGCACGCTTGCGGTGTTGACCTGCTTTGCCGGCGGCTTGGCGGCCGCCTATTTCCTGTTCCCGCCCAAGTTCAGTTTTTTCGTCGCCGAGCCGCTGCATGCCGCCGAGCTCGGATTCTACCTGCTGCTCGCTATTCTCGCGAGCAAGGCCGTTGCCGGCCTCACCGACGATCTGCGGGGCGGGCGGGGCGCGCCGTTGGGGTGATTTGAGGCATTCGCAACATTGATCCGTCACGCTAGTGCTCGGCCGAAGCGCCGGCCTCGAAGCGTCCGGCTAGTACACGGGTCGCTCATCCTTCGTGCCCGCGCATATTTGTCAAGTGATGATGCGCGGGCACCTCAGGATGACGGCGTTGGCGGGAGGGGTTTTTTCTTCTCTGCCGTCTCGCGCACGCGCAGCTCGCGCTGGGGATAGGGAATTTCAATGCCGGCCTCGCGAAAGCGCTTGATGATCGCGTAATTGAGATCGCTCCTCACCGCCAGGCTCTTGTCCATCTCCGCGATAATGCAGCGCAACTCGAATTCCAGCGCGCTTTCGCCGAAGCCGAGGAAATACGCGCCGGGCGGCGGCGATTGCAGCACTTGCGGATGGCTGCGCGCGATGTCGCTGAGAATCTCCCGCACGGCAATGGGGTCGCTGTCGTAGGAGACGCCGACCTTCAGCACGATCCGGCCAAGCGTGTTCGCGCGCGTCCAGTTCTTGACCACGCCGGTGATGAATTCCGAGTTGGGAATGATCACGCTCGCCCGATCGAAGGTCTCGATCTCGGTCGCGCGCACGCGAACGCGGCGCACCCAACCCTCCTCGCCTTTCACCGCAATGGAGTCGCCGACGCGGATCGGCCGCTCCGTCAAGAGGATGAGGCCGGAGACGAAATTCGAGACAATGGACTGCAATCCAAAGCCGATGCCGACGGATAGCGCGCCGGCGATCAATGCGATCTTCTGCAGGTCGAAGCCAAGCCCGGTGAGCGCCACGACCATGGCGGCAACTGCGCCGACATAGCCGAAGATGGTGGTGATCGAGAGCTGCAGGCTCGGCTCGAGTGCGGTGCGCGGCAAGAGTTCCGTGCCCAACCAGCGCTGCGCCAGGCGCGTCACAATGAGGATCGCCACCAGCTCCGCGATCGCAACAATGAGCGCGTGAATCGACAGATGCAGTTCGCCGACCTTGAAACCGAAGGGAACGTTGCGAACGGTGTCGAACAGGTCGGCGGTCGATACTTCCCAAGGCCCGATGATCAGCAGAAAAGCCAGCATGACCAGCAGCACGCGAACGATGCCGGAGAGCAGCGCCGCGCCGATCGCCATGCCGCGCTCGCTGATGCCGAGGCTGGCGCGGAATTTCTGCCGCCTGGGGGTTTCCTCGCTGAGCGCGGCGAAAAATGTCTGGGTTGCGACGAGAAGGAGATAAAGCGCGCCGAACACGGCGGCAGCGACGATCACCCGCAACGCCACGAACGCGGCCAATCCCGCGTAACCGGCCGCCAGCGCCAGCGCGAGAAAAAGCGCAAGCAGCAAGGCGAGCGGATGGACCCAATTAGCGGCAATTACCCCGCTGCCGTCGCGCTGCTTGATGCGCCCAAGCCGTATGGCGAGGCTTACCAGGAATGCCGTCGTCACCGCTGCAAACAGCGCATTGGTGGCGATGGTCACAACGAGCGGCGCGAACAGGGTCTTGTGCACGACTTGCAGCGCGATGAGGACGCCGAGCACGCGCGAAGCCCACAGCAGGTGATTGTGAAAGCAGCGCGCGGTCGCATCGTCTTCCTGCGGCAATCGGCGTTGCGGGCGCTCCGGCGCAAACAATGCGCGCGCCACGCCGTGTCCGAATGCGGCCGCGCCAAGGCCCGCGACCGCGCCATAGACGATCTGTTCGAGACGGAAGTCGAGGAGCCCCAATCCGCGCAGCAGCGTTGCCGCCGCCAGCGCCGCGAGCGGGGTGCGCAAGGAAATCCACGCGAATATCCGCAGCGCCAGCGAAGATTTCGCCGCGCGCGTATCGCACGCTCCGGAAGAGGCACGCGGGAACCACCAGTGATGCAACCCGAGCGCGAGCGCGACAATGACGAGGAGAAGGAGGGTGGCGGTCGCCAGCCGCGCGGCGTCGCCGTGCTCGGCGCGCCAGTTCTCGACCAGCGCGCGGGCGCGATTGAATTCGATCGGCAGCGCGCGCAATGCGTCGAGCCAGAAATGCGGGTCGAGCACGCTCGCGGTGCGTGCGAACAGCTCGCTCGCATACAAGGCATGGCGTTTCTGCGCGACCCGCTCGCTCAGCTGATCGATGCGCACGGCAAGCACGCGTGCCTGCTTGAGCAGGCCGTCAAGTTCGCCGAAATTCTTGACCAGCTCGTCGCGCTCGGCGGCGATGTCGGGTGCTTCCGGCGGCGCATCCTTGGCCGGCGGCGGTCCGAGCTGCTTGACCCGCTCCTCCGCCTCCGCCACGCGCGGTTCGAGATCGTCGATATTGGCGCGCAGCGCATCCGCCGCCGCGTTGAGCTTTTGCCGCAGCGCGGCGAGCTCTTCCGCCGGTTACGTCGGGGCGAGCGACCGCCTGCTCGATTTCATCGACCGACGCCTTGATGTCGTCAAGCGAGGGTGGCTCGGATGATTGCGCCGCAGCCCCGGTCGCCAACCCGGCGCAAGCAACGAGGGCAACGCCTATCAGGAGCAGAAACGTCGCTTTGCGCCAGATATTCGATAGTGTGGTTTCGATGCACATGGAGCCTTTCAGCATCCAAACAGGGGCGAAAGCAGGGCTGCATTGGCGCTTTAGGCACGCGCTTGTGAACGCGTCGGAACTCGTAATTTGGCGCTGAACAATGACAATGTTACAATATCACATTATACCCATGTCTTTTATACCCATGTCTTTTGAGCGTGGGCTACCAAACGGCGAGGCGTCGCGTATGGAAGATGACGAGTATGCCGGTGTGCGGCAGGCGCCGTTCGCCGCGTTGCGGAGCGAACTCAAACGCATTGCCGGCGCGGCGGCATTAGCTTGCGCGCCGGGCGTTGCGCTCGCGCAGGAGGGGCCGGTTCTCGGCACCGCGACGCTGCCGCGCGACCTCACGCCATGGGGCATGTTCGTCACCGCCGATCCGGTGGTGCAGGGGGTTCTGATCGGCCTTGTCTTTGCGTCGGTGGTGACCTGGACCATCTGGCTCGCCAAGAGTGTCGAAATCTTTTTCGCCCGCCGTCGCCTGCGCGCGGCATTGAACGTGCTCGATGGACTTGCTTCCGCCGATGAAGGCATGAACAGACCCGGCGAGGTGGACGGCGAAGTCGTCGATTTTCTTGCGGCAGCGGTGACGGAATGCGCGATGTCATCAGGGTTCCCCGAACGCGAGGGCATCAAGGAGCGCATTGCATCGCGGCTCGAGCGTCTTGAAGCAGGCTTTGGCCGGCGCATCTCGCGCGGCACCGGCGTGCTTGCGACCATTGGCGCAACGGCGCCCTTTGTCGGCCTGTTCGGCACCGTCTGGGGGATCATGAACAGCTTCATCGGCATCTCAAAGTCGCACACCACGAATCTTGCCGTGGTCGCGCCGGGAATTGCCGAGGCGCTGCTGGCAACCGCGCTCGGGCTTGCCGCCGCCATACCGGCCGTGGTCATCTACAACGTGTTCGCGCGCTCGATTGCCGGCTATCGCGCGCTCCTTGGCGATGCCGCAGCCGAGGTGCTGCGGCTGGCAAGCCGCGACCTCGAGCGTCCGGCTGCGGCCGCGGCGGCGCCCGCGCGGCGAACCGGGCCACGCCCGCTCGCTGCCGAGTAAGGGCGCAAACGATCATGAGCGTGCGGCTCGATCACGGCGAAGACATCCTCAACGAGGTGCACGAGATCAATGTGACGCCGTTCATCGACGTCATGCTGGTTCTCCTGATCATCTTCATGGTGGCAGCGCCGCTTGCGACTGTCGATATCCAGGTCAACCTGCCGGCATCGACCGCGGAGCCGCAGCCGCGTCCGGAGCAACCGCTCTACCTCACGGTAAAATCCGACCTCGCGCTTACGCTGGGCAATGACCCGGTCGAACGCGGTGCTCTCGCCGCGGCTCTCGATGCACTAACCAAGGGCGAAAAGGAATCCCGCATTTTCCTGCGCGCGGACAAGACGGTGCCCTATGGCGAGCTGATCGAGGTGATGAATCTCCTGCGCAGCGCCGGCTATCTCAAAGTCGCGCTGGTCGGGCTGGAGAAAATAACTCCATGATCGCCCTTGCATTCGAAGACGTCGCTGACCTGCGCCGCTGGGTCATCTGTGCGGCATTGGTCGTGCTGGCGCACGCAAGCATCGCGGCGGCGGTCATGGAGTGGCGAGGGTCGGTCGAGCCGGAAGAGCCCTCGGGCGCCATTATCGTGGAATTTGCGCCGCTGCCGGAAGGCCCGACAATGCGGGAAACCGAACTGTCGCCAGGGCCGCAGCAGGTGATGTCGGAGGCCTCGCCTGCCCGTCCGGCCGACACACCGGAAGTGCAGAAGGTCGAAACGCCGGTCGAGCCGAAACCGACGGCGGAGACCCCGGAGCTTGCTCCCGCGCCCAACCCGGAAGTCGCGATGCAAGCACCGGCGCGACAGGAGATCACCGAAGAAACGATGCGCCGCCAGGAGCTTGAGCTGCCGGTCCCGCTAACGACGGCGCCGCCGCCGGTCGTGGGGCGCAACGCTCCCGTGGCAGCCGTGCCCGTGCAAGGCCGGCCCAACCCGAAAGCCTCGAATGCCGTGCCCACCTGGAGCAGCAAGATCGTGGCGCAGCTCGAGCGCCACAAGCGCTACCCCCCGGAGGCGCAATCGCGCGGCGAGCACGGCGTGGCGCAGGTGTTCTTTACGCTCGACCGGCAGGGACGCGTGCTCGAAAGCCGTGTGCTGCAAAGTTCCGGCACTGCCGTCCTCGATGCAGAAGCGCTCGCGCTTTTGCAGCGCGCCCAGCCCTTTCCGGCCCCGCCCGCCGAATTGTCGGGTGCGCAGGTCAACCTGACCGTGCCGATCCGCTTCAACCTGAAGTGACTGGGTTGTCGTTTTCCGCGGGTATGCTTATTTTGGCTTCAATGTCGGAAATCGCCTCTGCCGCATCGCCTCGGTTCCCGCGGCCGCTCATCATCCTCGCGGCAGTTGCCGGCGTGCTGGTTGCCGCAACGGCGGCGCTGTGGGTGCATTACGGATCGACCGTGTTCTACGAGATGATCACTGCCGGCATTGCCGCCTGCCTGTGATGAGCAATCAATGACCACGCGCAACCTGCGCCTGCTGATCATCGCAGCCGCCTTCCTGGCGGGGCTCGGGGTCTGCCTGGGCGCCATTGTGACGCTGAGCGGGACGTCATCAAGGATCACGCCGCAGGTCGCGGGCATCGGCGGGTCATTCACTCTCATCGATCAGGATGGGCGAACGGTCAGCGACGCCGACCTCAGGGGGCGTCCGTTCCTCGTTTTTTTCGGGTTCACCAACTGTCCTGACGTATGCCCGACCACATTGTTCGAAGTCTCCGAAGTGTTGCGCGCCCTTGGGCCGCAGGCCGACGGCATGCGCGCCTTTTTCATTACCGTCGATCCCGAACGCGACACGCCTCCCGTGCTGAAGGATTATCTGTCGAGCTTCGACCCGCACTTGTCGGGGCTGACCGGGGATCCCGCCGCCATCGCGGCAGTCGCGAAGGCCTATCGCGTCTATTACAAGAAGGTTCCCCTGGACCAGGGGGGCTACACCATGGACCACACCGCCGTTGTCTATCTCATGGACAAGAACGGCCGTTTCGTCTCGCCTTTCAATCTCAAGCGCACGACGCAGGCCGCAGCCGCCGACCTCCGCCGCTATTTGTAATTGTCGCATATGGCACGAGCGCGCGGCGGGCTATCTCCCTGCCACTGATCTGCCGCAAGCGATTCGTATGAGGCACGTCATGACGAGAAGGAAAGATTAACGCGTGCTGCACCGTTTCATTGCCGCCTCTACCATTGTGCTCCTGGCATTTGCCGGCCTTGCCGCCATGCCAAAAGCGCATGCGCAAGTCGCCGGCGAGCCGAGCGCAGGCGTCCCCGGCTTCTGGGACCCGCGCCGGCGTCCGGAGCGGCCCGATCTCTCGCGCGTGAGCGCTATTCGCTTCCTGACAGAGATCGATTATCCGCCGTTCAATTTCGCCGGCGCCGACGGCAACCCGCAGGGGTTCAATGTCGAACTTGCGCGCATGCTGTGCGAGGAGCTCAAGCTTGCCTGTACCATCCAGATGCGCCGGTTCGAGACGCTCATTCCCGCGCTCAATGCCAACCAGGCCGATGCCGCCATCGCCTCGATTGCGACGACGCCGGAATTGCGCAGCAAGGTCGATTTCACCGACCCCTATTACCGCACGCCTGCCCGCTTCGTCGCCAAACGCGATTCGCCGATCGAAGAGGCGCTGCCGGAACAGCTCGAGGGCAAGAAGGTCGCCGTCGTCGCCGGCACCGCGCACGAAGCGTATCTGCGCGCGTTATTCACCGAAGCGGAAGTGCGCCCCTATCCGAGTGCCGACGTGGCGCGGCTCGCCTTGCGGCGCGGCGACGTCGACCTTCTGTTCGGCGATGCCATTTCGCTCGCCTTCTGGCTCAACGGCACGGATTCGGAAAATTGCTGCGCGTTCAGCGGCGGCGCCTACATGGACAGCCGCTACTTTGGCGAAGGCGTCGGTATCGCAGTGAAAAAGGGCAACAACCTCATCCGGCTCGGTCTCAACTGGGCGCTGTTCCGGGTATGGGAGCAGGGCCGCTTTACCGATTTGTGGCTGCGCTACTTCCCCATCAGTCCTTTTTGAACCGGTTGATGTCCACGCTCGAGATCGATGCGGGCGCGCTTCGCGAAGCTGCGGAGAATTCCAACGCATGGCCGTTCGAAGAGGCGCGCAAGCTCCTCGTGCGGCTTAAGCGTCATCGCAGGGAAGAAGTCATCTTCGAGACCGGCTACGGCCCGTCTGGACTGCCGCATATCGGCACCTTCGGCGAAGTTGCCCGCACCAGCATGGTGCGCCACGCCTTTCGCGTCCTCACCGACGACAAGATCAGGACGCGGCTGATCGCCTTTTCCGACGACATGGATGCCCTGCGCAAGGTGCCGGACAACGTGCCGAACCGGGACATGATGGAGCGCCACCTCGGCAAGCCGCTTTCCCGGGTACCCAATCCGTTCGACAGCCATTATGCGTCCTTTGCCGAAGCCAACAATGCGCGGCTGCGGGCTTTTCTCGATCAGTTCGGCTTCGACTACGAGTTTCTCTCGGCGACCGACTGCTACCTTTCCGGCCGCTTCGATGGCGAACTCTTGAAAGTGCTGGAGCGCTTCGAGGCGGTGATGGCCATCATGCTGCCGTCGCTGCGCGAGGAGCGGGCACAGACCTATTCGCCCTTCCTGCCGCTCTCGCAGCGCACCGGCGCGGTTCTGCAGGTGCCCATCCTCGCCCACGATGCGGCAGCCGGCACCATCACCTATGCGGACCCCGACAGCAAAGAACGGGTGACGACGCTGGTTACCGGCGGCCGTGCCAAGCTGCAATGGAAGCCGGACTGGGCCATGCGCTGGGCGGCGCTCGGGGTCGACTACGAGATGGCAGGCAAGGACCTGATCAACTCGGTGAAACTTTCCGGCGAGATCTGCCGTGCGCTGGGCGCAACGCCGCCGGAAGGATTCAATTATGAGCTGTTCCTCGACGAGAAAGGACAAAAGATCTCAAAGTCGAAGGGCAATGGGCTGACCATCGACGAATGGCTGCGCTACGCCAGTCCGGAATCCTTGTCGCTGTTCATGTATCGCGAGCCGAAGGCGGCGAAGCGGCTCTATTTCGACGTCATACCGCGTCACGTCGACGAGTATCAGCAATATGTGGAAGCGTATCCGCGCCAGGACCTGCGGCAGCGGCTTGCCAATCCGGTCTGGCACGTCCATTCCGGCAAGCCGCCGAAAGTCGAAATGCCGATCTCGTTCTCCATGCTGCTCACCCTTGTCGCCTCGTCCAATGCCGAGAATGCCGAGACGTTGTGGGGCTTCATCGGCCGTTATCGGCCGGGCGTCACGCCGGCCAATCATCCCGAACTCGCGGCACTCGTCGGTTATGCCATTCATTACTTCCGCGATTTCGTGTTGCCGCACAAAAAATTCCGCGAGCCGACCGCCTCCGAACGCGCCGCCCTGCTTGACCTGCGCGACGCACTCTCGCAGCTGCCGCCCGACGCGACGGCGCAGAAGATTCAAGAAGTCGTGTACGAGATCGGCCGGCGCGAGCCGTTTCTCGACAAGACGGGCAAGGTCAAGACCAAGGACGGCAAGCCCGGCGTCGCGCTCGACTGGTTCAACATGCTTTATCAGGTGCTGCTCGGCCAGGAGAAAGGCCCGCGCTTCGGCTCGTTCGTTGCCGTCTACGGCGTGCAGAACACCATCGACATGATCGACGGCGCGCTTGCCCGCTCGGCGTGACTGTGCGCTCTCTCGGACGTAGCCCGGATGCAGCGAAGCGAAATCCGGGGCAGGGCGGTCCCGCAATGCGCTGCGCTTCATGCGAGGCTACGATGCCAGGTTTTGATTGACCAACATGACGGCGCGCATTTCAAAGACGATCTACAAGATTTGCAGCGAGGCGATGTGGCGCGAGGCGGAGCGCGCCGGTGCCCTGCACGGTGCCGAGGTCGATCGGCATGACGGCTTCATCCACTTCTCGAGCGCTGCGCAGGTCCGCGAAACCGCGGCCCGGCATTTTGCCGGTGCCGCCGATCTCGTCCTGCTTGCAGTCGATGCCGATGCGCTCGGCGGCGCGTTGCGCTGGGAGCCGTCGCGCGGCGGCGACCTGTTTCCGCACCTCCATGGCGTGTTGCCCGTTGCGGCCGTGCGCTGGGCGAGGCCGCTGCCTCTCGGCGCGGATGGGCAGCATGTTTTTCCGGAGTTGACCGCGTGATCGCTTCGCTCGAATCGCTGCTGCGTCCTCTCCTGCACATGCTCGACGCCGAGGATGCGCATCGCATTGCGGTTGCCGCGCTGAAATTCCCGCAGCTCGGCACGCCTGTGCCGGACGATCCTCGCCTTTGCGTCCATGCATTCGGGCTGGTTTTTCCCAACCCGGTCGGGATGTCCGCCGGTTTCGACAAGCACGCCGAAGTACCCGATGCGCTGCTGCGGCTTGGCTTCGGTTTTGTTGAAGTGGGCACCGTCACGCCCAGGCCGCAGTTCGGCAATCCGCGGCCGCGCGTGTTTCGGCTGCCGCGCGATCACGCCGTGATCAACCGGCTCGGCTTCAACAGCGAGGGGGCCGATGCGGTGCGCGCACGGCTCACCGGCCGCGCCGGGAGGTCGGGCATTGTCGGCGTCAATGTCGGCGCCAACAAGGACAGCGCCGACCGCATCGTCGATTATGTGCGGATGATCGAAATATTTGCCCCGCTGGCGAGCTATCTGACGGTGAATATCTCTTCGCCCAATACGCCGGGATTGCGCGGATTGCAGGAAGCCAAGACGTTCGATGATCTCCTTGCGCGGCTCCTCGAAGCGCGCGCGCGGCTTCCCGGAAACGCGGCAACCACGCCGGTGCTGATCAAGATCGCGCCGGACCTCACGCTTGCCGAGCTCGACGACATTATTATTGCAGCACGCCGCCACCGCATTGACGGCGTGATTGTCGCCAACACCACGGTGCAACGGCCGGCTGGCCTGCGCGATACTGCGATCGCGCGCGAAGCGGGCGGCTTTTCCGGCCGTCCGCTGTTCAAGCTTGCGACCCGCATGCTGGCGGAAACCTATATTCGGGTGGAGGGGGCATTCCCGCTCATCGGCAGCGGCGGAATCGATTCCGGTGCGGCGGCGGTTGCCAAGCTGCGTGCGGGCGCCCGTTTGATCCAGCTCTACTCGGCGCTGGTATTTAAGGGCCTGCGGCTTGTCACCGATATGAAATCCGAATTGTCGAACGAACTTGCGCACGGCGGGCACGGCAGCATCGATACGCTCATTGGCAGCGAAGCGGCCGCACTGACGGCCGAACCCTGGCCTACGTGAAAGAAGGCTTCACCGCCCGCGGGCCATGCGGGTGAGGCGAAGGATCAACCAGACCGGCACGACCACGGCGGCGCCAAGGAGAAGATAGCGCCACAGCCAGCGGATCGCGTCGAAGCCCATGTCCCAGATGCGCAGGATCAGCCGGCGCAGGCTGTCAAAAATATTCCAGGGATCGAGCCCCATCACTTCCAGAATGAGCCCGATCAGGACCGAAAGCAGGATCAGGCGGAAAATGACCGACAGCGGCGGCCCGCCGAAGAAGCGGGTCAGCATGCCGGGCGGGCCGGTTCGCTCGGTCTTGTCCTCGATGGTCGGTCGTTCCGTAGACATGCTCATGGCATTTCTTATCACACCGCCCGTCTAGATGCTGCTGCCCCAGCGCGGCCGTCCTCGATTTTTTGCAGCATGCGCTCGAGCGTCTCCAGCCGATCGGCTTCGCCGGGCGGCTTGTCCCAACGCAGCCGGCTGATGCGGGGAAACCGCATGGCGAGCCCCGAACGGTGGCGCGAGGATCGCTGCAGGCCTTCGAAAGCGACTTCAAGCACCAGACCTTGATCGGGCGCGTGCACCACTTCGCGCACCGGACCGAACCGCTCCACGGTGTTGCGGCGAACGAAGCGGTCGATGGCAACAAGCTCCTCGTCGGTGAAACCGAAATAAGCCTTGCCGACCGGGACCAGGACGTCGCCTTCCGCGGCGCTCGTCCAAACTCCGAATGTGTAATCGGAATAATAGGACGAACGTTTGCCGTGTCCGCGTTGCGCATACATGAGCACGGCATCGACCACGAATGGGTCGCGCTTCCATTTCCACCACGGCCCTTTCGGCCGGCCCGGTACATAGGCGGCGTCGCGGCGCTTGAGCATGATGCCTTCCACCGCTTCCGCATCGACGCCGGCCCCCGCGGCGGCGGGGTTTGCCCGCGCGGCGTTGAGCTCCTGCCAGTTGGAAAACGCTACCAATGGAGAGAGATCGATGCGCGGGGCGTTCAGCCGCGCGACAAAATCTTCAAGGCGCGCGCGGCGCGTTGCGAAGGGAAACCCGCGCAAATCCTCGTCGCCATCGAGGAGAAGGTCGTAGGCGCGCAGATGGGCGGGAAATTCCGCCAACAGCTTGGCATTGACGCTTTTTCGATTGAGGCGCTGCTGCAGCACATTGAAGCTCTCCACTCGGCCCTGCCGCACGACGAGCAACTCGCCATCGATGGCAGCCGGCAGCCGCAATGCTGCAACGAGATCGGGAAAGCTCTTGGAAATATCTTCGCCGGTGCGCGAATAGAGCCGGGCGATCAGTTTTCCCTGCGCATCGATCCCGGCAACGGCCTGCACGCGGATGCCGTCCCATTTCCATTCGCCCGTGAAATCTCGCGCATCGAGTGTGCCAAGATCGCCTTCCTCGAGCGCATGGGCGAGCATTGCCGGGCGGAATGGCGCAGGGTCGCCGCTGATGGGCTTGTCGGCGCGGCCTTCGAGCCAGGCGAACAGATCAAGATAAGGCGGTCGCAAGCCGGGCCAGATCAACTCGATTTCATCGACCTCTTTGTCGCCGAGCGCTGCGGCCGCAGTCTTCGCCAGCCGGGCGGAAACGCCAATGCGGAGTTCGCCCGTGACAAGCTTGAGGAGCGCCCAGCGGCCGGTTTCATCGAGCTGATCGAGCCAGCGCGCCAGTTGCCCCGGCAAGGCGGCTTTTCCGAGCGAAGAGAGCGCCGTCACGACTTCGGTCAGCGTTGGCGGGCGCTGTCGCTGGGCATCGTGCGGTCCCGGCCACATCAGCGCCACGGTTTCGGAAAGATCGCCCACATAGTCATGCGACAATTCAAACAAGACGGGGTCGGTGCGCTCGGCAATCAGTGCCCGGATAAGCCCAGGCTTGGCGTGCTGGAAGGACAGCGCACCGGTGAGCGCCGCGAGCGCCCACCCGCGTTCGGGATCGCGCGTATCGCGAAAGTATTCCGTCATCAGCCGGAGCTTGTTGTTGCGGCCGGGCTCGTAGGAGAGCCGGTCGAGCAATTCGGCGAACCGCATCATGCGCCCGCGCCTCGATCATCGGTTTCCGTCGCGGCTTCGTCTTCGTCGCCATAACCGACGATTTCCAGCGGCCGCGCGCGCAAACCACGGCTGACGCTCCAATGCACCAGCGCATCTTCCTGGCCATGGGTAACCCAGATTTCCGCGGCGCCGGTCGCCACAACCGCACCGGTGAGGCCCTGCCAGTCGGCATGGTCGGAGATCACCAGCGGCAACTCGACCAGATGCTGGCGTGCACGCGCGCGCACGCGCATCCATCCCGAGGCAAAGCACGTGACCGGATCGGGAAAGCGCCGCGACCACACTTCTTTGAGGCTTGCAGGCGGGCAGAGCGTGATGGCCCCCGCAAGCGCCGCCTTGTCGGCATCGCGGGCAAGCCTGATCTCGCCGAGCGCAATGCCGCGCCTTTCGTAATAGCGCGTGAACTTCTCCATTGCGCCATGCAGATAGATCGGCCGGTCATGCCCGGCCCTGCGAAGGAGCGCGATCACGCGTTGCGCTTTGCCGAGCGAGTATGCACCGACGAGATGCGCGCGATCCGGAAACAGCGCGACTGAATGCAGAAGCTTGGCGATCTCTGCATCGGGATTGCCGTGCCGGAAGACCGGCAGGGCGAATGTCGCTTCGGTGATGAACACGTCACAGGCAATCGGCTCGAACGGGAGGCATGTCGGATCCGCAATATTCTTGTAATCGCCGGAGGCGACGACCCGCAGGCCGTTTGCCTCGACAGCGATCTGTGCCGAGCCAAGCACATGGCCGGCAGGATGAAACGTCACCTTCGCGCCATCCAGGCTTACGCTTTCGCCGTAGCCGATCGCCTGGATCGCGCCGGCGAAATTCTCGCCGTAGCGCAAGCGCATGAGATCGAGCGTCTCTTGCGTGGCAAGGACTGCGCCGTGGCCGGCGCGCGCATGGTCGGAGTGGGCATGCGTGATCACCGCCTTGTCGACCGGCCGGGTCGGGTCGATATAAAAGCCGCCGAGCTTGCAGCAAATACCATTGCGGCTCGGCACGATAATGTCTTCGGGCTGCATCGCTTCGTCAGATAGTCATTCGGCCGCGGCACGGAAACCTCGCATCGATCATCACCCGCCACCGCGCATGGCTTTCCTTCATGCAAGACACGACTCTTCTGCTGCCGGAAAAATTCTCGCGCTGGTTTGCCGATCGCGGCTGGGTGCCGCGCCGGCATCAGCTGGAACTCCTGCAAAAAGCCCGCGCTGGCCGCTCGGTTCTTCTCATCGCGCCCACCGGAGGGGGCAAGACACTGGCGGGGTTCTTGCCGTCGCTGGTCGAGCTGAGCGCCGCACCGTCCGCGGCGGACAGGGCGCGGAAAGGATCGAGCACCGGCAAGCTCATGTCGGCTGGACGAGTGATCCGGCGGGAGGGCGGGCTGCATACCCTCTACATCTCGCCGCTCAAGGCGCTCGCCGTCGACATTGCGCGCAACCTCGAACAGCCGGTTGCCGAGATGGGACTGCCGATCCGGATCGAGACCCGCACCGGCGACACGCCCGCATCGAAGCGCCAGCGCCAGCGGCGGGATCCGCCGCAGAATTCTATTGACTACGCCCGAGCAATTGGCGCTGATCCTGGCCTCACCTGACGCGCCCTATCTGTTCGGATCCCTCAAGCGGGTGGTGCTGGACGAGCTGCACGCGCTTGTCGTCAGCAAGCGCGGCGATCTCCTGGCGCTTGGGCTTGCCCGGCTGTTCGCGCTCGCGCCCGATCTCACCAGCGTCGGACTTTCCGCAACCGTCGCCGATCCCGATGAATTGCGCCGATACCTCGTGCCGCAGAGCGAGCCTGCGCTCGCCGACCTCGTTCTCGCTCGGACAGGTGCCGCTCCTGATATTCGCGTGCTCGACAGCGCGCAGCGATTGCCGTGGGCCGGGCACTCGGCGCGGCACGCGCTTGCCGAAGTGTACGATCTCCTCAAACGTCACAAAATGACGCTCGTCTTCGTCAACACCCGCAGTCAAGCCGAAAGCATTTTTCAGGAGCTCTGGCGCATGAACGAAGACGCGCTGGCGATCGCGCTGCATCATGGCTCGCTTGATGTCGCGCAGCGCCGCAAGGTGGAGGCGGCAATGGCCGGCGGCCGGCTGCGCGCCGTGGTCTGCACGTCATCCCTCGATCTCGGCATCGATTGGGGAGACATCGATCTCGTCATCAATGTCGGGGCGCCGAAGGGCGCGTCCCGCCTGCTGCAGCGCATTGGCCGGGCCAATCACCGCATGGACGAGCCCTCGAAAGGCGTTCTCATTCCTGCCAACCGCTTTGAAGTCCTGGAATGCAGCGCCGCGCTGCAGGCGATCGCGGATGATGCGCAGGACACTCCTGCGGCCCGCATTGGCGGCCTCGACGTGCTCGCGCAGCATGTTCTCGGCTGCGCATGCGGGGAGCCTTTTCTCGCCGATGAACTTTTCGCCGAGGTGAGGAGCGCCGCCCCATATGCGAGCCTTCCCCGCGCTGATTTCGATGCGGTGCTCGATTTCGTCGCAACCGGCGGTTATGCGCTCAAGGCCTACGAGCGGTTTGCCAAGATCAAGCAGGGCAAGGACGCTCGCTGGCGGGTAAGCCACCCCATGATTACCCAGCGCTATCGCATGAATGTCGGCACCATCGTCGAGGCCGATATGCTCAAGGTGCGCCTGGTGCGTTCGCGTGCCTCCAAGATGATTGCACGCAGCGGGCGGCTCCTCGGCGAAGTGGAGGAATATTTCATCGAGACGCTGGTTCCCGGCGATACTTTCGTGTTCGCCGGAGAGGTCCTGCGTTACGAGGCCCTGGTCGAGGATGAAGTCTATGTGTCGCGGGCGTCGGCGGAAGACCCCAAGGTCCCCTCCTACGAGGGCGGCAAGTTTCCGCTTTCCACCTATCTCGCCGAGCGCGTGCGCAACATCATCTTCGATCGCAGCGAGTGGCGGCCGTTGCCGCCGCAGGTGCGCGATTGGCTGGAAATCCAGGAACTGCGCTCGCTCATCCCGTCGCCGCGGCAGCTGCTGGTGGAAACCTTTCCCCGCGGCGACCGGCATTACCTCGTCTGCTACCCGTTCGAGGGGCGGCTTGCCCACCAGACGCTCGGCATGCTGCTCACGCGCCGGCTCGAACGGGCGCGGCTGCGCCCGCTCGGCTTCGTTGCCAATGAATATGCGCTGGCGGTCTCGGGCTTGGGGGACGTGGGGGCGAGCGTGGAGCGCGGCGAGCTTTCGCTCGCGCAATTGTTCGACGAGGACATGCTCGGCGACGACCTCGAAGCCTGGCTTGCGGAATTGGCGCTGATGAAACGCACCTTTCGAAGCTGCGCGATCATTGCCGGGCTTATCGAGCGCCGTTTTCCGGGCAAGGAAAAATCCCGCCGCGAGGTGACCATCTCGACCGACCTCGTTTATGACGTGCTGCGCCGCCATCAGCCCGAGCACATTCTGCTGCGTGCGGCGCGGGCCGATGCGGCAACCGGGTTACTTGACATCCGCCGGGTCGGGGAATTGCTCGCGCGGGTGAAGGGACGAATCGTTCACAAGCGGCTCGATCGCGTTTCGCCGCTGGCCGTGCCCGTAATGCTGGAAATCGGCCGCGAATCAGTGCACGGCGAAGCATCCGAAGAGCTGCTGGCGCAAGCGGAGGCCAGACTCGTGCAAGAGGCCATGGCGTGACTAGTGCGGTGAATTTGAAATTCCTATCATAATGGCCGCAAGCTCGTTTAGGAATTTCAAATTCAAAAACCGCACTAGAATCATAATGTTGCTAGTGCTCCGTTGATTCCGAAGTTCGTATCAGAGCGAGCGGCAATGTTTGACGAACTTCGGAATCGGAGCACTGGCGCTCACCCCGCCGGCAATGGGGCGGAAATCGCAATCGCCGGCGTCGCAGTAGTGGCCGATTGTGATGGTGCTCTCTACTGGCCGGCAGAAAAGCTCCTTGTGCTGGCGGACCTTCATTTCGAGAAAGGCACAAGCTTCGCCGCGCGCGGCGTGCTGCTGCCGCCCTATGACACTGCTGCAACGCTTGCTCGCGTCGGCGTGCTCATGGCGCGCTATGCGCCGCGCGCAGTGATCGCGCTCGGCGACAGCTTTCACGATGCCGGCGGTGCTGAGCGTATGGGGGCGGACGAGCGCGCCGAGCTTGCCTCGCTGCAGCGCGGGCGCGACTGGATTTGGATCGCCGGCAATCACGATCCGCAGCCTGCGCAGGATATGGGCGGCAGCTTCGATGCGGCGCTGGGCATTGGCGCCCTCATCTTTCGCCATGCGCCCACCGGCACGCCGGGCGAGATTGCCGGTCATCTGCACCCGGTTGCGCGGATAAGCGCAGCAGGACGGAGGCTCGCCCGGCGTTGTTTCGCAAGCGACGGCGAGCGTCTGGTGATGCCGGCGTTCGGCGCTTATGCGGGCGGCCTCAGTGTACGCCATGGCGCCTTTGCCGACGTGTTCGGCGGGTTCGATTTCACTGCGCATCTCTTGGGTGACACGCGCTTGTATGCGCTGCCGGCATCCCGCTGTTTGTCGTAGCCCGGATTGAACGTCTTCGTTCAATCCGGACCTGACTGAATTTCGCGAAAGAGCGAAATCCGGGCTACGCGATCGCGCCGCTCAATCGCGGCGGAAGACGACGGAGGCAAACCAGCCGGTTGCCACCGCCATCATGGCGGTGGCAAGCCCGTAGAGCACGCCATGTTCGCGCGCCGCCGTGGTCACGACCTGCTCGAAACCGGATTTGTAGACCTCGAACGGCGCTTGCTCGCGCGCGATCTGCATGCCGTCGGCGAACAGCCGCACATCCACCTGATAGCTCCCGACCGGCACCTCGGCCGGCAGCGCAATGGAGGCACGGAACAGTGTGGCGGCAAGAAAGGTGACGCCGTTCGCGGCTGCGCTATAGAGCCCATGCTCCTTCCGCAGATCGATGAAGGCAAGTCGGAACGGATCATCGCTGCCGGATTCCGCGATCTGCACGCTTGCGCGCTGCGGCAGCGAGACATTTTCAAGCCCAAGTTGGAGGCGTCGCAGCGTTTCGCTGCCGGTAATCTGGTCAAGGGGTCGATTGGACAGCACCGCGAGAAAAGCCGGCACGTCTTCGAACACGCGCGAATCGGCATTCACCCAGATGCCCAGCCAGCGTTCCTTGCGGAACGTCACTATTGTCTGCGGTGGCCCGGTCACGGTGGCAACGATGTCATAGCCGCCGCGTCGGGTGCGCGATGCCTGATCCTGTTCGATGCCGCCGAACAGAATCAGCTCCTCACCGACGAAATTCGAAGTCACCATCACGCGATGATCGGAGAGGGAGACGACGAGGCGCTCGGCGTTCGCCGAGCGAGCGCAGAGAGCAGCCGCCGCGAACGCAACAGCCAGCCAGACCAGGGCTTTCATCACTCCCCTTCCAGGAGCCGCAGTGAATAAAGATCCTCGGGCGTCAAGGCGAGATTGAAGGCAAAGCGAATTCCCACCGCCAGCACGAGCAACCCAAGCAGAAGCCGCAGACGCTCGCCGCGCATTTTCTGGCCGGCACGGGCGCCAAACTGGGCGCCGATCACCCCGCCCACCATCAGAATGAGCGCCAGCAGCGCATCGACGAGGTGATTGGTTGCCGCGTGCATCACCGTCGCTGAAGCCATGGTGATGAGCGTGAGCACCATCGAAGTCCCGATCACGGTCGCGGTCGGTACCCGCAGGAGATAGATCAACATCGGCACCAGCAGGAATCCCCCGCCGATCCCCATCACCGCGCCGATGAAGCCGATGATGAATCCAATGGTCCAAACCGGAATGGCGGAGACATAGATACGCGAACGCTTAAAGCGCAATTTAAACGGGAGCCCATGAATCCACATGTGGCTGCCGGGCCGGCGCAGCTCCACCGGCTTGCCCTGTTGCGCGCGATGAATGGCGCGGATGCTTTCCACGACCATCAACCCGCCGACAATGCCGAGCAGCAATACGTAGGAGATCCCGATTGTGATATCGAGCTGCCCGATCCCGCGCAGGAAGGTGAACAGCCACACGCCGAACGCAGTACCGACAATTCCGCCGGCGAGCAGCATCAAGGCGAGTGCGACGTCGATGGCGCGCCGGCGCCAATAGCTGATCGCCCCGGACATGGAAGAAGCGGCGATGTGTCCGGTCACGCTCGCGACCGCCACGGCAGGCGAGATCCCGAGAAAGATGAGCAGCGGCGTCATCAGGAAGCCGCCGCCGATCCCGAACATGCCGGAAATGAATCCGACCGCCAGTCCCATCATCAGGATGACGAAGACATTGACCGGCAGGTCGGCAATAGGAAGATAAATCTGCACAGTCGCGTCCTCGTTAGAGCCTCATGCCCCGAAGGGGGCAGTCAGGTAGGCGGCCCGTTGGCCGCCGTTCTTAGCGGCGTTTGAACACCGACGCGAAGCGCCGGCGTATCTAGCGTAGCGAAGCGAAGGCGCCAGCCTCCGGGCGGGGAAAGAATTTCGACCCCTTCGCTGAGAAGACGCCTACCACGACCCTTTCAGGGGAGCTAGTGGCAGTGCGCGTTTCCCGCGAGCGGAGTCCATGCCCCTGCGCTCTTATTGTGCTCGCACTGGGGTGGCAAGGTCGAGCTTGGGTCCGACAATCACGGGCTTGCGTTTGCCCCCTTGCGCAGAAGACGCGGCGGCATCCCATCCGCCGGGCGGCGGCTTGACCTCGACCGCAGCCTCAGGCTGGTGCTCGGGCATCCAGGTCTGTACCGCCTGCATCGCCACATTGAGCGACTGCGCATCGAGCCTGGCTCCCAATTCATCGCGCTTCTTTGCCGATTCGACGTCGCCCTGCAGCGCAGCCAGCGCGAACCATTTGTAAGCTTCCGTAAAATTCTGCTCGACCCCGATGCCGCGCGCATAGAGAATGGCGAGGTTATACTGGCTGTCGGCGACCCCGTAGTCGGCCGCCTTGCGGAACCATCGGGCGGCTGTCTGGTAGTCCGGTTTGCCGTCGACTCCCTCGGCATAGAGCACGGCGAGATTGTGCAGCGCCTTGGCGTTGCCGGCTTCGCCGGCGGCGACATAGAAGCGGCGGGCAGTCTCGATATTCTTCTTGACGCCGAGACCCTTCTCGTAAAGCCCGGCAAGTCGGAACTGGGCGGGCGCAAGCCCTTGTTTGGCCGCGCGCTCGAACCACTCGGCGGCTTCGCCGAGATTCTGCGGCACACCGCGCCCCTCGGCAAAGCGCACCGCGATCTCATATTGAGCGGATGCGTCGGCTTTGTTCGCGCCATTGCGCAGCGTGCTACCGAAAGCTGGGGGCAATTTGTCGGCCGCGGCTTGATGTGGCGCGGAAGGCTGGGTCGTTGGCGCAGCCGGCGGTTTCGCAGCCGGAGCTGGAGTGCTTGCCTCGACCGCAGTGGGCGTATTCGCGGTGGGTGGCTTTGCTGATTTCTCCAGCGGAAGGATCGAGCCGGTGACGTCGCGCTCTGCACTAGGCGCCATGGTTCTGGTGGGTTGTCCTTCGCTGCTATTGATTTCCGGCGCGACTTCGGGGGCAAGAATGGTGCTGTCCGTGCCGCCGTTTGCCGGATAGGCGGAGGATTGTCGACTGATCGTCGGAGGGACGGCATCCGGCGCTGCTGCTGGTTTGATGACGGTGGAATCCGGTGAGCGTTCCGAAGACCCCGGGACCTGCTGGACCGGCGGGCTCTGCTCAGGCTGCTCCGGAGAGCCCAGCCATATGCGCGCGACCTGGAACGCCCCGAGCACGATGAGAACGCCCGCGGTTGCTCCAATCAAGGCGCGTAACTTGCCGACCCGTTTGGCGAGCTTGCCGGCGGCGGAGGCGATCTCGCGCGGACCGCCGACGGCCGATCTGCTGGGAGATTCCCGGCCTGCGGCCTGAGCGGCGCGCCGTGCTGCAGCAATGAAGCTCGATTTTCCTCCAACTTCCGTCGCTGGCGGCGGCTTCGCCCCGGCGAGCACCGATTCGGAGGCAGCAATCCGCTCTGCTGGCGAGCGAGCAATGCGCCCCGACGTGCCGCTCGAGCCGGGCTCCAGCGGATGATCAGGCGGCAGATCCGGATCGAAGGGCCGGCGCTCCGCTGCCGTAGCGGCTGGCAACTCCGGTGTCAGGGGTGCTTCCAGATCGATGGGTTCCAAAGCCTGCGGCAGTGGCGCCGGTGAAGACGGCAAGGCTGCAGATGCTTCGGATTTCGTCGGTGGCTGCGATTTGCGGTCCTTGCCGTTGCCGCCGGCGGCAGCAGCGTGCAGCTCGGGCTCCTTCGGTTTGCTTGAGCCGCTGCGCGAGAACGCTTCCGTCAGCCATTCCTCCACCCGCCGTGCCGGCGTGTTTCGGATGTCGGTTTCGATCATGGCGAGGCGGTCGACCACGTGTCCCAGCGTGCCATGCACGGTTTCCAGGGCTTCCCGGGTCTTTTGCTCGGTTTGCCTGAGTTGGGACACATTGCGAGAAAGGTCATCGACCTCGGCCGCGCCCCGCGCCACGTTTGGCAGCCGCTGATGTTCCAGATGGATGAGAAGCTCCGCCAAGCCGCGCTCTATGGCCTCGAGATGATTGAGCCTGTTGTCGGAGGCATCGAGTTTCTCGACCAGCTTGGCAATGCGGTCCTCCAGATGCCCGAGTGCGGCATGATTGTTGGGCGTGAGCTGCACGCGCTCGATCTTGTCGACGAGCCCGCTGATGGCGGCTTCCAGTTCGTTCGGCACCTTCTGGCCGCCTTGGTTGCGCCGTTCGAGGGCGTCGGCGAGGGCGGCAATTCGCTGCTCGAGTGCGGAAAGAATATTGCTGCTGTCGGTGTCGGTAGCGCGGTCGACCTTGCCGGCAAGCGCTCGCACCTCCTGCGACAGGCTTGCGAGCGCGTCGTTGGAAGCAACCTGCGAGACGATGCCGCGCATGGCAACGATCGCGCCTTCGAGCTGGCGCAGCGCCGTGGGATCCTGGCTGTTGTGCGCGACAACGTCGAGCTTGTGCGAAAGCTGCTGCAATTCGCGGTCGATCCCGACGAGACCTTCCGCGGGCGAGAGGCTGCGCAGCGCATCCCGTACTTCGGCAAGGCCTCGTTCCAGACCGACAAGGGCGCTGCCGTCCGCCCCTGCATTGCGCGTCTCTTCGATTCGCTCGGCAAGCTTGCGTACCTGGCCCTCCAGCGCTTCGACCGATTTGCGCGGCAGCGCGTCCTGCAGCATGACACCGATCTCGGCGAGGTCATCGCGCAGCGTGTCGATGGCCTTGTCGATGCCGCAGGGCTGCTTCAGACTGGCGATTTGCGAATTGATGGTTCGAAGCTGCTGTTCCAGCCCGGACAGCTCTTGAGTGCGCGGGCGTGGCAATGACTCGGGAGTGGGCGTCGTGCGCGGCGGCTCGGGCGCGGCCTTGCCGTCCAGTGTGCGCTGCCGGTTGGCTATTTCGAGCATGGCCTGATCGAGCGGAGTGGCCGGTTCCTGTGGCGGCGAAGTCCGCTTCGGGTTGAGGTCGGCAACCGCACGGCTCACCGCGTCAACGCGTTGCTCCATCGCGCTTTTGCTGGCGCGGCCTTCGGTCATCAGCTGATCGAGCCGGCGGTCGAGCTTGGAAATCACCTCAACCAGTTGCGGCGGCGCCTCCTGGTCGCGAACCGACGCGCGCGACGCATTGGCTTCGCTCAACTGCGCTGCGCGCGTGAGCTGGCGGCTCAGATCGTCGAGTCGCGCATTGAGCTGGCGCACGCTGCGATCGATCGCCGCGGGATCGTCCCCACTTGGCGGTGCGCTGCGTGGCGCGGGCGGGTGAGCCCGATAGCTGTTGTAGTCGCGGGGCTCCTCGTCGCGCTCGCTTGCGGCCTCGTAGTCAGGATAGTCGCGCGTCGCGTGCCGGGTTTCCGGCGGGTTCTCTTCGGCGGAAATGACGCTGTCGAGCCATTCCCCGACCGACATCCCGGCGCGACGCGCTGCCTCGCGCGCGGTTTCCTGCGCGTCGCGCCGGATCCCTCGCAGCTTCCACGGATCACCCGATCTCATACCCGCATCCGAATTTGGGGGCCGAGCAAAAGCGCTGCCGGAACCGACGCCCGTTAAGAGCCAGCTGCACGGGCAATGCCGTGCTGGCGCTCCGGTGCGCAGTTTTTGCCGTTTGCGGTAAACAGAGCGTTAAGCCTGGCAGCCTAATGCAAGCGGCAGCGGACAATCAGGCCGTGGGTGTGGCCCTTCGATCACAGGCTCAGTACATTACCAATAGACTAGCCAATAGTGCGGTGAATTTGCAGTTCCTATCATGGCCGTTCTCGATCTTCCGCCGGCGACCTGGATGTCCGATGACGTTGTCATGCTCGAAGAGCAGGCACGGCGTTTCATCGCCGCCGAATACGTTCCGCAGCTCGATGCCTGGAACGAGCGCGGAATGTACGAGCGTGAAGTCTGGACCAAGGCCGGCGCGGCGGGACTACTGTGCCCGGCAATTCCGGAACAGTATGGAGGAGCTGGTGGCAGCTTCGCCCATGAGGCGGTGATCATCCGCCAACTCGGTCTTGCCGGCTTCGATTCCTTTGGCGCTCCGCTGCATTCCGGCATAGTCGCGCCGTACATCCTGCATTACGGCACCGAGGAGCAAAAGCAGCGCTGGCTGCCCAGGCTGGTCACCGGCGAGCTTATCGGCGCCATTGCCATGAGCGAGCCCGGCACCGGCTCCGACCTGCAAGGGGTGCGCACGTCGGCGAAGAAGTCGGGCAACGGCTACGTGCTCAGCGGCGCCAAGACGTTCATCACCAATGGCCAACACGCCAATTTCATCGTCGTTGTCGCCAAGACCGACCCCGGCGCCGGTTCCAAGGGCGTCTCGCTCCTGGTGGTGGAGACCGATGACGCGCCCGGCTTCCGCCGCGGCCGCAAGCTCAACAAGCTCGGGCTGGATGCCGCCGACACATCCGAATTGTTCTTCGATGAGGTGAAGCTTCCCGCCGAGAACCTCCTTGGCAGCGAGGAGGGGCAGGGTTTTACGCAATTGATGAACGACCTGCCGCGCGAGCGGCTCATTGTGGCAGTGCATGCCCAGGCCATGCTCGAGCGCGCGCTCGGGTTGACGATCGACTACGTCAAGCAGCGCGAGGCATTCGGCAAAAAAATCATCGAATTTCAGAACACCCAGTTCGTGCTGGCGGAATGTAAGTCCGAAGCGACCATCGGCCGGGTGTTCCACGATCACTGCATCGGCCGCTATCTCGACGGCTCGCTCGATACCTCGACTGCCTCCATGGCGAAATACTGGCTCACCGATCTGCAGGGCACGATCATCGACCGCTGCCTGCAGCTGTTCGGCGGCTACGGCTATATGGAGGAATATCCGATTTCCCGCATGTACCGCGACGCCCGCGTCATGCGCATCTATGCCGGCACCAACGAGATCATGAAGCTTCTCATTGCACGCGGCCTGTAAGCGGCGGGCCGCATCGTGAGGAGCATCGCGCTTCGCCAATCGCCGGGCGTCACTCCTGCTTTGCAAGCCGTTCGAGTGCGGCGACGTCGGTTACGGTGATGCCTCCCTTGTCGATGCGCACGATGCCTTTGCGCCGCCATTCATGAAAGCACTTGTTGACGCTCTCGCGCGAGGCGCCCACCATCGCTCCGATCTCGCGCTGAGAGAGACGAATCTCGCTGGGGGAGTGGGCAGCCGGTGCGGGTGTCTCGCCGGCTAATACTCGCAGCAGGGCATTGGCGATGCGTGCCGGCAGATGCAACAGGGCAACTTCGGCCAGGTGCTCATCGGTGTGACGCAGCCGGGCGCAGAGAACCTCGACGAGAGTACCCCAGGCCGCCGGATTGCGTTCGAGAAAGTTCATCACATCGCGACGCTCCAGCCCAGCCAGGCTGCAATCCGTGACCGCCACGGCGTCGGCACTGCGCTCCTTGCCGTCGAGCAGTGCAATCTCGCCAAACACCTCGCCGGGATGGAGTATCGCCAGCAGAAGCTCCCGGCCATCCGGGTTGGTCACGCTGATTTTCACCGTGCCCTTCAGCACTGCCATCATGCTGTGATGCACCGATCCCCGCAGAAAAATGGATTTGCCGGCCGCGAATTCCCGGATGTGGGCAAACTTTGCGAGGGAATTGCGCTGCTCCGGAGGGAGGCCGCGAAACAGGATGCAATCCGTGAGCAGGCTGCGATCTTCCGCGGGATTTGCCGGAGTTCTTACCATTGGCGCCATAGAGGTGCCGGGAAATGCGGCACTCTTTCGGGGTAATCCCCGCGCGAGAGAGGACGATACCACGCGCAGACCGAGCGGCCCATGGTAATCATCGTTGGGTAATCATCATTGAGTAATCATCATTCCGGCTCACGCCGGCTGGGGCGAAACGGTGATCTGCTCAAGCACGCGTCCCTTGGTCTCGATGCCGACGAACCACAGCGCAATGGCGGCGATGAGGAAGGTCAGTGCGAAGGTGTGGAGAACATAGGCGCCCCAACCGTAATGCAGCATGAAGCCGATTGCGGCAGGCGCGAGAAAGGAGCCGACGCGGCCGATACCGAAGAACCAACCGACCGCGGTTGCCCGCAAATGGGTCGGATAAAGCTCGCTCACATAGATGCCGTTCGAGCCGTAGACGCCGGGATTGACCCAGCCTACTGCCGCGATCGCAAAGTAAATCCAGATACCGGTCGCCTCTGCAAACCACAGATGAAAGAACGCGCCGATGAAATAATAGAGAAACAATACCGGCCGACGGCCGAACCAGTCGATGAGAAAGCCGCACGCCGTGTAGCCGACGAAAGCGGCCACCGCCTGCACGAACAGGAAGATGAAAATCTGCCGCAGTTCAAAGCCGCGCTGCACCAGAATCTGCGGCAGCATGAAAATGATGCCGTTCGACGACCATAGAAAGCAGAATGAGACAATCCACAGGAGAATGGTGCGTCGGCGGCGCTCCGGCGTGAGCAGCTCCAAAACCGTGACGCCGCGCGCTTCGAACCCGGCGGGTACCGGCACCGGCGGCGGCAACGGCTTGCCTTGCGCAGCTTTTTGCTCGATCTCGGCGACCGTGCGCTCGGCCTCGTCGATACGGCCGCGGCTCACCAGATAGCGCGCCGATTCCGGCATGATGAGCCGCACAAAGAACAGCAGCACCGCGGGAATGACGCCCAGCACGAAGGCGGCGCGCCAGCCGTAGGTCGGGATAACGAAATAGGCGACCAGCGCCGCAAGCGCGAGGCCCAGCGGAAACGCAGCCATCATGCTGCCGGTCATGCGTCCGCGGATGCGGCTTGGGCTGTATTCCGAGGTGAGCGTCAGCGCGACGGGCACTTCGCCGCCCAATCCGAAATTGGAAATGAAGCGGAAGACCGAGAGCGACAGCACGTTCCAGGAGGCGGCGACGAGCCCGGTGAACAGGGAAAAGATGCCGATTGTGGCAGCAAACGAGACGCGCCGGCCGATGTAATCGGAAATGGTCCCCCAGAACAAAGCGCCGAGAAATGCGCCCACCAGGCCCACGGTGGCGAGCAGGCCGGCTTGCGCCTGGTTTAGCCCGAATTCTCGCGCAACCGGCGGTAGTGCCATTCCGAACAGCGCGAAATCGCAGGCATCGAACATCACGCCGAGGAAGCAGAGGATGAACAGGTTGCGATGCCACGGCGAGAATGGCAGGCGCTCCAGACGGCCGACCAATTCCGCGGATTTGCTGACGCTGCTTTGCATTCGTTTCCCCCCTTTTTATTATTTTCGTTTGTGTGTCAGAGCCGGTCGGCTATCACAAGGGCTGCGACGGTGATCATCGACGTTTTCAATCATTTCATCCCTGCCGGCTATTTCGAGCGGCTGCGCGCCCTCGTACCTGACCAGCCGGCCGCGACGGCATTCCCGCGCATGCGCACGCTGTGGGATATCGAGGCGCGGTTGCGGTTGCTCGACCGATTTGATGATTACCGGCAGGTGCTCTCGCTCGCCAATCCGCCGATTGAACTGCTTGGTCCACCGGAGCGGACGCCGGATCTGGCGCGCCTCGCCAATGATGGATTGGCCGATCTTTGCCGCCGCTATCCAGATCGATTCCCCACTTTTGTTGCCTCGCTGCCGATGAACAACATCGACGCCGCGGTGCACGAAGCCGATCGCGCAGTGACCGAGCTTGGCGCGCGGGGCGTTCAGGTCTTCACCAACGTGGCGGGACAGCCGCTGAGCGCCGGGCAATTTCGTCCGCTGTTTCACCGCATGGCGCAGCACGGCCTGCCGGTGTGGGTGCACCCCATGCGCGGCCCGCAATTTTCCGATTATGCCGGCGAACAGGTATCGGAAAACGAGATCTGGTTCACCTTCGGCTGGCCGTATGAGACGAGCGCCTGCATGATGCGGCTGGTTTATTCCGGGCTGTTCGATGAATTGCCCGCATTGACGATCATCACCCATCACATGGGAGGCATGATCCCGTATTTCGCAGGACGGATCGGGCTTGGCTTTCGCCAGATCTTTTTCGGCTCCCGGGATTGCAATCCCGGTGCGGCAGCTCTGCACAAAAAGCCGCAGGAGTATTTCAAGATGCTCTATGCCGACACCGCCTTGAATGGAGATGTTGCTGCCACGCGCTGCGGGCATGATTATTTCGGAACCTCGCATTGCCTGTTTGCCAGCGACGCGCCGTTTGACCCCGAGCAGGGGGCAATGCTCATTGCCGGCACCATCAAAGCCGTAGAAGCGCTTGCGATCAGCGAGGACGATCGCGCATGCATATTTCACGGCAACGCGCGTCGTCTTCTCAGGCTGTCGCGATAGGGAAAGAGCGATGCAGGCGCGGGACATCAAGTTCAAGTTGCGGGACGGGGAAATGGGTGCCTATCTCGCTATTCCCGATTCGACCCCGGCACCGGCCATTATCGCCATCATGGAAATCTGGGGCGTCAATGACACCATGCGTCACCACGCGCACGAATTCGCGCAAGCCGGGTTCGTTTGCCTGGTGCCCGACCTGTTCTGGCGACAGGAACCAGGGGTCGAGCTTTCCGACAAGAACCCCGAGCACGTAAGAAAAGCCTTCGACCTCTATTACGACTTCGATTACGACCTCGCCGTTCACGACATGGAGGACACGCGCTCCTATCTTCGCGGCTTGCCCGCGTGCAACGGCAAGGTCGGCGCTGTCGGCTACTGCCTGGGCGGCAAGCTCTGCTATCTGCTGTGCTGTCGCACCGACATCGATTGTGCGGTCGCCTATTACGGCACCTATATCGAGCATCACATTCGTGAGGCTCGTAACCTGCACCGGCCGTTTGTGCTGCACATGGCCATGCGCGACCGCTGGGTGCAGGCGGAGGTCAACGACTTGCTGGAGCGGCGGCTCTCACCCAATCCGCTCGTCACCATTCACAAATATCCCGAAGCGGACCATGCCTTTGCCAGAATCGGAGGCAGGACCTACAGCAAGCCGGAAGCCGATCGGGCGCTCAACCTGACGCTTGAATTTTTCCGCAAGCATCTGGCTAGTGCGGTGAATTTGAAGTTCCTATCATAACTGGCCGCAAGCTCGTTTAGGAACTTCAAATTCAAAACCGCACTAGAAATCATAGAGTTGCTAGTGGTCCTTAGATTCCGAAGTTCGCATCTGAACGTGCCGCGAGTGGTGGCGAACTTCGGAATCGGACCACTAGGTGAGGGCGTATCCGGGGCGCGGCGCACCACTTCGCGCACTTTGCTGTTCATGATGCACGCGTTGGTAAGGCCCGTGCGCGCGTGCTGCGCCGAAGTCGATACACGGGGCTCGTGCAGCGGGCGTGGATTTCAATCTTCCGGATGCCGCGTGCCGCGCTTTCTCCCCGGCTTTGGCCGCTGCCCCTGGTCATGCTGCAAGCTGCGCTTGAGCGCGTCCTTGAGATCGACCGGTTGGCCGTGCTTGCGCAACAGATCCGCAAATGCCTCGTCGGCAAGCTCCTGGAAGGTCATCATCCGGTCGCGCGCGAGCATGTCGAGGGCGTGCCAGGTTTCCAGGTCGAATTGCACGCGCTTTCCCTTGGCGGCGTCGCCGCCTTTGCTGCGGACGGCCGACTTGTTTTCATTCGACTGTGTGCTTTGTCCGCCACTGATGACATGCAGAGATGGGGCACGTCCCCGCCTTTCTTTGCTCGGGCCCGCTTTTGCCATCAATTTCCTCCCATAGTGTCCTCGCCAATCTAGCATCTCGCTCTATTTTAGGCTGTCATGGTGCCGGGGGGACCAACGTGTTGATTCGGCGCCAGTTCCAAATCCTCGCGGCTACCGCTGGCCTTCTTGCATGGGCATCCACTGCGGGCTCCCAGGCGCTGCTGTTCTCACCAAATCTGACGGACATTGTCCCGCGCCAATTCGACAACAGAGAAACGCCGGAGAAGTCCGCCCCCGGGCTCGGGCAGGAGAACAATTGGGCGAAGCTGCCGCCGAGCTATACGTTCGGGACGGGTTTGAGCGGCAATAGCCCGCTGGCGAATAATTTCAGAAACTGGCGTGAGCTGCCGCCCGCGGGCGCAATTTCCAACGATCAGTTTCGGATCGGGACGAGCTATCTTGAGGTTCAAACCCGCAAGAGCCTGCAACTCCTCGATGTCCTGCCGCGCAACGGTTGTGAGACAGACGAGGAATGTGACGAATATTCCGGATTGCCGAGATCCGAGCCGTCCAGGCGAACGGTGAAGGGCACGAAAAAGCCGTTCATCGGCCTATCGATCACCCAGCCGCTGCAATGATCGATTATTCCGCCGCTTGTCGCGCCGGCGGCTGCACGCTCGCGAGCCCGTCAGCCTCGGTCGCCGATATGGTGGTACGCACCATATGGCGCGGCTCGTGCGCGGGCCAAGGCCGGCCGCGATGCATGGTCGCGCGGTTGTCCCACATGACGACGTCGCCGCTGCGCCAGCTGTGGATGTAAGTCAGCCCCGGCGCGGTCGCCGCATCGATCAACTCGGCGAGCAGCTGTTGCCCCGCCGCCTGCTCCATTCCTTCAACCGCATAGGCGTGCGAGGCGAGATAAAGCGCGATGCGGCCGTTGACCGGGTTTTTCCAAACCATGCGCCAGCATTGCGGCGGTAGTGCCGCGCGCTCCTCGGGACTTGCGAGGTCGGCCGCGATCTTGCCGCGCGAATGGGCGTAGTCGTGCCAGGCGAAGGAATGTTCGAACTGCCGGCGCAGTGCCGGGTCGATCCGCTCGAAGGCGAGCCGGGTGGAGACGTATTCCGTTTCCCCGCCGCGCGCCGGGATGATGCGCGCCGAGAGCACCGAAGCGAGCGCCGGCACGCGTTTGAAAGTGCTGTCGGTATGCCAGAGCTGGTTTGCCTTGTTGCGCAGCGCCAATCGGTGATCCGCCGGCACGACTTTGCCGCTCTCGTCGATGGTGCTGAGAATCACCAGGTTGGTGCCGGTGCCTTGCGAGCCGACCTTGGTTATTTCGAGCGGGCCAAACCGGCGCGAAAAAGCAAGCTGCGCTTCGTCGGTTACCTCCTGGCCACGCAGGACCAGCACGGAATGCTCCTCGAACGCCGCGCGGGCCTCCTGGTATGCGGCGTCATCCATGGCAATGCCGGCAAGCGTCACGCCGCGCAGTTCGGCGGCAAAACCGGGACCCAGCGGGATCGTTTCCATGCGAGCCTCCGTCAATTCGGCTCAACTCTCCATCAAAACGGGTTTTCCCGCAAGAACCGGAAGTCCGCTTCCCGACTTGCGGCCGGCGCAGCGCATGCGACAATTACACTAACCGCCGATGACGATCGTAAAGAAAGGATTGGAAATGCCCAAGATCGATATAGGAAAAATTCCAGCTCAACGGATGAGCAATTATCCCAAGGAATTTGCGCCTGTGATCGCCGGGCGGGAAAGGCAGCGGCTTGGCGACGCCGCCGGCCTCGCGCAATTCGGCGTCAACCTCACCCGCATCAAGCCCGGTTCGTCCTCGGCGCTGCGGCACTGGCACGAGCAGGAGGATGAGTTCATCTTCATGCTGGAAGGCGAGCTGGTGCTTCAGGAGAACGACGGCGAGATCGTGCTTCGGCCCGGTGATGCCGCGGGCTTCAAGGCCAACAGCGGCATCGGCCATTGCCTCGTCAATCGCAGCAGCAGCGACGCGGTCTACCTCGAAATAGGCACCCGCTTGACGAACGAGCGCGTGCATTACTCCGATGTCGACCTGATGCTGGAGCGCGACGGCCAAAACCGCCGCTGGTTGCGCAAATCCGGCGCGCCGATCAAGGAGTAGATTGCGCTATTCCAAGCCTTCGATGATCCGCAGGTCGCGCACCGCCCCGTCACCCAGTGCCTTCAGGGCGGCCTGGTACGCCGTGCTGTCATGAGCGGCGATCGCCCGTTCGATACTCGGGAATTCGGAAATGACGATTCGCTCTTTCAGACCCGCTTCGTAGGCAGCAGCGGCGGTGCCGCGCGCGAGATAGCGCCCGCCGAAGGGCGCAATGGCCGGTCCGGCAAGGGCGGCATAGGTGGCAAGCTTCTCCGGGTCGGAGATCGAGCGATATGAGGTTACCCAATAGGCCTTCGCCATGGCGGTCGTCCTTGCTCTTTGGGTGCGGCTTAATCGACCGACATTCCCGCAGCCTTGAGCGGCGCTGCGTTCTTCTCGATCTCGGGAACGATGATGCTTTCGAAATACTCGGTCGAGCGCTTTTCCGGCGGCACAACATACGTTCCGTTGGTGGCCAGCTGCTCCGCCACCGAGGGCGTTGCCATCGCCGCTACGCTGGCGTCGTGCAGTTTCTTGATTATCGCGGCCGGGGTGGCCTTGGGCACGAAGAAGCCGAACCAGGTCGAGGCATCGAAATCCATGCCCTGCTCAAAGGCGGTCGGCACTTGCGGCAGCGACGGCAATCGTTCGTGCCTGAACGCTGCAATGCCTTTGATCAGGCCGTTCTGCAGCGGCGCCGCCGCCGACCCGCTGATCGTGCAGAAATAGTCGAACTGGCTGCGGATCAGGTCCTGCATCGCCGGGCCGCTGCCTCGATACGGGATTGCCTGGATGTTGACCCCGATCATCCCGTTGAAAATGGCACAATCGACAAAGCCCGTGGCGCCGATGCCGGCGGAACCCAAGCGAACGGTACCGACGTTGCGCTGCACATGTGCGACGAAGTCCTTGAGTCCATCGGCCGGCAGATCTTTGCGCGCGACCAAAATCGTCGGCTGGTCGGCAACGAGGACGACGGGGGCAAGATCGTTCTGCAGACTGTAAGTAGGACGCTTGTAGAGCGTCATATTGATCGCGTCCGAGCGGCTGCCGAAGACAAAGGTGTAGCCGTCCGGTGCTGCCTTGACGACGTGCGTCGAACCGATCATTCCGCCGGCGCCGGTGATATTTTCGACGATCACCTGCTGGCCCATGATCTCCGACATGCGGCGCGCCATGATGCGTCCCATCACATCGGTGCCCCCGCCGGCGGCCCACGGCACCACGAGCGTCAACGGACGTGTCGGCCAATCCTGCGCATCGGCCGGTTTGCTGCCGAGCGCGGTCGCCAGAAGAAGAGCCGCGGCAATAACAACAAACGCGCGTGTCAGAGGCATCGGGACGGCTAGTGGTCCGATTCCGAAGTTCGCCAGCACTCGCGGCACGTTCAGATGCGAACTTCGGAATCCAAGGACCATTAGCAACTCCATGATTCTAGTGTGGCTTTGGATTTGACGTTCCTATGAATGACTCGCGGCAATGCTGATAGGAACGTCAAATCCGCCACACCAGTCAGCTCGCCGCTGCTTCAAGCGCCTTCGCCCGCGCCATGCGCTGCTGCGATTTCTTCATGCTGTAGTAGTCACTCACCGTGATCGGTTCATAGGCGGGTGCGACCTTGGCGTCGACGCAGGTCGGCAGACAGGACACGGTCGCATCGTAGTTCGGATGGTGAAAGAACACGATGGACAGACGCCGCGACCCGCCCTTGGCCTCAGCGGGAGGATTGGCTACGCGATGCAGGGTTGAAAGCCAGCGATCGTTCGTCCAGCGAGCCATCAGGTCGCCCTGGTTGATCACGAACGATCCGGGAATCATTGGAACGTCGTGCCAGTTTCCATCACGGTCGGCGACCTGAAGACCGCCAACGGCGTCGCCCGGCTTGAGTATCGTGACCGTCCCGTAATCGGTGTGCGCGGCGGCGCGTAACTGGCCGGGCAGCGGAGCAATTCTCTGCTCCGGGTAAAGACGTATGTTGAGGCGGCTGATGTGGCGGTCGATCTTGTCATCGAAATACGTCTCAGGCAGCCCGAGTGCGAGAGCCGACAAGCGCATCAAATCCGCGGCAAGGGCGCCTATCCTCAGGTAATATTTGCTGTACACCGCTTTGAGGGCAGCGGGCCGCTGCGGCCAGCGGTTCTTTGGAATCAAGCCGCGCGCGGCTTCGCTTTGAAAATACCCATCGTCCGTCACGTCAACTTTCGCAATCTGCAACGATTCGTTGAGGTCCGGCGGCGCCACCTGACCGCGGGTATAGGCCAGTGCGACGTCGCCGACAGCCGCATAACCGACCGCGCCGGGCGTATCGCCGATATGCACCTTCATTTTTTCGTCAAGCGGAAGATCGAAGAATTCACGCGAGACGGTCTCGACCTGCTCGATCAATCGCAGGTCGACGCCATGACCGACGATGATATAGAAGCCGACCTCGCGGCAGGCGCGGTCGATTTCCGCTGCGACCCGATGTCTGCCTTCAGGCGTGCCCGCAAGGTAGGGGGCTATGTCGATCACCGGGACGAAGCTATTCGCGTTGGCGGTGATTGCATCCATCTGGCTCACTGAATTTCTCCTGCAGGGTCATCCAATGCGGTCCCGGCGCGCAGCGCGAGTGCAGGATATCCAATTTACGGGGATCAGTCAGGAGCTAACTGCACCAATCGCGACATCGGCAATCACTGGCAGATGATTGTTGAGTGCCCATTTGCCCTCCCTTGCAGGCGACGTGTAAGGTCGCGGCCCTTTTCCCGGAACCGCCGCATGGCCCGCGACCAAGTCGACATGACGCCGATCGAGACGCGCGACGAGCTGGTCGCATGGTTCGAGGCCGGGGCGAAGCCGAAGGCGCAATTCCGCATCGGTACCGAGCACGAGAAATTCGTGTTTCGGACCGAAGATTTGCGCCCGGTGCCCTATGAGGGCCGTCGCAGCATCCGCGCGCTCCTGGAAGGCATGCAGCATCTACTGGGCTGGCAACCGATCATCGAACAAGGCAACGTGATCGGCTTGTTCGATGTCACGGGCGGCGGCGCAATATCGCTTGAGCCGGGTGGACAGTTCGAATTGTCGGGAGCGCCGGTCGAGACCGTGCATCAGACATGCTCGGAGCTGATGGCGCATCTCGCGCAGGTCAAGGAAGTCGCGCGTCCCCTGGGGATCGGCTTTCTTGGGCTCGGCATGACCCCGAACTGGAGCCGTGCCGAGATTCCGACGATGCCGAAAGGCCGCTACCGCATCATGACGGCCTATATGCCCAAGGTCGGCGGCCACGGCCTGGACATGATGTATCGCACCTGCACGGTGCAGACGAATCTCGATTATTCCAGCGAGGCCGACATGGTGAAGAAGCTGCGCGTCAGCCTGGCGCTGCAGCCGGTGGCAACGGCACTGTTCGCCAATTCGCCATTCACCGAAGGCCGGCCGAATGGCTTTCTTTCATTTCGCTCGGAAATCTGGCGCGACACCGATCCTGACCGCACCGGAATGCTGCCCTGGGCATTCGAAGCCGGCATGGGTTTTGAGCGCTATATCGATTACGCGCTCGGCGTGCCGATGTATTTCGTCAAACGCGGCGAGCAGTATATCGATGTCGCCGGACAATCATTTCGCGATCTGATGCAAGGCCGGCTGCCCGCTCTGCCCGGTGAGCGCGCGACGATCTCGGACTGGGCAAATCATATCTCCACCATCTTTCCGGAAGTCCGCCTCAAACATTACCTGGAAATGCGCGGAGCGGACGGCGGGCCGTGGCGGCGGCTGCCGGCGCTGCCGGCCTATTGGGTCGGCATCCTCTATGACGAGGATGCGCTCGATCAGGCCTGGATGCTGGTCAAGGACTGGAAGGCGGCGGAGCGCCAGAAGCTGCGCGATGACGTGCCCAAACAGGGCTTTGCCGCCGTCATCAAGGGCGCGAGCGTGCTGCAACTCGCGCGCGCCACCATTGCACTTGCACAAAAAGGGCTGGCCCGACGCGGCCGGCTCGACAGCGCCGGCCAGGATGAAAGCCGCTATCTCCAGCCGATCGAGGAATATGTCGCGCGCGGTGTAACACCCGCCGAGGAATTGCTGGAAAAATTCAATGGCCCGTGGAGCGGCAGCGTTGCGCCGGCCTTCAAGGAATACGCGTATTGAATCTGTAGCCCGGATTGAACGAAGACGTTCAATCCGGGCTACGACTCGCCCGGCGGCGGGCGAACGAGTTGTCGCGCCTCCGGATTGAGCGGCTTCGCGGCGCGCGCGGGCTTGCTCAATGGCTCCTGCACCATGGTCGTGCGCAGAAGGTCGATCCCGGCGGAAATCCCTTCGGCCTGCTGCAGTGCCAGCCGGTCAAGATCGCGCCGGCGCACGAATTCCTCAATCGCAAGCGCCCGCTCGTCGTCCAATCCAAGCGCTTCGAGCGTCTTGCGGCCGAACAGGAGCGCCAATTCGTAGGTTTCCCTCAGCTCGAATTCCACGCCCTTGGCGATGAGCTGCAACGAATGGCGCCGGTCGTAGGACCGCACATAAAGCTGCGTTCCGGGAAATTCCGCATGCACCAGATCAACGACGCGGCTTGCGGCTTCCCGGTTGTCGATGCAGATCGCAACCAGCCGCGCAGCGGCGGTGCCTGCCGCGCGCAAGACGTCGAGCCGGGTGCCGTCGCCGTAATAAACCTTGAAGCCGAACCGGCTCGCCTGCGCGATCATTTCCGGATTGTTGTCGATGGTGATGACATCGATGCCTTCAGCAAGCAGGCACTGCGACACGATCTGACCGAATCGTCCGAAGCCGATTACCAGCACCGACCCGTGGGCGTCGGAAAAATCCTCGCTTTCCAGACCGGCCGGCCGGGCGAGGCGCCGCAGGGCAAACTCGGTCGTGGCTGCGACCAGCGGCCCAAACAGCATGGTGATGGCGGCAATCGCGGTGAGAATACCGGCCTGCGGCCGATCGATAATGCCGAGCGATGCGCCCAGCGGGAAAATGACGAAAGCAAATTCACCCGCGCCGGTGAGAATGGATCCCGCGCGCAACGCGTTGCCGCGCGTACAGGTGGCGCGGAACAGGAGCCAGACAATGGCCGCCTTCAGCGCCGTAATGACGACAGCCGCCAGCACGATCAATGCCAGAT
Organism: uncultured Alphaproteobacteria bacterium; assembly: GCA_963817135.1. Taxonomy (GTDB): domain Bacteria; phylum Pseudomonadota; class Alphaproteobacteria; order Rhizobiales; family Xanthobacteraceae; genus VAZQ01. The sequence goes on along the minus strand of CAWFNG010000019.1, from coordinate 355,341 downwards.
TCGCACGCACAAGCGCGATATCGATGCTCATGCCTACGCCCATGAAGAACAATGCGAGGAGGAGCCCGCGGAACGGCTCGATGTCGGCCTCGAGCTCGTGCCGATAATTGGATTCGGCAAGCATCACCCCGGCGAGGAAGGCTCCCAATGCCATGGACATTCCGACCGTCTGCATCAGGAGCGCCGCCCCGAGGACCACCAGCAGCGCGGCGGCAGTCATGACTTCGCGCGATCCGCTCTGGGCGAGCAATCGAAAGAATGGATTGAGGAGGTAGCGCCCCGCCAATACGATGATTGCGATTGCGCCGCCGATAAGCGCCACCGTGCGCAGACCCTCGGCAAAATCCGCGTGAACGCTGTCAAGCGCCGGCGCCAGCAAAGGCAGAAGCGCAAGCAGCGGCACGACCGCCATATCCTGAAAGAGCAGAATTGCGAACGTGCGCTGTCCGTAATCGCGCTGCAGGTCGCCGCGCTCTTCCAGGATCTGCAGCGCGATCGCCGTCGCCGACATTGCCAGCGCGAGTCCGGCGACGATCGCGCCGCGCCAGCCAATAAGGCCGCTGAAATAAGAGAGACCTGCCAGTGCAAGCGCGGTGACGGCGAGTTGCGCGGCACCGAGGCCGAAGATGGCGCCGCGCATGGCCATGAGCCGGCCAAGCTCAAGCTCGAGGCCGATCAGGAACAGCAGCATCACCACGCCCAGTTCGGAAACCGGAATAATGCTTTCCGGGGTGCCGAATATGCGCAAGCCATAAGGCCCGATGACCATCCCGCCGATCAGGTAGGCGATCAGCGCGGGAAGGCCGACCTTGCGGGCAATCGGTACGCTGACGACGGCGACGACCAGCAGCACGACGCCGAAAGCGAGAAAACCAAATTCGCCGTGTTGCACAGTCATGATTGCTCCGGCCGGAAGCTTTGCAGGGGCGCTGTTCGTGTTGGTGCGGCACTCGCCTATGGCCGACCGCTCCTCTAACATGGATGAAACGGCGTCGGCGGGCTAGCGCGAGGTCAGGCATGCGGCGATGCTGTCAACTGCTCGGCGTCTTGATTGCAGTGCTTGTGCTCGGCTTGGAGGCGCGCGGCCAGGTCGGGTTCGATCGGCCCGGCGGCGATTACTTGAGTTTCCCCATGCGATCCGGTGATCCCGCCCAATGTGCCGCCCGTTGCGAGCGGGATGCGCGTTGCCGCGCCTGGGCCTTCTCCTACCCCGTGACGGAAAGCGCCAGCGCGATGTGCTGGCTCAAATCCAAGGTCACGCCGCGTGTTGCATCTCCTTGCTGCGTATCGGGGGTGCGGGGTACCGGCGTGATCGAACCGCGAACCGGAGCAATCGAATTCGGCTTCGATCGTTTTGGCGGCGACCTTCGTCATTTCGATGTGCCGGCCGATCCGAGTGGCGCAAATTGCGCGCTGGCCTGCGAAGGCGAGCAAAGCTGCCGCGCCTGGACCTATGTGCGTCCGGGCTATGTCGGCACCTCGGCGGTCTGCTACCTCAAGAGCAGGATCACCCGCCCGCTGCACAAGCCGTGCTGCATATCAGGGGTGATCAGATAAATCTGGATATGCGTTGCTACCTGCGGGCGCAGCATTGCTTATTTTTGAGACGTGCTCAATTCATATGCTCGAAAGCGGAGCTTGCTGGCGAGAAGCCCATGCCGAGCGATAAAAGAGTTGATCGAGATAAGCGCGTCGCGGTTTTCATCCAACCAACGCTGTTCCTGCTGCTCAAGCGCTTGCTTACGCAGATCAGCATCCACGCTTTGTGCAGAAATGTCTTTATCTGCGTGGAGTTTTACCTCGCATGGCTACCCTGTTCCGCCGACCGTAATGCGGTCCATGCGCAGAGTGGGCTGGCCGACCCCCACCGGCACGCCTTGCCCATTCTTGCCGCAGGTCCCAATGCCGGGATCGAGTTCCATGTCATTGCCGATCATGCTCACGCGATGCAGGTCGGTCGGCCCATTGCCAATGAGCATGGCGCCCTTGAGCGGCGCCCCGAGCTTGCCATCCTCGATCCGGTAGGCCTCGGTGACCTCGAACACGTATTTGCCGGAGGTGATGTCCACTTGCCCGCCGCCGAAGCTTACGGCGTAAATCCCGTTCTTGACCGAGGCGATGATCTCGCTTGGCTCGCGTTCCCCGGCCAGCATGTAAGTATTGGTCATGCGCGGCATGGGGACGTGACCATAGCTCTGCCGCCGGCCATTTCCGGTTGCCTGCATGTTCATGAGCCGCGCGTTCTGGCGGTCCTGCATGTAGCCCACGAGAATCCCGTCTTCGATCAGCACTGTCCGGCTGGTGGGAGTGCCCTCATCGTCGATCGACAGTGAGCCGCGCCGCTTGGAGATGGTGCCGTCGTCGACCACGGTCACCCCTTTGGCGGCGACCCGCTGCCCCATCAGGCCGGCAAAGGCCGATGTTTTCTTACGGTTGAAATCGCCTTCAAGTCCGTGGCCGACCGCTTCGTGCAGCATGACGCCCGGCCAGCCATGGGCCAGCACCACGTCCATCTCGCCGGCCGGTGCCGGCACTGCCGCGAGGTTGGTCAGTGCCTGGCGCACGGCATCATCCGCTGCGTTCTGCCAGTCGTCAGTCGCAAGGAAATTGGCAAAGCCCTCGCGCCCGCCATAGCCGCGGCTTCCGACCTCCTGGCGATCGCCTTCGCCGACCACTACCGTGAAATTGATGCGAACCAGCGGGCGCACATCGCGATAGCTCTCACCATCGGCGCGCAGGATTTCGATCAGCTGCCAGCTCGCGCCAAGCGAAATCGACACCTGGCGCACCCGCGGGTCCTTCCCCCGCACATAGGTGTCCATGGTTTGCAGGAGCTTGGCCTTGGTCTCGAATGTGGGTTCGAGAAGCGGATTCTCTTCGCCGTAGAGACGAATATTGGACCGGTTCGGCGGCTCGGCGTAGCGTCCCGCGTATCCGCCCTTTACCGCGCGTACCGCATCTGCCGCCCGCGCCAGCGCTGCGCTCGATATGTCCGATGAATGGGCATAGCCCACCGCCTCGTCCTTGACGGCGCGCAGCCCAAAACCCTGGTCGGTATTGAACGTCGCCTGCTTGAGCCGGCCGTTATCGAAAACCAGCGCTTCGGATTGCGCATATTCGAGATAGATCTCGCCGTCATCAGCCCCTTCGAGACCGAATGCAAGGTTCCGTCGCGCCTGCGAGCGATCGAGCCCGGCGCGGTCGAACAATGAAAGGCTTGCTGCGCTCATGAGTGTTCCAGTGCGGCTATGGAGAAAACATAATCGCGCTCGCAGCTGTTTGCGAGGCCATCGCGCGTCATTCGCACAGCGGGCGAGGGGCATGCCCTTCGCCGTCAACGGATCAGATTAAATGGCAGACGCCGCCTAGTGCGGTGATGGCGAACTTCGGAATCGGACCACTAGGGCAGTTTGTCGTAGCCTTCGCCGAACCCCTTCAGGCTCATGGGAAAGCCAATCCCTTCTTCCGGTGTCTGAAAGATGATGAAGGTGGCAGTCTGCCCCGTGCGCATCTGCTTCACGAGATTGTCATCCATCACCACTTCGGCGACGCAACCATTCGGCAGGCAACGCACAAAGCCGGCGCGACCCACGTCCACCTGGTCGATCTTGAGACCAAGCCCGGAGGGAAGCAGCACGCCCACCGGGGCAACAACTCGCATGAGGCGGCTCTTCTGATCGGCGGTCTTGAGCACGATGACGGTGAGGCCGACATTGGCGCGATCTTCCGCGGTCACGCTCTGGATCAAGGCGCATTGTTCGCCCTGCGCGCCCGGCGGCGTGTCGCAGCGTACCTGCCAATCATTGTGAACCGATTTGACGGCGCCTTGCGCACGCGCGTGATCTGCCGATCCGAGCGTCAGCAAGGACCCCGTCAATACCAGCGAACTCATTGCGAGAACAAGCGTTCTCGGGCTGAATGCAAGCATTATCCCCGTGCCCTCGATTGTTCCTTGGCGCCCCCCGCCTGTAGACTGTGTTGCGCCGAATCAAACCGCTGGAACCATGGTCGGACCTGCGCGTCAATGATCAGTAAAACAGCGCATTGTGGCCGAGAAAGGGACAAAGTCACGGCGGTTCGAGGACCTTGGGCGGAAGCACGCTTGGCCGGTCTTCGGGTCGCATGTGCTGATTGGCAGGATGCATTGCGACCGACCCGAAATTATGGTTTGAGAGCCCGGCATTCCTCATGGCGCTTTGCCCCGCCCACTCGTAGAACCCGAGGGGCAACGCTGCAGAACTTGGTGGCAGGCCGCCTCACCGTCGGGGCTGCTGCGGGGTAGGCGCCTCGGGGGAATTCGCTTCGAAAGGAGCAACAGCAAAGATGCGCGATTTGAGGCGCTTGGCCACCTCGGCCATTGTGGTTTCCGCAGTGCTCGCCGGGGCAGGTGCGGCTCTGGCCGCACTCGGACAGCCGTCGCCATGGCAGATCGGGATGCAGCAATCAGCTTCACCGGTGATGGACAGCATCATCACCTTTCACGATTTCCTGCTCTATATCATTACCGCCATCACCTGTTTCGTGCTCATTCTCCTGATCATCGTAATCATACGCTTCAATGCGCGCAGCAATCCAGTTCCGTCCCGCACCACGCACAATACATGGCTGGAAGTGGCATGGACCATCATCCCCATCGTGATCCTGCTGGTAATCGCGGTGCCATCATTCAAGCTTCTGTTCTTTGAGCTCATCCCGCCGCCTGCCGATCTCACGATCAAGGCAACGGGCAAGCAGTGGTATTGGAGTTACGGCTACCCGGATAACGGCAATTTCGAATTCAACTCGCTGATGCTGAAAGCCGGCGAACTCAAGCAGGACCAGCCGCGGCTGCTGGCGGTCGACAACGAGATGGTCGTGCCGGTGGACAAGACCGTGCATGTACTCGTGATCGGAGCCGACGTAATTCACTCCTTCGCGGTGCCCTCATTCGGCATCAAGATCGACGCCATTCCCGGCCGGCTCAATGAGACCTGGTTCAAGGCCACGCGCGAAGGCGTCTATTACGGCCAGTGCTCGGAATTATGCGGCAAGGATCACGCCTTCATGCCGATCGCCGTGCGAGTCGTGAGCGAGCAGGCGTTCGCGACCTGGGTCGACGAGGCAAAGAAGAAATATGCGCGCAACCAAACGGTGCCGATCACCGTCGCCGCGGGGCAACAGCCTTGCTGCCATCAATAGCGCGATAATCGGACGGAACTCGGAATTCGAAGGACAACATTCATGGCGACCACGGCAAGAACCCACGGCGAAGAAGCGCACGGCCACCCGCATGGCTGGCGGCGTTATCTCTATTCGACCAACCACAAGGACATCGGGACCATGTACCTGGTGTTTGCGCTGGTCGGCGGACTGGTGGGCGGAGTGCTCTCGATCGGCATGCGGCTGGAATTGATGCAGCCCGGCCTGCAGTTCTTTCACGAGCCGCACACCTTTAACGTGTTCACCACCGCGCACGGGCTGATCATGATCTTCTTCATGGTCATGCCGGCGATGATCGGCGGCTTCGGCAACTGGATGGTGCCGTTGATGATCGGGGCGCCCGACATGGCGTTTCCGCGCATGAACAACATCTCGTTTTGGCTGCTGCCGGCCTCGTTCTCGCTCCTGGTAATTTCCCTGTTCGTGGAGGGCGAACGCGGTGCGCCCGGGGTCGGCGCGGGATGGACTCTCTATGCGCCGCTTTCAACAACCGGGCATCCCGGTCCTGCGGTCGATTTTGCCATCCTGGCGCTGCACCTTGCCGGCGCCTCGTCGATCCTGGGCGCCATCAATTTCATTACGACGATATTCAATATGCGGGCGCCCGGCATGACCCTGCACAAAATGCCGCTCTTCGTGTGGTCGCAGCTGGTCACCGTGTTTTTGCTATTGCTGGCATTGCCGGTGCTCGCCGGCGCCATCACCATGCTGCTCACCGATCGCAATTTCGGCACGACTTTCTTCACTGCCGAAGGCGGTGGCGATCCCGTGCTGTTCCAGCACCTGTTCTGGTTCTTCGGTCATCCTGAAGTGTACATTCTGATCGTGCCGGGCTTCGGAATGGTCAGCCAGATTGTTGCGACCTTCTCCAAAAAGCCGGTGTTCGGCTATCTCGGCATGGCCTATGCGATGGTGGCAATCGGCGGGATCGGTTTCGTAGTGTGGGCGCACCACATGTACACCGTCGGAATGTCGACCGCCGCGCAGGCTTACTTCGTTGTCGCGACGATGGTGATCGCGGTGCCCACTGGAGTGAAGATATTTTCCTGGATCGCGACCATGTGGGGCGGCTCCCTCGAGTTCAAGACGCCGATGCTGTGGGCGATTGGCTTCATCTTCCTGTTCACCGTAGGCGGCGTGACCGGCGTGGTGCTGGCGAATGCGGGCGTCGATCGATCGCTGCAGGACACCTATTACGTGGTGGCCCACTTCCATTACGTGCTGTCGCTGGGTGCGGTGTTCACCATCTTTGCCGGCTGGTATTACTGGTTCCCCAAGATGACCGGCTACATGTACTCGGAATCGATCGGCAAGCTGCACTTCTGGCTCACCTTCATCGGTGTGAACATCGTATTCTTCCCGCAGCACTTCCTCGGGCTCGCGGGCATGCCGCGGCGCATTGCCGATTATCCCGACGCGTTTGCCGGCTGGAACTTCGTATCGTCGATCGGCTCCTACATTTCCGGAATCGGTGCCCTGGTATTTTTCTTCGGCGTTGTGCAGGCCTTCATCCGCAAGGAGCGGGCGGCCGATAATCCGTGGGGCGCGGGCGCAACGACGCTGGAATGGTTGCTGCCGTCGCCACCGCCCTTCCATCAATATAACGAGTTGCCGCTCATCACGGATAAGGCCGCATAACTCTAAAATCGCGGGACGCTTCGAAAGCGTAAGCATCATGTCACCCCTAAGCGAAGGATCCGAATTCGCGCCTGCGATGCAAGCCGCTGTCGCGTTTAAGGGCCACGAGCCGAGCATCGCCGAGGTCGGCGATTATGTCGCCTTGATGAAACCGCGGGTGATGTCGCTGGTCGTGTTCACCGCGCTGGTGGGAATGATGATTGCGCCGGTACACGTCCATCCCGTCATCGGATTCACGGCGTTGCTGTGCATTTCTGTCGGCGCCGGGGCAGCCGGCGCGCTCAACATGTGGTACGACGCGGATATCGATGCGGTCATGTCGCGCACCTGCGGCCGTCCCATCCCACAAGGCCGCATCGCCCCGGGCGAAGCGCTTGCCTTCGGCATTACGCTTGCCGCGTTTTCGGTATGCGTCCTCGGCCTGTTGGTGAGCTGGCTTGCGGCTGCAATGCTAGCGTTCACAATCTTTTTTTACATTGTCGTCTATACCGTATGGCTCAAGCGCTCGACGCCGCAGAACATCGTCATCGGCGGCGCAGCGGGGGCCTTCCCGCCGATGATCGGCTGGGCGGCGGCCACCGGCGGTGTTTCCTTCGAGCCATTCCTGCTTTTTCTGATAGTGTTCATGTGGACGCCGCCGCATTTCTGGGCGCTTTCTCTCACTCGCACCGAGGACTATGCTCGCGCCGGGATTCCAATGTTGCCGGTGATCGCCGGGAAAGATGAAACGCGCCGACAGATTCTGATTTATTCCGTCGTCCTCGCACTAACCGGCACGGCCCCTTGGCTGTTTGGGTACAGCAATGCCCTTTATGGTGCGACGGCGGCCGTTTCAGGCGCTCTGATGGTCGCGCTCGCACTGCGATTGCTATGCGCAGGGGAGGGACCCCACGGGCAGCGCGCGGCACTGCGATTGTTTTCATTCTCGATCCTTTATCTGTTCATTCTGTTCGCCGTATTGCTGATTGATAATGCTTTCCCTGGGGCTGCCGGATGAGGATAATGACGCAGCCATGGACGAGCGGCCTGACAAAATCGTTCTCACGGAGCGGCAGCGCCGCAGCCAACGCGCGCGCTCCATCGCCATTGCGCTGGCGCTGGCAGCCCTGGTCATACTCTTTTATGTGGTAACTCTGGTGAAAGGCCCGGCCGTTTTAAATCGTCCGCTGTGAATCGGCAGAGCTTATGATCGCATCCCCAGGCAGATCGCGTCAAAATTTACTGGTTGCCGGAGCATGCGCGCTCTTCGTGGCGGCAATGGTGGGAGCCGCCTATGCCGCGGTGCCGCTCTACAACTGGTTCTGCCGTACCACCGGTTTTGCGGGGACTACCCAGGTGGCTGTGGTGGCGCCCGCTCACATTTCCCAACGCACCATGAAAGTGCGCTTCGACGCCAATGTCGCCGGCGGACTTCCTTGGCTATTCCAACCCGAACAGAGTTTCGTTGAACTGAAAATCGGCGAGGTCGTCACCGTCAACTACCGGGTCATCAACCAATCCGCGCGCGAGACGTTCGGGATTGCCTCCTATAATGTGTCACCGCCAACTGTCGGCAGCTATTTTTCGAAGATCAACTGCTTCTGCTTTACCGAGCAGCGAATGGGGCCGGGCGAGAAACGCGACATGACGGTGGTATTTTTTATCGACCCGGAGCTGCTGAAAGACCCGGAACAGGACTCGCTCGATACAATCACGCTCTCCTACACGATCTATCCGGTGCGGCAGCCTGAGCGGCCGCTCACGCAGGGTGCTGCCGGTCGAAGCTGAATGCGCCGCGGCAAACTCAACAACGCGATGGAGACATCCTAAATGGCCGATGCGCACGCGAAGCCGCACCACGATTATCACTTGGTCGATCCAAGCCCGTGGCCGGCAGTGGGCTCGGTATCGCTGTTCGTGACCGCGGTTGGCGCCATCACCTGGATGCATCATATGTTCGCCGGCGCGCCCTACCTGTTTGGCATGGGCGTGCTCGGCACGCTCTATACGATGCTCGGCTGGTGGCGCGACGTGGCGCGTGAGGCGACCTACGGAGGGTTCCACACCAGGGTCGTACAGATCTCCCACCGCTACGGGATGATCCTGTTCATCGCCTCGGAAGTGATGTTCTTTGTTGCCTGGTTCTGGGCTTATTTCAACAGCGCCCTGTTTCCGGCGGACATACACCAGATCACGCGCGAGCAACTGTTTGGTGGAGTGTGGCCGCCGAAGGGGATCCAGACATTCGATCCGTGGCATTTGCCGCTATTGAACACGCTGATCCTGCTGACCTCCGGCACCACAGTCACCTGGGCGCATCACGCGCTGCTCGAAAACGATCGCGAGGGTCTCAAGTGGGGGTTGATCCTTACCATTGCGCTCGGCCTCGCCTTTACCTGCGTGCAGGCCTACGAGTACACCCATGCCGGGTTCAATTTCAGCGGCAACATCTACGGTGCCACCTTTTTCATGGCGACCGGCTTTCATGGCGCGCACGTTATCATCGGCTCGACATTCCTGATCGTGTGCCTGATCCGCGTCTATCTCGGTCACTTCACCCCGACCCAGCACCTCGGTTTCGAATTTGCCGCTTGGTATTGGCACTTCGTCGACGTCGTGTGGCTGTTCCTGTTCGCCTGCATCTATGTATGGGGTTCCGGCGGAGAAAGCGCAGCGCACGCAGCGGGTCATTGACAATCTAGTGTCCCGATTCCGAAGTTCGCAAGGCAAGGCTTGAGAAAACGGCCGCGGAACGCCATCTCCGCATGGTGTGTCCTGCGGATTAGGAATGCTGCGTGGACGTTTCAACCCACAATTCGCGCTCGCCCATTGTAAACGGGCTGCTGGGACGCTGCCCGCGCTGCGGCAAGGGCCGCTTGTTCGCCGGCTTTCTCGCCCTGCAGCCGCGCTGCGATCATTGCGGGCTCGACTTTTCCTTTGCCGATTCGGCGGACGGTCCGGCATTTTTCGTCATGTTCATCTCCGGATTCATCGTCGCCGGTTCGGCGCTGGCGGTCGAGATGATATATGCGCCGCCTTATTGGGTGCATGCAGCACTGTGGGGGCCGCTCATTTTGATCACGACGCTGCTGCCGCTGCGCCCAATGAAGGGCCTGCTCATTGGATTGCAGTATCACCACCAAGCCGAGGAAGGACGCTTTACCGGTGGCAACTCCCCGTGAGTTCTGTGCGCGGCCGGCAGCATGATCACGGACCACTAGTAATACCCGCCCTGTTCGTCGCCGCCGCGGTCCTGACTTGCGCTGGATTGGGGTCGTGGCAGCTTCAACGCAAGGCCTGGAAGGAAGCGCTGATTGCCACCCTCGAACAGCGGCTCGCCGCAACTCCTGTTGTGCTGCCGCCGCGCGAGCGCTGGCCCGGGCTCGAACCTGCGCAGGACGAATTCCGGCGCGTGACGACCACCTTGACATTCACTCCCGGGGCCGACGCGCTCGTCTATGCCGGCGCGGCACGCGCGCGCGAATACGCCGGCGGCGGCTACTGGGTATTTTCGCCTGCGCGAATTGCGAGCGGAGGAATCGTTGTCATCAATCGCGGCGTCGTTCCGGAAAACAGCAAAAATTTCTTCACACATGCCGTCGAGCTCACCGGCACAATCGATATTATTGGCGTAATGCGTTGGCCGGAGCGGCGCGGCATTTTCACGCCGAATGACGACCCGGCGCGAAATCTCTGGTTCGTGCGCGATCACATTGCCATCGCGGCTGCCAAAGGCTGGGGCGAGGTGGCGCCCTTTTTCATTGAAATGGAATCGCCGCAGCCGGCGGGCGGGCTACCGGTGCCGGTGCGCACCACCGCGCAGCTGCGCAACGAGCACCTGCAATATGCGATCACCTGGTACGCGCTCGCCGGCATGCTGATTGTGTTGTTCGGCTTCTGGATCAAGTACCGGCCCGCCTCCCCATGAACTTCGCTTGCTTGTGCAAGCGGTTGCTGCCCACTATGTTTGCCCGACGATTGGGGGCGCGTTGGTCCGAAAACGACTGTGCACTCAATAGCTTGGGCCGCAACTAGTGCGGTGAATTTGAAGTTCCTTCATGAGCTTGCTGCAACCGCTGTAGGAACTTCAAATCGGCGGCACTCGCGCCGCGCAATCTCTGATCGGAGCCGAGAAGTACCGTGCGCTACGTGTCTACCCGGGGTGAGGCTGCCCCGCTCGGCTTTATCGAAGCCACGCTGGCAGGCCTGGCCGAGGACGGCGGGCTTTACGTGCCGGCGACATGGCCGCGGTTCGAGCGCGATGCCATCGCCGGCTTTGCCGGCCGACCCTATGCCGAAGTCGCGGTCGAAATCATGCGCCCCTTCATCGGCGGCGCGATTCCTGATTACGACCTCGCCCGCATGGCTCGGGAGGCCTATTGCAATTTTCGCCATCCTGCGGTTTCGCCGCTCGTGCAGTTCGGCGTGAGCGATTTCCTGCTCGAACTGTTTCACGGACCGACCCTTGCATTCAAGGATTTGGCGATGCAGTTCGTCGCCCGTCTCATCGATTACGTGCTCACTGCCCGCGGCGAGCGCATCACCGTCGCAGTCGCGACTTCGGGCGACACCGGGGCCGCTGCCATCGAGGCGTTCCGCGGCCGCAGCCGTGTCGATCTGTTCGTTTTGTTTCCGCTCGGCCGCATCTCCGATGTGCAGCGGCGGATGATGACGACCGTAGACGACGAAAACGTGCATGCACTTGCCATCGAGGGGACATTCGACGATTGCCAGGCTCTGGTAAAAGCCATGTTCAATCACCCGGTTTTTCGCAGTCGGACCCGACTAGCCGGCGTGAACTCCATCAACTGGGCCCGCATCATCGCGCAGGTCGTCTATTTCTTTACCTCGGCCGTTGCGCTGGGCTCGCCCTTGCGCAACGTCGCTTTCACCGTCCCGACCGGCAATTTCGGCGATGTTTACGCCGGCTACGTTGCGCTGCGCATGGGATTGCCGATTGACCGGCTGGTGATCGCAACGAATGTCAACGACATTCTCGCGCGCACGATTGCGACCGGCAGCTACGATTTGCGGGAAGTGGTACCTACTTCCTCACCTTCCATGGACATCCAGGTGGCCTCCAATTTCGAGCGTCTGCTGTTCGAGGCTTATGGTCGTGACGGGCAGGCGGTGCGTGCGCTCATGGCGACGCTCGTCCAATCGCGCGGCTTTGCGCTGTCCGCTCGCGCGCTGTCGGAAATTCGCGCCGTGTTCTCCGCCGATCGCGCGGATGAGGACGAAACCGCGGCCACCATGCGCACCGTTCTGCGCGAGACCGGGCAGTTCATCGACCCGCACACGGCGGTCGCAGTCGCAGTGAGCGAAAAGGAAACGCGCGACCCGGCGGTTCCCATGGTGGTGCTCGCCACGGCGCACGCGGCCAAATTTCCCGATGCCGTGCAGGCCGCATGCGGCGTTCGGCCGTCGCTGCCGGAATGGCTCGCCGACCTCGGCGAGCGGCCGGAACGGGTGATCCGATTTCCGGTGGATCAGATCGCGCTGGAGACCCATATTCTTTCCCATAGTCGCGCCGCACAGTCAGGAGCTGCCGCATGAGCGTGGAACTTACCCGCCTTCCTACCGGCCTCGTCGTGGTAACCGATCGGATGGCGCATTTGGAAACCGCTTCGCTCGGCGTATGGGTCGGCGCCGGCAGTCGCGATGAGCGGCTGGACGAGCACGGCATCTCGCATTTGCTGGAACATATGGCGTTCAAAGGCACGTCGCGGCGCAGCGCCCGGCAGATCGCCGAGGAAATAGAAGCGGTTGGCGGCGATCTCAATGCGGGGACCTCGATCGAAACCACCGCCTATTATGCGCGCGTACTTCGCGCCGATGTGGCGCTTGCGCTCGACGTGCTGTCCGACATTCTCACCGATCCTTCTTTCGATCCGGAGGAGCTTCGGCGCGAGCAAAACGTGATCGTGCAGGAGATCGGCGCAGCCGAAGACACGCCTGATGACCTCATTTGGGATCGGTTGCAGGAAACTGCATTCGCCGGGCAGCCGATGGGGCGCTCAATTCTCGGCACGCCGGCGACAGTGCGCTCCTTCGATCGTGCACGGCTTGCGGCCTATCTCGCGCGCAATTACCGTGCGCCCGACATGGTGATCGCCGCGGCTGGCGCAGTCGATCACCAGGCCATGGTCGAGGAAGTCGAGCGCAAGTTCGCGCCCTTCACCGGCCCATCTGCTCCGCCGCCCGAGCCGGCGCGCTTCGTGGGCGGCTCGCGCATCGAAGCGCGCAACCTCGAACAGGTGCATGTCGCGCTTGCGCTGCACGGATTGCCGCATCGCGACCCCAATCTTTACAGCCTGCAGGTATTCGCCAATATCCTGGGCGGCGGCATGTCTTCGCGGCTCTTTCAAGAAGTGCGCGAACGGCGCGGCCTCTGCTACGCGATCTATGCCTTTCACTCTCCCTATGTCGACGGCGGCATGTTCGGCCTCTATGCCGGGACCGATGCCGCCGATTTGGCGGAATTGATGCGCGTCGTGGTAGACGAGATCGCGGCGGCTGCCGAAAGCATCAACGAGACCGAGCTGCGCCGGGCCAAGGCGCAGATGAAAGCGGGATTGCTGATGGCACTCGAGAGTTCAGGCGCCCGCGCGGAACAACTGGCGCGGCAAATTCTCAACTGGGGTCGCCCAATCGAGCTGCACGAGCTGATCGAAAAAATCGACGCGGTAAGCGTCGAGAGCACGCGTGCGGCGGGGCGGGCCCTGATCGCGCGCGGCCAACCGGCAATCGCAGCACTCGGCCCGGGCACGGGCCTCGAATGCGCTGCCCGCATCGCGGACACGCTGCGCCAAGGCGGAGGACAGACGACGGACGACAGAGGACAGATTACGGAGCTTCAGAGTGCGACGCACTGAGTTAGGGTAGGCAAGGAATGAGGGCTTTCCGCATGCTTATCTGTCCTCCGTCATCTGTCCTCTGATATCTGCTTTCCCATGGCCTTTTTTCGCACCGTGAGCCTGTCCGACCTGACCCCGGCAATAGTCGGGGAAGGGGTTGTGTTGCGCGCCCCGCAGGCATCGGACTATGCGGAATGGGCGCGGCTTCGCCAGGAAAGCCGCGAGTTTCTCAAACCCTGGGAGCCTGCGTGGCCGGCCGATGACCTCACCCGCGGGTCATTCCGCCGCCGCATCAAGCGTTATTCCGAGGATCAACGCGCCGATTTGGCCTATGCATTCTTTGTTTTCCGCCAGGCGGACAACGTGCTCATCGGTGGGTTGACGCTCGCAAACATTCGGCGTGGCTGCGCTCAGGCCGGCAGCCTCGGTTATTGGACTGGCGCGCCTTATGCTCGCCGAGGCTATATGACCGCCGCGGTGAGAACGCTCCTGCCATTTGCGTTCGGAACGCTCAAGCTGCACCGTGTCGAAGCTGCCTGCATCCCCGCTAATGTCGCCTCAGTCCGGCTGTTGGAGAAGACCGGTTTCCATCGGGAAGGATTGGCGCCGCAATATCTTTGCATCGATGGCGCCTGGCAGGACCATTTTCTCTACGCCAGACTGGAGCAGGCCGCGCTTACGGAGCCCGGATTTTGTTCTTACGAAATCCGCGACAAGTCCCGGATTGAGCGAAGACGCTCAATCCGGGCTACATGTCCGGATCGAGTCCCGCAAACGGTCACGGGGTTGCCATGGTTTGGTTGATATTAAATAGCAGGAACAGACGTTTGCGTGAGAAAGACGAGTAATTCACATGTCGGCGGGGACCCAGATCAGGCACCGGCGCTCTCGATTTTGCGCGGCAGGGCTCATGCTCGGCAGTTTTTTCCTGTCCGGCTGCTCGTCTGCATCATTGGTCGGGGCTCAGGACGCTTCCGGTACTTCACCCACTTTCAGCAGCCGCATATCGAGTTTCTTTGCGAGTGCCACGCCTGGCACCAGCCAGCCGCATTCGCCGACGCCTTCGGCGCCGGAGGTCGAATGTCCGGGGGTGGATATTCGCAATGGTGCTTCGACGCTGAACATTGCCGCCAAAGGTGACCAGGCAACTGCGGGCGATCTGCGCTACCAGCTCTCGTTTGGCCAGACCGCGCGTGAATGTTCGGTCCAGGGCGAGACATTGAATATCAAGGTCGGCGTGCAAGGTCGCGTCATTCTCGGGCCGATGGGCACTCCCGGCTCGGTGGACGTTCCGCTGCGCTATGCAGTGGTTCGCGAGGGGCCGGAACCAAGAACGATCGTTACCAAGTTCAAGCGCAGCGCCGCGACCATCGCGCCGGGGCAAACCCACGTGCAATTCGTCGATGTCGAGGAAAATCTAAGCTTTCCGCTGCCGCCGACGACCGAACTCGATGCGTATGTGATTTACGTCGGCTTCGATGAATTCGGCGATGCAAGCGAGAGAAAGCCGGTCAAAGCTGCCAAAAAACCGGCGCGGCGCGCGCAGTGAAAATCGATTACCAGCCGCGCAGCGCGACGACGGTCCCTTTGAGGTGACGCAGGTCGGCGACGACGGTGCGCGCCCCAGCCTGGATCAGCTGATCGCCGATATCTCCGCCCGAATGTCTGCCGCCGACGAATCCGATCGCCGTCATTCCGGCGGCAGCGGCGGCGCTCACCCCGGCGGGAGAATCCTCGACCACGATGCAATCGCCTGCGGCAATACCCATGCGCGATGCCGCATGCAGGAAAAGGTCCGGCGCCGGTTTGCCGTTCGGCACCTCGCTTGCGGAAAACTGATGGGCGAAGAAGCGAGCGAGCCCCGTCGTTTCCAGGCTCACCTTGATGCGGTCCGGAGTTGAGGAGGAGGCGACGCATTTCGGTCCGCGCAGCCAGGTGAGGGCGTAGGCTGCGTGGGGCATCGGGCGCACCTCCCTGCGCAGGCGCCATAAGATTGCGGCGGTGATGGTCGATGCGAAATTGGCCGGCAGCTTGCGACCGATTGCCGCTTCCACCGTGGCGATCATGTCGGCAGGACGCCGTCCAAAAAAATAACGCATCACCAGCTCGGGCGTAAGCGGGATGCCGATGCGCATGAACTCCTCGGCGGCAACCGCCGTGGCAATCTGCTCGCTGTCGACCAGCACGCCGTTGCAGTCGAATATGACCACGAAAGCCCCACCCAGCCCTGCGCCGCCCCAGAATCAATCGATCAGCATAGGAATTGCGCGGCCATGGCAAAAGTCGGGCATGCCGCCGAAGGCGAGTTTTGCACAATTTCTTGCGTGCAGCTGGGGATAAGTCGGGTCCGTGGGAGCCATTTAGTTTAGTTCAATCTCGCTCTGACCTGCGCAATGCCCTCGGCAAGGACCTCGTCGGCGACTTTGTCCTTGACCATGCGGGTGAGGATTTTCTCGGCGGCGGCGACCGCTGCGTCGGCAGCAGCGGCGCGGACGTCCGCGAGTGCCTGCGCCTCTGCCTGCGCAATCTTGGTCTCGGCCATTTTGGTATGTCGGGCGATGAATTCCTCGACCTTGGCTTCGGCCTCGCTTGCGAGCCGGTCAGCCTCGGCTTGGGCGCTTGCCAGGATTGACTGCGCCTCCTGCTCGGCTTCGTGCTGCTTGTGCTGGTACTGCACCAACAGGGCTTGCGCCTCCTCTTTGAGCCGGCGCGCCTCGTCGAGTTCGGCCTTGATCCGATTGCGCCGCTCATCGATGCCCTTGAGGGCCATGTTGTGGGCGCCGAAATAACCGAGCACGCCGAGAAAGAGGAAGAAAGCAATTGCGACCCAGAATTCAGCTTCCAACACGGCGCCCTCTATTGCTTGACCGTCGCGCCCACCGCCTCGGCCACTTCCTGTGCCGGAGGGACTGATCCGATGAGCCGCTCGACGATTGCCGCTGCTGCCTCGCTCACTATGCCGCGAACATTGCCCATTGCTGCCGCTCGGGTGGCGGCGATTGTTTTTTCAGCCTCCGCGATCCGCCGATTGAGGCCGGCATCGACTTCCTTGCGCCGCGCCTGCGCTTGCGCCGCCGCCTTTGCGCGCACTGTATTGGCAAGCGCTTGTGCCCGCGCCCGCGCCTCGTTCAGCGCTTTCTCATGGGCGACGACGGCCGCATCGGACTGCTCTTTCAGACGACTTGCCTCTTGCAGATCGTCTGCAATGCGGCGTCCGCGCTGCTCGAGGATCGCTCCTATGCGCGGAAGCGCAAGGCGCGACATCAACAGATAGAGCGCGGCGAAGACGATCGTCAGCCAGAAGAGTTGCGAAGCGAAGTTTTGCGGATCGAAGGGAGGAAAACCGCGGCCATGCTCGCCCGCAGCAACGTGCTCAGTCGTTGCAGTCAGCTTCGCGTTCTGCTGAGCCATTGCGGTTACGCTAAAGTGCGAACAGCAACAACAGCGCAATCAGCAGCGAGAATATTCCGAGCGCTTCGGTGACTGCGAAACCGAATATGAGATTACCGAATTGCCCCTGGGCAGCCGAGGGATTGCGCAGCGCTGCCGCCAAATAATGTCCGAAGATCGTGCCGACGCCTACGCCGGCACCGCCCATTCCAATGCAGGCAATGCCGGCGCCAATCATCTTTGCGGCTTGCGGATCCATGACAGAACTCCTTTCAAGGTGCGGCGAATGTGGGCCTAGTGGCCCGGGTGAATAGCGTCATTGAGATAGATGCAGGTCAGGATAGCGAAGACATATGCCTGCAGAAATGCGACGAGCAATTCCAGCGCGGTAAGCGCGACCGTGAGACCGAGCGGTATGACGGCGCCAAGCCAGCCGAGGAAACCGAGCGCGCCCAACATGGTCACGAAGCCGCCGAATACCTTGAGCGTGATGTGCCCGGCCAGCATGTTGGCAAACAGACGGACACTGTGGGAAACCGGACGCGACAGGAACGACATCACCTCGATGAAGGTCACCAACGGCAGGATGTAGATGGGAATGCCGCTCGGCACGAATAGCCGTAGGAATCCGAGGCCATTTTTCCAAAAACCGTATACCAACACCGTGAAGAACACCAGCAGCGCCAGCGAGACCGTAATGATGATATGGCTGGTGACCGTGAAGGTGTACGGAATGATGCCGATCACGTTAAGCACAAGAATGAACATGAAGAGCGAGAACACCAGCGGGAAGAATCTCATACCTTCATTGCCGGCAGTGCTTCGCAGCGTCGAAGCCACAAATTCGTAGGAGAGTTCGGCGACCGACTGCAGTCGTCCCGGCACCAGGGCCCGTGGGCTGGTGGCGCCAAGGGTAAGCAGCAGGATGAGGAGCAAACCGATCAGCATGAACAGGGCGGAATTCGTGAAGGCAAGCTCGATGCCGCCGATGCGGGCGATCGGAAACAGCGTTTTGATCTCGAACTGATGGATGGGGTCCATAACCAATCAGATTTCCTCTCGCGCCCACTGCGGAAGTTCGGTTCCGGTCATTGGTTTTCCGATGGCGGGTCCAGGGTGCGCGTCGGCACTATGCCCGCTGAGCGCATCACGTTGAGAACGCCCGCAGCGAATCCGAGCAGAACAAAAACAATCATTCCCCACGGCGAAATCCCAAGCCCGCGATCCAGCAACCAACCGATTAGGGCGCCGACCAGCACACCCGCGACCAATTCGGTCGATAACCGAAACCCGCGGGCCATCGCCGAGGTGTCAGCGGTGGGACGCGCAGCCTGACGAGTTTCGGAAGGAGCGTCGGGATGCACGTGGCTGAGCCGTTCGCCGAGACGATGCAGTCGTGCGTTCAACGCAGCCTCGTCGGCCGGCGGTTCTGCGCGGTCACCCAGTTCGCGCTTGTCGTTCGCCATGCATCGACATCTGCGACGAGTGGACGCGAGCTTGCGCCGCCCTGAAAGTCGGGCGGAACATACTTAGCGACCCCAGGTGAGTCAATAAATGGCGTATCATATCGGCATTGCACCGGTGCCGCTGCATGGTTATGCAGAGGTTGCGAGGAGAGATTCGATGCGTCCCGTCGCTTTTGCAGCTTCGATCATGGTTGCCTTCGCGGCGTTGACCGCTTGGGCGCAAAATGCGCCGGCGGAGAATGACGACACGCGTTATAGCTTCAACCGCATTGACGAGGGTTATCTCCGCCTCGATGGCCGCACCGGTCAGGTATCGGTCTGTGTCCGCCGCGCTGTCGGCTGGGCTTGCCAGGTGGCCCCGGACGAGCGTGCGGCGCTTGAAGCGGAGATTGCGCGGCTCCAGGGCGAGAACGCGCTTCTCAAGAAGGAGCTGCTTGCACGCAACCTACCCCTGCCCGGGAATATCAAACCCTACCAGCCTCCCGCAAACCCCGACGAGCCGATTCTGCAGTTGCCGAATGACGCCGATCTCAACAAGGTTATGACTTTTATCGAAAAGGTGTGGCGGCGCTTCGTGGAAATGATCGTGACATTGCAGAAGGATATTCTGAAAAAGACCTGAGAACCGCGGCTTGATCCTATGTCGCCCGATCTCTCGGCAATCACTTGCGCCGCGCCGGAAATGGTCGCAAAGGCAACGTTGGCGGTGCGGACGAACGGGCAGGGCTTTACCGAGATTGCAGTTCATCGGCAGCCGCCGCTGATCACGTGGCATCGAGTTCAGCATGGGCGGCAAATTCTGCAAGCTTGTCGGGGCGCAGTAAGGTTATGGAACCGCGCTGAAGCCCGATCCAGCCCTGCTTTACCCAGCTGCGCAGTTGTTTGTTTGTGCTCTCCCGGGATCGTCCGATCATCTCGCTGATCTCGCGTTGGGTGATCGTCAGATTGGGCCGCGCCCCGCTGCCTTGATCGGCGCTCAGCCGCAGCAATGTCTTTGCCAGCAGGATCGGCAAGCTCAGGAAGGTCAGGTCCTGCACCTGTTCGCTGGTCCGGCGCAAACGCGAGCAAAGGACGGTCATGATCTGCATGGCCAGATCGGGCTGGCTGCGAAGAAACGGGATAAAGTCTCGCCGGTCGATCAGGATAAGCTCGCAATCGGAGATTGCGGTGGCATCGGCGGTGCGCGGCTGTCCGTCCAGGAGCGCAATCTCGCCGAAGATTTCTCCCGCATGAATAAGGTTGAGGACGATGTCGCGACCATCGGCCGAAGGCACGCTGATTTTCACGGTTCCGGCAAGAACGCCCATGAGCCCGCTGCCGGGGTCGCCTTTTGCAAACAAGGTGGTCCCGCGGGCGACCGTGCGCCTTTTCATGTACGAGCCAAGGCGTTCGATCGCCTCAGGCGCAAGGTCGCGAAACAAGGGATGGTTGCGCAACAGAGCCAGCTTGTCCTGGCTGCGCTCAATGTGAACCTTGTCACCCGCTGTTGTCACCGCGATGTCTCACAATTCCCAAAACGACAGTACGGGCCAAAGGTCAGGGCGACGACTGTGTGAGGAATGACATTTAACGCCTGCGTCTGCTTGATTAGTATTCAAGCCGATCTTACAAGAAAGAGTTACTGCGTTACTGAAAGATCGAGAGATGAAAAGAGCGATAACCCTTGGCGGCGGCGGTCCCGCTGCCGGACTGCATATCGGTGTCCTGGACCGCCTGAACGAGGCCGGCATCAAATTCGACGTCTGGGCCTTGTCATGCATCGGTGCCTGGGTCGGTATCGTCTATAATCAGTGCGAAGAGGGACAGGAAGTCGAACAGACCTACGATTTCTTCCGCGACGGCGTTTTTCGCGACGACATCTCCTACCGAGGATTTCCGATCAATGCGGTATTCGGCCCGGATTGGGCCGACAATGTGCGCGCGGCGACGGAGTTTGTGCTAAATCCCGCGAGCTATCAACATCTATTCCTGCCGGATAAAATTGCAGAATCGCTCCGACAAACGTCGGCGTTTTTGAGCGACCCGTCAAACTGGAACCGGGGGGATTTCAATCAATGGGTTCTCAATAATGTCATGGCGGTCAATCCGTCGATGCGGTTTTTGACCTCGCTGATGTACCTGTCGGGCGTCAATGGCTTGTCGAAGATTTATTATCCGGACAGCAACTTTCTGAAGAAAATCGATTTCGAAAAACTCAGGCAGGCTGGCAAGCCGTGCATCATTCATAATGCCTATAATATCACGACGGACACGCTTGAATTGTTCTGCAACCAGAAAATCCCGGGCAGAAAATACAAACCGATAACCGCAGCGAGCCTGTGCGCCTGCTCGGCTCTTCCTTTCATCGAAGGGACCGTAGAGATCGATGGCGCGACCTATTGCGAAGGAGCGCTGGTTGACACGGTGAACTTCCGGAACTTGCTGGAAGATCACTTCGACTTGGACGAGATTTGGATCAGCAGGATTGTGGATGCACACCAGATCCGCAAGCCGGAAAACCTGCATGACGCTTTGGCAAACCTATGCCAGCTGTTTGCAGCGACCGTCGGCGAAGACGACATCAAGCTGTTCAAGTATCGCGCCAGGGAGGGGATCAAGGTCGATGGAGAATTCAAGAAATGGGCCGGAACCGTGGTGGAAATTCACGTCGATCCGCACATAAATTTCCAATGGACGCACCATAATCTCAAGGAGGGGCGGGACCGCGGCTACCGCGCGGCGGACCACGCCTATAAGGCATACCTGCAGGAATGCGCGTCTTATGCCGACACCGATGAGCGGGAGAAGCCCGCGGTTGCAGAGGTCAGGTTCATAAATGAAAGAGAAAAGACCCACCCCAATAGAAGGCGCTTGCAGCAATAGCTCTAATTGAGCGTCACCGGCGGCGCTCGAGCAATGCCCTTGCCTCTTGAATGTCGTGTGTGTCGGACCCCTCGCTCAAACCAGCCAGGACAGGAGCAAGCAGCTGGACTGCCTGCTCCTGCCTGCCTTGGTCGATCCAAAGCATCGCAAGGTCTCTCGCCGCCCGGAGTTCGAGCGAGCGGGCGCCCTGTCGGCGTGCCGTCGTCAGGGCTTGCTCGAGCAAAGCCTGCGCCGGAGCAGCCGCGCCCGGCCCATCGCGCAGGAGCAGCGCGCGTGCCTTCAATCGATATAGTTCGGCCTCGAATATCCGCTCGCTGTTCTGCGCTGCCGTCGAGAGACCCTGGTCGGTCAGCTCCAGCGCGGCATCGGGTTGCCGGAGCAGCAATAAAGCCGGACATAACAGGACGTCGAGCGCGGTAATTCCGAGTTGATATCCGGCGCGCCGGTATGCGTTGAGCGCGCCGCTTACTTCATCGATGGTGCTGAAGGACGGATCGAGCGTAGCCATGCTGATTCCACGAACGGCAAGCGATAAGCTACGCCACTGGCCGAACCCATGTTCCTCCGACAAGGCGAGGCAGCGTTCGGCGTGACGCTGGGAAATGCTCGGCTCGCCGCGCAGCCCGTGCAAGACTGCGGCATAGTAAGCGACATAGGCCTGCGTGTGCGGGTGACCGACCACTTCCGCGCGCTCGAGCGCAGCGCCCATTCGTGCAAGCGACTGATCCACATTACCCAGCACCCATAGCGCCCATGCCATCAGGGCGAATCCCGCCGCGCCCGCATCCTGCCCCGCCGCGCGAGCAGCCAGCCGCTCTTTCTCCTTGCTTGCATTGAAAACCTCGATCGCCTGTTCGATCCCGGTGCGCGCCTCAGGCAGGCGGCCCATGAAAAGCAGGATCATCGCACGCCCGCGCATAGCGTTGAGCATGGCGGTCCGGTCATCCTGCTGCTCGGCCAGTTTCAGCAAAGTAGCAATCGCTTCCTCGGCCTGCGGGAGTTCGCCGCGGACAACACTTGCTGTCGTGAGCCAAAACATCACCTGCAGACGCTCGGATAAATTACCCAGCCGCTCGCACAGCGCATGCGCGCGGGTGAAGGTGTCGACCGACGGACCTGCGGCTGGCCCCTGGGTTGCGATCAGGCAAGGCGCCAAAGCAAGCTGCAGTTCCAGCTCCAACCGGTCCCGCTCGGAATCCTGGCCAAGCCGGCTCACCGCTTCAATGCCGCGCCGCAAATGCGCGACCGCCTCCAGGTTGGCTGAACGCGCGGCCGCCTTCTTCCCGGCGCGCAACCAATACTCGACGGCTTTTTTCGTGAGCCCGGCCTCGGTCAGATGATGCGCCAGGGTTTCCGGCTCTGTTTCCATCAGTTCGGGAAAGCGTTCCTCCAGCGCATCCGCGATGGCAGCGTGCAGCTCGATGCGGCGGCTTTTGAGAAGACCGGCGTAAGCGGCGTCGCGCACCAGCACGTGCTTGAAAGTATAGACTTGGTTTGGCCTTTCCCCGCGGCCGAACACGAGTTCGGAGCGGACCAACTGGTCGAGCGCGTTATCCAGATTTTCGCGCGGCATTCCGGTAACGGCGTTCAGCAATTCGTAGAAGAATTCACGCCCCACCGCGGCGCCGATCTGCGCAACCTCTTTGACGGCTGCCAATCGATCGAGCCGCGCGATCAAGGATGCGTAGAGGGTGGTCGGAATTGCAAACGAGGGCAGCGGGCGCTCAAGCACATATTGGCCGTCGCGCACCTGCAACAGCCCGCTCTCGAGCACCATCTTGGTCAGCTCCTCGACGAACAGCGGCACGCCGTCGGCGTGGGCGAGAATCTTCTCCATGAGTTGATCGGGCAATGGCTTGCCCCCGGTTACGCGCTCGATCAACGCTGCCCCGTGCGGCCGGCTCAGCCGCGTAAGCGAGATCGTGGTCATGTGCTCATGGCTCGGCCACGGCACAGTGAACTCCGTGCGCGCCGTAAGCAGCAGCAGCACGCGCCATTGCGCCAGCCGCGGCACGGTGATCGAAAGCAGCTCCAGCGAGGTAGGGTCGATCCAATGAACGTCCTCGAAGATCACCAGCACCGGCTTTATTCTCGCCAGCGCCTCGAGCTGCGCCACCAGTGCCGACAGGGTTAGCTCCTTGCGCCTCTGCGGGCTCAGCTCCGGCATGCGGTAGCGTTCATTTGCCGGCAGCGAAAGAAGATTGGCGAGAACTGCAATCTGACTTGCGTCCGCGTTCGATTGCGCGAGCAGCGCTTCGAGTTTTGCAAGTTTTTGCGCCGGCGTGTCGCTGCGCTCAAAGCCGGCGGTGCGTTCGAGTTGGCTGATGAAAGGGAACAGCGCGCTGTTGGTGTGATGCGATGAGCAAAAATAACGCAAGCGAAACCGCGGCTCGGCTTGCAGCCGGTCCTGAAACGTCAGAGCGATATGCGATTTGCCGATGCCGGGCTCGCCGCTCAGCAGCACCACCCGGCCTTCGCCGTGCACCGCCTGTCGCCAACGGCGGACCAGCAACTCGATCTCTTCATGGCGTCCGATGAGAGGAGGCAGACCGGGACCGTGCTCCGCCTCGAAACGGCTCTCTACAGCACTAGCCCGGAGCACTTGCCAGGCAACGACCGGCTCGGCAAAGCCCTTGAGCTGCACCGGGACGAGTTCGCGGTATTCGAAATGCCCGGTCGCCAGGCGGTATGTTGTGGCGGAAATCACCACCATGCCCGGCTCGGCGACGCTCTGCAGCCGTGCGGCGAGGTTCGGAGTGTCGCCGGTTACCGCTTGCTCCTGCGCGACTCCTTCGCCGATGAGGTCGCCGACCACCACAATGCCGGTCGCGACACCGATGCGGACCGTGAGCGGCTCCTGCGAACCGGTTTTGAGGCGGCCGACTGCGGCGACGATGTCCAGCCCGGCGCGTACAGCACGCTCGGCATCATCCTCGTGCGCGCGCGGGTAGCCGAAATAGACCAGTATGCCATCGCCCAAGAACCGGCTTATGAATCCATCATAGCTGGCAATAACCTGAGCGCAGGCGCTCTGATAAGCACGGATTACCGTGCGCAAGTCTTCCGGATCGAGCCGCGACGAGAGCTCGGTCGAGCCGGCCAGATCGCAAAACATGACGGTGAGCTGGCGGCGTTCGGCGCTCTCGCCGGCGGTTGGCTCGGTGACGCTCGGCGCCGGTTTCAAGGCAGCCCCGTCCAATTCGGCGATCGCACGCAGCATCTTCTTGCGATGCCCGAGCGGGATGCCGATCTCCTTGAGATCCTGATCTGTCAGATCGCGGAGAACGCTGGTATCGACGCAGTTTTCGGCAAATCGCCCCGCGTATTCCGGCAGGCCTACCGAGGCAAGCCAATCTTCGATCGTTAACACCAAACCCTCCTCGCGGAACGTTCAGAGCGGAAGGCCCCTTACCTCGAATCGCATCCCGCTCTACTTCGATGCCCGCGAATGATCCAAAGCCGGTACCCGCTTGTCGGATTGATGCTTTAGCATAGGCCTTGAGCATGATCCCGAAAAGGTGAGCACCACTTTTCGGAAAAAGATCATGCTCAAATAAAGAAATATAGAGCAGGATGGCGCGGCGAACCCAAAATCATCCCGCTCGGCCACGATCCGCAACAGGGCCGCTGCGGGGCTGCCGGGCTGTCCGCTCGGACGTGCAAACAATGTAAAGATTGTTATAATTCGCGTTGCACCCGAAAATTGCAGGGCTGCATTCGAAAGACCATGCGAATACCTGATTCTCAGCCTGACGGCGGCGTGAGGCGCAGATGAAGCGAGTGCGTGAATCGACTCGCCTGATCATTGCCGACGATCATCCGCTGTTTCGCGGAGCGCTGCGCGAGGCACTCTCCCGGCTTTTTGAAAAGGCCGATATTGGCGAGGCCGGCAATTTCGAGGAGATCAGCAAGCTCCTCGAACGCAACCTGGATGTGGATCTCATCCTGCTCGATCTCTCCATGCCGGGCGTGCGCGGATTTTCCGGTCTGATGTATCTACGGGCGCAATACCCGAGCGTGCCCATCATTGTCGTCTCTGCGAGCGACGATCCTGCGGTAATCCGCCGCTGCATGGACTTTGGCGCATCAGGCTTCATTCCGAAAACGCTCGGCATCGAGGCAATGCGCGGCGCTATCGAGCGCGTATTTGAAGGCGGCGTCTGGACCCCGCCTGATATCGAGATTGGCACCGGGCCGGATGCGCATTCCGCGGATTTGATGGCGCGCCTTGCATCGCTGACGCCGCAACAGGTGCGCGTCCTGATGATGCTTTCGGAGGGCTTGCTCAACAAGCAAATCGCCTACGAGCTCGGGGTATCGGAAGCGACCGTTAAGGCGCACGTCTCCGCCATTCTGCAGAAGCTAGGGGTGGAAAGTCGTACGCAGGCGGTGATTGCCGCTTCCAAAATTGAATTGGGCCAATGGCCGCAACCCACATCGGCTTGAACCTGGACCTTGGTAATCGTTTTGTGTCTGGAATTAGCGTACTGCGGCCATACGGCAGTTGAATCGCCAGAATGGTTTAGGCGGAAATTGACCCGAACCGGAACTCGGGCCGGCTCGTCAACATGACCCGACGGAACCCCTTCGAACTTTCGATCTAACAGCGCGTTGACACAGCGACCAAAGGACGGAGTGCCATGAGCAATTTTATGGTCGACAGAAGGCATTTCAATCGCGCATCCCTAGTTTCCTTGTTGGCCGCCGCAGCAGCGGCGGCACTTAATGACATCACCTCCGCGCAACAGGTCTTAGTCACCCCGACGCGGCGTAACGTGATCAAGCAGGAGATCCCTGGCAAACCACCGCGCGACCTCAGCCTCGTCGAGGTCACATATCCGCCAGGAATGGGTCCCCCACCGCATCTTCACGCCGATGGCGTCATGGCATTCGTCGTTTCTGGTACGGGTTCGCGAACTCCTCGAAAGCATGTTTGAAGGCGAGCTCGACCAGGCACTGTCGCGACCGCGTTACGCTCGCGGTGAGAAAGCAGTGAACGCAGCGGCGCAACAGCCAGCCGGGCAAACGGGCCATCGCCACGGCCACCGATCGCGATCACTACTGGGAAGCTTCGGCCATGTCACGATCGATGTGCCGCGCGCGAGGTTGAACTCTGCCGACGGCAAGACGACGGAGTGGAAGAGCCAAGCACTGCGCGCCTACCAGCCACGCACGCTTGCGGTCGACACCTTTGTTGGCTTCCGGTCAGATCAGCATGCGTAAAGTTAATGGCCGGCAGACGCTCGCCACGAAGCCCGTTGGTCAGGCCATTGACCTCGCAGCTTGATCAGATAACTTCAGCTTGCTGGAGGTTGCGCCAAGCAAATTCCAACCACTTTTTCGGACGACACCACGGCAAGTTGGTATTCTTACAAAGAATACTGTCCAAGGACGTTCTCGACGCTGTTTTGTCGAGCGTGCTTGGATACCCCCATAAAGACTATTGGATCAGCTTCTTTTCCAAAAGCTTCGATCAACTCAGCGACACGATCATGGAGCTGACTGAGTCCCGACGATTCGGAAATTGAGACGATGGTAAAGCGGTCGCTTGACCGGAGCCCGTTAGCGCGATGAGGCCCCGAGGTCAAAAAGGCAATCTTCGACCGCCTGTGCGGAACAAGAAAAGTGCTGCGTGACCATTCGAGGTTTCAGGGCCTTTTCATATTCACCTGGAGAAAGGAATGATCGAGGAGCGGCTCAAGGATATTCTGAAGCTTGCGGAAACCGAGGAAACGCCTTTTTACTGCCTCGATCTCAACCGTATTCGGAAGAAGGCCAGCGACTTTGTCTCCGCCTGGATAAGGGTGTTTCCCTCGGGGGGAATAGCCTATTCGTACAAGACCAATTCCCTGCGAGCGGTCACCAGGATCATGAAAGAGTGCGGCCTGCTGGCCGAGATAGTTTCGGGAGCCGAGCTGCAGTGGGCATTTTCTGATGGCTTCGTGGCGGAGCAAATCCTTTTTAACGGACCATACAAAAGTGAAGCCGAGCTCGCGGATGCGATCAAAGCCGATGTGAGAATCCAGTTCGATTCTATTGATGAGTTCCTCAGAATTATCGAGATAGCCGCAGCTGCCGGTGCCAAGCCCCGGGTTTCGCCTCGCCTGGCCACAATCAGAGATCGCGAACTGTCGCGCTTTGGCCTGTCCGCATCTGAATACAAACACGCCGCCGCGCTGGCAGTGCGCCACGGATTGCGTTTCTCAGGACTGCATTTTCATGTGGGATCGAACAATCCCAGTTCCCTGCCGTATCTCGCTGCCCTGGCTCTCCACAAAGATGTGATCCGCGACCTGATCAGCCAGTCGCAACAGCCTCCGTGGATAGATATTGGCGGAGGTCTGCCTGCCTCAAGCATAGGAGAAGCTGGAATCCCATTTCATGCCGAGGATCTCGCAAAGGACCTTGCCGCGTATTTCGCCAGAGAGAACATAGATACGAAAAACTTCATTCTTGCAGTCGAGCCGGGAAGGTGTTTGACCGAGGACTTCGGCGTGTTGGTTACTCGGGTTGTTGCTGTAAAGGAGAGGGGGCGAGAAATAATTCTTACAGTGGATGCCGGCACCGATTTCCTGCGATCGATCTCCAAGCGGTACCACCCTGTGACTATGGTTTCGGACACTCTCCCGCAGGGGCAAACCAAAGACTACAAGATCTACGGAAGTCAATGCCGTGAATCAGACCTGTTCGGTGCTATCAACGGTTCAAACTCCGATATCAAGACCAGAGATCTGATTATCTACGGGAATTCGGGAGCATATGATATCGCGAATTCCAATGCCTGGATTCGCAGCGCTCCTGCCATTATTGGTTTTGAAGAGAATCGGCAGGTTCTGATTCGACGAAGGGAAACGTACTCGGAGATGCGCTCTCTGGATGTCTGAGTTAAACTGCTCTCTCCAAAACCTAAGCCCCGATTCTTTAGAATTCCTCGGATAGGGAATCAAGAAACCCCACGACAGCCGGGGCGTCCACCGCTTCCAAAACCGGCCAGGCTCAAGAACCCCGAAGCGGACAAATGAAGTGCCACGAAAACCGGACAACTTCAAAAGCTACCAACATCAATTTTTGACCACCGTATGATTTTTGATTTCTCCGGATATCGTCTGCGAAACGGGGGCTATTCGAAAACCCCGATGACCATTCTTGATCCGGGGTCCCCCCCGAGAGGGATGCTTGCGGCCATCACCGAAATCGCCCTGATCGAAACCGGCAGTCGGTCGGCCCGCGAGCATTGGCAGCAAATACAGCTTTGCAATCTCGTCAAACACGCAACTCAACGCTCAGCCTTTTGGCGATCGTGGATCGGCAACAGGAAGGCTTCCGATATCGATCTCCCCTCGCTACCGATACTCACGCGGCAGGACGTGCGCACACAGGTCGCCTCGGAAGGCCCGCTGCTGGGGGCAGCCGACGGACTTTCGACCAGGGTTCATGCCACATCGGGGTCATCGGGAGTCCCGGTCCAGTTCTTCGTTTCTGACGCCAACGCCAATTATAATGTCATCAGAAGTCTTGCTCAATTCTTCCTGGAGGGTCTCGATCTGTCGCTCAATCGAACGCGGGTTACAACTGCTAATGCCCCCATAGAAGGCGGCATTTTTGTGAAAAAAGAAACATCTTGGATAGGAGCGCTAACGCCACTCTTCAAGTCGGGCGAAAACAAGCATATCGAATACTTCAACCTGAGCAGGGAGGAGTGCCACCAGCTCGTTCGGGAATTGCAGAAAGATGACGTTGGCTATCTGGTAGCTAACGGGAGGGTCATCGACATAATTTCCACCTCATTCGATCTTGGCTTTCTGAAAGCGGGACATACTGCGATGTGGATCCCGCTGTCGGAAAATGTTGATCCGAAGGTTATCGAGACGTTTGCCGATCTCGGCATCCCTGTTCGGGCTAACTATTCCTCGGAAGAGGTGGGCATGATCGGGGCCGAGTGCAGCAAATTTTCCGGTTACTATCATGTCGCCAGCAGCAATGTGATCGTCGAAGTTGTCGATCGGAGGTTTGAAATCGACGGGATGAGCCTTGGAAAGGTTCTCGTCACTCCTCTGCATTCATACGCGACACCGTTCATCCGCTATGACCTGGGTGACCTTGCCTGTTTGGGCGACAAGTGCCCGTGTGGGCACAATGGGCAGGCAATCTACAATCTGGAAGGTCGAGCGACCAGGGTCATCAAGCACCGTGACGGCCGACTCTCCCCTTTTCACATCCGTACCAATGCTCTGGCCAGGCTTGCCGACTTTACCGAATATCGCATTCGACAGACTGCCTTCGACAAAATTATTGTCGAGCTTGGCGGTCGCTCTGAACTCAATGCCGACGAGGTTGCTGCCGTTACGACGTTTTTGCAAGAGTCCGCCGGGCCAGAGTTCGACATTGAGGTCAAGGCTCGTGCGCAAATCGATTGGGGGCAGAGCCGGAAAAGACCCGGTTTTCGTTGCGAGATTTAGAGAATGTTCCGCTGAGCTTGTGGCACTTCCGCGCAGCGCATTCAGACTATGGGCGTAGCATCATTCATCAGGTTCGGCGATCACAAGAAATCGCTGCGCAGATAATTTTGAAACGAACCGTTGCATTCGGTCAGCAAGACTCACGCTGATCTCCTTCGATTGGCATATGGCAAGTCCTGCGGATGCAAGCAGACTGTGAACTTCTTTAATTTCAAAGAACGCACCTTCGCGGCGCTCCCGGGTCTCGGCGTGCACGCGCAAGCGCGCGGTGAGTGCCTCGCGTCCCTCCGGCAACGGAATAGCGAGGCGTTCCAATTCCGCGATAACCCAATCTGCATAGCCGTTGCGCGCTTCAAATGCGAGATTGCCAATAATTCGAGGGCTTATGGTGACAAGCAGAACAAGTCGTCCAGCGGAGCGCAATGATCGCCGTAGCCTAGCGAGAACATCGACACGACGGTTGGACGGGATATAAAGCAGCGTGCCGTGCATGAGCACGATGTCGAAGCGGTCCCATACATCCAAGTTCATCAAATCCTGATGCGCAGTTGCGATCGGCAACGACCACTCGCTGGCAAGGCGCCGGCAGGACTCGAGTGGGGTTGCGCATCGATCGAGGATCACGATGTCTAGACCGACTGCGCCGCCCGCGCGCGCGACCAGTCCCAGCAAGCCCGTATCCTGCGAACCGGCGACTAGTACGCTGCGGCGGCCTTCGGCGATAAGGCTCGCCAAGACCGGATCAAGAGGAGAGGATGATGGATCTTCCGCTGCAATCGACGCACGCGCAAGGCGAATATATGGCCATAGCGCATGCATGTGCTGGCAAGACTGGCAGGTGCTGTTAGCGATTTCAAAGTTATCCGCCGCAAGTCGCGGGAGATTCTCCTGGAAGGCGATTTGGTTCGACATCCGTAACTTCATGATTCATTGGTACATTCGGCTGCATGGCAGCAGATTAGGAGAAATCCTTCGGCCGTTCAAACACAACAGCGAAGCCTCCCCATTTCGTTCCGGCCTCGCCCCGGAATGACGCCGCGTCTGATCTGAATCTTGGGATCGCTCGCCTAGTTCGGCTCGGCGACTGCCATGAATTGTCGCATCGAAAGCTTCGCCAGGAAGCTGGCCATCGGGCCAACAACCTCGACGTTGACCCGGGTGCAGCTGTGGACCTTGTATCCGCTGGCATCCAGGAGCGCCTCGACCTCGCTGGGCTCGGCATACTTGCCCTCGCGCGTTTCCCGATGGCGCGAGTGAACCTCGAAGCGCTCGCGCATGGCCGCGTCGGTATCCGGCAGCGGTACATCGAGGCGTTTCAATTCGTCGAGCACCCAGCTTGGATATCCGGCCCGGCCTTCCGGGGCTAATTCGCCGTCGATGGGGCGGCTGGTATTGAAGAACAGTTACAAGCCGCCCGCCTGGACGGAGCGCGCGCTGCATGCGGACCAGTGCGTCGGCCCGACGATCCGACGCGATGAACTGCAACGTGCAGTGCACCAGCACGACGTCGAAAAGCCGCTCAAGGTTGAGATCGAGCAGATCCTGCCTGATGGTCTCGATCGGCAGCGACCATTTCCGTGCGAACCTGCGGCAGAGCTCCAACGGAGTTTCACAAATGTCCAGGACGGCGATGTTGACGCCGTGATCGGCCCCGGCGCGAGCGGTGAGGGCCAGCAGGCCGGTATCCTGCGAGCCGGCGATGAGCACATCGCGACGCCCGCCGGCAAAGAGATCGCTCAGCTGTGTTGTCAGCCCCGACGCCTGATCGGGGACGCCGATGGATGCCCTCGCCAGGCGTATGTAGGTCCAAAGCGCATGCAGTCGCAGGCCCCGCACTGGCCAGCAGACAATTCGTAGGCTTCGGCGGCAAGCTGTGGAAGATTTTCGCTATAGCGCGAGTTATGCGACATGGGCGAGCTGTTCCCTTCCGGGTCAAGCGAAGTGGGGGACGAGGCTCGGGCTGAGGAGCGCGTTCATGGACTATAACGACTCCTGAATGCAATCGGGGCCGCGCCAGCGCAAAAAAACATGACTCTCCAGCTCGGTATCGAGCATTATCCGCCTAGCATGTTTTGACTCTCTTGATGTGCAATTCGCTCGAAATATTCCATGCTTGCCAAGCGCACTTTTCGTTTTCACACAACCAAGACCCGAACCGGACTCTAGCGGCTTTGCTGGGTTGCGTAATGGCTGACACACCCCGCTGACTGATCCTTGCCAATTCGATATGCTGCCGTGTGCTCCTGGCTCGTGGGGTCAGATGCCGTTCTTCCATCGATTAAGACGACGTGAGTTCGTGAGGCTGCTCGGTGGTACAGCGGTCATGTGGCCGCTCGCCGCGCGCGCGCAGCAGGCAGCGATGCCAGTGATTGGGTTCCTCGATCCCAGATCGCTTGGTACGACCGAGTATCTTCTGCGCGCATTCCACAAAGGCCTCAAAGACACAGGTTATGTCGAGGGCGAGAATGTGACGTTCGCGTACCGCTTCGCCGACGGTCAATTCGATCGACTGCCGGAGTTGGCGGCTGAATTGGTTCGCCGACAGGTCGCCGTCATCTCTGCGAGCGGAATTGTCGCGGCGTTCGCGGCCAAGGCGGCAACCACGACGATCCCAATCGTGTTCGGTGTCGCCGAAGACCCAGTCAGAACTCGGTCTTGTCACAAGCCTCGCCCAGCCGGGCAGCAACTTGACGGGTATCAATTTTTTGACGTCTGAGTTGGTGGCAAAGCGGCTGGAACTCCTGCGTGAACTTCTGCCCGCTGCCATTCGCGTGGCCGTGCTCGTCAATCCGGCCAATACTACGTCCACGGAGACCACGTTGCGAGACGTGGAGACAGCCGCCCGCGCCATGGGGCTACAAATCCAGGTCCTCAATGCCAGCACTAGCCACGAGATCAATGTGGCCTTCGCGACGTTTGTACGCGAGCGGCTCGACGCGCTTTTCGTCGGCCTCGATCCTTTTCTCACCAGCCGGCGCGTGCAACTTGCCACCCTGGCGACGCGCCATGTGGTCCCCATGACATCTGGTACCCGCGAAATTGTAGAAGCCGGTGGGTTAATGAGCTACGGAGCCAACATTGTGGATGCGTTTCGTCAGATGGGCGTCAATGTCGGCAGCATCCTCAAAGGCACCAAGCCCGCGGACTTGCCGGTCGTGCAGGCGTCCAAGTTCGAGCTGGTCATCAACGCCGAGACGGCCAGGATGCTCGGCATCACCGTGCCGCCGACATTGCTCGCGACCGCCGACGAGGTGATCGAGTAGCCGCAACTTTGTTCACGCACGTTGCTGCATCTGCTCACGGCCGCTTGTGGCACTTCTCGGGCGAATCAATCAGCTTGAATTTAGGTCTGCCTGATTGAGGTGAAGCAGACCTAAATGCGCGCGCGCTGATTTAACCGCCGTTGTGACCCCGAGGCGGACCTGGCAGTGGGCGTACTAATTTAGCTGGCATTTCTTGTTTACCTGCCGGCAAGAGTCACGGAAGCTCGTGATCAAGCCGCCATTCGAGCCGCGCGCGAACGCCGTGGAGCATCCGAATTTGGGTTCCGCGGCCTGGCCTTCATCAGGCACGCCGATGCGCCGAACCGGGTGGGCTGCTGCGCGCGCACGGCGAGCGGCCAAGCAGCCGCAGCGCCGCCAACGAGCGTGATGAAATCCCTCCGTCTTAGACGGATTGATCCGCATGCGCCCCCACCGGTTCGAGGACCGCATCCACCTCCCCCAACTCTCTCGAACGAGATCCGACAAGGTTCCCGTCGGCCCTGGCTGGATGAGACCGGACTTCGGCACTTTGTGAGACGAATGCCGCTCAGCAATTACAAATTTTGATGTTGATACTGTAGTAGCTGTCGAGCTGCATGTCGGGCTTTTTCTCCACCTGGACGGCGAGTGCACTGGGTGATGCTGTGGTGCCGGGATTTGCGGCCGTCCTGCGCTGTGGCTTTTTCGGCGGCGCAGGAGCGTCTGCGAGGATTTTTTCGATCGCCTTCTTGTCCTCGATGAGCGTGTTGAACATGACTTTTCCGTCAGATGAAATTTCGACATGCGGTGTGGTGCCGCGAATGCCCATGGTGGCAACCGGAGTGTCGATCTTCATGTCTCCGGTCCTTGCGATCTTGCCAGCGACGAAGGTGAAGGTTCCTTTGGAGAGACTGAAGAAGGTCGAGTTCGACTTGCCGTTCGGGTCATAGACGAACTCGTTCAAGACCATGCGGGCGTTGCTCGAAAGGTTGAACGCGGTCCCATCGCTGAAAGTGATGCCTATCGCCCCGTCCGCCCCCGTTGAGACGATATCGCCTTTATAAACGAGATCGCCCGCCTTGGTCTCTCCGGCGTTCGCGGGCAGGTTTGCCTGAACGACCACGGCGTCGCCGTGCTCGATGGTAATCGCTCCTTTTGCCCACACGACCTTTCCAATTGGAGTGGCGACAGCGGGCGTGGGCGCCGGGGTGTTTTGTGCTCGCGCCAGATCAACTAGAGATAGGCTCGCCAGCAGAGCGATGGCGCCTACCAATGAGGAGATCGCACGATCGCGCAACATTGCCTGCCTCTGCTACATGAAAATGCCTGCCTGTCGGCTCCAATACGCGTACACAGAGCCACCCACGTCGTGCAAGTATCGGTTGAGGCAAAATCGCTTCGGCCGATTTCCAACGAGGGTTGAACCATATACCCCAAATTGGGCTTGTACAATGTAAGGAAGTTCCGAGGCAGACGTTTACTGCTGGCGAATATTCGCGGCCTTGATTACCTTGGCCCAGGTGGCAATCTCGGTCTGGATTCGTTGCCCGAATTCTTCCGGCGTACTGCCCACCGGCTCGTAACCGAGCATCGCGAGCCGTTCGCGCATGTCCGGCTCGCAATGGTCTTCACTATCTCGCGGTTGAGTAAGCCGATGATGTCTTTCGGCGTACCGGCCGGGGCGACGAACTCTGACCCTGAGCTGACTCCCCAGGCCGCAAATTGATGCATTGCGAGAGGCCCGCTGGACTCGTGGCTACGGCTTGATGCCCGTCAACTTAAGTCTTGATTCGTTTTTGCTGCACTGCATGAGTCCGGTAGTGGCAACAACTCGGAAGAACATGCTCACCGCCAGTGTGTCTCTGCCGGCGAGGGAACCGGCTGATAGTCGATCTTGTCCTGGTCCCACACGATGAAATTATCCCGGTTCGGCATCTTCACCTGCGGAAGGCTCTTTGCGTTCATCACCTCCTCCTCGCCGATGATCTTGTTGAGGGCGAGGATATAGGCGCTGAGGGCATAGAGTTCTTCGTTGCTGAGAGTTTTCGGCGTCGGGAACGGCATCGATCGGCGCATGACGTCGAACAGCGTCGTGGCGTATTTGTAGTAGGGGACGGTCTTCATTGTATCGATGCGGTCGAACTTGGAAGGTCCGACCAACGGCACGACGCCGCGCGCCGGGTTGACGCCTTTCTCGCCGTGGCATAGGGCGCACTTCTGCGCATAGATCGCTGCGCCTTGCTTGGCCGTGCCGCTGCCGGGCGGCAGGCCAGTGCCGTCCGGCAGGACATCGATGTTCCAGGCCGTGATATCGCCCTCGCTGATCGGCTTTCCAAGCCCCGGCGTTTCGGCGGCGGCGGTCCCCCCTCCGAAGGCGCACGCAAGGCCCAAAACGGAGAGGAACAAGGCGAAGCGCAGCTTACGCGTAGACATGCTTGATCTCCCCTTTGCTGTCGATGCCCCAGCTCGTAATGCTGTTGTAGTGCTGATTGGGAAACGCCAGCGGCGTCGCCACCGGTTTCTCGGTCTGGCCGCGTGCGGCCACGAATTCGGCGCGGGTCGGCTGCACGTTGCCGGCCTCGTCCCAGGCGCGGCTCTGCAGAATTGCCGGCTGACCATCCCAGCGCCACGGCGCGCAGAAGCGCGTGAATGCCTTCGGCAGCACCGGCTCCTGCAACGCCGCCTGTGACCAGCTCTTGCCGCCGTCCGCCGAGACCATGACCCTGGAGATGCGTCCATTGCCGGAATAGGCGACGCCGGAAATCTCGTAGAAGCCCGTCCCTTTCAGCGAGTGGCCGAAAGAGGGATGGGTGATGAAGGATTTGACCTCCTGGGTGAAATGGAACAGCCACATCTTGCCGTTCGGCAGGATCTGTGAGTAGGTCTTGGACTCGAAGAAGCTCATGGCCGGCTGGTCGATGAGCTTGATCCGGCGCACGTGCTTGACGTTCATGTTGCCCTGGTAGCCGGGCAAGAGCAGGCGCATCGGGTAGCCGTTGCCCGGCTGGAGGCGCTCGCCGTTCTGATAAACCGCGATCATGGCGTCATCCAACGCCTTCTTGATCGGCACGCTGCGATGGAGCGCCAAGGAATCGGCGCCTTCGGCAAGCAGCCATTTCGCCTTCGGGTCGATGCCGGTTTCCTCCAGGAGCGTTGACAGGAGCACCCCGGTCCATTCGGCATTCGAGACAAGGCCGTGTATCGCCTGGGCGGTGACCTGCAGCGGCTCGCTGGAGAACATCGGCGCCGAATTGCCGCTGCACTCGATGAAGTGCATGCGCGTGACCATCGGATAACGTGACAACGAACTCCACCGTGTAAACCAGCGGCTGCTTCACCAACCCGTGGATAACGAGCTTGTGCTGCGCCGGATCGATGTCCGGCAGGCCGGAATGGGAAATTGAGAAGAACAGCCCGTTGGGCGTCACCGTGCCTTGCAGCAGTTGGTGCGGGGTGCGCGCGTGCGAATTGCGGAATTCGTTGTTCGGATTGCTGCGCGTGCGGACCACGTCTTTCTCGAACCGCGAGGGCACCTGATAGGCCGGCACGACCGAGCCCATTTCCAGGCTCCACGAATCGTTCTGGAGCGGTTCGGCGGCCGCGCCGGTAAGCGCGGTGCCGGTCGTCATCGCGCCGGCGACCATGGCACCGCCGCGCAGAAGCGCGCGACGATCAAGCAGGCCGTTGCCGGCGACCGGGTCGAGCGGCGGAGCCGTGGTGCGATGCTTGCGAATGCTCATGTGGTCCTCTCCTTGATGGACGGCGTCTTGCTGCGACGATTTCACTCCCAAAAGCTCGTGTGGTAGCTGCCCGTATGCGAGCCCTTATTATCTCAAGCCAGGATTTTCTCGATTCGTGACGAGTTTCCCGCCGCGCATGATCGCAATCAGACTGCGACTTCTTGAAAATGGATGCAATGAGGGAATCTTCTCGACCTATTTGCGATCGAGCAGCAACGAAGCGCTCGCGCGCCTTGCGGGCGACGTCGCATTGGTGGGAGGAAATTTGTCGCGGATCGGTCCTGGCTCATACACCCCACAAGAAGCACGGTCTGTGGGTGGCAACGGCATCCATCAGGGCCGGCGAAAGGCAGTCGTAGGGCTCAAGACGCAGCTCCTCCAGCCGAGCCCGGACCGTGGGCATCTAATCGTCCGGCGTCGGGAACAGTCCTAATTTGAGTTATCGTTCTCTCCGAAGGCAATTATGTATCCCTCTGGGTCTTCAAGATAAAAATCAGTCGTTCCCCATGCTGTGCGATCTAGGGGCTTCAAAATGGTCGCGCCTTTCGCTTTGCAAGCATCATATAACGCGTTCACGCCAATGACGCTTGCATAAACGTCTAAATGTTCGCGTTGCCGCCGATTCGCGCGGTCCTCGACTGCTTTAGGTGCACACTTCAGATGGACTGCAAAGCCGTCTCGTTCTCCAATGGCATAAAATCCACGCCACGTTGGGCCGAATGAGAAACCGAGGACTTCACGATAAAACTTTATGGCCCTCTCAAGATCATCCACTAACAACTGCGGAGCGAAAGATGTAATTCGCGGGCAGGTTACCATCACGATGCCTCCTGCGGTCGATCACTCTGCCGCGGCGATTTGTTTGACTCGCGATCGCGTAAGCAGCGCCCGCAGGGCGGCCGGTTTGAGCGGCTTGTGGAGCACCTGGATATTATGCGCGCGCGCTTCTTCCCGCACGCGCGGACTGCGATCGGCGGTAATCAAGATGGCAGCGAGGTCGTGACCAAAGCGGCGGCGCAGCTCGCGAATAGCGTCAATGCCGTTTCCTTCGTCGAGGTGATAATCGACTAGAAGGCCATCCGGCAGCATGTCGGCCTGCACCATGGAGCCGATCGCGGCTTTGAGGTTTACCGCCTTGAATACCCGACAACCCCACCCGCCGAGCAGGGTTTCCATCCCGTCGAGGATCGTGGGTTCATTATCGACGCATAACACGCTGATGCCTGAGAGCTGCACCCGATCGAGCTCGCGCGCGGGAAAGAGCAGCCGAGTTCCGGCGACCGTAGCCGACAATCGCACCGCAACGGAAAACCGCGATCCGCGGCCTGGCGTCGAATTCAGGGTGATGTCATGGTCGAGAACGCGCGCGATGCGCTCGACGATGGAAAGGCCAAGACCCAAACCGCGCGCAATTTTTGCCCCCTGCTCCAGCCGATGAAACTCCTGAAAGATCGTGCGCCTCTTGGCATCCGGAATTCCGATCCCCGTATCGTAGACATGAATGATCAATCGCCCGTGCCGGCGACGGCAGCCGACGAGTACGCTTCCTCGGAGAGTATATTTGATGGCATTGGAGACGAGATTCTGCAGCAGCCGCCGCAACAAGCGGCGGTCGGATTGCACTGCCAGCGAGCACGGCACGAATTTGAGCTTGAGCTTCTTCTCATAGGCGAGCGGAGCATATTCCACTTGCAGCTGGCGCAGCAGCTCGTCAACGCGAAAGCCGACAATTTCCGGCTTCATGGCACCGCTATCAAGCCGCGAAATATCGAGCAGCGCGCTGAAGATCTCTTCCACCGCGTCGAGCGAGGCGTCGATATTGCCGACCAGCTTTGCGTCGCTGCCGCCGGCCTGCCGCTCGGTAAGGCTGGTGACGTAAAGTCGCGCCGCGTTGAGCGGCTGGAGGATGTCGTGACTTGCCGCGGCAAGAAATCGGGTCTTGGAGATGTTGGCCTCTTCCGCCTCGGCCTTGGCGCGCCCCAGTTCCTTGTTGAGGAGCATGAGCTCTTCGGTGCGCTCCTGCACCCTTCGCTCGAGCGATTCGTTGGCACGCTCGAGCTCTTCAGCCGCCTTCACGCTAGGCGTGATGTCGGTAAAGGTTGTGACAATACCCCCTTCGGGCATGAGGTTCGCGCGCACTTCCATAACAAGGTCGCGCTCGCTGAAACGCTCGAGGAATGGCTCGCTGCTCGCCGTGTAGCGGGCAAGCCGTTCGCGAACGATCGCGTCGATATCCTGCTTCTCGCCGGTGCTGCGATCCGCATTGAAGCGCAGAATATGCTCGAGGCTGGTGCCGACGCGGGTGAGTTGCGGCGGCAAAACAAGAATTTCGCCGAACTGCCGGTTCCAGCAGACCAGGTGCAGATCCTTATCGAAGACCGCGATGCCCTGGCGCACATGATCGAGCGCCGTCTGCAGGATTTCCCGGTTGTAGTGGATTGCGGCATTGGCGTCGTCGAGGAGCTTGAGCGCCGCTTTCTTCGACACCATGCGTTTGCGCAGGAGGAGCGAGAGGGCGAGACGCGAGGAGGCCGCCCCAATCGCGGAGGCGAGCAGGTGCTCGGCATAGCGCAGCAGCTCAAAGTCGGCGTCCGCCTTTGCCGCGAGACGGATTCCCCGCGACAGCGCATAGCTGTCGAACGAGCTGCGCGTGCGTTCCTCGCCGAGATAGCGCGCGACCGTAGCGGCGAGCTCCTCGACCGAGACCGAGGAACGCCACAGGCGAAAGCTCGGCGCAATCGGCGTGAGCTGCGACGGCACGAACAGATCCGCCTGCAGGCGTTCAATCGATGCAGGCGTGCGGCTGAGCGAGAAACCCACGTAAGCGCAAAAATTCAAGAGCAGGCTCCAGACCACGCCATGAACCAACGGCGGAAGTTCAAGCCCGAGCAGCGCCTGGGGGCGAAGGATCGAAATTCCGAGCGGGCCGTCGGTGAGCAGGGAGCGCTCCACCAGGCCCGCGTCGGCAATGCTCGGCAGCAAAAGGGTGTAGGCCCAGGCCGCAATTCCCAGCGTCATTCCGGCGATTGCCCCGCGCGCCGTGGCCCGGCGCCAGATCAGGCCGCCGAAAAATGCAGGCGCCAGCTGTGCGACCGCGGCAAACGAGAGGAGCCCGATGGATGCAAGTTGTGCATCCCCGGCCAGGCGATAATAGACATAAGCCAAAAGCAGGATCAGAAAAATTGCTATTCGGCGAATTGCGAGCAGCAAGCCGCCGACATTTTCTCTGCCGCTGATCAGGCTCTCGCGCCGCTGCAGGACCAGCGGCATGACGAGGTCGTTCGATACCATAATAGCCAGCGCAACGGACTCGACGATCACCATCGCCGTAGCGGCTGACAGCCCGCCGATGAATGCGGCAATGGTCAACAGGTCGGAATGCGCTGCGAGCGGCAAGGCAAGAACGAACATGTCGCTGTCTACCGGTCCGCTGCTGAAGGTAAGCAAGCCCGCCAGAGCGATCGGCACCACAAACAGGTTGATCAGCACGAGATAAAGCGGAAACAGCCAAGCGGCGCGTCGAATCTCATCCTCGTTGTTGTTCTCCACGACGGTCACGTGAAATTGGCGCGGCAGCAGTACGATTGCGAAAATCGACAGCAGCGTCATCGCCAGGAGCGTGCCCGGCGCCGACTCGCGCATGAGCGCGGCGGCGGCGGCGGGGTGCTCCAGCGCACGGGAAAACAGCGCAATGGGACCATCGAACATGAAGAACGTGACGAACACGCCCACCGCGACGAACGCTATGAGCTTGACCAGGGATTCGGTTGCGATCGCCAGCATCAGGCCCTCCTGATGCTCGGTTGCGTCGATGTGGCGGGTGCCGAATAACACCGCGAAGATCGCCATTGAGAGAGCGACATAAAGCGCAATATCGCCGAGTACCGGCTGCATGCTGCCGCTCGCCGGCTCGATTTGAACGAGGATCGTGGTCAGCGACGAGGACACCGCTTTGAGCTGGAGCGCGATGTAAGGGATCATGCCGAAGATCGCGATCAGTGCGACGGTTGCCGCGACCGTCTGTGCCTTGCCGTATCGCGCCGCGATGAAATCCGCGATCGAAGTGATGTTCTGGGCTTTGGCTAACCGGATGACGCGGGTTATCAGAGGCGAGCAGACGCCGATCATTACGATCGGGCCAAGATAGATGGTCAAGAAGTCAAAGCCGGTGCGGGAGGCGAGCCCGACCGACCCGAAGAACGTCCAGGAGGTGCAGTAGATCGCGAGCGAAAGGGGATAGATGAATTTGCGCCAGCGGCCCTCGCGCCCCAGACGGCCGGTCTCGTCGCCGTAGGTCGCAAGAATAAAGAGAAGGCCGAGATAGCCGAGCGCAAACGCGATCACGATCCAGGGTTGTAACATCCGTCCGCGCTGTCCTCGCGCCGCTCGATAGCGGGTTCAGTCTATCGCAGATATGTGAGCCAGACGAGCATACACTGGCCGCAACCTCCCGGCCTCATGGTCTGAGGAGCATCGTAGCGCCCGAGCGCTTAGAGAAATGCGCAATTTGGCGCGCTGCGATGCGTCTCGAACGGCGCACGTCGGCTTTCAGCCGATTTGCGCAACTTATAGTGCCGATCTCGGGTAAACCCGAGATCAGGTGGCCGCCCCATTCTTCGAGACGGGCGCACGCGAGGCTGGCGTTATTTAAAAGCGCTGTGCCACCGCCCTCCTCAGAATGAGGCGGCCTACTCGGCTGCCTGTGCGCGCTGCTGGAGGGGCAGCCCGAGCCGCTCCCACACTTCGATCAATGCTTCGGCGAGAGCATCAATGAGCACGTCATCGTGATACGGAGTGGGCGTGATGCGCAGTCGCTCTCGACCTTTCGGCACAGTCGGGTAATTGATGGGCTGAATATAGATGCCGTGCTCGGCAAGGAGGAGATCGGTTGCCTGCTTGCATTTCTCCGGCTCGCCGACCAGCACCGGCACGATATGAGTCTCGGTTGGCATGACGGGCAGACCCGAGGCGGTAAGCACCGCCTTCACGCGCGCTGCCCGCTCCTGATGGCGATCGCGTTCGAAGCTCGACGCCTTGAGATGACGGATGGCGGCTGCCGCGGCGGCGCAGATCGCGGGCGGCAAGGCCGTCGTGAAAATGAATCCCGGAGCATAGCTGCGCACCGCATCGATAAGCGGCGCACCCGCCGCTATGTAGCCTCCCAGGCAGCCGAAAGCCTTGGCGAGCGTGCCTTCGATCACGTCGATGCACGCCATGGCTCCCTGCTGCTCGGCCTGGCCTCCCCCGCGGGCGCCGTACATGCCCACAGCATGGACTTCGTCCGCATAGGTCATGGCACCGTATCGCCGCGCGAGATCGCAAATGCTGCCGATCGGCGCGACGTCGCCATCCATGGAATAGAGCGTCTCGAACACAATGAGCTTCGGTCGGCCCGGCTCGATCGCCTGCAACAGAGCTTGCAGATGCGCCATATCGTTGTGGCGGAAGATCTGCTTCTCGCATCCTGATTGGCGTATCCCTTCGATCATGGAATTGTGGTTCCATTCGTCGGAGAGGATCACGCAGTTCGGCAGGAGCTTGGCGATGGTCGAAATGCCGGTCTGGTTCGAGACATAACCGGAGGTGAAGACCAGCGCGGCGTCCTTGCGATGCAGGTCGGCAAGCTCGCGTTCGAGCTCGACGAGCGGATGGTTGGTGCCGGCGATGTTGCGCGTGCCGCCGGCGCCGGTACCCATGCGCGTTGCAGTCTCGACCATGGCGCCCACGACCTTGGGATGCTGAGCCATGCCGAGGTAATCGTTCGCGCACCACACGATCACTTCGCGCGGCCCGCGCGGGGAGTGCCAGATCGCGTGCGGAAACCGGCCGGCAATCCGTTCCAGATCGGCGAATACCCGATAGCGCTGCTCGTCGCGCAGCCGGCCAAGCGCCGTTATGAAATAGCTGTCATAGTCCATGCGCTTGGTCCATGCAGTTGGCGGGGACCGACCTTGGAATGTCTCTAGTCTTCCTTTTCTAGAGGCGTTCCAGGTCATTTGTCGAGCCGTTAATAACCGCGTGTCAGCCCGGCGTTCTTGCGCTAGATCAAGCATTCCTGGAGTTCCTGCATGCCAAAAGGTCTCAACGAAGGAGCGACCGATTACGGCGATCGGGATTTCTCGCTTTATCTGCGCCGCTCCTTCGCGCAATCCATGGGTTATTCGCGCGCCATGCTGGACAAGGCGGTGGTTGGCGTCGCCTACACGCCCTCCGGGTTCAACAATTGCCACCGGCACTTCCCCGAACTGTTGCAGGCCCTAAAGCGCGGCATTCTCGCCGCCGGCGCACTGCCGATCGAGTTCCCCACCATCTCGCTCGGCGAGGTATTCCTGAGCCCGACCAGCCTCAAATATCGCAACCTGATGGCAATCGACACCGAGGAGATGATCCGGGCACAGCCGATGGACGCGGTCGTGCTCATGGGCGGGTGCGACAAAACCGTGCCGGCCCAACTCATGGGCGCGATTTCCGCCGGCCGCCCGGCCATTATGCTGGTGGCCGGCCCCATGCTGACCGGGCGGCATCGCGGCGAGCGGCTCGGCGCCTGCACCGATTGCCGGCGCTTCTGGGCGCGCTTCCGCGCGGGAGAAATCGACAATGCAGAGATCGGCGAAGTGGAGAAGGGCCTGGCGGTGACCGCCGGCACTTGTGCCGTGATGGGGACGGCCTCCACCATGGCCTGTCTTGCCGAAGCGCTCGGCTTCCTTCTGCCCGGCAGCGCGGCGATTCCGGCGGTGCACGCCGATCGCTTGCGCGCGGCCGAGGCGACCGGTGCTGCCGCAGTCAAGCTCATCGGCTCGGCGCTCACCCCGCAACGGCTGGTCACGGCAAAATCGGTGGAGAACGCGTTGCGGGTATTGCTGGCGCTCGGCGGTTCGACGAACGCGGTAATCCATCTTACGGCCATTGCCGGCCGGGCCGGTGTGAAAGTTACGCTCGAACAGATCAACCGGCTTTCCGAAACGACGCCGGTGCTGGTCAACCTCAAGCCCGTCGGCAGCGGCTACATGGAGGACTTCTTCGCAGCCGGTGGAATGACTTCGCTCCTGCGCGAGCTCAAGCCGCTGCTTAACCTCGATTGCATGACGGTGACGGGCGAAACCCTCGGCGAGCGGCTTTCCTGTGCCGGCGATGGGTACACGGATCGTTCGATCATTGCCTCGCGCGAAAGTCCGCTCGAAAGCCATGGCGGGCTCATCGCCCTGTTCGGCAATCTCGCT
The DNA here is from genome assembly GCA_963817135.1 of uncultured Alphaproteobacteria bacterium. GTDB lineage: Bacteria > Pseudomonadota > Alphaproteobacteria > Rhizobiales > Xanthobacteraceae > VAZQ01. The sequence continues at coordinate 311,289 of CAWFNG010000019.1, read as the reverse complement.
CCCAAAGGTGCCATTCTCAAGCGCTCGGCAGCCGACCCGAAACTGTTCGAGCATGAAGGCAGAGCAGTCGTGTTCTCCTCCTTGCAGGACCTTGCTGATCGGGTAGACGATGGCGCGCTCGAGGTCTCGCCGAGCGATGTGCTCGTGCTGCAGAATGCCGGGCCGCATGCCGAAGCCTGCATGCCGGAGGCAGGCTATCTCCCCATTCCGCGCCAGCTCGCGCAAAAAGGCATCAAGGACATGGTCCGCATTTCCGATGCGCGCATGAGCGGCACGGCGTTCGGCACCATTGTGCTGCACGTGACGCCCGATGCGGCATCGGGCGGCCCGCTCGGCCTCGTACGCAGCGGCGACAGGATCCGGCTGTCGGTGAAGGAACGGCGGATCGATCTCCTGGTCGAGGACGCCGAATTGAAGAAACGGGCCGCGCTGCCGCGCATCGAGAGGAAACCCGAACGCGGCTATGCCAAACTGTATGCGCAGGAGATCCTGGGTGCCGATGAAGGCTGTGACTTTGCATTCCTGCGTCCTGGCGGTGTGCGCGTAGGATTGCCGGAGGTCGCTGTGGCAGCGGCCGTCGCAGCGCAGGCAAATTTGCCCACCCTTTGGCACGGGGCTAAGAAACAGATGCAATTCATGGAGAAATCGATGGCGGTCGAGAGCATATTTTATTCGGTTGCCGGCATTAGTTGCCGAGGCGCGCTTGTTTGGGAGGACGGCGTCAAAGGCACGCGCCCTCTCTTATTGATGGCACCGAACTGGCGCGGCGTGAGCAAGCCGGCCATCGAGAATGCGCAGATGCTTGCCCAGGAAGGCTACGTTGTTTTTGTCGCCGACATGTTCGGAGAAGGCAACGGCCCGGTCGGCACCGAGAATCCGATGGAGTTCCTGCGTCCTTTCATGGAGGATGTGCCCGGAATGCGCCGGCGCATAGCGGCGGGGCTCGACACGTTGACGCGGGAAGCCGACCGGCGCGCCATCGGCGATATCAGCCGCCGAGCCGCCATAGGCTTCTGTTTCGGCGGCCTCAACGTGCTTGACCTTGCGCGCACCGGCGCTGAAGTGCAGGCGGTGGTATCCATGCACGGTACTCTGGCAACTCCGCAGCCGGCCAGGCGCGGCGACATCAAGGCCGCGGTGCTCGCGGTGCACGGCGCCGCCGATCCCGTTGCGCCGAAGGCCGAACGTGACGCGTTCGAGGCGGAGATGAGCGAGGCCGGCGCGCGCTGGGCGCTGTTGACCTTCGGCGACGTGGTGCATAATTTTACCGACCCGCAAGCCAACAATCCCGGGGTTTCCGTCTACCACGAGCCTGCCGCGCGACATGGCTACGCTCTCGCCCATGCTTTTATCGCCGACGCTTTCGTCGGCAAGATTTAGAGCGTATACCCGACATCCGGCACGGCTGGAGGTTTCCCATGCACACGATCAAGATACCGCAATCGGTCATCGACCGGGTGATCGAGAAGCGAGGGCGCGAGCACATTTATGCGGACATGGACCCCGCCAAGACCGCCCTGGTGGTCGTCGACATGCAGAACGCCTTCATGCTGCCCGGCGTGGCACATGCGCTCTGTCCCATGGCGGAGAATATCGTCCCCGCGATCAACCGCCTGGCCCAGGCGGTGCGCGCGACCGGCGGCACGGTCGTGTGGATCAAGACCACATTCAAGGAAGATGCCCTGGAGAACTGGTCCACCTATTTCGAGATGGTCACCAAGGAAAATGGCGCACGGCGTATCGCCGCGCTCACATCCGATAGCAAAGGTCATCAACTCTGGGCGACGCTCGATGTGAAACCCGGCGACCTCGTCGTCGAGAAGAATCGCTTCAGCGCCTTCATTCAAGGCTCCTCGAACCTCGCGGAGGAACTGCGCACGCGCGGACTTGATACCGTCCTGATCACCGGCACCGTCACCAATGTCTGCTGTGAATCGACGGCGCGCGACGCCATGATGCTCAACTTTCGGACCCTCATGGTCAGCGACGGCAATGCTGCCGTTACCGATGAAGACCATAACGCGTCGTTGTGCGCCTTCTATCTTACCTTCGGCGATGTGATGTCGACCGACGAAGTGGTCGCCTGCCTCGAGCGCAATGCCGCAAAAAGACTGGCGGCAGCGGAATAGCCCTGCTCTCTACCGCCACAACCTTAGCGGCGCGAGCGTGATCGCCGGAATGTAGGTAATCAGCGCGAGAGCGACCAGATAAATCGCAATGAACGGCAGGATGCCGCGGTAAAGCTGGCCGAGCGGAATGCGGAACAAGGCATGGGTGGCAAAAAGGTTCAGCCCGAACGGCGGAATGAACATGCCGACTGCCAAGTTCACCGTGAAGATGATTCCGAAATGTATCTCGTCGACGCCTGCCTGAATGATCAGCGGAAGGAGGAGCGGCGTGAGGATGAGAATGGCGGCCGGCGGCTCGAGCACGGTGCCCACGAAGAGGAGCACGATGTTCGTCAATAGCAGCAACAGCCAGGTCTCCAGCCGAAGGTCGGCCATGATCTGCACGAGCTTTGCCGGAAATCCGCTTGTCGTTACCAGCCACGAATAGGCGCCGGCGGCGGATACGATAACGAGAATCTGCGAAATCACTTTGGCGGCATCGACTGCCGTCTGCCAGAGATCGGCCCACGACATTTCCCGGTGAATGTACCGCGCCACCACAATGGCGTAAACGCAGGCAATCCCGGCGGCCTCGGTCGGCGTGAAAATGCCGCCGTAAATGCCGCCGAGGATGACCACCGGCGCAAACAGCGCCCAGATCGCCTCCCGCGTCGAGGTCATTACGTTGCGCCAGCGCAAGGGATCGCCCAGCGGAACCATCTCGACCCGCGCGTAGATCAGGAGATAGATCGAAACCAGCACGCCGATCAGCAGGCCCGGCACGATGCCGGCAAGGAACAGTTTCGGCACCGACTGCTGCGCGGCGATGCCGAAAATGATCATGGTGATGGACGGGGGGATGATGGTGGCGATCGCGCCGCACGACGCGATGAGACTCCCGGAAAACACCGAGCCGTAGCCGCGGCGCGTGAGTTCCGGCACCATCAGCCTGCCGATTGCGGCGACGCAGCCCACGCTCGACCCGGACATCGAGCCGAACAATTCGGCGGAGGCAACGGTCGCCAGCGCGAGCGAGCCGCGCACGCCGCCGATGAGGGACAGCGCCCATTCCACCAGCCGGCGGGCGATGCCGCCGCGACCCATCACTTCGCCCGCGAAAATGAACAGGGGAACCGCCAACAGCGGGAAATTGTCCAGCCCGCCGAACAAAGCGACGTGTACCGGATCCATGCTGCCGATGCCCATGGCGACGATGCCGATCGAGGCGGCGGCGATGAGCGCGACAAAGATCGGCACGCCGAGGCAAAGGAGAGCAACCGGCAATGCAATGAGGGTGAGAGCAGCCATTTATGACGTCATGCTGCCGCGACCGGCATCGTCCATTCCGGCAAGCTGCAGCCAAAGGCGGGCAAGCGACATGATGACGATCAGCAGCAGTGCCACCGGCACCACGCCCTGCGCGATCCACATGGGCAGGTGCAGGGCGTCGCTGCGCTGGTCGAACTCGAACAGCAGATTGGTAACGCGAAAGCTCGCAAATACGACGGGGATGAGCACGGCGGAGAGGACGAGAGTGCTCACAACCTGCAGGAATTTGCGGCGACGCGGAGGCGCAAGGTCAATGACGGCGTCGATGCGAATATGCGCCTGTTGCCACGCGACCGACACTGCCCCCACATATACCGCGAGGATCATCAGATAGAGCATCGCTTCTTCCGCCCAGGAGAGCGGCGTGCGGAAAAAATAGCGCAGCACGATGTTGATGCCGTTGAGAATGACGATGGCAAACAGCGCCGCGGCACCGAGCCACAGGCCGATATCGCAAACGCGTGTACCCAGCCAATGGATGCTGCGCATCAACCGCCTTTGCGGCGTCGGCGGGACGGGCATAACCTCGCTCGGTTGCGTGCCTCTAGTTTCAGCTGGCGTAGTTCTGCCACAGCCAATGGGCGATGGCCATCAAGTCGGCGTCCTGTTCGGCGCGGCCGATGAGTTGCAGCCCGAGCGGCATGTTCTCGTCTGTCAGAAACGGCAGCGAAATTGCCGGAACGCCGAGCAATGACGCCGGTACGTTGAACACGGGGTCGCCGGTCCAGCCCAGGCCGAACGGTGCCGCTCCGGTGGCGCCGAGGGTGACAAAGCCGTCGAATGCAGCGCTCACCTGCGCATAGTGGCTGCGAATCTCTCTGCGGCGCGCAAGCGCCGTGCGATAGTCGTCGAGGGTCGCTGCCTGACCGGCTGCGAGGCGACGGCGCATGCCGTCGCTGAGGCCATCGCGCCTGGCATACGTCGCGAGCGGCCAGCGAAGCTCCCATTCGAAGGTCTGGAAGGTCACCGGCACCGCCTCGGCAATGACCTCTTCAAATGCCGCGATTTGCCGATCGCTGTGGCGGTCGGCGAGCGCGATATCGAGGTCGCTCAGGCGTTTGCGCGCACCGGCGAAGGCCGCATGCGCTCCGGCGCTGGCTTTGCTCCAGCCGCTGGTTTCGAGAACTGCGAGGTGCCGCGGCTTTCGGGCGGACGGAACCCCGATCGGACCACGCAGGCCCTCATAACCAGGGTCGCCGCCGACCCTGGTGACGATCGCGCTCGCCACGGTCCAGGCGTCCTCGGGCGTAGCAGCCAATATGCCAAGGCAGCTTTGACTCAGGTGATCATAAGAGCCGCTGCGGTTGAGCGCGCCGAAGGTGGGCTTGAAACCGACGCAACCGCAATAGCTCGCCGGCCGCAAGGTCGAACCGACGACTTGCGTCCCCAGGGCGGCAGGAAGAATGCCGGCGCCTACGGCGCAAGCCGACCCGCTGCTCGATCCGCCCGCAGTGCGCCCGAGATCGTGTGGATTGCGCGACGGCATCAGCGGCTCGGTTGCGGCAAATTCGGTGGTCGTCGTCTTGCCGAGAATGATTGTCCCCGCCTCGCGCAAGGCCTGCACGCAAGCAGCATCGCGTCTGGTCTCGAACCCCTCCCACAGGGGTGAACCCTGCCCGGTCGGCATATCTTCGGTCTCGATGATGTCTTTGATGCCGATCGCCATACCGTCGATGGGAGAGAGCGGAGTATTGGCACGCCAGCGCCGTTCCGACTGCACTGCCGCGGCAAGTGCGCCCTCGCGCGCTATGCGCACGAAGGCATTGAGCCTGGGGTCCAGTTCATCGAGACGCGCGAGCCGCGCCTTGAGCTCGGTCAACGGCGAGCCCTGGCCCGCGGCAAACCGCGTCGCCTGCGACGCATATGATGTCGAGCGTGTCATTGCCGCTGGCTGATCAATTCACCGTGCCCGCGACGGCCTTGAGCTTGTCATACATTTCCTTGAGCGGCGCGCTTTTGCCGACCACCGATTGGGCCGCTTCCGTGACCCGGCGCGCGGCTTCCTGTTGTTGATCGGGCGGAAGCTTGGTGATCTTGCCGCCCTTGTCCAACCACGCCTTGGTGTCGTCCTGAATGCGGGTGACCTGCCATTTCTCGATTTCCGGCTCGACCTTGAGCCCGGTGTCCAGCACCGCTTTCTTCAAGTCCGCCGGAAGCCGGTCAAAAAACACCTTGCTCACCATCGCGATCGGCAAAATCGGCCATAATGCGGTATCGAGAAGGTGGGGGGCGGCATCATAATAGCGAAATGCCACGAACACCCCGAGTACGGAATTGACGGCGTCGATGGTGCCTTGCTGCAAGGCAGGCAGCACTTCCGGCAGCGACATCGGAACCGATGCCCCGCCGAGAGCGGCAACCGAAGCTTGCTCGCCTTCCGAGGCAAGCACACGGATGCGCTTGCCGGAAAAATCTGCAACCTTGTCCACCGGCACCTTGAAGACGAAGGATTGCATGTCGTAGGCGCCGAGGCTCAGGCCCACGAGCCCGCGCGATGCCGCGACGTCGAAAATGATCTTGCGAAACTCGGGAATGTCGAGCACGCGCCGCAGCTGCTCCCGGCTCTTGTACAGGCCGGCAAGCGCCGGCACCTGGAAGCGCGGATCGGCGCCCACGAACAATTCAACCGGCCCGATGGCGGCCTCGATGGTGCCGAGCCGCAATCCTTCGGTCTGGCGCTGGGCGCCGCCGAGCTGGCTTGCCGGATAGACACCGACCTGGATGCGATTGTTGGTGGCTTTTTCCAGCTCGGTCTTGAATACCTTGATGTATTCATGCTGCATGTCGTTAAGGGTTTGGGTAGCGAATTTCAGGGTAAATTCCTGCGCGCGGACGGGCAGCGAAACCGCTGCCAGCGCAGCACCGGCAAAGAAAATGCGCGCGAGCAGGCTGCGCGCGCTTTGCTCAATAAACTGAATAACCGCCATGCGTCCCTCCTCAATGACACTAAATTTGGTGCAGCCGAGAGCTAATCGCGTGATGGCGGGTCACTCAATTGGGCAGCTTGTCGCCCCTCTTGCCATAGTTGCCCGCATCATTCCAACGCACTTTGGAGTAGCGCCGTGAAATTTCGCGTAGAGTTGGTCTGGAAGCATGATGACCAGAAGGCAGCCTCCTCGATCTTCCTGACATCCGATGGCCGCGTCATTCTGCAGGGTCGCGCAGTTCCGCGCGAGCAACGCGAAGCGCTGGCGCTGCCGTTAGAAGGAGACATGATCAGCGTCGATCGCGACCTCGTTCAGGCGATCAAAGACATGCTTTGAGGGGAAAGCGGTACTTGTAAACCCGCGATCGATTGAACGCAGGCACCCCGGAGCCTAGTGCCCCGCTTCCGAAGTTCGTGATACATGGCGGCACCCTCTGACACGAACTTCGGAAGCAAAGGGGCACTAGCAAGTCTATGATTCTAGTGCCGCTTTTCGATTTGAAGTTCCTTCATGAGCTTGCTGCAATCGCTGTAGGAACTTCAAATCGGCGGCACTAGACTGAAGCGAATGAATGCCTGATGGCAGCCGGAGCCAGTACATCGAGGGAATAAGACACCGAAGGAAAATGCCATGTTTCTGAAAAACTATTGGTACGTCGCGGGCTACGATCACGAGATCACCACGCGCCCGCTCGGCCGCATCATTCTCGGACAACCCGTGGTGTTCTACCGCCTGGAAGGCGGCACGCCGGTCGCGCTTGAGGACCGCTGCGCCCATCGGCACCTGCCCCTGTCCATGGGCAAGCTGGTCGGCGATAGCCTGCAATGCCATTATCACGGTCTTCGCTATGACAGGAACGGCGTCTGCGTTCGCGTGCCGGGGCAGGATATGATTCCCCGCTCGGCGCGGGTAAAAAGCTATCCCGTCGTCGAGCGCTACCACTGGCTGTGGATCTGGATGGGCGATCCTGCACTTGCCGATCCCGGCAAGGTCCCCGACTATCACTGGTTCGACGACCGGAATTGGGGCGCCAAAGGCCAGTACCTTCACGTCAAGGCCAACTGGCAACTCATTGTCGACAACCTTCTCGATCTCACGCACCTCGCCTTCGTACACGAGACCACGATCGGCAATTCCGCGCTGGTCGATCAGGCCGCGGTCAAGGTGCAGCGCTCCCACGAGAGCGTCACCGTCACGCGCTGGATCGTCGACGCGCCGGCACCGCCCACCTTTGTCAAGGCCGGCGGTTTCAGCGCCAATGTCGATCGCTGGCAGATCATCAATTTCGCGCCGCCGGCTTTCCTGCGGCTCGACGTGGGCGCGACCCCCACCGGCACGGGAGCGCCCCAAGGCAAGCGCGTGGGCGGCATCGAAATGTGGAACCTCAATGCCATCACGCCGGAGACGGAATCAACGAGCCATTATTTCTGGGGACAGGCACACAATTTCGACGTGAACAATCCCAACACCACTAACATGCTGACCGAGCAAATCCGCACCGCTTTTCTGGAGGACGTCGCGGTGTTCGAGGCGCAGCAGCGCAACCTGGAACTCATTCCCAACCCGCCGCAGACTGACATCAATGCCGACAGCGGCGTCATTGCCGCGCGCCGCATTCTTGATCGCCTCTGTCAGGAGGAGCGGGCGACGGCCGCCAAAATGGTCGCGGCGGAGTAGAGGTCTGTCATTCCGGGGCGCCCAGGTTGACAAGTTGCGCAAGCAAATTGTCAACCTTGAGCGAACCCGGAATCCATAGCCACAGCCGGGGTTATGGATTCCGGGCTCTCGGCCTTCGCTTTGCTTCGGCCTCGCCCCGGAATGACAGTCTACTCGTTCAAAACACCGTGCCGTCCGCGGCGACCCGGATGGGCGAGGCGCCGTCGCGCGGCCGCAGCTCGCGGGCAATCTTGCGTCCGGCCGCCCAGGTACCGCCTTGCAGCATCTGCGGCAGCGTGAAGGCGGCATCCATTCCGAGCTGCCCGCGCACCAAACCGATGAGACGATCCATCAGCGCGACGGTAAGCGCGCGCCATTCCACCACCAGCTCCGAATAGACTGGGTATTCCTGCCGGGGCTCGACCCCGCTGCGCAGCACGATTGCCTTAAGGTCAACGAGCAATCCGCCGTTGCGATACTCCGCAAGCGCCGTAAGGTCGTGGATATCGTCAACGATGAGGCCCACCGCATTTAGCGGCTCGATCAAGGAATAGGTGAGCCACTGGGAAAGCTTATGGAACGGCACAATGCCATCGCTTGCATCGCCGGTGCGCACGGCGCGGTGGCGGCCGGCATCGCCGATGGCAAACCCGTTGAGTGTCAGTCCTGACGGCCAGATGGAGACAAGCCCGTTGAGCACAACGGCAAGCACATTGGCAGCACTTATGTGCCGGTCGGCGGCACGCTGCATGAAATAGTCGACGAGATGGCCGGGCCGCGCGGGCGCCTGGCCGAACAGGTCGGCATTCGCCGCCAATGCCTCGCCGAGGCGGCGCAGGAGCGCGCTGCGGGCTTCCAACCCCACCAATGGATTATGCACATCGACCTGAAAATGCCGCGCGAGCGTTGCCGCATCCATCTGCATGAGGGCGACGGCATCGACGCGCCAAGGTTGCTCCCTATCGGTCGAGAAACCGCCGGCGCGGAACATATCGAGGCTGGCGACAGCAAGGCCTTCCGAACGCGCGAAGGAGGCGCCTGTGCGGATGTCGCGATAGCGCCATGCATTGCCTGCTCCGGCATCCAGGAGAACGCTCACGGTAACGAGGTCGACGGCCGCGCGCGCGCGCGCCAGCGCATCACCGCGCATCATTCCCGCCAGCTCCTCCCAGCGATTGACTCCGCCGGTGTCAAAGTGCCGCCAGCGGCTGTGGTAGGGGATTTTCAGGTCGGGATAGGTGTCCTGCGTGACCTTGGCCACGTATTCCGCGATTGCGGGCAACCGCAATTCATCGACCGAAAAATTCTGCGAGCCGCCTTCGTCGACGAAGCGATAGACCATGCCGCAACGTTCGCGCACGGCGGCGGCGCTGCGCAGCTTGACGAGTTCCGCCGGCGGTTGGCTGGATGGAGGGGGTGTCATATTATCGCGGTGCTGATCGTAGCACTTCGTAGGGTGGGCAAAGGCGCTGTGCACGGGGCGTTCCGCGTGGGCAAATTCGTGCGACGACCATAAGGGCGTTCACGCCCGTCTTCGCGGGCTATGCCCACGCGGAGACTTTTGATAGACGAATTTGCCCACCCTACGGCCTATGCGCTCCATCCGGGCTACACCATAGCTGCGGCAGCTTTGCCCTTGTCGCACCCTTTGCCGGAATGATAACCGTTCTCCTCTGCACTGGAATGGACGATCGGAGGATGTCATGCGTGGCCTGCAACATCTCGTTGCGTTCGCCTTGTTTGCAAGTCTCGTCAGCTCGACGACGCCGGTTGCGGCGCAGAATTGGCCACAGCGTCCGGTCAGGTTTCTGGTCACGCTCGGCCCCGGCGCGGGGGTCGACATCGGCACACGGCTCCTTGCCGATCGGTTGAGCCCACGCTGGGGCCAGCCGGTCGTGGTGGAGAACAAGCCGGGGGGCGACGGCATTGTCGCCATAACTGCATTCGTCAACGCTCACGACGATCACGTCCTGCTCGCCGCGCCAAGCTCGTCGTTTACTGCGCACCCTTATCTGCACGACAACCTGCCGTACAAGCCGAGCGATCTTGCTCCCATCGTGCGGGTGTCGAACACCGTCATCACCATCGCGGTACCGGCTTCTCTGCAAGTCAGCAGCTTTGCCGACCTCGTCGCCATGGCGCGCGCGCAACCCGGCAAGCTCAATTGGGCGGGCACCACCGGCGCGCTTGACTTTTCATTTGCAGGATTTCTGCAGCGCGCGGGCTTGAACATGACCAAGGTGCCCTATCGCAACCCGGTCGAGGCGGCAAACGACCTTGCCGAGGGACGTGTCCAGGTGTTTGAGGCGGCGCTTGCCATCGTGCGGCCGCAGCTTGAAGCGGGCAAGATCAAACTCTTGACGGTGACAAACAACGTGCGGGCTCCCACGCTTCCTGCCATTCCGACCGTGACGGAAACCGGATTTCCCGAACTCGCGTTCGATGGCCTGGTCGGCTTCTTCGGTCCCTCGGACATGCCGCTTGCGCTGCGCGAGCGCATTGCCGCGGATGTGCGCGCCATCACCGATGACACGGTCGTATCGCGATTGACCGCAACCGGCCAGATCGTGAATATCGGCGGGCCGACCGACTTTGCCGCCGCCATCGATGAGCAACGCGCGCGGCTTGCTGCCATCGCCAAGGACCTCGGCCTCAAGTCTACGCAGTGAAGCGCATGTCCGGTTCATTCCGTGCTCTGCTGCTGGGCGTTGTCGGCTTGGCAGCGCTGGGGCTCGCGCAAGTGCCGGCCTCGGCTGCGAGCAAGATCAAGATGGTTTTCCCCGGGCCGGTGACGACGTTTTCGCTGCCTTACCTGGTGGCGCAGAAGCAAGGCTGGATGGAAGGCCTTGAAGTCGAGGACGTGCATGTCACCGGCGATGCCAATGCCATGCGCGTGCTTTTGTCCGGCAATGCCGACATCGCGCTCATCGGTACGCTCAACGTGCTTGCCTCGCTTCATGCGGGAGCCAATATTCGTGCCATTCACTCCTGGCAGCCGATCGGCGACTACAGCCTGGTGATTGCGACGGGAAAAGGAACCAAGCTCAGCGATCTCGCCGGCAAGACCTTCGCCTCTTCAGGGCCCGGGGGGCTGCCGGATCAGCTGCCCCGCCTCATCATGCGCAAGCACGGCATCGATGAGGCGACCACGCGCTTTGTTCAGGTCGGCGGGCATGCCGCCCGCTTGCAGGCGGTCATCGGCGGTCGCGCCGACGCCACGCTGGTCAACACCGTCACCGCGCTCAAAGGCGTGCAGGACGGCAAGGTCACAGTGCTCACCCGGCTGTCCGCGGAATTTCCCGGCCTTGGCTATATCTGGAACGTGGTACGCAGCGAGTTGCTCGGAAAGCCGGAGCTTGCGGCAGCTTTTCAGGTGATGACCGACATCGGCATTCGCGGCTCGCGTTCCATCATGGAAGATCCCGACGGCGCCGCGGCCGCATTGCATGACCGCCTTCCCGATCTCGATCTGCCTTTCCTCAAGGCGGTGGTCCGCGATCTCAACGGCGAGAAGGTCTGGGGGGTCGATGGCGGGCTTGACCCTCGCATCGAGGAGTTCACCGCTGACCTTAATATGAAGCTCGGCAATCTGCCGGTGGCGCCGCCGGCGAAGGATGTGCTCGAGCCGCGCTTTGTCGATGCCGCCCTGAAGAAATTCGGCCCCGCATCAAGGTAAGTAACCGCCGCGATAAGCGCGGCATTCGCTGGTTTTCCTGTGCGATCGCTGTGGGGCATTTCCATGCCGCCCATGAATTGGCCGCGACCATCTGCTAGCCTCGCGGCCGCATGGATGCCGTCCGTCCGATACGCGCTCGCGGTTTCGAGCAAAGCGCGCCGCCCGCCGACGCTGCCGCCCGCGCGACTCCGGTCATGGAGCAATATATCGAGATCAAGGCGGCCAATCCGGATTGCCTGCTGTTCTACCGGATGGGCGATTTCTATGAGATGTTCTTCGAGGACGCGGAAGTTGCCGCGCGCGCGCTCGGGATTGTGCTCACCAAGCGCGGCAAGCATCTCGGCCGCGACATCCCCATGTGCGGCGTGCCGGTGCACCGTGCCGACGAATATCTCCAGCGCCTGATCCTGCTCGGCCATCGTGTCGCCGTCTGCGAGCAGACCGAAGATCCGGCCGAGGCACGCCGGCGCGGCGGCAAAAGCGTCGTTCGCCGCGACGTGACCCGGCTGGTCACACCCGGCACACTCACCGAGGACACGCTGCTTGAACCGCGCCGCAACAACTATCTGCTGGCGATCGCGCGCGCGCGCAGCTCAAGCGGCGAGGCGAACCGCTTCGCGCTCGCCTGGATCGATATTTCGACCGGTGAATTTCGCCTCAGCCAATGCGACCGCGCCGGATTGGCCGCCGACATCGCCCGCCTCGAGCCCGGCGAAATCATTGTGTCGGACGCGCTCTATGATGACGCGGAGCTTGCGCCCTACCTGCGCGCCATGCCCGCGGTGACGCCGCTTTCCCGCGACGTGTTCGACGGCGCAAGCGCAGAGCGGCGGCTGGCCGGCTATTTCGGATTCTCCACCACGCAAGGCTTCGGCGAAATCTCGCGCCTGGAGCTTACCGCGGCGGCGGCTTGCGTGACCTATGTGGAGCGCACCCAGCTTGGCTCGCGTCCGCCGCTCTCGCCCCCGCAGCGCGAGGCGCCGGGGGCAACGCTGTCGATCGACCAGGCGACGCGGGCAAATCTCGAACTCGCGCGCACGCTATCCGGCGAGCGCAAGGGTTCGCTCCTTGCGGCCATCGACCGTACCGTCACGGCGGCAGGCGGGCGCTTGCTGGCGCAGCGGCTTGCCGCACCGCTCACCGATACCGAGAGGATTGCCGGCCGCCATGACGCGGCGGAATTCTTCGTGAGCAACGGGGCGGCGCGCGCCGAGATGCGCAGCCGCCTCAAGGCGGCGCCCGATCTCGCGCGCTCTCTCACGCGGCTGGTGGTCGGCCGCGGCGGCCCGCGCGACCTTGCTGCCATTCGCGACGGCATTGCCGCCGCAGCGGAGATCGCGGCCGCACTGGAGAAAACCGCAGTTCTCCCGGCGGAGCTTGCCCAGGCAGCGCAAGGATTGCGCAGGCCGGATGCGGCGCTCGCGGCGAGGCTTGCGCAAGCGCTGGCGACGGAGCTTCCCCATCTCAAGCGCGACGGCGGCTTCGTGCGGGAAGGCTACGACAATGCGCTGGATGAGGCGCGCGCCCTGCGCGACGATACCCGACGCGTCATTGCCGGGCTGCAGGCGCGCTACGCCGAAATGACATCGGCGCGCGCGCTCAAGATCCGGCACAACAATGTGCTTGGCTATTTCGTGGAAGTCACGCCGCAGCACGCCGATAAGCTCACGGCGCCGCCCGTCAATGCGACCTTCATTCATCGCCAGACGCTCGCCGGACAGGTGCGCTTCACCACCACCGAGTTGGGCGAACTCGAGGCGAAGATCGCGAGCGCTGCGGAGCGCGCGCTCGGCATCGAGCTTGCAACTTTCGAGGAGCTTACCGGCGCGGTGACGCAGGCGGCACAAAACATCAGGGACGCCGCCAATGCCTTGGCCGTGCTCGACGTCGCTAGCGCGCTTGGCGAGCTTGCGGTGGAGCGGCGCTATGTGCGTCCTGAGGTCGATCGCTCGCTCGATTTCATTGTCGAAGGCGGGCGTCACCCGGTGGTGGAACAGGCGCTGGCAGGGGAGGGCGGGGCATTCATCGCCAACGACTGTGACTTGTCGCCTCCGCGCGCGATGAGCGAAGGCCGCATCTATCTGCTCACCGGACCGAACATGGCGGGCAAATCCACGTATCTGCGGCAGAACGCGCTTATTGCCGTGCTCGCGCAAATGGGCAGCTTCGTGCCCGCCGCCCGTGCGCGGATCGGCGCCGTCGACCGGCTCTTCTCGCGGGTCGGCGCGGCCGATGACATCGCCCGCGGGCGTTCCACCTTCATGGTCGAGATGGTCGAGACGGCTGCAATCCTCAACCAGGCGGGCCCGCGCGCCCTGGTCATTCTCGACGAGATCGGCCGCGGCACCGCGACCTTCGATGGGCTGTCCATCGCCTGGGCAACCATCGAGCACCTGCACGAGAGCAATCGCTGCCGCGCATTGTTCGCAACCCATTTCCATGAGCTTACCGCGCTCGCCGCGACCCTGCCGCGGCTGTTCAATGCCACCGTGCGGGTCAAGGAATGGCACGGCGAAGTCGTGTTCCTGCATGAAGTCACCGCCGGCGCTGCCGATAGAAGCTACGGCATCCAGGTTGCAAAGCTTGCCGGTCTTCCTGCAGCAGTGATTGAACGCGCAAAGACGGTGCTCGCCAAACTCGAAGCAGAAGATCGCGCTTCGCCGCGCGGCTTCGCCGACCTGCCGCTCTTTTCCGCCGTTTCGCGGGGAGGCTCGGCTGCGCCGCAGGAACCGGCCGAAGCCGGCATTCTCGCCGAGCTTGCCGCTCTCGATCTCGACGAGATGTCGCCGCGCCAGGCGCTCGATGCGCTTTTTGCCTTGAAAACAAAAGCCGGCGCGGCATCCAAATGAAATGGCTAGTGCGGTGAATTTGAAGTTCCTATCATAACTGGCTGCAAGCTCGTTTAGGAACTTCAAATTCAAACCGCACTAGAAAACATAGAGTTGCTAGTGGTCCTTAAATTCCGAAGTTCGCATCTGAACGTGCCGCAAGTGGTGGCGAACTTCGGAATCGGACCACTAGTGCGGTGAATTTGAAGTTCCTATCATAACTGGCTGCAAGCTCGTTTAGGAACTTCAAATTCAAAACCGCACTAGAAAACATAGAGTTGCTAGTGGTCCTTAGATTCCGAAGTTCGCATCTGAACGTGCCGCAAGTGGTGGCGAACTTCGGAATCGGACCACTAGCGCGCACCCTGCTTGCCATGCTTTGCGGGATCAGCGCCGCGCAGGCGCAAACCTATCCGACGCGGCCGATCACCATCACTGTCACCGCGGCAGCCGGCGGCGTTACCGATGTTGTGGCGCGCGCCATCGGCCAGCGGCTGGCGGCGGACTGGGGCCAGCAGGTCGTCATCGAAAACAAGGGCGGCGGCGCGCACGCGGTCGGCGCGCAGTCGGTGGCGAATGCCGCGCCGGACGGCTATTCGCTGCTCGTCGCCGAGGCGGGGACCTTCGTCATCAATCCGACCCTCTATGGCAAGGGCAAGCTTCCTTACGATGCCGACAAGGACTTTGCTCCGGTCAGCGGTATCGTGCGCATCAATCAGGCGCTGATTGGTCATCCGAGCCTTCCTGCCCGCAGCGCGGGTGAACTGATCGCGCTTGCGAAACAAAAGCCGGGCGCCTTGACCTACGGCACGGCCGGCATCGGATCGGCGCCGCACATGAACATGGTCTTGTTCGAGCACATGGCCGGGGTGAGGCTTTTGCCGGTGCATTATCGCGGAGCGTCGCCCGCGCTCACCGACGTGATCGCCGGGCACGTCAACGCGATGTGCGTGAGCGTAAGCCTCGCGCTGCCGGCGGCGCGCGCCGGTCAGGTCAGCATGTTCGGCATCGGCAGCCGCAAACGCCTCGCAGCGGCTCCCGACATTCCGACCGTCGCGGAAAGCGCGCTCCCGGGTTACGAGGCCAGCACCTGGTTCGGCCTGTTTGCACCCGCCGGGACGCCGCCGGAGATCATCGGCAGGCTTAATGGCGAGCTGATACGGATTTTGTCCGATCCCGCGTTCAACGAGCAATTTCTGGCACCGCAAATGTTCGAGCCCATCGCAAGCCTGCCGCAGGAATTCGCTGATTTCATCGCCGCCGAAAAAAGCAAATGGGCGAACGTCATCCGCGAGCAAAAGATTTCAATCGAGAAATAATTTCCTCATCGGAAGCCCGCTTTCCGCCCCGGCACCTCCTGCAAGCTTTTACCCAACATTAATAGGCGGCGATGTGAAACCTCTTAGCCGCAGTCGTTGTTAGACTCTAAGAGTATTTCGGCTGCTTGTCAGAGACGACTACGGTTGTCGGCCGATGAAGGCCAATATTGCGCGACGGACCTTTTTGCGCGCCGCTCTTGCGCTGCTCCTGCCGCGTGCCGCAATTTCCGCGCCGCTGATGCTTTCAGCGAGAGCGGCCGGCGCCTGGCAACACGGCCTGTCCCTCTTCGGCGATCTCAAGTATCCGCCTGAATTTGCCCGTTTCGATTATGTCGAGCCGACTGCGCCAAAGGGAGGCAGCGTGTGTCTGGGCGCGGTCGGGACCTATGACAATTTCAATATGGTCGTCGCAGGGCTGAAGGGAAATCTCGCCGCCGGAATCGATCTTGTCTATGACACTTTGATGCTCTCATCTATGGATGAACCGGCGAGCGAATACGGGCTGCTCGCGCAAGCGGTATCAATCGCCAAGGATGCTTCTTTTGTGCGCTATCGCTTGCGCACAGAAGCCAGATGGCACGATGGAAGGGCGCTGACGGCCGAAGACGTGGTCTTCTCCTTCTATGCGTTCAAGAAAAACAATCCGCAGCTTTCGGCATATTACCGACACGTAACCCGGGCCGATATCACGGGCGAAAGCGAAGTTACCTTCACATTCGATGCGCCGGGTAATCGCGAGTTGCCGCAGATTCTCGGTCAGCTCACTGTGCTCCCGAAACACTGGTGGGAGAAGAACGACCCGTCGGCAGGCCGCCGCAGTATCGCGGCGACCACGCTCGAAGCACCACTTGGCTCCGGGCCATATCGGATCAAAAGCTACGAGCCGGGTCGCAGCATCGTTTATCAGCGGGTACGGGACTATTGGGGAGAGGAAGTCAACGTGCGGCGCGGCTGCAACAATTTCGACGAGTTGCGTTTCGATTATTTCCGCGATCCAACCGTCGCATTCGAAGCCTTCAAGGCGGGCGATGTGGATTGGCATAACGAATACAGCGCAAAGAACTGGGCGACCGGCTATGACTTCCCGGCGTTCACCGAAGGCCGCGTGGTACGCGAAGAATTTCCGGTTCGCAATCTGGGAATCATGCAAGCCTTTGCATTCAACCTCAGACGCGACAAGTTCAAGGACGCAAGAGTGCGACGCGCATTCAATTTTGCGTTTGATTTCGAATCTCTCAACAAGGAGATTTTCTACGGGGCATATGAACGCATTTCCAGCTATTTCCAAGGCATCGACCTCGCCTGCTCGGGCTTGCCGCGCGGAAAAGAGCTGGAAATCCTGAAAACGCTGCGTGACCGGGTGCCGGAGGAAGTATTCACCATGGCGTACTGGAACCCGGTCGCGGGGAGTTCGCATGCCGCCCGAAACAATCTGTTGCAGGCTATGCAGTTCCTGAAGCAGGCCGGATTCGCCGTGTCAGATCTCAATCTCATCGACCCGGCAACGCGCGAGCCGATGCAAGTGGAGCTCCTGGTCAATAACCCGGGCAACGAGCGCGTTGCATTGTTCTATAAGGCGTCGCTCGAGCGTTTGGGGATTGCCGCCACCGTTCGCATGGTCGACAGCGTTCAATACGAAAACCGGCTGCGCCAGTGGGATTTCGATATCGTGATCAACTCCTGGCTGGAGACGCTGTCGCCCGGGAACGAACAGCGTGACTACTGGGGCTCGCGCGCCGCCGATACGCCCGGCTCACGGAACATCCTCGGCATCAAGAATGCGGCCGTCGATGCCCTGCTTGAACGCATCGTTTTTGCGAAAGACCGGGCCGAGCTTGTCGCCGCGACAAGAGCACTCGATCGCGTATTGCTGTGGAACCATTATGTGGTCCCGCAATGGAGCTATCAAAAGCTTCGTACCGCCCGTTGGCACCGATATGGGCGCCCCGCCGCAATGCCGAAATATGGAATATCGGCATTTCCAATGATCTGGTGGCAGAATTCTCCGCTTGCAGCGAGGGTCATCTAGCGCAGAAGGCATGATGAAAATTTAATGCGACCGTGATCGCAGGCGCTCGAACTCGCGGGCCTGGTCGCGCGTTATGCGAATACACGAACTGTGCTTGGGGGCATGTTGACGCATGCGGGAGCCCCCTATGGCCGCAACCGACATCACCACCGCTCCTCACGTCCTCCCGGATTCTGAACACCAGGTCCAGCTTCGCCGCGCCGTCATCGCATCGACGATCGGCACGGCCATCGAGTGGTACGATTTCTTCCTCTACAGCACCGTCACCGGTCTCGTCTTCGCCAAGCTGTTCTTCCCAAACTCAGATCCCTGGGTGGGCACGCTCGAGGCTTTCGCAATCTACGCCGTAGGCTTCGTCGCGCGTCCCGTAGGAGCTGCGATCTTCGGTCACTACGGCGACCGCATCGGCCGCAAATCGACGCTGATTGCAACGCTGCTGCTGATGGGGCTTGCGACCTTCGCGGTCGCTCTGGTGCCGACCTATGACAGGATCGGCATCTGGGGCGCCGTTCTTCTTACCATTCTGCGCTTCATCCAGGGCGTCGGCGTCGGCGGCGAATGGGGCGGCTCGGTGCTGATGTCGATGGAATGGGCGCGCACCGACCACAGTCGCGGGTTCATCGCCTCATGGCCGCAGTTCGGCGTGCCATGCGGACTGTTCCTCGCCAATCTTGCCGTCCTTGCATTCAGCCAGATGTCTGGCCAGCAGTTCCTGGCCTGGGGCTGGCGCGTGCCCTTCTTTCTGAGCCTCATCCTTGTCGGCGTCGGACTCTATATCCGGCTCGGCATTTTCGAAACGCCGGTCTTTGCCAAGCTCCTCGCCGAACGCAGGGTCGAGCGCACGCCCATATCGGAAGTGATCAAGCGGCATCCCAAGGAGATCGTCCTCTCCGCCTTCGCGCGCATGGGCGAGCAGGCGCCGTTCTACATTTTCACCGCGTTCATCTTCTCCTACGGCATCGGCACCCTTCATGTGTCGCGCGACTTTCTGCTCACCGCGGTGCTCGCCGCTTCCGTCGTGTCGTTCTTCTCGATTCCCTTCTTCGGCCACGTGTCCGACCGCATCGGACGCAAGAACATGTATATGATCGGTGCCGTCGTGACCGGCGTGTTTGGATTCCTCTATTTCGGAATGCTGAATACCGGCGTGGCGGCCATCATTTTTCTGGCCGTCGTGCTTTCGCTCGTGCCGCATGACATGATGTACGGACCGCAGGCTGCACTCATTGCGGAAAGTTTCACCGGCCGGCTGCGCTACAGCGGCTCCTCGCTCGGCTATCAGCTAGCCTCCGTCATTGCCGGCGGACCCGCGCCATTGATCGCGACCTGGTTGTTCGGCACCTATCTCTCGGCATATGCGATCGCCGTCTACATCGCGATTTGTGCGGTGATCAGCCTGATCGCGACGGCATTGATGAAGGACTATACCGGCAAGGATATCGCAGGGGAGTACGAATAACCGGAGGCGCTTGCTTGCCGGCTGCTGTCAATCCTGACCATGAGGGTGGTGCCATGCACAGGTGGCGAAGCGAGGCCGTTCTCGACATCTACAATCTCGTTCTAGGGGCGTTCCTGTGTGTTTCGCCCTGGTTGCTCGCGTACGCAGGCAGTGCCGGCCGGCTCGATGCCCGGTTGACCGGGCTCGGGCTGGTGTCGATTTCGATCGCAGCGCTCGTGGCATTCGCCGAGTGGGAGGAATGGGTCAGCCTCGGTCTCGGACTGTGGATGATCGTGTCGACGTGGTTGCTGGGGTTTGCGCATACGCGGGCCATGCACATAAGCGTCGGGGTTGGCTGCGTGGTCACCTATCTGTCTGCTCTTGAGCTTTGGCTCATTCATTATCACCGGCCGGGCATTGCGGTCGAAGAAACGCATGAAGTTAGCTCGGGGTCGTAGCGGGACGGACATTTAGCAATTTCCAAGGTCTGTCCTGACCGAAAAATCAGCTGCTCCTTTATCTCGCCTCAGTGGCGAGCCAAGCGCGACCGAGAAGGATTGACAGGACTGCGTGAAGCACAACCGCGGGCCATAGAAGTACGCCAGTCAACCCGCCTGCAAAACCGAGGTAAGCAAGATACAGCGCAACAACTGTGCTGTAGGTCAACATGCCGACCAGCGACGGACCCGGCCAGCAGGCGATCCCTAAAGCAAACAGGCCGATGCCGGCCACGCGCGCAACCGGTATGGCGATGCCGCTAAGTTGCTCACCCAACAACAACTGCCCCACGAGCGACGGAACAATCAGCAGCGCCAATCCGGTAGCGATTTCGCCGACAGCGGCGAAAACCA
This sequence comes from uncultured Alphaproteobacteria bacterium, assembly GCA_963817135.1. GTDB lineage: Bacteria > Pseudomonadota > Alphaproteobacteria > Rhizobiales > Xanthobacteraceae > VAZQ01. The sequence goes on along the minus strand of CAWFNG010000019.1, from coordinate 291,128 downwards.
GCGCCTTTTTCATCACGCCAACTACTCAGCGCTCAAGCTTGAAGGTCAGCTTGTTGATCTTGCCGGTGAACTTGAACGGAACATCGTAGCGATATTCCAGGAGTGCGACCCCGGTGCGGGTGTCCTGGCCGACATCGAAGGTTTCGTCCTCCGGGAACGTGATCGGCGTGGTGTGTTCCATGGAATTCCTGGCCACCTCCTGGCCATCCACAGAGAGCACGCCTGTCCCTCCCTTGCCCAAACCTGCACCTTCGGACTTGAAGTCGAAGACGATGGTGTGCTTGCCAGCGCCCAACTCGGGCCCTTCCCACGTCGTGCGCTTGAGGTCGAGCAGGTTATAGAGGAACACCACCTTGCCCCGGCCAATTCCCAACTCGCCCTTGCTCAGGAACAGACCGTAGCCGCCGAAGCGCCCGCCTTCGGTGACGATCATGCCTTCCGCACCGCCCTCGGGAATCTCGACCTCGGCGGTGATGGTGTAGGACTTGTCCAGGATGCGCGGGGCAGCGCTGGCTGGCACGCCGGTCAGTCCGCCCGAATATGTGAAGACCGTTCGTCCCGCCGTGAGGCTCGGGCGCGGCGTATTCCAGCGCGCGAGCGTCGAGTTGTCGAGTGGCAGCACGTCGTATTTCTTCGCCTCCAGATAGAAGATGGCCTGCATCTGCTTGAGCTTCTCCGGCATCTTGGCGGCCAGATCGTTGAACTCGGTGGGGTCCTCCATGACGTTGTAGAGTTCCCACTTGTACCCGGTGATCACGTCGGGCGGCGGTTTGGTACTGAGTTCCCACGGGAGCGTCACCGGGGTCGTGCACGCCACCCACCCGTCGTGGTAGATGGCGCGATTGCCGAGCATTTCGAAGTATTGCGTGGTGTGCCGGGTGGGCGCGTCGGCGTTCGCCTTGTCCCAGGTGTACATCATGCTCACCCCTTCGATGGGGCGCTGCTTGATGCCGTTGATCGTATCGGGCGCCGGGATGCGGGTCGCTTCGAGGATGGTCGGCACGATGTCGATGACGTGATGGAACTGGCGGCGGATGCCGCCCACGTCGTTGATATGGCTAGGCCAGGACATGGCGACTCCCTGGGCCGTCCCGCCGAAATGCGACGCCACCTGTTTCATCCACTTGAACGGCGTGTCGAACGCCCACGCCCAAGGCGCCGCAAAATGCGGGTAGGTCCGGTCCGACCCCCAGAACTCGTACCAGAGAAACTGGTCCGTGACCGGCACGGGAACGCCATTGAAGGTGGTGAACTCGTTCGGCGTGCCGTTGAGCATGCCTTCGGCGCTCGCGCCGTTGTCGCCGCTGATGTAGATGATCAAGGTGTTGTTGAGTTCTCCGAGGTCTTCAACGGCCTGGATGACCCGACCGATCTCATGGTCGGTGTATGCCTGGTAAGCCCCATAGACATCCGCCTGCTTGATGAAGAGCCTCTTCTCCTCAAAACTGAGTGAATCCCACTGCGGCAGTTCTTTCGGCCAAGGCGTTAGCTGGGCATTCGCGGGCATGATGCCAAGCCGCTTCTGATTAGCAAAGATGGTCTCCCGCAGCTTGTTCCACCCGTCATCGAACAAGTGCATGTCGCTGATCTTGTTGATCCACTCCGGCGTCGGATGATGCGGGGCGTGTGTGCCGCCCGGTACGTAATAGACAAAGAACGGTTTATCGGGCGCGATCTCCTTGAGCTCCTTCATGTACTGGATGGCCTCGTCGGCCATGGCCGTGGTCAGGTTCCAGCTGGGATTGCCTAGGAACGGATAGATGGCCGTCGTATTGCGGAACAGGTTCGGCTGCCACTGGCTGGCGTCGCCGCCGACAAAGCCGTAGAAATAATCGAAGCCCATACCGTTCGGCCATTGATCGAACGGCCCGGCTTGGCTCGCCTGATAAAAGGGCGTGTTGTGGTCCTTGCCAAACCACGAGGTTCCGTAACCGTTCTCCTTCAGGATTGTACCGATGGTGCCCTTCTCAATCGGGATTATTGAGTTGTAACCCGGGAACCCTGTCGCTATTTCACCTACCACCCCGAAGCCAACCGAGTGATGGTTGCGTCCCGTGATAATCGCCGCCCGCGTCGGTGAGCAGAGCGAAGTGGAGTGGAAATTGGTGTAGCGCAGACCCGCATTGGCGATCCGGTCGAGCGCCGGTGTAGGGATCACCCCGCCAAAAGTGGACGGCGCGCCGAAGCCGTCGTCGTCCGTCATGATGAGGAGCACGTTGGGCGCACCCTTCGGCGGTACGACGCGCGGCGGCCACCAAGCCTTCGACTCCGAGGCCCTTTCCTTGATCACCCCGCCGAATTTCGGATCGGGCGGCGGAAGTTGTTTTCCGGTGATTGTGGTGGTGGCACCGGGCGAACCTGGGACACCCGTGACCTGCTGAGCCAATGCCGAAACGCAACTAAGGGCGAGAAGACCCGCGCCCCCAAGCATGCTGCGACTGATTTTCATAATGGAAAGCTCCCGTGGCCTTAAAAAGCGACTCGCGCATTTTGACGGGAGAGCACTTGCATTGACAACCCCACCTTGACGCAGGTCAAACGCGCGGCTCGGGGAACTGGGCGGGAATATCACGCTTCGATGACGGTTGTGCGAGTAAGACCACACACGCGCATCCGCACTTTGCTAAGTCGCTGAGGTCCGGTCAGGGTCAACAACGGCGGTTAGCAGTGCGCCCGCATGAGGTCTGCTTCACCTCAATGAGCAGGCATCAGTCGAGACGGCTGGCGGGTCTCCGCAGTGCCAAAGCACTTGTATCGCTTTCGCCGAACGCGAGGCCGAGCTGTTGCCGGTGCCGTACTTTCATGTGGTCTACACGCTGCCGGCCTCTCTGCGTGACATCGCCTACCAGAATAGGGCCGTGGTCTACGATCTGCTGTTCAAGGCCTCGGCCGAGACCCTGCTCACGATCGCGGCCGATCCCAAGCATCTGGGCGCGCGCATCGGCTTCATCTCGGTGTTGCACAGCTGGGGCTCTACCCTCATCCACCACCCGCATGTGCACATGATCGTGCCGGGAGGAGGCCTATCGCCGGATGGATCGAAGTGGGTCGCGGGCCGACCGCGCTATTTTCTGACGGTCGGGGTTCTCTCCGCCCTGTTCCGACGCCTGTTTCTGGAGATGCTGCTTGCGGCGCACCGTGCCGGACGCCTGCAGTTCTTCGGCGATCATGCAGCTCTCGCCAGCAAAACCGCTTTCGAGCGCCGGCTAAAACCGCTGCGCAACAGCAAGTGGGTGGTCTACTGCAAAAGACCGTTCGCCGGACCCAGGCAAGTGTTGCGCTATCTGTCCCGCTACACCCACCGCGTGGCCATCTCCAATCGCCGGCTCATATCCACCGATCAGAACGGCGTCACCTTCAGGTACAAGGACTATCGGCTCGACGGCACGGCCCGCTACAAAACCATGACCCTCGCCACCGGCGAGTTCATCCGCCGCTTCCTGCTCCACGTCCTGCCGAAGGGCTTGCATCGCATCCGTCACTACGGGCTGCTTGCCAAAGCCAACCGCGCCGCCAACATCGCACGCGCGCGTGGGTTGCTTGGCGTTCCATCCCCCGCGAAAGAGCCCGAGCCCTCTGAGACCACCACCACCGATGCGCCGCGCGTGCTGCCGCGTCCATGTCCCTGCTGCGGTGGACGCATGATCATCATCGAGACCTTCGCGCGCGGCTGCCGACCCACGCACTATCCCACACCCGCAGCGCAAGAGATCAGGATCGATACCTCATGAGCGTGACACAACTGATCAGCGACTACAGCGACACTCCTGATTCCTGCTGGTTCCTCGCCGGCAATGCCCACAATCGCAATGCATCGTTTGATTCGCGGTCGATCGCTACATCAATCCTGGCGCCGAGCATGCAGATTGTTACTTCTCCGCCGCATCCTCACCAAAGAGTCGCGACAAACCAACTGCCGTTCCCGCTCCGCACCGAGCTTTACCGCTCTCACGCCACCGCCAAATCCCCATAACGCCCGCGGCAGCGCCCGCGCACTACCTCCCGCCGCGATTTCGTGCATTGGCGCTTTTCGAACGCCGGCCGTCGGCGCGCGCGTGGAGAGTTCGAGCACACCGGCGTTCGAAAACCTGCACATGAGCGGCCCTGAGCAGGTGCAGCAATGTTCATGAACAAACTGCGGCTACTGCGACTACTCGATCACCTCGTCGGCGCGCCCAAGCAGCGTAAGCGGGAAAGTGAGACCGAGCGTCTTGGCGGTCTTCGTGTTAATAATCAGTTCGACCTTCACCTCCTGCTGCACTGGCAGGTCGGCGGGTTTTTCACCCTTGAGAATCCTGCCTGTGTAGGTCCCGACGACACGATAAGCCTCGGTAAGGCTAGTGCCGTAGCTCATCAAGCCGCCAGCAGCTGCGTATTCGCGCCACGGCCACACGACGGGCAGCGCGTACTGTGCTGCGAGTGCGACGAGTTGTTTGTGCCTGCTGAGAAGAACAAAGTCAGCGCTTACGAGAAGCGCGTCGGGTCGCAGTCCGGCAAGGGTTCGGAAGGCGGTATCAATCTCGCTGGCAGTGCTCGCGCGCACGACATGCAGCTCAAGTCCGAGAGAATGCGCGCCGTCCTGCAATACTCGCGTTTCGGTCTCGGTGTAGCGGTTGTTTGGGTTGACTAGGAAAGCGACGACGGCTGCCTTTGGCAGCATTTCGTGTAAGAGCTCGATACGCTTTGCAATCAAATCGCCTTGCAGACCTCCAACCCCCGTCATGTTTCCGCCAGGGTGTCTAAAGCTGGCAATGAGCCCAAACTCGACCGGGTCAATGCCGATATAGAAAACAATCGGAATTGTTGAGGTCGCCGCCTTGGCCACGAGCGCCGAAGGTGTGCCGCCGAGCGAGGCAATCACGCTCACCCGTTGACGAACCAGATCGTCTGCCATCGGTGCCAGCCGATCATATTGAAATTCGGCCCAGCGGTATTGAATGGTGACGTTTTGCGTTTCAACATAGCCCGTTTCGCTCAATCCCCGACGGAAGGCGGCCAAAGGGACGGCGTCGGATTCGGGCGATCCGGTTGTTAGATAGCCGATCACCGGCATCACCGGCTGCTGCGCCCGCGCTGCGAGCGGCAACGCTACCGCGCCGCCGATCACGCTGAGAAAATTGCGACGCCTCATGGGTCCCTCAAGTCGAGGCCAAACCTACCATATCGTCGGGGAGCCGAAACCGGGTTGTGCAGCACAGCAAAATCGGCCGCCGGTCGTCCGCTCAGGGTCATTTCCCGCCGTTACCGCACCACAACATTGCCGGCCGCTTCACCTCTGGAAGCAGCCATAACCAGGACAAGGCGGGCACTCACAAACTTCGTGCCAGGAGCTGCCGTGAGCAGATGGAGCAATATGCACATGCTAACTATTCGATGACCTCGTCGGCGGTCATTTGCATGATCAACGGCACCGTGAGGCCAAGCGCCTTGGCGGTCTTGAGGTTGATGAACAGCTCGAACTTCGTAACCTGCTGGACGGGCAGCTCGGCCGGCTTCTCGCCCTTGAGAATCCGGCCGGTGTAGACGCCGGTCAGGCGGTACGCGTTTGTGAGACTTCCTCCGTAGCTCATCAGGCCACCGGCCGCGGTGAATTCGCGATAAGCGAAGATCGTGGGCACCGCATGGCGGACCGTCAGGGCGGCGAGCTGTTCGCTCCGGCTAAGGAAGAATGCATCGTTATTGATCACGAGCGCGCCTGCTCGCATTTGGACCAAGGACGCGAAGACCGTACCGAAATCGCGTTCGGTGCTTGCATGCAGGACATGGAGCTGCAGCCCGAGTGTGCGGGCCGCAGTCTGCGCGTCTGTCGATAGACGCTCGGCATTGACGGGACTGGTAGGGTTGACGAGCAGGGCAATGCTGCGCGTCGTGGGTACTACGTCGTGCATCAGCTCCAGCCGCTTCGGCGCCAGCTCCACGTTCAAGGTGGTCGCGCCTGTGAGGTTGCCGCCCGGTCGGTTGAGGCTGGCAACAAGTCCAACCTCGACCGGGTCGGCTGCCACCTCAAAGACGATGGGAATGGTCGTAGTCGCCGCCTTTGCGGCCAGTGCCGCAGGAATGCCGGCTGCGACAATCACGGTCACCTGACGCCGAATGAGATCGGCCGCCAGCGCCGGCAGTCGATCGTTTTGATTGTCAGCCCAGAGGTACTCGATCGCGACGTTCTGGCCCTCGACAAATCCCGCCTCTTTCAGGCCCCTGAGGAACGCGGTCACGATGTGTTCGGAACCAGTGGCCGCGGTGCTCCGGAGAAACCCGACCACCGGCATTGCCGGCTGCTGCGCGCGCGCCGCAAGCGGCCAAGCGACCGCCGCGCCACCAAGCAGCGTGATGAACTCGCGCCGCCTCATGTGTGCTCTTCCCTTAATCCGAGGATTGCACCCTACCACACCATTGCTGGAAATCCCGTATTGTGCATCACAGCAAAATCTCGCCCCCAATGACCGTTGTGGGTCATCAAGAGACCAAATCGCGGTGAGCATGCCTCGCCCGCAATCCACCTGAAAGCGGTCACCGGGCTACGATTAACGGCACCCACGGCCTTCCTAGCGGGTTGTGCGCGGCGGGATTGCTACCGGCGATAGGGAAAAGCGTGCGCCGGCGCACTAGGGGACACCGCTACACCAAGGGAAGGGAAACCCCGCCAGCAGCCGCCCTCACGCCCGTCCTTGGCGCTTTTCAGCCACCGGCCGTCACAGCGCGTGGTGAGATCGTAGCTGCCGGCGGCTGAAAATCTGCACATTGCACATTAGCGGCCATTACGACATCGCCCCTGGCGAGGCGAGCAGCATGAGGCGGAACGAATGTGTCCACCACCCGCGTCGGTAATGCCCTTTTAGGCGGCCCCAAACGATGGTATCGGAGGTTTCATTTCAGGTGCTTCCAGGCGACAATCCATTGGACAATGACCGAGTAATTTTGTGCGCGATCCTTCACCGCCAATTCCAATATGCCCTACCGCTCTGGTACCTGAGAGCCTTGCACAAACATGCCCAAGACCAGCCTCGCACTGAGTAATCTGAGGGCGTTTGTCATCCTGCTCGTCGTGGCGTTTCACTCGGTTCTCGCCTATCTGGGTTCGCAACCCACCTCACCCCCGCCCTTCGATAACCCCCCTTATTGGTGGAGAGCGGTCCCGATCATCGATAGCGAGCGCTGGTTCGGCTTCGACCTGTTCTGTGCGTTCGCATACGTCTACATGATGCAATTAATGTTCTTCCTTTCCGGCCTGTTCGTCTGGCCGAGTCTCCTGCGCAAGGGAGCAAAGATATTTCTCCAGGACCGCTTTTTGCGACTGGGTGTGCCGTTTTTACTGGGGGTCTGCCTGCTGATGCCGGTGGCGCTTTACCCGGTCTACCGCTTCACCGCCGTTGATCCGAGTTGGTCCGCATTCTGGGCGCACTTGATTGCGCTGCCCTTCTGGCCAAGCGGACCGCTGTGGTTCTTGTGGTTCTTGTTGGCGCTAAACAGCGTAGCTGCTTTGCTCTACTGGCTTGCTCCGCGCTTGGGTAAGGTCCTCGGCCGGATATCGGCTACAGCCGGGACCTATCCCGGTCGGTATTTCATTGTTCTGGTGAGTGTCTCCGCGCTCGCCTATATCCCCTCGGCCGCCGTCTTTAAGCCTTGGGACTGGATCCAATTCGGTCCGTTTGCCTTTCAACCCAGCTTTGCGCTGGTTTACGTCGTGTACTTCTTCGCGGGTCTCGGTGTCGGGGTGTACGGGCTTGAGCGAGGTCTGCTCAGGTCGGACGGAATGCTTGCACAGCGGTGGGCGGCGTGGCTCGGCGGCGCGTTCGCGGCATTCCTGCTGTGGATCATTCCCACCGCGCTGACCGTGAATGGGCGGGCTACGACACTGCCGGGCCTCGAAATCGTTGCTGATCTTGGCCTGGTGCTGTGCTGCGCGGCTGCATGCTTGGGTTGGGCGGCAGTATTCTTGCGCTTCACTGGGACGACGCGCCGGCCGGTCATCGACAGCCTGTCAGAGAATGCCTATGGCATATATCTGATCCATTATCCCTTTATAACCTGGCTGCAATACATCCTGCTCAGTGTCGCGTTGTTCGCCGTTGCAAAGGCCGCAATCGTATTCACCGGCACGCTCGCGCTGAGCTGGGCCGCCACTATCGCCATGTGCCGCTCTCCCATTGGCGCTCGACTGGTGGGAGCAAAGCGCTAACCTTCATGAAACGCTTCCCTATGAGCTTCTTCCGCGTAACTATCATCAGCGTTGGATCGCGCGGGCGAAGTGTGAGCCTTTGAAGTGGCCAAATCGTTTGGCTCCTTTTTGCAGCTCCGATTGTGCTGATGATCGTCCAAATGAATCTTGCCAACGCCTTGCGCCGTTCGCGGGGCGGCAACTTGAACGGGTAGGGCATCGATGAGCCGGCGAGCTGAGCTTTTGCTTTTATGCCTGCACTACCTCAAGAAACGCCAAAATCGTATGGCGATGCCACTGCCGGCGGTTCGGCGGCGGCTGAAGCTCCTCGAACGCATTGTCCCGCGTCCTCCGCTAGGCACGCAAACAAGTGCAATCGACGCCGGTGGGGTTAATGCCGTTCGCGTCGCAGTTCCGCGCTCACGCAGCGATCGCTACATTCTCTTTTTCCACGGTGGGGGGTACGTAGTTGGTTCGGCGCCTCTTTATCGCGATTTCACCTGGCGAGTTGCCGTCGCGGCACGCGCCTATGTGCTATACTTCGACTACCGGCTCGCTCCCGAGCATCCGTTTCCAGCGGCGGTCGAAGACTCGGTCAAAGTATATCGTTGGCTCGCTGACCGTCTCGACCACCGGCGGATTGCTTTCGTAGGCGATTCAGCAGGCGGCGGTCTAGCGCTGGCAACGCTGCACAAACTGCGCGATGATGGCTTTGCCCTGCCGGGTGCCGTCGTGGCGGTTTCGCCCTGGACTGATCTCGCACTTACCGGGCAGTCATTGCAGTCGAACGCCGCTGCGGACCCAATGATGAATGTCCGTGGGCTGCCATCTCTCGCGAACCACTATCTAGCCGGTGCCGATCCACGCAATCCCTATGCGTCTCCGCTCTATGGCAACCCGTCCGGGCTGCCGCCGACCCTCATTCAGGTCGGCAGCGACGAAATTTTGCGCGACGATGCCGTGCGAATGGCAGAGAAGCTCAAGGCTGCGGGATGCGATATCGAAATCGAAGTATGGCCGCGTATGCCACATGCATGGCACCTGTACGCACGTATCATCCCGGAGGGGCGCCAAGCGATCGAACGAATTGCCGCGTTCTTGGACCATAAGCTTTAGGTTCCCGCCGGAGTTGATCAGTGCGTTCGCATTGGGTCTGCTTCACCGCAGTCAACCGACACTGGCGGTGCGTATCGGCACTTCGAGTTAGTGCCAGGGCACTAACATGGCGGGTCGGGAAGTCATCGTCGAACGGCGGTCTAGTTATGTGCGGCTAGAGCGGATGCGACAACGCCTAAGGCGTTTATTGACCGGTGCTGCTATGCTCGCTCACCGACGCAAGTGTGCGGATTTAATATTTGCTGCTGGGCCCGCACGAACCACGCGCGCTTGTTTTTTCCAAGGAGCAATGGTCTCGATTATGATCTTGATTCCTTCTAATGCGCTTTCGATTTCGCCTTGCACGCGCTCGACCTCGGACTTAAGAAATGTTTGGAGGTGCTGGAGTTCGGACGATAGCCCTTCGAGTCCGTCGATCGAATTTGCAGTCAAACGCACGACGGAAGCCCTGATTTTTTCGGCATCGGCCTCGATATGAGTGAGTTGCTTCGGAATCCTTTGCTCTGACGATCTGCTGATCTCTACGTCCCCATCCGACGAAAGTGAGTTTTCAGCAGCAGCTGCCGAAGATGATGTCGGAGCGTTCATGGGGCTCTCCCGTAACTGGATTTGGCTTTAATTCGTCCCTAACCCCGAACGATATTTCGAATTGGGTTAACAAGTGCTTAGGAAATCCGCTTTTCGGTGCCCTCGCTTTGTACGCACGGCAGTTATCGGCGCGCTCGCATTAGGACAGGGGCTGAAAACGATTGGCGCGGTGCACAGCCAATGTCTCAGATGGGTCATGGGCCGCCCAAAGGGCTGTGTCCGCGTTCAGTCCGCTGTTCATTCAATAACAGTCATAACCGAGACGATTCGGCACTCACACTTAGTGCCAGTGCACTAATCTTAAATCGCTTTCGCGATAGTAGCAGCTGTGGCTCGTCCTGAGCGTTATCCCCAGGTGAGAGATGGTGGGTAGCGGGGGAAGCGCCCTGTCTTGAGGATCGAGGTGTCGAGAATCTCATCTAAGACAGGAGTTGCCCATGACAACCGAGGCTATCACCCCGCTGCATCCTGCTCGAGGGCGGTGAGGGACCTGCTCGCGTCAAAATGACAATGTTGTTGCGGCATGGGGGGAGCTCCATCGGTAGCCGTTGAACAGCGCCGAAGGTGCCATGCCCTCGCCGCTCGCCCCATAGCATCTGCACAGGAGCGGACTCTTGTGCGGCAAGAAAAAAAGATGATGCCCTCTTCCGCCTGCGCGCAAGCCTGATGTAGCGTTCCTTGGAGCCGCCAGCGGGAGGTGCCGAATCCCAATTATTGCAACGGCGGCAAGGGTGCCATCGGCGGGCCTCCACCCAAGGGTACCGCGCCCATGCCAAAACTCTACGAAGCCCTCGCAGAAGCGTTCCTTGCGGAGGGAGTCGACACGCAGTTCGTCCTGATGGGCGACGGCAACATGCACTGGTCTACCGCCTTTGCCAAACTGCCGGGCGTACATACCGTCCACGTCAGGCACGAGCACAGCACCGTTGCGGCGGCGACAGCCTACAACGTAGCCACCGGCAAGGTCGCCGTTGCCTCGGTCACGTGCGGCCCTGGCGTGACCCAGTTGATGACGGCGCTGCCGGCCGCGGTTCGCGCCCGCCTGCCGATGGTGGTGTTCGCCGGCGAGCCGCCTATCAACGCCAAATTCTACAATCAGTACATCGACCAGGCGCCCCTGGTGACGGCGACCGGGGCGCATTACATCGCCGCGCATAGCGTGCCGCGCATGATGGACTACGTGCGCGAGGCCTTCCACATCGCCAAGTACGAGCGGCGGCCGGCGGTGCTGGGCATTCCCTACGACCTGCAGAAGGTCGAGCACATGGCCAACCAGCCCTACGAGACCTCGGCGATGTACCAGCCCAAAGTCGGGCGCATGCACCCCGATCCCGAGGTCGTGGCCGAGGCCGTCGAGCGGCTGGCCGCGGCAAAGCGGCCGATCGTCCTCGGTGGCCGCGGCGTGTTGTGGTCCGGCGCACGGGATGCGGTGATCAAGCTCGCCGATCGCTGCGGCGCCTTGCTCTCCAACACGCTGCCCGCGCGCGGTCTCTTCCACGACCATCCGTTCGGGCTCGGCACCACCGGCAGCTACTTCACGTCGTTGGGCAGGGAGATGTACGAGTCCGCGGACGTCGTGCTCGCGGTTGGCACGAGCCTATCCTACTACGTCGGTGGCGGGCACTACTTCGCAAAGGCCTGCAAGATCCAGTTGGATGATGCCCCACGCGGCTTGCGCGATGGGCAGAAGGCCGCCGACATCTACGTCAGATCAGATGCGCTCATCGGCATCGAGGCAATCCTTGCCGGCCTCGACAAGAAGTTGGGCGTTGGCAAACCGACGGCGGCGTCTATACGCACGAAAGAGCTGGCGCATCGCATCGCGACCGAGCCAGCGGACTCGATGCCGTTCGACATCGCGCCCGGGGTGCTGGATCCACGCGAGGCGATCCGGGCGATCGACGCGGTCGTTCCAAAGGACTGGGACATCGTCGTCGGCGGCGGCCATCAGGCCTATTTCAACACCCAGATGCGTGGCAGGCCGGCGGAGCGCTACACGACGGTCCGTGAATTCGGCGCGGTCGGCAACGGCCTGTCGTATGCGCTTGGGGTTGCGGCTGCGCGCTGGCAGGGCCGCGAGGGCAAGATCGTGCTGTTCGAAGGAGACGGCGGGCTCTTGTTCCATATCCAGGAGCTCGAGACGCTCAAGCGTCAAGGATTTCGCATCCTGATCTGCGCGATGAACGACGGCGGATACGGCTCGGAGTTTCACAAGCTGCGCGCCGACGGCCTCGACGATAGCTTGGCTGTGTTCGGCCGGCCCGCGCTCGAAAAAATCGCGCGCGGCTTCGACCTGCGCGGCCACGAGATACGCGATGTGTCGGTAATCCCGAAGCTGTTCGCCGACTTCGCCGCGCAGGGCGAAAGCGAAATGTGGAACATCCAAATCTCCGACCAGGTCACGGCGCCGGTGATCCGCCAGACCATCAAGCGCGGGCACGGCAATATGTGAGCATTTCGATCAGGCTGGCCTTGTTGGTCGCATAAGGAGATGGCATGACGGCCGCTTGCCGTAAGTCGCCGAATACGGCCACTCCACAATCAAGCAACGCTCTCAGGTCCGCTACGGGTCAGGTTCTGCTGTTACCGCACCGCAGTACTGATGACCGCTTCACCTGCCTATACGGGCTTGCTTCTTTTCATGTCAGGACTACCTTGGACAGCGGACATTAGAATGACAATTTCCCAAGGAAAAGCTATTCGAACTGACTTGGCCGGACGCTGCAGGCAACGGCATGGGGCATCAGCCGGGTTCGGTTTCCTCAAGCTGGGAGAACCGCACCCGCAGAATCTCCTTCGTGCTCACCTTCCCGATGCCGTCTTTTTCAAGAAGCATGAGTTGCTGCGCATCAGGCAGGCCGGCAGGAAGCACCATTTTCCCGCCGGCTTTCAATTGATGAATCAGCGGCGCAGGAATGAGGTCGGGAGCCGCTGTGACGATTATCTTGTCGAACGGAGCGTGCTCGGACCAGCCGTGATAGCCATTGGCAATCCTGACTTCAATGTTGGTGAACCCCTGCCTGTGCAGCCGCTGCTTCGCCTGCATGCCAAGCTCTTCAATGATTTCAATGCTGTATACTTTGCGAGCCAGCTGCGCGAGGATTGCAGCCTGATAACCGAGACCGGTGCCAATTTCGAGGACAGCGTCGTCGGCACGGATGTCAAGTAAGTCCGTCATCAACGCGACAATAAACGGCTGAGAGATCGTCTTGTCGAAGCCGATCGGAAGGGGGACGTTCGCATAGGCAATGGGCTGGAGTTCGATTGGCACAAACTCATGCCGCGGGACGTTGCTCATTGCTGTCATAACGCGTTCAGCAAGAGATGGCTTGCCGATCAACCCCCTCACATGAAATGTCGCGGCGGAAATTTCCGCGAGCATATGCTGACGCAGGACGTCTAAATCTTCCGCACGCATCGGCGCTATGTTACTAGCTCTCGCCAAGGTTTTGAATGCGGCCCCAGTGCCGCCGATTTGAAGTTCCTACAGCGGTTGCAGCAAGCTCATGAAGGAACTTCAAATCGAAAAGCGGCACTAAAATCATCGACTTGCTAGTGCCCCTTTGCTTCCGAAGTTCGTGTCAGAGGGTGCTGCCATGTATCACGAACTTCGGAAGCGGGGCACTAGCTGCTCTTGATGCCCCAGATGCCGGCGTTGCCGATCATTGTCGACAGCAGGCTCTGCGCGGTGCAGGGACGCGCCTCGCGCGATCCAACGCAGAGAAGAGACGGTTTTCGGAAAAGAATATGCTCAACCGAGATGAAAGCATGGTCGTCTACGACGGCGTCAGCAAGTTTTTTCCGGTTCGTGAGCGGAAGAGCCGGAAGGATCGCGCGCAGCTGATGGTGGCGCTGGATCGCATCAGCGCCAGCGTCGGTGCGGGCGAGCTTATCACCCTGCTTGGCCCCAGCGGGTGCGGCAAGACCACGCTGTTGCGCTTGACGGCGGGGCTCCTTGCCCCCGACGAAGGCCGCATCACCATCAACGGCAAAGTCGTGACCGCCCCGCGCAAGGACGCCTGCATGGTATTCCAGAATTTCGGGCTGCTGCCCTGGCGCAGCGTGCTCGGCAATGTCGAGTTTCCGCTCGAAATCGACGGCGTGAGCATGGCCGAGCGCCGGGAACTGGCGCGGCATTTCATCGAGCTTGTCGGGCTTGGCGGCTTCGTCGAGCACTTCCCGCACGAATTGTCGGGCGGCATGCAGCAGCGGGTGGGGATCGCACGGGCGCTGATGCGCAAGCCCATTCTGATCTTCATGGACGAGCCGTTCGGTGCGCTTGACGCGCAGACACGCGAGCAGTTGCAGGAGGATTTTCTGCGCATCTGGTCGCGCAGCAAAGCCACGGTGATATTCGTCACCCACAGCATCGACGAGGCTTTGTTTTTGTCCGATCGCATTTTCATCTTCGATACCGCGCCCGGCCGCATTTGCAGCATTTTCGCTTCGCCGCTTGCGGGCGAGCGCCTCAATGGCGACGTGCGCGCGCACCCGCAATTCGGCAAATATCGCGTGCAATTGCGCGACATGCTCAGGGCATGATCCCGAAAAGTGGGAACCGGTTTTCGGAAAAGATCATGCCCAACATGGCATGATCCGGGAAAGCCTGCCCGGTTTCCCCCAACAAGAGGGCCAACATATGAGCTTATCTCAGGACGTGCCGGCGCGAACATTCGTTGCTGCACCGGAACGAAAGCCGGCACAGCGGCTGTGCGACATGGCGCTCAGCCCCAATGCGGTACGCACCGCATCGGTCGCCGTGTTCTTCGTCATCTGGGAATATTACGGGCGCCGCATGGACCCGATCTTCATGGCGCCGCCGAGCGCCATTTTCGAGGCGGCGGTGACGCTGATCAGGAACGGAACGCTGCAAAAAGCCCTGGTGCAGACGCTATGGCCGTTCGCGGTCGGCATGGTGCTCACGGTGGTGGTCGGCACCCTCCTCGGCATCGTCATGGCGCAGTGGCGCATGCTGGAATACGTGCTCGACCCATTCATCAACGCGCTCTACGCCATTCCGCGTATTGCGCTTATTCCGCTGATCATTCTGTGGGCCGGCTTGGAGTTCGTCGGCAAGGTCACGATCCTCGTTTCGGTTGCGATCTTTCCCATCACGGTCAATACCTTTTCCGGCATTCGCGACGTGCGCGGCTCCATGCTGGAAATCGGACGCGCCTATGGTGCCACCGAATGGCAGATTTTCTGGAAGATCGTCCTGCCGGCGGCGATTCCATTCATCATGGCCGGCATTCGGCTCGCCGTCGGTCTGGCCATCATCGGCATCATTGTCGCCGAGTTCTTCACCGCCATCAGCGGGCTGGGCGGCATGATCGTCGAATATTCCAATGTGTTCGCGACGGCGAAGCTGTTCGTTCCCATCATCGTCATCGCGCTGGTCGGGGTCGTCCTCACCGAGCTTGTGATGTGGCTCGAACGCCGGATGTCGCGCTGGCGGCAACTCGAACGGGAGCGGTTTTAAGTGGAATGAATGTAGCCCGCATCCGGGCTACAACGCTGCTCGGCGCTGTACCTTCGCAAGTCGCCGCAGCAGGAAAACGGCTTCGTCGGTTTGCGGGACACTCGGCCGTACAGCTGCACCACCAGGTCTTCTGTTGGCAGGCAGTTGCGCAGGGCGCGTCATTACGCCGAGCGCAGGATGAGACTTGTGCGCGGTCTTCACGGCTACCCCGTAGGGTGCGCGAAGCGCTGTACCTTGCCGCGACGCGTGCGCAAAACCTGCCGTCGGCTCCGGACGGGGAGCGTTCGCGCGGCCTAAAGGGCGTTTATGCCCGTCTTCGCGGGCTATGGCCCACGCGGAGAGTGAGTTCCAGACGATTTTGCTCACCCTGCGCGACTCCGCCACAGTGGCCGCGAATCGCGAGGCGGACGTCAGCAACTCATGGCGTAGCCAAAGCATCGAATGCCGCAATGACGCGTGGGCAAATCCGTTTGCGCGGCCTAAACGGGCTATGGCCCACGCGGAGAAAGAATTCCATACGATTTTGCTCACCCTGCGCGACACTGACATCGCGGTCCCCGCGAATCGACGCGAGGTCAGCAACCCGTGGCGCAGCCAGAACGCCGAGTATCGCCATGACGTGTGGGCAAGACGAGTTGCGTTCTTTGCCCCCGCGTAGAGATGGACTCGGACGATTTGGCCCACCCTGCCGAACTCCGACAGCAAAGTTGCTGCCAATCGTCGAGGCACGGCGATGAGCGCTACGGAAACACGCGTCCGGAGATCGCGGGCCGCAGCGGCAGTTTTCGTTGCCCAAACTCGCACCCGAGATGGGCGCTGGCGCAATATCGCGGGGCCATTGAAGGCCCGCCGCCATCTCTGGCCGTGTCCCTCGGGGCAGTCGTAAAGCCAGAACTCGAAGCCCGCCGTCATCGCCGAAGAATCCGGCAGGACGCCAACACGCCGCATCTCGCTTCGGCAAACTGTACAGTCCATCTGAATTGACCTTGGGTGGCCGCGCCGTCCGTTCAACCCATGGCCAGCATCACGGCGGATATTGCTACCAGCAACACGGCAACCGCCGCCGCGAATACGGTGATGCCGGTGATGATCCAGTTCGTCAGCCGAAGCTGACGGGCCTGGAAAGGTACTTCATGAGGGGCAACGGCAGGAATAGCGGGGTGTCTGGCGGCAGGCATCGGAGGGGTCCATGGGAACGGTAATACCGACGCGATCTCGAAGAAAAAGCATCGCTAACCGAAGATTAGTCGCAACGACGCGGTAGCCGGTTCAGGAAATGGCTTGCGTCCCTGTGGATAACTTCTCCGGCGCGGTCGCATCCCGCAGCGCACACACATTGAAGGCTCGCACCGGCCGGTGAAAGCCTTTGAGCGTGAGGTCGCCGGCGGGCTCGGTGTTGGCGAGCGCTTCAATCGCCGATTGCACCTTGCTCTCGATCAGAATCTGGCCGTCCTTGGCGTCCGCGCACAGGCGGGCCGCGAGATTAACCACCGTCCCGACCGCCCCATAGTCGTAGCGACCTTCGAAACCGATACGACCGAGCGTTGCATAGCCATGCGCAATACCGACGCCGAAGCCAAGTTCGTAGCCCTGCTTGCGCCATTTTGCGGCGAGGGCTGCGACCTGATCGCGCATCTCGATGGCCATCTGGACAGCCTGCAGGCTCGGGTCGGAGCAGGGCAGGGGGTCGTTGAAGAGGACCATGATGGCATCCCCGGCAAAGCGCTCGACCGTGCCTTCGTGCTTGTGGATGAGACTGCCGAGCACGGCGTGATATTCGCGCAGCACCGACATCACCTCCTCGGGCTCGGTCGTCTCGGAAAAAGCCGTGAAGCCGCGCAAGTCGCAAAACAGCACGGTAATGGCGCGCCGGTGGCTTTCCAGCACGCGATCGTCGCCCGACGTGAGGATAAGCTCCGCGACCTGCGGCGAGAGGAACCGCTTGAGACGGCTCACCCGTTCGATCTCGCCGAGCTGCTCATTCACACGCTGCTCCAGTGTGCGATTCCACTCGGCGAGGTCGGCAGCCTGCGCCGCCACCTCATCATGCAGCCGTTTGCGTTCAAGCGATGCGCCCACCCGGGCGCGCAGCAGCACCGGGTTGAACGGTTTGGGCAGGTAGTCCTCGGCGCCCAGCTCGATGCAGCGCACCACGCTGTCTATCTCGTCGACGGCGGAAATCATGATCACCGGAATGTGGCGAAGCTTGTCATCTGCCTTCATCTGCGCCAGCACTTCGTAACCGTTGACGTTCGGCATCATGATGTCGAGGAGCACGAGATCGAAGCTTTTCGCCTTCACCAGTGCCAAAGCCTCCTCGCCGTCGACCGCGGTTGCGACGTTCGCGTAGCCCTCGCGGGCAAGCCGTCGTGTCAGCGCATATCGATTATCCTCGTTGTCATCGACAACGAGCAACGTAGCATCGGCTTTACTCACGGCGTGCTTCCTGCCGGGGCTAGTGGTCCGATTCCGAAGTTCGCCACCACTGGCGGCGCGTTCAGATGCGAACTTCGGAATCTAAGGACCACTAGCAACTCTATGATTTCTAGTGCGGTTTTGAATTTGAAGTTCCTAAACCAGCTTGCGGCCCGCTATGATAGGAACTTCAAATTCACCGCACTAGCGCACGGATCTTGCCGATGAGGCGGGCAAGCTCGATCGGCTTGGTGTCGAAATCATCGCACCCGGCTGCCAGCGCCTTCTCCTGATCGCCGGGCATGGCATGCGCGGTAAGCGCGATGATGGGAATGGCACGCGTCTCGGGCGCCGCCTTGATGCGGCGCGCAGCCTCCCAGCCATCGAGCACCGGCAGGCTCAAATCCATGAGAACGAGGTCGGGCCGCTCGCTCGCCGCCATGGCGACCCCCTGTGCCCCGTCGGTGGCGATGACGACCGTGTAGCCGGCCCGCGTCAGCCGGGTTTGCAGCATGTAGATGTTGTCTTCGTTGTCCTCGACATAGAGTATCTTCATGCCGGCCTCGCGGTTCTCGGCTTGACCCATTTGCCCAGCTCGGTGGTCAGCCGGCGCAGCATTTCGTCGCGTTCGCTCTTTTCGATGATGCGTTCGACGCCGCCATTGAGACGGCTGCGATCCTCGTCGGTCAACTCCTTGGCGGTTATGACCACGACCGGAATCTCGCGCCAATCCGCGCGTGCCCGCAGCTGGTCGAGAAACTCGAAGCCATTCATTTTCGGCATCATCAAGTCGAGGATGATGGCGTCGGGTCGCGCGGCCGACAACGCCTTGAGCGCAAGGAGCCCGTTCTCCGCTTCGGTGACACGCCAGCCGATCGGCTCAAGCGCCAGCCGCACGCTGCGGCGCACGATATCGTCGTCGTCGATCAGCAGCACCGTGCCGCTGGTTGAACCGCAGATGTTTTGCAATGTTTCGACGAGCTTGCTCTTATCCACCGGCTTGACGAGGTAGTCGGCCGCGCCGAGCGCATAACCGCGGTTTTTCTCCTCGACGATAGTCATCAGGACCACCGGAATGCCGGCCAGAGCGGGATCGCCTTTCATGGCGGCAAGCACGGTCCAGCCGTCGATGTCCGGCATCATGATGTCGAGGGTCACCGCGGACGGGCGCAATTCGCGAACGAGGCGAAGCCCCTCTTGGCCGCCGTTCGCTGTCGTCACCGAGAAACCCGCCCGCTCGAGATGCCGCGCCACCAGTGCGCGCACGGTCGCGTCGTCGTCTATCACCAGGATGCGCGGTGCCTGCACTGCGGATGGGTCCGCGGCAGGTGCCGCATCCCGGCCGGGCACCATCGGGCGCTCGGTCTGCACAATGCGCGGCAAGCGGATGGTGAAGGTCGAGCCCTTGCCCGGCTCGCTGTCAACCGTGATGTCCCCGCCCATCATCCGGCAGAAATGCCGGCTGATCGCGAGGCCGAGGCCGGTGCCGCCATATTTGCGCGTGGTCGATGAATCGGCTTGGGAGAACTCCTGAAACAGCCTGCCCATCTGCTCCGCGTTCATGCCAATGCCGGTATCGGTCACCTCAACCGTAATCCACTCGCGATCGTCGATGCGCTGTTGGCGGGTTTCGATGGTAACGGTGCCCTGCTCGGTGAACTTGTTGGCGTTGCTCACGAGGTTGAGCAGCGCCTGCCGAAATCGAATCTGATCGGCGTGGATCTTGCCTATTTCCGGCGGGCATTCGACGGCGATCCGGTTGCCGTTCTTGCTCGCGAGCGACTCGATGGTCTTGACCACGTCTTCGATCAATGGCGCCAGCGGGAAGGATTCGAGGTGAAGCTCCATCCGCCCGGCCTCGATCTTGGAGAGATCGAGGATGTCGTTGATGAGGGCGAGGAGATGCCGGGCAGCGCGCAGGACGCGGTCGAGCGGCTCGACCTCCTCCGCGCGTTTGAAATCGCGGGCGTCCTCCAGCAGCATCTCGGTCACCCCGATGATGGCGTTCAACGGGGTGCGCAGCTCGTGGCTCATATTGGCCAGGAACTGCGACTTGTGCTGGCTGGCGACTTCGAGCTGATGGCTCTTCTCGCCGATCTCGCTGAACAGGCGGGCGTTCTGGATCGCCAGCGCAGATTGCGCCGCAAAAGTTTTCAGCAGCTCGACGGTATTGGCAGGAAACTCACCCGGCGCCTTGCGGCGAACCACCAGCGCGCCGATGACATTGCCGGAACGCATGAGCGGCAGCAGCAGCCGTGCACGGTAGCCGGCGCGCAATATGGTCTCGTTCGCCGTCGTGCGGGGCTGGTTGCGCAGGTCCGGCTCCTGCATGGGTTCGTGCCGTTCGGTCGCCAGCGCGACGGCCTCGGATATTTCGGCATGCATATTGCGCACGGTCGCGATCAACTCCTCGCTCATGCCGTAGGTGGCACTCAGGCGAAACTCCTTATCGCGCTCGTCGAGCACATAGATGGCCCCGGCTTCGGTTCCGGAAATCTGCGTCGCTTTCGCCACAATGGTGTCGAGCACGGTCTGTAAATCGAGCGTCGAATTGACCGCCTGGGAGACGGCCCCTAGCGCGCGCAGTTCCTCGACCGAGCGCGCGAGCTCGGTGGTTCGCGCCTGTACCTCGTCGAACAGGCGCACGTTCTCGATGGCGATGGCGGCCTGGTCGGCGAAGGTCTCGACCAAGAGCGATCTGCTTCTCGGTAAACGGCTTGACCTCCAGGCGATAGATCATCAGGACGCCAAGCAAGTCGTCGCCCTTGAGCACCGGCACCCCGAGCAAGGTCCGGATAGGATCAATGTGCAGCGCGCCGTAGGAATATTCCGGATCGGCTCTTGCATCGGGAATGTGAATGGTCCGCCGTTCGAGCAGCGGCGCGCGCCGACTCCGCTGCCGCGCCCGGGCCGGATCGGATTGCGCTCCACGTATACGCAAGCATTTCCGCAGAGGCATTGACCGCTGCTGCCAGTCGGAGGAGCTCGCCGTCAAACCGGAACATGAAGGCCCTGTCGGCTTCACACAGCCGCACGGCGCTCTCGGTTACGATGTCGAATACCCGCTGGAGATCGAATGCCGAGCGGCTGATCACCTCGAGCACATTGGCAGTGGCAGTCTGCTGCTGCAGCGATTCGCTCAAATCGTCCGTGCGTTCGCGCAGCTCGTTCAGCAGCCGCACATTCTCGATGGCAATAACCGCCTGCTTCGCAAAGTTGCTGACCAGCTCGAGCTGCTTGTCGGTGAACGGGCGGACCTCCTGGCGATAGATCGCGATCTGGCCGAGCAGCTCGTTGTCCTTGAGCATCGGCACATTGAGCATGGTGCGCGCGCCCGCTTTATTAAGGACATCAAAGCGAGTCGGATCGACCTTGTAAGCCGGCTCCAGCCGGATATCGGCAATTTGAACGGGCTGTTTCGTCGCCGCCACGCGTCCGATTGCGGTCCCTGGATTTGCGCTCAAAACAGGCTCGCGTCGGCGCGCCTCGGCAAAGTCAGGGGGGGCTCCATGCAGAGCGACGTTGCGGAAGGCGTCGCCTTCCGACAGAAACAGCGCGCCGAATTTTGCTCCGCAGATGCGTGTCGCGTTTGCCAGAATACTTTCAAACACTGGCTGAAGGTCTCCGGATGAGCTTGAAATGACGCGCAGCACCTCGGCGGTTGCCGTCTGCTGCTCCAGGGATTCGCTCAGATCGCGCGTGCGCGCCTGCACTTCATCGAAGAGTCGCGCGTTCTCGATCGCAATCACGGCCTGGTCGGCGAAGGTTGTTACCAGCTCGATCTGCTTGTCGGTGAAAGGCGACACGGCGCGACGCATCAGCACGACTATGCCAATCGGCATTTCTTCCCGCACAAGGGGGACGCCGAGTATGGTGCGGAAGCCGACCCTTCTTTGAGCTTCCTGAAAAGCGTATTCCGGATCGGCGAGTACATCGACAATGTGAACGGTCTTGCCTTCGAGCAAGACCCGCCCAGTGACGGTTCCCCGGCCCGGCCCTATTGGAATGCTCTTGACGTATTCGGCATGCTCCTGTGGCAGGCCGTAACTCGTCGCCCAATAGTTGGCCGCCCCTTTCTGACGAATTATTGCGGCCATATCCGCCTCGCACAGCCGCGCCGCAGATTCGGTCAGCGTATCGAGAACCGTCTGCAAATCGAAGGTGGAGCGGCTGATGACCTTGAGCACGTCGGCAGTGGCGGTCTGCTGCTGCAGGGATTCGCGCAGTTCAGTGAGCAGTCGCGTATTCTCGATGGCGATGACCGCCTGACTTGCGAAATTCGTCACCAACTCGGTCTGCTTGTCGCTGAAGGGATGCACCTCCTTGCGGTAGATGGAAATGACGCCGATCGGCTCATCATCCTTGATCATCGGAACGGCAATTACTGTGCGGATGCCCGCGATGTCGGCCGCGGCAACCGCCAATGATTCACCTTCGAGGTAACGTCGAGTTTGCCTGATGTCTGCATCTTGGACTGCCTTGCGAGTTTTAACAGCGCGAATCAGCAGGCTGTCCGAGCCTGGGCGGAACAAAGTCCCGCTTTTCCATTGCTCGTTGAAAGCCGCTGGCAGCGCGCCATGGAGCGCAGCCGTGCGGAAAGCTTCTCCGTCCGCGAGCCACATCGCTCCATAGCTCGCATTGCAGAGCTTTGTCGCGTTCGCCAGCATGACCTCGAAGACCGGCTGCAATTCGCCGGCCGAGCTGGAAATGACGCGCAGCACCTCGGAAGTCGCCGTCTGCTGCTCCAGGGACTCGCTCAATTCGCGGGTGCGCGCCTGTTCCGCATCGAACAGGCGCACATTCTCGATGGCGATCACAGCCTGATCGGCAAAGGTGTTGACCAGCTCGATCTGCTTCTCGGTGAACGGCCGCACGCTCTTGCGCTGCAGAGCGATGACTCCGATCGGCGTCCCTTCGCGCAGAAGCGGAACGCCGAGCATGGTGCGAATGCCGCCGATCCTGGCCGCCTCCGACATCCTGTAGTCAGGGTCGGCGAGGACGTCGTGAACATGGATAGTCCCGCCTTCCAGCACCGTGCGACCGACGATCGATCCCCGCCCTGACGGAATGGGATGATTATCCATGTACGCCTGCAGTTCAGTCGACTGGCCGTAACACGCAACCTGTCGATAGGCGTCGCCGCTCGCACGATTGATGGACGCCATGTCCGCCTCGCAAAGCCTTGCAGCAGATTCGACCAGCGTATCGAGTACGGTTTGCAGATCGAAAGTCGAGCGGCTGATGACCTTGAGCACGTCGGCGGTGGCAGTCTGCTGTTGCAGGGATTCGCGCAGCTCGTTGAGCAGGCGGGTGTTTTCTATCGCAATGACCGCCTGATCGGCGAAGGTCTTGAGCACCGCGCGCTGCTTGGGCGTGAGCGGGCCGGGCGCGCGCCGCGTCACGCTCAGAGTGACCCGATCGCTGCATCGCCGCGCATCATCGGCATGATGGTGATTGCGCGATTGCCGCTCGCCAGGAAATTGCGGGCGCCCTCCGCCAATTCGGCCGGCGCGTTCTCGGCGTCAGCCATATCCACAATCCGGCGATCGAGAATGGCGGTGCTGGTCATGTACTCGCGCGTGAGGGGAACCGGAAATCTGCGTCGTACTGCTTCGGCATCGGCAGGGTCCGACGCCGCGACCGCTGCGGCTTTCAGCTTGTTGCCGTCGGGCAACGCGACCATGATCGCGGCATTCGGAAACAGATTTAGCGCACCTTGCACGATGGCATCGAATACCGGCTGGGTATCGCTGAGCGAGTTGCTGATGACGCTGAGAATTTCGGAGGTCGCAGTCTGCTGCTCCAGCGATTCGGACAGTTCGCGCGAGCGCTGCTGCTCGGCCTCGAACAGTCGTACGTTCTCGATGGCGATCACCGCCTGGTCGGCGAAGGTGGTGAGCAGCTCGATCTGCTTGTCGGTGAACGGGCGCACGGTACTGCGCGTGAGCGTCAATGCTCCGAAAGGAACGCCCTCGCGCAGCAGTGGTACACCCACCATGGTGCGCCAGCCTCCCAGCTGCTGTTCTTCCGGCTTCCTATACTCGGGATCTGCCAGAACGTCCGGGATGTGAACCATGCGGCCTTCAAGCGCGATACGCCCGACAAGCGATTCTCGTCCCGGCGCCAGGCGATGGTGCCGCATGTGTTGTTCATATTCGGCGGAATAGCCGCGGCAGGCGGCCAACTCGTAGGCGTTGCCCGAGCGGCGGAAAATGTGCGCACTTTCGGCCTCGCATAGCCGGACCGCGGATTCGAGGAGCGTGTCGAACACCGACTGCAGATCGAAGGCCGAGCGGCTGATGACCTTGAGCACGTCGGCGGTGGCGGTCTGCTGCTGCAGCGATTCGCGCAGCTCATTGAGCAGCCTTGTATTCTCAATGGCAATGACGGCTTGGCTCGCAAAACTCTTCACCAGCTCGATCTGTTTGTCGGTGAAGGGCCGCACCTCCTGGCGGAAGATGACGATGGCGCCGATCAGATCGCTCTCCTTGAGCATCGGCACAGCGAGAACTGTGCGATAGCCGCCGAGTTCAGCGCCAGCAATGGCTAACGGATCACGGTCGATATAGAACTGCTCTTGCGTAATGTCGGCGCATTGGACTACCTGCTTTGTCCTTGCGGCGCGGCCGAGGGGAACATCCGGGCCGGGTCGAAGCGGTCCCCGCCGAACGAACTCGGCGAATGCGGGTGGGACGTTATGCAGCGCGCCGACGTGAAAGGCATCTCCATCCCACAGGTTCAGGACGCCGAACTTGGCCCCGCAAATCCGCACGGCATTCGCCAGCATGGCCTCAAACACAGGTTCTAGCTGGCCCGGCGAGCTTGAAATGACGCGCAGCACCTCGGAGGTTGCCGTCTGCTGCTCCAGGGACTCGCTCAATTCGCGCGTGCGTGCCTGTTCGGCATCGAACAGCCGCACGTTCTCGATGGCGATCACCGCCTGGTCGGCGAAGGTCGTGACCAGCTCGATCTGCTTGTCGGTGAACGGCCGCACCGCGTTGCGCTGCAAGCTGAGGACGCCGATCGGCGTTCCTTCCCGCAGCAACGGAACGGCCAAAAGTGTACGATAGCCGCCGATCTTCTGGCCTTCGGTATAGGTATAGTCGCTGTCGGCCAGGACATCCGGAATATGCGTGATTTTGCCCTCGATCAGGGTCCGACCGGTTCCGGTTCCCGTGTCGATCGTGGCGGGGTGGCTCGCCACGAACTCCTTGTATTCGGGCGAGGCTCCGAACGTCGCCTCGAAGTGATAATTGCCTCCTTTCGGTCGCGCCAGGACGACCATGTCGGCCTCGCACAGCCGGGCCGCGGATTCGACCAGCGTGTCGAGAACGGCCTGCAGATCGAAGGCCGAGCGGCTGATGACCTTGAGCACGTCGGCGGTGGCGGTCTGCTGCTGCAGCGATTCAGTAAGCTCGCGCGTGCGCGCCTGTTCGGCATCGAACAGCCGCACGTTTTCGATGGCGATCACCGCCTGATCGGCAAAGGTTTGCAGCAGTGCAATCTGCTTTTCGGTGAAGGCGCGCGGTGTCGGCCATCCGATCGAAATCGTGCCAAGCGGCTGACCGTCGCGCAGCATTGGCACCGCGATCCCGCTGCGGAATGCAAGCGCTTGGCCGAGCGGTTGCTGATATTCGGGGTCCGTCTGCGTGTCCTCGATGCGAACGACGGCGCTCTCCAGAATGGCTCGACCGTTGATGGTTCCGCGGATGGGACGCACCGGAAACAGACGCTGGATAAAGTTGGCGCCCTCCAATGTGACGGCCTCGTGAGCGGCGAGATGCAGCAGCTCGCCCTCATATCTGGTCACCACACAGAAGGCGCCGCCACAAAGTGACATCGCGCTGCGAGCAATGGTCTTGAATACCGGTTGAAATTCGGTCGGCGAGCTGGAGATGACTCGCAAGATTTCCGCGGTCGCGGTTTGGCGCTCCAGCGCCTCGGACAGCTCGCGCGAGCGCGTTTGCACTTCCTCGAACAGGCGCGCGTTCTCGATTGCGATAACGGCCTGTTCGGCGAAGGTTTGCAGCAGGGCGATCTGGCCCTGCGGAAAGTATCCGGCCTGGGCGCGGGCAACGGTGATCGCGCCGATGGGGCGGCCGTCGCGCAGCATGGGCACCGCCAGGAGGCTGCGATAATTCACCGTGCGGGCAACATTCAGCGTGCCATAAGCGGGATCCGCCAAAACGTCCGGAATATGGACGATGGCTCGGCGCAGAATTGCGCGTCCTGAGGCGGTGTCCTCACCGGCTGGCCGCGGAAGGTCGCGGCGAAAGGCTTCCAGCCCTTCGCGGGTGAGGCCGTGATACGCGCCGAATTGAATGAGGCCATTTTCAAATCGCAGCACGAATGAAAACTGGCCGTGGCACAGGTGCACGGCGGTCTGTGCAATCGTATCGAATACCGGCTGGACGTTGCCCTCTGAAGTCGAGATGACGCGCAGCACTTGTGCGCTCGCCGCCTGCAGCTCGCGCGCCTCGGCGAGTTCGCGCTTTGCCTGCGCAAGCTCGTCTTCCATGCGGGTGTCCATGACGTGCGCCATATGAGCCGTTCCAACCCGTTCGCCGTCTTGTCATTGCGGCGCGGGTGGATGATTGGACCTTACGCGAGAGGAGGGACTGGGCTCAATAGCGCGCGATAGAAGCATACCTTTGACCGTCGTCCTGAGGTGCGAGCGACCTGGCGGTGAGCCGGGAGCGAGCCTCGAAGGACGAACGGCCTGTTCGCGGGTCGCATCCTTCGAGGCTCGGCGCTGCGCGCCGAGCGCCTCAGGATGACGGGTCCCGGGCGTGCAAGGCTACGCGGCGGCTTCGGCGAGTTCTTCTTTTACAAGCGGCTTTCGCTCCCGCGGCACGCGCAGAATCACCATGGTGCCGCGGCCCAAGGTGGAGCGGATGCGCATGCTCCCCTGGTGCAGCTCGGTGAGCGACTTGGCGATGGCGAGGCCCAACCCCGATCCCTGGTGACTCTTGGTGAGCTGGCTCTCAACCTGCTCGAAGGGCCGGCCCAGGCGAGCGAGCGCATCGTGGGGAATGCCGATCCCGCTATCGGCAATGGCGATGCTCACCCATGTGCCGGTCGAGCGCGCGCGAATACTCACGCGGCCGCGTTCCGGCGTGAACTTCACCGCATTTGATAGAAGGTTCAACACGATCTGCTTCAGGAGGCGCGGATCGGCCGTTACCCGGATGTCCTTGCCGATTTGCGCGGTGAGGGTGAGGCTCTTGGCATTGGCGCGCCCGGACACCACGCGCATCGCGTCGTTGAGGAACGGCTCAAGCTCCACTTCATCGGGATCGAGCCGTATACGGCCGGCCTCGATCTTCGACATGTCGAGAATATCGTTGATCACTTCGAGCAGGTATTGGCCGCTCTGATGGATGTCGCAACAGTATTCGCGATATTTGTCGGTGCCGAGCGGACCGAACATGCCGGATTCCATGATCTCGGAAAAGCCGATGATGGCATTGAGCGGCGTTCGCAGCTCGTGACTCATGTTGGCGAGGAATTTCGATTTGGCCTGGTTCGCCTCTTCCGCGCGCGTCTTCTCCTCGGCGTATTTCTCGGCGAGGTCGGCCACTTCCTCGGCCTGGCGGGAGAGCTTCTGCTGCGAACTGCGCAGATCGGCAACGGTTGCCATCAGCCGCTTCTCGCTTTCCATCAGCTTTTCTTCGTGCAGCTTGATGTTGGTGATGTCGGTGCCGACCGAGACATAGCCGCCGTCCTTGGTGCGCCGTTCGCTGATGTGCAGCCAGCGGCCATCGTCGAGCTGGGCTTCGAAGGTGCGGGCGCCTGGCGTCTGCCCTTCGCTGGTGATCTTCGAGCGCACCACGGGCTTGCGTCCGGCGGCGACGACCGCCTCGTAGGCGGCCCCCGCAACGATCGCCTCGTCGGGAAGGTTATGCAGCTCCTGGAAATTGGAGTTGCACAAGACCAGCCGGTTCTGCGCGTCCCAGAGCACGAATGCCTCCGGTATCGTCTCGATGGCATCGCGCAGGCGCAAATCGGCCTCGACGGTGCGCTCGACCAGGTTCTTCTGCTCGGTGATATCGACGGCGATGCCAATGACGTGCGGCCCTGCTCCGCCGCTTTGCCGCACCAGTTCGCAGCGCGCGCGCAGCCAGACCCAATTGCCGTTGGCATGGCGCATGCGAAAGGCGTGGTCGACCACGGTGGTCTTCGCATCGGCCAGCGAGGCCGCCAGCTCGTAGAGATGGATGTCGTCGGGATGAACGAGCGCGCTGACCTCGCCGAAGCTCAACAGTGCATCGCGCGGCCGCTGCCCGAGGATTGCAAACATGGAATGCGACCAGAAAATGCGTCCGCGCGCCAGATCCCAATCCCACAAGCCGCAGCGCCCGCGGTTGAGCGCCGTGTCGATGCGCGAGCGCACGGTCGCATAGATGACGTCCGCTTCGCGCGCGCGCGTCGCCTGCCAATGGAAGGCAAAGCCCAGGATCAGCACCACAAAGCCCGTGGTGGCAGAAAGCGTGACCGTCAGTGCAGTATCGGAAAGCCATGGCGCAAGCGCCGAGGCGCGTCCGTGCAAGATGGCAAGGTCGCCGTTGGCGGCGGCGAGGCTGCGCACAGTCGCGTAGGCGATGCTCCCATCGGCGAGCTGGATTTCCAGTACTCCTGCCACGGCGCCGAATGTGGTGAGCGGCTGCGCGGGGCCGAGCACGTCGATCAATTTGCGGCCGACAATGCTCGCGTCGGCTGGTACGGTCGCGACCGAAACGCCGTCAGGACCGCTGACCAGCTGATGTCCGGCCGCCGCGATGATGATGCCTTCGGCGTTTGCGAGCAGGATGAGACGCCCTGGCGAGCGCGCCCAGCCCGGCACAATGCGCTCGAGCTCGCTTTGCAGACGGCGGTCGAACTTCTCGCCTTTTTTTGCCGACTGCTCGAAGCGCTCGGCAAGGAAGTCGGCGCTGGCCTCGATCTGCTTGACGAGGTCGCTCACCGCCTGACGGCGATGATCGAGCACCTGCACTACCGCGCCGACACAGACGGTCAACAGAAAAGCGATGATCAAAGCGGGCACAGCACGTCGCAGAGCCGGCTCGGCGGTAAGCAGCCGCAGATAGGCAGGCTTTGCGATGGACTGAGCCAGTCCTTTGATCGAATTTGTGCTGACGGACGCGCTCGCGACCTCGGCGCGCGCCATTCCTGGCCTCCGTTCGGATTCCCATCACCTTCATCGGAAGGATGTGCCGCATCTCTCCGAATCAATTTGGATTGGAATTGAAAGATGGCAATTTGTCGAGAGCGGCGTTAACCAATTTGAAAATTTTTTGAAGGCGACCGTACTGTTTGACACGCAAGGATTTTCCCGCGCGCACGCAAACGGTGTCTTCGTCTTCCCCGCCTGGTCGCCGGTCGTTCGAGGGCGCGCCACGAAATCAGCAAAATGATTAACGTCCTCTGATCTTTGAAATCCGATCTCTGTCCTCTGTTACCTGCACACCAGAACCGGAATCTTGGTATGCGTAAGCACCTTGTTGGTGACGCTGCCGAGAACGACCGCTGCAATTCCGCTGCGGCCATGCGACGCCATTACAATGAGATCGCAGCCGCGCTTGTTGGCAGTGTCGATAATGCCTTCAAAGGGGTGATCCTGCTCGATCTGCAGGGTTTCACAGCTTACCCCGGCAGCGCGCGCCTCGTCAGCGACGGCGTTCAGTATTTTTCCGGCATGCGCCTTGGTGTGCTCGGCATGTTCGGCAAAGGCGCCCGACATTGCATAGTCTCTCGACGACGGAACGGCGTAGACGTCGAATGACGGCTCGACAGTGACGACGGTGACTTTCGCACCCAGCGCCTTGGCCAGCGATAGTCCTTGGGCGACTGCCCGATGAGCACGCTCGGAGCCGTCGGTTGGGATCAAAATATGCCGATACATGCTCTCCTCCCTACTTCGGTCTATTGTCCCTTTTGAACACGAATTTCGCAACAGCGCTTCCTGAAGCGATTCAGGTTCCAAAGAGACTGTCCTATCCGTGCGCTCGTGGCTAGTATTGGCTGCAAAGAACGTCGCGGGGAGAGGGCGCAATGCTGGATGACAAGCGCGGCTTGATCGGTGACGCCTTCCTCGAGAGCCGGCTGTTCGGCTATGAACTGCTCAACGATCCGCTGCTCAACAAAGGCACAGCCTTCACCGACAGCGAGCGGGACGCGTTTGAACTGCATGGGCTGCTGCCGCCCAATGTGGCGACGCTCGACGAGCAGGTGGAGCGCCGAATGCAGGCCTTCCACCGATTGAACAATGATCTCGCGCGCTATGTATTCTTGCGCGGCCTGCAGGACAGCAACGAGGTCCTGTTCTATGCCGTGCTGGTACGCGATCTCGAGGGCATGCTGCCGATCGCGTACACGCCTGCCGTGGGACTGGGCTGCCAGGAATTCAGCCAGACCTTTCGCAAGCCGCGCGGCCTTTTCCTGAGCGTGCCGCAGAAGGAGCGCATCAAACGGATGCTGGCGAACCCGCGGTTCGATCACATCGAGGCGATTGTGGTCACCGACGGTGAACGCATACTCGGCCTCGGCGACCAGGGGGCTGGCGGCATGGGCATTCCGATCGGCAAGCTTGCGCTTTACACCGCTTGCGGCGGCCTGCATCCCGCGACTTGCCTCCCCATCATGCTCGATGTCGGCACCAACAACCTCGAGCGGCTTGCCGACCCGCTCTACGTCGGCTGGCGGCACGAGCGCGTGCGCGGCGCTGCCTACGACGAATTCATCGAAGCATTCGTCGGTGCCGTGGTCGAGCGCTGGCCGCACGTGTTGCTGCAATGGGAGGACTTTGCCCGCGACAATGCCACCCGACTGCTCGCACGCTATCGCGACGAATTGTGCACCTTCAACGACGACATCCAGGGCACCGCCGTAGTGACGGCGGGAACGCTGCTTTCAGCCGTCAACGTCACCCGCATGCCGCTGCGGGATCATCGCATTGCCGTGTTGGGCGCCGGCTCCGCCGGCATCGGCATCTGCTCGCTTCTGCGCAATGCGATGATCGCCGACGGGCTTGCCGCACAGGAGGCGGGATCGCGCTTTTATCTTGTCGATCGCGAGGGGCTTCTCGTCGAAGGCATGCCCGACATACTGGATTTCCAACGGCCTTTCGTCCAATCGCGCGCAGCGCTCGCCAAGTGGCGCCTCGACGATCCACACCGCATCAGCCTTTCCGATGTCGCCTTCAACGCGCACCCGACCGTGCTCATCGGCGTGTCCGGACAACCAGGCGCGTTTTCCGAAGACGTGGTGCGCACCATGGCGAAGTTCACGCCGCGCCCGATCATCTTCCCACTCTCCAATCCGACCTCGCGGTCGGAAGCGACGCCCGCCGATGTCCTCGCCTGGACGCAAGGTCGTGCAGTGATCGGCACCGGCAGCCCGTTTCCTCCGGTACAGAAGAACGGCGCCTCGGTGCGCATCGACCAGACCAACAATGCCTACGTCTTTCCCGGCATTGGGCTTGGGGCAATCTCGGTGCGGGCACGGCGCATCAGCGACGGAATGCTCATGGCGGCGGCGCGGGCGCTCGCGGATGTGTCGCCGAGCCGGCATGACCCGGAAGCCAATCTGCTGCCGCCGGTAACGGCGCTGCGCGATGTTTCTTTTCACGTAGCGCTTGCGGTCGCGCTCGCCGCGCAAGCGGAAGGCCTGGCCCAGGAAGAGGGCCGGGAAGAAATCGAGATGCGCATTCGCGGCAAAATGTGGAACCCGGTCTACCTGCCGTACCGGAGAAGGTTCGATTGATGGAACTTGAATTACCTGCTGCGTCATTCCGGGGCGAGGCCGAAACGAAGTGAAGGCCGAGAACCCGGAATCCATAGCCCCGATCTGTGGTTATGGATTCCGGGCTCGCCGCTCACGCGGCGACCCGGAATGACAAATTGAGCGAAGGAGAGATCATGTCCGCGGAGATTACGCGGGTCCTGGCGGAGTTCGCAGCCTCATTGCAATACGACCGGATCCCGTTGGAGGTCAGAGAATACTGCAAGGACCTGCTCCTTGACGCGCTTGCCTGTGCCGTGGCCGGGCATCAGGGCGAGGAAACGCAGCAGATGGCGGCGCTCGCCGCGCAGCTCGGCCAATCGCGGGAGAGTACGGTCATCGGCGATGACCGTCTTTCCCTCGCCGGGGCTACTTTGCTCAACGGCTATCTCATTACCGCGGTCACGATGTGCGATGCGCATCGCGCGACCATGACGCATATCACCCCGGAAGTCTTGCCGCCTGCCTTGGCCATCGCCGAACGAGACGGGCTCACTGGCCGCGATTTGCTGGTGAGCCTCGCCGCCGGATGCGAGGTCACCACCCGGATTGCAATCGGCATTGACTATCCGGCATTTCGTGCCCGCGGCTGGCATGGGCCTGGCGTTTTTGGGCCGTTCGGCGCCGCTGCCGCAGCAGGCCACCTTCTGCGTTTTGACAGCGATGCCATGGCGAGAGCGTTTGCCCTTGCCGGCAGCCAGTCGGCCGGCACCTTCGCCGCCTGGGGAACGCCAACCGTGAAGTTTCATCAGTGCCGGGCCGCACTCTCCGGCCTCATGGCCGCGCTACTGGCGGCAAATAAATTCGAGGCGACGCGGGAATTCCTCACCGCCAAAGACGGCGGACTCTACAACAGCTATGCCAATGGCGGCCGGCCGGATACGGCAGTCGCCGGGCTAAGGAAACGCTGGGAACTGCTCGAGATCGCGCTGCGTCCGTGGCCCGGCGCGTCCTCGATCCAAGGCATGATGACAGCGATGTTCGATATCATCGAGCGGCACGCCGTTGATCCCGCTCGCGTAAAAAAGCTGCGCATCGGCGTGAGCCCATTTGTCTTCGATCTGCACGGCAATTTTGCCGCCTACAAGGGGAAATTCGAAGCGCTCCTCTCGGCACACTATATTGCCGCAGCTATTCTGCAGGAGCGCGCGATGACGCTCGCGCAATTTGCGCCGGCACGATACGACGATCCGAAATTGCGCAGGTTTGCCCAACAGATCGAAGTGCGCGCCGATCCGGTGCTCAATGGCGTCGAGGCAACTGTCGAGATCGAGACGGCCGACGGAGAAACAATCTCGGCGCGCTGCGACCATCCCCGTGGTTCGCCGGAAAACCGGCTCTCGCGCGATGCGGTCGCGGCCAAGTTCGCGAGCTGCGCCGGCGAGCGGCTTTCAAAGTCGCAGATCGACTCGGTTCTTGATGCGGTATCGAGGCTTGAACATCTGGACTCGGTGCGCAGCCTGATGGCCTGCTTGCGGTCTGCGCATGCTGAGAAGACATCCAAGCCACTGCCGATGGCCATGCCGGCAGGCGGATAGACCCTCAGATCGTCATCCTGAGGTGCTCGGCGCGAAGCGCCGAGCCTCGAAGGATGGATGTCTGATCGCGGGCCGTACATCCTTCGAGGCCCGCGCGCAGTTACGCGGAACCGAGCTGCACGGCAATAGAGCGCGCGGGCGCCTCAGGATGACGGTGAGAGCGACTGCTCACTTCTCAGCAAGCGCGCGGTCCACGATGTCGCGAACGTCAGGCGAAAGGGAGGGTGCCGCAGCTACGCGGCGCAATGCTGTCTGCGCCAGCGTGCGTCTGCCCGCCTCCAGCGCGCGCCAGCTCTTGAGCGCCGACAACAACCGCGCAGCCAGCTGCGGGTTCCTGCCGTCAAGCATCAGCACGATTTCGACGACAAAATCGTAGCCGGCTCCATCCGCCTGGTTGAACTCCTTCTGATTTGCCTGGGCGAAGGCATAGATCAAGGCGCGCACCCGGTTTGGATTGGCGAATGAAAATTTGCGATGCGCGGTGAGTCTCTTGACGCGGTCGAGGGTAGCAGGCTCCGGGATGGTCGCCTGCAAGGCAAACCACTTGTCGATGATCAGGGGGTCATCGCCGTAGCGCTGCGCGAAATCGTCGAGGGCAGCCGCACGCTCGGGCACGTCGCACAGCGCAAGGCTCGAGAGCGCGGCCATGCGGTCGGTCATGTTGTCGGCGGCGTGATACTGCCGTGTGGCAAGCGAGATTGCATCGCTGCGCCGGGTTGCAAGCAAAAGATCGAGGCAGGCATTGCGCAGTGCACGCCGGCCCGCGCTTTTCGCGTCCCAACGGTACGGTTGAGTTTCGGAAAGACGCCGGTAGTGGTCGAACAAAGGAGCGCCGAGATGGCGGCCCGCGGCCTCGCGCAAGGCCGAACGCGCTGCAAACACCGCATCGGGATCGACATTACGGCCGATCTCGCGCGCGATCTCGGCCTCGCTCGGCACATTCAGCATGAAGGCGACGAATGCCGGCTCGAGCTTGCCGTCGGCCAGAATGGCGGCGAGCGCTTCCATCACGGACGCATCCTCGCGCACGGCGCTGCCGGCGCGAATGGCAGCGACATTTTCGACCAGATGCCTGATCGACAAGGTCTGCAGCGCCTGCCAGCGATTGAACGGGTCGGGATCACGCGCAGCGAGAAACCGCAGATCGTTTGCAGTGAGATTGGCAATCAGCTTGACCGGGGCCGAGAACCCGCGATTGAGGGAGAGCACCGGCGCTTCGTCGATTTCCGCGAACACGAAGCTCTGTGCGGGTCGCCGCAAGACCAGCACGCCGCGATCGGGTCGCGTGCCGTCGCGCATTTTCAGCGGCATGTCGCGTCCGTCGCCGGCAACGAGGCCCACTGCCAGCGGGATCACCATCGGCTCCTTGCTGGGCTGTCCGGGCGTGGACGGCACCGTTTGCGCCGCATCCAACCGGTAAGTCTTGCCGACCGGATCGTAGCTGCCGGTGGCGACGACCTCCGGCGTTCCGGCCTGCGCGTACCACAGCATGAACTGCGTGAAATCCGTTCGTGCCGTGTCGGCAAAGCATTGCACGAATTGTTCGACCGTTGCGGCCTCGCCATCGTGGCGCCGGAAGTAAAGGTCCATGGCCTTGCGGAATTGTTCAGGCCCCAGGAGCGTTCGCAACATGCGCACGACTTCCGCGCCTTTTTCATAAACGGTCGCGGTGTAGAAGTTGTTGATCTCATGATAGATCGAGGGCCGCACCGGATGGGCAAGCGGTCCTGCGTCCTCCTCGAATTGCTGGGCGCGCAAAGCCCGCACATCGCCGATGCGCTCCACCGCACGGGAGCGCTGATCGGCGCTGAATTCCTGATCGCGAAATACCGTCAGACCTTCCTTCAGGCAGAGCTGGAACCAGTCGCGGCAGGTGATCCGGTTGCCGGTCCAGTTGTGGAAATATTCGTGTGCGATGATCGATTCGATGCGCTCGAAATCCGCGTCGGTGGCGGTTTCCGGCGAAGCGAGTACGTACTTATCGTTGAAGATATTCAGTCCCTTGTTTTCCATTGCGCCCATGTTGAAATCCGACACGGCGACAATCATGAACGTATCGAGGTCGTATTCCCGGCCAAACGCGGTCTCGTCCCAGCGCATGGCGCGCTTGAGCGACTCCATGGCATGGGTGCAACGCGATTCCTTTCCCGGCTCGACATAGATGCGCAGCGCCACGTCCCTTCCCGACATGGTCCGGAAACTGTCCTCCACGCTTGCAAGTCTGCCGCCCACCAGCGCGAACAGATAGGAAGGCTTCGGGAACGGGTCGTGCCACTGCGCGAAATGACGACTGCTGCCCGGCACGTCGCCGCATGCCACAAGATTGCCGTTGGCGAGCAGCACCGGCGCCTCCGCTTTGTCGGCCTCGATGCGCGTGGTGTAGACCGCCATTACATCGGGACGATCCGGGAAATAGGTGATGCGGCGAAAGCCTTCGGCTTCGCACTGGGTGCAGTAGATTTCTCCGGACCGATAGAGGCCGAGCAATTCGGTATTGCTCGCCGGATTGACAATGGTCACCATTTCCAGCTTGAAGCGGCGCGGCGGCGGCTGCGCGATCGTCAGCCGGTCGGAGGTTGTCACGTACTGCCCGGAAGGGAGCGCGGTATCGTCGATCGCCACGGATTCCAGGCGCGGTGCCTCGCCGTCGAGCACCAGCGGTGCCACGGCCGGGCCGTCGAAATTGGGCCGCAGCGTGAGGGTCGCGCGCACCCGGGTTGCATTGCGGTCGAGCAGAACGTCGAGATCGACGGTTTCGACCAGCCAATCGGGCGGCCGGTAGTCCGCAAGTCGAACGCCGCGTGGCTCTTCAGTGCGCATTGTGCATAGGCTCCGTTTCGCGCGTTGACTCTTTTAAAGTATAATCGCCACTTGCATGACGATGTTCGGAGGGATTATGGGCAAATTTCGCGTGATCGCGGTGTTTTTGGCGGTGATGGCATGCGTTGCGAATGCATCGGCGCAGACCTATCCCAACCAGATCGTTCGCATTGTGGTTCCATTTTCCGCCGGCAGCATCACCGACGGGCTTGCCCGCATTCTTGCCGACAAGCTTGCCGAAATGTGGAAGCAGCAAGTGATCGTGGAGAATCGGCCCGGTATACCGGGGACGACCGGCGTCGCCAAGAGCACGCCCGATGGTTATACATTGATGTTGACCTCGAACGGCCACACCATCGCCGGTGCTCTCAATAAGAACATTCAGTTCGATCCGGTAAAGGATTTTGCCGGTGTATCGCGCGTCGCCGCAGTCCCGCTGGTGGCAATCGTGCCGCCGGACCTGCCGGCAAAGAATCTGCGGGAGTTCATCGCGCTGGCGAACGAAAAACCAGGTCAGCTGAACTTTTCCTCCGCGGGAGTAGCCAGCACGTCTTATCTTTCCGCGGAAATTTTCCGGCAGGACGCCAAGATCAATATGGTGCATGTGCCGTATAAAGGTGCGCCCGAAGCCGTCACGGCTGTCATTCGCAACGATGCGCAGCTCTATTTTGCGCCCATCCCATCGACGCAGGAGCTCAGTGCGACCGGAAAAGTCAAGGCGCTCGCCATCAACTCGGCGCAACGCGTGCCCCAACTCCCCGACGTGCCAACGGTCGCCGAGACCCTGCCAGGCTACAAGTACGAATCCTGGTTTGGCGTGCTTGCACCCGCCGGTACCCCGCAGCCTATCCTGACGAAGGTCAGCGGGGACATTGCCAAGGTTCTGCAGATGGCGGATGTGCGCGACAAAATGCTCCAGCAGGGCTCAATCCCGGCGCCCACGACGCCGGCCGAGTTCGATGCCATCAACAAGGCCGATACCGAGCGCTACGGCAAGATCCTCAGAGATGCGGGCATCACGCCGCAATGAGCGGCAGTGCAGAATGAAAGCGAGGGAAACCGCCCATGCGGGCCATGGTGCTGGAGCGACCGCGCAGACCGCTGCGCATGCAGGAATATGACAACCCCTCGCCCGGACCGAATGAAATCCTGCTTGAGGTTGCCGCCTGCGGCGTCTGCCGCACGGACCTTCATCTCGTCGATGGCGAGTTGCCGAACCCGAAGCTTCCGGTTGTCCCGGGCCACGAAATTGTCGGACGCATCGCCGCAATCGGCAGCGAGGTGGCGGGATTTGCCGTGGGCGAGCGCGTGGGCGTGCCCTGGCTCGGCTTTACCTGCGGGGTCTGCCCCTATTGCCGCGATGGCCGGGAAAATCTCTGCGATCGGCCGCTGTTCACCGGATATACGCGCGACGGCGGTTACGCCACCCATGCGATTGCCGACGCACGCTACGCATTTGCGCTGCCGGAACGCATGGACGATGCGGAGGTCGCGCCGCTCCTGTGCGCCGGGCTCATCGGCTGGCGCAGCTATCGCATCGCGAGCGAGCATGGAAGCATCAAGAGCCTAGGCCTCTATGGTTTCGGCGCAGCTGCGCATATTCTTTGCCAGATTGCCGCGTGGCGAGGGGAGCGCGTCTACGCCTTTACCCGCAGCGGCGATGCGCAGGCGCAACGCTTTGCCAAGGCGCTCGGCGCGGCATGGGCGGGCGCCTCCGATGACGAGCCGCCGGAAGCGCTCGATGCGGCAATCATCTTTGCACCGGTCGGCGCGCTTGTGCCCGCAGCGTTGCGGGCGGTCAAAAAGGGCGGACGCGTCGTTTGCGGCGGCATCCACATGTCGGACATCCCGCGTTTTCCCTATCGTCTGCTGTGGGAGGAGCGCCAGCTTGTTTCGGTCGCAAACCTTGCGCGTTCCGATGCGCAGGAATTTTTCCAGCTCGCGCCGCAGGTGGGCCTCAAGACGCAGGTTACGCGCTATCCGCTGGCGAGCGCGAACAGCGCGCTCGCCGATTTGCGGGATGGACGCCTGCAAGGCGCCGCGGTGCTCAGTATTCAGTAATCAGTAATCAGTAATCAGAGATGCAGCTCGTGCCTCATTCTGATTACTGATCACTGACTACTGATTCCTGGTTCAGCGTGCCCGCTTACGCGCTTGATGCCGGGGAAGCGCTGGCGCAGCGCGCGCTCGACCTCATCGACCTGTTCGTGCACCTCGGACACGGTGAGATACGGATCGACCAGGCAGTGGAAATTGACGATCTCGCCACCTTCGGCTTCGCGCACGCGCACGTCGTGAATTTGTCCGATCGCCTTTAAGGCGCCGACAATGCTTTCGAGCACATGCTGCACCACCGCAACTCGATCCGGCGTCGCCTCGCTTCCTGCTTCATCGAAGGGCTGCATCGGCTCGATGTGCGTTTCGACCTCTACGTTGGGGCCGAGCTCCTCGCGTATGGCTTGCTCCAGCCCGCTCGCCGTGTCGTGGGCTGCCGCGAGCGTAAGCGCGCCGTCGAGTTCGAGATCGAGCGATATCGCAAGCCGATCGCCAATGGCATGCACCGTAACATGATGAACGGCCAGGCCGCGGTTGCGGGCGATCACCATGACGCGCTCCAGCACGGTCTCGTCGTCCAATGCGCGCGGTTCGGTGGTCACGGTAACTTCCGCAGCCGGGCTGCCCGCGCGCACCGCCTGTATGATGCGATCCTTCACCCGTGCCACCCGGTCGAGCGGCAGCGTGCGGCTCACCGCAACCACGAGATCCACGAAAAGAACCTGACTTACCTGGCGTGCGCGCAAGCGCTCAATGGCAACCACACCGGGCACGCGGTTCACTGCGGCGGCGATCTTGTCGGCGATTCCGGCTGGCGCCCTGTCGGTGAGCGTCTGAAAGGTGCGCTCGGCAAGGCGCCAACCGGCGACACAGATGAAGACAGCGACTACGATCGCGGCGGCGGAATCTGCCCAGAACCAGCCGGAAGCCACCGCGGCCAGTCCAATCAGCACCGCAACCGAGGACCACATGTCGGAGCCGAAGTGCAGCGCATCGGCCTCCAGCGCCTCGCTCGAAGTTTGCCTGGCGGTCCGATAGAGCACGCGCGCGCGCAGGAAATCGATCACAATCGAACATATGATGACGCCGAATGCCCACGGTGTCGCCGCGACCACTTGGTGGTGCCCGCCGAACAGACGTTGCAGCGCTTCCCAGATCACGATCCCGGAAAGCAGGAAGAGGAGGGCTGTCTCGGCGAGCGCCGTGATGCTCTCGATCTTGCCGTGGCCGTAATGGTGTTCCTCATCGGCGGGCTTGCCGGAAATGCGCACGGCGAAATAGGTCATCACGGTGGCGGCGAGGTCGAGCAGCGAGTGTCCGGCTTCCGACAACAGCGCCAGCGATCCAGTCGCAAAACCGACGATCGCCTTTGCAATTGTCAGAGCTGCGGATGCTGCGACCGAGGACAGCGCGACTCTTTGCTTGATGTCCTGCATGCCGTGTCGCTCGCCCTTGCCCATGCCGTGGTTCACGGCGCTACAAAAGTGTAACCGTCAAATTACATCGCGATGGCAGTTATTGGCGCTCCCGCAGTATACGAGAGGTAGTAGGCGGACTTCGGCCGCCTTTGTTTAGCACCAAGAACGCCGATGCGTTGCATCGGACATGTCTCGGTTGGGCGAAATCGAGGGGGCTTGTCGCCTCATTATCTGGCCTGCCCAAAAGTCAAAATAATGTGAGAACCTCGCAAAAGGAGCGTGCAACCCGAATATTCTCAACAGGATAGACGACTAGTGCGGTGAATTTGAAGTTCCTGTCGTAACTGGCCGCAAGCTCGTTTAGGAACGTCAAATCCAAAGCCACACTAGAATCAAATAGTTGCTAGTGTCCCTTTGGTTCCGACGTTCGTTTGCGAGAGTGCTGCAAAGTGATACGAACGTCGGAACCGGGACACTAGGTGTGGCGGCGTGCGCATTAAAGGTATGCGCAAACATCGGCAGCTGTTTTCCCGATAAATCTGCTATTGCAGCCTGGATCTTTGCAATGGAGACGACGCCCATGCGGCGGCGCGAGTTCATCATTCTGGCGGGCGGCACGGCGGTTTGCTGGCCGCTGGTGGCGCGAGCCCAGCAGGGAAGGACACGCCGTATCGGCGTGCTGATGGGCATCGCGGCGGACGATCCGGAATCCCAAGTCCGTCTGGCGGCGTTTGCGCAAAGTCTCCAGCAACTCGGCTGGACCGTCGGGCAAAACGTCAGCATCGATTACCGCTGGGGTGACGGCAATCCCGACAACCTGCGCAAACACGCAGACGAATTGGTCGCGATGGCTCCCGATGTCATCATGGCCAATTCGAGCGCCGCCGTCTCGCCGATGCTGCATGCGACCCGCAGCATCCCGATCGTATTCACAACGGTCGCCGACCCGGTTGGGGCCGGTTACATCGAAAGCTTGGCGCATCCCGGCGGCAATCTCACTGGCTTTATCAATTTCGAATATTCCATCGGCGGGAAGTGGCTGGAACTGCTCAAAGAGCTCGCGCCGCATGTCGCGCGGGTCGGGGTCCTTCGAGAATCGGCCGTCGCGGCCGGACCGGGGCAGTTCGGCGCAATTCAGGCCGCGGCAGCATCGCTCGGCGTGGAGTTGCGCGCGATCGACGTGCGGGATGCCGGCGAAATCGAACTTGCCATTGCGGCACTCGCGCGT
The DNA here is from genome assembly GCA_963817135.1 of uncultured Alphaproteobacteria bacterium. Lineage (GTDB taxonomy): Bacteria > Pseudomonadota > Alphaproteobacteria > Rhizobiales > Xanthobacteraceae > VAZQ01. Next base: position 250,534 of record CAWFNG010000019.1, on the reverse strand, counting down.
GAGCCGAATGGCGGCCTGATCGTGACAGGCAGCCCGGCGGCGGCAATTCATCGCAAGCTGGTCTTTGCGCTGGCCACCCGATACCGTTTGCCGGCCGTCTACAACGCCCGTTTTTATGCTATCGACGGCGGTCTGATCTCCTACGGGCCGGATTTCATTCAGCAATATCGAGGTGCGGCCACCTATGTCGATCGCATCTTGAAAGGCGAGAAGCCGGCCGACCTGCCGGTACAGGCCCCGACCAGGTACGAGATGCTGATCAACCTGAAAGCGGCCGAGGCGATCGGTTTGCAAGTCCCGCCGACGCTGCTCGCGCGCGCCGACGAGGTGATCGAATAAACGCCGCGGCCACCGCGCCGGGATGCAATTTGGTTCTAAACCCGTGCGGCCTCAATGACGGCGCGGCAGTCGCCAAATCCGATTGGTGCAAAGCCGTCTCGGTGCGCGCGGGCACGCATGATCACTTCGTCGCCGTCTTCGAGGAAGCCGCGGGACTCGCCGGAAGGAAGGTCAATCGGGCTGCGCCCGCCTTCGCTTGCTTCCAGCAAGCTGCCGAAGCTTCCGGACGTCGGCCCTGAAATTGTGCCCGAGCCGAACAGGTCACCGGCGTTGAGATTGCAGCCGCCGCTCGAGTGGTGCGCAATGAGCTGTGCGACCGTCCAATACAGGTAACGGGTATTCGAAAGCGCGACGCGATGGGGCGGTAATCCTTTTTCCCGCATTGCCCGCGTGAGCAGCAGCACTTCAAGTTCGAGATCAAGCGCGCCCTCGCACTGATCGTTTTCATCGAACAGGTAGGGGAGGGGTACCGGGTCGCCGTCAGGACGAGCCGGTTGGATCGTGCGGAAGGGCGCCAGTGCCTCGTGCGTGACAACCCAGGGAGAGATCGTCGTAGCGAAGCTCTTCGACAGGAACGGACCGAGCGGCTGGTATTCCCAGGCCTGCACGTCGCGCGCCGACCAGTCGTTGAGAAGGCAGTAGCCGCCGATATGCCTTCCGGCATCGCTGATCGAAATGGGTTCTCCCAGTCGATTTCCCGGCCCGATCCAAATGCCGAGTTCCAGTTCGTAATCGAGCCGCCGGGAAGGTCCGAACGATGGCGCTTCGGCGCCGGCAGCCTTGCGCTGCCCATTGGGCCGACGCACGACAAAGCCGGAAGGACGGATGGACGAAGCGCGCCCGTGATAGCCGATCGGGATATATTTGTAGTTCGGCAGCAGAGGACTATCGGGACGGAATTGCCTGCCGACATTCGTCGCGTGGTGGATGCCTGCGTAGAAGTCGGTGTAATCGCCCACGTGCGCCGGCATATGCATGGTGCAGTCTTCGGCCGCGTGGAGCAGCGGCTCGACTTTTGCCTGCTCGGGGGAGCCGACCGTCAACAATTCGGCGAGACGGGCGCGAAAGGCGCGTCGCGCGGCGCTCCCCACCGCAAGAAACGCGTTGAGCGAAGATCCAGTTGCCGCCTCCGCTGCAGTCGCTGCTTCGCCGGAAAACAGCCCGCCGGCCACGGCGGCTTTGATATCGACAATTTGGGCGCCTATCGCGACGCCGCCGCGCAATTCACCTTGAGGTCGGCTGAAAACGCCCAACGGGAGATTCTGAATCGGAAAGTCGGGATGGCCGTCTGCCGATTTCACGAAGCTGCGGCGCGCCGGATCATGGGTTTCATCGATCGCGGTCATTGCCGTGCCTTAAACTCGCCGCCTCACAAAACTCTATCCTCGATCCGTCATCCTGAGGCGCGAGCGAGCGTAGCAAGCGAGCCTCGAAGGATGCGGCCCGTCCGTGACCGTTCATCCTTCGAGGCCCGCGCGCAATAAGGCTGTGCCAAGCTGCACCGGCCTTTTGACGCGCGGGCGCCTCAGGATGACGGTGAGAGGGACCCGCAATCAAGGCCGGCCCGGGTCGAAATGTTTTTTGAGCCGCTGCCCATACGCGCCGTAGTTCTTTTGAAACGCGTCTGACTTCGCCGCGTAGGCGGTGACGCGTTGCGGAAATCGCGTCTCGAACATGAAGGCGAGCGTTCCTTCGAGCTTGTGCGGCTTGAGATCGGCGTTGCTCGCGCTCTCGAAGGCGTCGACATCCGGGCCATGCGGCAGCATCATGTTGTGCAGCGATGCGCCGCCGGGCACGAAGCCGTGCGGCTTGGCTTCGTATTGGCCGTAAACCAGACCCATGAACTCGCTCATGACGTTCATGTGATACCAGGGCGGCCGGAAGGTGTTTTCCGCGACCAGCCATCGGTCTGAGAAGATCACGAAATCGATGTTGGCGGTGCCGGGCGTCTCGGAAGGAGAAGTGAGGACCGTGAATATCGACGGGTCCGCGTGATCGAAGAGGACCGGACCGACCGGCGAATATTTCCGCAGATCATATTTGTAGGGAGCGTAGTTGCCGTGCCAGGCGACCACGTCGAGCGGCGATTGATCGAGGTCGGTCACCCATAAGGCGCCGCACCATTTCACATGCATCCGCGATGGTGCATCCCTGTCCTCGTAGGCGGCGACGGGAGTGAGAAAGTCGCGCGGATTGGCGAGACAGTTCGCGCCGATCGGGCCGCGCTCGGGCAGCGCGAACGCGCCTCCGTAATTCTCGCAGAGATAACCGCGCGCCGGCCCATCCTTGAGCTCGACGCGAAGCTTGACCCCGCGCGGGATGACGGCGATCTCGCCCGGCTCGATCTCGATAATACCGAACTCGGTGGCGAGTCGCAGCTTTCCCTGCTGCGGCACGAACAGCATCTCGCCGTCGGCATTGTAGAAATACTCATCGACCATGGATCGCGTGACGAGATAAATGTGCGCGCCCATTCCCGCCTGGCTGCCGGCGTCGCCGGCCGTGGTAATCGTGCGTACGCCCTCGATGAATGAGAGCTTTTCGCCGGGAATCGGCATGGGGTCCCAGCGCATGGGCGCAATCGGCAGGTCGATTTCCGCAGCAGGGGCGGTGCGCCAGAGCCCCGTTTCCGCCTTATGAAAGGAGCCCCAGTGCTGCACCGTGGGCCGGATGCGGTAGAGCCAGGAGCGCTCGTTCGTCGCGCGCGGCGCGGTAAAGGGCGAACCGCTGAGCTGCTCGGCGTAGAGTCCGTAGCCGCATTTCTGCGGGGAATTGCGGCCGATCGGCAGCGCGCCCGGGAGCGCCTCGGTCTCGAAACCATTGCCGAAGCCCGACATGTAGCCGGCGACGAGCGCACTCTGACCGGAGCGGGCGTTGTCCTTTGGGAAGCTCGGCGCGTTCTGGATGTTCATGGCCAGATCTCCTTGCAGATTTCTGTAGCCCGCATGGAGCGAAGCATAATGCGGGAAGAAAGACCCGGATCGCGCTGCGCTCCATCCGGGCTACACGCTATTCACTCACCTCACTTGAAGTTCCTAAACGAGCTTGCGGCCTGTTACGATAGGAAACTTCAAATTCACCGCACTAGGTGCCCGGCGCGCACGGCCGGCTGCTTCGGCGCGCGCGATGCGGCGAGCGGCTCACGGCCGATGATGCCGTCGGCAAACAGAGCATCGAGTTCACCGGATGCGAACGGCAAGTCCTGCAAAACACCGGCTGTATCCGCGCCCACTTTGGGCGGGTCGGATCGCACCTGGAGGCGCTTGCCGTCCAAGCTGATGGGCAATGTCGGCGCCTTGGCGGTCCCGCCGGCCGGCAATGCGACCTCGACCAGCCCGCCCGAGGCGTTCAAGTGCGGGTCGCCGGCAAGCTCTCCCGGTTTGCGCACTGGTGCAAACGGGAGACCCAGTCGCTCGAATATTTCATTGAGCTCGGCAAGCGGGCGGTTGCGGACGATGTCGGCAATGAGGGGAAGGAGCCACGGGCGAGCGGCGGAGCGATCGCTGTTGCTCTGCAAACGCGGATCGCGCAGCCACGCTACGCGGTCGAACTCGACACAAAAGTCTTTCCACTGACCGTCGCCAACGATACCGACGAACAACTTGGTGCCGTCGGCAGTGTCGAAGAGATCGTAGACGGGCCAGGGCGGCTGCTTCACCGACCAGGGTTCGGATTCCACGCCGGTGACCGCTTCGCCAAGCATCGCCTGCGCCATCAAGAAGGCATTGTTCTCGAAAAGCGCCGCCTGCACCTCCTGGCCGCGGCCGGTCCACTCGCGCTGGCGCAGCGCCGCCTGGATCGCAATCACGCCGAACATGGCGCCCATGATGTCGTTCACCGAAGCACCCGCCCGCATCGGCCGGCCAGGCAAGCCGGTCATATAGGCAAGCCCACCCATCATCTGCACGACCTCGTCGAGCGCGGTTCGCCGTTCATACGGACCGGGCAGAAAGCCTTTCAACGAGCAGTAGATCAGCCGTTCATTCAGAGTCTTGACGGATGCGTAGTCGAGACCCATTCCGGCCATCATCCCCGGCCGGAAGTTCTCGACCAGGACATCGCCGGAGACGATCAGCTTGCTTATCACGGCGAGGCCGCGCGGGCTCTTCATGTCGACCGCGACGCTCTTCTTGTTGCGATTGAATGCGGTGAAGAAGCCGGCTGCAAGCCCGGGCAGGTAGCGGGTGCGGTCGCCGCGCGGCAACGGCTCGACCTTGATCACCTCGGCGCCCAGCTCGGCGAGGATGAACCCGCAGCACGGTCCCATCACCATCTGGGAAAATTCAATGAGGCGGACGCCGGCAAGCGGCAAACGCTGGTTGAGATTTGCGGCGCGATTGTTCATTTTTTTCAGGCAGCAGCCTGGGTGCGGATGAAGGTTTTCGGCACGCCGGCGCCGGCAAGCTTTCCGTAGAGCGTTTGTCCCGGCAGCCATTCCGCGAGCCGACGTTGCGTGTTCAGGAGGCCGGCAAGATTGACGCCGGTATCGAACGCCATCGCCTCGAGCATGAAAACGAGATCTTCGGTGGCGATGTTACCGCTTGCTCCCGGCGCATGCGGACAACCGCCAAGGCCGCCGAGCGACGAATCGAACGAGCGAATCCCTTCGTCGAGGGCAGCGACGACATTCGCAAGTCCGGTCCCGCGCGTATCGTGGAAGTGAGCGGAGTGGAGGCGCTCGCCGACCTTGGCCCGCACCTTGCGGAATAGGCGGCGCACCTGGGCGGGGTTGGCGTAACCGACGGTGTCGGCGAGGCCGATGCGATCGGCACCGGCATCCATGCAGGCTTGTGCGACACGCACGACATCGTCCTCGCGAACCTCGCCCTGGATGGTGCAGCCGAAGGCCGTCGCCAGGCCGACATCGATGCGTACGGGCTTGCCGCTGTCGTCACGCAGCCGGCGAATTTCCCCAAGCTGGGCGACCATCTCGCCAGGCGTTCGCCGCACATTGGCCAGGCTGTGCGCGTCGCTGACTGAAATCGGAATAACGATGGCGTCGACGCCGGCCTCGATTGCGGCCGCTGCACCCTTGAGGTTCGGCACCAGCGCAATGACGGAAATGTTCGGCAGCCGCTTGGCAGCAGCCACCACGTTTGCGGCGTCAGCCATTTGCGGCATGAGCTTCGGCGGCACGAACGAGGCAACTTCGAAACGACGCACGCCGCACGCATGCTCGGCCGCGATCCAGGCAACCTTGTCCTTCGTCGGCAACACGCGATCGAGGATCTGCAGCCCGTCCCGCAGACCGACTTCGACCACCTCGACTTTTTCCCGTTGGGAAACGCTCATCCGGGCACCTTTCGCCTGTACATCAGTCGAGCTGGATGTTGGCGGTACGGATCACTTGCACCCACTTGGCTGCTTCCTTGCGCATATAGTCGGCCATTTCCTGGGGCGAACTTTGGAGGACTTCGGTACCGGCATCGATCAGCTTCTGGCGCACGACGGGGTCTGCTGCGGCCGCAATATAAGTGTCGTGCAGTTTGCCGATGACCGCATCGGTCGTCTTCGCTGGAACTACGAATCCCTGCCACGGCCAGGCCTCGAAGCCGGCGAGCCCGGGAGCGTCCGCGACCGGCGGAACACCCGGGAGTTCCGGCCGCTCCTTGAGCGCGGCAACACCGAGCGCCTTGAGAGCACCCGCCGCGATATGCGAACGCGCGGTGGCATAGTCGACAAACATCACGTGCACGTCGCCGCCGAGGAGCCCCTGAACGGCGGGCCCCGCGCCGCGATACGGCACCTCGTTGAGCTTGATGCCGGCGGCCTGCTGAAACAGCACGGCGGCAAGGTGGAACGGGTTGCCGGCCCCGGCGTGGGCGATATCGATTTTGCCCGGCTCTTTCTTGGCCTGGTCGATCAACTCGGCCACTGAATTGACCTTGATCTTGTTGGGATTGGCGACAAGCACGCTCACGAAGCGGGCGGTAAGCGTGACCGGCGCGAAATCCTTCGCCGGATCGAATGGAAGCTTCTTGTAGAGGCTCGGATTGGCCGCATAGGTCGCCACATCGCCGAGCAGCACGGTGTAGCCGTCGGGCGGCGCCTTGGCGACGAAATCGGCGCCGAGATTGGTCGCTGCGCCCGGCTTGTTCTCGACCACGATGGGCTGGCCGACAAGCTCGGACATTTTCTGTCCGACGAGTCGCGCGAAAAAGTCGGTGCCGCCGCCTGCGGGATAAGGCACGATCAAATGGATCGGCTTGCTCGGATAGGTCTGCGCAGCGGCGGTTTGAACCAACGCGCTCGTGACCGCAATTGCGGCGATCGCCGCCATTCGGAAAAGTGCCATTTTACCCTCGTCGTTTGCAGGCGGTTTGTATCACAACAACTGTGGCTGATGTCACGTCTCGTAATCACCGCCGAACAAGCGGTTTCGAGTTCGTAGGTCGGGTTGGCGCGCGACCACGGCGCAAGCCGCTTGTCGCGAGCGTTGATGCGCGGGTAACCCGACGTTAATACGCTCTGATAAGCCGCCGAGCGAGCGAGGCTCCAGTCTCCGGCGCGGGCTCCGCCGTCTCTGGCGGCCGCCTGCGGGCGATATCCGCCTTCTCCGCGAGCTTGCGCCAGCGCGCCTCCAGCATGCCATAGTTCGCCGCCACATCCGGCGAGTTCGCGACCCTCGCCCGCCGCGCGCATTCTGCGGCTTGCTCACGACAGTACTTGGAATAAGACGACATTAAACCGTCTCTCTACGCCTACCGAACCGAACCATCTCAAGTGCCACACGCCAGGGGAAATTGCCTCGCCCCTGCAGCCTGTGGATTATTCGGTCAGGCGGGCCACAACTCAAGAATTTGTAGCGAGCAAATCGCATTCAGTTGCGATCTGTTGCATTGTCGTCACAGCTGCGAGCTGGCCCTGGGTGGGCAATTTCCAGCTCTCATGTTATTGATCGGCGGGATACTAGTTCACCGCACTAGCGGCCCGCAGCGGTGCACGCAAAACTGAAGACCGAAAAGTGACAACGAATACGTTTCAGGATGCGGCATATACGATGGCTGCCGTTAGTGCGACCGTTGCACTGTTTCGGGCGCTCATCAAAAAAGGCGTATTGACGCGCGAAGAAGCAAGCCGCGTGATTCTCGACGAGGCGGTGGCACGGGCGATCCAAGCCGAGGCGCAACAGCAGGGACACGGCGTGGGACGATCGAACATGGATCTCAATCGCCAGTCGGCTGAAATCCTCAAATTCATCGCCGAAAAGCTCTGAGGCTGTGACGTCGAAATCAACCGAGAAAGCCAATCGTTCAACGGCGCCAACTCTCATCGAGATCGGTAACGCCTTACGCGCTTTGGAGGGGGAGCCCGCACAACGGGCGCGCGAACTGATGAACACGATCTTCGAGATTGCCGGCTGGATGGGATTTACCGGATAGACGAGCGTGGCAAGCGATTTCTTGCCGGCGATGAAACCATCCTGCGGGAGCTTGTGGCCTTGCGATCATCGAAGCGACGGCCGACCCGCAATTCTGTCGAGGAAGCGGATAGCGGGACGATGCTTGTTCGACAAGCTATCCCGCTCCATGACGCTGCCTACTGCAGGGGCTCATCTGCATTGAGATGCAGGCCGATAAGACGATCAAGCATTGATTTGTCGTGCAACAATTCCCGCGAGCGTGCACGATGCACGATGCGTCCGCGCTCCAGCACGATTGCCTCATTCGCGAGTGACAGCGCCAGGTCCGCATGCTGCTCGACCAGGATGAATGCCGTTCCCTGGTCGACGGTCATCCGCTTGATCGCTTGGCTCAGTTCTTCAACGATGATGGGCGCTAATCCCTCAAGCGGTTCATCGAGCAGGAGCATCTCCGGATTGGTCATCAGCGCGCGCGCGATCGCCAGCATCTGCTGCTCGCCGCCGGAGAGATGGCTGCCCCTGCTGCGTCGCCGCTCATAAAGGCGCGGAAACAGCTGATAGACCGCGGCAGCATCCCAGCGGCCGGGACGGGCGGCGACCGTGAGGTTCTCTTCTACGCTGAGCGAGGAGAAAATCTCGCGCTCCTGGGCGACCCAGCCCAGCCCGCAGCGCGCTCGCTCATGCGGCGCGATCTGAGCGAGATCGGCGCCGCGCCACAGCACGCGCCCGCGTCTGATCGATGTATAGCCCATGATCGTGAGGAGAAGCGTCGTCTTGCCGACGCCGTTGCGACCAAGCACCGCCAGGCTTCCACCCGGCGCAATCGCAACAGTGATCCCGTCAAGCACGATGGCATCGCCATAGCCGGCACGCACATCTTCAATTGCAAGAAGTGCCTCAGGCATGCCGCGCTCGACCGAGATAAACCGCCCGCACGCGCTCGTCGGCGGCAATCTCCTGCGGGCTGCCTTGAACGAGAATCCGCCCGCCTACCATCACGATGACACGCTTTGCAAAGCGAAATACCACATTCATGTCATGCTCGATAAACAGCACGGCAACCGTGCGCGGCAAGCTGGCAATGACCGAGAACAGCTGCGCGCTTTCCGCCTGCGGCACGCCCGCCGCCGGCTCATCGAGCAGCAGCACCTTGGGGTTGGTAGCGAGCGCGAGGCCGATTTCCAGCAGCCGTTGCTCGCCATAGGCAAGCTCGTGAATTGGTCGCAGGCAGCTTGCGCCGATTTCGCAGAGAAACGAGGATGGCGTGGGCCTCCTCTATTGCGTCGCGATACCCTGGCAATTTGTGCCACCAGTTTTCCGCGTATCCGCGCCGTTCACATACGACGAGGCTGACCGCTTCCAATGCAGTCAGATGCGGAAACAGCGTGTTGATCTGAAATGTCCGCGCAAGCCCGCTTTTGACGCGCTGTTCGGGCGTGCGGGCGGTGATCTCCTCTTCGCCAAGATAGATTTGGCCCCGATCCGGCTTGAGCATGCCGGTGAGCAGGTTGATGAGCGTGGTCTTGCCCGCCCCGTTCGGCCCGATCAGGGCGTAGCGTTCGCCTCGCGGAAGCTCGAGGGAGACGTCTTTGGCGACGACAAGCGAGCCGAAGCTCTTGTCCAGTCCACGCGTGGACAAGGCCAGACTGCTCAAGCGCGGCTCCGTACCGGCAGAAACTGCGCCAATCCTCCAAGCAGGCCATTCGGCAGGAAGGTCACCACGGCAATCAACAATATGCCGATCCAGAAATACCAATACTGCGGGTTGATGCCGGCGAATTGATCCCGCGCGACGCCATAGGTGATGGCACCGACGATGCCGCCATAGAGCCGCCCAGCACCGCCAAGAATGAGCACGACGAGGACATCGGCCGAGCGTTGGAAGCTGAGCGTGTCCAGCGAGACGGTTTCCGTTGTCTGCGCCAGCAAGGCGCCTGCTATGCCGGCAAGCACAGCAGCGATGGTGTAGATCTTGCGAATATGACTTCCGCTCCTTGCGCCGATCGCCGGCATGCGGATTGCGTTTTCACGAATGCCGCGCAGAGCAAGTCCAAACGGAGAATTGGTCAGCCGCCGCGCCAATGCGAAAGCAAGAAACAGCACGATGAGCGAATAGGTGTAGGCGGCATAGCCGTAGAGATCGAATGGGAACAGCCCCAGGAGCTTCCACATTCGTACGCCTTGCAACCCATCGGCCCCGCCCGTCAACCAGCTCGCGCTGTTTGCAGCCTCCGCCAGCAGCAGACCGAGTCCCAGCGTGATCATGATCAATGCGAGATGCTTGAACGGCGCGACGATGAAACTCGTAAGATAGCCGAGCAGGCCGGCGGCGGCGCCGGCGATCAGCAGTCCCGAGAGCGGCTCGCCCCAACCCCATTTCGCGATCAGACCGGCGGTGTAGGATCCAAATCCGAAATAAGCGGCATGGCCAAGGGATATCATACCGGCATAGCCGAGAATGAGATCGAGTGACACCGCAAACAGCGCGGTGATGGCGATGTGACTCGCCAAAACGAGATAGTCGGGCGCAAGCAGGAACGGCAGAAGGGTCGCCAGCCAGAATGCGATCTCGGCCGGCCGCCAGCGGATTTGCGTTTCGAGATAGCTTACGGCCGCATCGGCAGCAGTCCGCATGAATCAGCGCCTGCCAAACAGTCCGATCGGACGCCACATCAACAGGCTGACCATCACCAGATAGATGACGAAGGCGCCAAGCTCGGGGAAATAGTATTTCCCCGCCATGTCGCTGACGCCTAGAACGGTAGCCGCCGCGAACGACCCGCCGATCGAGCTCATTCCTCCCACCGCTACCACGATCAGGACATACACAAGATAGGTAAAGGCGAATGCGTGATCCAAACCGATGACCTCGATTGCAAGCGCGCCGCCCAGTCCAGCCAGTCCGCTGCCCAAAGCGAAGGTAAAGGCGAAGATGCGGTCAACATCGATGCCGATGCCGCGTGCCATTCGCTGATTGTCGACTGCCGCGCGTATCTGTGCTCCGAACCGGGTGCGTTCTACGGCCGCAATCAGGACGAGAGCGACCGCGAGCGACATGCCGATCAGGAATAACCGGTAAGCGCCGAGGTTTTGCCCGGCGATGGAGATGCTGCCGCGCAGGTAAGAAGGCAGCGCTATCGACTGCTGAACGGTGCCGTAAACGTAGGCGGCAATCGCTACCGAAACGAATACGACGCCAATGGTAAGAAGGCATTGATCGAGATCGCTCGCCCCATAGAGCCGGCGGAAAAGGACGCGCTCGATGAGCATGCTCGCAGCGGCTGCTGTCACGAAGGCGAGCGGCAATGCGGCGAAGAAAGGCCAGTTGAGATCATTCGTCAGAGTGACCGCGACGTAGCCGCCCAGCATGGCAAAACTCAAATGCGCCAGGTTGATGAAATTCATCATTCCAAGCGTCACCGACAGGCCTATTGAAAGCAGGAACAGCAGCATTCCATAGGCAAACCCGTCGAAGAGAACGCCGAATGCCGATGCAATCATGCCGGGCTCAATCGTCAGCCGCCGTGGGCGCGGGTCGGATCCTTCACGTTTTCGATTTTGTCGATCACGACATTGACGAGTTCGCCCCCGACCCTCTCCACCCGTCTGATATAGATCGTTTGCACCACGTCGCGCGTTTCCGCATCAATCGACATGAGACCGCGCGGGCTTTGCCAGCTCATGCCTTTCGCAGCGGCGATCAAGCTGTCGCCGTCGGTCTTGCCTGCGGTCTTCTTCAGCGCCTCGTAAATGGCATGCATGCCGTCATAGCCGCCGACCGAGAAAAAATCGGGATTGCGGCCATGCATTTGATTAAACTCCTTCACAAACTCCACGTTGAGCGGCGCGTTGCTTTTATAGTCGTAATGCCAGGCCGAGATCAGCCCGAGCCCGGCATCGCCCATCGCCTTCAATGCCTGCTCAGCCGTTGTCTCGCCCGAGCCCAGGACTTTGGTTTTGTTGAAATCGATTTCGCGCTCGGCCAGCGCCTTGCCCAGCGCCGCAGGCTGGGCCCCGCCGGGAATAAAGATATAGATGCATTCCGGATTGATATCCTTGGCGCGTTGCACGAACGCCGAGAAATCCGGATTCGCAACCGGGAACCGTACCGAGCCAACGATCTCGCCGCCCGCTTCCTTGAACGCCCGCTGAAAGGCGGCTTCCGAATCGTGTCCCGGGCCGTAATCGGTCACCATGGTGTAGCATTTCTTGATTCCCGTCTTGGCCGCCCAGCTGCCGAACGTCTCCATCACCTGCGGCAATGTCACCGAGGTTCGAATCATGTATGGCGACTTGGTGATGATCATCGAGGTGGCGGCATTCATCACCACCATGAACTTTTTTGCCTGCGCTGATATGTCGGCGGCAGCAAGCGCATTGGGCGTGAGCAGGAAACCGGCGAGCACGTCCACGTTGTCGCGCACCACCAGTTCCTGCGCCAATCGCTTGGCAACGTCAGGTGCCGGGCCGCCGACGTCTCGCCGAACCAGCTCGATTCGCTTGCCGGCGACGGTGTCGCCGTGCTGCTTCATATAGGTTTTGATTCCATTCTCGAGCTGCAGGCCGGCATCGGCGAACTGGCCGGACAGGACATTGATCAAGCCGATCTTGACCGTTTGCTGGGCATGCGCGCATCCGGCGGCAAGAAGCCACGCCGCAAAGGTCAGTCCGATCTGCCTTCCATTCATCGTCAGCCTCCTGGGCCCCTCGGGAATTTTACCGCTATTGTACTTGTCAGGCTGGCCATCGTCGATTGGTAGCGATGTTGCCGGTCCCGGCCTCAGCCGGTGTTTCGCCTCATATTTCCGCCGTATCCGAATCACTAATATCACCTTGCTCAGAGCCGGATGATCTTGTTCGGCTCGCCACACTTTGGGTTGATGCCCCAGCGGCGGATATGAGGCCTCATCTTTTGCTGCGGTGTCCAGTGCTGGCAATGGCCGGGGTCCTGGTCGGGTGCTGGTGCGCGCCGGCTGCGCATGCCGAGATCAGAGGCGGCGGCGCGTTGCGGATTGAATGGGAAGTGAAGAACCGCTTTCGTCTGTTCCGCAGCGAAGCCGATTTCCAGCGTCAGGTCGAGGCAACGCGCGGCGAGGGCGTGCTCGCCGCCGAGCAGCGCCTCGCGCGGGAGACGGACGGCCGCGGCTGGGCGCGCGACGTGGTCGAGCGGCTGTGCGTCGATCGCGCCGGCAGCTTGCTCGAATATTGCGACCGCGACGGCGAGCGCGAAATCTATCTGGCGCCGCGCGACCATCGGATCGGCGTCGCGCTGGCGGGAAGCCTGCCGGAGAATCAGGGCTGCATCTGGCGCTTCGCTGACGGCGAACGCAAACCGCACGAAGTGAGCGCTCCGTGCAGCCAGGAAGTTAAAGCCAGGGTCCGCCACGGCCGCACCACTGTCGCCGCCGTCGAGATCGTTTTACCCGATGGAACCGTGCAACGACTGGTCAGCGATATTGCCGTTCGCGATCTCCTCATCGCCGGCATGGGAGATTCGCTGGCTGCCGGCGAAGGCAATCCGGATCGTGCCATCCGGCTCTCCGACGAGGGCTTCTGCTTCAAGCGTTTTGATGGCGATGAATATTTCCGGCCGGGCAGAGCCGGTTTCAATGGAAACAAGAGCTGCAGCCGGGTACCCGAATACACCGGGGCAGACGATTGGGTCCGGCACGGTGCGCGCTGGCTGAGCGCCGCCTGCCATCGCTCGCTCTATAGTTACCAGATGCGCGCCACGCTCGCGCTTGCAATCGAGAACCCGCACATCGCCGTCACCTTTATTCCGCTCGGCTGTTCCGGCACGACGGTCAATATCGGGTTTCTCGGCACGCTCAGAATACTCGAATGTCCCGGCCCGGGAACGGGTGGCCCCTGTCCGCGCCTAAGCCGCCCGCAGATTTCCGAACTGACCGAGGTCATGCAAACTGCCCGGCGCCACAGTCCGGAGCGCTCGCTCGACCTCGTGCTGCTCACCATTGGTGCGAACGATGTGCTGTTCTCATACCTCATGGCCAATGTCATCATCGAACCGGGAACCGAGCGCAGCTGGCTTACCCGCGGCGGGCTCATCGTTCCGGTCGAGGAATCGCAAAGGGTTCTCGAGCGCGAGCTGCCTGGCGACTTCGCCAAATTGCGCGCGGCTCTCAAGCCGTTCGTCGGAGGAAATCTTTCCCGCGTCGTATTCGTAACGTACGCCAATCCGGCGATGGCCGCACCTAATAAACCCTGTCCAGGCGGACGCGATGGTTTCGACGTGCATCCGGCATTCGCTGCCGACGGCGATCGGCTGCGGCGGGCCGTGGAGTTTGTCTCACACCGGTTTCTCCCCGGCATCAGGGCGCTTGCGCGGTGCGAAGATCGTCGCACCTGCCGCGATCCCATGACCGAAACCATGACATTTGTCGACGCCCATCAGCCGGCATTTACCGCGCATGGCGTATGCGCGCGGTCGAAGGACGATCCCAGCTTCGATCGCGAATGTTTCTCTTCGAAGGGGAACAGCTTTCGCAGCGGCCTAACCACCGCTGCAACGGATCCCATGACTTGCGGCCACGCGGCGAGCGAGTTTCGCCCATACGCGTCGCGGGCGCGTTGGATTCGTACCGCGAATGACAGTTACTTGACCGCAATGACCTATCCGGAAGGGCTGCCTGCGCTCTTGCAACCGAGTGACCTGCACGACGCGATCTGGGGAATTCTGGCCGTAGTCTATGGCGGCGCCATTCATCCGACGGCGGAAGGCCATGCCGCCATGGCAGACGCCGCCTTGCCCGCGATACGTGAAGCGCTTGGCTTGCCTGCTGGCGTGGCGCCGGTTCGCAGCGAGTCGCTTGCGACACCGGCGCATCTGCACGGTCCGCAACGTCCGGCCTTTGCACGGTGACGCGCCTTACGCGACGCCAAGCTTCTTCTGCAAGCTGGTCGATGACGTTGTGTATTGGAAAACCAGGCGCTTGTCCGGAAAGACGTAGCGGTGCGCCTTTTGCGCCATCAGCGCGCCTTCGTGGAATCCGCACAAGATGAGCTTGAGCTTGCCGGGATACCAATTGATGTCGCCGATGGCAAAAATGCCGGGCACGCTCGACTCGAAGCTCGCGGTATCGACGACGATATATTCTCCATCCTTCATCTTCAGGCCCCAGTCGGCAACCGGGCCGAGCTTCATGGTCAGTCCAAAGAACGGCAGCAGGGCATCGCATGCGATCTCGAAATTCGAGCCGTCATTGCGTTTGACGATGGCTTTGGCGATTTGTCCGTTCTTGCCTTCCAAGGTAGAGACCTGACCAAGCACAAAATCGATCCTGCCTTCCGCCACCAGCGACATCATCTTGCTGACGTTCGCGGGCGCCGCACGAAATTCGCTGCGCCGGTGCAATAGCGTGACGTGGCTCGCAACCGGCGCCAGGTTCAAGGTCCAGTCGAGCGCGGAATCGCCGCCACCCACGATCAGGATGCGCCGGCCGCGAAACACCTCCATCTGGCGGACGGAATAGTGCACTGAATTATTCTCATAAGCCTCTATGCCGGGAATGGGCGGTCGCTTCGGCTGGAACGAGCCCCCTCCGGCAGCGACCACGATGACCTTGATTTCAAAAACCTTGCCGCGGTCGGTCGTAACGCGAAACAACGGGTCGCCGATCTGCTCGACCGACTGCACCATCTCCTGCAAATGGAAAGTTGCTGCAAAAGGTTTGATCTGCGCCATTAGTGCGTCGCAGATACCTTGACCGGTGACGTATGGAATTCCCGGAATGTCATAGATCGGTTTTTCCGGATAGAGCTCGGCGCATTGGCCCCCGACCTTGTCGAGAATGTCCACCACATGTGCTTTCATATCGAGGAGGCCGAGCTCGAAGATTGCGAACAGCCCGCATGGTCCGGCACCGATGATCAGAACATCGGTTACAATCGGATTGGTCATCCTCAAGCCTGACGTTCGGGCGTGCGCA
This sequence comes from uncultured Alphaproteobacteria bacterium, assembly GCA_963817135.1. GTDB lineage: Bacteria > Pseudomonadota > Alphaproteobacteria > Rhizobiales > Xanthobacteraceae > VAZQ01. Next base: position 234,886 of record CAWFNG010000019.1, on the reverse strand, counting down.
CAATGAGGCCATCGAGCTCAGCGGTGACCTTAATCTGGCACGACAGGCGCGAGTTTGGCCGCACGTCATAGCCGAAATCGAGCATGTCCTCCTCCATGGGAGACGGCTCGCCGACAATGGCACGCCACGCCTCATCAACATGCACATGGCAGGTTGCGCAGGCGCAGGCGCCCCCGCACTCGGCTTCGATCCCGGGGATCGCATTCTTGATGGCGGTCTCCATCACCGTTGCGCCGACTTCTCCCTCGACAGTACGGGCTGTGCCTTCGTGATCGATGTAGGTGATTTGCGGCATGGACCGACGGGAGCAGGCGGGGATTGCGCCGTTGCCGGTCGTATAGCGATTCGGGCCAGTATGCGCCAGATGACAGCGAAGCGTGGCGTAACCGAATTGCGCAGACTTTCAGAGTGACGCTCGGTAGTGCGGTGAATTTGAAGTTCCTATTATCACTGGCCGCTTATCACTGGCCGCAAGCTCGTTTTAGGAACTTCGAATTCAAAACCGCACTAAATTCATAACGTTGCTAGTGGTCCTTAGATTCCGAAGTTCGCACCTTAACGTGCCGCGAGCACTGGCGAACTTCGGAATCGGACCACTAGAATCTCCTTCAGCTCTCAGTATCGAGCAAATGCGAGATTGCAGAGCGTATGTGAGCAACCGCATCGGCGAGTTGGTGGAGCGAAGTGTCGAATCCATCGCGATCGCCGGCATGGGCGGCGGCTTCCACCTGTTCGGCCGCTTGCGCCATATGCCATGCCCCCACGCCACGGCATGAACCCTTGAGCGTATGGGCAAAGGCCGCCGCCAACTCCGCCGATGTGTTGCGCATGCATTGCAAGAGCATCGCACATTGTCGATCGAACAGGCGAAGTACCTCGGCCTCGAGCTCCCGGTCGCCCAACGTCATCCTGGAGAGATGCACACGATCGATCACATCGGCCGTGACGGTAGCGTGCGATCCGGGTCGCTGCGTCGGATGGCGTTCCGCCCTGGGCGTCGAGGCCTGCGGCTGCTTCTCGGCGGTCTTGGTCATTCCATGCGCCACAATGATGGGGGGAGGGGGGAACCGTCCGGTAAATGCGCCGGCCCGTCAAAAAATGGTACCTTTTCCGCAGGTTAAGCCGTAAAACCAAAGAAACCGCTTTGCGTGTCGCTTTCGCCGCATACCGGCCGCAATGTGCCCAAAAAATAGGGAGGGGCAGGCCAAATAACATTGCGGCGGCGGCGCGACGATGCTCTAACGAGCATGCGTTAACGATGATTAAAGACACCTTAACAAGCAGTTTCTTTTGTTCTGCCAAGCCGATAGGATAAATAACGGCAGTGGATGTTCGTTCGGCGCGTTACTGCCGACTGCCCGAGGGGGACCCGAAGGCAATCTTGAATAACGCGCTCGTGGCGCGGTGGGACGGATTCCTGCTGCGAGGTGGTCCAGCGTAGTACGAGGCGACGACCGTCATGGCCAACACCCCGAAGAGAGTTACGGACCCTACTGAAGCGGCGCTCTCCGCCATTCAAGACGCACTCTCGGTTCGCGATGTGCACGCCGAGTCGGAGCCAGTCAATCCGGCGGTCGAACAGCCAGCGCCGGCATCGGGTATCGACGAGCCGCTTCCGGAGCCGCCCTGGCGCGGTGCCCGCGCATCTGCGGCGGCCGACCAAATGCTGCCTGACGAGGAGATCCGTCCTTCTGAGGAGCAAATATCGCTGCGTCGTCCCGCCAACGATGACCGCGAATCCATCGGTCAAATACTGCGCACGCTGCAGCGTCGTCCGGCACGAACGTCCTACATCATTGCGACAGTTTTCGCCGTCGCCTGGGTGATTGGCGGCCTGGGGCTGGGCTGGATGTATCTTCCGCAGCTGCAGGCGGGGCTTGCTCCTACCGGCCTGTCAGCGCCGGTGCTGGCGATGCTGGCTGCCATCTTCTTTGCCCCCATTATCTTCTTTTACGTGCTCGCGCACATGGCGTGGCGCTCGCAAGAGCTGCGGTTGATTACCCAATCCATGGCCGAGGTCGCAATGCGGCTGGCGGAGCCCGAGACTGTAGCGCGTGAGTCGATCGTCACGGTGGGGCAAGCGATCCGACGCGAAGTGGCGGCGATGGGCGACGGCATCGAGCGCGCGCTCGCGCGCGCGGCAGAGCTTGAGACACTGGTCGCAAATGAGGTTTCTGCGCTCGAACATGCCTATAACGACAATGAGGTTCGCATTCGCTCGCTGTTGCAGGACTTGGGCAGCCAACGCGACACACTTGTCGGCCAGGCTGGGCAGGTTCGTGACGCCATCAACAGCGTCCATATCGATCTCAGCCACGATATTTCGCAGGTCAGCGAGCTCGTTGCCGAGCAGGTGAATGAGGCGTCCCGGCGCATCACGCATACGCTTGCCGAGAAAGGCGAGCACATAACCCGCGCGCTGGGCCAGGCCGGCGAAGCGATGATTCACGGATTGGAGGAGCGTGGCGGCGATCTGCTCGAGCGCCTCGAAGCCGCCAGTCAGGACACTTCGCATGCGATCGCTTCCGCCAGCGATCGGCTGACCTCCACCTTGAATTTCAAGACCGATCACATCGGCGACGAATTCACGGAGATCACCGCCAATCTTCAGCACATGATGTCGGTCCGGCTCGATCGCGTGACCGAAGGGTTCGCGCAGAAATCGGCGACAGTCCTCGACATGATGACCAATCGCACGCAGGAAATGACCGATCTGGTGATCGATACCGGCAATCAGCTGGCGGAGACGATTTCCGGCCGCATCGAGGAAGTAAACACGACGCTGAAGAATACCGGGAACTCGCTCGTTCTCGATCTCAGCCTGCGCGGCGGCGATGTCGTAGCCAAGCTCGAGCAAACCGGCGCGCGGATCACCGACCAGATCGTCCAGCGCAGCCAATTGGTCACCGACCAATTTCAAGGGAGCGTCGAATCGCTTTCCGGCGTGATCGGCAATCGTGGCGATGCCGTGCTTGAGATGCTCGCCGCACGCCTGCAGTCGTTCGAGGACATGTTCAATCATGGCGGCGCGGAGCTGGCCGAGCGAATTGCGCGGGATTCCACCACGCTGGGCAATCTCATTACCCGCCATGTTGCCGAGTTTGATCGCACGGTGAAGACTTATGGCGGCGAGATGGTCGAGCGCCTGGCCGACCGCACGCAGGACATATCCAGCGCAATGCGCGACTACCTCGACAATTTCGACACCCGCGTCACGACCAAATCCGCGGAAATTACTGCAAGCCTCGACCAGCAATTCGTCCGTTTCCGGGACGCGCTCGACGGCCGCACGCAGACGCTCAACGAAGCGCTCGGTGCGCGGGTGATGGACATCGCCAAGACGATGGCCGAGGGCGGCAAGGAAGTGGTCGGTGCGCTCGACAAGCGCATTGCCGACGTAACAGCTGTGATCAATGTGCGGGGCGCGAAGCTTGCGGAAAGCATCGGCGCCAAGATCGACGACATCGACAAGTCGCTCGGCGTGCATGCCATGGAGGTCGCGGAGAACCTGGATACCCGTATCGGCCGCTTCGAGGAACTGCTGATCGGGCGTGCCGAATCGGTCGCCAAGGAAATCGAGGCGCGCAGCGCCGCCGCCGCCGAATTGCTGACCGCGCGCACCGAGCATCTCAGCGGCACGATCAGCACCAGCGCCACCGACGCGGCCCAAGCCATCGAGCAGGCGACCGCAGCGTCTGCCACTGCCATCTCGACGCGTGCCGAGCAGCTCAGCAATGCGATCAGGACCAGCACTGGCGAGGCCGAGCGCAGTATCGGCAATTTGTCCACATCGTCCTCCTCGCTCATCGGAACTCGGCTGCAGCAGCTGAACGATGCTATCAAAACAACCACAAGTGATGCCGAACGCAGGCTCACCGAGCTGACCAGCGAAACGAGCGGCTCGATTCGCTCGAGTGCGCATGACGCCGAGCGGCTGCTCACGGGCGTATCTACCGGTGTCAGCAACGTACTCAAGCAAAATGCCGGCGACGTGGAGCGCACGCTGCTTGCGGTCAGCGCCGAGGTTGCCCGCACCTTCGTTGGCAAGGCAGACGAGATCTCGAGCGCCGTGAGCCAGCGCGCCGCCGAGATGACCCGCATTGTGGACGAGAAATCGAGCGGATTGCTCACCGCGCTTACCGCAAAGAGCCAGGAATTCGCCAGCGAGGTGAGCCGGGTCACCGACCATGCCGTCAAGGCGATCGAGGCCAAGGGCTTCACCTTCACCCAGACGATGATGGACAACAGCGAGCAGATCGCTCGGCTCATCAACGAGGCGAGCGAGAGCGCGACCGGGGCGATGAACGAGTCCATCAAGGAGCTGCAGAACACCCACACGGTTGCCAGCACGGCAACCAATGAAACGATAATCCGGTCGATTAAGGATTTGCGAGAGACCGCCGATATGGCCACACAAGGCGCGGCCAAGGCGATAACGCGAACGCTGCGCGAGCTGCAGGATTCGACCCAGGCCGCGGTCGAGCAGTCGAAGCAAAGCTCCTCGGCTGCCGTCTCCGAGATCCTGGAAACGCAGAACATGCTGCGGTCCGATACCAACGCCCTGTTCGAGCGGCTGCGCGAGGCCAACATCCTCCTGCAGGAAGTGCTCAGCGGCGCGCACGAAAACATGAGCGAGATCGAGAGCACGCTGGTAACGCGCGTTTCCGATTTTGTCGCCGCCATGAACGATGTCGCGCAGAAAACCGGCGTGACCAATGCCGAGGTCGAACGCAACATTGCGAGCTTCCAGACAATGGCCGGCCAGAGTCTCAATGACCTTGGCCAGCTGGCAACCCAATTCGACGCACATGGGCGTTCGCTGGCGGAGGCGGTCGCACTTATCGAGACCAGCAATCGGCGCACCGAAGGCACGCTGAGCGAGCGCCGCACGACACTTGAATTGCTGGTCAACGTCCTCGACGAGAAGAGCAACGATCTCGAGCAGCGGCTGACGCGCTTCGCCACCGTGCTCGATCAATCCCTGGAGGGCGCAACCGAGCGCGCCCGGGAAGTTGCCCGCCTCACCGCCGATTCCACCACCGGCGGCGCTCAAGCGATTGCCGACACCTTCGAGAGCATACGCAACAGTACCGAAGAGGAGCGCAAGCGCCTCGAACAGTCCATGCAGGGAATCTACGATCAGGCGACCGGGCAATCGAACACGATGTTCACCCAGGCAGCCGAGCGCTTCAGCGAGGTGGTCGAGGGATTAAAGCGCATGGCGGCGGAGATGCAGCACGAGCTTGAAACGACGCGTGCCGAGTTGCGCCGGGGCATTCTCGAACTGCCGCGCGAGACCGCTGACAGTGCTGCGCAAATGCGGCGCGTCATTGTCGATCAGATCGAAGCTTTGGCCGAACTCAATCGCATCGTCGCGCGCCATGGCCGCGGCATCGACGCGGTCGAGCCGGTGGCGCGCCGTGCCGAGCCGGTCGATGCAGCCCCGCGCCGGGTCGTTCGCGAGGAGCCGGTTAACGGCGGGCCGCGCGGTGAGCCGCCGCGGGGCCGCGGCGACGCTGCCGGCACCCGGCGCGCGGAGGCCCCCGCGCTTAGTCCCAATCACGCGGCCGCCGGACGTTCCGGCTGGCTGTCCGACCTGCTCACGCGTGCTTCGCAGGACGTGGATACGGTTGCCCCGCGCGAAACCGCGCCGCGCGAGCCGGCGCCAGAGACCGCCCGCGCGGATCGTAACAGCATCGACTCCCTCGATTCGCTTGCTGTCGACATCGCCCGCATGATCGACCACGACGCAGCCGCCGATCTGTGGGACCGGTTCAATCGCGGCGAACGCAACGTGTTCTCGCGCAAGCTTTACACCATGCAGGGGCAGAAGGCGTTCGAGGAAATTCGCAAGAAGTATCGCTCCGACCGCGATTTCATGCGCACGGTCGATCGCTACATCGGTGAGTTCGAACGGCTTTTGGAAGAAGTCTCGCGCGACGATCGCGGGCAGGTGGTGGCGCGCAGCTATCTCACCTCGGAAACCGGCAAGGTCTATACCATGCTGGCGCATGCGGCGGGACGTTTCGACTAACAGAGAACGGAAGACAGACGACTGAGGACAGATTCCTTTGGCTGGATATCCGTCCTCTGTCATCCGTCGTCTGTCGTCTTACTTCAAGAACAGCTCGTTCCACACCTTCTCCCAACGCGGAGCTTCGTCGGTCCATTTGATCGGATCGATCATCACGTAATCATGCCCGTCGAGCAGCGACTTTTGCGCGCGGCTCGACGGCAGGCGGCCCATGTCCTTAAGCAGCTGCATGCCGTCAGGCGATAAAATAAAATCAGCAAACAGCAGCGCGGCATTCGGATGCGGAGCGTTCCTGGCCAGTGCGACTGCCTGTGGCCGGCCGACCAGCGGTTCGACCGCAACCCAATCGATCGGTCCGCCTTTGCTTTTTATTGAATCCGCATTAGCGCTGTAGATGGTCAGGCAGATCGGCAATTCTCCCGCAGCCACCAGCTGCGCCACCAGGATGTGGCCCTTGCGCATCTGCGGTTTGCGCGCGGCAAGCCTGCGAAAGAACTCAAGCCCGCGTTCCTCCCCCCAATAGGAGATGACTCCATACATCCAGTCGCTGTCGGTCGCCTCGATCGAGATGCGGTCCTGCCATTTTAGATCGGCAAAGCTGTCGAGCGCAGCGGGTAGTTCCTCGCGCTTGACCTTCTGGGTGTTGTAGCCGGTGACCCAGAGATTGGCACGGTCGCTTGCCCATAACCGGTGCGGCGGCAGAGCCCAGGGCCGCAGATCGGCAAAATGCGGACTGAAGAATTGCGCAACCACCTGTTCACGCGCCATCGCCTCGACCTGCGGAGCATTGGTCTCGACGATATCCATGGCGCGGCGGCTTGCGCGCGCCTCGGAAAGCGCGCGCTGCAGCACGTTCTCGCTCAGCGCCCGCCACAGTTGGACCTTGATGCCGTATTTCTTCTCAAATGCCTGCGCCAGCGGACCCGACTCGGTCGTCGACATGGAGGTATAAAACGTCACCACGCCCTCTTCGCGCGCTTTGGCAACGAGGCGCTGATCACGGTCGCTGCCGCGATAATCGTAGATCCCTGATTGATCGACTGCAGCGTTCTGCGCGCCGGCTGCGTCCGTGTAAAATGCTGGGACGAAGGACGCAAGAAAGGCGAACGCGGCCCGGATGCGAGAAGGGAACGCCATGGGATTGCTACCTGACCTATTAGCGAGCGCTTTTAAGGCGAAGAGCAGTGGGCGGCAATGAAGCCTAGCGCTCTCTCCCTTTCGGTTTGCAGCGAGCGCTGGCCTATTGCCGGATCGTTCGCGATCAGCCGCGGCAGCAAGAGCGAAGCCGTGGTCGTCGTTGCCGAACTCTCGGACGGCGTGCATTGCGGGCGTGGCGAGTGCGTCCCTTATGCGCGATACGGGGAGACGGTGGAGGGCGTCATGGCAGCCATTTCAGCCATGCGCCCTGCGGTTGCGGACGGCCTTGATCCTGCAGGCCTGCGGGAGGCGATGCCAGCAGGCGCAGCCCGCAACGCACTTGACTGTGCGCTTTGGGATTTTGCCGCCAAGCGTACCGGCCGCCCTGTGAATGAGCTTCTCGGGGAGCCCGCCCCACGACCGCTGACTACGGCATACACGATCTCGCTGGGGAGCCCGCAGGCCATGGCGGAGAGCGCCGCCAAGGCGAAGCACCGCGCGCTGCTTAAAATCAAGCTCGGTGGCGTCACCGATCCCGAACGCATAATGGCGGTGCGCGAGGCAGCCCCGCACTGCGAGCTGATCGTCGATGCCAACGAAGGTTGGCAAGCGGAGAACCTCGAGCGAAATCTTGCCGCTTGCACGCAAGCCGGAGTCACTCTGGTGGAACAACCCTTGCCGGCCGGTGGCGACGACCTGCTTGCCCGCATCAAGCGGCCGATTGCGGTCTGCGCCGACGAGAGCGCGCATAGAACCGCGTCCCTTTCCTCACTCGAAGGCAAATACGATGCCGTCAATATCAAGCTCGACAAGAGCGGCGGATTGACCGAAGCGCTGGCCATGGCCCGGGAAGCCGAACGGCTTGGTTTCACCATCATGGTTGGCTGCATGGTCGCAACGTCGCTCGCCATGGCGCCGGCGATGGTGGTGGCACAACGCGCTCGCGTGGTCGACCTCGACGGAGCGCTGCTACTTGCCCGCGACCGCCCCCATGGCCTCCATTATGAGGGGAGCCGGATTCACCCGCCTGTCCCGGCGCTATGGGGGTAAATCGCTCCCGGATGGGGGAGGGGTTTTCTTAAAACGTTAACCGCAACCGTCTGATCTCTCGATTGCATCCCTACTGGCGGCATTACGCGGCTACCTTCCTCACCGGGAGGGACCATTCCACATTTAACCCACATTCATTTTGAAAATTCGGGTTGGGGCGGCGCTTGCCCTGGGAAGCCAAGCGCCGGGTACGGAGGGGGAAGCATGCGAATCGTTGCGGTTCTGGTCGGTGCTGTCATGGCAGCACTGACGGTGTCCGTTGCGCAGTCGGCCGTCCGAATAAAGGCCGATCCAGGCGGCCAGATCGGCCCTTATCTCGAAAATCTCGCGGCACTGCGAAATTCCGGCGAGCGGGTCATCATCGACGGTCCGTGCCTTTCCGCCTGCACCATGGTGCTTGGGGTGATCCCCTACGAGAGGCTTTGCGTCACCCCGCGCGCACGGCTCGGCTTCCACGCCGCCTGGCACCCGGGCGAGAACGGCAACAAGATAATGAGCCGGGCGGCAACACAGCTTCTCATGGATGTGTATCCCGAGCGCGTGCGCAGCTGGATCAAGGAGCGTGGCGGCCTCTCCCCTCGCATGATGTATCTCAGCGGCCGGGAGCTTGCTGCGATGTACCAGACCTGCGAATAGGCTCGACGCAAGCGACTCTGATTTTGCCCTTTGTGTCCCAGCGCAGCGCAGCCAGATTTTTTGATTGCTCACAGCGCGGCCCTTCAAACATCGTCGCGCGCAGGCCTTCGCGCTGGACCGCACTTGCGGTGCATGCTCCCTGCCAGCACCAAAACGCCGCCGATGGCGGCGGCGAGCGCCATGGCGGCATAGGCTCGACTTCCCCAGTGGGCATAGAGGACGCCCGAGACCCCCATGGCGATTGCCATTGCGAGGCCGAGCACGACCGCAAGATAACCCTGGGCTGATGCGCCAAGTGCCGCGGGGGCACTGCGTACAACATAGGCGAGTGCGCCAAGGTGCGTCGCGCCAAATGACAGTCCGTGCAGGCATTGCAGAAAGGGCAGAAGGAGCGGTGCCGGGTCGAACGCCATGGCGCACCATCTGATCGCAGCACCGGCCGCACCAACGAGAAGCAGCGCTGTCGGACCGAGTGGAATCCGCGCCGAGAGTGCAAACAGGACAATTTCGGCCATAACGCCGATTGCCCAGAGTCCGCCGATGGCGGCGCCGTCAAGGCCCTCCGCGCGCCACGCCAAGGTAGAAAAGCCGTAGTAGACCGCGTGGCTCGCTTGTACGAGCCCGGCGCCGGCGGCGATCGCCAGAAACCGCGGATTCCGCAACAGAGGATGTGCGCTCGGCAATCCAGCCGATTCGGCGGTTCGTTCGTCGGCGAGGGGCGCAAGCGCGCACGCTGCGGCGGCCATGATCACCAGCGCTGCGACCATGATCCAGATCAGGTGACGCGGGGGAACGACATCCAACAGCAGACCGGCAGCCATGCTGCCGGCAATGAAGGCAACGGAGCCCCACAGCCGCACCGGCCCGTAGCTGCGCTTATAGGAATGGAGGCCGCGCAGCGCATAGGCATCCGCCAGCGGCATCAGCGGTGTGTAGAAGGACGACGCAATTGCAAAGCCTGCCGCAATGATGATCAGGGAGGACGCAAGGCCGAGCGCGCCGTAGCCGAGAACCGCTGCGGCGGAAGCAACCACAATGACCGCACGCAAGGCATCGTGACGGTCCGCCACCCGCGTGACCACCGTGATTGCGAAAACCCGAACGACCATTGGAAGTGCCAGCACCACACCGACCGATGCTGCATCGAGCCCCTTGGCCGCAAGCCAGACCGGCAGAAACGGCACTTGCACGCCGAGCGCCATGAAAAGCGCGGCGTAATAGGCGGCGAGCCGCCACGCAAATGCCGCGCCTGTGGGCATCTGGAGGTTATTTGACATCAGGCCAATTGCGATTCGGATGCGGTCGTGCTGATCGTAGATTTGCTGCTGGCCATGCTCGACGAGCCTTTCGCCTTAACCACGATCTCGCTTTCCACTCAATCGGAAGGCGATTACGAGGCCATTTGCGCGACCGTCATGGAAAGAGCGCGCGGACGATGGTTTCTGCAAGAATACGCCCGCCGCAATCGAAATTCCGATACCGAAGCCGTCCTATCCGCTATCGAGCGAATCGAGGCTTTCATTCGCTGCGCGCAAAACCAGGAAACCCAAGAAATACATGACAGCTTACCCGCGGAACTCAAAGAGCTCACGGGAATCATTGCGCAAGGGCGGCGAGAATTGTCACAAGACGAGCCGCAAAACCTACAGCCGCCGAGCAAAACCTTTCTTGCCGCCGAACGCATTCAGGAAATCGCTTGGAGCATGCATGCGCGCGATATCGAGCCGGCGAGTTTCGCCGAGATCGAGGCGCTGACCGCGGCGATCATGTCGTCTTCGGATTTTGAAAAACGGTCGCGGCGCGTGCGAACGGCGTCTCGAAGCAATGCTGCAATTCATCGAACGTCGATTGACAGATGACAGATGACAGATGACAGAGAAGACTCTCAAAGGCTGCGCGCTCCGTCCTCTGTTCCTCTGTCCTCCGTCGTCTGTCCTCTGCTTACGCCACCAATCGGTAGAACAGCTCCGGATCCACGTTGCCGCCGGAGAGCACCGCAACCGCGATCCTGTCTTTGATGTCGATCTTGCGCGACAAGAGCGCCGCCAGCGCGACGGCGCCGCCCGGCTCGACGACAAGCTTAAGCTCGCGAAATGCAAATGCGACTGCGGCCGCCACTTCCGTATCGCTTACCGTCGAGCCTTGGCCTACGAGATTGCGGTTGATGGCGAAGGTCATCTCTCCCGGCGTCTGCGCCATCAGCGCATCGCAGATTGTGCCGCTCAGCGCAGCGTTCTTTTCGCGCCGACCGCTCTTGAACGAGCGCGCGTGATCGTCGAATCCCTCCGGCTCTGCCGTGTAGAGTTGAGCGTCCGGCACGCGCGCTTTTACCGCAAGCGCAACCCCGGCGGCCAATCCGCCGCCCGAGGCAGTGACCACGACGATCTCCGGCGCCAGTCCCTCCCTGGCAAGATCCTCGACGATCTCGCGTCCGGTGGTGCCTTGGCCGGCAATGATCAGCGGATCGTCATAAGGCGGCACCAACGCGGCGCCGCGTTCATCGGCGATGCCCCGGGCAATCGCCTGGCGGTCTTCGCGGGCACGATCATAGAGCACGACTTCGGCGCCCAGCGCCGCGGTGCGCTCGCGCTTGGGTTTGGGCGCATCCGCCGGCATGACAATGACCGCCGGCATGCCGAGCAGTTGCGCCGCGGCTGCGACGCCCTGGGCATGATTGCCCGACGAGAATGCGACTACGCCCGCCGCGCGTGCGGCCGGGGGAAGAGAAGATATCTTGTTATAGGCCCCGCGGAATTTGAACGAGCCGGTGCGTTGCAGGATCTCCGCCTTGAGAAAGACGCGCCCGCCAGTGAGCGCATCGAGCGCCGGCGAGGTTACAAGCGGCGTGTGCAGCGCAACGCCGGCAAGGCGCTGCGCGGCGCGGTCGACATCTGCGGCGGTCGGCAGAGCGATATCGGAGAACTGCGCCATTACGGAGGACCGTAGCCCCAGAGCAGCCGGGCTCGCAAGCGCCCGTGAAACTTTTGCAACGCCGATACTGTGACGGCGCAATATGCTAATCTTGCTTCGGATTTCGCGTGGTCCGACCCCCGGAGAGTTGAATGCGACGGCGGAGCGCCCCACGCAGCAAGGCAGCAAAAGCGCGAAGCCGTACGGCCATCAAGCGCAAGCACCGGCTTGCGCCCAAGACCAGTGCGTCCAAGAGCGATTCCATTTCCTCTGCCGGCAGTCTCCAAGAACAGCTTGAACGCCGCACGCGGGAATTGAACGAAACGCTGGAGCAGCAGACAGCGACCAGCGAGATTCTCGGCGTCATCTCCCGTTCGCCGAGCGATGTTCAACCCGTTCTCGACGCTGTCTGCCACAGCGCGGCGCGCCTTTGTAACGCGTATGATTCCATCATTTGGCGTCCCGACGGCAACCGGCTCCTCCCCGTCGCCCATCAAGGTCCGATCACTGTCGAGTCTCTCCCTCTAGTCCGCGGGACAGTCGCCGGGCGAGTGATTCTCGATAAGTGCACCGTCCATACCGCCGACCTGCAGGCCGAAGCAGAGGAATTTCCCGAGGGCAACGAAAACGCACGACGCTGGAACGTTCGCGCAGTGCTTTGCGTCCCCTTGGTACGAGAGCGCGTCGCGATTGGCGCGATCGGGCTGCGCCGCACCGAGGCGCAGCTCTTCACCGAGCGACAGGTCGCCCTGCTCCAGACCTTTGCCGACCAGGCCGTCATCGCCATCGAGAACGCGCGGCTGCTCAACGAGTTGCGACAATCGCTGCAACAGCAGACCGCCACCGCCAACGTGCTCAAGGTCATCAGCCGCTCGACCTTCGATTTGCAGACGGTGCTCGATACCCTGGTCGAATTCGGCAGCGAAGCTGTGTGGCGCAGAACGAGGAATTATGTTTCGTCGTGACGGTGCCATCTACAGGGGTACTGCGTATTTTGGCTTTTCACCCGACTTTCGGAAATATCACGACAGTCATCCGATCAGTCCGGGACGCGGAACGACCGTCGGGCGAACTGCGCTCGAAGGCAAAACAGTTCATATTTCCGATGTTCTTGCCGACCCGGAATACACTTTCTTCGAAGCACAAAAACTCGGGCAGTATCGGGCGAATCTTGCTGTTCCGCTTCTTCGGGAAGGAAATCCCATCGGGGCACTGTCGCTGACGCGGCCCGAACCCTTGCCATTCACGGCCAAGCAGATCGAGCTGGTCACCACCTTCGCCGATCAGGCGGTGATCGCCATCGAAAACGCGCGGCTGTTCGACGAAGTACAGGCGCGCACGCGCGACCTAAGCGAGTCACTGGAGCAGCAGACGGCGACAAGCGATATCCTGCGGATCATCGCCAGCTCGCTGACCGATGCCCAACCCGTGTTCGACACGATCGCAAAAAGCGCGGCGCGCCTCTGCGAGGCTCAATTCTGCCACGTGTTTCGATTCGATGGGAAACTCATCCATTTTGCGGCCGAGCATGGGCTGTCGCCCGAAGGGGTCGAAGCCGTACGAAGTGCTTATCCCATCCCGCCCGGACGCGCGAGTGCCGCAGCGCGTTCGATACTCAGCGGCACCGTTGAGCACATTCCTGACGTCCACGCGGATGCCGACTACACGCACGGCAGGACGGCGATAGTCATGACCTACAACAGCATCGTGGCGGTCCCGATGCTTAAGGACGGCCGTCCAATCGGGGCGATCGCCATAGCGCGATCGCAAACCGGATACTTTCCCGAGTGGCAGATAAAGCTCCTCCAGAGCTTCGCCGACCAGGCGGTGATCGCCATCGAGAACGTACGTTTGTTCGAGGAGGTGCAGAGCAGCACCCGCGAGCTTTCCCAATCCGTTGAGGAACTGCGCGCGCTCGGCGAGGTCGGCCAGACGATCAACTCCACGCTGGATGTCGAGACCGTGCTGACGACGATTGTCGCCAAGGCGGTGCAGCTGTCCGGGACCGATGCGGGCGCGATCTACACGTTCGACGAATTGCGTCAGGAATTCCGGCTGCGCGCTACCCATGGAATGGACGAGGCGATGGTCGCGGCCATCCGAGACCGCCGCATTGGCGCCGGTGAGACAGCGATCGGCAAAGCAGCCGCGGAACGCGCGCCGCTGCAGATTCCGGACGTCCTCAAGGAATTGTCCTTGGTGCTCGATATCGTCGTGCGTGCCGGATATCGATCGTTCCTTTTCGTGCCACTGCTGCGCCCCGATCAAATCGTCGGCGGGCTGGTCGTGCGCCGCAAGGCGCCAGGGGAATTCTCTAAGAGCACGGTCAACCTGCTGCTGACCTTCGCCGACCAGTCGGTGCTGGCGATCCAGAATGCGCGGCTGTTCCGCGAGATCGAGGAGAAAGGCCGCGAGCTTGCGGAGGCGAGCAGGCACAAGTCGCAGTTTCTCGCCAATATGAGCCACGAGCTGCGCACGCCGCTCAATGCCATTCTCGGCTACACCGAACTGATCCTCGACAGCATTTACGGCGAGATGCCGGAAAAGGCGCGCAGCGTGCTCGATCGCGTGCAGCGCAATGGCCGGCACCTCCTGGGGCTGATCAACGACGTGCTTGACCTCTCCAAGATCGAGGCCGGCCAGCTCACGCTGTCGCTTTCCGATTATTCTCTCAAGGGCGTCATGCAGACGGTCTTCAGCGCGGTCGAACCTTTGGCGAGGGAGAAGAAAATCGCCCTCACATTGGATGTTGCGCCGGAACTGCCGCAAGGGCGCGGGGACGAGCGCCGGCTCACGCAGGTTCTCCTCAACCTCGTCGGCAACGCGATCAAATTTACCGACATCGGCGAAGTATCGATAAAGGGTTCGTCGGCCAACGGCTCGTTCACTGTCGCGGTCTGCGATACCGGTCCCGGTATTTCAGAGGCCGACCAGGCCAAGCTATTCCAGGAATTTCAGCAGGCCGATAATTCGATTACCCGCAAGAAAGGCGGCACCGGCCTTGGGCTCGCCATCTCGAAACGGATCGTCGAGATGCTCGGCGGAGAAATCTCCGTCCGCTCGGTCGTGGGGCAGGGCTCGACCTTTTCCTTTACCATTCCGGTCGCGGTCGAGCAGCAAGCGCGCTAAACTCGGCAGTCGCGGACAATCTCCGGCTTGAATGCAAGCCCATGGCCCGGCCGCTCCGGCGCGGTGATCATGCCATTCACGACCGGCACCGGCTCCACGAACAGATCGTTCGACAGACCCATGTCCTCGATCCACAAGCCATTCGGGATGGCGGCAAGGAGCTGCACGTTCAATTCCGGAAAGAGATGCGGTGCAATGGTGATGCCCCAGGTTTCCGCCAGCACTGCGGTCTTGCGCAGATCGGTGAAACCGCCGCGCATGGGGTCGGGCTGCAGGATCGGAATGCGCGGGCACTCGAAGAACGGCCGCAGATCGAAACGCGTGAAATGCGTCTCGCCGCCGACAATCCGCATGGACAGCGCTTCGGCAACGCGCATGTAGCCTTTGAAATCCTCGGCCGGGACCGGCTCCTCCAGCCAGTAGATGTCGTACGGCTCGATCTTGCGCCCAACATCGATGGCGACGTCGGCAGTCCAGCCCTGATTGACGTCGATCATGATGTCGATGTCGGGACCGAGCGCCTCGCGCATGCGGCGCACGTTATCGATATCGCCGCGCGGGTTGTTGGTGTGCGCCACCTGCATCTTGATTGCCTTGTAGCCTTGCGACTTCAAGTGCAGCGCCTTCTTGATCATGCCGTCGCCGCCGGAGCCGCGGAAGCAGCCGCTTCCGTAGGCCGGAATCTGCGAACGGAAATGTCCCCATAACCGGTGCAGCGGCAGGCCCGCACGCTTGCCGACTGCATCCCACAACGCGATGTCGAGTGCCGACATGGCCATGGTGACAATGCCGCCGCGATTGTAGGTCACCGTCGCCCGCCACAGGTCGGTCCAGATGGCCTCAACGGCGGTCGCATCCTTTCCGGTCACACGCGGGAAAACCGTCTCCTCCAGGGCCACCGCGATGGTGCGCAGCCCCGGGCGGAACGAGAACAGGTAGCCCATGCCGACAATGCCGCCCTTGGTCTCGACTTCGAGCACCAGCAGGTTGCGGGCATCGCCGAACGCGTGTCCATTGAGCCACGGGGTGTCAGGCCACGGCACCCGCAGCAGCGTGGTGCGCATCGCCGCAATGGTCATGTCTGTCATGATGCTTCACCGGTCTATCGGTATTTCTGCTGCAGCTCCGTGAAAAGCCCGTCCTTTTTCAATCCGTCCAGAATACTGAGGTCGAGGTAGGTATCGAGGCTTCGACTTGCATCGGGAAATTGGGCGAGGACATTGGTCGCGGCCGCCTCGGTCGGCGCGATATTTTGCGGCGAGAGCTCCTTGAAATCGGCGTAGCTGATGTCGAGGATCTTGGGATCGGCGATGTTCGCCTGCTTCGCCAATACCTGCTTGGCGCGCTTTTCGTCGGTCAGCGCGAGGTAGTTCCCTTCCGCGGTGGCCCTGATAAAGCGGCTAAGCACGTCGCGACGGCCCTCGATCGTGCTTCGCTTGACCACAATCGCAGTGAACAGCCATGGAATTCGCTCCGGCACCAGATCGAACAGCACATGGACGCCCTGCTCGCGCGCCATGCTGGTAAGCGGTTCGTTGACCGCGGTGGCCTTGATCGTGCCGGACTTGAGAGCGGCAAGCCGCTTGTCGCCTCCACCGAATTCCTGGAGTGTGACGTCATTGCGGGTGAGGCCGAGCCGCTGCAATGCCAGCGCCGCGACCGAGTCGCTTTCCGATCCGAACGAACTCACGCCGACCACGCCGCCTTTGAGGTCCTGCGCGGTTGTTACCCCCGTTGCAGCGAAAAACGTGAAGCGAATGACATTGGCGAGTGCGGCGATGACGCGCAGATCGCCGCCGGTCCGGTTGAGGCGAATCACCGAGGAAAGCCCGACATGCATGACGTCGAGCCGGCCGGCTGCGAGTTCAGCAGCGCCGCGGCTGCCGCCGTTCATGTTGACGATTTCAACATTGAGCCCGTTGGATTGGTAAAAGCCTGCCTCTTGCGCCATCCACATCGCGAGCGCGGTGTTGACGGCTTCGGACAGCCCGACTTTGAGCGGCGTGGGTTCGGCGGACGCGATCGACGTGCTCACAAGGGAAAACAGCACAGCCAAGAAGACGCGCTTTGCACGCAAGGTATTTCTCCTGAAAGCGTTGATGAAACGCTAGCGGCGGCAAGGCGCCTTGTCCATGTGTGGTGGGCCCGTAGCCCGCATGGAGCCACCGGGTTGGCGCAAAGCGCCACCCGATGACAGGCTCCGCACAATGCGGGAGCGCTGACCCGGGCTACGCGGCTACTTCGCAGAAGCTCAATCGAACTTCCAGGTTATGCGGCCGAGGTAAGTGAAAACGTCGCGCGGGCGGGAATTGAAGGTATAAAACCCGGCCCCGCCGCCGATCTCATAGGTCTTGCTTTCAAAGCGATAATAGTTCGAACTCGTAACCTAAGATCCAATTGCGCGTAAAGGCGTATTCCATGCCGGACCCGAGCGTGAACCCATTGTGCCAATTGCTCGCGCTGCCGGCGCCGACCGGTGGAGCGACGTCCACGACGCTCAGCGTGGCCCGCGCGCCGGCCCACCCCAGCTTGGTGTAGAACAGGAAATTGTCGAAGGCCCAGCCAATGCGGCCGGTGACGCTCGCTATTGCGCGAATTCGATTTGTATAGACATCGTCGGCGCCGCCGAACGGGCTGGAATAATCGCGCGTGATGTCGGTCCCGGAATAGGTGCCTTCAATGCCAATGACGGTCCGGGAGAAGATTTGATAATTGCATCCGAGATGGCCGCCTCCGGCGAAACCGGTAGCGTGGTTTGCAAATCCCTGCCCAGGCGCAAAATCGCCAAACGCTGTCGTGTTCACGGTGTTGACGGATTCCGTCCAGGCATAACCCGCACCGACGTGCGCTCCGATGTAGCAGCCGTTCCATGAAAATGCCCGCGCGACGGGTGCGGTTCTATAAACTGGAGCCCGTGCCAGATCCGCTGCCACGGCAGCACCAGGATTGAGTGCCGTCAACGCCATGCCAGTGAGCAACACCTTCTTCACGACCGCCCTCCCTCGAAAAACGAGTTGTGGCTGTTACCAGCATTGCAAAGAAGAGTGGTGGCACTTTAGGCACAGAGCGGAGGCGCAATACGCATGGATGGCCGGTTTGACCAAGCTATTACTCTAACCGTTTGAAACTGTTCAGTATCCGCCGCCGTCTCCATTATTAATCTGTTAACGATATCGCCATCATCTGCTCTGCTATGCTTTACGGAACGTTAAGAGGAGGGATCGATGGATCTCGGGATTAGCGGGCGCAAGGCCATTGTCTGCGCCTCGAGCCGTGGGCTCGGCCGCGCATGCGCCGCGGCATTGGCGCAAGCGGGCTGCGAAGTGGTCATCAATGGCCGCAACACCGAGGCGCTGGAAGAGACCGCTGCACGGCTTCGCAAAGCGACCGGCGCGACGATTATGCCGATTGCGGCCGATGTAGCCACGCCGGAGGGACAGCGGGCGCTGTTCGCGGCCTGTCCGCAGCCGGATATCCTCATCAATAATAATGCCGGACCGCCCTTTCGCGACTTTCGCCAGCTCGATCGTCAGCAGATGATCGACGGGGTGATCGCCAACATGATCGTCGGCATAGAGCTGACGCAAAAGGTGATCGACGCGATGGTCGGCAAGAAATTTGGCCGGATCGTCAACATCACTTCGGGCTCGGTGAAAATGCCGCTGGCTGGCCTCGATCTTTCCTCGGGGGCGCGCGCCGGCTTGACCGCCTTCCTTGCCGGAGTTGCCCGCTCGGTCGCGGCATCGAATGTCACCATCAACTTTCTGCTGCCCGGCACTTTCGATACCGAACGGCTGCAATCGAATATTGCGGCAAATGCCAAGAACCAAGGCATCTCGTTGGATCAAGCCAAGGCGGAGCGCGTCGCGACGGTGCCGGCGCGCCGCTTTGGCAATCCGGAGGAATTTGGCGCGGCCTGCGCTTTCCTGTGCTCCGCTCACGCCGGCTACATCACCGGCCAGAACATCCTTATCGACGGCGGCGCTTTTCCCGGGGTGATGTAGGCTGCTCTAGTCTAAAATGAACAAGGCCGGCTTTCGCCGGCCTCGCCGCACCCCCGAAATTCATCACAGCTCAGGTCGGAAAAGCCTCCCGAGGAGCAGGCTTGCCGCTGTGTCGGCCACCAGTCTCGTGTCGCTTGCAGCTAGGCGCACGAGCCAAGTGCATGAATCGATCCTGGATGTATCCACATCTGAATGCAAACGTTTAAAGCGTTGCATTGCGGCTTGGCAGCGGTATCTTGAGGTCAGTTGCCAGCCGGCAACAGTGGATATTACATTGCTGTGGCAGATAGCACACAAAGTTTCGTCATTCCGAGGCGCCGCGTAGCGGCTCTCGTGCCCTCCGGGACCTCGCCCCGGAATGACAGCGATTTGGCGATTTTTGCGTCCGAGCCTCGACTGCGCGTAGAGTAAGCCGATGCAGGCGGTTTTCTTTGCCCTGCTGCCAATCCCGTTTCCCTCTGAATGAAAGAGCAAGCCAATGAAGCTCGTCCGCTTCGGCCCGCCCGGGCGTGAAAAGCCCGGAATCCTCGATGCAAAAGGCCGCATTCGCGATTTGTCAAAGGTCGTTCCGGACCTTGCCGGCGAAGCGCTGTCCCCCAAGAGCCTCGCTCGTATTCGCAAGCTGCCGATCGATGACTTGCCGTTGGTGCGCGGCAATCCGCGGCTGGGAGCCTGCGTCGGCGAAGTCGGCAATTTCATCGCGATCGGGCTCAATTATTCCGACCACGCTGCCGAAGCCGGCATGCCCATTCCACCGGAACCGATCATCTTCAACAAAGCCGCTTCGTGCATCTGCGGGCCAAATGACGACACCGTGATTCCGAAAGGGTCGAGCAAGCTCGATTGGGAGGTCGAGCTGGGCATCGTCATCGGCCAGCGGGCGCGTTATCTCAGCAAAGACAAAGCACTCGACGTTGTCGCGGGATACTGCCTTGCCAACGACGTATCCGAGCGCGTGTTTCAGATCGAGCGCGCGGGGCAGTGGACCAAAGGCAAGGGTTGCGAGACTTTTGGCCCGCTCGGGCCGTGGCTCGTCACCAAGGATGAGATCAAGGACCCGCAGGGTCTCGCCATGTGGCTCGACGTCAATGGCGAGAAACGTCAGCGCGGGAATACCAAGACCATGATTTTCGACTGCAGGCACATCGTCTGGTGCTGCTCGCAGTATTTCGTCATGGAACCGGGCGACGTGATCATTACCGGCACGCCCCCGGGCGTAGGGCTCGGCATGAAGCCGGAGCCGAAATACCTCAAGCCGGGTGATGTGGTAACGCTTGGCATTGAAGGCTTGGGCGAGCAGCGCCAGCAGGTCGTTAAATTCAAGGCGTGAAATTACGTTTCGCGCGCCTGCAGCACGGCCTGGATGGAAATGCGCGACCAGGCGGCGGTACGGTCACGGAACGAAGCATAGGAATCGAATACCTTCCGGGCGGCCGCGCTCGTTGCCGCAAGCTCTGCGACCACATCGCGGGCGTGGCGGTGCGCGGATGCGATCAGGCCGTGCGGAAAGATGTGCAGCTTGACGCCATGCTGACCCGTCAGTGCGCCAAGCGCCTCGATATTGAGCCGCTCCATCTCGGCCAGCGCGAATGCGGCTTCAGCCGCACAGGCATGCTGCACGATTGCCTTCATCTCTGAATCGAGACCTTCCCACGCCTTGAGCGAAACGATGCACTCTCCGGTTCCGTTCGGTTTGTTGAAGCCGGGCGCGTAATAGAACGTTGCCGCCCGATAGAGGCCAAGCGCGATATCGGAGCCGGGCCCGACGAATTCGGCACCGTCAATCAGGCCGGACTGCAGGCTCGGGAAAATCTCGCCAGGCGAGGTCGTCTGCGGAATGGCTCCGAGGCGCCGATAGATTTCGCCGCCAAGACCGAGCGAGCGGATCTTCATTCCTTTGAGATCATCGGTGCCTGCGAGCTCCCGGCGAAACCAGCCGCCCATGCAGATGCCGGTATTGCCCGCCATGAAAGGCTTCACGCCGAAGGGGGCGTACAGCTCGTCCCACAGCGCCTGACCTCCTCCTGCATCGACCCAGGCGACGTGTTCGAGCGGCGTGAGCCCGAACGGCACGGTGGTGTAGAACGCCGCCGCCGGCTGCTTGCCCTGCCAGTAGAAGGAAGCGGTATGGCCCATTTCGGCAACCCCCGATCCGACTGCGTCGAGCACCTCGAAAGCGGGAACGAACTCGCCCGCCGCATGGACGCTGATCTGCAGCCGTCCGCCGGAGAGCGCAGAAATGCGCTCGGCCACGCGCTCCGCCGACAGGCCCGGACCAGGTAGACGCTTTGGCCAGGACGTAATCATGCGCCAGCGGCGGGTCTCGCCGCGCGCAAGATTTGGCGCTGCCACGGTTGTGAGGCCCGCCAAAGCACCAGCCAACATTCGCCGCGTGATCATCGACGCCTCCACTGCATGCTTTACTAATCTAGCTGGGGTGAAGGTGGTGAACCGGTCCATTGCCGGCCCCGACCTTCACCCCGGCGGCTTGTTTCAGGGCCGCCGTGAGATAGCGCTTTGCGTTCTCCACCGCCTCGGGAAGTCCAAGTCCCTTTGCCAGGCCCGCGGCAATGGCGGAGGACAACGTGCAGCCGGTGCCGTGCCGGCTGCGGCCTGCCACCCGTTCGGCGGCGAAGCGGGTAAAGCTCGTCGGCTCGACCAGGATATCGACGCTCTCGGGGCCGTTGCCATGACCGCCTTTCACCAGCACCGCCTGCGGCCCAAGCGCGAGCAGCCGTTCCCCTTGCTCGCGCATTTCCTCTTCGTTCCTCGCAACCGGCAGGTCAAGCAGCGCGGCTGCTTCCGGCAAGTTGGGAGTAATGAGACGCGCGCGTGGAACAAGCATAAGCTTGAGACTTTCCCGCGCCTCGTCCGCAAGCAGCGGCTCGCCTGAACTCGCAATGAGCACCGGGTCGAGCACCACCTGCACCTGCTGCCAGCGCGCAAGGCCTGACGCGACAGCCGAGATGATTTCGCTCCCCCACAGCATCCCGATCTTGGTTGCTGCGATGGCGAGATCCTCGAACACCGCATCGATCTGCGCGGTGACGAATTCTGCCGGCACAGCGTGAATGGCGCGGATGCCTTTGCTGTTCTGTGCCGTGACTGCGGTGATTACCGAGGCGCCATAAACGCCGAAAGCCGAAAATGTCTTGAGGTCAGCCTGTATTCCTGCGCCTGCGCAGGAATCCGAGCCGGCGATGGTGAGCGCGGTCACCGTCATGATTGCCGCCGCTCCGCCAGTGCTGCATCGACAACTGCGCGCAGCTCGCGCGCGGCAAGGCGTGGATCAGGCTTGCGGGAGAGCGCGGAAATCACGGCAATGCCGTCGGCACCTGCCGCAATGGTCGCGGCCGCGTTACTCGCATCGATGCCGGCAATGGCGCACACCGCAAATCGCGGCGATCGGCGCCGGATCGTTGCGGCAATATGGCCAAGGCCAGACACGCCGATAGGCGCATCGGCATTCGCTTTCGAGCTGGTCGCAAATACGCCGCCGATGCCGACATAGTCGAGGAGATCGAGCGGCGCCGCCTGGGCTTGCTCCACGCTCTTGACGGAGAGGCCCACAATCGCCGGGCGGCCGAGCAGGCGGCGCACATCTCCCACCGGCATATCGTCCTGTCCCACATGCACGCCGTCGGTATTTGAGGCAAGCGCAACGTCGACGCGGTCATTGACGACAAGCGGCACGCCAAAAGCTGCCAGCGCCGCCTTGATGGCGCGCGCATCCTCTATCATGACGCGCGTCGGCCGGTGCTTGTCGCGCAGCTGGACCAGGGTTGCGCCGCCCTGCGCCACCAGGCGCGCAAGCTCGACAAGGTTGTGCCCGCCCGTATTTTCGGGATCGAGCAATGCGTACAGGCGAAGATCGAGCGCCATCCCGCTAAACTAGCCTTGCCCGCGTGCGCAGGCTTTCGCGATCGAGCTTCGCCAGCGCATCGATGATCTCGACGGCGAAGCTGCCGGGTCCGCGCCCCGATGCTGCCGCGCATTCTCCGGCAATGGCGAAGGCCAGAAGCCCGGCAGCGCTCGCCAGCCAGGCATCGCCTTCGACGGCAAGAAAAGCCGCGACGAGAGCCGTGCCGGCACAACCCATTGCGGCGACGCTGCCCATCAGCGGATCGCCGTTTGCAATCTTCAACATGCGTTCGCCGTCGCAGACGATATCGGTCGCCCCGGTCAGCGCGACGATACAGCCATGTTCGCGCGCATAAGCCGCCAGCGCCTGCTCGTTTGGCTCGCCGCCTGAAAGACTTGCGAATTCCGGGCTGTTGAGTCGCAAAAGACTAGGCTTCTTGCCGACAAGGCGTGCGGCAAATGCACGGCGCGACGGCGAGCGATCGACAAAGACCGGATCGAGCAGCCAGGGGCGCCCCGCCTTGCTCGCGGTGTCGATGGCAATCTCTATTGATTGCCGCCGTTCGCTGTCCAAGGTGCCGAGATTGACGACGAGCGCATCGGCACCCCCGACGAATTGCGCAATTTCGTCGGCTGCGACGGTCATCGATGGCACAGCCCCAGCTGCGAGCAGCACATTTGCAGTGAGGCTCTGCGCCACCGTATTGGTGATGCAATGGACGCGCGGCTGTTGGCTGCGCACGCGCGCAAGAATCTCGGCGGCAATATCGGGCAACGCAGGCAATGTTGGAGTGGGCGCGTGCATCTCAAGCTCCCTCCGCCGGCATGATCCGGATCAGGTTCGATGGGTTGGCTTGGCGCCTCTCAGCCCGGCCGCGCATCGGCCGGACACCCCATTGAGATTGCGGGGAATAATCTAAGCGCGGCCTGCGCATGACGCAAGGCACATCACGGAAATCCCTTCCGATGGCGAAAACTGCAAACAAAGCCTTATCTGCCGGCAAGCCTTGTCAACGGGGCGCGATTTTGCTGGATTCGCTAATCGACTCAACTGTCGCCGGAGGGCGCATGGTCCCTTTCTTCGTCCAAATCAAGTGTCAGCTCGGCAAGTCCTATGAAGTGGCAAACAAGCTTGCCGATGCGGAGCTAGCCTCCGAGATATACTCCACGGCAGGAGAGTTCGACTTGTTGGTCAAGTTCTATGTCGAGGAAAAGACCGACATCGGTCATTTCGTCAATGAGAAGGTACAGACCATTCCCGGGATTCAGGACACCCGCACCATCATCACGTTCAAGGCGTTTTGAAATCTTGCAAAAGGGGGAAACGATGAAACTCGTCGAGATTACGCCGCTTCGAAAGTCGCACCTCTACAATACCCTGGTCAGGCGGGAGACCGAAATTCGCAAGGCAGGCCGCGGTACGTTCTCGCGCAAAGGGCCCCCGCGCGCCCGCGCGGCAAAATGGAGCCACAAGCGCTTCAAAGGGTCAGTGAGCATTGCGCGCGAAGACGCAGAAATGATCAGCGCGAAAATCCGCTCGCCTAATTCAGAGGATGAGGGAAAGCTGCTGAAAGCTTTCCTCGGCTTTGTCGACCGCCATGCCGGCAATCAAGTCGCGATCATCACCATTCATTATCAGTAGCCCGGCGGCAAGGTGATTGCCGCCGTTGGTTGCAGCGGCGGTACCGGCGATCAGGACGCGCTGATCTGCAAGGTCGGCGCCGACGTGATCAAGTAGACCGCACCGCCGCGGTGGCGGCACTTCTCGCGCAATCACGCGCCGCAAGTGCGAACTGTGCAACCAGTGCCCTCTCCCCTTGCGTCCCCTTGCGGGAGAGGGCTGCATCGGTATTGCCACAAAAAAACTGCGATGCACGGCCCTGAACCCGCTCCATGCTGTGCCAGCTTCAATGCTTGCTGACTCTGTTGAAGGTCACATCCATGAGCGCGCCGAGGCTGGGGCCCGGCTAGCGTCATATGATTGCCTCGACCCGAATTCGTTAAGCGTTCATGAGCATCGGCTCCGCCGCCTTCTCAAATGAGCGAAGGATCCGATCTGCCATGTTCACAATCGAACCGGCCTGGATGAGTTCCATGAGAGGTAAAGCGGACTCGATCTCAACGTACCGTTCGGCACCATGAATGAGGGCGAAGGTGACGAACAGCACCTTGCCGCTGGAATGGCGCCGGGAAGCAGCCCGGAGCAAACTGTATAGAGGACAAAGAGAAGGCAGATCGCACCCGTTGAGCCAAATCGCACCGTTCGGGCCGTTTCGGAGTTCATCCGTTGAATCTCGGCTTCAAGAGCATCGCGGGAGCTTGAGGTGATGCTGCACACTCGCGCGAACACAAGCTTGAGCTGCTCGTAGTCGCCATCCCGGTCGTTCTTTTTGTTTGCGCTTTCCCTTTTGCAAAGCCGGTTCCCGATTTTGCGGGACATGCTCGATGGTTCAGTCCGCGTCCGCGCTCATGGCGTGACGCGGCGCGTGCTCAGCATGATCGTCGCGCACGCTCACTGCCTCCAGCCGCTTACTGATCTCCGTTCCGAGATGGCTGATGGTGGGCCGCTGCAAGAATTTCCCGATCGGCAGGACGACGCCGATCCCGTCTTCGAGTCGCGCCTTGAGCTCGAACGAGGTGAGGGAGTCGAGGCCGAATTCCGACAGCGGCCGATCGATCTCGACCAATTCGGGGGCGATCTTTAGCACCGCGCCGACCTGCTCGCGCAGGTAGTCTGCGACCATGCCGGTACGCTCCTCCGGCGGGGCAGCGGCAAGCTGCCCGCGCACCCCGCCGTTGCTCGTGCGTGATCGCGCCAGTGTGGCAGTGCGAGGGGCCAAGCCGATTGAAGACAGGGCCAGGCTGAGCCGGCTCCAATTGATATCTGCGCACATGACGACCCCGGGATCGTGACGCAGCATCGTTCCGAGCGCACCGAGAGCGGCTTCGGCCGGCATCGACAACACACCGCTGGCGGCGAGATAGTCGGCCACTTCAGGACGGCTGACCAGATAGCCGGCATCGGCAATAGGCCCGAAATTGATCGACAGACCCGGCAAGCCGTTCTTGCGGCGCAACGCGGCCAGGGCATCCAAGGCGCGGTTCGCGCCGGCATAGTGCGCCTGTGCGATTGTACCCAGCACGGCGGACGCCGAGGAGCAGCAGACGAAGAAATCGAGGGGCAATTCGGACGTCAGCTCGTGGAGATGCCAGGCGCCAAGCACCTTGCCGGCGAAAACCTGCCGCACCTGCTCTCGGTCGAGATCCTTCACCATGGCGCTGTGGACGAGCCCGGCTGCGTGGAAGACGCCGCGCAGCGGTTTGCGGGTGCTCTTGGCCGCCTGCACGGCGCGTCGAGCACCTTCGATCGAGGCGATATCCGCCGACACCACGATGACGTTTGCGCCAGCCGTGCGCAGCGCGTCAATCTCGGCCTCGGCCTCGGGGGTGCGCTGGGAAGAGCGGCCGACCAGGACCAGTGAGCGCGCCCCTTGCCGCGCCAACCAGGAAACGATCGCCAGGCCGAGACCGCGTGTTCCTCCAGTGATCAAATATGTCGCATCCGGATCGATAATCGGCGCGCTCTCGTCGCCCTGCTCCACGCTTGCAGAAGGGTCGTCGAACGATATTGCGACTTTGCCGATATGGTTTGCCCGCGCCATGTAACGGAAAGCGTCGGCGACCGAACCGAGGGGGAATGTCCGCGCGGGGAGGGGCGCTGTGCGCCCAGAGGCGAGGTCATCGAACACGCCCTCTATTTCGCTGCGCAGGAGGGACGGCCGCTCGACGGCGATCCGTGCCAGATCGACGACGAAGAAGGACACGTTCTGCCGCAACGCGCGCAGCCCGATTTGCGTGTTTGCATAGATGTCGCGCTTGCCGATTTCGACAAAGCGGCCTCCGGAAGCAAGAAGCGAAAGGCTGCCCTCGAGGAAAGGACCAGAAAGCGAGTTCAGAACAACGTCGACACCCCGCCCATTGGTGATCGTCCTTACCTCGTCAACAAAGGCAAGTGTTCGCGAATTGAGGACATGCTCCATCCCAATCGAGCGCAGATAGGCGCGCTTCTCTTCATTGCCGGCGGTAGCGATGACGCTCGCTCCAAGGGAACGGGCAATGCTGATGGCTGCGAGACCGACGCCGCCCGTAGCCGCATGGATCAACACCTGCTCACCGCTCTTCACGCGCGCAAGCGTAACCAATGAATAGCGAGCGGTTGCGTAGGCGGTCGGGACCGATGCGCCGTGCTCGAAACTCATGTTCTGGGGAAGAGGAATCGCCAACTCGGCAGGCACAACGACGTGCGATGCAAGACAGTCGAAGCCCAGAGCAACGACCCTTTCGCCAAGCCGCACGGAGTTCACGCCTGGGCCTACAGCCTGCACGATCCCCGAGCACTCGAGGCCAAGGTGGCGCCAAGCCGCCCTGCCTTCGGCGGCATCTGGCAGAAGATTGGTTGCCGCCATGATGTCGCGGAAGTTGAGGCCGGCGGCGTGGGTCTCTACGACCACCTCATTCGGCCCGGGCGTACGCACTGGCACTTCCGCCAGGAATAGATTGTCGATCACGCCGGGCTTGCTCATCGAAACCTTGCAGGCGGGCGAGCGCGTTTTTGGATTCCACGGTCGCCGGCGGCGCGGCATTGCGGAAGCTGTGGTACGCACAAGCCTGCAGCCGAAGCGAGCGCCGTCGCGCCATGCTACTTCGGTTTCAGGGCTTGTGCTCAGGAGCTCGGTCACGAGTGAATCCGCGCAGATATGAGCGGGATCGAGGTCGATCACCTGCGGATGCAGCTCCGCCATCTCGTTGGCAAGCGTTCGGGCCGCGCCGATAAGGTCCGCTTGAGGGACGGATTGCATCATGGGCTCGGCTCTTTCATCCGGGCAGATCGATCCGGAAGTCACGATCCGGAGCCGAGGCGCAATCTCAAGCTCGTGCAGGGCCTGGGCAAGCGCGATCAAAGCCCAGGCGCCGCAGTCATGCATCGTTGCGATGGAGCCGGCAGAGCTGGGCTTTGCGACGCAATCGAGCACCCACGCGTGCACAATATCCGTGATGCCGCGCCCCTCCATGATAGTCTTGAAATCCGCGCTGTCCGGTGAAAGCTCGTAACGGTCCGGCGCGATCTCGCGCGTCCAATTGCCGAAATAGGCGATGATGGTTTGTTGATCTCGTTCCAGGAGCAGCTGTGCGGTTTTGTCGCCGAGCCCGGCATGGTCCGCCAGAATGAGCCAGCAGCGCGAGGATGCATCATCATCTTGCGGCTGCGGTGCTATCGAGGGCAGCCGCTGCCACTGCTCGCAATAGAGCGCCGCTCCGGATGCCGGTTCCGACTTCGCCGCGTATTGCAATCGCCTGCACCGGAACCCGTCGATCTCGGCAACGGTCTCGCCGTTTTGATCGACGATGGTCAAATCAGCGAAAACCTCGTCCTCGGTCTCGTTCACGCCGCTCGCACGACAGCGCAGCGCATTGGTGGGCGGCCGATACCATCGCAGACGCTCGATCCCGACGGGAAAGATGACGGACCCGGCGGACGGAGGTCGATCAAAATCCGCAAATCCGCGCAGAAGTTGAAAGCACGTGTCGAGAAGCGCCGGATGCATGAGATACTGGGTCGGATCCACCAATTTCGGCAGCTCTATCTCGCCCAGCACGTTGTTGTTGTCGCGCGAAAGGCGGCGAATACCTTGGAATGCAGGGCCGTATTGATGCCCTTCTCTGGTCAGGTGCTCGTAGAAGATCGCGCCTTCGACGCAAACGGCCGGCTCGTTTGCCGTGAGCCACTGCGGCCGGCTCGGAATCGTTCCGAGCCAGCGCCGAGCTAACCCGCTTGCGCGTTGGGTCCATGTCCCCTTTTCGCCGCGCGCGCAGCTCAAGATTTTGATGAAGCCGCGACCATCCGCGGAAGTTTCAATGATAACGGAGTTTTGCGGCTCCAGTATCAGCGCTTCATCGAACGTTATCGACTCGATCTCCCAGGGATGATTTCCCAGGAGCTCCTTTGCCGCAGCCAGCAACAGCTCCACATACCCGGCCGCCGGGAATACGATGTCGCCGCCGATGCGATGATCCACAAGATAGCGCGGCATCGCATGACCCACGTCGGCTTGCCAAAGGTGGTTTGCGGATTTCAGGGGCCTGCCGAGCAGGGGATGCGCGGGGCCGTCGAGCCGCGCTGACAGCGACTCCTCCGACTCTCTCCAGAAAGCCTGCTTTTGCCATGGGTATCCTGGCAACTCGACGAATGTCCCCTTCTTCGGAGCCTTTGCGCTCCAGTCGACGCGAACTCCGCGTACGTGCAGGCGCGAGAACGCGACGGCCAAAGACTTTTCGTCCGGCTCCTCTCGCTTGAGCGTGCCGAGCGCGACGGTATCGCGCCCCGGTTTCGCAAAGGTTGCGCGCAGCATGCCCGACAATACGGGATGCGGCCCGAGCTCAACGAAGGTGTCGAACTCAGCCGCAACCGCAGCTTCGACAGCACCCGCGAACAATACCGGCTGTCGCATATTGCGGGCCCAATAGTCGCCGTCGAGCTCGCGCAGGCCAACCAGCTCACCGGTGACCGTCGAAAACATCGGGATTTGCGGTGCGGATGGGTCGAGAGTTGCGAGATTGGTGCGCAGCCCATCCACAAACGGGTCCATTTGGCGGCTGTGAAATGCGTAATCGACGCGCAGCTGCTCGCAAAACACTTCGGGCTTGTGGACGCCCATATGTTCCACGAACTCTTTCAGGACAGCGTGTCGGCCCGCGATTGTGACAAGCTTAGGGGCATTGATTGCCGCAATCTCGATCTCGGGATACTCCTCCAACACCTCTTGCGCGGCGGCAGCAGACATTCCAAGGGCCGCCATCGCACCCTGTGTGCGCGCGCGCTCCTGCAGGACGCTGCGGTGGTAGACGCACTCCATGGCCTGCTCGAGCGACAGCGCACCTGCGACGAAAGCCGCGCCGATCTCGCCAATGCTGTGCCCGATCACGGCATCGGGCTTGATCCCCCACTCTGCAAGACGCGCCGCCAGTCCTGCCTGCAGCGCGAATAGAGCAGGCTGGGCGACGACGGTTCGATCGATGCGAGAGCGGGATTGCGGTACGGTCATCTCCTTTAACAACGACCAGCCCGAACGCGCAGAGAACGCCTGGTCGCATTCGCGCACGACGCGGCTGAAGGTCTTGTCGCTCTTCAAAAGATTTCTCGCCATTCCCCACCACTGGGACCCCTGCCCAGTGAACACGAAGGCGATGCGCGGGTTATTCACACGCCGACCGGAGACGATGTCAGCCGGTGCTGTTCCAGCCGCAGCAGCGCGCAGCCGTTCGGAAGCCGCGGCGGCCGTGCACGCGGGCGCGACCATGCGATGGTCGAGGTGCGTACGGCGAAGAGCAAGCGTCCACGCCACATCGGAAAGCGATGCCTCGCCTGCATCGAGCACGTCGGCAAGCCGCCCGCACATCGCGGCGAGCGCTTTGTTGCTCGCGGCGGAAATGGGAAGCAGAACCGGCTCCTCATTTTTGGTGCGCCTCGCAGACCGTCTTAGCCGCGGCGCTTCCTGAACGATCGCGCAGGCGTTGGTACCTCCGAAACCGAACGAGTTGACGGCTGCGAGCCGCGGATTCGATCGCCGCGGCCATGGCTGCCGCTCGCTGGCAAC
This sequence comes from uncultured Alphaproteobacteria bacterium, assembly GCA_963817135.1. GTDB lineage: Bacteria > Pseudomonadota > Alphaproteobacteria > Rhizobiales > Xanthobacteraceae > VAZQ01. The sequence goes on along the minus strand of CAWFNG010000019.1, from coordinate 204,470 downwards.
GCGGATTCCGAGCTCAGCGAAAGGAATGTTCGGGTTGGGATTTGCGCAGTGAAGACTTCGCGGGAATTTCGCCGCGCTGCACGCAGAGCACGGCCTTGATCAGTCCGGCAATTCCTGCCGCGGGCTCCAAATGGCCAATGTTGGTTTTGATCGAGCCGATCAGGCACGGAGCTTCGGCCGGTCGTCCCGTTCCGAACGCGGTGCCTATCGCCTCCGCCTCGATTGGATCGCCGACGGCGGTGCCGGTACCATGCGCTTCGACATATGCTATTTGTTGCGGATCGACACCTGCCCGCGCGCATGCACCGCGCAGCATCGCGATTTGCGCATCGCGACTCGGCACCGTCATGGTCGAGGTGTGGCCGTCCTGGTTGACCAACGTGCCGGTGATCAACGCGTGGATACGATCGTTCTTTGCGTCCGACAGGCGTTTTAGAAGAACGACGGCCGCCCCTTCTCCACGCACATATCCATTGGCCTCGGCGGCAAAAGCCTTGCACCTGCCATCGGGCGAAAGCATCGATGCTCGGCTGAAGCTCATCGTGGTTTCCGGCGTAATGACCAGGTTGACGCCGCCGACCAGCGCCAAATCGCACTCCCGGGACACAAGCGCGGTTCGAGCGGCATCGAGCGCGACCAGCGATGAGGAGCAAGCGGTATCGATTGCAAGACTTGGCCCGCGCAGATCGAAGCGGTGAGACAATCGATTTGCCGCGATGCTCAGCGCACCACCGGTAATCGAATGGACGTCGATCAGGCGCCGGCTAAGCTTCTGAATGACGTTGTAATCGACGTTCGAAATGCCGACATAGACGCCCGTTCGCGATCCGGCCAAGCGGTCGGAGGGGAGGCCTGCGTCTTCGATCGCGCGCCAGGCGACTTCGAGCAACAGCCGCTGTTGCGGGTCCATCGTCGCCGCCTCGCGCGGCGATATGCCAAAGAAGTTTGCATCGAATCCCGCTTGGTCCTGGAGAAATCCTCCATGGCGCGAGTACGTCTTGCCTTCCGCTGCCGGGTTCGGATCGAAGATCGCTGAGACGTTCCAGTGGTCTGCGGGGACTTCGCTGATCGCTTCTCCGCCCTCTAACAAAAAACGCCACAGAGCGCCAACAGAATCAATTCCGTTTGCAAACAAACAGCCGATGCCAATGAGAGCGATCGGCTCGTCAGTCCGGTCTTGATGGGTCATCTTGTATCCGCTCACCGCACTGTGGAGACGAATTCTCGTCGTCGGATGTGAATTGCCGCGTAGTCCTCCGCGCGGGTCGTGTCCCTGCACTGGAGGTGACTTGGCATGCTTCGACCGCGCAGTCTGTAATCCACTTTGCGCGGGCAGTGTAGCCCAAAATCGTTGAGGAAGCGGTCAAGGGCGCGAGCCTTTCGGAAGTGGCGACGCCTGGCCCTCGGCGAACTTCAATTCCGCGCCGCGGCACGCGCTTGGTTCGGCCTCAGCCTAAAACGAGAGGCTCAGCGGCGGTTCCCACAAATACGGCCTCAAATTAAATAATGAGTCAGTTTATGACAAGTAAGTCAGGCTTTGACGGACCCAGCTTACTTGAATATTACATCACATTGCACGCTATGGGTGGTTGCGAGATTTGAGGTCAATGGCAGGGGCCCGACGCCGCATTCTCGTTGTGGAGGATGATCCAGAGACAGCTGGACACCTTGTAGATTCGCTTACGATGAACGGGTACCAGGAAGACTTGGCTCTCACTGGCAATGATGGACTGAGCCGCGGGCGATCAGACGATTATGTAGTGATCACCATTGATCGCATGCTTCCGGACCTTAACTCGACGGCGGCTTACAATCAGCTAGTCCATGACAAATAAGTTAGCTTCTAACAAATGTGTCAGCTTTCCTTCAAGGCTTAGTTCAGCGACCATTCGAGCTTTTCTCTGAAGCTCTAGTTTGCGCAGCAGCTGAATGCTGTCGTGCGCGAGCTTTGAGGACTTGGTTAGGATACGTGACCTGGCTATATTATCGCCCTTTCAATCGAATAGTTCGCATCGAGAAGGCATCGGTGTGGACGAGCCGGGGAGCCGCCGCCCCAGCGTGTTAGAGACATTGTGGGCATGATCACACCAAAACTGAGCACGTTGTTCCCGGTCGCCGCTGGTTTACTCGCTGTATTCGCAACGTTCGCGATGTTAGGGCCGATCAGCCGCGCGCAAGATCAGTCCAGCACGCGTGCAGCAGAGGATACGCGTTGGCTTGCGACCGCACCTGGCGAGGTCGAACCTGGGTCGGGCGAGATCAAAATTGGCAGTTCCGTTGCGGGTCGTATTGCCGACGTGTTGATCAAGGCCAAGGATACGGTGTTCGCCGGCGAACTCCTGGTCCGGCTTGAAGATGATGATCTCAGGGCACGTGTCAAAGTCGCCGAAGCGCAGGCTGCCATCCAAAAGCGGGTGCGAAATAATGATGACGCCGCCTCAACTCGGTCGGCCGATCGACGAAAGGCCGAGGATGCGGTTGCCGATGCTGAAAAGGCGGTTGTTGATGCACGATCCGCCGTCGATAGGTCCTCAGCGGCCATACGAAAAAACAACGCGCCCGAGAGCGCTCTTGCCGCCGCCCGCATGGAGTTGTCGCGCGCGCAGGATCGTCTCAACCAGCAGCAGGCTGAGCTCCGCAAGCTCGATGCCCAATCGAACGTGCCGTTACCAACTCAGCCGGAAGGCCAGCTCAATATAGCACGTGCCGAATTGGCATACGCCAACGCGGTTCTTGAGAAGATGATAATTCGTGCACCGATTGCCGGCACGGTGTTGCAGGTTAATGCAAAAGCAGGTGAATTGGCATCCCCAGTACTGCCGCTTGTCTTGATAGGCGATGTCTCCACTCTGCGTGTACGCGCGGAAGTTGCTGGACTTAACATCGGGGCTATCAAGCTAGGTCAACTGGTACTCGTACGAGCAGCCTCTTTTCGTGAGCGCGAATTCGCGGGAAAAGTGTCCTCAATTGCTCCGAGCGTCGAGCCACGGCGCATCGGGGAGGATGGACAACGCCCACCCTCCGACAGCAAATTCGTGCAAGTTTTTGTAGATTTGATTGACCCCGGGCCGCTCGTGGTTGGAATGAGTGTGGATGTATACTTTCGGCCTGACGCTACACAATGACTGCCATCAATGTATAAGGAACCTGCCAGCGTATTCGGCTGATCCAGGATGGCTTTGACATTCCAGTCGAAACATATCGCATCAATGCATGACACGCTTGGTCAGCGCAGCAATCGGATGAGTCGCCGGACGATGGCGGCAGTACCTTTGATATTGGTACTTGCATATCGCAATTTATTTCACGACCGCATTCGATTTGTCGCCACTATCGTCGGCATCGTGTTCTCGGTCATTTTGGTGACGGTGCAACTCGGATTGTATGTGAGCTGCAAGCGAATGATAACAGCAATGATCGATCGAGCGCAGGCCGATCTCTGGATCGTTCCGATGAGTACGAAGAGCTTCGAAGATAATGGCATGTTGGAGGGTCAGGAGCGCTTTCAAGCATTGTCAACACCAGGAGTCACCGACGCGATACCCCTAGTCGCGGGATTCTCAAACTGGCGAAAACCTGACGGCGGGACGACTGCGATTATCATCGTCGGGATCACCACTGACAAGCCGGGATTGCAACCATGGAATTTTGTGGATGGGAGCCTTGACGATCTCACGATCCCAGATGGCATCATTATCGATCGTTCGTATTTCAAGCGGCTCGGCATCACAGGGAGCGGTCAGCATGCAGAAATTAGCAATCAAAAAGTCCGCGTCGTTGCTCTCACCGATTTGATTCGATCGTTTACCACGGCACCATTTGTTTTCACCACCCTGGAGCGGGCCCGGAACTTTCTGGGGGCCGACCCGAACAGCAGCACATACTATCTTGTTCAGGTCTCGCCTGGCGCCGATCTCGACAGCGTTCGCGCAAGTCTGGGCGGCAATCTCAGCGATGCGGAAGTTCTTACTCCCAAAGAGTTTCACGATCGCAGCCTTGCGCAGTGGTTATATGGGACGGGGGCTGGAGCTGCGCTCATTGCCGGGGCCATCCTCGGAATCATCGTGGGCACCGTGATCGTCGCGCAGACGCTCTATTCGAGCACCAAGGATCACTTGAACGAGTTTGCCACTATGCGCGCCATGGGGGCGTCCGCCTTCTACATTCACCAAGTCATACTCTGCCAGGCTTTTTTGAGTGCAGTGATCGGATTTTTTATCGCCGCAATATTGGGTTGGATCATCGTGCAGGCGACCGCCACTACTGCCGTGCCTGTCATCATGACCCCAATCCTCACGCTCAGCCTATTCATACTCACTGTAGCGATGTGCGCTCTGTCCGCGGTTTCGGCAATCATAAAGGTAACGCGCATCGATCCAGTAGTGGTATTCAACCGATGAACACAGTCGCGATGGAGGCAATCGAGATTGTAAAGTCCCTCGGTGAGGGGGCCGGACGAGTGTTGGCTCTCAAAGGCGTGAGTGTATCGCTTGTAGGGGGCGAATTAACGCTTCTGATGGGACCGTCCGGCAGCGGCAAAACGACTCTGTTGTCCGTGCTTGGATGCATTCTTTCGCCGACTGCAGGAGTGGTGCGGATTGGCGGGCGTACAACGACAGATGTGCCACCCGAGGAACTGGCCAAAGTGCGGCGGCAGCACATCGGGTTCATTTTCCAATCCTTTCACTTATTTCCAACCCTCACGGCGGAAGAGAATGTTCGTTTAACATTGGATATGCGGGGCGAGCGTACGATGGCTGCTTTGGCCAAAGCACAGCAGGCTTTGACCACGGTCGGTCTTGCCCATAAGCTCGAGTCGTTTCCGCGAGATCTCAGCGGCGGCGAACAGCAGCGCGTCGCGATAGCACGCGCCATCGTCGGAGATCCTTCCGTCATTCTTGCCGACGAACCGACTGCGGCCCTGGACCGCGAGAATGGCCTTGCGATTATGGGCGTGCTGGCCGATATTGCGAAGGATCCGACGCGTGCTGTCTTTGCCGTAACCCACGACCCGCGCATAGAGCCGTTCGCCGACCGTATACTGAGCATCGAAGATGGACGGCTCGTGGGCGACCAGCCTAGGAGCGGGCGGCTCAGTTAGGGCTTTCGATGGCGATTGCGGGGGGCAGCCCAAAGCGCAGGATTCTTTGGTCACTGCTGGCAACGCTGGCCGGCGCCGCCACGGCCAGCGTCGAATTTGGGTGGGGCAGCGCTGCCGAACCGGTAGATGCATCCGAACCGGTACGTGCCGGTATCTCCGAACAGAAGCGTTGGGAGACCGTCGCGCCCGGACGAGTTAAATCCTCCTCGCGCGAGATCAAAATTTCGTCGGCAATCTTGGCCCCAATTACCGAAGTCCTCGTGCGCATCAATGACACGGTTTCTGCTGGTGATCTGCTGATTCGACTTGATGACGATGAGGCGTTGGCAAGATTGGCTTTGGCCGAGGCGCAAGTCGAGGATAAAAGACGCGCGCGAGATGATGCAGCCCAGCCGGCGGCAGAACAAGTCAAGGCCGCCGATAGGGTCGCCGCGTCCGAAAGAGCTGTTGCGGCGGCACGCGCCGTGCTCGACCGAATTGTTGTCGAAAGACGAGCCGATGCGGCGTCGGAAGCCGACCTCGCGAACGCTCGCTCGGCATTGCTGGACGCGCAAGAGCGACTCAAACAGGCGCGCGAGCGGCTCCACCAACTCCAGGCAGCCCAGAATGCTCCATTGGCGAGCCGGACCGAAACTGCACTGGCTGTCGCCCGAGCCGAATGGACGATTGCTCAAAAAGCTCTCGAACGGACGAGAATCCGTGCGCCGATTGCAGGAACCATACTGCAGGTCCAGGCCAAAGTCGGGGAAATGGCGAGCCCGTCAGCGGAGCCGCTGGCCATTCTCGGGGATCGTTCGAGTCTTCGTGTTCGAGCCGAACTCAACGAACATGATGTTGGCAAGGTGACGATTGGACAGCATGCGGTGGTGCGCGCAGATGCCTTTCGAGGCCGCGATTTCGAAGGCAGGGTTTCCGCCATTGCTCCAATAGTCGGTCCCGGTCGTATCGGTTCGAGAGGCGCACAGGCCCTTAGGGACACCGAAGTCGTGGAAGTCCTGATAGACCTGACCGATGCCAGTTTGCTTGTTGTCGGCCTGAGGGTGGATGTGTTTTTCAGACCTGAAAAGTCAGATAAATAGCATCGGCAACCGCAAGAAGTTCATGCACGAATACCGAAAAACCTGTCTTGCGGATAAATGGGAACTCATCGCGTCGATACCTGGTCCGCTACGTCCGGTTCCTGCAGTGCGCCTCGAAGGCGCTAAGGATAAGCATCGCAGACCGCGTCATCCAGGTGTGATATCGTTTTGTGTAAGATGGTTTCGGATATGACCGATTTCTCTTTCCAATTTAGCCGCTTAGCTGATTTAGTAAACGCCAATTGCTCGGAGATATTGATTGTCGGCGGAAAAGTCAGCTTATCACGTCTGAATGAAGCGATTGCATTTGAAGTTAGTCGGCGGAAAACACTTCGCCGCTTATTCGACATTCCAGGTAAGACTAGACAAGAGGGCCGTCATACCATTTCGCCGGAAATGCTTGTGATCGAGCAGGAAGTGTCGTCCCACGCAGAAGCGGAATTGCGCGCTTTGCTCGTCGCTAACATCTGGGAGAATTCTGTGCCGGTTCACCGTATGCACGGAATTAGGACATTTTGCATAGCATTTCGGAATTTGACCGTACTACAATTCGTAACATCGCATTTGTTGTCCGACGCGAGAGCGGGCTATGAGCTCACCGCTGATGTTGTCGACAGTTACAATAAGTTGTCAGATGGAATGGAACTACACGCTGCGGATATAGAACCTTGGAACGGAGATCTAGAACTCCGTTTATCATCGCTAGATCATATACGGTATTTTTCCATTGCTGTGATAAGGATATTGCGAGATCTTGGTACGTTTGAACGTGGAACAACGATGTCCAAGTTTGTGCCTTCACCAAGAGATATTCTGAAGCACGTTTTTACTAGGAATACCTTCGCACTCGTTCTCCGCAAAAGGATGGAGCAGGGCGTTACACTTCATCCTATTTTGCTAACTGCTGCGGTCAAGGCTTGGGCAATTCATAAGTTCGGTAGAGACAAAATAGAAGGCTCCTATAGAATAGCAGACATGTATTCTTTTCGACGATATGTGAGCGCCGACACTCAGAACGCTTACGACACAATGGTAATACCGTTTTTCCCGCGCATCAAATTGCGCGAAGACGTAACTCAGACCGTACTACAGCTACAGCGTGCACTGGACAAAGAGAAGCATGGTCGCATATTCGCGGAGCTTTACCGCCAGCGATTGTATAGGATCGCTAGTTTAGTGTTGCCGAAGAAATTTGCCATCCAGTTAGTACTAAGATGTATTGCAAAAACGGAACTCATAATAACAAATCCTGGCACAATTGAACTCGGGCACACGCGCTTTGGGAACGTGGAAATAGTCGATTTTTTCAGCTTTCCGCAACTCTTTCCTCCAGGGCGAATGATGATCGTATTCAACACCTTTGCAGATGAATTGAGGGCGACCATAGTCTATGATGCGCAGCACTTTGCCCGCTCCGAAGTAATTAACCTTGTCGAACTAGTGGAGCAAGAGCTGCAATCGATCGGAGATGAACTCATGCAGACAAATTGGAGCTGCTATAGCCGCGAACGACCGGGTGGGTTTAGCCGCTCCGTGAGCTGCGATGAACGCCGGCCGTGCTCCAGCCCCGCCGGCGAGAGAAGCTGGCAGGGCGCCAAACTCATGAAAGGAAGCCTCACGCCGCCGGCTTCTCGATCATCAAATTCCCATCTTCATCCACGCTCAGCCCCGTCTGCCGTGCCTCCGCCAGCACCGAGGGATGCCAGTCGACCTTGCCCGCGTCTGGACCGCCGATGATCGCCATCAGGAGCGCGTCGGGAGCGTCGGTGAGACTCCTGAAACCGCGGTAGATACCGATTGGCACGTTGACCACGTCGCCTTCGTCGAGATCAACCGTGCGCTCCTCTTCGCCCTCCAGCCAGAACACCTGCCAGCGTCCCTTCACCGGGATGAACACCTCCTCGGTCGCGTGCCGGTGCAGCGCCGCGCCTTTTCCGGTCTTGGCGCGCACATAGGTGACCGAAAAGCCCGCCGCGCCTTCCTTTACGTTGGGCTTGAGAGCGGCATTCTCGGTGACGCCCATGCCCACCATGTTGATGATGTCGCGCTCATAGCGCGGAATGCGTTGGTCAAGGAACGCCACATCCAGTGCCCTGACCTTCTTTACGCGCGCGACGCAATCGCGCTCCATCGCCTCCTTCGAGATGCGAGGGATGGGCTTCCCAGCGATGCGTGGATCGACAATCGGCATGGTGTCCTCCCACCTGTTGTTGGCCGCACCCGCAGAGCGAGTGGGAACCAAGCCTAACGCAGACTGCATGCTGACGAAACCGATTGTGCCCGATGCAACGGGGCCAATCTCTCGGGAGTAGATGCGCCGCGGACACTTCCAGTCCTGCCGCACCGATCGGCACGTTTGGACGGTTCATTTAACTCATGGTCCGTCCACACGACATCTCCGATGTGCCAAACCTTCCGGCATTGGCGCTGGCTGCTTTCGCCGGCTCCGGACAAGCCTCGCGTCAGACGCAGGCTGCTGTGTGCCATAGCCGGCCATAGAGCCAAGCTTCTCCACGGCTTACTCGATTGGAAATTCGCGGGCTGCCCGGATAGAAGCGGCCCGCGAGATTCACATTCGAATATTGAGTTGGCGGCAAGAAAGCACATGGCAACGTCGCAGCTGACTCTAATCATTTCACACATGGCCTTTACGGATTGACGCGTTGAAACTGAACACCTTACGAAGGTGGTACGTCAGCTTGGTTTTCCTCTGGTTGATAAACTATCATGCCAGAAATGGGATCAAGACCATGCGATCGTGCACGGCCTTTACTCCCGGCACATTCTCGCTTGCGATGATAAGCGCCTGACGTTCTCTTTCATCGGTGATCGTGCCCCAGAGTTCAACGATGCCATTACGTACAATCGGGTTTAAATATATGAGAGCGATCGATGCCCATTTCTGCTTTGCGAACTCTGCCAGAAGCAGATTGCGAATGGTTTCGTCGCTTTGTGCGCTCGGCAGCACTTCGCGAGAAACGCTGGCAAGAGCGTGAAGCAGGTTGGCACGGCTAACGATTCCCACGAGCTGCTGACCGCTAACAACGGGAACGCGCTTGATTTGATGCTTCTCCATCAGATCCACGATCTCATCGAGAGGAGTATCCTCGCTCACCGCAATCGGGTCGCGGGTCATGACATCCGCGACTTTACGGCCATGGGAATGGGTGTATTCGTCCGCGAGTTCGGCCGGGCCCGACCAGGAATCCCAGCCATCGCGATCGTTTACGCTGCGTTCCGGTTTCGGCGCGTCGAAGGAAATCACCTTCGGTAACTATTCCGATCAGCCGGCCGCCCTTGTCAATCACCGGCAATCCGCTGATTCTCTTCCGCAGCATGATCTGGACCGCCTCACGAACTCTGGCATCAAATTCGACCGAAACCACAGGCGATGTCATTATATGCTTGGCCTTCATCCTGCTCCTCTCACCCACCCCGATGCCCACGCGAAGACAATAGCTAAGACGTCACCAATCGTAAGCAGGATGCCCGCCCAAACGAGGGCCGAAGAAAAGTTCGCGATCTGAAACTGCCAGTAAGGCATGCGGAAAATGCCGGCGGCAAGCGGCACCGAGGCACGCAACGGTCCGAAGAAGCGGCCGATAAATATCGCGGGCGCGCCCCAGCGCCGCACGAATGCTTCGCCTTTCGGCAGTAGTTCTGGGTGCCGCGACAGTGGCCACATCTCAGCGACGGGAGGACCAATCTTGATACCTAACCAATATGAGAGCCAATCGCCGAGAGCAGCACCGATAGCACCGGCAACCCAGATCGGCCAGAAATTGAGATGGCCTGCCCCGATGAGTACGCCGATGCCTATGAGCGCGCCCCAGGCGGGAATAAAGAGGGAAAGGAAAACAATCGATTCGCCGAAAGCGAGTACAAATGCGATGGGCGCTGCCCACACCTCGTATGCGCGCACGAACTCGACAATGGCTTGAGTATTCGATTGGATGGAGTGGAACATCCTGCTTTGCGGATCGGTTCCGCTGGTTAACTAGTGGTCCGATTCCGAAGTTCGCCACCACTCGCGGCACGTTCAGATGCGAACTTCGGAATCTAAGGACCACTAGCAGCTCTATGATTTCTAGTGCGGTTTGAATTTGAAGTTCCTAAACGAGCTTGCGGCCAGTTATGATAGGAACTTCAAATTCACCGCACTAGTAGGCCGGGAGACATCCACGCTCTGCGAATGATGTAGCTCAAATTTACCCTCCGAGCACAATGCGGCGGACGACTGTCGATCGTGCTGCCGGGCGCACAGGGAACAACTGCGCTGATCTTATCCTTCGGCCATGCATCGGCGAAGCCATGGCCCAGCAGCGCGGGCGCCGTACCGGCGGTGGAAGCGAGCGTCAGCGAATTCTGGCGATTGGTCGTGCTCATGAAGTTTCCTCGAGCTGCCTACTTCCCACTCAATGTGAAAGAAATATTGGTAGCGGCGGCCGCGTGAGCATGCTCTTTGTAGCCCCTCCAAGGATGAACTCTCGAATACGAGAGTGCCCGTACGCTCCCATCACGAGAACATCGCCATTGCGGGATGTGACAGAGGACTCGATTACGTCGCCGATGTTGCGCCCGGCTGCGTCGATCACGTCGAGTACAACGTTAATGCCATGTCGCGCCAGGTGCTTCGCGAGCTCTGCGCCAGATCGCTTGGTATCAATAAGCTTCTCATTGATGATTGTTACGACGAAAACCCGTTTTGCCTTCTCTAGGATCGGAAGCGCATCGGCAACGACCCTAGCCGCTGGGCGACCAAAATCCCAGGCGAGGACTATGGTATCCAGCTTCAATCCCCCGGCACCCTTGCGCGCCTGCGGCAAGATTATGGTCGGACGACCGGATCCAAAGATGATTGATTCCGCGTACCATTGCTGGACGTGGTTCCCTTCCGGAATTGGGATCATCGTGAGGTCTCGAAGGCGCGCATAGTCGATGAACACATCGGGAACTTCGGATGTCAGGCATTGCTCCAATATTTGCTCCTGGAATACCCCGCTTTTTTCTGCACTGTCCTGAAATGCGGCCAGAAGACTCTTCGCGTTGACTGCGCTCTTTTTGACCTCGGCTGAAACCATTGCCGGAACGTTGAGCACTGCATGACTCAGCACGCTCCCCGGAACGGGAATTGTCACCTCGCAAGCAATGGCCGAAATTCGGGCTCCCAACGCAACTGAGAGGGAGACGGCATCATCCACCGCAGAGGTAGGAGTCAGCTCCGGATACGTGGTCAGAGCAAGTAGTACGTCCTTAAATGGCATCGATTTCTCCACGGAATTTCGGGATGCGTAGCGTTGCCGGAAGTGCTGTCAGGATTACATATTACGTACTTTTGAAGCTGCTTAAGTCTTTACCTCCTGCCAGGCAATCGCAGCAGCGTGACTGCCTGGATTATCACCAGCGGTGCCGTGCTGCATCCGAGGATGATTGCCCACATGATAGGGGTGGGGGTTGCTAAGTCGAGTATCTGGGCCATCTGTGGCCAATAAGGTGGGCATGCCAGTAGTGCTATGCACAGAAGCAGCGAGCCCCAAAGCCATGGATTGCGGGTGACTTCATTGCTCAGGACGCCCGACTGCGGATGGCGCATGTTGAAGACGTGCCAGAGCTGCGCAAAAGCAAGCGTCATGAAAGTGACAGTTACAACTGATTGGCTGTCGAGGTTCAGCCCGAGGCGAGCGAGCGCGAGCGCACCAAAAGTGCTCGCCGTCAGTGCAAAGCTTTGCAACACGATGACGGTCCACTGCGTGAGTCCGAGGATAGGCTTTGTCGGGTTGCGCGGCGGACGCTTGAGCACATTGCGCTCGCCTTCGCCCATAGCAAGTGCAAAGGCTGGGAACACATCGGTGACGAGATTGAGATAAAGAATCTGCAACGGCATGATCGGCAGCGGCAGGGTTGAAAGAATGGCAACAGCCACTACCAGCACCTCGCTCAAATTGCACGACAGCAGATAGGCAACGAAGCGCTGGATGTTTGCAAAAATGACGCGACCTTCGCGGATCGCCTTCACGATAGTGGGAAAGGCATCGTCGAGCAGGATCATGGCGGCGGCCTCACGTGCCATGTCGGTCCCGCGCAGGCCCATGGCAACGCCAATGTCGGCTTGTCGCAAAGCGGGAGCGTCATTGACCCCGTCGCCGGTCATCGCCACGATTTCACCTGCGGCTTGATAGGCGCGCACGAGAGAGAGCTTTTCTGCCGGAGTAACGCGGGCAAAAATGCCAACATCGAAAAGGGCGTTGTCCTTGCCACTGGCGACCCTTGCAAGTTGCTTTCCTTCGACGACGTTGGTGGCCGCTCCGAGCCCTACCGCGCGGCCGACGCTGCGTGCGGTTACCGCATGGTCACCCGTAACCATGACCACGCGAATGCCGGCCTGCTGGCAATCTTGGATCGCATGCGGTACGTCGGCCCTTGTCGGATCCTCCAGGCCGATGAGGCCGATGAAGGTCAAGTCTTCGTAGGGTGGCGCGTCGCTGCGCGTGGGGATTTTCATAGCGCAGCCCAGGACGCGGAGTCCCTGGTGGCCGAGATGCTCGATCCGGGCGAGCCATTCGCTGCGAATGTCGGAACTGAGAATCGCCTCGCCATGATCGGCGAGAACTTTTCCGGCCGCGGATAGCACCGCTTCCGGAGCGCCCTTGACCGCGACTTTAAACGCAGTGCCGCTACCATGCACGGTCGCCATCATTTTCGTGGCGGCATCGAAGGCGTACTTGCGGACACTCGGGCTCTCTTGCAGTAGCGCCGAACGCCTGAATCCGGCCCGCAGCCCAGCAAACAATAGCGCGAGTTCCATTGGATCGCCGCTGCCTTCATCACTTTTGCTTTCGAGAGCGGCGTCATTACAGAGGACGGCGATTTCCAGGAGCCGCTGCGCGTCAGGTTGAAGGTTTTCGAGGCCATTGGTGCCGCTGCTGGCCTCGATTGCAATTTCTCCCGAGGGAACCCAGAGGCGACGCACGCTCATCCGATTTTCCGTCAAGGTACCGGTCTTGTCGGTCAGGATAATGGTGGTGGAGCCCAGCGTCTCCACTGCGGACAGCCGCTCAATCAGAGCGTTCTGCCGTGCCATGCGCCACATGCCGCGCGCCAGTGCCAGGGTCGCCACGATCGGCAGCCCTTCCGGTATCGCCGCAACCGCAAGCGCAATTGCGGCCTCGACCATGAGGAACGGGTCCTTGTCGGTGGTCAGGCCGACGCAGGCGATCAGCGCGGCCAGGATCAAGGTGATCCAGATCAACTGGCCGGAGAGCCGCGCCAGTTTTTTTTCCAGAGGCGAGCTTCCGGGTTCGGCTTCCTCCACGAGATGCGATAGGCGGCCGAGCTCTGTCGAAAGTCCTGTCGCGACCACCACGCCGATGCCGCTGCCGCGCGTGAGTGTCGTTCCTTTGAACAGCATCGACGCGCGGTCAGCCAGAGGCGTGTCAGTGGCGACAGGCTGCGTTGCCTTATCAACCGCGAATGCTTCGCCGGTCAGTGTTGATTCATCGGCGGCAAGATTGTTGGCTTCGACCAGCCGTATGTCGGCAGAGATCGCGTCGCCGGCTTCCAGCAGGGCGATATCGCCGGGCACAATCTGCTCGGCCGCGACGATGCGCACATGGCCGTCACGCCGCACCCGCGCCGAGCGTGTTCCAAGCGTGCGCAACGCTTCGATCGACCGTGCGGCTTTCCATTCCGTCAGGAAACCGATCAGTGCATTGACCAGAAGTACCGCTCCGATCGCGATACCCTCCTGCAGTTCGTCGAAATACAACGCGAGCGCGGCTGCAGTGCCGAGCAGATAAACCACTGGGCTGTAGAACTGATGCAGCAGCATGATGAAGGCGCTGGCCTTGCGCCGTGATGCGAGAATGTTCAGGCCAAAGGAATGTTGGCGGCGCTTGATCTCGTCATCGGAAAGGCCCGTGGCGACCGACACTGTGAGGCGAACCAGGACATCAGCCGCGGGCAGAGCGTAAGCGGCATCGGGCAATATCTGCTGCGTTTCCGCCAAGGCCATCTCGATCTCGCCGTTCCCCGGACCGCATCGCCTAGTGCGAAGGCAACGGTCGGGATTGAATATCGAACTGTCGAGGATCAGTCAGCGGTACGAAAGAGATTTTGCAACCGGCCAACTGCCGGTGATCGCCGCTTATGTCAACAACGACGGTAACTGGCGCGCTCTTCTATGATTTCTAGTGCGGTTTTGAATTTGAAGTTCCTAAACGAGCTTGCGGCACGTCATGATAGGGAGTTAAAATTCACCGCACTAGTCGGTGAACTCGGCGCCGACGGATGACGGCACAGCCTCACGCCGCCGGCTTCTTGATCATCAAATTCCCATCTTCATCCACGCTCAGCCCCGTCTGCCGTGCCTCCGCCAGCACCGAGGCGCGGAATGCGCTGGTCAAGGAACGCCACATCCAGTGCCCTGACCTTCTTTACGCGCACGACGCAATCGCGCTAAATCGCCTCCTTCGAGATGCGAGGGATGGGCTTCCCGGCGATCCGTGGATCGACAATCGGCATGGTGTCCTCCCACCTGTTGTTGGTTGCACCCGCAGAGCGATTGGGGACCGAGCCTAACGCAGACTGCATGCTGACGAAACCGATTGTGCCCGATGCAAACGGGGCCAACTCCTCGATTGCAGCGCCGCCGCAATTAGCTGAACGGCGGCGCCTTGCGCAAAAACTTGACGTAGTACCAGTAGATGAACATGAAATCGACTGGCAGCGGCCACCCCATGAGTTTGGGACGGCCAGGCAAAGAAGCCAGCCATTGATCGAACTGATACATAGCCTCCTTTGGAGCAATCGGATTTTCCGTCGAGGCTTTCCATGCCTCAGGGTGCTCGGCCCACCATGCCATCGTTTTAGGATCGCGGCGTGCGTCCGGCAGGTCGCATATATTGACTTTGAATCTGGAGAGTTCATTCGCCTCTGGATCGTAGGCGACCGCGCCGAGCGAATTCATGGAGTACGGACCCGGAATAAGGTCCGTAAACTCTCCATCCACACTCACCGGAATCTCCGTTTCTTCGTCCTCGGCCATCGAAAACTCCCAGGGAGTTGCGTAGTTGCATCGGATTGAATATTTTTTCCTCCCTCAACGGATGCGTAATGACCAGTATCCGCTTAGATGACGAGGCCGCCAACTGAGGCGGCCGCGACAGCTAATCTACTGTTATTTTTCGGCACCAAACATTAATCCAGCGCTGGCCATCGGGGTCCCTCCCAAGTTGCACTTGCACAACAACTTCCCCGAGGTTTTCGCACTTAGCTTCAGTACCGCCCCCGCTGCCGGTGGGCTCCTTGCTTTGAATTGGACCCCTGATAGGCCCCACTTTTACTTCAAGCGCCGAGACTGCGGTGGCTGCAATCACAAACAAAACTGCTAATGCTAGTCGCATAGTTTTCCTCCCTCCATGAGAGCGAAAAACCATGAGAGTAAAATTCAGGGTCGTCAAGGCACGCGACAACAACCACCGTTTTAAAATTAGGACGTTTGCGGATTCAAATTAGGACAGATTGGTCGGGGTTAGGACGCTACCCACACCATGCAACCATCCTTGGCCTTAGTTTCCAAACGCCTCCATAGGCGACCATAAGCATTGCCATGGATGCTGCGATGCACACTCCACGTCCGAGTTGGGTCTTGTGTCACGAGCGGTGGCACGAGCCGGATGACGCCAGAGGATCAAGTCCGATTCTGTGAGAGGCTCGGGGTGAAATTCCCCGGGCCTATTCGGCACAACCCGCCTCACTCCGGATCAATGGTAGGTCAGCTCCCATCGGCCGCGGACATGCCTGCCACTGCGCGAAAACCCTTCCATGAATGCGACTCCTTCGCGCGCGCTTGCAACCGGCGTAGATTATCCGGCGAAGCCGCCACTTCGCAGCATGCCCGTTTGTCGTCGGCCAAGAAATTCGAGGGAGGGTTGAAGATGGTATCAGTCAGGACAGCGCTTATGACATTTGCACTCGTTCTCGCGTTCGAGAGCGCAGGCGCGCAGACGCCGGAGGTTTATCCATCGAAGGCGGTCCGCATCGTGGTTTCTTTTTCTGCCGGCGGGCCGACCGATACGGTCGCGCGGGTCATGGGCGCAAAGCTCTCAGAACTGCTTGGCCAGCAGTTCGTGGTGGAGAACAAGGTGGGCGCGGGGGGCAATATCGGTGCCGATCTGGTCGGGAAGTCCTCCCCCGACGGTTATACCTTGTTGATGGCGACGGTCTCCACCCACGCCATCAATCCGGGGCTTTACCGAAAAATCCCATATGACCCCATCAACGATTTTACGCCCATCTCCCTGACCGGCGTCACACCGATCATGCTGGCGGTGAACCCTTCCGTCGCCGCAAGCGACGTGAGGAGCCTCATCGCTTTGGTGAAGGACAATCCGGGGAAATTCACCTACGGCTCCTCGGGGCTTGGTTCGATTCTTCACCTCTGTGGAGAGCAATTCAAAGCGCTCGCGGGCGGTCTCAACATCGTGCATGTTCCGTATCGCGGTTCTGCGCCGATGATGTCGGACCTGATCGCCGGCCAGATTTCCATGGCATTCGATGCAACCCCCACCGCATTGCCGCAGGCGCAGTCAGGCGCGATCCGCGCAATTGGCGCAGGGATGGCCACGCGGATGCGCGCGATGCCCGAACTGCCGACCTTGCAGGAGCAGGGTTTGCCGGGATTCGAATGCTACACCTGGACGGCACTCTTGGCGCCGGCAAATACGCCGGCTCCCATCATCGAGCGTCTGAGCGGCGCGATAAAGGAGGCGCTCGCGGATCCCACGGTTTTTGCTCGCCTGCAGGAAGCAGGCATCGATCCGACGCCGGGCATGAGTCCGCGGCAAACGGCCGATTTCATCAAGGCCGAGCTTGCAAAATGGGCGCCCATCATTCGTGCGTCCGGCGCGCAGATTGACTGATGTTTCGCTGCTGATTCAGCCTACGGCACAGCCTCGAGTTCGGCCTGCGTTGTTTCAGGTGGCGCCTCGCTCGATGACGGGTGAGGATCGAGCAAGCCGGTGAGCACAGTCGGGTCGGTCGCTGTGAATACCGTCATGGGCTCGACACGTCCGCGGATTTCGACGTGCTGACGCCCGAGCGTGTCGACCGCTATGCCGGCCTTCTGGCAGACCTCGTCGGAGACGACGAGCTTGCATTCCAGGCTCTTGGTCATGTCCTGCAGCCGCGATGCGACATTGACGGAGTCGCCGAGCGCCGTGAATACGGTGTGACCGCGAAAGCCGATGTCGCCGACAATCACTTCGCCGGCATGAATGCCAATGCCGTACTGGACAGGTTCGCGCATTTCGGTGGCGAACTGGTGATTCAGATAGGCGACATTCGACGCCACCAGCGACGCGGCGCGCAGCGCCTGCCGGCATGCCGTTGCGGGATCGACGTTAAGTCCGAACAAGGCGAGCACCCCATCGCCGACGAACTGATTCGGTTGCCCGCCCGCTTCGGTCACAGCCTGCGATGCCGTTTCGACAAACCGATTGATCAGGAAGACAATGTCGAACGGCAGCCGCTCTTCCGAAAGCCGGGTGGAACCGCGCATATCCACGAACATGCTCACCACGTAGCGCTCCTCGCCGATGTTGATGCGCCGGCGGCTGCGCACGAAGTCACTCCCGACGTGCGGCGGAAGCACGGGAATAACGGCTACGTCGGTCTGCGGCCGCAGCTGGCAGGCGAGACGGATGGAGGGATCGCCGCTGACGCCAACCCGCGCCAGCACGAAAGCCTCACGCCCTGTGGGTCGCGGCAATTTGCTGCGGTCACTGACTACGCGAACCCGGCACGTCGAGCAGCGCGCGCGGCCGCCGCAGACGCTGGCGTGCGGCACTTTGAAACGCAGGCTCGCTTCGAGGACGCTCATGCCCTTGGGCACGCGGACCTGCTGGTTGGGATAGGATATCGTGAACATGCCGCGCCGGCGCTCGCGCAATGCGCGCACCCCGCGCGCAGCAAACACCAAAGCGATCGCCGCTGCATAACCGATCGGAAAGTAAAACAGCGTGATTTCATCGACCACCGTACGCAAGGGTGGAGGCAGGGCTCGAATATTCTGGGCCCGCCATTCCGGGTTTTTGGCGAGTTCGACGACCTCGCGCGCGCCATGGTGCGCGCCGATCATCGCCAGCGGCGGCAGCAGGACCGCGATGGCGAGCAGGATTGGGGCTGCCCATTTGAAGAATGGCTTGAGGCGAAGCCAGAAATAGAGCCCGATGCATGCATGCGCCCAAGCGACCGTCAACAGTATGAACTGCACCGCGATCATGTGCGGTCTCGGCCCCCAATAGGAAAACAGCGCCGGTGCATAAGGGGGCGGAGCGCGCCCGAACAATAAGCCCGCGAGCCGCACCGCCCCGAAATGGCTGGCCAGCCAAAGCGGAATGCTCAAGCCGAGCAGCAGCTGGGTAATTTCTGCGACCGTGTAACGAAAATGCCGTCGCTGATAGAGCGCCCACAAGCCGAGCGAAAAATGAATAATGGCCGCGGTATAGAGCGTGGCATTGACGAGCGGGAGCCGCCACCACCAGACGTGAAAGCGCAGCCACGCTTCCATGGTCGCGTATGATATGTTGCCGAGTGCGTGATTGAAGAAATGCGAGAAGATGAACGAGAACAAGACGAGGCCGCAGGCGATACGCACCTGCCGCACACCAATGCCTCGCAGCCACGTCCGGGCCCTGGCAGACGCAGTGTCAGCGCTGTTCGCGCGCACATCAACAATGGCAGATGCTTGTAGCGCCATGGAAAACCGGCTTTGCGGGGTGTGATGATCTGCGGCTAAAGGAAACGGGCGTCACGTCCTCGAAGTAGCCAAACACCGCGCACGGAGCGCAACAGACGGAGGAAACTCCGGTCACGCAATGACCCAAATTCCGTTACAAGTCAATTTAGTTTACATTCTGTTCGCGTCCCTTGGCATGACCGCCCTGCCACGCTCATGCTCCAGTCGGCGGCCCCCCCACTTCGCGCCGGCGCCGCAATCCGAGCTGGCGTTCGCGCCAGATTACGAACAGGCCTGCGCCCGCGATGATGACGGCACCGGCAAAAACGAAAGCGCCCGGCAGTTCATGAAAGAAGAAATAACCGAGCAGGAATGCCCACACCATCGCGGTGTAATCGAAGGGAGCTACCAGAGAGGCGGGCGCCCAGCGATAGCTTTCGGTGAGCAGGATGTGGGCAACGCCGCCGCACAGCCCGACTGCTACCAAGGCTGATAGTTCAGGCCAATCCGGCTTGAGCCAGCCGAACGGCAACGTTGCGAGGCCGGCGAGCGCGCAAACCAGCGAGAAGTAGAACACAATCGAGGAGGTGGTCTCAGTTTGCGTAAGCCTGCGCGTCTGGATGACCGAGCCTGCGTTGCAAAACGCTCCGACGAGCGCGAACGCGAAGCCGACGCCACTCGCCGCTCCCGCTACTACGCGCAGCGCCGGATCGAAGTTCGGCGCCAGCATCACCACAATGCCGAGAAAACCGACGATCACCGCGGACCATCGATAGACGCGCACGCGCTCCTTGAGCATGATCGCCGCCATGGCGACGGTGATGAGCGGCGCGGCGAATGAAATGGCAGTCGCATCGACAATGGGAAGCCGCGCAAGCGCCGAGAAATTGCAGAACATGCCGAATACGCTGATGAGGCCGCGCCCGACATGGCCAAGCGGGCGGCTGGTGCGCACCGCGGCACCAAGCTCGTTGCGCCAGGCATAGATCACAAGCACGGGCAGAATCGCGAAAGCAGAGCGGAAGAACATCGTCTGCCCGACGGGATACTTTTCGCCGAGGAAGCGAACCAACGCCGACATCACGGCGAGCAGGAACGCCGATATCACCTTGAGCAGGATTGCCCGGACGAGACTCATCGGTTGAGTAAACGGCGCGCTTCATGCTGTTGGGCAAGTTCATTTGCTTCCGCAGCTCTCCGTACGCACGGCGCGAGCGAAGAATTTGCCCACGCGGAGAGTTTACGCACCGCGCCGTTTCCCGCCTGCGCTGTCAGGTACCCGAGTCTGGCGGCTTGGGGCCTTCGATCGGCGGCAGCGATTTGATGTAGCGCGCGATCGCGGCGCGATCGGCCGCCGGAAGCTGCGACGTATCGCGCACCACCTTGGCCATCGCTCCTCCGACAAAGTCGCCGTCGGGCGTAGCGCCGCTTTCAAGCACGCGCTCGATATCCCGCTGCGAGAAGTCACCGATGCCGGCCGGCGTGATATTGGGAATCCAGCCGTCGCCGCCTTCCGGGTCAGGCCCGCCGGCAAAGCGCTGATTGGGGATGATTGCGCCGAGAAAATTGCGCGGGCTGTGGCATTCGGCGCAATGGCCGGGCCCATTCGCCAAATAGGCGCCGCGGTTCCATTGCTCCGACTGGCTCGGATCAGGCTTGAACTCCTGACCATCCAGGTACAAGAACTTCCAGCCTCCCACCAATGGACGAATCTTGAAATAGATCGGCAGGTCGTGATCGCGCGCTTTCCCTTGAACGGCAGGAAGAGTCTTGAGATAGGCAAAGAGGTCGCGCGCGTCCTCTAGTTTCATGCGCTGGTAGGAAGTGTAGGGAAACGCTGGATACAAGTGATCGCCGTCATCCGACGTGCCCTTCAGGAGCGCGCTGACAAAGTTCGCTTCGCTCCACCGGCCAATTCCATCATTCGGATCGGGCGAAATGTTGGGCGGATAAAAGATCCCCACCGGATTTAAGAACTTCGGCAGCCATGCGGGTGCGCCGGCGAGGCGGAATTTCAAAGGCGCGCCGCCGCCCAGTCTGGTCAAATCCTTCTCATCGGGCGCATGACAGGCCGCACAGCCGCCAGCAAAAAAAATTGTCTTGCCGTTGTCGAGATTGGCTGTGTACGGTCCGAGCGCACTCGCGGAGACGGTTACGGGCTTAGTGAGCAACCAAAATACGCCTGCGCCAACAAGAGCGAGAATTAAGACCGCAATTCCGATTTTGCGCATTCGTCTTAAAAAGGCGTCCGCAGTTGGAGCGGACGCCCTTGCCCAATAAGTCGCTCGATCAGGTTTTCTTGCGGCGATAAAGCTCGTGGCAGCCGCCGCAGTCCTTACCCACGATGTCCATTTGCGCCTTGAAGGTGTCGAGGTCCTTGGTAGCCGCGGAAGCGGCCTTGGAGTTGCTCACCAGTTTCGCGAAGCGGGAGGTGAAATCCGCCATGTTTTGCCAGATCGCCGGCAAAGCCGCCGTCTTGCCTTCCTTGGAATTGTCGGGATAAAGCGCAGGCTCCTTCTCGCCGGCTTCAACGAAAGTCGCAAAAACCTTCTTCGCATCGTCAAGATTGAATGGGCGCTTGCCCTCGATCATTTCCGTCGCGGTCTTGCTTTGCTTGCCGTTCTCCTCCATCAGGTCTTTGCGCGCCTTGATGGGATCGATCTGCGCCACCAGTGCGCTGACTCCCAGCCCGAGCACGGCGGCAGCAAGCACAATTCGCATCATTCGATTGCTCCCTCGTGTGTCACTTCATTCCCGCCGAGAACCAGCGGATGGATTGGCATAAGCACAAGCACCGCATTTATACGTGCATTACAATGCCTGCGGAAGCCCCGCCGTGTCGTTCTGTGGAATTAGAGCGTGTGGATTTGCCGGCCTCTTGAATGGTGGCCCAGACCCGCTCCGCAGTCGCCGATTGCTTACTCGGCCGGGCTTGGCTGCGGCACCGGCCGACCGCGCGCTGCGCCGGACCAGCGGGTGACGACGTAAAAGGTCGGCGTGAAGATCAAGCCGAACAACGTCACTCCAATCATGCCCGAAAAGACCGCTGTCCCCAGCGTCTGCCGCAGCTCGGCACCCGCGCCGATCGCCCAGACGAGCGGGCTCACGCCAAAGATGAAGGCAAACGAGGTCATCAGAATTGGCCGCAGTCGCAGCCGTGCCGCTTCCACCGCCGCAGCCCGACCATCGCGTCCTCGATCTTCGAGTTGTCGCGCGAATTCGATGATCAGAATCGCGTTCTTCGCGGCGAGCCCAACGAGCACAATGAAGCCGACCTGGGTGAGAATATTGTTATCCTGCCCGCGCAGCACGACGCCGACAATGGAGGCGACCAGGCACATGGGCACGATCAGGATGACGGCAAGCGGAAGCGTCAGGCTCTCGAACTGTGCCGCCAGCACGAGGAAGACGAAGACCACCGCCAACACGAATGCAAACATCGCGGTGTTGCCGGCGCGCAGTTGCTGGAAGGCAAGCGTGGTCCATTCGTAGCTGAAGCCCTCGGGCAACACTTCGCCCGCCAACCGCTCCATGATTGCAATGGCTTGCCCTTGTGAGAAACCCGGTGCGGCTGCGCCGTCGAGCTCGGCCGCAGGATAGAGATTATAGCGCGGCACGCGGTAAGGGCCGGCCACATCGCGCACCGTGGTGAAGGAGCCGAGCGGCACGGTGCCGCCGCTTGAATTGCGCACGCGAATATTGAGGACGTCCTTGGGATTCATCCGGTACGCACTTGCGGCCTGCGCGATCACCCGGAACGTGCGATCGAACAGGTTGAAGTCGTTGACATAAAGCGAGCCCACAAAAATCTGCAGGGCGGCGAAGACATCGGGCACGGCAATGCCCAGCATTTGCGCCTTGACGCGGTCGATATCGAGATAAAGTTGCGGGGTCGAAGTCTCGAACAGCGAGAACACCGGGGTTAACCCCGGCGTCTGCGCCGCGCGCGCCATCATGGCGCCGACGGCATCCTGCAGCGCCTGCGGCCCGCGGCTGGCACGATCCTCGACCATCATGCGAAAGCCTCCGGCATTGCCAACGCCGCGCACCGGCGGCGGGGGAACGACGAAGATGGCCGCTTCCTCAATCGCCGACAGCCGCGCATACAACTCCTGCATGATGGCATATGCGGACGTGTTCGGGCTCTTGGCGCGTTTGGCAAAGTCGTCGAGCACCACAAAAATCGCGCCGGAATTCGGTGCGAACGTGAATGTCGCACCGGAAAAGCCGACGATATTCACCGCGCTCAGGACACCGGGGACCTTGAGCGCAGTCTCGACGGCTCGGCGATTGACTTCATCGGTGCGCGCGAGCGAGGCGGCGGGAGGAAGCTGCACGACAGCGATGAGATAACCGCTGTCGACCGCCGGGATGAAGCCCAGAGGAGTCTTGCGAAATTCATTGAGCCCGAACGCGAGGATGGCGGCATAAACAACCAGCATGATCGCCGCGAAGCGAACTGCCCGCGCCGCCAGCCATCCATAGCCCGCGGCGACCGTATCGAAAGCCCAGTTGAAAGTTCGGAAGAAGCCGCGCAACGGGCGCTCCCAGAAACGCGGCGCGCGCGTGTCGTGCGGCTTCAACAGCAAGGCACAGAGCGCAGGCGACAGCGTAAGCGACACTACCAGCGAAATGATAGTGGCACCGGCGATGGTGAGCGCGAACTGACGATAGAATTGCCCGGAGATACCGGTGATGAAGATCGACGGCACGAACACCGCGCAAAGCACGAGTGCGATCGCAATCAGTGCTGCACCCACTTCGTCCATGCTCTTCATCGCTGCCGCGCGCGGCGACAGGCCGGCCGCAATATTGCGTTCGACGTTCTCCACGACGACGATGGCATCATCGACCACGATGCCGACCGCCAGCACGAGCCCGAACAAGGATAGATTGTTGAGCGTAAAGCCGAACATCGCCATGAAGAAAAACGTGCCGATGAGCGAAATGGGAATGGCGACGAGTGGAATGATTGCCGCCCGCCAGGTCTGCAGGAACAGCACGACGACCAGGACGACCAGCAAGATAGCCTCGACGATGGTCTTCTCGACCTCCTCGACCGACTGCGCGATGAACTGGGTGGGATCGTAAATGATGCTGTATTGCAGGCCGGGCGGAAAGCGCTTCGACAGCTCCTTCATGGTCGCGCGGACTGCTTCCGCGGTGGCAAGCGCATTCGAGCCGGGCCGCTGGAAAACCGCGAGCGCAACGGCCGGCTGCACGCCGAGATACGAGTTGGACGAATAATCAAGGGCCGCAAGCTCGACCCTGGCGACGTCGCGCAGGCGCACCACCGCGTTACCCGTCTGCTTGACCACGATCGAGCCAAACTCCTCGGGCGTGGTAAAGCGGCCAAGCGTTCTCACCGAGATCTGGAAGGCGCCTGGCGAATCGATGGGCGGCTGGTCGAGAACTCCGGAGGCAACCTGCACATTCTGACCTTGCATCGCCAGCGTCACATCCCCTGCCGTGAGCCCCAACGACTGCAGGCGATCTGGATCCACCCAAATTCGCATCGCGTATTCTCGCAGTCCGAATATGGTTATCGAGCCGACGCCCTCGATTTGCACGATGGTGTCCTTGATCTCCAGATTGGCGTAATTGGAGATGAACAGCGTATCGCGGGAACGGTCGGGCGACAGGAGATGAACGACCATCATCAGATCCGGCGAACTCTTGGCGACGGTGACGCCGAATTGGCGCACTTCCGGCGGCAATCGCGGCTGCGCGACGGCAACCCGGTTCTGCACCTGCACCTGTGCGATATCGAGATTAGTGCCGAGTTCGAAAGTCACACTGATGGAGAAGCGGCCATCCGCCGTCGAGTTTGACGTCATATAGAGCATGTTCTCGACGCCGTTTACCTCGTTCTCGAGAGGAGTAACTACCGTGGCGGCGACAACGTCGGCGCCTGCGCCAAAATACTGGCCGGTGATGTTGATCACCGGCGGGGCAATCTCGGGATATTGGGCGACCGGCAGGCGTAGATAGGCAACCCCGCCCAGAATCACGAATATGACCGAAACCACGCAGGCGAAAATCGGCCGATCGATGAAGAAATGCGAGATGCGCACTAATAGTGCCCCGATTCGCTATTCGCTGCGGGCCGAAGGCGCGCGCGCTTGCGCGGGCGCTGCTTGCTGCTGCGGTGCGACTTTCAATCCGGCGCGGGCACGGATGAGGCCGTTCACAATGACCCGATCGCCCGGCGTGAGGCCAGACTTGATCACGCGCAGGCCATCGATCACGTCGCCGAGGGTTACATATTTCTGAACCGCGATATCGTCGGCCCCCACCACAAGCACGAATTTGCGAATCTGCTCGGTACTGATTGCCGCATCAGGTACCAGCAATGCCTGATAAGGGGCCGAGGCCGGCACTTGCACGCGCGCGAACATTCCCGGCGTGAAGAGGCCTTTGCTGTTGGCAAATTGCGCGCGGCCACGGATCGTCCCGGTCGCCCGGTCGATCACGTTGTCGACGAAATCCATGCGTCCGTTGTGCGAGAATTCCTGCTCGTCGATAAGCTTCAGTCTTACCGCCGTCTGGCCGCGACCGGTGACGTCGTTTGCTCCCTCGCCAGCGAGCCGTTCGTAGCGCAGCCACGATGCTTCATCGAAGGTGAATTCCAGGCGAATGGGATCGGTGGAAACAATGGTGGCAAGGAGCGTGGTCGAGCCCCCGGTACCGCCAGTTACCAGATTTCCCGGGGTCACGCGCCGATCGCCGATACGACCGGCGATCGGAGCCTTCAACTCGGTGTATTCGATGTCGAGTTCGGCCTGACGGATCAGCGCTTCGTTTGCCGCGACTGCGGCCTTGGCGTTGCGAAAAAGCTGCGAACGTTGCTGAAAGACCTGCTCGCTGATGGTTCGTTCGCGCACCAGCTGCTGGCCGCGCGCCATTTCGGCTTCGGCGAATGCCAGGTTTGATTGGGCGGTCTCCAGATTGGCACGCGCCTGGGCGAGCGTATTCTGAAAAGGGCGCTTGTCGATGGTGAAGAGCAGATCGCCTTGCTTGACCCGTTGTCCGTCCTGGAAGTGCACCTTATCGAGGTATCCGGAGACGCGCGCGCGCACTTCTACCGCATCGACAGCAACGAAACGCCCGACATATTCATCCTGATCGACGATGGTTCGCTGCGCCGGGGGTGCGACGGTTACCTTGGGCGGCGGCGGCGCAGGCGGCTGTCTCGGCGCCTCGCCACAGCCGGCAAGCAGGGCGGCAAGCGTGATCAGCAGGCCCGCGCTCGATCGGCGGAGAAGAAGAGTGCTCATGCCGGGCAATATATCGGGACGACAAGCAGTTCGCACTAGTGTCCCGGTTCCGACGTTCGTATCACTTTGCAGCACTCTCGCAAACGAACGTCGGAACCAAAGGGACACTAGCAACTATTTGATTTTAGTGTGGCTTTGGATTTTACGTTCCTACAAATGACTCGCGGCAATGCTGATAGGAACGTCAAATCCGCCACACTAGTGCGGTGAATTTGAAGTTCCTAAACGCGCTTGCGGCCAGTTATGATAGGAACTTCAAATTCACTGCACTAGTTCGCGTCGTTTTGAAACACCGGCCCGCCATCGGTTTGGCGCCGCCCAACTGTTGGAATGCGGCGATTTTGCGATTTGAATGGAAGCTGCACGGCGAGGCTGTTCGTGCTTTACCCCTTGCACTTCGCTTTTGCCTCAGCCATTAGCCTCTGAATGAATGCAATAAGCGGCAGTGTGGCCGAGCGAGAAAAGAATCCTGCGATAAGGGCCGGCTTTGAGAAGGCCGGATTTATTGCGGCCAAATTTGCCGTCACCGGAGCCTGCTTCTGGTATTTGTCCCGGCAAATGGATCTGGCGCAGGTGTTTGCCGCCATTCCCGGCTTGAATTTCCGCTGGGCAGGGCTCGCCCTGGCGATAGGGCTCATTCAGATTCCCCTTGTTGCGCTACGCTGGTACGAGATCGTGAGCTTTCTCCTTATTGTTCATGCGCGCATCACGCGCGCAGCCATGACCGCGATCACCGCTATCGGAGTGTTTTTCACGCAGGTATTGCCCAGCGTGATAGGCGACGGCATCCGCACCTGGCTGTTGGTCCGGCTCGGCTGCGATTGGCGCAACGCCGTGAAAAGCGTGATTCTCGATCGCGCCGTCGGCGCCGGCGTGATGGTCGCACTGACATTCCTCATCCTGCTGCTTCCGTCGGCCCTGGGCGAACTCGGCGGATACAGGAGCATCGTGCTGGTAATCTACGGCGCGTTTCTTACCTGCGGCGGTCTCACTCTTTTGTTCTTTCCCGTCTTCTTTCCGCTTTTGCAGCGGGCGCGCTATCTGCGCTGGATTGTTGCATTGGCTGGCGATGCTCGGGCGATTGTTCTCGGCCGCGCCAGTCCAATGATATTGGGCTTGGCCATTCTTGTGCACACACTCACCATGGTTGCGATCTGGTTGCTCGCACGCGCGCAAGGGATGATCCTTCCGGCGACCGACGCGGCAGTCTTGTTCGCAGTGATCGTGGGCGTGGCGCTGGTACCGATCTCGATCGGTGGTTGGGGATTGCGCGAGCTCGCCGTCGTCAGCGTGCTTGCGCGGCACGGGGTGGCGCCGGAGCAGGCATTGCTGTTTTCGGTATCTTTTGGGCTCATGCAGGTGATTTCTTCGCTGCCCGGCGGGCTGGTATGGGCACTCTACGCGGTCAAGCCCCAACCGCAGGCCGCGGAAGCAGATCAAGCCGCAAGCGCGAAAGGCCACGCCTGAATGGCGCAGGGCAAAGTAGCGCTGATTACCGGCGTCACCGGGCAGGACGGCTCTTATCTCGCCGAGCTGCTGCTCGGCAAAGGCTACATGGTGCATGGCATCAAGCGACGCTCCTCCTCGTTCAATACCGAGCGCATCGATCATCTCATTCATGACCCGCACGAGGAAGGCGTCTCGTTCCGATTGCATTTCGGCGATGTGACCGATGCAACCAACATCATTCGCGTGGTGCAGGAGACGCAGCCGGACGAGATCTACAATCTGGCGGCACAGTCGCATGTGCAGGTGTCGTTCGAGACGCCGGAATATACCGCCAATGCCGATGCGCTTGGGACGCTGCGGCTGCTCGAAGCCATCCGCATTCTTGGATTGGAGCGCCAGACCCGGTTCTATCAGGCCTCCACCTCGGAGCTGTACGGCAAGGCACGCGAGAGGCCGCAGACCGAGATGACGCCGTTCTATCCGCGCTCGCCTTATGCCGCGGCAAAGCTCTATGGCTATTGGATCACGGTCAACTACCGCGAAGCTTACGGTTTTCACGCCTCGAACGGAATTCTGTTCAATCACGAAAGTCCTATCCGCGGCGAGACCTTCGTCACCCGCAAGATCACCCGCGCAGTAGCCGCAATCAAATGCGGCTTGCAGAAGAAGGTGCATCTTGGAAACCTCGATGCCAAGCGAGACTGGGGGCATGCCCGTGATTTCGTGCATGGCATGTGGCTCATGCTGCAGCAGGAAAAGCCGGATGATTATGTCATGGCGACCGGGGAAAGCCATTCAGTGCGCGAATTCGTTGAAAAGGCGTTTGCGCATATCGGCAGGACCATCGTGTGGCAGGGGTGCGGAGTAGACGAGAAGGGAATCGAAAAAACCACGGGAGAGGTTCTTGTCGAGGTCGATCCCCGCTATTTCCGGCCAACCGAGGTCGATGACCTCCTCGGCGACGCGAGCAAGGCCCGCGCGAAGCTCGGCTGGCGCCACGAAACAAGTTTCGATTCGTTGGTGCGCGATATGGTCGAAGCGGATTTAAGCGCCATCCCCCGCGAGCAGGAACGGCGCAATCGGCACGCCTGAACGACTAACTAATGCATTGGCCATATTGACGCTACGACGTGTTCAAGACCGGTGCGGCGGATCAGCGATGTCGCGCGATCCTGCGCTTCTGCGTAGAGATCGTGCTCGTCGAGCGTGAGCACCTTCCCGTCGCGCATGAGGATTTTGCCGTCGACAATGACGGTGTCGGCGCAGCCGCCGTGCGCACAGTAGACGAGGTTGGCAATCGGATTGTGAACTGGTTGCCACTCAGGGCGCATGATGTCGAGCAGCGTGACGTCCGCCTTCTTGCCGACTTCGAGCGAGCCGAGGTCCTTGTCCCACGCCATGCAGCGCGCGCCATTGATTGTCAGCATCTCGACCGCCGTCTCGGGACGAAGCACCTTGGGGTCGAGGCGCGCTTCATGCAAGCCGCCGACGATGAGAAAGGCCTGCCGGATCGCATCGAGGTAGTTGCTCGACATGGCCGAATCCGAGCCCAGCGACACGGAAAGGCCGAGTTCCAGCATTTCCGGCGTCTTGCCGTGGCTGATATTGCCCATCGCCTGATGCATGGACGCGCTTGGCGCGAGCGAAATCTTCACATCGCGCGCTTTCAGCAGGTGTAATTCTTTTGCATCCACCCAGCCCATGTGCAGCAACAGCATATTGGCTCCGAGCAGCCCCAGTTTTTCCAGCCGCGCGATATCGCCCATGCCGTATTTGAGATGCGAGGCGACGGTTTCGTCGCGATTCTCGCAGGCATGACCGATGATGCCGACGCCGCGCTTTTCGGCGAGCCGGCCCAGCCGGCGCAGCAGGTCGTCCGAACAGGCGACCGGGACGCGAATCGAGAACCATGCCTTGAGGCGGCCGTCGAGCGAGCCTTCGAACTCGGCGACCATTTCGTCGGCGCGTGCGAGCGCCTCGTCGGTGGGCTCGAAGAAGCCCTTGGGAAGATTGCCCATGGTCGTCTGACCCATGTCAAACACCGTGCGAGCGATCATCCCGCGCATGCCGCTTTCCTTGACGGCCTGCGCCGTCTCGGCGGTGAAATAGCTGCCGGGATCGGCAAAGCACGTCGTGCCGGCGCGGATCATCTCGACCTGGGCAAGCCGCGCCGCGCAAAGCGCATCGCCTTTATCCATATGCGCCTCGACCGGCCAAAGGCGGCGAAACAGGCGCTCCGGGCCCGAATACGCTTCATCCCCGCAGCTGCGCCCGAGCTGCTGGGCATTGTGAACGTGGGTATCGAAGACTCCAGGCAAAGCGAGCTTTCCGCGCCCGTCGATCACGTCGTCGTCCCGGCTCGCTGGCAATTCATTGCTCTTGCCGACCGCGACAATGCGGCCGTTCTGGATGATCAGCGCGCCGTCGCGGATTATGCGGCGGCTCGGATCGACCGTGACGAGATAGTCGATGTGAGTAATGATGAGGCGAGACATTTGCGGCAGCGTCAGTTTACAATTGAGCGTCTCGCACGCGCATCGCGCGACGCATTTGGGAGTAATGCATGAAACTTCCCCGCCGTCGAATTCTCCAATTAGCCGCGGGTGCTGCCGTAGTCCCGGTATTTCCTTGCCTTGCAAGCGCGGACACCTATCCGTCGCGGCCGGTGCGCCTCCTCGTCGGCTATGCCGCCGGCGGCGTCAACGACATCTGCGCGCGGCTCACCGGGCAATGGCTCTCAGAGCGGCTCGGCCAGCAATTCGTCGTCGAAGACCGCCCTGGCGCCGGCAGCAATATTGCGACCGAAATGGTCGTGCGGGCGAACCCCGATGGCTATACGCTCCTTGAAGCTTCCACTTCGAACGCCTGGAACGCGAGCATCTATCAGAACCTGAATTTCGATTTCATCCGGGACATCGCACCGGTCGCGAGCACTGTGCTGACGTACAATGTGCTGGTCACCAATCTCTCGTTCCCGGCCAAGACCGTTCCCGAGTTGATCGCTTACGCCAAGGCCAATCCCGGCAAGATCAACATGGGATCGGCCGGCCCGGGAAGCTCGCCGCACCTCTATGGCGAGCTTTTCAAGTCGATGGCGGGGGTCGATCTGGTCACGGTGCATTATCGTGGCGACGGCCCGGCAATACCCGACCTCCTCGGCGGGCAGATCCAGGTCATGTTCGGCTCGGTTGTCACTTGGAGTGAACAAATCAAGGCGGGCAAGGTGCGCGCACTGGCGGTGACCAGCGCTGCGCGGACGCAGCTGTTGCCGGAGCTTCCGCCGCTTGGCGAATTCGTCCCTGGCTATGAGGGCTTCGGCTGGCAGGGGATCGGCGCGCCAAAAAACACGCCGGCGGACATCATCGACAAGCTCAACCGTGAGATAAATTCCGGGCTGGCGGATCCCAAACTCAAGTCGCAATTTGAAAATTTGGGCGCAGAGACTTTTCCGAACTCGCCCGCTCAATTCGGCAAATTTATTTTCGACTACACCGAGAAATGGGCAAAGGTAATTCGCGCGGCGGGCGTCAAGGTTGAATAGATTTCTGTCATTCCGGGGCGCCGCGAAGCGGCTCTCGGCCTTCACTTCGTTTGGCCCCGACCCGGAATGACACCGCATCTGATTTCCTCACCGTTGACGGATACCATGCTCGCTACCGCCCTTGTCTGCGCTCTCGCTCCGATCATCGTCTGCATTGCCGCCGGATCAGCCATCGGCGATCGATTACGCTGGCCGGGTGCAGACATGCTGGTGGGATTTGGGCTCCTCACCGGTGGAGTTATGATTCTTGGCGTCACGACGCGGGCTCCGCTCTCCTGGCTCATGGCCGCCCTGGCGATTCTTTCGCTGATTGCGCTCATGGTGCGGCGGCAATTTCCCGGGGGGCATTCGACGTGGATCGCGTTGGCGCTGCTTTCGCCAATTCTCGTCAAGGCGGCTGGCGACCAACCGGCGGCATGGGACGACTTCTGGAATTGGCTGCCCAGTGCTGCCTACGAATACAATCGAAATTCATTCCCGCGGCCCGATCTTGCGCCTTCGCTCTCGATTTTTCCGGGTTATCCGCAAGGCATGCCGCTCATGATCGCGACCGCTTCATTCGTCGCCGGACGCTTTCTCGAGACCGCAGGACCCATCATCAATGTCGCACTGCTCGCAGGATCGAGCGCGGTCTTGGCTGAGGCCCTCGCTGCCGCGCTCGTTCGAAATGGGCGCTTGCATGGCGTCGCAGCGCCGCCGGTTTTGATCGCCGGCGCAGTTCTCATCACAATCCTTCTCAATCCCGGTCTTGACGGGGGCGTCGTGCTTTCGTCCTACGCGGACTGCGGAACGATGGTCGCAGTCGGTGCGCTTGGTCTGCTCGGGGTCGAGATACTGAAACGCTTGCCGGCGCGGAATTCTGCAAATGTGGAAGGGTTGGCCTGGCGCTTCGGCTTTGTCGGCGCAATGCTGGTCAATCTCAAGCAGGCCAATCCGGTACTGCTGGCATTGGTCATGGCCGGACTGACCCTCATCGCGTTGCGCGATCCGGCGATCCGGACAGCGCGGGCTTTGCTGCTGATTCCACGCATGCTGGGTCCGGCGATTGTCGTCTTCGCGCTGTGGCGGTGGTACGTCGCGCAAAACTTGTCCAACTCGGAACAAACCTTCCGGCCGTTCGAAACCTGGAATTTCGAGGCTCTGGGCTCCATTTTCGCTTCAATCGGTGGCACCATTGTCGGGACCCCGCTCTTCCACGCCTTGATCTGGCTGGTCACGTTGGCGGGCTTGTTCTTTTTTTTCCAGCTGCCCGGCAAGGCCAGCGAGGCACGGTGGCTGGCAATAATCAGTGCCACCGTCTGGCTCGGATATAATGCATTCCTGTTGATCGTCTATCTCGGGGTCATGGCCCCCTACGACGCGTTTGGGGCTGCCGATTACTGGCGCTATACGCCGCATGTGGCGCTGCTTGCGCTCTACGTGCCGGTCATGGCGCTTGCATGCGTACGCTGGCCGGCATGGATAAACTGGCGAAGCCCTGTTGTTACGCTGGTGGCGCTTTTGGCGGCGCTTTGTGTCCTGCCGTTGCGCAGCGATCTCAACAATCCTCCCGGCAGAGCGTGGCAGCGCTTCCTCCGCGACGCTGCAGCCGATATGCGTCGCGTGATACCCGCAGGATCGAAGGTGGTGATCGTCTCCTTCTCCTTCCCGGGTTCATTCCCGTTTGGAGTGGCCGTTCGCTACTATCTATGGGAGCTCGACAAGCCGGAGCAGCAGATTATTACAAGCATCCGATGGGATGATCGGGACTTGGCAGCAGTAACGCCGTCGGCCGCTCGCGGCGAGGCGGATTATCTCATTATCCATGACGCTGACGGCAACATGGATGAGGCAACCGACACGCTCGGGCTGTCGCGCCTCAACCACGAACTCGCGCTGTTTGTCTGGCGCTCCGGTCGATGGGAACGGATGAAATCGTGGCCGCTTCCCTTGCCGCTTATCCACTCGGATTAAAACCCATCCGGCTCTGCCGCCCAGAGGGAATTCAGGAGGAAAATGAAGATGCCCAAGCCGTCCCGCCGTCAGGTCGTCGTCGGCAGCGGCGCCCTTGCCGCATTCCCGATCGGACGCGCACGCGCCGCGGAGTTCACCTACAAATACGCCAACAACCTTCCAGTAACGCATCCGATGAACAAGCGTGCCGAGGAGGCCGCCGCCAGGATCAAGGAAGAGACCGGCGGCCGCTTCGAGCTGCAGATTTTCCCCTCGAGCCAGCTCGGCTCCGATACCGACACGCTCGGCCAGATCCGTTCGGGCGCCGTTGATTTCTTCACGCTCTCGGGTCTCATTCTCTCGACGCTCGTGCCGGCGGCGGCGATCAACGGCGTCGGTTTTGCTTTCAAGGATTACGAAACGGTTTGGAAGGCCATGGATGGCACGCTTGGCGAGTATATCCGCGCCGAAATCGCCAAGACGCGCTCGATCTTTGCCTTCGACAGGATCTGGGATAACGGCTTCCGGCAAACGACCACGTCGACCAGGCCGATCGTTGTGCCTGCCGACTTTGCCAACCTGAAAATACGCGTACCGCCGGCACCGCTGTGGACCTCGATGTTCAAGTCCTTCGGTTCGGCGCCAACGACCATCAATTTCAATGAAGTATACAGCGCGCTGCAGACCAGGGTCGTGGACGCGCAGGAGAACCCGCTCGCCATCATCGACACTGCGAAGCTCTACGAGGTGCAGAGCTACTGCTCGCTCACCAATCATATGTGGGACGGCTTCTGGTTCCTGGCCAACAGGAACAATTGGGGCCAGTTGCCAAAGGATATACAAGCCGTCGTTTCGAAGCATATCAATGCAGCCGGAGTAGAAGAGCGCGCCGATGTTGCGGTCCTCACCGACACCCTGCAGCAGCAGCTCGCCGCGAAAGGCATGAAATTCAATACGGTCGACCACGCCTCGTTCCGCGACAAGCTCAAATCAGCCGGCTTCTATGCGGAATGGAAGAAGAAGTTCGGCGATGCAGCCTGGGGCACGCTTGAAGCCTCCGTCGGTTCGCTCGGCGGATGACGAAGGTATCCGAATTCGCTCCGGCGCGCGGAGAAGCGGGCGGAGAAGTTCTGGCACCTGATAAATCATGGGCGGCGGCCGCCGAGCGGTTTCTTGGCAAACTCGTTGAAATTCCGGCGGCGTTTCTCGTCGTGGCCGAGGTTGTCATCCTGTTTTCCGGGATCGTTGCACGCTACGTGTTGCATCAGCCACTCACCTGGTCGGATGAGCTTGCCGCCACCCTTTTTCTTTGGCTCGCGATGTTGGGCGCGGTGATCGCTCTGCGGCACGGTCAACACATGCGCATGACCGCTTTGCTCAGGAGAGGCGCGGGTGCAGAGCGGAACTTCTTTGATGCTCTCGCGGTCGCAACAGGTCTTGCCTTTCTGCTGCTCGTGATCGAGCCGGCTTATCACTGGGCCAGCGAGGAAGCGTTCATCACCACGCCGGCAATGGAAATATCCGCGGCCTGGCGCGCTGCCGCCTTCCCGGCCGGCATAGGCCTGATGATTGTTTTCTCCGTCTTGCGTCTGGCAATGAAGACCAATGTCAGTCACGCGGCCCTGGCACTGATAGTGGTGGGCGCAGCCGTCTTTGCATTCTGGTGGCTTGGTCCGGCGCTCAAGCCATTGGGGAATATCAACCTCCTGATTTTCTTTGTCGGCGCTGTGGGGTTTTGCGTGTTTGCAGGTGTCCCGATCGTATTCTCATTCGCGCTCGCGACCTTCGGCTACCTTGCGCTGACCACCCGCGTGCCCACCGCAACCATGGTGGGTCGAATGGATGAGGGCATGTCGCACCTGATCCTGCTGGCCGTGCCGCTGTTCGTATTCCTGGGGCATCTCATCGAAATGACCGGCATGGCGAGAGCGATGGTGCGCTTTCTCGGCAGCCTGCTCGGCCATGTTCGCGGCGGACTTTCCTATGTCCTGATCGGTGCCATGTATCTGGTGTCGGGGATATCCGGATCCAAAGCTGCCGATATGGCAGCCGTCGCCCCTGCTTTGTTTCCGGAAATGAAGGCGCGCGGGGCTGCTCCTGGAGATCTCGCGGCGCTTCTCTCCGCCACCGGCGCGCAGACCGAGACCATACCCCCGTCGATCGTGCTGATCACCATTGGCTCGGTGACGGGCGTGTCGATTGCCGCGCTTTTTACCGGCGGTCTGGTGCCGGGCATCGTGCTGGCGATCGGCCTGTGCTTTGTGGTCGCCAGACGTTATCGCAGCGACGATCTCAGCCATGTCAAGCGCATCGGTGCACGCGAGAGCTTCTGGGCATTTGGCATTGCACTTCCCTCGCTTGCGCTGCCCTTTGTCATTCGCGCTGCCGTCGTTGAAGGCGTTGCGACGGCGACCGAAGTATCCACAATCGGCATTGTGTATTCCATCGTCGCCGGCCTGTTGATCTACCGTCAATTCGACTGGAAACGTCTGGGCCCGATCCTGGTCGAGACCGCCTCCTTGTCCGGCGCCATTCTGATCATTATCGGCGCCGCATCGGCGATGGCCTGGGGACTTACCCAATCCGGGTTCTCCCGCACCCTTGCGGAAACGATGACACGTCTTCCCGGCGGCGCGATCGGCTTCATGGCCGTTTCGATCGTCGCATTCATTCTTCTGGGCAGCATACTGGAGGGCATTCCCGCAATTGTTCTGTTTGGCCCGTTGCTGTTCCCAATCGCGAAGACATTAGGCCTGCATGAAGTGCACTACGCGATGGTCGTCGTGCTTGCCATGGGCCTCGGTCTGTTCTCGCCGCCGTTCGGCGTCGGCTACTACGCCGCCTGCGCCATCGGCAAGGTGAACCCTGACGAGGGGCTGCGACCGATCTGGGCCTATATGGGCGCGCTTCTGATCGGATTGATCGCCGTTGCGGCAGTGCCCTGGTTTTCCATCGGTTTCCTGTGAAGCCGCTGCGAAGGCCCGGTCTGGACAATTCCAGCATTTGTTACAAGAATGACGCGGCTGCCATGAAAGACGGGAGCGCGCGTGCGCGTCGTTCGTCCAATCAAGAAATCTCAGTTGCGCGTTTCCGATGTGGAGCCGGAAGAGCCGGTTTCCCGGACCAACGGCAAATCGTGCTTTGTCGTCATGCCGTTCGGCACCAAACAAATGCCGCACGGCTCCAAGGAGACGGTCAATTTCGACGCGGTCTATCGCCAGATAATAAAGCCCACGGCAACGCGGATCGGCCTGCAATGTACGCGCTCGGACGAGGTGAGCGAAGCGGGTCTCATTCATAAGGATATGATTGATCGGATCATTAAATCGGACGTAGTGATTGTCGACATAACAACGGTAAACCCGAACGTCTTCTACGAGCTGGGGATTCGACACACCGCCAGACGCAGCGGCACCATCCTCATGAAGATGCTGCAGAAGCCGATCCCCTTCAACATCAATGGAATGCGCGTGATCGAATACGACCTCACGCCAAAGGCAATTCCCTATTCGCGCAGCATATTGGAGACCAATATCAAGAACAGCATGATCGAGCGCAACGTCGATAGTCTGGTGCACACGCTGCTGCCGGGCCTCAACGTAACGCAGCGGCCATCTCCGATCGAGACGACCGAAGTAACCGAGTATGGCGGCGAAAGCCTCAACCAGGTGAAGCTCGGGATTGTGACCGGCGATATCATGAAGGTCGGTTTCGTCGACGTCTGGGTCAACCCGGAAAACACCAAGATGCAGATGGCGCGTTGGCATGACGATTCCATATCCGCAAACATCCGATATTTCGGCGCGGTCAGGGACGCCAACGGTTACGTGCGCAACGACACCATCGCTGCTCAGCTTCGCGCCCAGATAGGCAGAAGCGGGGTGGTCGAAGCCGGCACCGTGATCGAGACAGGGCCGGGAGAACTGCGCCGCACCAACTGCGTGCGGGTCATTTTGCACGTCGCCGGCATGCATGGAGAGCCGGGGAGGGGCTATTTGCCGATCCGCGGCTATGCCGTGTGTATTCATCAGGCGTTAAAAAAGGTCGACCAGCTCAACCGCGGATTGGGCACGCGCGCCTACAAGCGGACGCCGCTGAAGTCCATCATCATCCCGCTTTTTGGAACGCGCAGCGGCGGCGACCCGCAGGATGTGACGGACAGGCTGGTGCGAACCGCCAAGTCGTATTTCGAGGAGCAGCCCACCACCTCGATCGATCGGGTCTATTTCCTTGCCTATACCGATGCGGACCGGGAGCTTTGCCAAACCGCATTTTCGCGGCTTGGGCTGCGCGAGGAATTGCGCAAGGTCGAGCAGCGCGGCGGCAATGGCGTGATCATGGCGCCCCGGTCAGGCGCAAACGGCGGCGAAACGACGGCGGGGGAAGCGAAAAAGGACACGCCACAGAGACGGAGGAAGAAAAGCCTCCCGGGAAAAGCGAAGCGTCGGCATACGGCAAAAGCCGGCGCAAGGCCTGCGCAGGAAATGCACGGCGGAAAGCGCATGAGCGCGCGCAGTCGCCGCTGACATTCTGCCCAATCGGGACAATCCCCTCATTCGATCACTTCGTCGGCGGCAACTTGCAGCCCGCGTTTCAGATGCGCCCCCTTACCGAGGGAGAGGCGGTGGACTATCATCTGCGCGATTAGTGTCAATGACACCTTGAGGGGCGGGGCATGCGTAGACTTATCATTGCGATCGCGCTGACGGCATTTACCGCCATCGCGGGGGTGCAGGCGCAGACCTATCCGTCGCGTTCCATCACCATCGTCGTTCCATTCCCGCCCGGCGGGTCGACGGACGTGGCCGCGCGCATCATGGCCGAGCGCATGCGTCCGCTGCTCGGTCAGTCCGTCATTATCGAAAACGTCGGCGGCGCGGGCGGCAGTATCGCGGTTGGTCGTGTCGCCCGCGCGGCGCCCGACGGCTACACGATCGACATCGGCCAGTGGGACACGCATGTCGGGAGCATCATCTATAATCTGAACTACGATCTGCAGAAGGATTTCGAGCCGATCGGACTGATATCCGTCAACCCGCAGCTCATGGTCGGCAAGAAGGGCCTGCCGGCGGATGACTTGAAGAGCCTTGTCGCCTGGATGAAGGCTAATCCCGGCAAGATCACCTTCGTCAATCAGAACGCGGCAGCGCAAGTGACCGGCATTCTGTTCGAGCAGGCAACCGGTCAGAAGGTGCAGTTCATACCCTATCGCGGCGCCGGTCCGGCCATGACCGACTTGGTCTCCGGACAGGTTGATCTCTTGGTGGTTCAGGGCGCGGTTGCTCTGCCGCAGGTGCGGGCCGGAACGATCAAGGCGATCGCGAACCTTTCCCCGCAACGCTCCGCATCGATGCCGGACATTCCGACCTCGGATGAGGGCGGCGTGCCCGGACTTTACATGTCGGGATGGTTCGGGTTCTTCGCGCCCAAGGGCACGGCGAAGGATGTCATTGCCAGGCTCAATGGCGCGATGGTGCAGGCGCTCGCCGATCCGGCCGTGCGCACCCGCTTTACCGAACTCGGGCTGGATGTAGCGTCGCCCCAGCAGCAGACCCCGGAAGGGCTCGCGACGTTTCAGAAGGCCGAGATCGAGAAGTGGTGGCCCATCATCAGGGCGGCCGACATCAAGTCGCAGTAACGCGCTATTCGATCACCTCGTCGGCGGTGACAAGCAGCGTTTGTGGTATCTGTCAGGCCGAGCGCCCTGGCAGTGTTGAGGCTGATTGCCAGCTCGAACTTGACCGGCTGCTGCACTTCGCCAAATCGGCGGGCATCATAGATTCCCCTTGCTGACGCAGGCCACCGGCACCGCAAATTCTCGCCATTGATAATTTGCAAGGGGTCGCATGGCGAGCCGCAAGCTCTACAATCTGCTTGCACTGAGTCGTGAAAAACGGCTCGGCGCTGACGAAAAGGGCGGAGGAAAAAGATGGATTTCAGCAACCTCTTCAGCTCAGTATTCTGGCTGAGCTTCCTCACGCTGGCGAACATGCTGGCCGCCGTCGGCGGAATATTCTACGTCGCCTCCTTATCCATGAAGACGGTGATCCCGTTGCGCATCGCGGCCATCGCGAGCGCATTCTTTCTCCTGTGCGGTGGAATTTTTGCGCGCTCGTTTCCTTCGATGTTCCTCTATTCGATTCTGCTGCCTTTGAATACTTTCCGCCTTTACCAGATGATGGAACTGGTCAAAAAGGTCCGCGCCGCCGCCAGCAGCGACCTGTCGATGGACTGGCTGCAGCCGTTCATGAAAAAGCGCAAATGTCGCAAGGGCGACATTATCTTCCGCAAAGGCGATCATGCAGACGAAATGTTTCTGGCCGCAAAAGGCAAGTACCTTGTATCCGAGATAAAAGTCGAACTTCGGCCGGGCCAGATTTTTGGCGAATTAGGTCTCATCACCTCGGCCGCGCAGAGGACCGCCTCGATTGAATGTGTCGAATCCGGTCATCTGCTGACGATCAGCTATGAGAAAGTCCGCCAGCTCTATTTTGATAATCCGGAATTCGGATTTTATTTCCTTCGGCTCATAGGCGAGCGTCTGCTGCAAAATCAGAAGCGCGCCGAAGACATGCTGGCCGAAACGCGTCAAAAGCTTGCAGTTGCCATGGCTCAGAATCCGCAAACGGCGCAAGAAATGCCTGGACGTGAGACAACGCTGACAAATAGTCCGAAGGAGGTTGCGACCGGCGCTGACGCGATCGAAACAACCGATGCGCGTCGCGATAAGCGTGCGTCAGAGCTGGTGGACCGCTGCTCGTTGTGGTCCGGCGCCGCCGGACTTGTACCGATACCGATTGCCGACGTGGCTGCGGTCGGAGGCGTCCAGCTCGAAATGTTGCGTCGCCTTTCGCAAATCTACGGCGTTCCGTTTTCGGCCAATTTGGGCAAGTCCATCATCGCCAGCCTGGCGGGCTCGGTGATTTCTGCAAGCACTGCGGCGGGAACGGCGATAGGATTGGCGAGTTTCGTGAAAAGTATACCGGGAATCGGAACAGTGGTTGGCGCACTTTCAATGCCGGTATTTTCGGCGGGCGCCACCTATGTCATAGGCAAGGTATTCATCCAGCACTTTGCCTCGGGTGGGACCCTTCTCGATTTCAATCCGCCTGACCATCGCGAGTATATCAAGAACTTGGTGGAAAGAATGCCGGATCGAAAGGGCACGCTGAGATACATTGATCGACAATGATTTCGACGCGGAGTGTGTCCAGTCTTCCCGCAAGGTTACGAGACATCACAAGGACGGTGCCAATTTGTGATCCAGCATCACAAATGTTTGTCCCCGACCGGTATCATTTATTCAAATTCATCGGGCAGGTTCTCCGTCCATGAGGAGATTCGGAGAGGGAATTCGCATGCGTGAAATCGGGAATATTGCCATGGCTGCCACGATGACGGGCGTGTTTGCCGTGATGTTCTGGGTTCAAGTCGCCGTGATCGCAAAACCTTGTGCGGATACGTCCAACCTCTCCCCGTCGATAAGAATGTTTAAGGCCGTTTACTGATAGTTCGTCGATTTACCCTTCGATATCGAACCGCACGCCCTGGGCGAGCGGAAGCTCTCTGCCGAAATTGATCGTGTTGGTGGCACGGCGCATATAGGCTTTCCACGCGTCGGAGCCGGCCTCGCGTCCTCCACCCGATTCCTTCTCGCCGCCAAAGGCGCCGCCGATCTCGGCGCCCGAAGGCCCGATGTTTACGTTGGCGATGCCGCAATCGGAACCGGTTGCCGAGACAAATCTCTCCGCTTCGCGCATGTCGAGAGTAAAGATGGACGAGGTGAGGCCCGCGCCGACCGCATTGTGCAATCGAATTGCCGCATCGAGCTGCGAGTATTTCAACACATAGAGAATTGGCGCAAAGGTTTCACGCAGCACAGGGCCGGTATGGTCCGCCATCTCGCAGAGAGCGGGACGCACGTAATAGGCGTTCGTCGCCGCCCATCCCCGCAATCCGCTCTCCGCCGTGCACCACGCCACCCATGGCGCGCGCCTCCTCCAGCGCTCGCTGCATGGTCTCGAAGGCGCGGCGATCGATGAGCGGGCCAACAAGCGTTCCCGCTTGCCGCGGATCGCCGACGCGTGCCGACGCATAGACCTGCAAGAGCCGTGGCGTGAGCCGGCCGTAGACGTCTTCATGCACGAAGAGCCGCCGGAGCGTGGTGCAGCGCTGTCCGGCCGTTCCCATGGCCGCAAACGCGATGGCGCGGACCGCCAGATCGAGATCGGCCGAAGGCGCGACAATGGCGCCGTTATTGCCGCCGAGTTCAAGAATCGCGCGCGCGAACCGTGCCGCAAGGCGTGGGCCGACGGCGCGTCCCATCGCGGTCGAACCCGTCGCCGAGACAACAGCTATGCGATGATCGTCGACCAGCGCCTCACCCACCTCCGGGCCGCCGATCAGAATGGCGGAGAGTCCGGCAGGCGCTTCGCCAAATCGGCGCATCGCCCGTTCGACAATGGCCTGCGTCGCCAGCGCCGTCAGCGGCGTCTTCTCGGACGGCTTCCAGACCACCGGATCGCCGCAGACGAAAGCAAGCGCGGCATTCCAGGACCATACCGCTACCGGAAAATTGAACGCAGATATCACCCCGCAGACGCCGAGCGGGTGCCAGGTCTCCATCATGCGGTGGTCTGCGCGCTCGGTGGCGATGGTGCGGCCATAGAGTTGGCGCGACAACCCGACGGCGAAATCGGAAATGTCGATCATCTCCTGGACCTCGCCGAGACCTTCGGAAAGGATTTTGCCCGTCTCGAGCGTCACCAGCCGGCCGAGATCGTCCTTGGCGGCGCGCAATTCGTCGGCGAAGATCCGCACGAATTCCCCGCGTCGCGGCGCCGGGATGCCGCGCCAATCGTTAAAGGCTTGTGCGGCTCGGCCTATAACGGTCTTGGTCTCCTCCGGGCTTGTGATCCGGACATGCGTTATCACCTCGCCGGTAATTGGCGATGTGGCAGCCAATCCCCCGCGGTCGAACGCGCTCTCGGCCACTTCCCAGCCGGCGCAGTATCGCAAGCGCTTCGTCGCGCACCGATGCAGGTTCGATTACGGATGTGCTCCTGCCGAGCTCCATCACCGCACCACCAGCACCGAGCATCTGGCGTAGCGCACCACGTGTCCCGCATTGGAGCCGAGGAAATAGGTGCGTACTGCGTGCCGCGCCGGCCGCTGCGAGGTCATGATGATGAGATCCGCGCCGGTGGCGGTCGCCTCTTCCAAAATCTCCTGATAGATGCCGCCCTGGCGGACACCGGCCGAGACGCGATTGGGCGGCAAGCCGGTCTCCTTGACCATTGCCGTCAGCGCATCCTCCGCCGCTTTTCTTTGCTGAACCTCGAAATCGGGCGGCACATATTCCGCGAGCATCACCGGCGTGAGCGG
Organism: uncultured Alphaproteobacteria bacterium; assembly: GCA_963817135.1. GTDB lineage: Bacteria > Pseudomonadota > Alphaproteobacteria > Rhizobiales > Xanthobacteraceae > VAZQ01. The sequence continues at coordinate 161,971 of CAWFNG010000019.1, read as the reverse complement.
CAGCACATTGACGAAGCGGATAGTACCCTCCGTCTGTCCCATCATCATCAAGGCGGCCGAGAGTGCCGGCTTGGCGCGTTCCGGTTCAGCAAGGTCAACCGGAATCAAAATGCTTTTGTACATGCTTGGTCCCTCTGTTTGCTTTTTGCATTTTGTGGCTCGCCATATTGGGAAAAGGCCGCAGGCCCGAATGTCCTTCAGACCCGGTCGGCGTCCGTCAGCATGCGTGGCGAGACGAAGTGCTCGATCCGGCCGCCCTGCTGATGCAGTTTGCGCCAATCCTCGCCGGCGAAATCAATCACCACCAGCCCGGAGGTCGGCAATCCTTCGTTGAGCCGCTCGCGCGCTTCCACATCGCCCGAGGCAATCAGCAGCCGGGCGCAGTCGTGCAGGCCTGGATTATGCCCGAGCACCAGAAGCGTGCGAGCCGTGCCGCCGATTTGCCTGATGGCGGTGGCGATGGCTTCGCCCCTGGCATTATAAAGCCGTTCGTCAAAAACGACCGGCGGCGTCGCCGCAAATGCAACGAGCAGGCGCTCCCAAGTCTCGCGCGTGCGGCGGGCGGGCGAAACCGCCGCGAGATCGGGTGCAAGACCATGTCGGGCCATATAGGCTCCGATCAGTCCAATATCCCTTCGGCCGCGTTGATTGAGCGAGCGATCATGGTCGCTCATGCCGGGCGCGGCCTTTTCTGACTTGGCGTGTCGAACGAGGATCAGGCGCATGGCTGCAGCATCGATTTCCCGCGCGCGGCAGTCTATAGCATAGCCGCGTTCTGCCGGGACCTGCGAAAGGAAATGTGAACGTGGCGCAATCGGAGACCTATGGGTCGAGCTGGTACGCGGCGACCATGGTGCCTGCTGGCGAGAGAACCCAGCTGACCTTCGATCTGGACGCCGACGTTTGCGTGATCGGCGGCGGCCTGGCGGGGCTCACGGCCGCGCGGGAAATCGCCAGGCACGGCTGGTCCGTCGTGTTGCTGGAAAGCCGGCGAATTGCCTGGAATGCCTCGGGCCGCAACGACGGGTTCGTGCTCCCCGGCTTTGCCGAGTCCATGGACAGGGTGGTCGCCCGCGTGGGTTTGGAGCACGCCAAGGCGCTCTGGAACCTGTCGGAGATGGGGCTTCGCTATGTGGCAACGACCATCGCCGAAACGCGCATGCCGGGAGTTGCGCCGGTAGCGGGTTGGCTCAAGGTGTCCAAGGTCGACAACGGCGACGAGGTTCTGGCCAATGTGCAGCTTTACGGGCAGGAGCTTGGCGCCGAGATCGAGGGCTGGCCGACCGAGCGGGTGCGCGAGGTCCTCAAGAGCGATCACTATTTCCACGCCATGCATATGCCGCGCGCCTTTCACATCCAGCCCCTCAATTACGCTTTGGGGCTGGCGGAGGCGGCGGAAGCGGCGGGTGTTCGAATTTTTGAGAATACGCCCGTCGTCTCCTTCGATGCCGGAGGGCTGCGCAAGCGGATTGTCACCCCGTCTGCACGGTTGCGCGCAAACCACATCGTGCTCGCATGCAACGTCCACCTCGGATCGTTGCTGCGGCGGGTCTCCGGTACGCTGATCCCGGTCTGGAGTTATGTGATCGCAACCAAGTCGCTTGGCGCGCGGCTTGCCGAGGCGGTGACCTATCGCGGCGGCGTGAGCGATACCGAACTCGCCAACAGCCATTATCGTATTGTCGGTGGCGACCGTCTCTTATGGTCCGGCAGGTCGACGACCTGGGAAGGCGACCCCGGCCGTTTTGTCAAAGCGCTGCAGGCCGACGTCGCCGCGGTTTATCCGCAACTTGGAGAGGTCGAAGTCGAGTACGCCTGGTCGGGAGTGCTGGGCAACCCGCTGCACCGAATGCCGCAGATCGGCGAGCTTTCGCCCGGGCTTTGGCTCGCCAGCGGCTTCGGCGGCCATGGCCTCAACACCACGGCCATGGCGGGCAATGTGCTCGCCCAGGCGATTGTCGAGGGCGACGATACCTGGCGGCTGTTCGCGCCCTTCGAGCTGGTGTGGGCAGGCGGCACCCTCGGACGCGCGGCCATGCAGGTCTATTACTGGTGGTTCAACGCGCGCGAACGTTTTCTCGCGCGCCAGGCGCGCCGCCGCGAGCAGGAATTTCAGCGCGCCGCGGAGCTTGCCGCGTTGCGCGCCGGCGAAGAGCAGCCGCAGATCGAAGCAAAGCTCGGTGCGGTGGTCCCGTCGGAGCAACTGCCGGCGGAGCCTTCGCTGGCAGAATTGCCGGTCGATCCGGTCATCGCCGGCGAGGCGGTGCACGCCTCGCCTTCCCTCGAAGCCGGCGACGACGAGGGCAGCGAGCACTACGCGGGCGCATCGGAAGTGGATTCCCGGCGGTAAAGCGTGTTTCGCTCCAATCGAAGCACTATCTCCGCCCTCACCCTGATGAAGAGGGCGCGTGCATAACTGCGCATCAACAACGCAGGTTCGTTCGTAGCGCCCGTCTCGAAGGGCGAGGGCGGCCCGGACCGGGGCCTGCATGCTTCGAGACGCGCCGCCGCGCACGACGCCTTCGAGTAAGTTGCACCGTCGTACTTGCGCTGCGGCGCTCCTCAGCATGAGGTCGTGGGAGCGCAGCTGGCCGCTCTACCTCTGCGGCGATGTATGTTCGCTGCCTTTTGTTACACCGATGAGCTGGTCGAGCTTGGTGGGATCGCGCTGCAGGGTTTCGCTTGCCCCGTCGTAGACGATATGGCCGCGATCCATCACCACCGCGCGCGGCGAAATGTCGAGCGCGAGCCGGGCATTTTGCTCAACGAGAATGAGCGAGAGGCCGTCTACCTGCGCGAGCCGTTTGATGGCGCGCGCGAGTTCTTCGACGATTACCGGCGCCAGACCCTCGGAAGGTTCGTCCATAAGCAGCAGCGAAGGATTCCCGACGAGCGCGCGGCCGATTGCCAGCATCTGCTGCTCGCCGCCGGAAAGCTGGTTGCCGCGGTTGTCCTTGCGCTCATCGAGGCGGGGAAACAGATTGAATACCGCGCGGACCGTCCACGCTCCCGGTCTGACCGCGACTTCGAGGTTCTCCAGGACGGAGAGCGAGGGAAAGATTTCGCGCTCCTGCGGCACGTAGCCGAGCCCGGCATGGACGCGACGATGAATGGCCATCCGCGAAATGTCGATATCGCGCAGCAGCAGGCGGCCGTCGTGAAGACTGGTATGACCCATGATGGTCGCGAGCAACGTGGTCTTGCCGACGCCATTGCGGCCGATAATGGACACACTCTCGCCGAGCGCGAGCACAAGGCGCACATCCTCCAGCACCACGGTGTCGCCATAGCCGGCGCAGACCCCATCGAGTTGCAATGCCGGCGGCCGGTCAGCCATGGCGCGTCACGCGTTCGGCTTCCTGGCCGAGATATACGGCACGCACCGACTCGTCGGCACCGATTTGCGCCGGCGTGCCCTCAGTGAAAACCGCGCCCGCCACCAGCACGGTGATATGGCGGGCGAAACGAAATACCACGTCCATATCATGCTCGATGATGAGAATGGCTATGTCGCGCTCGAGGTTTGCCACGACATCGAGAATGAGATGACTTTCCGACGAAGGGACGCCGGCGGCGGGCTCGTCGAGGAGAAGCACGCGCGGTTTCTGCGCGAGGGCGATGGCAATCTCCACCAGCCGCTGGCGCCCATAAGGCAGTTCGCGCACCGGCTTTAGTGCATCCTCGACCAGCCGCAGCGAATCGAGATGATCGAGCGCCTCGTCGATCACCGCGCGCCGGGAACCGGCGGGCCGCCACAGGTTGTCGCACTCCCCGTCGCGCTCGCCGATGGTAAGGCAGATGTTCTCCAGCACGGTTAGCCCGCGGAACAGTTGATTGATCTGGAAAGTCCGCGCAATGCCGCGCCGCGCCCGCGCTGCCTGCGAAAGCTTCGTGATATCCTCGCCGTCCAGCAGCACGCGGCCCGAAGATGGAGTGAGCGCGCCGTTGATCAGATTGACGAGGGTGGTCTTGCCGGCGCCATTCGGTCCGATCAGCGCTCTGCGCGCACCGCGCTCGAGCGTAAGATTGATGTCGCGGGCGACCTGGAGCGCGCCGAAATTGCGGTTGAGATGCTGCACTTCGAGCGCGGGCGCGGTCACGGCTTCCTCTTGAAATATCGGGCGGCGTCCTCGGCGAGGCCGAGGAGGCCGCGTCGGGCGAACAATACCGTGACGACAAGGAGGAGACCGATGCCGAATTGCCAGAACGCCGGGCTGAGCTTCGCCAGGTCATCCTCGAGGATCATGTAGATGGGGGCCCCTACGAATGCGCCGTAAAGCCGTCCGGCGCCGCCGAGGACGAGCATCACCATCACCTTCGCTGAATTATCGAAGTCGAACACCCCGAGAGTCGCGTATGCGGTGGATTGGGCAAACAACGCCCCGGCAGCGCCCGCAATACCGGCAGCAAGGGTATAAGCCGCTACCAGGCGGCGATGCACCGGCGAGCCGATCGCATGCATGCGCCGCACGTTTTCGCGGATGCCGGTAAGCGCCTGGCCGAACGGCGAATGGACAATGCGCCGCACCGCATAAAAGACCAGAAAGAGCAAAATCGCGACGTAGACGTAATAGGTATGGCCGTAGAGATCGTTCTCGAAGCGGCCCAGCAGCGGCCATATGTCCATGCCGGGAACGCCGTCGTAGCCGCCGGTAATGTCGGAGCGGTAATTGCCAAGTTCCTGCAGCAGGATTGCCGTCGCGAGCGTGAGCATTATGAGCGTCAGGCCGCGATATTGCAGAAGAAACCAGCCGGAAACGAAGCCTGCCGCGGCGGCAAGCAGCGCGCCCGCCGCAAGGGCGCTGATGGGCTCGCCCCAGTGCAGCCGTGCCGATAAGAGCGCAACCGTATAGGCGCCGATACCGAAAAAGGCGGCGTGGCCGAGCGTGACGATTCCGGCGTAGCCTAATATCAGGTCGAGCGAGAGCGTGAACATGATTGCAATCATCACCTGCGTGCCGAAGGTAATGCGGTCCGGCAACAGGAAATAGACGGCAACGATCACGAGCCACGGCAGCGCTTCGGCCAACCGCACGCGGTGTCGGCTGGTCATGAACTCCAGCACACGCGCGCGATATGCGCCTACGACACCGAGCGCGGAAGAAACGTCACTCGCGGCCATAGAGTCCCGCCGGTCTGATGAGAAGGATGAGGACGGCGAGCGCGTAGATGAAGAATCCGCCGGCTTCGGAATAGAGATACTTGCCCCCGATGTCGAAGACCCCCAGCAGGATTGATGCGACAAGCGTGCCCTTGAGACTGCCAAGCCCGCCTACCGAAACGATGATCAGGAAGAACACCAGGTAGAGGAGGGCGAAGCTTGGGGTCAGCCCGAACGTCTGGATCGCGAGCCCGCCGCCGAGCGCGGCGAGGCCGCTGCCCAGCGCGAATGTCAGCGTGAACAGCCGGTCGACATCGATCCCAACCGACTGCGCCATGCGGCGGTTGTCGACGGCGGCACGGATTTTGGCACCGATACTGGTACGCTCGAAACCGTACCAGAGCAGCGCGATCAGCACGGCGCCAATCAGAATGATGAAGGCCCGGTAGGTCGGAACCGTGCGCACGCCGATATCGATCTGCCCCGTGAGAAAGCCTGGCAGCGGCACCGTTTGCGGGCTCGGTCCATAGAAATAGGTGTAGGAAGCGACGGCCATGAATGCGAGGCCGATGGTGAGCAGCACCTGGTCGAGCTCGCCCGCCTTGTAGAGGCGCGAATAAAGCGTGCGTTCGAAGAGAACGCTGACCGCGCCGACGACAATCGAAGCGATCACCAGCGAGGGCACGAATGCAATGCCCCAGCTGCGCGTCAACGATACAACGAGATAGCCGCCGGCCATTGCAAAGGCGCCGTGCGCCAGGTTGACGAAACCCATCAACCCCATGGTGATCGAGAGTCCGACCGAGATGATGAAAAGCACCATCGCGTAGGCGAGCCCATCAAACAGGATGGAGACGAGCGCGGCGACGGATTGCGGCACGATCAACCCCGTGGTGGCGGCGTCTTGCGGCCCTCATGCTGAGGAGCGCGCGCGTGCGAGGCCCGACCAGCAAAAACAAGCTCAAATGCGCGCGCGTCTCGAAGCATGCGGGCCGCCTCATCCTTCGAGACGCGCGTACTCAAGTCTAGACCTAGTGGATCGTTTGTTTGCACGCGCTCCTTCAGGATGAGGCGGAACGGCGGTTACTGCCCGCCGCAACGGCCGATTTTAAGCTCTTTGCACTCGTCCTTGACTTGCGCGATGGTGCCAAGGACCTTGGTGCCGAGCTTGCCGTCCGGCTTGCGGTAAACCTCCATCGCGCGTTCGTCCTGCACGATGTCGCGGGTGGCGGGATCGATCCGCACATTGCCGCGCGGACCCTCGCCCGACCAGTTCTTCAGCGCGTCGACGAACTTCAAGCCATCGTCGAGTTTGCCGTTAAGTTCCTTGATGGTCTGGAACACCGCGTTCATGGAATCCCACGCCGCCGCCGACATGAAGTCCGGATAGTTGTCGGCACCGTACGCGGTGTGCCACGCCTTGACGAATTCCTTGTTGGCGGGGTTGTCGAGGTCGTTGCTGTAGGAGCTCATCACGATCGTGCCGATTGCCGCATCGCCCATCGGCTGCAGCTTGCTGTCCGGCACCACGTCCTTGGGCCCGATGAGCTTGACGCCGGCCTGCTTGAGGCCCACCTCGCCATAGGTCTTGACCACCGCTGAAGCATGCGAGCCGGACGGGATGAACACGTAGAAGCAACCCGGTTTCTCGTCCTTCACGCGCTGGAAGAACGGCGTCATGTCGGGAACCTGGGCGGGATTGCCCATCGGGATCGCGTCTACGATTTTTCCGCCCGCCTTCTCGAATCCGGTCTTGAAAGCTTCTGTCGAATCCTTGCCCGGTGGAAAGTCGGTGTAGCCCATCGCTGCCGTGCTGCACCCGAGATCTTTCGCTGCATAGGTGCCCATGGGATAGGCGTCATGCCACATGCTGAACGAGAACCGCACGATGTACGGCGACAGCGTGGTGATCCAGGCGGTGCCGGCATTGGCTATCACCAGGGGTATCTTGGCCTGCGTCATGACCGGCGCCATGGCAATTGCGGAGGGCGAGAAGACCACGCCCAGGATCAGCTTGACCTTGTCGCGGGTGATGAGCTCGGTCGCCACGGTTTTGGCGTTCGCCCCCGAGGGGGGACCTTCATCGCGCTTGACGAGCTCGACCGTGTGCGGCGCCAGTTCCTTGCCATGCAGCTTCATGAAAAGGTCGATCGCCTTGTCCTGCACGTCACCGAGGTCGGCGTTGACGCCGGAATACGGCAGCATGATTCCGATTTTGATGTTTTCGGCGTGGGCGGCACCCGCGAGCAACACGCCCAGCGCTGCGCATCCCAGAACTTTCAAGAACGTGACTTTCAAAACTCGCATCTGTTCCTCCACTTTTCGCAACTTGAAATTTGCACGGAGCTGGTGGTGCCCCGTCGGCACGTCGCGTATTATTCAGATAATGGCGCTCGCACCCTCGGCGAGTCCAGAGCCGCCGTAGAGCCATTGCAGGTTGTCGTAAAAGTCCTCGGCTGACATCGAGCGCATCATGGCGTTGCGCAGAGCCGCGTGGCCGCCGGACGGATGATAGACGTGGTCGCCGATGATGCGCGACTCGATTTGAATCCGGGCGGTACGATGCACCCGCTTGGCGCGATAGGAGTCGAAGGCGCGCGCATGATCTCCGCTCGCTGCCGCGACTTCCTGGCTCAGGCAAACGGCGTCCTCCATCGCCATGCAGGCTCCCTGCGCCATATACTGCAGCGTCGGATGCGCGGCATCGCCGAGCAGCGTGACACGGCCGTCGACCCAGTTGAGGATGGGGTCGCGATCGCACAGAACCCATAGTTTCCAGTCGCGGCCATGCTCGATCACCTTGCGCGCGCGCTCGCACACGTGCGCAAAGCCGCGCAGCACTTCCTCGCGCGAGACCGGGGCGCCAGCCACGGGCTCCGGCGCGTCGTTGTGATACGTGACGACGAGGTTGAACACCTTCCAGCCGGACAGCGGGTAGTGCACGATGTGGCATTTCGGGCCTGCCCAGAGCGTTGCGGCATTCCAGCGCAGGTCTTCCGGCATCTGTTCTGTCGGGATCACCGAACGATAAGTGGTATGCCCGGTCACCCGCGGGGCGCCGTCCCCCACCAGCTGCGCACGGGTCGCCGACCATAGGCCATCGGCGCCAATGAGGGCGCTGCCCTCGGGCTTTTCGCCGCTTTTCAGGATGGCGCGCACGCGCTCGCCCTTCTGCTCGTAACCGACCACTTCGCATGCGGTTCGCAGCTCGACCAATGGGTTCTCGCGGCAGGCCCGCACGAAAACTCCGTGCAGGTCGCCGCGGTGAACGACCGCGTAGGGATTCTTGAAACGCCTGCGGAACGGCTCGTCCAGCGGGATGCTGGCGATATCCTCGCCGGTCATGGCATCCATCAACCTGAGCCTGTCGACATAGACGGCCATTTTGCGCGCCGCATCGCCGACGCCGAGATAGTCGAACGCGTGAAACGCATTTGGTCCGAGCTGGATGCCGGCGCCGATTTCGCCAAGTTCGGGCGCGCGCTCAAGCACGAGGGATGAAAATCCCTTCTGCGCGAGGCCGAGGGCGGTGGCGAGGCCGCCGATGCCGCCGCCGGCAATCAATATCGGTCGGTCGTTTGTCATGGAGCGATCCTCCGGGTGCCGTATACGCACACCATCTTATTTTGAATTACCAAATGAGCGCACTCAGGGTAACTGCTATCGAAGTCGGCCAATCCCTGCTAGTACGTGTGAGTGTCTGCCGAATTCAAATCGATTATCGAGTCGCTGACGAGCAAGATGCTCAACAAGCGTCTGTTCGTCGTGATCTGGAAGAGCTTCGGGCATTCCGATCTCATCAAGCGCGATCTGGCGCAGCACCTGCAGTACATGATCGGCCTTGAAAAGCAGGGTGTCGTATTCGCATCGGGACCGTTCACCCCTGGCACGGGCGTCGCGATGGGTGACGGGTTGACCATCTTCCGCGCGGCGTCGATCGATGAAGCAAGGGTATTCGCAAACAGCGATCCTTTCGTCCTCAGCGGCGCGCGCACCTACGACATCCGCGAATGGACCGTCATGGAAGGACGCGTGGGCGTGAAATTGGACTTCTCCGACACGACCTACAGTATCGAATAGCAATGTCTGCGCGCCGGACAGGCGTCATCGGCCTCGGAAAAATCCGAAGAAGCCGGCCTGCCGCCGCCTGCTTCCCGACGCCAATAGTGGATCGTCAGGCGGCCTGAGCGAGCGCGCCGAGCGCGTCCGCGGCGCTTGCCGGCCTCCACCACAGGTTTGCCCCCAGATCGCGTGCAATGATGCCGGCAGTAATATACCCGGAGCCGCCGGAGATGGCGCCCCCGGGATGCCCGGCCGAACCAGCCATGTAGAGATTGGGAATGGGAGTGCGATAGCCGAAATGGTTGTACATCACCTGCTCGGCGTTGAATGCCCCCATGAAGATGTCGCCGTGACGCATATTGATCAGTTCGCGCGTGTATTCCCTGGCCGTGTAGACATATTGGCCGATTATGTTGCTGCGGGTCATGTTCGGGCAGTAACGCGCGAACGTCTCGATGATTTTCTCGGCGAAGTCCCGTTTGAATTCTTCGTAATTCTGGCCGCCCAGCTCCGGTTCGAGCGGCATGACGTGCCAGCAATAGGTCGTATGCTTTCCGGGCAGGGCTTGCGTCGGGTCGAGCAGGCTCAAAGGCCCTGAACCGAACTGAATGACGCGCGGCGGACGGTTTGCGTTCACGTCCGCAAAGGCGGAAAAAAGGTCCTCCATTGTCTCGGCACCGATGCTCCATTTGAGCGTGCGGTTGATATTCGGGTCGAAGCTTTCCGCGGCAAAGCGCGGACTCTCATTGAGTGCGAGATGCAGGCCGAAAAGCGTCCATCCCGTGTACTGGAAACGATCGAGCTTCTCGAGGAAAGCGGAAGGCAATTGCTCGCGCCCGATCATGTTTTCGAAGGTCTGGTGCACGTCGATCGTGCTTGCGACGAACTGGCGCGCGCGCACCGTGCGGCCGTCAATCAGTGTGATCCCTCGCGCGCGGCCGTTCTCGATCAAGATCCGGTCGATTGCCACTTGCGGCGCAAATGTCCCGCCGGCGGCGATAAACGTCTCCATCAGTGCGCGCGCAAGGTTGAAGGAACCGCCCTGACAAAGCTGGTATCCTGTGTCCAGGTCGAAGGCGCGGATTACCGATCCCATCGGGCTTGTCTTGGAGAGGGTGTCGGTGAGCCAGGTGCCGAACAGCGAGACCTTGAACAGGAATAATAGCTTCACGTGCTCGTTCTCGAACAGTTCCTGCACGACATCGAGCGGCTGCCGGCGGCTGACCGATAGAAAGTCACGGCCCACCGGTGTCTTGGCCAGCAAGGCATCGCGCTCAGCCTGGGCAAGCGGCTCGGCATAGCGTTCCGGAATCAGGATTCTGGAAGTGATTTCCTCGGCGCGCCGGTTCCAGTCGCGGAACGTCTCTGCGTCCTTTTTCGAAAACCGCGCAACATTCGCAATGGTCTCATCCCGATCGCGTCCGAAGACCAATGCGGTGCCGTCGCGATGTGCCTGGCCGAACTCGTAGCGTGGCGTGATGTAGGTCACGCGGTCTTCGAGCCCGAGATCCTTGAACCAGGGAGTCTCGGAAATGTGGAAATGATTGATCGAATGCAGGTTGTGATAGAAGCCCGGCTGCGTGGCCTCCTTGGTCATCAGGCCGCCGCCGTAGTCCAGCCGGCGATCGACCAGCAGGATGCGCAGCCCCGCCTTTGCCAGATAGCTGCCGAGCACCAGGCCGTGCTGCCCGGCGCCGATGACGATGCCGTCGTACGTCTTGTCCAAAGCCTTGCTCATGACGTGTCCTCCTGCGGGCCTTGGCGCTAGTCCTCATTTTCAGTGGCAGGCAATTCAATGTTTTTCATTCGCTCCTCACCCGCCTCGCCGCTGGCGGCTCGGCACCCCGTTTTCCCGCATGGTAGCAGCACAAATTTGCGGTCGATAGAAAAATGGATAAGGCATTTACGATTGCAGCCATGGCCGTGTTAGTCTTGCCGTTCCTGTAAACGAGCGAGGAAATCCCCTTTGCGAGCGACTACGCTTTTATTGCAAAACCGGGACTTGCCGGGCCTCGTGACGACTGACGAGTGCATTGAGGTGATCGAGCAGGCCTATAAGGAACTCGGTAAGGGCGAGGCGCAGGAACTGCCAAGAAGGCGCATCTACCATCCGCTTCCAGACCGGAACGACCACTACTACTGGTTCAACGAAATGGCCGGAGTAGTACCTGGAATGAAATCCATGGGGTTGCGGGTCAACTCGGCGACAGTCTCCGTTCAGCGCAAACGAGGCAATGCGCGGCTGGGCTTCCCTGGGGCTTTCTCCGCCTTGGTTTTTCTGTTTGATACGGACACGACCGCATTGCTCGCGGTGCTGCAGGATTTCTACCTAAATCCGATCCGTGTTGCGGCAACCAGCGCAATCGTAACCAAACGACTGGCGCGCGAGAATTGTAAGGTAATGGGCCTTTTCGGCTCGGGAACCCAGGCCTTGTTGCAGGCCGAATGCACCTGTGCTGTCACCGGGATTGAGGAGATCAGGGTATACAGCACGAGAAAAGAGCGGCGTGAATCGGTGGCGAGAAAGTTGAATGACCTGCTCAAGGTGCGCGCGGTAGCAGTCGAAAACGCGCAGGACGCCGTGGCAGGCTGCGATATCGTCACCACTGCCACGAGCTCCAACGAACCTGTTTTCGACGGTCATTGGTTGGAGCCCGGCACACACGTGAATACCATGATCGGCAGCGACTCCTTTCTGCCGAGGCGGGAGACGGATGACACGACGGTTCTGAAAAGCGATTTGATTGTTGTGAACTCCAGAGAATCAGTCAGGCTGGACAAGCAGCCCGAACTGTACCCGCATTTGTGCCGAGGTGTGCTCGATTGGAGCGATATACACGAAGTGGGGGAGCTGCTCGTTAAAAAGCATATCCATGGGCGCTCGACAAGTCAGCAGATCACTTATCACAATAACAACGTCGGGATGGGTATCCAGTTTGCTGCGCTCGGCCGCCTGCTTTACGAACGAGCAAAACAGAAAAAGGTCGGGACCGAGATCGATGCTGGTTTTTTCATGCAATACGATGACGACTTGCGGTCCATCCGCGACAACGCGTTTCTCGGAAATCGCAAGCTGGCGACCGTAACGTGAAATATCACAGTGACGCGCGTCGGTTCGCTTTGGCAACGCCGAGCAGCTCCAAGCCGCTCACCGGTGTTCGTGTCATCGATGCCGGAAACATGGTTGCCGCGCCGTTCGCCTCGGTGCTGCTGGCCGACTTGGGGGCGGATGTCATCAAGCTTGAACATCCTACGCTGGGCGATGGACAGCGTAAGCTTGAACCGGTGGTAGACGGCGTTCCGCTGTGGTGGAAAACGATCGCGCGCAACAAACGCTGCATTACGCTCGACCTCAGCAGGCCAGCCGGGGCGGAAGTCTTCAAGGACCTCATTCGCGGTCGCGACGTGATAATCGAAAATTACCGCCCGGGCACCTTCGAACGCTGGGGTATCGGGTATGACGTCATCAGGTCAATCGAGCCCAGAGCGATTTTGCTGCGCATCTCCGGCTTCGGCCAGACTGGACCTTACAAGGACAGACCGGGCTTTGGCCGCATTGCCGAAGCCATGAGCGGATTGACCCACCTTATCGGTGAGGCAAATGGGCCGCCGCTGTCGCCTGGATATCCGCTTGGAGACCTGATAGCCGGCCTGTTCGGCGCGTTCTCAGTCATGGTCGCTTTGTACAAGCGCGATGCACTCAAAGGTCCAAGCCAATGCATCGATTTGGCGCTGTACGAGGCCATATTTCGTCTCCTGGATTTCGATGCGATCCAGTATCAACAGACCGGGGTAGTGCATACAAGGAGCGGCAATCAGGTGAGCTACGTCGCGCCCAGTTCAACCTATCGAACGCGCGACGGAAAATACGTAACCATGGCTGCGAGCAATCATAACATCTGGATCAGGCTGTGCCGGGCCATTTCCCGCGACGAGCTCATAGCGGACCCGAGATTTTCCGACAACGTCGCGCGCGTGAGCCATTCCGATGAAATCAACGGCATCGTCGCCGACTGGATCGGGGAGCGGACGCGTGAGGAAGTGGTCGAGCGGTTCCAGCAGCACGAAGTTGCGTACTCGGCCATCTACGACATCCAGGACATCTTCAAGGATCCCCAGTACGCCGCGCGGGAGGCACTGATCCGGGTGGCCGATCCGGATTTGCACGAAGCCGTCGTGCAGAACGTGGTGCCGAAATTCTCTGAAACCCCCGGATCTGTCGACTTTCTTGGGCCGGCAATGGGGGCACATAACCAGGAGATTTATGGCGGCGAGCTTGGCTATTCGGATGAAAAGATCGCAGCTTTGCAGCAGCAAAAAGTGGTGTAGCCCGATCACAGAGAAGAACGATGATTAACGGGAATACGACATCCGCTCTGCTGATCCTGGCTGCCTGGGTCACGACTATCGGGCCCATTTCGGCAGACGAGGCCTATCCCGCAAGGCCGGTACGAATTGTCTCTCCTTATGCCGCTGGCGGCACTCCAGACACCGTTGCGAGGGTCATCGGCGAACAGCTTGCGCAGCGGCTAAAGCAGAGCTTCTATGTTGAAAACCGCACTGGGGCAAACGGCACGATCGCCACGGAAAACGTTGCTGCGGCCGCGAGCGACGGGTACACGCTGTTGCTCGCATCGGACGGGCCGATCGTGATCACGCCGCTGCTGCGCAGAAGCGGCAATCCGCTCGAACGGTTGGTGCCGATCAACCTCACCGCCGAATCCGCGTTCGTGCTCATGGCGCGCAGCGATCTCCCAGTCAAAACCCTTGCTGACGTCATCGCACTGGCAAGGAAACAGCCCCTCACCTTCGGGTCTGCCGGAGTGGGAAGCCAGCATCATCTTGCGGGCGAGTTGCTCAAGAGCCGCGCCGGGATCGACCTCATACACGTACCGTACAAGGGATCGGCGGAAGCCCTCGGTGACCTGGTGGGAAAGCGCATCGACCTGCTATTTGGCGGGATCCCACCGTCGCTGCCCTACATCGAGGCGGGCAGTGTGCGGCCAATCAGTGTTACCTCCGAGCAGCGCAGCAAGAAATTGCCGGGTGTGCCGGCTTTCTCCGAGCAGGGGTTCCCTGGGTATAGGGTGCTGTTTTGGGCGGGCCTGATGGCTCCGGCCGGAACGGCGAACGCGATAATCAGCAAACTCAATCAAGCGATCGACCAAGCGGTTAAAACCCCGGAGGTTATCGATCGCTTCGAGAAGATCGGGGCGGATATCGTGAATGCCGGGCCTGAGGAGTTTGCTGCGCGGTTGCAATCCGATCAGGCGGTTTGGGGCGCGCTGATCGAGCAGACTGGATTGCGAGCGCAGTAACGCCGCGTGGCGGTGAGACGTGTCTCCACCACTCCGGGCATCATCTCCGCGCAGCGCGCTGCTCCAGGCCTGTGCGTCCCAGTATCTCTGCCGTGTGTTCGCCAAGCAGCGGCTCGCGCAGCGTCGGCATCGCCGGCTCATCGCCAAAGCGGATGGCCGGCGCGATGTGGCGGCGGCCGACTTCATCTGTGAGCAGCATTGCGCGCGCGCGTAGATTGGGATCGTCGAGTGCTTCCGGGAGCGTATTCACCGGCGCGAAGCAGACATCCAATCCGGCCAGGAACTCCATCCATTCGGACAGGCTGCGCTCAAGAAACGTCGCACGCAAAAAGTCGATGACCGGCTGCTGATGGGCGCCGGAGCCGCGCGCGCATATGGGTTCGAGATCGGGACGGCCGAGCGCCCGCAGAAGCACGCGCACGAACTTCGCTTCCTGGCCCGCCAGCGCGAGCTGGCGGCCGTCGCGCGTGTCGTAGATACGATAGAAAGCGGAGCCGCCGGTCGTGCGCTGATGCTTGACGATGGGCGGGCGCCCATCGGCCAGCGCCCATCCGACCACGTTGGCGCAGGCGGTGAACAGCGAATTGTGCATGGCGATGTCGAGGCGGTCGCCGCGGCCAGTCTCGACGCGCCGCAACAATGCCATGAGTACGCCGGAAAGCCCGGTGAGCGCGCTCACCACGTCGGCAACGGGGATGCCGGGAACGGCTGGGCGGCCATCGTCGCCCAAGGTGAGGCCAAGGACGCCGGTAAGGGCTTCGAGTGCCAGGTTGTGCGCGGGGCGCGCGGCGTAGGGCCCGTCCTGGCCGAATGCGCTGATCGAGCAATACACGATGCGCGGGTTGCGCGCGCGCACGGCCTCGTAGTCGATACCCAGGCGTGTCGCGACGCCGGGACGAAACGATTCCACCACCACGTCCGCGCCGTCGCACAGTCGCAGCAGCGCCTCGCGACCTGCGTCATTTTTCAAATCGATGACCACGCTTTTCTTGCCGCGGTTGAGATTGCGAAAGAACGCGCCGGTCCGCTCATCCAGCGGCCCGATCTGGCGCCCGGGATCGCCGTCCGGCGGCTCGATTTTGATTACCTCGGCGCCGTGATCGGCGAGGGCCATGGTGAGGAACGGCCCGGGATAGAACCAGGACAGGTCGATGACCTTGAGGCCGCGCAGTTTCATGGCTCTGATGGCAGGAGCAGGGCGTTGTCCGCGCCGAGCGGCGCGCACGCCCGCTGCTCCGGCCGCACGCCGTCGAATTTCAGAGGATTGGCCAGCACGCGCAGTTTGCCCCGAGCCGGATGCGTCACGCTTGCCACCATGCCGGTGCGCCCGGTGAAGGGTGCATCGAGTGCCTGTGCGAGGTCGTAGACCGGTGCGATCGGTATCTTGCCGGTGAGCAGGGCGAGCCAATGCTCGGTCGTCCCCTTGCGCAGCTCCGCGTCGAGGAGCGCAATCAGCGGCTCGCGTTCCAGCCAGCGGTCGATTGCTGTGAGCAGCTGGGCCTGCACACCCTCTTCGAGGCCGCGCGGGGTTGTGATGACATTCATCGGGCGAGACACTCTCTTGGACTGGCGCCAACTTGCAACGATATGGATCGGCCTTCGGAGGGTCAATCCGACGCAGCAGCCTGTGTCCCGGGCGGAGCGCAGCACGCCCGGTTTTGTAGCCCGGATAAACTCACTCCTGCGCGCAAAGCGTGCTCGAGTGTTTCATCCGGGCTACGCTAATCATCGCTCTACGTGCACTGCGACATAGGGGATTATACTTGGCGGGATTGCGCCTGCCGGCATTTGCGCTATATTGTACACAAGCAAGCACATTAGGATCGAAGTCATGCGCTCTACGACCTTCACAGTGCGGGTCGGCGCTGCCGCCAAGAAGCGGCTGGAGAGGCTGGCCAAGAGCACAGGCCGGAGCCGTTCTTTCCTCGCGGCCGAGGCGATCCACGAGTACCTCGACGTCAACGAGTGGCAGGTTGCCGGCATCAAGCGAGCGATCGCGTCTCTCGATCGCGGCGAAGGAGTTCCGCACGAACGGGTCAAAGATTGGGTCACATCTTGGGGCAGTAGCAGAGAGCGGCCGATCCCTAAACGTTCATGACCCCGGTCTGGTCGCCTGAGGCAATCGATGATCTCGCCGCGCTCCGTGCCTATATTGAACAGGACGATCCGGCAGCCGCGCGACGCGTCGCGCTTCACATCGTTCAGAACGTTGAAGCATTCCTTCCTAAGAGCCCCGAAATGGGGCGACCCGGCCGCGTTCCGGGGACACGCGAACTCGTGATCCCAAGAACGCCATTCATCGTGCCGTACCGCCTGGTCGGCAACACCGTCCAGATCCTGCGCATCTTCCACGGTGCCCGTCGATGGCCCGAGACTTTTTGAGGAAACTCACCTCTCATGTGTCACCGGTCCGCAGCCGAGTGCCCGTTGGGCGCCGCGCAGCACGCTTTCCTATCCGATCAGTTGCCGATGCTTCCGTCTCCGACGAGAGATGTGCACGCGCGCACTATTCCATTTCAACGTCCTCGATCCTGGTCCCACGTCCCGCGCGCAGGCTGTTCCGGGCCTGTTCGATGCGGCGCAAGAAGCGCGGGTCATGCTCGAGACGGTATTCGAACCAGTCCTCTTCGGACTCGAAGCCGATCAGCACGCCTGCCGGCTTGCCATGGCGCGTGATGACGATCTCCTGCGTCTCTGCCTCGCGAAGGAATCGAGACAGATCGTCCTTGATTTCTGACAGGGGAACATTGCAACGCTTAAGCATTTAGCGCAACAATCGACGTGACTACGAGGCGCGTATGAGAGTACTTTTCGAAACAGCGCTTTGCCTCGCCCTGGCAGCGGCGATCGTTTTCTTGGTACTTATGCCGTTGCACCGGCATCGAGGTTTGCCAGAGCGGATTAAATTGAGCAGCCTATCGTCCGTAGTGTTGGTGATTTCTCCAATAGGGGCGGCGCTGGTAACTTGTGGTCTTATCGTTCTGGGCGGGGCGTTTGCGCTGATGCTTAAGTTGATTGGCGGCGTGGCCAATCACGATCTGCTCGCGGAAGCTAAAGCTTCCTTATTTGCATACGCCCCGGGTTTCCTGCAGGGAACGCGATCGTGGCAGGTTCTAATTGCCATCTATGTAATCAGTTTATTGGCACTGCTCGCTCAAGGTATTCGCGTGCTTATCCGACATAGCCGACCATCTTAAAAAGTGCTATGGCATTGCCTTGAGATTGAGGCTTAAGGAAAATCCAGGCATATGGAGAATAACGTCATGCGTTTCTTCCTGATCCCCTTCACGGCGGCACTGGCGTTCGCGGCTGCAGTTGTTTTCAGTCCAAGCGCAGAAGCCATGACCATTGCTACACCGGCAGGGCTTAACGCGGCTATTCAGCAATCAGACGTGAAGCAAAACGCTCATTTCTGGCGACGCCGAGCATATTGGGGCGTTCCTTACCGGCCTTACGTATACCGGCCTTACTACCGAGCTTATGGGTACTACCCAATTCGGCCATACCGACATTGGGGATGGCGTCACCGACATTGGTAAAGGTGAGAAACCAAACAGCACACCCAAAGGCCGCCGAACTCGGCGGCCCTTTGTGCACTAAAACCCGGCCGCAGCTTCTGCGCTGGTCGGCGGATGACGGAACACCGGGCCGGTAGGCATAGTAATCCCATATATCGGATAGAAGGTCCCCTTGGGAATCGGCGGCCAGCGACGGCGAAGCGCTGGTAATTTTGGTAACTGGGGACCAACTCCTCGGCTAAGCCGCGGCCTCGACGCTAACGACGAGGCGTTGCCCCAGGACGCGTAGTGCCTCCGTCAAGGTGCTCAGCTTTGAAGAGTGCTTTGGGTCGAGCAGGCGTCGGACTTCCTTCTCGTCCTTGCCAATTCTTCGGCCGAACTCGGATTTGCTGATGCCGGCTTCGCGGAAGGCGTCGAGAAAGGCGAGCTTTGCGGCAACGGCTGCCTCCACCGCAATCGGCACGAGGTCACCGTCTCTCGCCTTGGGTTTCGGCAGAGGAAGATCGCGCTCCGGATAACTCAGCAATGCCAAGCCGAGCGCCTCCTGCGCTTGAAACATGGCGTCAGCCTCACCTCTTCCCTCTGTGACTGCCTCTGGAACGTCCGGAAAACTCACCACAATCACGCCGCGCTTCGCGCCGGGCTCAAAGCGGCCTCGATAAACAAAAGTCCTCATCGCACCTTCTCCAATGTTAGCGACAGCGCATCGAGGTCTTCAGTCAAGGCCGAGCGCCTTCCTGATTTTCTTGGCCGTCTTGGGATCAATGTCCCTCGATGGCACCGTCGTCACCTTGTTGCCTTTGCTAGTTGATCCGCGGCCAAGCCTCGGGCTTGTCCTTCGGGCGTGCCCTTAATGCCCCTCACTTGGCTCGCACCAGCGCGACATTGCCGATGCAACGGATCGGCGTTCTTGGCGGATCCATGGGATAATGCTCGACCCAAGTTCTTATGGATTTCGTAGTAGCCGGGGATGTGTGATGCCATAGGCAGTTGTCCACATCATAAGCGGCGCAGTATTACTCCGGAAATCAATATGTCGGTCCGGATCGTGAATTGTTCGTTTTCCAATTGCGCGCAAGAGCACTGCCGAGAATGCATCGACCAGAGGCTCATCTTCATAATTAATCTTCGCGTATTCGGGTAGCCGAGATGAGAGAATGTCAGTGATGGACCATCCTGTCGCCTCCTCAATCGTATGACGAATGTCGTGGGTAAGTTGGCTTCGGCTCCGGG
This sequence comes from uncultured Alphaproteobacteria bacterium, assembly GCA_963817135.1. Taxonomy (GTDB): domain Bacteria; phylum Pseudomonadota; class Alphaproteobacteria; order Rhizobiales; family Xanthobacteraceae; genus VAZQ01. Next base: position 142,739 of record CAWFNG010000019.1, on the reverse strand, counting down.
AGTTGAACCCGCAGAGTTATTGAAACTCAGTCCAAAGGGACGCAAATAGGCAAATGCAAGCCTGTGATTTTGCAGGAATAACAGCAGAGACATTCGACGGCTAGGGTGAGCCGATTTCGTGTGTCTGTTTATGTTTTACTTCGATTAAAAAGTGTGTCCCAAGCCTTTTTTCGCAATTCCTCGATAGTGGGAACCGGCGTGCTTGCACCTTTAGGTCCCGTCAACGTCTTTTTACCTCCACACTGCAAATTAAATTCTTTTAATGCGTCCTCCTCTTCCTTCAGGGCGTCCGTTCGTCGGGCCAGCACCCAACTAACACCCGTACCACTGGCGATTGAAGCAATCAGGCTCGCCGCTCCCGAAACCCATGTCTCGCGAATGAAAAAGATAATTGCGACCACAAAAAATAAGATGATGGCTGCGCCGAAAATATACAACAGCAAATTCCAGCGATTGAGCCATCTCCGCTTATCAAGGTAACGATCACTCGCCACAAGGCACGGATCAGGCTTTTCGGTCATGTCACGGCCTTTGATATGACTGAGTAATCTTACCGGCGTGACCACTTTTTTGACAAGAAGGACCGAAGCCAGCGGGACGGATTGAGTGCTCGAATTTATTGCGGATAGTCAAGGTATTAAAGGGCAATCCGCGTCGGGTGTTTGCCGATATTGTTAAACGACGCGGTAGCTGACAACGGTCCGAGGATCGTCCTCTCCCCTGCGGCCCCTGTGGGGAGAGAGGGGGAGGTCGACCACCGCAGCGAAGCGAAGGTGGTCGGGTGGGGGTAAGATAGGAAAGAGCCGCGGCGCTATGAGGGCGCATCCGGCGCCACGTCCCGGTTCGAAACCGCATCCATGGTCCCGCAATCGTTCTATGACGGGTGAAAGCGCTTGTTCCCAAATTGGGAACAGGCTATACAGAACTGATGCGAGTCATCGCTCGAAGCGTGCTTGTTGCCTTTTGGAGCAAGCACCCAGAGACGCAGGTCTCGCTCGAACGCTGGTACAGGCTGACCAAGGCAGCACATTGGACGTCGATGGATGATGTTCAGCGCCGCAGCTCCGAAAGCGAAGGTGCTCAACCGAGAGCGCGCAAGGTTTGAGGTCGCCGGCGGAAACTATCGGCTCGTCGTCGCCTTCGATTTCCGTCGGCAAATCGCCTTCGTAAAATTCATCGGCACGCATGCCCAGTACGACAACATCGATGCGCTGACAGTGTCTCAATATTGATGGGGTCTCCAATGGATATCCGGCCCATTCGCACCGACCAGGATCACCGCGCAGCGCTCGCCGCAATCGACGCCTGCTGGGGTGCCCCGGAGGGCAGCGAGGAGGGCGACAAGCTCGATGTGCTCGTTGCACTGGTCGAGAGCTACGAGGCACGGCGATGGCCGATCGATTGCGATAAGCAATTCGACCCAATCGACGTGCTCCATTTCGCGATCGAGGAACTAGGGCACACACAGAGCGAGCTTGCTGAACTCCTGGGCTTGCGCTCGCGGGCCTCCGAAATTCTCGCTCGCCGGCGCGCGCTCACAGTCGACATGATCCACAAGCTGAGTGAAGCATGGAAAATTCCGGCTGACCTTCTCGTTCGGCCTTACAGGGTAGATAGTGCCGCTTAGAAGTCGGTGCCGCATTGACGGTCGGGGCTGGGCTCGGAGCGCAGAATCGGCGGCGTTTGGCGTCGATAGCGTATTCCGAAGTGTCAACATGACCCCCACAGCTCTGGATCGGTGCGCTAACGTTGGATCGAAGTCACCCTGCACGCTCGTACGCTTGGTCGATTAATCGCACGGCCCGCGCGCAGTCATGTACGCTGATCGGTGGCGGCGCGCCTCGCCGCCAGTGGTCAAGCGCATCGCGCACTGCGGTGAAATACGGCGCGGTGACACCAGCGCCCTGGAGGGTCTCGTCTCCCTCGGATGTGGCGAGCTTCATCACCCCGTCCTTCATTGTAAGAATGGCGTCGCGCCCGGCGATCTTCCACTCACCGTCAGTGCCGTCACGGGGGAAGCCGTTGCCGACCTCGACGGTACCAAGAATGCCGCTCGAGGATCGGAGCATTACCGAAGCGTAGTCCTCGACCGGGCGTTCATGCGCGCGCCGGCTCATTTGGGCGCCAGTCACCTGCGCCTCCTCGCCGGTCAGGTGGAGGAACATGTCGAACCCGTGTGACCCTAGGTTCCGGAGGCAGCCGCCGCCGGCCTCGACAGGGTCGAGCATCCAGGCGCAATCCCAGCTTTGGTAGCGTGCCGGCCCCGGACGGTTGATCCGGACGTAGATGTGCGATAGCGGCCCGAAGCGCCCCGCGGCGAGCAGCTCGCGGGCACGTTTGGCGAACGGCCCATAGCGCTGGGCCAGCGGGACAGCGACGAACGCATCAAGCCGGGCTGCCTTGGCAGCCACTGCCTCTACTTCGCCCGCGTTGATCCCCATTGGCTTCTCCATCAGGAAGGGATAGCCGTGGTCGAGCAGGTCGTGAGCGATCTGGGCCATCTGCCGGTGCCGGCCGAGTGCCATGACGAAGTCGGGGTGGGTCGTCGCCAGCATCCTTTGGTAGTCCGTGAAGGTCGGCGGGCTCCCCACTTCAGCCGCTCGTCTTGCGACGAGACCGGCGTCGGAGTCTTGGATGGCGACCAGCTCCACGTCCGGCATGGCGACCAGGTGGCGGAGATAGGCCGCGTCGTGGAGCGCATGCCAATGGCTTACCTCGATGGCGGCGACGCGAATTGTCATGGGCATCCTCTTCGTGGTTGGTTACGCGAAGCGGAATTAGCGGGACTGACGATCCAATAGGAAGCGGCCCACGAGAGCTATGACGTCCGAAAATTTCTCTAGAAGGACCTGCGAGGGAGAATTCAATGAGCAATGTCACTGAGGTGTTAGCCGACTTTGCAGCGTCGTTGCAATTCGAGGATCTGCCGCGGAGCGTTCGAGATAGATGCAAGAACATCCTGCTGGATACATTGGCGTGTGCGGTCGCCGGGCACCGTGGCGAGGAGACGCAACAAGTTGCCGCCCTTGCGTCCGAACTAGCCCAATCCAACGAGAGCAGCGTCATTGGCGGAGACCGACTATCGCTCGCTGGCGCGACAATTCTCAATGGCTATCTCGTCACCGCGGTCACCATGTGCGACGTGCACCGGTCCACGCTGACCCATGTGACACCGGAAGTAATCCCGCCTGCTTTGGCAATTGCCGAACGAGACGGTTTGTCAGGCCGCGATTTATTGGTCGCCATAGCCGCCGGATGCGAAGTGACGACCCGGATCGGGATCGGGCTCGATTACCCGGCGTTTCGAGCCAAGGGCTGGCACGGCCCGGGGGTGTTGGGTCCGTTCGGTGCCGCGGCGGCGGTCGGTCGTCTGCTTCGGTTTGACACCGAAACCATGGCAAAGGCGTTCGGTCTTGCCGGCAGCCAAGCGGCAGGCACCTTTGCGGCGTGGGGAACGCCGACAGTGAAGTTCCACCAGTGTCGCGGCGCTCTTTCAGGGTTGCTGGCGGCCCTGCTGGCTGAGCAGAAGTTTCTGGCAACGCGCGAATTTTTGACCGCCAAGGATGGCGGACTTTTCAATGTCTATGCGAATGGAGGCTACTCCGAGGCTGTCACAGCCGATCTCGGAAAGCGCTGGGAGCTCGAACAGATCGCGCTGCGTCTGTGGCCGTCTGCCTCCTCGGTCCAGGGGATGAACACGGCCCTGTTTGATCTCATAGAACGCCAAGAAGTCGATCCTCGCAGAGTCAAAAAAGTCCGTGTGGCATTGAGCCAGCCCACGTTCGATCTGCACGGCAACTTGGCGCAGTACAAGGGGAAGTTCGACGCCTTGATTTCCGCCCATTACACCGCGGCAGTGATTCTGCACGACCAGAAGCTGACGCTCGCCCAGTTCGAGCCGGCCCGTTACGACGATCCGAAGATGCGGCGCGCTGCGGCCGAGCAGATCGAGATACGCCCAGATGCGACGCTGAGTGGCGTGCAGGCCGCGGTTGACATCGAAAGCGATGGTGGAACGCTCACAGCCCGCTGCGATTATCCACGCGGTTCGCCCGAGAATCCGCTGTCGCGCTCGCAGATCGAGGGTAAATTCTGCACCTATGCGGAGGGCGTGCTGGCTCCATCCGCTGTCGCCGGGATAATCGATGCCGTCGGCGAATTGGAAAATCTGGGGTCAGTAAGAAAACTCATGGACATGCTCCGCGCCGCCCCGAGGCGCGGTCAAACCGAGCGCCTGACGCTGGCCGCGGCCCCCGGCTGACAATGAATAGACATACTCTATTTGTCGCGCTGACGACTGTGGTGCTGCTCTCTGTAGCCGATGGCGCAACGGCGCAGATGCTCGAAGATTATCCCAACCGACCCATCCGCATCATCGTGCCACAAGCGGCGGGATCGGGGGTCGACCTCCAGGCGCGCGTTCTCGCACAGAAGATGGGCGAACTCTGGGGTCAGCAGGGCATCGTTGAGAATCGCCCCGGCGCCAATGCCATCGTTGGAATGGAAGCCGCCGCCAAAGCGCAGCCCGACGGCTACACGCTGATTTATGCTCCGGTGAGCGCGGTGGCGACGAACTCCTTCATCTACAAGAAGCTGCCGTACGACACGCTTCGCGATTTCGCGCCGATCACCCAGACGGCCGCCAATCCCATGGGCGCAGTGGTCAATCCCGCTTTCGGGATCAAGTCGATCAAGGATCTCGTCGAACGGGCCCGGGCGCGCCCGGGTGAACTCAACTACGGCTCGTTCGGCATCGGCAATTTGACCCATCTGATGGGCGAGCTGCTGCAGAGCGCCGCCGGAATCAAAATGACGCACGTTCCATACAAGGGGCAAACGCCGGCGATCACCGACCTGTTGGCCGGACAGATTCCGCTTGCATTCACGACCACGGCCGGCGCGACAGACCTCGTGGAATCGGGCAAGCTCAATCTGCTCGCTACGTTCGGTGAAAAGCGCGACGAGCAGTTTCCTGCAACGCCAACGGTAGTAGAATCCGGATATTCGAGCGTGGTCGTGGTCGGCTGGAGCGGCTTGCTCGCGCCGTCCGGCACGCCACCGCAAATCATCAATCGATTGCACAGCGGCGTGGTGCGGGCGCTTGCCATGCCCGACGTCAAGGACGCTATATCGCGTCAGGGTTCGAAGGCCGTGAGCAGCAGCAGTCCGGAAGAATTTGCTCGTTACATCAAATCGGAGGCGGAAAAATTCCACACCGTCATCAAGGCCGCTGGCCTCGAAGGGTCGCAGTGAGAAGGACATGCCCAGGTGACCCATGTTAAGAAAAAGCATCGCTTCGGTTTGTTGACGCCCTCGTCCAACACGACCCAGGAGCCGGAGTTCTCGGTGGCATTGCCACCGACTGTCTCGTTGCATACCGGACGCGTTACCTACCGCGATATCACCCCGCAAGAGCAGATGCGCTGCGTTCTGGAGCTCGAAACGGAGAGCCGCAAGCTCGCCGACGCCGAGGTCGATGTCATCGTGTTCGCGGCAACCGCTCCCACGCTCGCCAAGGGGAAAGGCTACGACCGCGAGCTGATCAAGCGAATGGAGGATGCCTCGGGCAAGCCCGCGACCACGGCGGCGACCGCATTTGTCGAAGCTCTGATGCAGCTTGGTGCCGAGAAGATCGCAATCGGCGCGCCGTGGAGTAAAACCATGGATAAGCCCATGGTCGACTTTATGCAGATGAGCGGCTTCAAGGTCGTCCATAGCGAGGTGGCCGGGTTCGTGGCCTCCATCGAGCTGGGCCGGATTGGTCCGGAAAAAGCCTACGAGCTCGGCTGCCGGGCAGACCGGCCAGACGCCGATGCCATTGTCATGCCAGGCGGCAATTGGCCTTCGATGAGCGTCGTCGAACGTCTGGAGCGCGAGCTTGGCAAGCCAGTCCTTGCGAACAATGCCGTCAGCCTTTGGGCGGGTCTGCGTCTCCTCAAAACAGGCAACGGCATCCCGGGCTATGGCCGGCTACTCCGCGATCATCTGCAGCATGGATCGGCGTAGGGCTGGCGCCATCCGCCCCCATAACCCCTGCGCGAAGACGACCCGGATGAAAATCGTTATTCCAGATGACTATCAGGATATGGTGGATCAGCTGGAATGCTTTTCATTGATACGCCACCATGATGTAGTACGCTATCGCGAGCCAGCGCGCGATTTCACCCACCTCGTCGATCGCCTTCGCGACGCTGATATAGTGGTCGCAATTCGCGAGCGCGTCGAGTTTTCCCGGGCTCTGCTCGAAAAACTGCCGAAGCTCAAGCTCATCGCGCTCGTCGGCCGCAATTCGAAGATGATCGACTTCGCTGCCTGTACCGACCTCGGGATTTCGGTCGCTACGGGCAAGAGCAATTCACCCGTTGCGCCCGCCGAGCTCACTCTCGCATTGATCGTTGCGTCTCGCCGCAACGTGACGCTCGAAGCTGAACGCATGAAACGCGGAGAATGGCCCTGCACACTGTCACACCGGCTGCGCGGATCGACCCTCGGCATTTTCGGCCTTGGCGCGATCGGGCAGTTGGTCGCGGAAGGTGGCCGGGGGCTTGGAATGAATATTCTGGTGTGGGGCCGAGAATCCTCTTTGCAGAAGGCTGCTGCTGCGGGATACGCGAGTGCCGCAGGCAAGCAAGCGCTGTTCGAGCGCTCCGACGTGCTATCCCTGCATGTACGTCTTACCCGGGAAACACACGGGATCGTCAGTTCGCAGGACCTGGATTGTATGAAACCGACTTCACTGATCGTGAACACGGCGCGCGCCGAGCTTATCGAACCGGGAGCTTTGTTGGGCGCAGTGCAGAAGGGCCGACCAGGATATGCTGCTGTCGACGTTTACGAACAAGAGCCGATCACCGGAGGAAATCATCCGTTTTTGTCCATGCCGAACGTTCTCTGCACGCCGCATCTTGGCTGGGCCGAGTGGTCGAACTTCGAACTCTATTTTCGTGAGGCGTTCGAGCAGATCGTAGCGTATCAGCAAGGCCTTCCGATGCGGCTTGCAAATCCTGATGTGGAACCACGAAGTTGAGCGTCAAGATTAACGCTACTGCCGACAGCGGTCGAATCCGTCCGAAAAAGAATGGCCCCGGTCGCGTCAGGCATTGCGCGCCGGGGCCATGATGGGTGGGAGGAATAAAAGTCTGCCAATGGCGCCGCTGTACTTCCGAGCTGGCCACTTCCCCGGCAGCTTCCCCTGATCCCCCAGACCAACGTCCCGTCGACTACCGCTCAAATGCGGCGCGGACGGGACCGCTTTGTGTGACCATCCCTTCGGTGCCTTCGCGAAAGGCGTTTAATTTGCGCGCTGTTGTATTTGCGTCACAGGAGTCGGGCCAAATGAAATCCAGATCGCCGCGACACATGCTGTGCTCAGTGCTGCTGCCGTTCATTGACGGCAGCTCGCACGCGGTTCCCGATATCGGATTATCGGCGGGGAATAGGTCGCTGGAGCAACGCATAAACCAAAGATGCAACGTCAGTCGCGGGTGCGTCTCTTCATTGCTTGGGCTTAGGTGAGGGCGAAGGATTCGAGCGAACAGTTCCCCACGGATCGACAGGTGTTTTCTTATCGGGAATCTTGCCAATTGCCGATTGGTATTCGTTCTCGATGGCTTTTTGCTTTTCCTTCTCTTCCGGCGTCATTTGTCGGTCCTGCGGCGCTAAGTTGATACCAGGCGTCTTAATCTGGGCGGAAGCGGCCCCCGTCAGTAAGGCAATAATCGTCCCCGCGTGGACGATTTTCCGCAGTATGTCCTTGGTCAAGCTCACGATGACAGAAGGTATGCCCCATTCGGCAAAATTAAGGAAGGTGATGCAAAAACCGTCGCCATGTTTCAGGATGCGATTACGAACCCTTAGCAGTACTTGCGCGGCCTTGTCGGGACGATGCGCGCCTTGCTCGAGCACGCGCAAGCTGCGCCTCGGTCGCTGGCGGAGCATTCGGGTCCGAAACAGCGGCTCGATGACGCTCCTCGTCGCTCATGGCGTCGAAGGCGCGCCAATCTGTCTTTGGCGGCTTCTTCGGATTGAGCTTAAATCTCACTGATTTGTTTCTGAAATAGAAACTGGCGCGCCCGAAGAGATGCGAACCAACGAATGCTGATCAGGCAGCCCGCGGCCTGACCTCCCGCTCGATCCGGCGGCGAAATTTTCGATCGGCCGGCTTCTGGCAAAATGGAAGGAGATCGTGCGATGAGCAAACCGCCTCTGATCCGCGCCATGAAGGCCAAGGCGCCGGCGACGCTCGAAATCGCCTGGAGCACCGGCGAAAGGTTGACGGTGGACGTTTCGCGTCTCGTCAAGCGCTTCAAGCTCTATGTGCCGCTGCGGACCGCCGCTCTGTTCGGCAGGGCGAAGGCTGATCCGTGGGGCCACGCCGTCAACTGGCCCGGCGATATCGATATGGGTGCCGACCAGCTTTACGAGTTGGCGCGCGAACAGGCGGGAAAATGGGGACCGGAACGATTCGCCGCCTGGATGGCGGGGCACGGCCTGTCGCTCAATACCGCGGCAGATGCGCTTGGGCTGTCGCGGCCCATGGTCGCGCATTATCGCACGGGCTCGAGGCCGATCCCCCGTGTGGTGGCACTCGCCTGCGAGGCGTTGAGCCTGCGGTGGAAGAAACGCGTGGCATGAACACTATTCCAATACGCGCGGCAAACTGAAAGGCATTGAAAACTGGCGCGCCACGGTCGATGAAGATGGGCACTACGTGTGCGCGATAGCACTATGACATTGTGTTCGGCACTTCGCGGCGGTCCGCCAACGCACACCACGGCCGCCGTCGATTCTCCGACCATTACCGTTCGTCACCGACGCGGGACGGAGCGATAGCGACGAGCACGGATGCGAGCTGCCGCTTCGCCACGGACGCGTTTCATGAAGGCTGGGCTGAGCGAACCGATCGGGCGGGGATCGGCAATATGCGGAACAAGACCGTTGGAGGGCTCGACCATCTCAGCCGTCATTGTCCTCAAGGGCCGCCAGCATCATGGCGGCAACCTCTGCAGGCGCATCATCAGCATGAAAGGCTCGCCTTGTATCGGCCGCGCTCACCAGCCGGTCGTACTCCTCGGCGGTCAACAGCACGAACTTGCGCTTGCCGCGCCGAGTGATCTCGACCGGCCCTCGAAAAGCAGCCTCGACGACCTCGCCGGATCGGTTGCTTAGGTCGGTTAGAGAGAAATTTGCCACCGATATCTCCTCGATCAGGAATAGTTAGCCATTTTCAATATATTGGCCATTTTAGCTAGTGCTAGGTCTCGGTCAAGCAAAAACTAGGAACAAATTGGGAACGAATGGTGCGGTTGAGTTTCGTTCGGCGCCAGCTTCGGAGTTGGGAATCTCCGAACAGGGCTTTGGCAGCACAGCAATATTTCTGGGTTTGCGCCGGATGCGTGTTGCCTTTGATGTGAAGATAAGCCGCTTCAGCGCCGTCGATTAAGCCGCCTTCCCGGCCGGCTCTTCAAGGCGATTGCCAAGAGCTACTTTTCGAGCGCGCGCGCCACAGCGTCCGGGTCTTTAGCAATGACCGTTAGAAGCACTTGTGCCGCCTTGTCGGGAACATGGGCGCCTTGCTCCCAATCTCGGATCGTGCCGAGTGGGAGATGGAACCGCGCCGCGAACTCCTCCTGTGTGAGGTTCAGCTTCTTGCGCAAGGCCCGCACAGTCGGCACCCGGCGAGCACGTGCAAGCTGCGCCCCGGTCGCCGGCGGACAATCGGGGTCGGAGAGCGCAGCCCGATGGCGCTCCTCATCGCTCATGGCATCGAAGGCACGCCAATCGGTCTTGGGCGGCCTCTTCGGATTGAGCTTAAATTTCGTGATACTTCCTTTTTTCATGTGGCTCTGCCCCCCTGGCGGATATGATGCGAACAACGGTCCCCCTCATCGTGTAGGTGACGAAAAGTATTCGGCCATCGACCAAGCCGATAGCATTGAAGCGCAGCTCTAATTCGGCTTCTTGAAGAAGCAATGGCAATCGCTGATGACTTGGAAGGCGGAGCGACCACCTATCTCATCGAGCGGGCGTTGGACGAAGCGCGGTCCCGATTTTTTCGGCTTCCGAGCCCCGGTTGATCTTGTAATGCGCAGCAACCAGGATTAGAGCGACAATTGTCGGGTTAAACGCTTATATGGGCGCGTCATGCAGAGCTGGTTGGCTTACCTGGAGGAACGGTATCCCGGCATCGTCGAAATTTCCACCGGCGCTCTGTTGGCTCTGCTCGTTATAATTCTCATTAACGCCGCCTACTGACCCCGTCATCAATGGAGCGCGCGCGCCGTTTCAACACCAGTACTGGCGAAACTGCATGCAGTCGCGGCATCGCGGTCCTCTTAGTCTTCTTCGTCGAAAAAGTTTTCATCTATCTCCTTGAACTCAACAGCACGGTTCAGCCGCACGCCGACACTATGTTCAATCATCAATTCCGCGAGCCTCTGTCCGTCAATCAAGATCACGCGTTCTCTTAAATGCCGGGCGTATTCAATTGCTTCACCAGAAAATTTTGAACTAGTAACAAATACCCCCTTTGTCGCACCCATTCCCATCAAACTACCCACAAATTTCTGCACTTCGGGTCGACCGACGACGTTTCCCTCGGAATATCTCTTCGCCTGCAGATAAACGCGATCAAGGCCTAGCCGATCTTCATTAATGACACCGTCCACTCCGCCATCGCCAGAACGACCGAGTTGCGCAGCCGCATCCGGTCGCGACCCACCGTATCCCATCTTGACCAAAAGTTCGATTATCAGTTCTTCGAAGAAAGCTGGCGTATTTTGGAAAATGCGCTGTAACAGTTCGGTACGAAGCGCAGATTGAATTGTGAGAAACGCTCTTTCAATTTGCTCTACTGGGGTAGATGTCGCCATGTTAGAGAGCGCAGAGGACGTAACCGCCGTACCAGGGGTTTGTTCAACGTCAGCTTGTTCACCCCGATAAAATTCTTCAAACGACGGATATTGCTGCCTTAACAGATCAACATCAATCCGACTTGGATTGCGAGCAAGCAGCGCCCGACCAGCGTCAGTCGCCACGAATGTTCCACGGCTTGGGAACCTCACAAGACCAGCCTTCATCAAATAAAACTTTGCCCAATGCGCACGATTATGGAGAACTCTTTGCTTTCCACTTGGAAGAAGCTGAACTCGCTCATCCGGTGTAAGTCCAAACTCCTCTCCCATTTTCTTTTCGGCTTCCAGGACGCGTATTTCGCCAGCAGCTGCTTGCTTTAACAGCGGAAGCATCAAGCTCTGATAATCAGGAATAGGCATATTGGCCTTAAATTAATCTATTGGTGCTGCCGAAGATAGAATGTGAATGCTTATAGCATGGATCGCATTTGCAAGATTGTTGCGGTCGCCTGTCTGTCGGTGTTCAGCGGCCGGGATCTGCTGAAGAGCTGTGACATAGTCGTCCAAGTCAATCGCGCCATTCTTCGCCAGCATAAAGACAAGGGTACGAAATGCTGAGAGGAGCCCGAGCCTGCTGATTCCCTCCCTGTTTGATGCCCAGCCTGCATCAACCGCAGAACACGCGGCTACTGCCGGCTCTCGCGCCGCGCCATGAAGGCAAGCCGCTCGAACAGGTGCACGTCCTGCTCGTTCTTCAGCAACGCGCCGTGCAGCGGCGGAATGAGCTTCTTCGGGTCGCGCTCGCGCAGAATTTCCGGGCCGATATCCTCGACCACGAGGAGCTTGAGCCAGTCCAGCAGTTCGGAAGTGGAAGGCTTTTTCTTCATCCCCGGCACTTCGCGGATTTCATAGAACAGCCGCAGCGCTTCCGCGACCAGCCGCTGCTTGATGCCCGGGAAATGCACCTCGATGATGGCGCGCATGGTGTCGGGATCGGGAAAGCGAATGTAATGGAAGAAGCATCGCCGCAGAAATGCGTCGGGAAGCTCCTTCTCGTTGTTGGAGGTGATGATCACGATCGGGCGGCGCCGCGCTCGCACCGTCTCGCCGGTCTCGTAAACGAAGAATTCCATGCGGTCGAGTTCGAGCAGCAGGTCATTGGGGAACTCGATGTCGGCCTTGTCGATCTCGTCGATGAGCAGCACCGGCCGCTCGTCGGCGGTGAAGGCATCCCACAATTTGCCGCGCTTGATGTAATTGCGGATATCCTTGACGCGCTCGTCGCCAAGCTGGCTGTCGCGCAGCCGCGACACGGCGTCGTATTCGTAGAGCCCTTGCAGCGCCTTGGTGGTGGACTTGATGTGCCACTCGAGCAAAGGCGCGCTCAGGCTGTTGGCGATTTCGAGAGCGAGCACGGTCTTGCCGGTGCCGGGCTCGCCCTTGACCAGCAGCGGGCGCTCGAGCGTGATGGCGGCGTTGACCGCGACCTTGAGGTCATCGCTCGCCACATAGGCGCTGGTCCCTTCAAAACGCGTCATCTGCGTTTGCCCGTGCGGTGAATATGTGCAAGCCGCAAACTCGGCCCAATACCTCCCCCTTTCAGGGGGAGGTTACCTGCCGCATGGTCGTGCCATGTGCACTGAATTCGGAAAGGCTTATAGTTGGATTGAAGAGTGCGCACCAGGAGCGGAGAAACGGATGCGTTGCCTGCCGATTAGTTTTGCTGGTGCATTGTATTTTTTGATCGCGGCAACGGCCGCCGGGCAGGAGCGGCCGCAAATCCGGCGCTCGCCACGTTTGCCGGTGGCTGCTTCTGGTGCGTGGAGGCCGATTTCGACAAGGTCAAAGGCGTGATCAGCACCACGTCGGGCTATACCGGAGGCCGCATCGCCAATCCCACCTACGAGCAGGTTTCCCATGGCGGCACCGGTCATGCCGAAGCGGTCGAGATCGCTTACGACCCGGCGCAGGTGAGCTACGAAAAGCTTCTCGACACGTTCTGGCACAACATCGACCCGCTCGCGAAAGACCGGCAATTCTGCGATGTCGGCGACCAATACCGCACCGCGATCTTCTATCATGGCGAGGAGCAGCGGGCGGCGGCGGAGCAGTCCAAGGCTCTGGTGCAGGGCCGCTTCAAACAGCCGATCCAGACGGAAATCGTCGCCGCCGGGCCGTTCTACAAGGCCGAAGACTACCATCAGGACTACTATCGCAAGAACCCCATCCGCTATTCGTTCTATCGTCTCAACTGCGGGCGCGATGCGCGTCTCCAGGAACTGTGGGGCAAGAAGGAATAGACGATGGCCGCGTGCTGCTCGCGCGCCGTGTCTGAACCCCATTTTTCGCTTGCAATCTGCGTGCGGGGCATGCTAGAACAAATCGAGAACATAGATTGAGCTTGGCGAGCGGGGCTTTCATGGAAGACCTCGCGGAAAGGTCATGAATGGATCGTGTCCCGAGGGCGGTGAGTGCGATGGCTGTATCCTCATCCGGATCGATTTTGCCAAAACGAAACCCAACCAATAAGCCAGGGACATGGTGTTCGGCCCTGGCCCTCACTTGGAGCATCACAACCGCAGGTATTCCCTGCCTGCTTCGCCGGCGCCCTGCAAATCACCTGTTAATGCAGGTAAAAAATTGCATAATTTTACGTCCACTCGCATTGGTTGCAGCCTAAGTTCGCCATTAAGTTGTAAGGACGGGCCCTGCCAAGTGGTTTGAATGCCGAACGATTCGATCAAGACTGCCCCGTACGGATCCTGGAAGTCGCCGATCACGTCCGACCTGATTGTCGCGCAAAGCATTTCGCTTTCCGATGCGCGCGTGGAAGGCGGCAGCTTCTACTGGCTGGAGGGCCGTCCCCAGGAGCAGGGGCGCTACGTCATCGTCCGGCGGGACAAGGATGGACGCCAGGCCGACATCACTCCGGCGCCTTTCAATGTGCGCACGCGGGTGCATGAATACGGCGGCGGCGCATGGAATGTCAGCAACGGCACCGTCTATTTCTCCAATTTTGCCGATGGCCGGCTCTATCGCCAGGCGCAAGATCGCCAGGCGCAAGATCTAAATGCGCAAGGCGCATCCGCGCCGGAACCGCTCACGCCGGCCCCGGCCGCGCGGGACCGCGACTGGAGGTTCGCGGACGGGATCGTCGATCACCGCCGCAAACGCTGGATCGGCGTGCGCGAGGACCACACCGGCGAGGGCGAGCCGGTCAATGCCATCGTTGCCATAGACTTGGAGCAGCCGGGCATCGAACCCGGGCGGGTGCTTGTCGGCGGGCATGATTTCTTTGCCGCGCCGCGGCTCTCGCCGGACGCACGTTCGCTCCTCTGGCTCGCCTGGGACCATCCCAACATGCCGTGGAACGGCACCACGCTGTACCGTGCCGCGATCGATGCGGACGGCAGCATCGGCGAGCCGCAGGCGATTGCCGGCGGCAGCGCCGAGTTGATTTTCCAGCCGGAATGGTCGCCCGACGGCACGCGGGTCATCTTCGTGTCTGACCGGTCGGGCTGGTGGAATCTCTATTCCTGCGACCTTGCATCGCAGACCGTCGAGGCGCTCGCGCCCATGGCCGCGGAGTTCGGTCTCCCGCAATGGGTGCTCGGCATGTCGACATACGCGTTTGCCGGCGCGGATCGCATTGTCTGTGCCTATTCGCAATCGGGGCTCGGCCGCCTCGCAGTATTGGAGCTTGCCGGCAAAACTCTCTCGTCCATCGCGACGCCGTTCACCGAATTTGCCTTCGTGCGCGGTGCCGGCAATGCGTTCGTGTTCTGGGCCGGCGCTCCTGATCACCCGACCGGCATTGTCGCACTCGATCTTGCGTCGCGGCGCCACAGCGTTCTGAAAAAATCGACCGACATTCTCGACCGCGCCGAGTTGGGTTGCGCGAATTACCTCACCCAGGTCGAGAGCGTGCAATTCCCGACCACCAACGGGGAAACCGCGTTCGGTCTGTTCTATCCGCCGTCCAATCCCGATTATCGGCCACCCGCCGGCGAAAGGCCGCCGCTTCTGGTCAAATGCCATGGCGGCCCGACTGCGCATGCTGCGAGCACGCTGAGCCTGAATATACAATACTGGACGAGCCGCGGGATCGCGGTGCTCGATGTGAATTATCGCGGCAGCACGGGCTTCGGCCGCGCTTATCGCGATCGCCTCCATCTCGCCTGGGGCGTGGTCGATGTCGATGACTGCATCGCCGGGGCGCGCCTTCTCGGCAAGCGGGGATCGATCGACGAAAAGCGCTGCGTCATCAGCGGCGGCAGCGCCGGCGGCTATACGACACTCGCGGCGCTCACCTTCCGCGACTTCTTTCAAGGCGGTGCAAGCTATTATGGAGTGAGCGATGCGGCAGCGCTGGCGCGCGACACGCACAAGTTTGAATTGCGGTATCTCGATTGGCTGATCGGGCCTTATCCGCAGGAGGAAGCGCGCTATCGCGAGCGCTCGCCGCTCTTTCATGCGCAGCGGCTCGCAAAGCCTGTGATCTTCTTCCAGGGGAGCGAGGACAAGATCGTGCCGCCCAATCAGGCGGAAGTGATGGTGGAGGCGTTGCGCGCCAAGGGTAACCCCGTTGGCTATTTCCTGTTCGCCGGCGAGCAGCACGGGTTTCGCAAGGCCGCCACCGTGCAGCGCTGCCTCGACGCGGAATTATACTTTTACGCCATCCAGGTCTTCGGTACGGGCCTGACGTTTTAGTTGCTGCTTTCAAGTGGTGTCATTCCGGGGCGAGGCTGAAGCGCAGCGAAGGCCGAGAGCCCGGAATCCATAACCCCGGCCTGTGGTTATGGATTCCGGGCTCGCCGCTTCGCTGCGCCCCGGAATGACACGGCCTCTTGAAATCTAACTCTAACACTCCGGTTCAAATCGCTCTATGAA
The DNA here is from genome assembly GCA_963817135.1 of uncultured Alphaproteobacteria bacterium. Taxonomy (GTDB): domain Bacteria; phylum Pseudomonadota; class Alphaproteobacteria; order Rhizobiales; family Xanthobacteraceae; genus VAZQ01. Next base: position 126,996 of record CAWFNG010000019.1, on the reverse strand, counting down.
TTCGGCGCCGGCCGGAAGATGTAGCGGCCGGTCGGCGGCCCCACGATCTTGCCGTTGCGCGCAACAATGCGGCCGCCTTTGACCGTGGCGACCGGCCAGCCGCGCAGCGTCTTGCCCTCGAACGGCGAGAAATCGGACATGCCTTGCAGATCCTCGGCGCGGACGGTTCGCTCCAGGTCGAGATCGACAATCGCGAGATCGGCGTCGGCGCCGACCGCAATCGTGCCCTTGCGCGGATAAATGCCGTACACCTTGGCCGGCGCACGGGTGGCGCAATCGACCAGATGTTCGAGCGGCACGCCGCGCAAGCGTCCGTAATGCAGGAGGGCAGGGAGGTGCGTGCCGAGCACCGGCAGCCCCGGACGCGACCCGTGCAGACCGGCTTGCGGCTGCTTCGATGCGCGCCGTCGCGACGTGTTGTCGGTGCCTACCGTGTCGATGCTGCCGTCGCGAATTCCCTCCCACAGCGCCGCATTGTGCTCGGGTGTCCGCACCGGCGGCACCATCTTGACGAGAAAGCCGTTGGGGTCGTCGCTGGAAATGCCGAGGTAAGGCGTTGTGGTCTCGACCGTGAAGCGCGCGCCTCCCCGCCGCGCTGCGCGGACGACTTGCAGACCCTGCCGGCTGGAAAGGTGAACCACATAAAGATGCGCGCCGGCCAACGTGGCGAGGTAGAGCGCGGTTTGAATTGCCAGCGCCTCTGCTTCGGCGGGATGCGCGTCCTCCCAATCGGCAAGCGTGCCGGTCGGCTTTTTCTGCTTGAGCTCGTTGCGCGCCCGCTCGATGAGCGCGCCGGTCTCGCAATGCACGCAAGCGATCGTATCGGTGCCGATCGATGCGACCTTGCGAAACCCTTCGAGCAGCACGGCATCGTCCACCGACTTCACGATGCCGGGCATGCCGGACATGTAGAACTTGAACGAGCGGATGCCGAATTCCTCCGCATAGCGCGGCAACTCGGCGATCTGCTGCTCGGTGAAAATCTGCGGATGGAACACCGAATCGACATAGCTCCTTTCGTCCATTGCCCGGCGGAATGCAGGCAGATGGAGAAAGTAGGAATCCTCGAGGCTGCGCAGGAAAATCCCGATCGTGGTCACGCCTCCGAGCACGGCGGCGCGCGTTTCGGTTTCGGCTTCCTCGTCGAAGGAAAGCTCGTTGCCGATATGGACATGGGGATCGAATATTCCCGGCAGCACAACCTTTCCACTCGCATCGAACGTCTCCGCTGCATCGCCCGGCAGATTCTCTGCGATCGCCGATATGCGGCCATCGGCGATGCCCACATCCGCCGCCATCCTGCCGACGCCGGGAATGATCAAGGTGCCGTCGCGCACCACCAGGTCATAAGAGGCTCGCTCCGGTTTCATTCTTTGCCCTGTCAGTTTGCGGTCAAAAGCCGCGCAGCTCCTGATTGACGGTGGTGCGCACAATCTCCTGTCCGGCCCTGATCACGTGACTGCGCAGGGGCTGCAGGCGCAGCGCCTCATGCACAGATGGCGCGCCGGTCACCACCAGATCGGCGCGACAGCCGGGTGCGACGCCGTAATCGTCGAGACGGGCGGCTTTGGCCGCGTTTGCGGTCACCATGTCGATGGTTTGCTCAAGCTCGTGCGGAAGCGTCAGCTGTGCCGTATGCGCCATCATCACCGCCACTTCGAGCTGGTCGGGCTTGCCGAACGGGTAATATGGGTCATTCACGTCATCCTGCGACGAGATGACGTTGACGCCGCGCGCCAGCAGCTCCTTCACCCGCGCGATTCCCCGCCGGCGCGGTTCGCGGTCCAAGCGCGCCGAGCAAACGAGATTGATGTGCGCATTGACCGAGATGGTGATCCCCGCGGTTGCCACCATGTCGATGACCTTGGCGGCATAGACGTCGTTGTAGCCCGCCATTGCCCCGCAATGACTGGCGGTGACCCGGCCATGGAACTTCTCGCGCATGGTCTTGAGCGCAAGGTATTCCAGGCTGCGCGAGTTGGCATCGTCGGTATCGTCGACGAGCATGTGAATGTCGAGATCGTGCCGCTTCGCGATTTCGAAGCAGATGTCGATGTGCTGGCGGGCATCGGCATCGGTGTACTCGTACCAGGGAAGGCCGCCGACGACCTTGCAGCCTTGCCTGATCGCCTCTTCCATGAGATCGGCAGCGCCGGGATCGCGCAGAATGCCTTCCTGCGGGAATGCAACGACCTCGATGTCGCAAAGCTTTGCGAAGCGCTCGCGCGCAAGCAGCAGTCCCTGCGCTGCGCGCAAGCCGCCGATGGTGCCGACATCGGCGAACAGCCGAAAAAAGGTCGTGCCGTTCCTCACTCCGGCGGCAAGGACACGGCCGGCGCGTTCGGCGACCTCCTTGGGATCATAGCGCCGCTTGAACTCGTTCGTGATCTCGATCGCTTCCGGCAATGTCCCGGAGACGTTTGGCCGCATCACTTCGCCCAGCAGGGACTTGTCGGCGTGCAGGTGCAAATTGATGAAACCGGGCAGGACCAGGCTGCCGGCGGCATCGATTTCCCGATCAGCCGTGGGGTCCGGCGATTTGCCGACCGCGGCAATCCGGCCCTTGTCGACCGCGATCTCAACCGGGTGCCGATGACCACGAACCCGAGCGTTGCGAATGATCAGGTCCATGCGCGCTCCATGCTTGACAATATCGGACGATTTCAGATCCGTTCGAGAATGTGCAGTCCGCGCGTGCGATCCTGCAGGTAGATGAGGCCGCGCGAATCGAAACAGACATCGTTGCTTTGCACCCGGTCGGCGCCTTGGGGGACCGGCGGCATGAAGCAGGCAACTTCTCTTGGTGCATGCGGGTTGGCGATGTCGACGATGCGCAGCCCGTGCGCAAACCAGGCGATCGGAATTTCCGTTCCACGCACCTCCTCGCAGAACTGATGCATGCCGGTGTATTCGGGCTTGAACGACCCGTCCTCCTCCTCGACCTGGAAGCTGGCGAACGGGGTAGGACGCCCTTCGTCGGTGATATCGACGACCCACAGGAACGCGGGCGGCGCCGGCCCAAGGCGCACGACGTCCTCATCGGCGACCAGCATGACCCGGCGCCCGCGGATCTCGAACGGTATCGGCAGTGCGGTATGGGTCGGCCAGGGAAAGGGCGGACTCCAGTCCAGTCCCGAAACGAATTTCGGCTTGCCCATGTCCGCTATGTCGAGAATGACAAATCCGCCGTGCCAGTAGCTCACGTAGAGGCGGTCGCCGAGGCGAATGGGATGGTGGCAACGGTGGGCGGTGCCCTCCCAGCCAGGCGTCTCGCCTCCCGCCGTCCACTGTCCGGGCATCCACCAGCGGCCGACTTCTTGCGGGCGCGATGGTTCTTTGCAATCGATTATCCCGACCACATTGCCGCGGTAGCCGTCCAGCTCGGGCGAGCCGTACACATAACGACCGTCGAAGGTGAAGCGGTGCATGCCGCGCGCCGGCCATGAGCCGATGTGCCGCGGCTGCGATGGCCGGCTCACGTCGAATATTTCGAGCCCGCCGCGAAAGCTCGGGTCCTGCCTTCCGATGGGGAATATCTCTCGATTGACCAGCATCACGTCGTTCTCGACGCGAACCTTATGGGAGAGCGTTCCGTCGGGAATTTTGATGTCGGCAAGCTTGCGTGGCTTTGCCGGGTCGCTGACGTCGACGATGCTCGTGCCGTCGGGCGGCTTGATGTGGCCGATGTAAGCAACATTGTTGCGGACGACGACTTGGCCGCCGCCAGGACAATCGAAATACCCCACCACTCGGAGGCCGTGCGTGCCCGCCATACCGCGCCCTCTAAGCAGCCGCCTGAAACTGCGTCGAAATCCTAATTCTTCGCCGCTGTCAATCAGTCACGGCAGGTGACGGGCATCAGAAGTTGCCGTTGGTTGTTATCCGCCTCATCCAGAGGAGGGCGCGGTGAAAGGATTCTGTAATAATGTGCGAGCGTTGCGTGCGCCCGTCTCGAAGGATGGGGCGGCCACCCGATCTCGGGTTCACCCGAGATCGGCACTATAAAATGCGCAAATCGGCTAAAGCCGACGTGCGCTCTTCGAGACGCGCCGCAGCGCGCGATAGCAGGACCATCGGAAGATACCATCACGGCGCTGCGACGCTCGCCGCCTTGCGCGTCTGAGTGATTCAGTGCACCGCGCCGGCCACTAGCGACTGATGCGGGTAATCTTCGAGCCTTCAAGGGTCAGGTTATACATGAGGCCTTTTTGATCGAAAATGAAGCCAATGACCGGGCTGTGGATGGTGTTGGTATCGATGGCGCCGCCGGCCCCGACGGTGATGATGGCCACCGATCCGTCAAGCCCCACCCTCCAGCCGTCGGTGCGCTGAAATCCCGCCAATGCAGCGTCCGTCATGAACATGATGATCACCGAGCGCGCTTGCGCCCCGAACTGAAAACCGATCGAACCGGATATGATGTTGTAAAAGGCGGTTGTCTTGCCCCGAATGTGTAAAACGCCTTCGCCATATTCGCCTCCCACCCCGAACCCCGCTTTCACAATGGTCGGAAAAATCAGAATGGCGGTGGCCTGATTTGCGAGGTCGCGCGCCGACCAGACTTCGCGGAAGAACTCCGCCAGCGTTGCCCGTGCGCTGGCGTCGATTTCCGGTCCCGACGCCGCATTGGCGCGCACCGGCATACACAGCGCTGCAAGGAGCATCAGTAGAGGCGCAAGAGCGATTATTCTTCTTCCAATTCCGAGGCGCATTCGTTTCCCCTCCGCTGCGATCGAGTCCAGCAGTATTTTTTCCAATAACAATGTGAGCGAATGATGATGTGCAGGCGCCGGGGGAACCTCACACGCCCGCGCTGATCGATTGCCGAATCAATCCCTGAATGGCCTGCTCAGGAATGGTGACCCCTTGAACCCGTAGCGCCAAGGATTGTCGGCTGCCTTGGTAATGCCGATGCGTCGGCCGATTGCGATCTCGATTGCTTCGCTGCGTGCCTGCAACTCGAATGGCGCCTTATCGAGAGGCAGCCCGTTGTGGTGGTCCGTAATGGCCAGCGCCTGGCATAGGCGTCCCGGGCCCGCGCACAAGAGGCGATCGTCCGAGACATTGCGCCGTCGGCGCATGGCCGCAATTCCCTGTCGCGGTGCAAGCGCCCGCAGGAGCACAGCGCTTGCCGAGCCTTCCGCCTCGCAAACAAAATTGAGGCACCAGTGGATGCCGTAGGACCGGTACACATAAGCGTAGCCGGGAGGGCCGAACATGATCGCATTGCGCTCGGTTCGTCCGCCGAAGGAATGCGCCGCCGGATCGGTGTGATGATAGGCCTCGACCTCGACGATAACTCCGCCAATCCCATTGACGAGGAGCGTCGCGCCGATGAGGTCGGGAGCGACCGCGTGGACACTGCGGGCGAAAAACCGCCGGCGGAGCAGGGGGGGCATATAGCTTCTCGACGACTGGCGTCCCCGCCCATAGCATACGCGCATGAGAGTGTTTCTGGCCGGCGCTGCCGGCGCGATTGGCCGGCGTCTGGTGCCGCTGCTAGTTCGAGCGGGCTGCCAGGTAACCGGCACGACGCGTTCGCGCGAGCGCGCAAAAGAACTCGAACGCGCTGGGGTCATACCCGCCGTCCTTGATGTGTTCGACCCTGAAGCAGTCATGGAAGCCGTACGCTTGGCACGGCCGCAAGTCGTCATCCATCAATTGACTGACCTGCCCCGTGAGTTCGACGAAGCCCGCATCGCGGCGTCCTATGGCAGGAACGCTCGCATTCGGACGCAAGGCACTCGCAATCTGATTGCGGCTGCGCGCGACGCGGCTGCGCGCCGCTTGATCGTGCAGAGCATTGCCTTCGCCTATGCGCAGGATGGTGAGCCGCATCCCGAGGAAGACCCTCTTGATGCTTCCGATCCGCGCAGATCGGTCACCGTGAAGGGTGCCATTGAAATGGAACGAGAGGTGCTTGCAGAACGATCCATGGAAACAATCGTGCTGCGCTATGGCCTCCTCTATGGGCCGGGGACATGGTTCCCGCAGGCGCGCCGCAGACCCGCATTGCACGTCGATGCCGCCGCCCACGCCGCCTTTCTTGCGCTCACTCGCGGTGTGCCTGGCATTTACAACATCGGCGAGGACGAGGGTTTGGTATCGATTGCCAAAGCACGTGCCGAGTTCGGTTTTGACCCGCACTTCCGCCTCGACTGTGACATGGTTTGTTAACCACTCGTTAATCCTGTTGCATCCGTGCAACAAAGCTAAAACATTGAGACTCGGGAAGGAATCCGGCACTGCCGCGCCGCTATTTGGCCATAGGCTCCCTAGAGATCGGATACGCGCAGTGATTTTGCGGTCCGCGAATAACTCTTAGAGCCCCCTACGGGGACGCCCTTCAAGGCAGTGCACGAAACGAAAATGAACGCCAAGCGCCGGCCTCGAAACATTCGAACAGCATGCCTGTTCATGGGCAGCCGCCTGCGATGCTCGGGCGGGCATCTCGCAGATTTGAAGCCTGCCGGCCGTTATGTCGCCAAAGATTCGTATGAGGCTGGCGGTAAGGGGAACAAGGACCAGGACGTGGTCCATCCCGCCGACAAGCCGCTCTCCGCCACCGGCGGCGTCGTCGGGCTTCGTGGCAACCTCGCGCCCGAAGGCGCGATCGTGAAGGTTGCCGGGATGGCGGACTTGAAATTTACCGGCTCGGCGCGCTGCTTTGACGGGGAGGAAGCGCGCTTCGAGGCCGTCAAGAATAAGAAATACAGGGAAGGCGAAGTGCTCGTGATCCGGTACGAAGGGCCGCAAGACGGCCCCGGGATGCGAGAGATATTTGCGACCACCGCAGCCTTGCACGGACAGGGCATGGGTGAAAAGGCAACTCTCATCACCGACGGGCGCTTCTCGGGAGCAACCCGCGGGTCGGCGCCCCAAATCACATCAGGTTTTTTGTGGAAATATGCTCGGCAGGTCGGTCCCGCGCGCCACTGCGCCGTGACCCATCGCGGTGCCGCGGCCGAGAAGGCGTGTCATGCGGGCATCTGACATCTTTGCGAGCATCGGGTTGCTTGCTCTGGCCGTTGGGCTGTCACCCGCCGTCAGCTTTGATGGCACGCGCATGCCCAATGACAACGCAGTGTCCGTCCCCGTACCTGGCTCCGATTTGAACGGGACCGCCAATACTCTGGGAAATGCAACTCCCCTGGCGGCGGTGCCGGTGCCTCAGTTCACCGTTCCGGCACGCCCAGGGATGCCTTCGTCTCCTCAGGAGGCGCTGCGCTCAGGCACCCAGGCGCTGCGTCAAGGTAAGACGGATCAGGCGCTCGTTGAGCTTGAATACGCTGCCGGACAAGGTGTCCCCGCCGCGCTTTGGAAGCTTGGTCGCATGTATGCCGATGGCGACAGCGTTCCGCTGAGCCAGGCGCGTGCCTATGAATATTTCCGCCGTCTCACGACGACCTATGCAGACGACAGTTCAGCAGCGACCAATACGCGCTATTTCTTGGCGAATGCATTTGTCGCGCTCGGCCAATATTATCTCGACGGCATTCCGGGGACGCTGCGGGCCGATCCCGTTCGTGCCCACGAGACATTCCGATATGCTGCTTCTTATTTTGCCGATCCTGAAGCGCAATATCATCTCGGTCGCCTCTACCTTCTCGGTAAGGGCGCACCGAAGGATGCAATCCAGGCGGCGCGCTGGCTTCGTCTTTCGGCGAACAAGGGCGAGCACCGTGCGCAAGCACTGCTCGGCGAGATGTTATTCCGAGGTGAAGAGGTCTCCCGGCAAGCTGGCCAAGGCTTATTCTGGTTGATCATCGCAAAAGACGGTGCCGGGCCCGATGAGGCATGGATCAACGAGATGTACAGCAATGCCGTCGCCCAGGCGACCGACAAGGAGCGCGCCGTAGCCCATAAGTTCTTGGAGGATTGGCTAAAACGGCGCCAACCCTGATCTGTGGCGCTAACGACACAGTCGGCCGAAATCCGCTCAATAGCGTCTCCCGGGTAATGGAAACGAATCCGCAGCTGGCGTAACGTCATCCCAAATGCAGAACGTGTCTGGACGGATCAAAACAATCCTTCGCGGAAGCGCCGCTGCGCTGGTCTTGGCGGCCGGCTTGCATTGCGCGCCGGCTTTCGCGACCGACCTTGGCATTGCCTCTATCTACCAATCGGCGCCCGCGCCGGTCACCAACTGGACCGGCTCCTATATGGGATTTTCCGGTGGCGGCGCCTGGGGCAGCGCTGTTGTGCCCGACGATCCCGCTGGCAGCGTCCAATCTCGTCAGTTCGATCTCGGCGGCGCGGCAAAGACCCTCACCTCGGGATATAACCTTCAGAACGGAAATAATATAGTCTTCGGCTACGAGGGCGATACCTCCGTCACCAATCGGAAGGGTACTTTCGAATTCCCAGCCAATGCCTCTTTCAACGAGCAAGTGAAGGAACACTGGCTTTCCACTTTGCGCGGCCGCGTCGGTTTTGGCCAGGACAATTGGCTCATTTATGCGACTGGTGGAGCGGTACTGGGCACCTCCGAAGGCATGGTCGCCGGACCTTGGGGGCTGAATTCAGATCAGCACTGGCACCTCGGCTGGGCGGCAGGCGGGGGCGTTGAGGTGAAGTTGACGCAGGATTGGATCGCCAAGGTCGAGTACTTGTATGTCGGTCTACAGGATAAATCGTATTTTACGCCTGCTCCGAGCGTTTCCAGCAGTCAACGGGCATTGCAGGACGATCACATCCTTCGCTTCGGCGTGAATTATAAGCTGCCGTGGGGCATTTTGGACAGTTTCTTCAAACATTGACCACGCCCTTGAGGCAGCTTTGCTCATCATGCCCGCCGTCATGTCGCGGGCATTTTTAGATCACGGTCCACGATCAATCGTTTGTGCTCACGGGCCGGTAAGCGCGAGATCGGTCCAAACCGGAACGTGATCCGAAGGTTTTTCCCAGGCGCGCACATGTTTATCGATGCCGCTCGCGATGAGCCGGTCGGCTGCCTGGGGTGACAAGAGGATATGATCGATTCGGATGCCGTCGTTCTTTTGCCAGGCGCCGGCTTGATAATCCCAAAACGTATAGAAGCCCGGCGCGTCGCTTGTTGCCCGCACCGTATCGGTCAATCCGAGATTGCATAGCTCGCGAAATTTGTGCCGGGTGGGTGGCACGAAAAGTGCATCGCCAAGCCAGCGCTTCGGATTGCGAGCGTCCAGTTCGGTTGGGATGACGTTGAAATCGCCTGCGAGGACGAGGCGCTCCTCCAATTGAAGGCGGTCGTGGACAAAGCCGATGAGCCGATCCATCCATTTGATTTTGTAGATGTACCTGTCGCTTTCCGGCGGGTTGCCATTGGGCAGATAAATCGATGCCAGGCGCAGCGTGCCGTCTCTGGTGGAGATGGTGGTCTCAATGAAACGTGCGTGGTCATCGTTCGAATCGCCCGGCAGTCCTTTGACGACTTCGTCGATCGGGAATTTGGAAATAACTGCAACGCCGTTGAAGGCCTTCTGCCCGTGCACTGCAACATTATAGCCAAGAGCCTCCAGCGGCTCACGTGGAAAGGCCTCGTCAGTGCACTTGGTCTCTTGTAGGCATACAATGTCAGGGGAGCGTTCACCCAGCCAGGTCGTGAGATTCTCCAGGCGCTGCTTTATTGAATTCACGTTCCAGGTGGCAATTCGCATGGGGCAAATGATCGCGGCGGGCGGAAAGTTACGCCGTTTTTAGGATGAAAGCCGGGTCGCACCGGCGATATGTATGGTAGTCAATGGTCGCCTAGCACATCCGGCATGACTGCAATAGAAAGAGGAGCATAATTCGAGCAGGCTGATGAGAAAAACAGCCTCCTCGGGAGCATCAATGAAGAAGCGGACTTGGTTTCTGGCGGGGGCTGCCCTTCTCGCCGCGGTTGGCATTGTGGCGGCCACGCGCGGCAGCTTCTGGTCGGGCGGTGCTGTTGCCCAAGCACCCCGGCAAAACGCGCCACGGGTGCCGGTCGAAGTTGCAACGGCCGTCAAGCGACAGGTTCCGGTTCGGGTGGAAGCACTGGGCTCGGTCACTCCCATTGCCAGCGTCGCCATAAAAGCGCGCGTCGATACGGAAATCACTGATGTGCATTTTCGCGACGGGGCGTTGGTCAAGCAGGGGGAACTGCTTTTTACCCTCGATGGGCGCGCCATCGAGGCGCAAGCGAAGCAGGTCGAGGGCGTCCTGGCGAGCGCCAAGGCAAACCTGGAGCAGGCAGAACGCGACGTGACTCGCTACAACGAGCTGCTTGCAAAAGGGGCGACCACCCTGGTCACGCTTCAGAACGCACGAACGCAGGTCAACATTTGGCGCGCATCCGTCGATTCCAATACGGCTCAGCTTGAAAATCTCAAAATCCAGCTGAGCTATTGCACCATCCGGGCGACGATCAGTGGGCGCACCAGCATGGCCATGGTCAAGATCGGCAATTTCGTTCGCCAGGCGGATCTCACACCGCTCGCAACGATCCTGCAGACGGCCCCCATCTACGTCACCTTCTCGTTGCCGCAGGGCTACTTGCCCGATTTGCGTCAGGCGCTGAACAATGAGAGTGCCTCAATTGAGGCGAACATCCCGGGCGACCCGCGTCGCGCATCCGGCCAAGTGACCATGATCGAGAACACCGTCGACGGGAGTACGGGCATGGTCCCTGTGCGGGCAACCATGCCCAATAAGGACGAGCTGCTCTGGCCGGGCACGCTGGTCACGGTGCGCGTGACATTCCGGGAAGAGGAAGGAGTAGTTGTCCCTTCCTCGGCGGTGCAGGTCAGCCAGGCCGGAAGTTATGTGTTTGTGGTGAGCGAGGGGGCAGCAAAGGTGCAGCCGGTTACGGTCCAGCGCGTTCTCGACAGCGACTCGGTACTCAGCGGACTGCAGGGCGGTGAAACCGTGGTAACGAACGGGCAGCTGTTGCTCGCCGACGGTACCAAGGTCGAGATTCGCGAGCCAAAGACGGGATCATGACGTTGAGAATTAGGGCATGACCCTCTCGGAAACCTGCATTCGCCGACCGGTGCTCACCACCCTGGTGACGGCCTCGATCATCGTATTGGGAATTTTCGCTTACCGGCTGCTCGCAGTTGCGGCGCTGCCTGCGGTTGATTTTCCCACCATCTCAATTACTGGGCAACTGCCTGGCGCAAGCGCGGAAACCATGGCGGCCTCGGTGGCGTCGCCAATCGAACGGCAGCTTTCCACCATCGCTGGCATCACCTCGCTCACCTCCACGTCCTCGCTCGGCATTACGACCATCACCATTCAGTTCGATCTTAACCGCAACATCGATGGGGCGGCGCTCGACGTTCAGACCGCACTGTCGGTGGCGGCTCGCAAACTACCGGTGGAAATGACCATCCCGCCGAGCTTTAAGAAGGTCAATCCAGGCGACTTTCCTATCCTTTATATCAGCTTGAACTCGCCGACATTGCCGCTCTCCGTTGTCGATGAATACGGTGAGATCACGCTTGCACAACAGATATCGCAGCTTCCTGGCGTTGCTCAGGTGGTGGTCTATGGCGCGCAGAAATTCGCTGTGCGCGTGCAGGTCGATCCGGTGGCGGCGGCAGCGCGTAATATATCGCTTGACGACATCCGCTCGGTCGTTTCGAAGACGAGCTCGAACACGCCGGTAGGGACGCTCAGCGGCCCCAAGCAAAGCGTGACCTTGGCGGCGTCCGGCGCGATGACCAAGGCGGACGAGTACCGCAAGGTCGTGGTTGCCTATCGCAACGGCGCGCCCGTTCATCTCGATGAAGTGGCGCGGGTGATCGACAGCGTCGAGAACGACAAGGTCGCCAGCTGGTTCAACGACAATCGAGCGATTGTTCTGGCGATACAGCGCCAACCGGACGCCAATACGGTATCCGTCGTCGATTCAATTCGCAGTCAAATACCGCAATATCGTGCATTGGTGCCGCCGTCGATCAATATGCAAGTGTTGATGGACCGCTCGATCTCCGTTCGCGCGTCGGTCGCCGACGTGCAGGAGACGCTTGCGATCGCCATCAGCCTCGTGATCATGGTGATCTTTCTGTTCCTGCGCAAAGTCTCGGCAACAATTATTCCTGCGCTTGCGGTTCCGGTGTCGCTGATCGGCACCTGCGCGGCGATGTACGCCTTTGGCTTCTCCATCAACAACATGACGCTGCTCGCATTGACGCTGTCGGTCGGCTTCGTCGTGGATGATGCGATCGTGATGCTCGAAAACATCGTTCGTCACATCGAGGCCGGAATGCGGCCGTTTGAGGCTGCGCTCAAAGGCGCGCGCGAGATTGGCTTCACCATCATATCCATCACCTTCTCGCTCATTGCCGTATTCATTCCGGTGCTGTTGATGGGGGGCATGGTCGGTCGGGTGTTCCGCGAATTTGCCGTGTCCGTCTCGGTCGCGATCATCGTCTCCGGCTTTGTCTCGCTGACCCTTACGCCGATGTTGTGCGCGCGCGTTCTGCACGCCCACAAGGAAGGCGAGAAGCAGAATTTCGTGTTGCGCGCATTCGAAGCGATGTTCAAGGGGTGGCTGCAAGCCTACGAATGGTCGCTTGACCGGGTGATCCGCTACAAGGCGATCACGTTGGCGGTCACATTCGGCACGCTCATCGCCACCGTTTGGCTCTACGTCGTCATTCCAAAGGGCTTCTTCCCGACCGAGGATACCGGCTTCATCGCCGCTGCGACCGAAGGAGCGCCGGACATTTCATTTGCACAAATGGCTGTTCTGCAACGGCAAGTCTCTGCCGTCATCCGCTCCGACAAGGCTGTCGCTTACGCTAACTCTACCATCGGGGCCGGCGGACCAAATCCAACGCTGAATACCGGCCGCATGTTCATTGCGCTCAAGCCCAAGGAAGAGCGCGGCGAAAGCGTGATTGATGTGATCCAACGCCTTCGCCGCATCTCCAATTCGGTTCCAGGCATGGCGGTTTATTTTCAAGCGGTTCAAAACATCAACATCACCGGACGCATCAGCAAGAGCGAGTATCAATACACGCTGCAATCAAGCGACACTTCGCTGCTGTATGACGTTGCGCCCAAGATGCGCGACCGAATCGCCGAGATCGAAGGTCTGCGCGACGTCACCACCGATCTCTACGTCAAGAACCCGCAGATGACGGTCGAGATCGACCGGGAAAAGGCGGCCGTTTACGGCGTCACTATCGATCAGATACGTCAGGAATTGTTCAATGCATTCGGGGCTCGGCAAGTAGCCACCATCTATACGCAGACCAACGACTATCAGGTCATTCTCGAAAGTCAGCCGCAATTCCAGGCTGACCCTTCGCAACTCAACAACGTTTTCGTCAAGACCAATACGGCAGCCACCAGCTCCACGGGGGGGCCTGCCGGTCCGGGCTCCGGCATCAATGGGAACGGCGTGCCATCGGGCCAATCGATTCCAATCACTGCGGTGACACGCATCATACCGGCGGTCGGCGCCCTATTGGTCAATCACCAGGGCAATCAGCCGGCGGTGACGATTTCCTTCAACCTTGCGCCAGGCTACTCGCTGGGGCAGGCGGTCGACGCCATCCGCGAGATCGAACGCGACATGCACCTGCCGATCACCGTGAATACCGGGTTTCAGGGCTCGGCACAGGTATTTCAGGAATCGCTCAAAGGCCAAGGCTTGTTGGTCCTTGCTGCGATTTTTGCGGCCTATGTGGTGCTCGGGGTTCTATATGAAAGCTTTATCCATCCGATCACCATTATCTCTGGACTGCCGTCGGCGGGCGTCGGCGCGTTGCTAATATTGATGCTGTTCAAAATGGACCTGTCGGTGATTGCCATGATCGGTATTGTGATGCTGGTCGGCATCGTGAAGAAGAACGCGATTATGATGATCGATTTTGCAATCGAGCGTCGGCGCGTCGGGCTGTCGGCCGAGGCGGCAATCCGCGAGGCCGCGCTGTTGCGGTTCCGACCTATCATGATGACGACGTTTGCCGCGATTTTCGGCACGCTGCCCATCGCGCTGGGCACCGGCGCCGGCGCAGAGCTGCGCCGGCCCCTTGGCATCGCCGTGGTCGGCGGGCTGTGTTTATCGCAGCTCCTGACCCTCTATATCACTCCGGTGGTCTACATCTATCTCGATCGCGTGGATCGTCTGCTGAAATATCGCCTTGAGCCGCAGCTGAGAGAGCTGCCCGAGCGCGAAATGCGGCCGACCGCGGTCGCCGCGGAGTGATCAGGCGGAAATAGTTCCAGCCGGTCTCCGCCCTGAAGACCGTGCGGTAGCCTCCCGTGCCGGCAAGTCGGAACCGACGCAAGTCCGGCGTGAGTTGAGACGTTGCCCTATATTGAGAAGCTGGTGCCGCAGCCGCAAGAGGCCGTGGCTTGCGGGTTGTTGATGCGGAAGGCTGCGCCGATCAAATCCTCGACGAAGTCGATCTCCGAGCCGGCAAGATAAGCCAGCGAGACTTGATCGATCAGCACGGTCACGTCCTCGCGGATAATGGCGATGTCTTCGGCCGACTGCATGCGATCCACATCGAACTTGTATTGGAAACCCGAGCACCCGCCGCCTTCCACGCTCACGCGCAACATCGTTCCCGGCGGTTCGCGGCCCAGAATCCGACTGATCTGGCGTGCCGCACGGTCTGTCATTGTAATTTGCGTCATTTCGTGAGCCGTAGGTTGCAAGTGCCTGAATGAAGTAGGTAAGTGCCCGGGCGGCTTTGGTCAATTGGAGGGGTCGCATGGCAGTGGAAGCGGCAATTGCGCGCGCTCCCTATGCGTCCGATCCGGGCCGGAGCCGCGGTCGGCTGCATTCCGAAGCCATGAGTCCGACCCGCAACGCCTTCCGACGCGATTGCGATCGCATTATCCATTCGACCGCCTTTCGCCGTCTGGCTCACAAGACCCAGGTCTTCGTGTTTCACGAGGGCGATCATTTCCGCACTCGGCTCACTCACACTCTGGAAGTGACCCAGATTGCTCGCGCTTTGGCGCGTGCCCTGGGTCTCGACGAAGATCTGGCAGAGGCGCTGGCGCTCGCTCACGATCTCGGCCACCCACCCTTCGGTCATGCCGGTGAGCGGGCGCTTGACCGTTGCCTGGCCGACTGCGGCGGCTTCGATCACAACGCGCAGACACTGCGGGTGGTTACTGAGCTGGAAGCCCGGTACGCGGCTTTCGATGGGCTAAATCTTTGCTGGGAGACATTAGAGGGCCTGATCAAGCATAACGGTCCTGTCACCCGGCACGATGGCAGCCCGGTTGCGCGTTTTCTAAGCCGCGGCGTTCCCCATGCGATCCTCGAATACGCTCGGCGTCACGACATTGCGCTCTGGAGCTACGCCAGCGCTGAGGCGCAGGTTGCCGCGATTGCCGATGATATCGCCTATGACGCCCATGACATTGATGACGGCTTGCGTGCCGGGCTCTTCGTAATTGAGGATCTGGCAGGGATTCCCCTTGTCGAGCAAATTCGCGGCGAACTTGCTGCTCAGCATGGCGGCGTCGAACTCACGCGGCTTGTGCATGAGTTGGTGCGGCGGTTGATTACGCGCATGATCGAGGATGTTATTGCCGAAACGAAGGACCGGCTCGAAACCTTGTCGCCGCGCTCCATCGGCGAGATTCGCGCGGCCAGCGCTCCGGTCGCCGCCTATTCGCCGGCAATGGCAAAGGCTGATGAGGAAATCAAAAACTTCCTTTCTCCCCGCATGTACCGGCATCCGCGTGTCATGCGCATCATGAGCGATGCGGAGCGCGTCGTCTGCGAATTATTCGCACGCTATGATGCAGAACCGGCAGTCGTTCCATTGGATTGGGCGCAAACGATCCTCGCCGGGGATTCCTCATCGCGGGCGCATCGTATCGCTGATTTTATTGCCGGAATGACTGACCGCTACGCGCTCGCCGAGCATGCGCGACTTTTTGACTCGACGCCGGAATTGCGTTAGGCGCCGCTGCGTTTTACCGACATTGGATATGACTGAGCAGAATATCGTCGCCGCAGTGCTGCAGAAAGTGCGCGCCGCCATCGACAGACTTATAACCGACGGAGCGCTGCCGGCAGGACTCGACCTATCCCGTATCTCGGCTGAGCCGCCGCGCGAGTCCGCGCATGGCGACTTCGCCACCAACGCGGCCATGGTCCTCTCGAATCAGGCGCGGCGCAAACCGCGCGAACTTGCCGAGCTGATTGCTGTCAAGCTGCATCCCGACGATCTGATCGCTAGGGCGGAAGTTGCCGGACCTGGCTTTATCAATCTGACCCTCAAGCCACAGGCCTGGATTGCAGCGCTGCAGGCCGTGCTTGCGGCTGGAGTGGAATATGGCCGCAGCGCGTTGGGGCAGGGCACTGCAATCAATGTCGAATATGTTTCGGCCAATCCAACCGGCCCAGTGCATGTCGGCCATTGCCGCGGCGCCGTTTTTGGCGATGCGCTTTGCAACCTCCTTGCTTTCGTTGGCTTTCGCGTAACCCGGGAATATTACATCAACGACGCGGGGGGGCAGGTGGATGCACTCGCGCGCTCGGCATTCCTGCGCTATCGCGAGGCGCTGGGCGAGAACATCGGTGCCGTTCCCGAGGGTCTTTACCCCGGCGAGTATCTCAAGCCGGTTGGCGCGGCGCTCGTCGCCGAGTTCGGCCGCGAACTGCTCAACTGGTCGGAAGATAAACGTCTTGAAGTTGTCCGGCAAAAGTCGGTTGCCATGATGATGGCAATGATACGCGCCGACCTTGCGGCCTTGAACGTCAGGCACGACGTGTTTTTCTCTGAACGCTCCATGATCGAAGGCGGCAGCGACCTCGTAGCGCAGACAATTGCGCGATTGCGCGAGCGTGGCGACGTCTACGAGGGTCGTTTGCCACCGCCGAAGGGTGCCCCAATGGAGGACTGGGAAGATCGCGAGCAGACGCTGTTTCGCGCGACGGCGTTTGGCGACGATGTCGACCGGCCACTGATGAAATCGGACGGCAGCTACACCTACTTTGCTTCCGACATAGCCTATCACAAAAACAAGCTCGATCGCGGCTTTCGCAACATGGTCGATGTTTGGGGCGCCGACCACGGCGGCTATGTCAAGCGCATGCGCGCGGCGGTGAACGCATTGAGCGAGGGTAGCGCGGTGCTCGACGTCAAGGTCGTCCAATTGGTCAAGCTGCTGCGCGGCGGAGAACAAGTGAAGATGTCCAAGCGTACCGGGGAACTGGTGACGCTTCGCGAGGTCGTCGACGAAGTCGGCCGCGACGCCGTTCGCTTTATGATGCTTTATCGAAGCAACGACGCGGTCCTCGATTTTGACCTCCTCAAGGTGATCGAACAGTCGCGCGATAACCCGGTTTTTTATGTCCAATACGGCCATGCGCGCGGTCATTCGGTGTTCCGCAATGCGCGCGAGTTGCTGCCGAACCTGCCGATGCAGTCGAGCGAGCGCGCGCAACGGCTTGCTCAGGCGGAGCTTGCGATGCTTTCAGATCCCGGGGAATTCGCTCTCATGCGCCGGCTTGCGCTTTACCCCCGCCTCATCGAAGCTGCCGCGATCGCCCATGAACCGCACCGCATCGCATATTATCTCTATGAACTTGCTAGCGATTTTCATGCACAATGGAATCGTGGGAAGGATGCGCCACATTTACGCTTCATTATCCAGAATGATCCACAAATGACCTTGGCTCGCCTCGCTCTGGTGCAGGGCGTTGTCACCGTTCTCGCGTCCGGGCTAAGTATGCTTGGCGTCGAGGCGCCAGAAGAGATGCGTTGATCTCGCTCGGTGCCGGAGGACGGATGGATTAATTGATCGATCCTTCCGGCCGCCGAGCCGAGGTTCTGCGCCAGTACCGGAAACGGAAAGTGTATGGCGGACGACCCCACGTTTCGACTCCCTCGCACAAATGATCCCCTTCGTCGGGCCGCAGAACCGCGCTCGAGCGATCCGCTGGGCGCCAGTGACCCGCTCGCCGAATTGGCACGTCTGATTGGCAAAAGCGATCCCTATGCCGAATTTGGTGTAACTCAGCAGCGCCAAACCGAGCAATCGCATGCGGATCCTGCACCGTCATATGGCGATGAGGATCGGCGCCATGCACCTTCCAGCACGCGCTCCGACGGACTGCGCGAGCAATACCATGGCCAGCGTGCCCCCGCCCCAAGCTATCATGAGGCCGACGACTGGCGCTCGGAGAGCGAGGAAAAATATGCCGCCTCGCGCTTCGAACCCGACATGCACGTCGATGCCGCCGAAGACATGCGTGCGCCGGAGGAAGAGCGTGAATCCGATCGCTATTTTGACGATGCGGATTCCTTGGAGCCGCATAACGAACAGATCTACGACGACCCGCCTCGCGCGAATCGTCGCAGCGGTCTGACAACGGCGCTAGCCCTTGTCGGATGCGCGATGCTCGGCACTGCGGCAGCATATGGTTATCGAAGTTACAACAACCATGCGCCATCAAGCGCGCCACCTCCGGTCATTGCGGCCGATTCTTCCCCCAGCAAGATCATTCCTTCCTCCGGGCTGGATTCTCAATCGGGCAAGGTCATCCAGGAACGCGTCGCCAATGCGGGCAAGGAACAGCTCGTAACCACGCAGGAAGAGCCATTGGCTTTGAAGGATCTGGGAACGCAGGCTGCGCCGCGCGTCATCCTTCCTGCTCCGGTGGCGCCCGTTCCACCGGGATCGTCGCCTGCAGCATCCTCAAGTCCGGGATCAAGCGAACCGAAGAAAGTCCGTACCCTCACCATACATCCGGACGGGAACGATGGGAGCGCGAGGCCGGTCGATAATTCGTCGCGGACGCCAAGCGCCGCCAAGCCTGCAACCCCGCCGCGCAGCTCCGGCGGACCGCTCTCGCTCGATCCACAGACCCGCGAGCCGGCGCCGGCTGCACGGACACGAACGGCCACCCTGCCTCCGAGCCCGGCTGGGGGATCCGGCGGGAATTATGTTCAACTCGCTTCGCAGAAGAGCGAGGCCGAAGCGCAAGCTTCCTTCCGCAGCTTGCAAGCCAAGTTCCCCAACGAGCTAGGCGGACGGCAGGGAGTGATCAGGCGCGCGGACCTCGGCACCAAGGGAGTGTTCTACCGCACCATGGTAGGACCATTCGCATCCGCCGCCGAGGCAAACGAGTTCTGCGCCAATTACAAATCTCTTGGCGGTCACTGCGTGGTCCCCAGCAACTGATCCGGAAATTACCGGCACGAGACGCACGAGATAATCCGCCTGATGCCGGTCCGCGCTTTCATCGCTGGTGTAGCGAATACCGGCCTGTCGTCCGTGGAGCGCGCCTTCCTACGGGACGCCGAGCCCTGGGGAATCATTCTCTTCAAGCGCAACATCGAAAACCCGCAGCAAGTGCGCCGTTTGACGGCTTCCATTCGTGAAGCCTTAGGCCGCCACGCGCCCATTCTGGTGGACCAGGAAGGCGGACGTATTCAGCGGCTTGGGCCACCGCATTGGCCGCCCTATCCGGCGGGTGCTGTATACGGTGAGCTTTACGACCAGGACGCTGCAAAAGGTTGCCGGACCGCCTATCTTGGAGCCTGCCTGATTGCAGCTGATCTTATTGCCGTAGGCATCGACGTCGATTGTCTGCCGATTGCCGATCTGTTGGTGCAGGGTGCGGATGGCGTCGTCGGCGACCGCGCCTATGGCGAGAGCGCGGCTGCGGTCGCTGCCATCGCGCAGTCGGTGGCCAAAGGGCTGCTGGACCACGGGGTTTTACCGGTCGTGAAGCATATTCCTGGTCACGGCCGCGCCCGAGCGGACAGTCATTTCGAACTGCCAGTCGTGGATGCTGATCGAGCCATACTTACGGCTTCTGATTTCGCCGCCTTTCAGCCGCTATTCGACTTGCCCTTGGGAATGACCGCCCATGTGGTTTACACCGCGATCGATCCTCTTGCGCCTGCCACCACTTCGGTCACTGTGGTGCGGGACGTGATTCGCGGCGTGCTGCAGTTTCGCGGACTGTTGATGACCGACGATATTTCAATGGGGGCTTTGTCAGGATCGATCGCGGAGCGCTCGCGAGCAGCGATTGCTGCCGGCTGTGATGTCGTCCTTCATTGCAACGGCAGGCTCGAGGAGATGAAACAGGTAGCGGCCGCAGTTCCAGCTATGGCTGGGGAGGTAGAAGCGCGGGCGCACAGCGCGCTCGCTCGGCGGAAGATTCCGAATGGCGCCGATTTGTCGGAGCTTCGGGCGGAGTGGGCTGGGCTCCTCGATAGGACGAGGGTGTCGCGGAGCGTGATTTCATGAACTCTGACGAGGCAATCTTCGAAACCGAATTCGCCGGGGCGCAGGCGACCCAGGAGCCCGCCCTGGTTGTCGATGTGGAGGGCTTCGAGGGACCGCTTGATCTCTTGCTGGCACTTGCGCGTCAGCAGAAGGTTGACCTTGCCAAGATTTCCATTCTCGCGCTTGCCGACCAATACCTTGTGTTCATTGAAGAGGCGCGCAAGCTACGGCTGGAACTCGCGGCTGATTACCTCGTGATGGCAGCTTGGCTTGCTTACTTGAAGTCGCGACTATTGCTGCCGGATACCAATCCTCAGGAGGGTCAGAGCGCCGAGGACATGGCGACCGCCCTTGCCATGCGGCTCAGGCGCCTGGAGGCGATCCGCGACGCTGCCGAACGGATATTCAGTCGCGCACAGCTCGATCGCGATGTTTTCCGCCGGGGTCAGCCCGAACCGATTGCGCACATCAAGCACCCGGAGTGGAGTGCAACCCTATACGATTTGCTGTCCGCTTATGCGCGGCAGCGGCAACGCTCCGCCCTTTCGAATGTGCGGCTGGCGAAACGAACCGTCTGGTCATTGGCGCAGGCGCGCGAAGCCCTCGAACGCCTGATTGGCCGATCCGCCGATTGGTCGCGCTTGGATGAGTATCTGATGGCATTCGTCGTCGAGCCTTCGCTTGCACCCACCATTCTTGCGTCGAGCTTTGCTACGACTCTGGAGCTCGTCCGCGAGGGTCGCATCGATGTGCAGCAGCAAGAGGCTTTCGCGCCGATCTATATTCGAAAGCGGCAACAGAGCGAAAAGGACACCAGCGGCTGTGACGACGGCGGTGCGGCGGCTGCCGGGTCCGTCGACGATGAAGGGACGTAAGGAGGCTTAGCCATGCCGAATTTAAAAATAGTGCGATCATCGGAGGATGCAGAGCATCCGCAGCAGCGCGCCGAAGAATTGCGATTGCTGGAGGCAATGCTGTTCGCATCGGCCGAGCCGCTCGATGAGAAGTCCCTGTCCGCGCGGCTCCCGACCGGCGTCGATGTGCGGACGGCACTTGCACGGCTACGCGACGAGTACGCGTCGCGCGGCGTAAACCTGGTGCGTATCAATGGAAAATGGACATTTCGCACGGCAAGCGACCTTTCCTGGCTGTTGAGCAAGGAATTGACCGAAACCCGCAAGCTCTCGCGAGCCGCTGTCGAGACGCTCGCAATCATTGCCTACCATCAACCGGTTACACGGGCCGAGATCGAGGAGATTCGCGGTGTCAGCACCTCGAAAGGCTCGGTCGATGTCCTGCTGGAGACTGGATGGATTCGCCCGCGGGGGCGGCGCAAAGCTCCTGGTCGGCCAGTGACCTACGGAACGAGTGAAGCCTTCCTGTCTCATTTCGGGTTGGATGCGGTGATCGACCTGCCCGGGCTTGAAGAACTGAAGGGATCGGGCTTGCTTGATGGGCGTCTGCCGCCGGGATTTTCCGTTCCGATACCGTCAGACGACCCGGCCTTGCGCGAGGACGAGGAACCGCTCGATCCCGTCGAACTTGATCTCGCGCTCGCGCGTTCACCTGTCTCCGAACAAGCGGAGTGAACGAACTCCGATTCTTGGTGCGAACGAGGTAAATGCTGAGCTCGGCATCAGCCGTCGCGCTCATTTGCCCTCTCGTTTGTGCGGCCCGGGCTCCTTGTTTTTGCCGCTCCCAAAGCCTAGGTTCTCGTTGAAATCAGTGGCGGGTTCTGCATCCGATTTCGGGTCAACCGGAAATCGATGTCATCCAAGTCGGTCCGGCCAGAAGGACCAGTAGACCGAGGCTTGGTTTCCCGTCGACGCGGAGGACAACCCTATGGGTTCCATGAGCATTTGGCATTGGATTATTGTCATTGGAGTTGTGCTGCTGGTGTTTGGCCGTGGCAAGATATCCGAATTAATGGGTGACGTTGCTCAAGGCATCAAGGCGTTCAAGAAAGGCATGTCTGAGGACGAAACGAAGACCGAAGCAGCCAAGCCGGATGCCATAAAAAGCATCGACCATCAGACCGAGGTGCTTCCTGGCGACCTCAAGCGGCGGGCGCAAACCGAAACCAAAGTCGAGGGTGGCACGGTCTAGCTGCTGTCATCGGGCGGCGGTGCGACACCAAAGGGCGCCGGCCGCGCAAGCGGGGGCGCCCTTGGAGTTGAAAGCGCCATGTTAGAGATTGGTTGGGGTAAGCTCGTTCTCATCGGCATTGTCGCGCTCATCGTGATCGGGCCGAAGGAACTGCCGGCTGTGCTACGCATGCTGGGCCAATGGATGACCAAGCTGCGTCGCATGGCGTCCGAGTTCCAGACTCAGTTTCAGGAGGCGATGCGCGAGGCGGAAATGGCGGACCTGAAGAAACAGGTCGATGAAATAACAGGGAAGGCGCAGAATTACGCGAATTTCGATCCAATTGCCGACGTGCGAAGCGAGTTCGAGACAACCCAGCGTCAGATCGAGAACGCTACCCGGAACGAGCCATCGGCCAGTCCTGCAGGTGTTTCCCCGCCGCCGAGCGGCACTTCAGCGACTGGCACCACAGGCCATGAGCCCGCGCCCGCGGCAAGCAGCGATGCGAAGGCCGCTGCGATGCCCGCCGCCCGATCGGACGCCTCGACAAACGAGCCTGGCACGGCCGAGCCCGTTGACAGCAAGGCGGAAGGCAAACCGGCGTGACGCACGAGGATATCGAGGCGACAAAGGCTCCGCTACTGGACCACTTGATCGAGCTGCGTTCGCGGCTGATCAAGGCATTGGTCGCATTCGGTTTGACATTCATTGTCTGCTTCTTCTTGGCGGGTGACATTTACAACATTTTGATCAAGCCGTTCACATGGGTAGCGGGAGCGGAACACACGCGATTCATCTACACCGCGCTGCTTGAATATTTTTGGACCAAGCTCAAGCTCGCTTTGTTCGGCGCCGCCTTTCTCTCTTTTCCAGTCGTCGCAGGGCAGATTTACATGTTTGTGGCGCCTGGCCTTTATCGCCATGAGCGCAAGGCATTCTTGCCTTATCTGATCGCGACCCCGTTCTTCTTCGCCCTCGGTGCAATGGCGGTGTTTTTTATCGTGATGCCGATGCTGGTGCGGTTCTCGCTTGGCATGCAGCAACTGGGCGGCGAAGGACAGCCGGAGATCGCGCTGCTTCCCAAGGTCGGTGAGTACCTCGATCTGATGATGTGGCTGGTTCTCGCGTTCGGCGTTGCGTTTCAATTGCCGGTGATTCTCACCCTCTTGGGCCGAGTTCGGCATCATCACCTCGCAGCAACTCAAGGACAAACGCCGGTACTTTATCGTTGGGGCTTTCGTTATTGCGGCAATCCTCACTCCCCCGGATGTCATCAGCCAGCTGTCGCTGGCTTTGCCGCTGATGGTGCTCTACGAAGGCTCGATTTGGTCAGTGCGGCTGGTAGAAAAAAAGGCTGCCGGCGAGCAAGCGCGCTCCGCTGCCAGCGCGCAGCCAAAGCCGGCAGAGTGACGAAACCGCCGCAGCGTGATTGTCGACAACAACGGGTACTTTGACGTTCAGTACCAGCTGACCGTTTTTGTAGATACTTGCGCTCGACGCGCCGCCGTGCGCCTACAGAAGTGGGGCTCGCGGCCGGAAGGCAACAAACGATGCACGACATCAAATCGATCCGCGAGAATCCGCAGCAGTTTGATCAGGCGCTGGCGCGCCGCGGCTTGGCGCCGCAATCGCAGCGGCTGATCAAGATTGATGAGCAGCGGCGCATTGCCATCCAAAAGGCGCAGTCAGCACTCACCCGCCGTAACGTCATTTCCAAGGAGATTGGTGCCGCCAAAAAAAGCAATGAAGAGGCGGCCGCCCAGGCGTTGCTGGCGGAAATAGCGCGCCTGAAACTGGAACTGCCCAAGCTTGAGAACGAGGAGAAGGAGCGCTCGCTGGAACTCGATCATGCCTTGGCCGAAATGCCGAATTTGCCTCTCGAAGAGGTTCCTGAGGGCAAGGATGCCGGGGATAATGTCGAACGCCACCGCTTCGGGGCGAAGCGCCAGCACGAATTTGCCGCCAAGCAGCATTTCGATCTTGGCGAGGCACTCGGCCAGATGGATTTTCAGGCCGCCGCTAAGCTGTCCGGCGCGCGTTTTGTGGTTCTTAAAGGCGCGCTCGCCAGAATGGAGCGGGCGCTGGCGCAATTCATGCTCGACGTTCACACCGCCGAGCATGGTTACACGGAGGTTTCCCCGCCGCTGCTGGTGCGTGACGCGGTGATGTTCGGCACCGCGCAGTTGCCGAAGTTTGAAGATGATCAGTTTTTCGCGATTTCGTGGGAACGGATAAACAAAGAACTGCAACATCGATATGATTTGCCCGAAGGTCTCGATGCCCGGCTCAGGAAGGATTCAACAGGCACATTCGAAGAATTTCTTGGTGCCCTGCGGGATTGGCGTCTTGGCTTGATCCCAACCGCCGAAGTACCTCTCACGAACCTTGTCCGCGAATCTGTTGTTGACGAATCGGCCTTGCCGATGCGGCTGACTGCCTGCACGCCGTGCTTTCGCGCCGAAGCCGGCGCAGCCGGCAAAGACACCCGTGGCATGATCCGCCAACATCAGTTCACCAAGGTGGAACTTGTTTCCATTACCGCACCCGAACAGAGCAAAGATGAGCATGAGCGCATGCTGTCCTGCGCCGAGGAGATTTTGCGCCGACTCGATCTGCATTACCGCGTGGTCACGCTGTGCACTGGCGATATGGGGTTTGCTGCCCGGAAGACCTACGATATCGAGGTCTGGCTGCCGGGACAGAAGCTCTATCGCGAGATTTCCTCCTGCTCGACTTGCGGTGAGTTCCAGGCCCGTCGCATGAACGCGCGCTACCGAGCCAGGGACGGCAGGACGCTGCGCTATCTGCACACGCTTAATGGGTCGGGGGTAGCGGTCGGACGCGCGCTTATTGCAGTGATGGAGACCTATCAGCAGGGCGACGGCTCGATTGCCGTTCCCGGCGTGCTGCAGCGGTATATGGGAGGGCTGAATAAAATCGGTTGACGAAATCAGATGAAGGAGGACAGGCGAACGGAAGAAAGGAGGCGTGAACCGGTTGCTGGCCGCAGTTCACCCTTCATCCTTGAAAATTCGTCCTCTGCCATTTCTCCTGCATCAATGCGCGTCCTCATCACCAACGACGACGGCATCCATGCCGAAGGGCTCGACGTCTGTGCCGAGATCGGCCGCGCGCTTTCCGACGACATCTGGATTGTCGCGCCGGAATTCGATCAATCAGGAGTATCGCATTCATTGTCATTGAATGATCCACTGCGCCTGCGCGCTGTCGCGGAGCGCCGCTTTGCCGTCAAGGGCACCCCGACCGATTGCGTGATCATGGGATCGCGGCACGTTATCAAGGACCGCCCGCCCACTCTGGTACTCTCTGGCGTCAACCGCGGCCGCAATGCAGGAGAGGACGTGATCTATTCCGGTACGGTTGCCGGCGCGGTCGAAGGGACCATTCTCGGCATCCCCTCCTTTGCGCTCTCGCAGGCTTATAGATCCCGCAGCGGGTATCCGCCGCATTGGGCGACCGCGACCCGTTTCGCGCCAGAAATAATTCGGCGCGTGTTGCAGGCGGGAATTCCGCACGACGTGCTCATCAATATCAATTTCCCGGATTGCGCGCCCGACGAGGTCAAGGGCATTGCGGTAACTGCCCAGGGGCGCAATCGACAAGATCGGCTGCAGATCGATGCGCGCCAAGACGGTCGCGGCAATGCCTACTATTGGATCGCCTATGTCCGCATGCGCGGCATGCCGCCGGCCGATGGCACCGACATCTCGGCACTGGCGGACAATCGCATTGCTGTCACGCCATTGCGGCTCGATATGACCGATGAGCCGTTCATGACTCGACTGGCGGAGGTGTTCGATTGAGCCTTTTTGATTAAGGATGCCTGGTCTGCAGCACGCTTTGCAACATTTGTCTGAGGCCGTCGATCTGAAACGGCTTCTTCAGAACGGGCCGATTGCGATGCGTATCGGGCAAGCCGCGGTCGCCGTACCCGGTCGCAAAAACGAACGGAGTGCCGCGCGCCGCAAGCGCATCCGCAACGGGTGCTATCGGCTGGCCGTTCAGATTGACATCCAGTATTGCGAGATCGAAGTCGGCGCTGCGCACGGCTTCCAAAGCCTCCTCAAGGCGGCCTGCTTCTGCCACGATCGCATAGCCGAGCTCGCCAAGCATGTCCTCGAGCAGCATGCGAATCATGAGTTCGTCTTCGACGACAAGAATGCGCTTGGTGTGAACGGCCTGTGCTGCCTTTGCTGCTTTCATGCTTTCATGCTCCCCCTCCAGGGGCGCGCCAGATACAATGCTGATCCGGCCGTCCCTACATAGACCAGATCACGTCCCGATGCACCCATGCATGCCATTCCAATACGGGGATACATGCGTCCTGCGGTGGGCAGATTGGTTGAGAGCATGTCTCGGCGTCGTTTCAGGCGCTGTCGACTATCGAGAGGCATGGGCAAATTGCGCTAATCTCGGGCAAGGAGATATCCACGTGCCCAAGCAATCGCCTGGTGACGACAATGTCAGCCGAATGCAGTTCCTGCTTGCGCTTCGCAAGCGGGGCATCAGCGATTCCGCAGTGCTGCGCGCCATGGATCAAGTACCGCGCGAGCATTTCCTCGAAGGCGCTTTCATCGACAGCGCTTATGCCGATCAGGCGCTGCCAATAGCCTGCGGGCAAACCATCAGCCAACCGTACGTCGTCGCCTACATGACGGAACAGCTGCGGGTCGAACCGCATCACCGGGTGCTGGAAGTCGGTACCGGCTCTGGCTATCAGGCGGCTATTCTCTCCAGACTTGCGCGCGAAGTGATCAGTATCGAGCGCTATCGCACCTTGGCAGATGCCGCGCGCAATCGGCTCGCCACGCTGGGCTATCGCAATGTTGAGGTGCTTGTCGGGGATGGTCTTGCTGGGGTACCCGAGCGCGCTCCTTATAACCGGATTATGGTTACGGCAGCCGCCGAGACCGTGCCGACAGCGCTGGTCGATCAGCTCGCTGAAGATGGGATCATGGTATTGCCGCTCGGTCCGCATCACACCAGCCAGCAGCTGGTCAAGCTTACAAAGGGCAAGGGTGGCCTTGAAAAGGAGGTTCTAATTGGCGTGCGTTTCGTGCCGTTGCTCCCCGGCCAAGCGCGCGAACTGTAGCAACTGTGGTAACTCGGCAACAAGGTTGAGAACTCGTATTTACTTAAAGCCTTGTTTACCTCCAGGCGGTTTAACTCGACGCCTGTCTTGCGTGCGGGTGTGTTAATGTTCCCGATTGTCCAGCGGCTGCGCTCATCGGTCTGGCCAGGCGCGGCTGCCCTGGTGCTGGTAAGCGTCGGAATCGGCGGTTGCAGCGGGGAATCAACCCGGTTCAACGACAATCCGTTTGGCTCTCGAAGCGGACCTGAGGCCACGGGCTCCATTCAACAGGCCGCGCCAGTCACGCGCGTCGAGAGTTGACCCCTCACGGCGCAGCCGTCGCCCGCATATTCCCCGGGAGTTGCCGGAGGCGGCAAAGGAATGGCCTCCTATACTCCTGCTCCGGGTTCTGCGCGCCCAACTGCAGCCACCGCTTCGGATGTCACAGGAGCGATTACCCCGCCACGCACTGCTCCCATCGGCCATTGGACCTGGGACGGGGGAACACCAGTAACCGTTGCGCCAGGTGAGACGCTCGATTCCATCGCGCGCCGTCATGGCGTACCGGCCTCGGCGATTGTGCAGGCGAACAATTTAAGCGGACCAACAGCGATACATGCCGGCCAACAATTGGTGATTCCACGTTACAGCAATCCCAACCGGGCAGCTGCATCCACGCCGAAAACCGCTGCGCCAGCCGCCATACCCGCACCGGCTAACCCAGGGGTGCACGTGGTCGCCCTAGGCGAGACGCTAACCAAGATCTCCCGCCTTTACGGTAAGTCGGTGGCCGACATAGCCAAGGCGAACAACATTCAGGCCAATGCGCGACTTAACGTCGGCGACCGCCTGGTTATTCCAGGCGTACGCACCTCGGCCAGCCAAGCACCGGCCGTTGTCGCCGACGCAAGCGGGCGGACCCCGGTTCCGAAAGAACCCGAGATAACGCCAAGCGCCAGCATGTTTACCCCTGTGGCGGAAACTCCGGCCGCTAGCGACCCGCTGAAAACAGCGGACGGCACGGGATCGCTGCCGAAATTCCGCTGGCCGGCAAATGGCCGTGTAGTTGCCAGCTTCGGGCCGACGACAAACGGTGGGCAAAATGACGGCATCAATATCGCGGTGCCCGAGAACACACCAATAAAGGCAGCAGAAGATGGTGTGGTTGCCTATGCCGGCAACGAGCTCAAAGGTTACGGAAATCTCGTGCTCGTACGTCATCCGAACGGCTACGTCACCGCCTACGCACATGCCAAAGAGCTGCTGGTCAAACGCGGCGATCAGGTGAAACGCGGGCAGGTGATCGCCCGCTCGGGACAATCCGGAAACGTCAATGCACCGCAGCTGCATTTCGAGATCCGCAAGGGAGCATCCCCGCTCGACCCGACCAAGTTCTTGAATGGTGCTTGAGTCGGTGGACAGACGACAGAGGATGACGGACGACAGAAAGAAACCCTCGTCATCCGTCCTCCGTCATCTGAATCCCGAGCCTGCCCGCAAGGTCCTGCACATATTGCCAAGCGACACGACCAGAGCGTGCACCACGGGTGGTCGACCACTCGAGTGCCTCGCGGTGAAGCTGATCGCGAGGATGCTTGATGCGATAATGGGAGACATAGCCGTCAACCATCGCGAGGAATTCATCTTGGCTGCAGCGATGGAAGCCAAGCCATAAACCGAAGCGGTCCGACAGCGAAACCTTCTCCTCGACTGCCTCGCCTGGATTGATTGCGGTCGAGCGCTCATTCTCAAGCATATCGCGTGCCATAAGGTGGCGACGGTTTGATGTCGCATAGAACACGACATTCGGAGGTCGGCCCTCGATGCCTCCTTCGAGCATCGCCTTGAGCGATTTGTAGCTGGTGTCTTCGCTCTCGAACGAGAGATCATCGCAGAACACGATAAAGCGATAGGGTGCATTGCGCATCATCGCCATTAGATCCGGCAAGCTTTCGATGTCCTCGCGGTGAATCTCGACGAGCTTGAGCAGACCGCTGCCTTCTTTGCCCGTGCGATGTGTGGCATTGACGAAGGCGTGCACGGCCTTGACCAGCGACGATTTGCCCATTCCGCGCGCACCCCACAAAAGCGCATTGTTGGCTGGAAGTCCGCGCGCGAAACGCTCAGTATTTTCTAGCAGCACCTCGCGGACGCGATCGATGCCTTTGAGCAGCGCCATCTCTACGCGATTGACTTTTACGACTGGCGCCAGACGTCGCACATCTGGATGCCAGGAAAAGGCGTCCGCGGCAGCATAGTCGGGGGTAAGCGGGGCGGAAGGTGCAAGCCGCTCCAGAGCGTCGGCGATGCGCTCGAGGTTGACCTCGCGCGCGCCAGGCTTCGCTCGCCCAGCGCTCGGCAAGAGATTCGTTGCTTTCTTGCTGGGGCGTTTGTTCATGGCACCGGAAATCTGCTCAGGCTTTATCGAGGCATCAGCAGGCCTGCAAGATTATCTTGCAAAACTTGGCATTGCGCACGCGCAAGCTTGGGTCAAAGCGGCGTTGCAATCGAACGGTTGGCCGCTATAGTCCGCGCGATTTGGCATCCGCGGCGCGCTCGCGGCGCAGGCGCGCAAGGCGCAGCGGCAACAGCGAAGGGACTCAGGGAATGCTTGTGACGCCGGCTTTTGCCCAAACAGGCCCGTTTGGCGGCGACAATATGCTGGTGCAGTTGCTGCCCTTCGTTCTCATCTTCGTCATCATGTATTTTTTGATTCTGCGGCCGCAGCAGAGACGGACAAAGGAGCACCAGGAACTGGTGAAGAACTTGCGCCGCGGCGATACCGTCATTACCTCAGGCGGGCTGGTCGGCAAGGTGACGAAAGTCGTGGACGAAGATCAGATCGAGGTGGAGATCGCGGACGGCGTTCGGGTGCGCCAGGTGCGCTCCATGGTGTCCGGGGTACGTGCGAAAGGCGAGCCGGCCAAGGATGACGGCGGTTCCTAGCTGATCGCCGGCTCTGGGCGTAAGCGGATCGCAACGACGGTCACGATCAATGCTTTACATTTCCAAGTGGA
The DNA here is from genome assembly GCA_963817135.1 of uncultured Alphaproteobacteria bacterium. Lineage (GTDB taxonomy): Bacteria > Pseudomonadota > Alphaproteobacteria > Rhizobiales > Xanthobacteraceae > VAZQ01. Next base: position 96,633 of record CAWFNG010000019.1, on the reverse strand, counting down.
AGGCAACGGCGATACTGCTTACTGCGCTGATCTGTTGTCTGTTGGCGATTCCCAATTTTTTCCCGGAAAGCACCGTCCAGCGCTGGCCGAAATGGGCACAGCGACACATCGTTCTCGGGCTTGACCTGCAGGGCGGCTCGCACATCCTGCTGCAGGTCGACGCCAATGACGTGCGCAGGCAGAAGCTGCAAACTCTACAAGACGACGTGCGTAAGCTGCTGCGTGAAGCGCGTGTTGGATTGAGCCGCGCTCCCGTCATCAGGGGCAATTCGGTCGAGGTTATCGTGCGCGAGGCAGATGTGCAGCAAGCGCTCGCCAAATTGCGCGAACTATCGCAGCCGCTTGGCGGCTTCATCGGCAGCACGGGACAGCGCTCGATCAACATCGAAAACGCCGGCGGCGGAGTCATTCGATTGACCGTAACTGAACCCGCCATTCTCGAGCGCACGCGACAGGTCGTGGACCAGTCGGTGGAGATCATCGAGCGTCGCGTCAATGCGATGGGCCTGGTGGAACCTTCAATTCAGCGTCAAGGCATCGACCGGGTACTCGTCCAGGTTCCCGGCCTGGGCAATCCGGAAGAATTGATAAAGGTGATCGGCACGACCGCCAAGCTCACGTTCCGATTGGTCGATACCAGCATGACTGCAGAGCAGGCGCTGCAGAGTTGTCCGCCACCCGAATCAGAAATCGTTTACGGCTCGAAAGCGGAAAACCGGCAGCCCTATCTACTGGAAAAACGCGTGATCGTATCGGGCGAGGAGCTAACAGACGCACAGCCCGGGTTCGATCAGCGCTCTGGTGAGCCCATTGTCAGCTTCAAATTCAACACTTCCGGGGCGCGCAAGTTCGCGCAGGTGACTCAGGAGAATGTCGGCCGCCCGTTTGCAATTGTGCTCGATGACGAGGTGATCTCGGCCCCGGTCATTCGGGAGCCGATTCTCGGCGGCAGCGGGCAAATTTCTGGCAATTTCACCGTCGAATCCGCCAACAACCTCGCCATTCTTCTGCGGGCAGGTGCGCTGCCCGCCAAGCTCACCGTCATCGAGCAGCGTGTGGTCGGTGCCGGGCTTGGCCAGGATTTGATCGAGAAGGGCAAGCTCGCGTCTTATTTTGGTGCGGCGCTGGTTGTCCTCTTCATGGTCGTCACCTACGGGCTGTTCGGCGTGTTCGCGAGCATCGCAGTGGGAATCAATGTCGGCATGATTTTCGGGATTTTGTCATTGCTCAACGCCACACTGACGTTACCGGGAATCATCGGTATCGTCCTCACCATCGGGATTGCGGTGGACAGCAACGTGCTGATCTACGAGCGTATCCGCGAAGAGGTGCGTACTGGACGCACTCCGATCACCGCTATCGATGCTGGGTTCACGCGCGCGCTCGCAACCATTCTCGACTCGAATATCACGACCTTTATTGCCGCTGCGGTGTTATTTTTCATCGGCACCGGTCCAGTCCGCGGCTTCGCGGTGACACTCGGCATTGGCATTGTGACTACGGTATTTACCGCCTTCACTTTGACTAGAGTGATCGTCGCCTGGTGGGTTATGTGGGCACGCCCCCGGCAGCTTGCGATTTCATAGAAGCGACAGCGAATGCGCCTGCACCATTCCATCCCGCTGCTGCGGATCGTGCCCGACGATACCAAGTTCGATTTCATGCGCTTTCGGCGCATCAGCTTTCCTGCCTCCGCGTTGCTGTCGATTTTGGCAATTTGCCTTTTCTTTTTTCATGGCTTGAATTTCGGCATCGATTTCATCGGCGGCACCCTCATCGAGGTGCAGTCGAAGGCGGGGCCCGCCGATCTCGCCAAGATGCGCAACACCCTCGGCGGTCTCGGCTTGGGAGAAGTCCAGCTGCAGCAATTCGGCGGCCCGGAAAATGTGCTTATTCGCGTGGCGCAACAGCCGGGCGGCGAGGAGGCGCAGCAGGCTGCACTCGCCAAGGTCCGGCAGGCTTTGGGGAACGAAGTCGAAATCCGCCGCGAGGAAGTTGTGGGTCCGCGCGTATCGAAGGAGCTGCTGGCCTACAGCACCATCGGCCTGATGCTCGCGATTTTTGCCATTCTCATCTATCTCTGGTTCCGGTTCGAATGGCAATTTGCGCTTGGCGCGATGATTGCCAATGTGCACGATCTGGTGTTGACGATTGGCTATATGTCACTGACCCAGATCGACTTCGACCTTTCCAGTATCGCGGCGCTGCTCACCATTCTCGGCTACTCGCTCAACGATACTGTCGTGATCTACGACCGCATCCGCGAAATGCTGCGCCGCTATAAGCGCATGTCAATGCCAGACCTGCTCAACATCTCGGTCAACTCCACATTGTCGCGTTCGATCATTACCCATGTCACCGTCACGCTGGCGCTTTTGGCGCTGCTTTTGTTCGGCGGCCATGCCATTCACAGCTTTGTGGCGACCATGATTTTCGGCGTCGTTCTGGTCGGCACCTACACGTCGGTGTTCATTGCCGCCCCGATCCTGATTTATCTCGGAGTTGGAACGGCGCGCGTGGAGGCGCAGGAGCCGGCTGCAAGGCCGCATCCGGCGCGCACCTGAATCGCGAAAACCTGCCGGCCTGGGTTATCCCGACCGCCAAAACACGATGCGCCAGCACTGAAGGCTGCGAGAGCCCCGTGGCAGGATGCCGCGGACGTTTCGCCGGAAATACTCGAGCCGACAATCGAGCTGCGAAAACGCGGTTTTTTGCGACCCCGGCCCGCACTCGACTTTAGTATTACGACCACTGGCGTAGCGACAGTTGAGCGCTCCCTGCATAACGTCCCATGAAGGGCCGCAGCGTTTTCGATTGACCGCTGCATCGTACCGTTATCGAAAGGGAAGGGCACCCATGGCAACGCTGACACAGACCTCGGTGCGGGGCACCGGCATGACGAGCGAGGAGAGGTTCGTCATTTTTGCCTCCTCGCTTGGCACGGTGTTCGAATGGTACGATTTTTATCTGTATGCGACGCTGGCACCGTTCTTCGCCGCGGTGTTCTTCCCGCCTGGCAATAATACCGCCGCGCTCCTATCGGCGTTTGCCACCTACGCTGCCGGCTTCCTGGTCCGTCCGTTCGGTGCCTTGATCTTCGGCCGTATCGGCGATCTCGTCGGTCGCAAATATACCTTCCTGGTTACCATCGTGGTGATGGGCGCTTCGACATTTCTCGTTGGGCTTCTGCCCACTTTCGCACAAATCGGCTGGATCGCCCCCATTCTCCTGGTGACGCTGCGGCTCTGCCAGGGGCTCGCCCTCGGCGGAGAGTACGGCGGTGCTGCTACCTACGTGGCAGAACATTCGCGCCCCCATGAGCGCGGATACTCCACGAGCTTCATTCAGACCACAGCCACGCTTGGCTTCTTCCTTGCGCTGGTGGTGATCGGTATCTGCCGCGTCTACATGGATGCGAAGATGTTCTCCGAGTGGGGATGGCGCATTCCCTTCCTGGTTTCGCTTATCCTTCTGGTCTTCTCCGTCTACATCCGGCTCAAGCTCAACGAGACGCCGATCTTCCAGCGGATGAAAGAGGAAGGCAAAGGCTCAAAGGCCCCGCTGACCGAAAGCTTCTTCCGCTATCCAAATAACAAATACGTGCTGCTTGCCTTGCTCGGCGCCACTGCGGGTCAGGGCGTGGTCTGGTATACGGGCCAGTTCTATGCCCTGTTCTTCCTGTTGATCACGCTCAAGCTTGATTTTATCTCGACCTACACGCTCATCGCGCTATCGCTGGTGATCGGCACTCCGTTCTTTATTGTGTTCGGCTGGCTGTCGGATCGTATCGGCCGGTTGAAGATCATCCTGGCGGGTTGCGCCATCGCGGCGCTGACCTACTTCCCCCTGTTCGGCGCATTGACCCACTACATCAATCCGGCTCTCGAAGCATTCCAAGAAAAAAACTCGGTGACGGTCTACGCTGATCAATCCACCTGCCACCTGCACGTGTTTGTCGGTCCCTGGTCGACGTTCTCGAACTGCGACCGTGCTCAGGATTTTGTCACCAAGCTCGGCGTGTCGTTTAAGACGCAGACCGTGCCCGGCTCCGGCGACAAGGTCGATCTGGCGATCGGACCGAACAAAGTGGAGGGATGGGACAATGCGAAGTGGCAGGCTGCATTCAACGCGGCCGGCCTGCCCGCCAAGGCCGATCTCAGCCAGGTCAACTGGGTGATGGCGGAATTGATATTGGTCATCATGGTCATCTACGTGACCATGGTGTACGGGCCGATTGCCGCATTCCTTGTGGAGATGTTCCCAACTAAGATCCGCTACACCTCGATGTCGCTGCCCTACCACATCGGCAACGGCTGGTTTGGTGGGATGCTGCCCCTCTTGGCCACCGCAATCGTTGCTGCGAGCGGCAACATCTATGCTGGCTTGTGGTATCCGATCATCGTGGCGGTGATGACCGTGGTTGTCGGCATGTTTTTCCTGCGCGACACCAGAGGTGTCGACATAACCACGGGGTCCGGCGTTGCCATACAAGGCCGGCCCGCTATGTGAACCAAGCAGTGCAACGGTAACAATTCTGCTGCTAGCGAATCCGCCCCGCCTGATCGGCGGGGCGGAATGTTTTTGGCCACTTGTCATGTTTTTTTGACTTATTCTGTGCCGGGCCTTGCAGCTTGGGCTAAGCCTTGCCCATGGACGCATTCCAGTATTGCGAGACCCTGGTGCGTGCGGCCGATAGGGAGCGATTTCTCACGGTTCTGTTCGCTGCAGCCGAGCATCGCAAAGCGCTGTTCGCCCTCTACGCATTCAACATTGAAGTCACCCGTGTAGGCGAACTGGTCCGCCAGCCCCTCGCTGGGGAGATTTGCCTGCAATGGTGGAGCGACCTTTTCGCGGACGAATTGCGGGGCGACGTTCAGGCTAATCCGGTTGCGGCAGCGCTTCTCGCCACCAAGACGAAATACAAGTTGCCATCGGATCAGCTGCAAAGCCTCATCGACGCACATCGGTTCGGTCTTTACGACGAGCCGATGCAGAGCATCGGCCAACTCGAAGTTTATGCAAGGTCCGTCTCATGCAATCTGATCGCATTGGCTGCACGGATTCTGGCTGATGGCGGCGACGCAAACATTGACGAACTGGTTGAACACGCGGGAATAACTTACGCAATCGCAGGGCTGCTCAAGGCGTTTCCACTGCATGCGCGGCGGCGGCGGATTTATCTGCCGCTTGATATTCTCGAGCGACACGGTGCGAGCGTGCACGAGATCACGGGCGGCCGCGCAACTTCAGCGCTGCGATCTGCGCTCGCAGATATGCGCCGGCTCGCTCGCCGGCACCTTGAAGAAGGCGGCAAATTGATGCGAACCGCGCCCCCCGCCGTGATGCCGGCATTGCTGCCGGTTGCGCTCGTTCCAGCAACGCTCGCGCGCATGGAGCGTCGAAATTACGACCCTTTCGTTGAAGTCGAGATCGCGCCCTGGCGCCGGCAATGGCTCATCTGGCGCGCCGCGCGCAAACCGGAACGCATCTTCTTGTGCTAACCCGACCTTTCTAAAATCAATCGCCACATTGTCGCGGTGCGCTCGATTTTCGTGTTGCTGCCGGAATGCATTTATTCCGCGGCGACAGGAAGGCCGCCGGCAAGCCAACGTTCCAGATCCATGAGAGCTCGCGTGGTTAGCGCGCTCTTTTTCGCGAGCGTCTTTGCCGGGCCGCGCAGGCGTTCGCCGTTTTCTCCTCTCGCCGCGCCGGCAACGGGCGGGAACAGTCCGAAATTGACGTTCATGGGCTGGTACGATCGCCCGCTTCCGCGCTCGGCCTCGGCTGCTTGCAAATGGCCGCCGGCAATATGGGCGAGGAGCGCGCCGTGCGCGGTGGTGAGCGGCGGCGGCACTCGTGGCTCGCCGCATCGCTCGGCTGCCGCGAAGCGCCCTGCAAGCAGCCCGATCGCTGCCGACTCGACATAGCCTTCGCAGCCGGTGATTTGTCCTGCGAAGCGCAGGCGAGGGTGGCGCTTGAGCTGCAGCGTGGCATCGAGGAGTTTCGGTGCATCGATGAAAGTATTGCGGTGGAGCCCGCCCAGGCGCGCGAACTCGGCCTGTTCCAGGCCGGGAATGGTGCGGAAAATACGCACCTGTTCGCCGTGCTTCAGCTTAGTCTGAAAGCCGACCATGTTGAACAGCGTGCCGAGCCGGTTGTCCTGGCGCAGCTGGACCACCGCATAAGGCTTGCTCGTCGGCGCATGCGGGTTGGTCAATCCGAACGGCTTCATCGGGCCATGGCGCAGCGTCTCAGGTCCCCGCTCCGCCATGATTTCGATCGGCAGGCAGCCGTCAAAATAAGGCGTGGTCGCTTCCCACTCGTGGAAGCTGACCTTCTCTGCGGCAAGCAAGGCTGCGACAAAGGCGAAATACTGCTCCCGGGAAAGGGGACAATTGATGTAATCGGCGCCGGAGCCGCCGGGCCCGCGCTTGTCGTAGCGCGACTGGTTCCAGACAATTGACATGTCGATGGAATTGCGATGAACGATGGGTGCGATTGCATCGAAAAAGGCGAGAGCGGTCTCGCTGGTGATTTTCGCGATTTGGTTGGCGAGGGCAGGCGAGGTGAGGGGGCCCGTCGCCACGATGACGTTGTCCCAGTCCGCGAATTCGACCACCTCTTCGCGGCGAACCTCGACCAGGGGGTTCGCAGCGAGGGCGGCAGTAACGGCGCCTGCAAACCCGTGACGGTCGACAGCCAATGCTCCGCCCGCCGGAACCTGATTGGCATCGGCTGCCCGCATGATCAACGAGCCCAGCCGGCGCATCTCCTCGTGCAGCAAGCCGACCGCATTGTGCTCCCTGTCGTCGGAACGAAACGAATTGGAACAAACCAGCTCCGCCAGCGCATCGGTCCGGTGGACAGGTGTTGAGCGCACCGGTCGCATTTCATGCAGAGTCACCCGTATGCCGCGATTGGCGAGCTGCCAGGCCGCTTCACAGCCAGCGAGGCCGCCGCCGATGACGTGTACCGGTTGAGACAGGCGATCCATGGCAGGAAGTTAGGCTTCGCCTTGACGGCCGACAATGGCTCCTGTGCGCTCACCCAAAATGAAAACGCCCGCACGGTGGCGGGCGCTTTTCTTTCGATGCTGAAAGAATTCAGTGCTCGGAATTCTCCCAGGCAATGCGCGGGATGTCGGACCGCGTGATGCCGATGTCCGCCAATTCCCGGTCGCCGAGCTGGTAAAGCTCTCGCACGCTGGTGTTGTAGCGCTTCCACGCACGGATGAAGTTGATAATTGCGACCACCATTTCGTTTTTCCTTTCTTATCTCAATCGCCCCCAGGGCCGTTGCGAAGGACATAAGCATTTATGATGCGCTGCAAAAGAATTCTTGCTGCGGCGCACCCATGCGAAAACCGCATATCGCAAGGAGCTGGTTGCGCTAAGGAATTCAGGAAATTCCTGCGGAAAAGCCTACGATCCGGCAATGCTGGCGCCCCCGAATTGCTCCTTCCAGCGGGGGATGACGTCTCTGTTGTAAACGTTGTCGGGGATGCCCCCTTTGAGTGCGGTGACGACCGAGCGCGTCGCCCAGGCGACGCCTTGGCGCAGTTCGCCGCCCTCGGTGTAGGAAGCCGAATGGGGCGAGAGCAGCACGCGGTCGCCGAGTTTGCGCAAGGGCGAATCCATCGGCAAGGGCTCCTCCTCGAATGCATCAATGGCAGCGGCGCGGATGCGCTCGTCAGCGAGAGCGCGCGCGAGAGCCTTTTCGTCGATGACCTTGCCGCGGGCGGTATTGAGGACAATGGCGTGCGGCTTCATAAGCTTGATCTCGCGTTCACCAAACATGTGACGCGTCTCTTTGGTGAGCACGACATGGAACGACACCACGTCGGACTGGCGCAGAAGGGTTTCGTAATCGACCGCGGTCACGCCATGGGTGAGGAAGTGCGCCGGGGAAATATAAGGGTCATAGGCGAGGATACGTGCGCGCCATGGCGCGAGCAGCTGGGCAACGCGCGTCCCGATGCGCCCCAATCCGACCAGTCCGATTGTTTGACCCGGGAATCCGTCCGAGGCGCGGCTGCCGACATAGTAGGCAAAGTTGTCAGCGGTGCGCCATTTGCCGGCGCGCACATCGGCATCGCGCTGGGCCAGCTTTTTCAACAACGCAAGCATGAAGGCCATCGTGGTTTCGGCGACGCCGAAGCAATTGGATTCGGTGGGCGAATGGCAGACCATGATGCCCAGTTCGGTCGCGGCCTCGGTATCGATGTCATCGACGCCGACGGTGTATTTTGCCACCACCCGCAGCCGCTGCGAGGCCTGCGTGATGCGCCGGCTGATCGGCGTGTGGCGAATCGAGGTGCCCATCAAGGCCACCGCATCGCGCGCCGCCTCGGCCATCGCGCTCTCATGATCGCTGCACGGCAATTGCCAGGCGCGATCCCCATAGATCAGCTCGCAGCCCAGTGCTTCCAGCGCCTTAACCGTCTCCGGCGGCTCCTCGCGCGGCGCAAAAATCAGGACTTTTGGCTTCGACATAGAGCCTCCAGCTCTTAGGAAAATTGGTCAGTTGCGGATTGCCGGTGAGCGGTGGGATCAGTTGAGCTCGATTTCTGCCTCTTTGAATACGCGTTCCCAGCGCGCCAGCTCCTTTCGGATGAAGGCTGCGAATTCGGCAGGCGTGCTGCTGACCGCGCTGATGCCTACCTGCTCAAGCCGGCCGGTGACGCTCGCGTCGTCGTACATTCTGGCGATCTCGCTCTGAAGCGTCTCAACGATGGCACGCGGCGTCCCCGCGGGCGCCACCAATCCAATCCAGGTGGAGATGTCCTCAAGCGCGGGCATGCCGGCCTCGACCGACAAGGGACGCAGGCTCGGCAGAGCCGGAAGCGGCCGGTCATTGAGCTTGGCCAATGCCCGCAACTGGCCGCCCTGGATGAGAGGCAAGCTGCTCGCCGTGCCGTCGACGATATAATCGACGGCACCGGTGAGGAGACCCTGGACGGTAGGGGCGCTGCCGTTGAACGGAATGTATTGCACCTTTATGCCGGCCTCGCGGTTGAACAGATAACCCGCCAACCGCGTAGTGACGATACCGGCGCCGTAATTGAGCTTGCCGGGATTGGCCTTGGCGCGAGCGATCAATTCTCTCACCGTGTGCGGTCCGTCAGCTGCTCGCACGCTCAGCAACGAGATATTCTTGGATGCAAGCGTGATGGGAGCGAAGTCCTTGATGGGATCGTAAGGCAGGCTTTTGTTGGCGATCGGATTGAGCACCATGGTCACGTCCATCGCCGCCAGGAGGGTGTAGCCATCGGGAGGCATCTTGGCGACGCGCGCCGCCGCAATTGCGGTATTAGCGCCAGGTTGGTTCTCGATTACGACAGGCTGCGCCCACGTCTCGCTCAGGCGTTGCGCAACCACGCGCATGAGGATGTCGGTTGGTCCGCCGGCGGGGAACGGCACAATGAGATGGACGGGCCGGCTGGGGTAGCCCTCGGCGCCGGCACCGATCTGAGCCGCAGAGATACTGACAGCACCCAAAAAGGCAAGGACGCTGATAAGCATGCACAACAACGCGCTCTTCAATGATGGAAAGATGGTCACTGTGAACGTATCCTCGTCTGACAACGCAACCTCGATCAATCGTATTTCATACCGGATTCCTTGACGACCACCGACCAGCGCTCCGCTTCCTTGTGGATGAAGGCGGCAAATTCCGCCGGCGTCGTGGTGACGGGATAAAGCCCCGTCGTATCCGCTTTTGCCTTGATGGCGGGATCTGCCAAGGCTTTTGCGACTTCTCTCTGCAGCTTGTCGATGATTTCGGCCGCAGTGCCCTTGGGTGCAACGAGGCCGAGCCAGACGGTGATCTCGTCCAATCCGGGCACGTCCGCCGTGATGAGCGCAACGTCGGGCACCGGCGGGAATGGACGCGGATCAAACTTGGCAAGTACGCGAAACTGGCCGCTCTGAATCAGGGAAAGCGAAGCGGATGGACCGTCGAAGGAGAAATCGACACTTCTGGTTAGGACCGCCTGGGCCACCTCGGCGCTGCCGTTGTACGGGACGAGCACGGTATGAATTCCCGCGGCCTTGTTGAACAAATAGCCCGTGAGCTTGGTGGTAATGGTTCCGGCACCGTAATTGAGCTTGCCCGGTTCTTGCTTGGCTCTGGCGACGAGATCCTTCACGGTCCTCAAGTCGCTCGCGGCATGCACGATCAGGAGCTGCATTGTCTTGGCTGTCAACGTGATGGGGGCAAAGTCGCGAAACGGATCATAGGGCGGTGTGCGATAGAGGTACTGATTCATGGCGAGCGTGGAATCGATCGCCATCAGCAGCGTGTAGCCGTCAGGCGCTGCCTTCGCGACCTGCTGCGCGCCGAGCACGGTATTGGCGCCGGGGCGATTCTCGACCAGGATCGGTTGCCCCCAAGCCTCCGTCATCTTCTGTCCGATCATGCGGGCGAGCACGTCGGAGGGGCCACCGGCCGGAAAGGGCACGACGATCTTGATGGGCCGGGTGGGAAAGCTGTCCGCGCGCTCCTGTGCGCCGCCGGTCGCCGCCACCATCGTCAGTCCAATTGCAAGCGCGATCGAACGAATAAGCATAGGTATCCTTTCTCACTCGAATTTCATGCCGATATCGCTGATGACCTTGGCCCAACGATCTGCTTCCCTGCGGATGAAGGCCGAGAATTCTTCTGGCGTACTGGTAAGGGGATAGCTGCCGGTCTGTCCGGATTTTTCCCGTAGGCTCGGATCGTCCAAGACCTTGACCAGTTCGCGGTGGATCTTTTCGATGATCGCTTTCGGGGTCGCTCGCGGTGCCACGAGACCCAGCCAAACCGAAATGTCCCCAAGGTCCGACAGATCTGCGGCATCGGCGAGAGACGGAATCGCTGCCATGGAAGGCGGTGCATCGCGGTCGAGCTTGGCAAGCGCCCGCACCTGGCCGCTTGCGATCACGGGTGCCACGATGGGATGGGCCGCATAGATCAGGTCGACGCTGCCGCTCAATAGCCCGTTGAGAGTGTCCGGCGTCCCTTTGAACGGCACATACACAATGTCCAAGCCGGCTGCTCTATGAAACAGATGCCCCATGAGGCGCGCGGTGATCGTCCCGCCGCCGTAGTTAAGTTCGCCCGGCCGTGCGCGTGCCCGCGCCATCAGCTCTTTGACAGTCGTGGGACCCTGGGCAGCCACCGCAAGCACTGAAATGGTTTTCGTCGTCAGGGATATGGGCGCGAAGTCGGTGAAAGGATCATAGGGCAGGCTCTTGTAGAGGTACTGGTTCATGACCAACGTGGAATTGATCGCCATGAAAAGCGTGTACCCGTCGGGCGCTGCGCGCGCGGCGGTTTGCGCGCCGATGATGGTATTGGCGCCCGGCCGGTTATCGATCACAACCGGCTGGCCCCAGTCTTCGCTCATTTTCTGGCCGATCAGGCGCGCAACCAGGTCGCTCGGTCCGCCGGCAGGGAACGGCACGATGATCCGGATGGGGTGGTTCGGAAATACCGCAGCCTCGCGGCCGTCCTCACCGAGTGCGGAGATCGGCAGCGAGATCGCGAGCAGCAAAGCAAGGATGATCGGCAGCATTCTATGCGGGGCATTCTCGGTCGCTGTCCTGATACTCGTCCCTCTGTTGGCGCCTGACAACCTTTTCGTGCGGAGCCTGCTCGCCATTCTAAAACCGCAGGTCTTGCGCTAGCCTGATGAAAACTAGGAGGAGGACACGTGCTCGCACCCGCCCGCTCCCGTTTTCATCGCATGAACATGCATAACGGCAATAAGTTGAAGATCGGCTTGTTCGGCTCGAACTGCTCATCGGGGCGGGCGGTGACCATGGTGTCGGAGCGCTGGTCGGGCAGCTGGCCGGACAACCTCAAGCTGGCGAAGCTGGCGGATGCGGCCGGGTTCGATTTTCTGCTGCCGATCGGGCGTTGGAAAGGTTATGGCGGCGATACCGACTATCAAGGCGCAACGCTCGAGACGATCACGTGGGCCAGCGGCCTGCTTGCTTCCACCGAGCGCCTGACCGTGTTCGGAACGGTGCACGCGCCGCTGTTCAATCCGGTGATCGCTGCCAAGGAGATGGTCACCGCCGATCACATCGGCGAGGGGCGGTTCGGCTTGAACATCGTGGTAGGCTGGAACGAGGGCGAGTTCGAGATGTTCGGAGTGAAGCAGCGCGATCACGAGCAGCGTTACGAATACGCCCAGGAATGGATCGACGTCATCAAGAAAATCTGGTCGGACCAGGAGGATTTCGATTTTGACGGAAAATACCTGCACATGCGCGCAATCCGGGGCAAGCCGAAGCCTTACGGCGGCTCGCGGCCGTTGATCATGAACGCGGGCGCCTCGCCGGTAGGACAAGCCTTTGCCATTCGCAACTGTGACGCCTTTTTCCTGCAGGCATCCCGCACCTCATTGGAAGAGACGGCGCAGAAGGTCGCAAGCGCAAAGCACCAGGCGAAAGAGCAGGGCAGGGAGCTGGGTGTTTACACCGTGGGGGTGATCACCTGCCGGCCGAGCATGAAAGAGGCGAAGGACTATTTTCATTATTCCATTGTGGAACATGCCGACTGGTCGGCGGTCGACAGCATTCTTGCGCTGAAGAACATCACCGCGCAGAACACGCCGCCGGAGAAGTTTCAGCAGATCAGGGAAGGATACGCGCAGGGGATGGGCGGGCTGCCCATTGTCGGCGATCCCGATCACGTTGTCGGACAACTCGCCGATCTGAGCAGCGCAGGGCTCACCGGCGTCGCAATCTCGCTCGTGAACTATGTCGACGAGCTTCCCTTCGTCTGCGATGAGGTCTTGCCGCGCCTGCAACGTATGGGACTGCGCGAGACGCAGTAGCATGATCCCGAAAAGTGGACACCACTTTTCGGAAAAAGATCATGCTCAAACAAGTAATTAGAGTGGGATGGCGATTCGAACACAAAGATCATTCCGCTCCAGGAAGGCGGAGCGGCTGCGCCCCGCATCGCTCGCTTAATATCGTCGTCAGTCGAGCTTCATCCCAACTGCTTGGATTACCTTGGCGCGCGTCTGGGCTTGGGAGCGGATGAAGGCGGCGAACTCCTCGGGACTGGCGCTGGAGGCAGGCTCGATTCCCGCATTGAGCAGCCTTTCCTTGACCTCGGCCAGCGCCAGCACTTTGACGATCGAGAGATGCAATTTGTGAACGATTTCGCCAGGTGTACCCGCCGGCGCGACAATGCTCTGCCAGATACCGAGGTCATAGCCAGGAAAAGTTTCCGCGATGGTGGGAATTTCGGGCGCAAGCGAAAGCCGCTGTGCGCTCACCAGTCCAAGAATCCTTACTTTCCTGTCGCGCCAGAGCGGCAGCGCAACGTTGATGCTCTCCATGCCAAGCGGAATGTCTCCGGCAAGGATGCCGGTGATTTGCGTGCTGCCGCCGCGGTAAGGCACCATGCCGATATTGGTGCCAGCCATCATGTTCAACAGCCCCACATTGACCTGCGAGGTGGGCGTGCTGGTGCCGATCTGAAACGTGCCGGGCTTCGCCTTTTCCTGCTCTACCAGTTCCGCAATGGAGTTCACCGGGACGTTGATGTTGCCAACCAACGCGGAGGGTACCAGTGCGAGCAGGGATACCGGCACAAAATCCTTGAAGGGATCGTAGGCAAGCTTGCTGTAGAGAAACGGATTCATCACCAGCGTGCCGTCGATTGCCATCAGCAGCGTGTAACCGTCGGGTGCCGCCTTTGCCACCGCCTGGGCGGCAATAATGGTGTTTGCGCCTGGCCGGTTGTCGACCACGATCTGCTGCCCCAAGTCCTCGCTCATTTTCTGCCCCACCAATCGGCCGAGGAAATCGGCCGGTCCTCCCGGAGCAAACGGCACCACCAGCGTGATCTGTCGCGCAGGATAGGTTTGCGCGAGAGCGGAGCCGGCCAACAGCAGCATTGCAGCTGCAAGCAGCCAGCCCGAAATGCTCGACCGCCACGTCGCGCAGTTTGCGTACGGTGGGTTAAGGCGCGCCCTCACAGGCATCTCTCGGTGGAAGAAATCACCCAAGACAAGTTTACGCAGTCTGCGCAAGCTTGACTGCGTCCGCGTTGAATCCACCATCACGTACCGCGCATCAGGCGGCCAAGCTCAGGCATGGCTCGTGGCGGGCCGAGTTTACCTTTGAGCCGCGTCAGGCAGCCCCACAACACCGCCTGATTGCTGTTCACGACCGCCTTGCCCAGCGTCCGCTCGATGTCGGCGATCGCCTCGAGTTGGGTAGTGTTGGTGCAGCTCAAGAAAATGCCGTCGGCTTCCAGCCTGTCGTTCTTGCGTGCAAGTTCGGTCCACTGTGCGGGCGTGATTTGTGCAAACTCATGCGCTTCAAGCCCAAGCGCAACATCATGCACCACCGTTACACCGCTCGCATGCAGATAATCGACGATTGTGCGGTTGCTTTTATAAGGGCTGAGCAGGACTACTTTGCGCAGGACCAGCGCCTGCAAAGCGTCCAGCACCAGCCGGCTCGTCGCTACCGCCTCGACGCCGGTTGCGTCCCGCACGATGTCGAGAATGCGCCCTTCGCCCTGCGGCCCTTGGGTCATTGACGTATCAGTACAGTGAAAGACGATCAGATCGGGCGCCGCATCGGACAGCAGACGCGCGGCGGTCGCAATCTCCTCCGCCATTTCCGGCAGCGGGCGCTTCCAGTGGCCCGCCACGCGCGCGCGGGCGACATGCACCCCAAGCTCGGGCGGCGCGAAGTGGTTGAACTGCGGCTCGGTCATCGTATTGACCGACGGAATGATAATTCCAACGCGCGCGAGTGCAGCTTGCAAGCGGCTTTTAGCCGGCGCTCTATCAAGCGCCATGGCGCCTTCCATGGTCGTATTCTCCCAACTCGGAATGACCAGGATAGGTGAACGGACGATGGGTTGGAAGATAGTCTCGCCACAGCCCGCGCTCCGGATCAGCAGGCATTGGTGCGCCTGCGTGCGCTCGTTCGTCAACAGGCGCTTATTGAGGGTCCGGAACAACGAAGCGTATGCGCGTGCCCCAGGGATCGGCAGTCTCGAAGCTGTTTGCAGATGCGGTCAGCGGGATACCGGCTCGCGCCAGCCGCTCCTTGACCGCTGAACAGGCATTGCGATCGGCGGCATCGAAGGACAGCCACGATAAGCCCGCGCGCTGCGGGTCGCGAGCCCCCGCGCCGGAGCTGTGCCAGATATTGCACGCAATGTGATGGTGGTAACGGCCCGATGACATGAAGGTTGCACCTTGCCGCCGGCGCGTGACATCGAGGCCAATGGCGTCGCGATAGAACGCCTCGGCTTGCGCAACCTGGCCCACTCTGAGATGCACGTGGCCAATGCGCAACCCATCCGGTGCGCCGAAATAGCCGGCGTCCGATGGCACCTCGCGCAGAATGTCGTCGATATCGAGCGGGTCGGTGGTAATCCGCAGATCGTTGCCGGTCCACTGCCATGTTTCCGGGGGCCGATCGCAATAAACTTCAATGCCGTTCCCCTCGGGATCGTCGAGATAAAACGCCTCGCTCACCGCGTGATCGGAAGCACCGGTCAGCGGCACCTTTTTGCGCGCGACATGCAGGACCCAACGTGCGAGATCCGCGCGGGTGGGCAGCAAAAAGGCGGTATGGTAAAGCCCCGCGCTTTGCTTATCGTCAGGCTTGGCGGTGTCGTCCGCTGCAAGCTCCAGCAAGGCAACACCGCTGGCTCCGAGCGTGGCGGTTTTTCCGGTCTTGGCGAGGAGAGCCAATCCGATTGCGTCCGCGTAAAAGCCGACGACGCGCTCCAGATCGCGCACCTTCAGCCCAACCGCGCCGATATGGACCGGCGTCTTGTTCGCGAAGGTCGGAACGGCGGATGGATTGGGCGCGTCCATGCGACCTTATATCGTCCGTTCCGGGCAGCGACGCAAGACATTGACGCGAGAGGCAGTACCTGCGCGTTGGCACCGCCTCTACCGCTCTGGTATAGGCCACCACGAGCAAGCGGAATTTGGAATAGCTGCAATGTCGGTCGATGCCGATATCGTGCGCCGTATCGCCCACCTCGCGCGTATCGCGGTTGCCGAGGAGGAAATCGAGCACCTCAAGGGCGAGCTCAACGCCATGCTTGCCTTTGTGGAACAGTTATCGCAGCTCGATGTCGCGGGGGTCGAACCGATGACTTCAGTCATTCCCATGCAGATAAAAAAACGCGCGGATGAGGTTACCGACGGCGGCATCGCCGACCAAATCGTCAGCAATGCACCGGCCGTACAGGACCATTTCTTCCTGGTGCCTAAAGTGGTGGAATGACCGAGCTGACTTCTCTGACGCTTGCGCAGGCGCGCGAGCATCTGCGCAAGAAGGAGTTCTCCGCCACGGAACTGGTCGAGGCGCACCTCGCCGCAATGGAACGGGCGCGCATTCTCAATGCCTATGTGATCGAGACGCCCGATCGCGCCCGTGCCATGGCGAAAGCGGCGGACGCACGGTTGCAATCGGATGATGGGCGTCCGCTCGAAGGCATCCCGCTGGGCATCAAGGATATGTTTGCCACGCGCGACACGCGCACCAGCGCCGGCTCGCATATGCTCGCAAACTTCATTCCGACCTACGAGTCCACCGTCACCGCCAATCTCTGGCGCGACGGTGCGGTAATGCTCGGCAAGCTCAACAATGACGAGTTCGCCATGGGCTCCTCGAACGAAACCTCCTTCTTCGGGCCCGTGATCTCGCCATGGCGGCGAAGAGGCTCCAATACCCCGCTTGTCCCCGGGGGCTCGTCCGGCGGCTCGGCAGCGGCGGTCGCGGCCAGGCTTTGCCTCGGCGCTGCCGGCACCGATACCGGCGGCTCGATTCGCCAGCCCGCTGCCTTCACCGGCATTGTCGGGATCAAGCCGACCTACGGCCGTTGCTCGCGCTGGGGAATTGTGGCGTACGCCTCCTCGCTCGATCAGGCGGGGCCGCTCGCTCGCTCGGTGCGCGATACGGCCATCCTGCTGCGATCCATGGCAGGGCATGACGCCAAGGACACCACCTGCGTCGACCATCCGGTTCCCGACTATGAGGCGGCGATCGGGAAATCTGTCAGGGGCCTGAGGATCGGCATCCCGAAGGAATACCGCATCGACGGAATGGCGCCCGAGGTCAATGCATTATGGGAGCAGGGCGTCGAATGGCTCAAGGGGGCCGGAGCCAAGGCCATAGAAGTGTCGCTGCCGCACACCCGCTATGCGCTGCCTGCTTATTACATCGTTGCGCCGGCGGAAGCTTCCTCCAACCTCGCCCGCTATGACGGGGTCCGCTACGGTCTTCGCGCAGACGCGCGCGACGTCACCGCCATGTACCAGAACAGTCGGGCAGAAGGATTCGGCAAGGAAGTGCGCCGGCGCGTGATGGTCGGCACCTATGTGCTCTCCGCCGGCTATTACGACGCCTACTATTTGCGCGCGCAGAAGGTGCGCACCCTGGTTAAGCAGGATTTCGAGCGGGTGTTCGGTGAAGGCGTGGATGCAATCCTCGCGCCGGCAACGCCGTCGGCTGCATTCGGCATCGGCGAAAAGGGCGCGAGCGATCCCATCGAGATGTACCTAAACGATGTCTTCACCGTCACCGTCAACCTGGCGGGGTTGCCGGGGATTTCGGTTCCCGGTGCCCTTTCCGGCGAGGGACTGCCGCTGGGGCTTCAGCTCATCGGCCGGCCCTTCGACGAGGAGACTTTGTTCTCGCTCGCCACAGTGATCGAGCAGGCGGCGGGGCAATTTCAACCGGTGCCGTGGTGGTGAGCGCTGCCATGACGTTGTCCGAGTTCAAGGCATCGCTCAAACACGGCAAGCCGCCGGCGGGTCTACCCCCGGCGCTGACGGCGCTTTGGCGCGCCGGCAAGGACGAGTGGGACGCAGCGCATCGCATTGTCATGGATGAGGCAGGCAAGGACTGCGCCTTGGTGCACGCCTATCTGCATCGCGTCGAGGGCGATCTCGATAATGCGCGCTATTGGTACGGCGCGGCCCGGCGTTCGGTTGCGACTTGTCCCCTTGCCGCCGAATGGGACGCAATTGCCAAGCAGCTCATCGCCGCGATGTGATCAAATCATTTCGAGGCGACAGGAGGCAGGTCCGCGTCGCTGTTTGTCGTCGTTTTTCCGAAATGTTCGCCGCCATTGAGCAGAAATACTGCGACGGCCAGCGCGATCAGCACCCCGAGAATTGCCCCCAAATGTCCGTTCGATGACCCATGGTCTGCCATGACGCTCTCCGTTGACCCGGCCTGTTTAACCGGCCAACGCCGTCGCTATGATAAGGTTTCACCGCGAAACCAGGCTCAGAGCCGCGCATGAATGTTCCGCATACCAACTCAAAACTGATCAGGGGGGCGACCGGCAACTGGGAGATGGTGATTGGCATGGAGGTTCATGCCCAAGTCACCTCGCGCTCGAAGCTGTTCTCCGGCGCCTCGACTGCGTTCGGCGGCGAACCCAATTCACACGTTTCGCTGGTGGACGCCGCCATGCCGGGAATGTTGCCGGTCATCAACGAGGAATGCATCCGGCAAGCGATCCGCACCGGGCTTGGCCTCAGGGCGCGCATCAATCTCAAATCGGTATTCGACCGCAAAAACTATTTCTACCCGGATCTGCCCCAGGGCTATCAGATCAGCCAGTACAAGTCGCCGCTGGTGGGAGAGGGCGAGGTCGTCATCGATATGCCGGATGGCGAGAGGGTGCGTGTAGGTATCGAGCGGCTGCATCTCGAACAGGATGCCGGGAAATTGCTGCATGACCGCCATCCGACCATGTCATTTGTCGATCTCAACCGATCAGGCGTTGCGCTCATGGAGATTGTCTCCAAGCCGGACCTGCGCTCCGCCGATGAGGCAAAGGCGTATGTGGCAAAGCTGCGCACCATTTTGCGCTATCTCGGCACCTGCGATGGCGACATGGAGAAAGGCAAGCTGCGCGCCGATGTAAACGTTTCGGTGCGCCGCCCAGGCGCTGCGCTCGGTACCCGCTGCGAGATCAAGAACGTCAATTCCATCCGTTTCATCGGCCAGGCCATCGAATACGAGGCGCGACGGCAGGTCGCGATATTGGAGGAGGGCGGCAGAATCGAGCAGGAGACGAGACTGTTCGATCCCGGCAAGGGCGAGACCCGCTCCATGCGCAACAAGGAAGATGCACACGACTATCGCTATTTTCCGGATCCCGATCTGTTGCCGCTGGAACTCGACGCTTCCTATGTCGATGCGCTCAAGGCGCATCTTCCCGAGTTGCCCGACGAAAAGAAGGCGCGCTTCACGCGCGACTACAAGCTCTCCCCTTACGATGCCGGCGTGCTGGTGGCGGAGCGCGAGACCGCAGACTTCTTCGAGGAGGTGGCAAAGGGACGCGACCCCAAGCTTGCCGCTAACTGGACCGTTAACGAGCTTGCCGGCCGCCTCAACAAGGAGGGCAGGGATATTTCGGGGTGCCCGCTTTCGGCGGCTCAGCTTGGCGGCATTCTCGATCTGATTGCGGCGGGCACCATCTCCGGCAAGATCGCCAAGGAAGTCTTCGACATCGCCTGGACCGAGGGTGGCGACCCGCGCGCAATCGTCGAAGCACGCGGTATGAAGCAAGTAAGCGATGTGGCTGCGATCGAGACCTTGGTCGACGATATTCTGCGCGGAAATCCGGAAAAGGCTCGCCAGGCGAAAGAAAAACCGGCGCTGATCGGCTGGTTTGTGGGTCAAGTGATGAAGGCATCCGCAGGCAAAGCCAATCCGCAGGCGGTCAATGCCATCCTCAAGTCGAAGCTTGGACTCGGGTGACAGACGATAGATGACGGATGACAGTGAGCAGAAGAGGAAGTCGCGCTTGCGAGGACAGTAGAGTGAGTGATTCCGTCCTTCGTCGTCCGTCTTCTGTCGTCCGACTAGCGAATCACTTTGCGCGATTCGCGCGATTCGTGATCGATTTCGGGCCCGCTCGACCTTTTGCGGGCCTTCATAACCGGAAACTTTTTGCACAAGCCAATCCTGACGCTTAATGCTTGATTAATGCGCCAGTTTTTGCTCCATCGCGACGATGAGCAGCGACCTTCAATGTTGTTCGCCGGCGATTTGAATGCACAGGAAGACCGCATTTTATCGAGCTTTCTGAGCAGTCAACAAATTTCACGTACGCTCTCGCGCAATTTGTTGTGCAGCGATCCTTGGTCTCGCCGACGCTCGTCAGTTTTGCAAGATGTAGTGTCGCTGCGGGCAGCGACGTGCTGCATGCAGCGAAAATGCTGGTTTTTTTGCCGCGCTGTAGTAATCCGAATGCAGTGTTCGCGATCCCCGCGGGCACTGACGATATCGCCACTCACTCAGGCTAGGAGGGCAGCATGGCGAAGAAGCGAAAGACGAAGACGAAGTCAGCGGCGAAAAAAGGCGCACGCAAGACAAAGCGCCGGAAGAAGAAGTAAGCGAGCGCCGCTTCCCAGTCTTCGACTTCGAACGACGTCGATGACTGCGTCACACGGGCCGGCGCGAGTTGAAGAGCGGTGAGCGCATCGCGATTCGTGCTTCGACACCGCCGGTTCCGGTGGACGACAGAGGGCGTCGGCGAGACAGGGATCTTCAGAATCCTGGCCGAGCCAAGATTTGAAGATTATGGGGGTGATGAGTTTCTCACCTCTTCGATGGCCAGTCGCTTCTACGGCAGCCTTCGCAGTCCCAGATCTCACCGACGCCCTCGGTATTTTGTATGATCCAGAGCTGGCCAACGCCGCTCTTTGCCTGAACCGCTCATTTCCATAAATCGCTCTGGCATATCCGCGGGTGCTGATCTTGCTTGGCGCTGCTCGTGCGGCGCTGCGCCCGGGTTGCCCCCACCTGCTTGCGATTTTTGCAGACCCGCTCTAGCACCGACGCAGGGATAAAGTGTCTCCCCCTCTCTGGAGCACTGCATGGCTGGCAAAGCATTGAAGCAGCGCCGATCGGGTGCGCCCGCGCGCAAACGGATGATCATCCACGAACCAGCCCGGGCGAAGCGGCCGATAGACCTGTATTACTGGCCGACGCCGAATGGCTGGAAGATCACAATCATGCTGGAAGAGTGCCGGCTTCCCTACACCATCATCCCGGTAAACATTGCAAAAGGCGACCAGTTCAAGCCGGAATTCCTGGCAATCTCGCCGAACAATCGCATGCCGGCGATTGTCGATCACGACGGACCCGGCGGAAAGCGCATCTCAATCTTCGAGTCCGGTGCGATCCTGCAGTATCTCGGCCGCAAGACCGGTAGATTGTATCCGCAGGACGAACGCCCTCGGGTTGAAGTGGAGCAGTGGTTGTTCTGGCAAATGGCAAATCTCGGCCCGAAGGCCGGTGAAGCGAACCATTTTCGCAACTATGCGGCGGAAAAGTTACCCTACGCCATCGAGCGCTTCAGCAACGAAATGAACAGAATCTACGGTGTCATGAACCGGCGGCTCGACGATCGCGCGTTCCTTGCCGGCCGGTATTCCATCGCCGATATCGCCTGCATCGGCTGGGTCAGCCGCGCCGAGCGTTTCGGTCACGATCTCGCCATGTTTCCGAACGTAACGCGCTGGCGCGCAAGCGTGCTGGCGCGACCTGCCGTCAAGCGCGGTTTGTCCGTGAAGGTGCAAGAAGCCTTCCATGTGGATATGACAGACCCGAAGGTGCGCGCCATATTGTTCAATCAACGGGCGCGCTGATGGACGCGGTCATCGGGGTAACCTGGATTGAGCGTCTCCGCTCAATCCAGGCTCGCGCATCGCAGTAGAGGACTGGAATGGACCGAAAGCAGCGGCGGCGCGCGGGGGAGGGCGATCAACGTGTGACCAAGGCTGCCGAGCGGGCAGGTGAGGCGCGCGACGTGCAGGTCGTGGCGCAGGAGCAGAACGAGCTTGCCTGCCGGCTGCTGCAGCAGGGGCGTTTGTCCGAAGCCGCCGCGCATTTCGTGCGCGCTTTGACCCTGATGCCGGAACTGCTTGAGCAATACTCGCAGGTCGTCGCAACCCTCCTCAATGTCAACCCGAGCCTGCGCGAAGGGATGGCGCGCGTCACGCAAGCCTGGCCGCGCGAGCTTGCCGCCGAGGAGTTCCTGGGACCGCAAGGCGTCGCCGCCATAGCGGATGATCCGCTGCTGCGCTGCCTTCTTGAATCCTCCACCGTCCGCGACCTCAATCTCGAGCGTTATCTCACTTCCCTTCGAAGGGTCGTCCTTGCGCTCGCTGCAGCCGAGCCCAACGCGCCTCCTTCCCCTGAAAGGGTGCTGGAATTTTGCTGTGCTCTCGCCAAACAGTGCTTCATCAATGAATATGTGTTTGCTGCGAGCGCGGACGAATTGGCGAAGGCGGAGCAGCTCAGGGCGCATCTCGTCGCTGCGCTTGATTCCGGAAGCGTCGTTGCGCCGATAATTGTCGCCGCGGTTGCCGCCTATTTTCCGCTGTGGGAACTGGCGCCGGCGCAGTCCCTGGTCAATCGGCCATGGCCGCCGCCGGTGCAAAGTCTGCTTGCACAGCAGGTGAGCGAACCCGCGGAAGAACGGCAGTTGCGCGGCACCACTCCTCGTCTGACCCGCATCTCGGATGCGGTGTCGTTGCTGGTCAGGCAGCAGTACGAGGAAAATCCTTATCCGCGCTGGGTCGCGCCGCCGGCCGATCGCGGCGGCAGCAGTGTGACGGATTACCTGCGCCGGCAATTTCCGGCCGCGCTATTGAACGATGTCCCCCATGACAAGCGGCCGGAAATCCTGGTCGCCGGCTGCGGCACCGGTCAGCAGGCGATCGTGACCGCGCGCCGGTTCGTCATGGGCAAAGTGCTTGCCCTCGATCTCAGCCTTGCAAGCCTTGCTTATGCCAAACGAATGGCCCGCACCCTCGGCGTGATCAATATCGAATTCGCGCAGGCGGACCTGATCGAGCTGAAATCCATCGGCCGCACCTTCGACCTGATCGAGAGCAGCGGGGTATTGCATCATCTCGCCGAGCCGATGGCGGGTTGGCGCGTGCTGTTGTCGCTGTTGCGTCCGGGAGGGGTGATGCATGTCGGCTTCTACAGTGCCTCGGCGCGGCAGGACATCGCAGCAGCGCGCGCGTTCGTCGCCAAGCAGGGATGGCGAGGGAGCGCCGATGACATCCGGCACTGCCGACGGGAGATCCTGAACACGCCGATGAAGACCGTTGCCCGCTACGCGGATTTTTTTACCATCAGTGAATGTCGCGATCTTTTGTTCCACGTGCAGGAGCATCACCTCTCCATCCCTGAGATCAAATCTTTCTTGCATGAGCACAATTTGAAATTCATCGGCTTCGAGCTGCCGCCGCGCACGCTGGAAACCTATCGCTTTCGGTTTCCGGCCGACCGTTCCATGACCGACCTCGATCTTTGGCAGCAATTCGAGACGGAAAACCCGACGGCGTTTGCCGGCATGTATCAGTTCTGGGTGCAGGGGAGCTGAAACAAAATACGCCTTTGCATGGTTAGCGATGCCTCAATTCCAGCACTCAGTCCACCCGGTCAAATGCACATAAACATCGAATCTTCCGGCACTTTCGTGCTTAACCAAAACTATGCGCCGGAATCTGAGCGAGCGTATTCAGATTCGATTCATCGAAGCTTTTAAAACACCTTTCAAATTTTCGGCTGATATTCGCAATGCTCGGCCGGGGGGCTGGGCGTGCAATCGCAAATGTCCGCAATTGACGGGCAGGGCGACAGGGGAGAGGACAATGGCTCGATTCGAAATCGCGGATGTGCAATGCGCTTCGTTTGCCAGTGCGCCGACGACAGCCGATACCTTCTTTGATCTCGGGATGATGTATTCGATCGGACGCAACGTACCGATCGATTTCGTCACGGCGCACAAGTGGTTCAATCTGGCGGCCTCGCGCGGCAATGCGGAGGCGATTCGCCTGCGCCGTGAGATCGCCGATCAGATGTCTACCATCGAGATCGCGCAGGCGCAACGCGCGGCACGCGCCTGGCTGAAGGCAAGCTGATCGAGTGTCCCGGTTCCGACGTTCGTATCACCTTTGAGCACGCGCGCGTACAAACGTCGGAACCAAAGGGGCACTACCTTACGAATGTGTCGCAGCGATGCTGGTAGGAACGTCAAATTCGCCACCCTGGCGGGGCGCCGGTCTGCCACCTATTCTGCATCAGCCGCGTTTTCGCGCGGCGATGCCGGTCAGCGCTTGACCCTGTGAAGCGCGACCGGTACGGATTCGTGGCCTCCGGAGAGGTGGCCGAGTGGCTGAAGGCGGCGGTTTGCTAAACCGTTATACGGTCTAAAGCCGTATCATGGGTTCGAATCCCATCCTCTCCGCCATACTTTGATTTGTCCGTTCTGGACACATGGCTTACGGTTTATTCAGGTCGGCGTCGTGGACGGGGGAGTGTTACCAACTCCTTTTCTGTACTCCCTGCGCGCTGAAGGAAAAATATGACCGGGATACCGTTCAGATCTCCCCATCAGCAGCGTCTTCGTACACTGCGCCGCCCCGCATGAGCCGGCGGGCGATCTGCGCGGTCTGATAGCGTGCCCGCGGCGTGGGACAATGCGCAGCGAGGTAGCGCGCGGCCGCGATGAGGATCGGTGCTGCCTCTGGATCGCCCTCCCACGCGAAGTACTGCCGCGCGGCCGCTTGCAGATTTTGGATCATATGGAAGCCAGCATCCTCGCGCAGTAGCGCGTGGCCCAGAAGCGCGATGAAGTCGGCGGGCCGATAGCCGGCGACAAAGTGCTGCGCTGCGAGTTCGAGCGGCTTCTGCGACCTGCTGCTGGCGATCGCAGGCATCGAGGAAGGCATGGCGAAGCTCCGCCGGTGCGGGCATTGCCTGATCATCGCCTTGCGGTAGGCGCGCCGGAGGCACGTTGAGATAACGATTCAGAAAAACCGCGAGCGCGCCATGGATCGCGGCACGCAGGCACACAGCTTCGGTTTCAATATCAACCCCGCACTCGGTCGCCCGCGCAATGAGGCCGAAGGCGGCATTGGCGTAGCTGAAAGTGTGGTGGGCGCTTTCCCAGTCCGAATGATCATTGCTGGTCCCGAAATGGGCGATGCGCAATGCGGCGGCGAAGGCTACCGCACGTGCTACATCGGCGGGCGTAGCGCCGTTGCGCAGCGCGGCTGAAAGCGAGGCAAGGATTGCCTCCGGATCATCGCCGAGCACGGTGCGACCGAGTGCGGCGTGCTCGCGCCACGTGCCGCGCCGGCCCCTGCCTGCGACGAGCGCTTGAGGCAAATCGCATACCGCGCGTTCGGCAAGCGCCACAAGATCCACTGGATGGCGCCAGCTGTCCATTTCTTCGCTGCCGAGCGAACTCGTCAACACGGGTATCATCGAAGGCAATACCGCCTCGGCGCGCTTCCAGCCGATGAGGTCAACCCCCTGGAACGCTTTCTGAAGGAAATCGAGCGCATGGCCCCCGTCGGCGAAATAACGGTCGGTGACGGCCGTCAGAGTGGTCGCTGCGAGCCATTGCGCGCTGGCACCTGAAGCGACGGCGGTGCGAAGGGTTCGCTCCGCCGCCGTGCGGTGGCGCACGCGCACCCAGTGCCGGAACCAGCGCGCGAGTGTTTCAAGCGGGACGTCTCCCCTCAGTGGCTCGCTGTCGATGCGCGGCGGCTCACCCTTGCAGTCGTCGGCGACCGCGACGATGCCGTGAAATAGCGCGAGGAAACGATCCTCCTCATCGAGCACCGGCAGCTGGTCGGCAACGGCCATGAGGGTGGTGAGCCCAGCGCCCCAGCGGTCGCGATGGGTGACGCCGTAGAGCAAGGCATCTCGCACGAGCTCGTCAGCAGGTACCCCTGCCGCCGTCGCGCCGAGCACTGCCTTGCCGATTACCAGGCTGATATCGTGGGCAAGCCCGTCATGCAGACGCCGCCGCCAATGCGCCGCTTCTGCCCTGGGTGCCGGGGCAGCCGCCACCCATACGTCGCCGTTGGCAATCCGGACCGCACGCAGTGGCACATCGTCAGCCCAGAGATCGAATGTCGAGCCGCTGCGCAGATCGAAACGGGCGTGGTGCCAGTGGCAGGTGAGGATGCCGTCCTCAATGCTGCCGCGGTGGAGCGGAAACCCCATGTGTGGGCAACGGTTGTCGAGCGCGACTACGTCATCGCCATCGGCCACGATCAGCACTGCCCCTCCAGGCGTGCCAACCACCATCCGGCGGCGGTCGCGCAATTCGTCAAGCGTGCCGACGCGAATGAAACCAGCGCCCAAGTCGTTCAATGGCGTCTCCCGAGTTGATACCGCGCCATGTCAGCGCGCTAAGACTTCTGGCAAGCCAAGGCTTGATGCAAAAGGAAAGTTAACAGCTAGTGTCCCGGTTCCGACGTTCGTATCACTTTGCAGCACCCTCGCATGCGAACGTCGGAACCAAAGGGACACTAGCAACCATCTGATTCTAGTGTGGCTTTGGATTTGACGTTCCTATGAATGACTTGCGGCAATGCTGATAGGAACGTCAAATCCGCCACACTAGGCGATCATCATAGCCGATAACGGGCGTTCATTCATGGGATACCGATTTTAAGCCACATTAATCCCGGATCATTCATGTCTGCCTTATCCAGGAGATGCTATGCGGTACTTGGCGACGACGATACTTGCGCTGATTTCTTCCTCCACATGGGCGAACGGACCCGATCCCCTTTTGCAAGAGGCCCAGGTTCTCGGCGCCCCAATGGCCGCGGTTGAGCGCGCGATTCAAATTTCGCGTCAGCCGAATTTTCGCAAAAAAGACGTGCTCGCGGTCTTTGACATTTCACAGCCCTCGGCGAACAAAAGATTCTACCTTTTGGATTTCAAATCAGGTCAGGTCACCGCCCACTACGCGGCCCATGGAAAGACAAATGGACCCAACGCAAGAGCCAGCAAATTTAAGGGATTTCAGACAGACTTGGACATGGTGCCACTGGGCCCGCTTAAAACAGCTCATTCTGAAGTGATGGATCACTACAAGACGATTGTGGACCGGTACGACGGAACCGTTTATCGAAACATGATGGTTGTAGTACTCGAGGGCGTCACCTCCTACAATAGTTACATCAATAACACTCCCCCGTTCAAATGGATCATCCACCCGAACTGGTACACCAGCGCTGGCTTTCGCGCGAAAAATAACGGCATGCTGGGGAGGAGCAACGGTTGTATTACCCTCGATCCGGCCGAAAACAACCAGCTTGTTACGCGGCTTCAGGATGGAGCTCTGGTTTACGTGACGGTCGGAGATGCGCCAATCGACCAATATTTGTAGTTCGAGCCACGTGGCGCGTGGGTCGAGATGGGTTGCTTGCCCGAGCTATTGGCCGAATTGACTCCCCCTAAGGTTGACGTGATTTTAACTGACGCTCAAGAATCTCGAACGAGCCTTGATCGAAGAGCGAATTATCTATGGCCGTGTTCGCGGCTCGGACAAAATGCTGTCGCGTTTGAACCTGAACCAGCGAAAAAAGGGGGTAGGTCGTAGTGGAAACGGGAAACGTGGCATGTCCTTGATTCCCGATAGTGCCCTCATCCAGAAAAGGCTCGACGCCCTTCCGGTCGTTACCTATCAGGCCGGCGAGAACGTGCTCACCACCGGTTCGAGGACGGGCCAATTGCTGATCCTCAAAAAGGGCGCGGTCGCGGTCATCAAAGGATCCGTCGAGATCGCCAAGGTAGCGGAGCCTGGCGCTGTGTTCGGTGAACTCTCCGCCTTGTTAGATCAACCACATGCAGCGGACGTGCGTGCCTTGGAGGCCTCACAGTTTCACGTCGCCGATGCGGCTGCTCTCCTTATGCACGATCCGGTTGTGCTTCTGTACGTTGCGGCGGTTCTGGCGCGCCGTCTCGAAACCGCCAACAAGGCTCTCATTGAACTGAAGAGACAGGTTCAGGCCGGTCAGTCACACAATGAGATCAGCGAAACAATCGATGAGATCGAAGGCGGGCTGTACCGTTACTTCCGCCTATTCCTATAAACGGCTTTACGCCGGAAAAGGCTTGCTTAGGTCTCCCAAGAGGATGCCCGAACCATGCTGACTCGGCGAAGGTTCGTTGCAGGCGCAAGCATTGCGTCCATTTCGCTTTCTGCGCAGCAGGCGGTCGCCCAGGCGTATCCTACGCAGACGATCCGGATCATTGCCGGCTATCCGGCAGGTGGCGGCATCGACCTGGTCGCACGCTTGCTGGCCGAGCCGCTCAAGGCGATGGGGCAGCCAGTAATTGTGGAGAACCGCACCGGCGCTGCGGGCATGATCGCAGCGCAGGCGGTCGCTAAGGCCGCACCTGACGGTCATATGCTTCTGATGGCGACGTCGGGCGAAATCGCCATCAGTCATCATCTCTACAAGGAGAAGATGACCTACGACCCGATGCACGAACTAGCGCCGGTCGCGTTAGTCGGCATTGTGCCTTGCGTGGTCGTGGTGGCCGAAACCATGCCGGTCAGGACACCGCAGGAGCTGATCGCCTACGCAAGAACCAATCCGAAGAAGCTTTCGTTCTCCTCATCCGGGGTTGGCAATCCGCAACAGCTCGCCGGCGAACTGATGAATATGATGGCCGGCACCGATGTGCTGCACGTGCCTTATCGCGGCGCGGCGCCGGCGGTGGCCGACGTAGCAACCGGCTCTGTCACCATGAGCTTCACCAGTCTCGCTGCGGCGCTGCCGCTGATCCAGGCTGGCAAGATCCGCGCCGTAGCCGTGACCTCCCTCGAGCGTATGCCGCAACTGCCCGACGTGGCGCCGCTGCAGGAGGGTGCGCCAGGGCTCAAAGGCTATGAATTGCTCAACTGGTTCGGCCTGTTCGCGACCGGTGGCACGTCAGTGCCGATCGTGACACAGTTGAATGGTATCGCGAACAACACGTTGCAGGAGGCGAAGACAGTCGAATTTCTAATGAAGCAGGGCATCATCCCGCGCCCGATGACGCCCGCCGAATACAAGCAATTTGTCACCTCGGAATCCGAGAAGTTCGCCAGGGTAATCGATCAGGCGAAGATCAAGCCCGAAGGATAAGACGGATTACCCCTCCATCTTCTGAATAGTTAGAGGAGTTCAGCGTGATCGTTCATCGAGGATCTTAGAACAGCATTTCCGCTTATCGCTGGCCGGCGCACGTTAAGGCTACTACGATTTGCAGCGTAAGAAAAAGGGGTACGATGACCGCTCCTGGCGCGAAGTGTGAGTGCCGCCGCGTCACGGTGTACGACTGCTTCCAAATGTACTGCGAACGCTCTTTCCTCGCCGCGTCGCGGCCAAGGAAGCCACGACATGAACCAACGGAATATCTTGCCCTATGACGGCCACGCCTATCTGATCGACGACACTGAGGGTGCATTCGCGTGGCCGGAAATCGCGCGTGCCTTGCGGAAACCGTGCCATGGCGAATTGAAACCGCGCGCCTGTTCGGCCGGGAGATGCCGGTCCCGAGGATGACGGCGTGGTTCGGCGATGCGGATTACGCGTACAGCGGCATCCGTCATCGAGCGGCACCGTTTCCGGCGATTGTTCAAGTGCTGCGCGAACGGGCAGAGAACATCTCCGTCGCATCATACAACGCAGTTCTGCTCAATCTCTATCGGAACGGCGGCGACAGCATGGGATGGCATAGCGACAACGAGGCGGGTCTTGGAGATTGCCCGACCATAGCGAGCTTGTCGCTTGGTGCGGGACGACGGTTTCAATTTCGGCATCGCAGAGCAAAGGAAACGATTACGCTTGAACTCAGAGAAGGGCATTGGCTCGTAATGGCGGGCAAGACCCAACGCTTCTGGCTTCACCAGGTGCCGAAAACTACAGCGGCTGTCGGGCGCCGCATCAATCTTACGTTCCGGCGCATGATCCAGGCGGGCTAGCGCCCCCCGCCGACGCCCCATTATTGCCGCTGATTGTTGATCTTTTACCGCCACTTCGCAGTAACACGTCGCCCCGGCAATTTCCGATACCTTGCGCACGGCAGCAACCAACGGCAGCTTTCATGAAAAATTTATCGTTTGCGGGCGTTGCTTTTGGTGTCTCATCGTGGGTCTGCGATAGCGATAGACTTGGTGTTGGGCGCGTCGATGGAATGAGCGCGCCCCAAACGGATGGCAGCGCATGACGTCTCGTGGCGGAAACACGAAGCACAAGCCGAGAGGGCTGCAGCCCGCGCATCTTGTATTTGCGGGTTTGGCGGCGCTGATCGCGGCAGGAGACCATGCGGCTGCCAGAAGCGCTCGGACGCAAAGCTCGATCGAGTCCATCCAGTCGCGTATCGCCGGCGAGCCGATTATGGCCATCGTTTCGTTGCGCGACCAGCGGATCACCATCTACGATGGTACTGGCTGGATCCTGCGGGCACCCGTCTCGAGCGGCCAGAAAGGACGCGAGACGCCTGCCGGCATTTTCAGCGTCATTCAGAAGGAGGCGGAGCACTACTCGAACCTTTATGACGATGCGTACATGCCCCACATGGAGCGCATCACCTGGTCGGGCATTGCACTCCATGGCGGGCCGCTGCCGGGATATGCGGCGTCCCATGGCTGCATCCGGCTGCCGTATGACTTTGCCGCACGCCTGTTCGACCTGACCCGGCTGGGGATGCGGGTAATCGTGGCACCTAACGATGTGGCGCCCCTTGAGATCGCCCATCCGGCTCTGTTCATGCCGAAGCCGGGTGCCGATGCCTTGGCCGCCGCGCGCGCCGCGGAGGCGGAGGACGCGGCCAAGAAGGCTGCGCAGGCGAGGCAGGCCGCCGTGACCGCCTCCCGGGAGGCGGCGCGGGCGACGATGGCGGTTCGCACGACGGAGAATCTGAAACTCAGAGCGGAGACGCAACTGGCGGCCGCCGAGACTGTGCTCGGCTCCGCAAAATCGCCCCAGCAACAGGAGCGGGCTGCAGACGCCAGGGCGAAAGCAGCCGCCAGAATCGAAGAATTGCAGGCGCAATGGGCCGCCGCCAATGCCGAGCTGCAACCAAAGCTCGATGCCGTCGCGCCTGCGCGCGAGGCCGCTGTCAATACAGAAGCCGCTCGGGTCGCGGCAGCCGAGGCGGCGCGCGAGCTCTCTCGCGCGCTCCAACCGGTATCGGTCTTTATCAGCCGAAAGACTCAGCGTCTGTATGTCCGCCGCGCCTTTCAGCCCGTCCTGGAGACTTCGATCACGATCCTGGAACCCGAACGTCCGATCGGCACGCATGTCTTCACCGCCATGGAGCACACCAATGGCGACACCGGGATGCGATGGAGCGTCGTCTCATTGGAGAGCGGGAGTCCCCACGGCGACGTGGTCGAGCCACATGCTGGAGCGAGCGAAAGCCCTAAAGTCGAGCCGATAGCGAAGGAGGCGAGCGGTGCGAAAGCCGCACTTGACCGGATTGTGATTCCGCAGGACGTCCAGCGTATCGCAGAGATGGCGTCGCCGCGGTCTTCCCTGATCATCTCTGACGAGGAGTTGAGCGCGGAGACCGGCAAGGGTACGGATTTCGTGGTCCTGCTGGGTGGCGAGCCACAAGGAGGGATCGCGATGCGACGACGCCGACCGGCGACCCAAGTCTGGTACGAGCGTCCCCGCTTTCGCTTGCCTTATTGGCGCTAGAGCATCGGGGTATATGCAGTGCGCTGGACAAGTCGCCGATTTAATCGCGCTGACGCCGGCGCGAGGCCCTTTCACCGTCGCTGAGCCATTGATTGCGCGCGCAGTAACCGCCATTGCCCGAAAGGGCAGCCATGCATTGTTCCCACGAGTAGAAGCCGCAGTTTGCTCCGCCTCCACGGCCGCCACCGCCGTAATAGGCGCACCATGGCGCCCCCAAATACTGGGCAGGGGCCGCAAAACCGGAGAATGAAAGAATAGCGAGTGTCATCGACAGGACGGCGATGTTGCGCATCTAAGCCTCCATGCCTGCGGAACGGACAATTATACCCGGCACCTTGCCCATGATATCACCGTCGCGCGATTTTCGCCTCGTAGCCGGGCACGCGTCTCGCCGACTACGCGCCGGTTGCTCTCCTATTTTCTGTCCTGGCTACACAGGTCGAGAGCGGTGGCGACATAGAGCCTACTCCCCGTGACGAGTGTCTCGATAGGCATGCGGAAAATGCCGCCGCCGACGCTTACGCCCGGTCCATAAGTTAGCGACGGGATGCGCATCTCGTTGAAGCAGTTGAGATCGCGCCACATGCTCGACGTGCCAACCGGAGGCTTGTTCGGCTCGCCGCCTACCACGAGCCGATGCGCGCTGGTAATTGCTTGGCGCAGCGGCATCGCCTTCTTCTCATCCGCCTCGAATGCGGGACGAAAGACATAGAGCTCCACCTCTCCTGTGAGGCCCGCAGCATGCACGAGCTCGCGCAATTCCTCGCGCACATCGAGCGGTTCCTGCACCGGCGTAATGCGCACGTCGACATAGATGGCGCATTGCTGGACGGTCTTGGTGATCTTCCACGGCACGCCGCCGCGGATGGCGCCGATATTGACCTTCGGAACAACAATGCCGCCGGCGCATTCATAGCGATTCTTCTTTTCATACTCGGCAGCCCAGTCCTCGACTGCCTGGATCATCTTCGACATGCGACTGATTGCGCTCGGGTTCTTTTCGATCGGCACCGGTCGCTGGATATACGGCGTATAGATCGGCAGGTCGTCGCCGAATACGGTGACCTTGAAGAACGCCTTGCCCGCCTCGACGCCCACGATGCCGAAGTCGGTGCCTTCCGAGACCAAGGCATAGTCGGCAACGCCGCCGTGCGTGATCGCGTAGCGGGTGCCCGCCTCCTTGGCCAGGTATTCCGGCGGCTGGAATTCATCGACCGGTTCAAGCCCGATCTCGCCGACCACCGCCATGAGGACCAGATCGCCCTTGAGTTTGATGCCCGAATCCTTGATCGCCTTGGCCGCGAGCAGCCAAGTCGCCATCGGGCCTTTGCAGTTGCATACACCGTTGCCGACGAGCACGTCCCCTTCGCGCCAGCCGCTGTGAAAGATCGGATCGGCTGCGTGCCGCGTGGTCCACCACTCGTCCTTGTGGATGGTGGTATCCATATGGCTGTTGAAGCAGAGGCTGCGACCGCTGCCGCTCCCCGGCAGCGTTGCAATGACATTGGGGCGATTGGGGTAAAGACCGACCTTGCGCGCCTCGAAGCCCTGCCGCACCAGCCAGTCGTGCACGTAGTCCGCCACCGGACCTTCGCTGCCGGTGGGGCTGTCAATATTTGCAAGATCGAGCGTTACCTTGACGAGTTCGTCGGAGTCGATGTGTTCGAGCACAGGTTTCGGGTCGATCGTCATTGTCGGCTCTTTCCACTGAGTTTTTTGATTTCCGGGTCGGCGGCATTGGACTGCAGCATCCGCTGGATGTCCACCCGCAGGCTCGCGACGCGGCCTGGCGGGTATGTGGCCACGTCGATATCGGCGAGGATGTGCCCGGGCTTGCCAAATACGAGGATACGGCCGCCAAGCTCGATTGCCTCTTCGAGCTGGTGGGTAACGACGAGCGCGGTGTTACCCTCCTTGCGCGCAAGTTCGACGAACGTCTTGCGCAACGCGGCCGATGTCACTTCGTCGAGATGGCCAAAGGCTTCGTCGGCAAGGAGCAGCATCGGCTCGACGACAAAAGCGCGTGCCAGCGCGACGCGCTGGCGCATGCCGCCGGAAAGTTCGTGCGGGTAGGCGCCCTCGAAGCCTTTGAGGCCCAGCCGATCGAGCCACAACAAGGCGCGTCGGCTCTGCTCGTCCCGGTCCAGGCGAAGGAGTTCAAGCGGGAGCCGTACGTTGTCGATGGCGCTGCGCCACGGCAGCAGGCGATCCTGCTGGAAGACGGGAGCGAGAATGCCGCGGAAATAATCGAAATCCTCGTACGGCACGCGACCGCCAATGGTGATGCTGCCCTGCGAGGGGCGGTCAAGGCCGATCACCAAATTGAGGAAGGTCGACTTGCCGCACCCGGTCTGGCCGACAATTGCCACCATCTCGCCGCTGCTGATGTGGAAGTCGAGCTGCTCGATCGCGACCACCTGGTCACCGGTGGCGGTTTGCTGGAATAGTTTGCGCAGTCCGCTGACCGCAACATCGGCGGCCTGCGTCCTCATGTCCGCCACCGCAGCATGCGCTCCTCGATGACGGTGAGAATTGCCTCGGCCACGAACAGTATGGCGACCAGAACCAGCGTCCAGGCGAACACGTCGGCCACGGAAAACAGCTCCTGCGCGATGACCAGGCCGTAGCCGATCCCCGAAATGGCACCGACCAGCTCGGCCATGGTGACGACGCGAATGGCGAGACTGAGATTGATCTTCCAGCTCGTGAGGATCACCGGCACTATCGCCGGCAGCAACAGCTTGGTGATGAACTGCATGCGGCTCGGCCGGAAGGAGCGCAGCATGTCGCGCAATTCGTGCGGTACGCCCTTCATGCCGTCGAGAAGATCGACGATGAACACCGGCGCGCATACCACTATCAGCACGAAGGAAATTCGGAACTCCACCCATTTGAACCAAAGCACGGAGAAAAGAATCCAGCATACGACCGGTACGGCCATGAACAAACGTACGACGGGCTTGAAATAGTTCTCGAACGGCGACCACAGATACATCATCAGCGAGAGCGCGACTCCGAGAAAAAAGGAAACCAGCAGAGCGGCGACGACGCGAGCGAGCGTGATAAGTACGAAGTCGATCCGCAGCGACACAAGGCTCCGGAAAATTCGCTCCCATCCCGGAACCATAAACGGGGATACGCGCCAGGATACGATCTCCCAAAGCACTGCGATGGCAAGCAGGACGATGACCATCTCGCGCGGAAATCGCAGCGGCATATGCGCGTCGAATGCGCTCACCGCTTCACTTTTGACGATCGCGTTCTTGTCCAAGGCAATTCATCCTTCGGGCTAATACATTTTGTGTCCCGGGCGCAGCGCGGCACGAAGCGCCTTTTTGCGCGTAATGGTGCGCTGCAGAACCGGGGCCGCCAGGGAAGGAATCCTCCTGTGCGGTCCCGGATCAGGAGTGCAAGCTTTTCATTGTGAATGGTAGATCGAATCTTCGCTCGGCAGAGCGGAAAGGTATCCGGTTTCGACCGCGACCTTAAACATGCCCCACACTACGTCACGCTCGGCGCCGACGGTGGGCAAGACATCGAACACGAGGCGTCCAGACTCCACTCCGGCCCGGAAAATTCCGCTCGGCAATTTTAGTGAATTGGACACGATCGAGTCGGCGTCGTCGAGATTGCCTTTCATGTATTTCTGAGCATCCTGGAACATGGCAATCAGCCGCGGCACCAGCTGAGCATTGCGCTTGAGGAAGTCATCCCGCGCCGCGACGACGAGGTCCCAACCGCGCACATTGGCGATCGCTTTCCAGGCGGCGTCGCCTGACATGATCACGCGAAATTCCGGATGGTCGCGCAGCGCCACAGTGGTTGTCGGCTCCCATAGCATGGCGGCATCCACGCGCTTGGCCTCGAGCTGGGCCCGCGCGAGCGGCGGTGCCGCCGTGACGACTGTTACATCGGTACCGAAGTTGAGACCAAGCTTGCGGCCGTAGATCGAGGTCACCTGGTATTCGGACGAGCCGACCGCGGCGGCAATCGATTTGCCCTTCAAGTCAGCGATGGATTTGATCGCCGGGTCGGCGGTAATGACCGACAGAATGTCAAGCGGTGCCCAAGTGGCGAATATTTTGATCGGCGCGCCTTCCAGGATCATCTTCTGGAACACATGCGGGCCGCCGGCGATCACCTCAGCATCGCCGTTGGCGATCGACGCGTAGTAGACGGGAACAGCGTTTTGCGACACCGTTTCCAGTTCAATTTCGTGCTTTTTGTCGATCCCGCGCTCCTTGAGGACGTCGAGCAGAAGAGAGCTCATGGACGGAAACGCCAGTCGCGCCATTCTGATTTTTGTCGGCTGCTGAGCGAAGGCCACGCTCGATGCGAGAAACCCCAGCAAAACTCCCAAGCATGTTATATGGAGGCGGTATTTGCGCTGCACGCCATCTCCTCCTTTTGGACAAGTAGACCGGCACAGCATACGCTTGCATAAGAGATTGGCGCTTTTCAAGCGTGGACGGTTAGATTTCCTGCGCAAACAATGGTCAGACACCCACGCATAACTCGAATCATAAAGTGGGATCACACCGCGCGACAAATTGCGCGACCTGCCCGATCGTTTCACCATCCATCAACAGGGGAGCATGGCCCTGATCGGCGACCTCGATGACTTCCATGTTGTGCCGCCGCGCACGCATCGCCGTGACCGTCGCGCGCGATAGGATATCCGAATTGCTGCCGCGAATAAGCATGAGGGGTATGCCCGCGAGCGCGTCGAATTCCGGCCATAGGGATGGAACCGGCTGCGCAAGATCAATGCCTTGCAGCGTGGCGGCGAGTTTTGGGTCGTAATCCAGGAGAATCCGCGATCCGTCTTGCTTGAAGCTGCGGCGCGCATATGAAAGCCAATCCTGATCGCTCAAGCGTGGAAAATGAGTGCCGAAAAGCTGGCGCAGGATATTCGCGCCGTCTTCAAAGCTCGCCGCGCGCGGGAGCTTGCCGACATAGCTCCTGATGCGGGCGAGGCCCTCGGACTCGATCACCGGGCCGATATCGTTGAGCACGCAGCCGGCCATTGCGCAGGGACGCGCCGCTCCCAGCAGCATGGTAAGAAGCCCGCCGCGGGATGTGCCGACAAAAACCGCTTTGGCAATGCCAAGCGCAGTGAGGACGTCGAGAAGGTCGGCAAGTTCCGTCTTGAGATTGTAATTGGCGGGATTGCGATCGTATTCCGATCGGCCGCGGCCGCGCGAGTTGAGAGCCAAGACACGCCTCGGCAGCCTTGCATCGTCAGCCAGCACAGTTGCCAGCCGTTCGAAGTCGGCAACGCCACGCGATAGGCCCGGCAGGCAAAACACCGGCAAGTCACGATAGCGGCCGGCCGCCCATTCGCGCACATGCAATTTGAGCCCATCCTGGGCGGTTACAAAATGGCTTTTTGCGCTCGCAGCGCTCATGTTGGACTTGCAGCGCTCATGGACGGCTGCTGTCGTTCCGGCATTGATCGGATGCCGCTTTTTCTGGCTTAATCGCCGTCACGTTTGCTATATCGGTCGCTTGAACGAGGGGATGCGTATGGACCAGACCACCACGCCGACGACGATGGAGGGGCGCCGTGCCGCTGAGCGCCTGTGCGGTTTTCTTGTCGCCTCCATCGAGAGCGCCCGGATTGTGCAAGCGCCGTTCTATCATCTGCAGTTCGATCGGTTCTTTCCCGAGGACGTGTATGCGGCAATGTTGACCGCATTGCCGGTTGCCGCCGATTATCGGCCGCTACATGGCCGTAACCAGTGCAACATGCTACCCGATGGCACGCCCACGCGCGTCAAGATCGACCTGTTTCCCGAATATACCCGGCATCTGCCGCCGGAAAAGCGCGCCGTCTGGGACATGATCGGTCGCGCGCTCTGCTCGCGCACAGTCAAAGAGGCCTTCGTTCGCCGGCTCGGGCCGGCGCTGGCGCGTCGTTTCGGACCGGATTACCTCAAGGTCGGCATGTATCCCATCCCGACGCTGACCCGGGACATTCCCGGCTATCGGATCACTCCGCACACCGACACGCGCTGGAAAGGCATCACCGTGCAGCTTTATCTGCCGCGTGACGCCTCCGCCACGCATATCGGCACCATCTTTCACGAGAAGCTGCCCGACGGGAGCCTTCCCAAGCGCGCGCAGATGCAGTTCGCGCCAAATAGCGGTTATGCCTTTGCTGTGGGAACGGACACCTGGCATTCGGCAGACCCGGTCGGAAATGAAGTCACGACCCGTGACAGCATCCTGCACACGTACTTCGTCGATGCGGGAGTGCTGCGCTTTTTGCGCAATCGCGGCAAACGGGTCGGAAACTTCCTGCGTAACGAATTTCGCAATTACGTGGGGTGAGAAATCTTCGTAGCCTGGATGGAGCGAAGCGCAACGCGGAACCGCCGTTCCCGGATTTTGCGGAGCCTGTCATTGGGCGGCGCTATGCGCCGACCCGTTGGCTCCATCCGGGCTACCTGCAAACTACATCTCAGTTGCTTGCTGCTCCGCGTCGCAGATCCGCCTCAATGAGGAGCTTCGAGCCGCCGCCGAAGCGCACGCGATAGACCTGCAGGTTTTCCAGCACGCGCTGGACATAATTGCGGGTCTCGGCGAACGGTATCTGCTCGACCCAATCGATGGGATCAACCTTCGGGTCGCGGGGATCGCCATGCTTGGCGATCCATTCCTTTACGCGCCCGCGACCGGCATTGTAACCGACGAAGGTGAGGATGTAGGAGCCGCGATATTCTGCAACGAGATCGCCAAGCTCTGCCGCGCCTAGTTGCACATTGTAGCTCTGGTCGCTCAGTAGCCGCCTTTCATCAAAGGGCGCGTGGAATTTGTTGGTCACATACCGCCCGGCCGCAGGGGTCACCTGCATCAGCCCCATGGCGCGGGCGCTGGATACGGTCTTCGGATTGAACGTGCTTTCCTGTCGCACAATGGCATAGACCACGGCAGGCTCGATCGCCGGCCCGATCGGACGATATTCGGGAATGCCGATGGTGGGAAACGCGTAGTGATCGAGCGGTAAGCCGCGCCCCAGCGCCGCCTTGCCCAGAAGCACCATGGCGCGTGCATCCTGGTGGCGAGCGGCAACTTCGGCGATAGCGGCAAGCGCCGCTGCATCGTTTGCCCGCTCGCCGAGATCGCCCAACGCCCCGGCAACCAGGTCGCGCTCCTCGATGGCGTAGAGAAGCTGGATCGCGCGCCCGACTTCGAGCCGCGCGAGCTCCTCGCGCCGCTCCGGCGGAGGATCGGGAGGAGCCCGCACAGTAATGTCGTGATGACCAAGCCGCGCCCGCGCGATCTGGCCGTAATAGGCCGTCGAGTGGCGGGCGGCGGCTTCGTAATGGGCGCGCGCCTCGTCTTTGCGGTTCAAGGCTTCCGCCGCGCGGCCCTGCCAATATGCGGAGCGAGCGAGGGTGATGGGATTGCTGGTGCCCTGGCCCACCTTGGCAAAATGGGCAAGCGCTGCTGCCGGCTCATGCAGGTACCGCAGCGCAATCCAACCGGCCGTAAACTGGCACTCACCTCGATAATTTTCTCTGGATGGAGGAGCAGCGTCGCGGGCAATGCGGTAAGCGGTCTTGGCATCGCCCGTGTCGAGAAGCTTGCGTGCGATCAGGCGCCGTTCAATCCACCACTGGTCTGGATCAATCGCCTGCCCATGATCATTCGGGACCGACAGGATGAGTTGGACTGCTTCGGATGCCTTCTCCGCACGGCGCAGCAGCTGGACGCGGCTGAAGAGCAAGCCGACGTCACGTTGGGAATCCGCCGGTACTGCATCGAGCAGCGCCTTCGCATTCGCGGCCTTGCGGATGACGGCGATCCGCGCCTTGGCAATCGCCGGCGCATCGCCTCCTGCGCGATTGGCCGAACGCAATCCGCCCTCTACGTCCTCCGCATAGAGGCGCATGTCCATGCGCGCCTTGTGGTCGGCGGGCGTGATCAGCTCATTGAATATTTCGAGCGCGGGAGTTTCGAGATCACTGCCGAAGGCGTCATGGCGCCAGGCTTCGCGCACCAGGCTTTGCGCGCCCGCACGATCCCCTTGCAGCAGCAATGCGCGCGCGAGCGCGAATTTGCCCTTGGTGGTAATCGGTCTTTCTTTGCCGAAGAAGGTGCGCACGAAGGCCGGGTCTCGGCGGTCGGACCAGAGCGTTGCCTCCGCGCGGCGACGCAGCATTCCAATTGCCGGCCAGCTTGCATTCTCCGATATGAAATTGATGTACCGCGTAAGCTCGATGCTCTCGCTGTCATCGTTGCGCAGGATCGCCCATTCGACAAGCTTTCGCGCAACCGGGTCATTGATTGTGCCCTGGAGTTCGGCGGCGCGCGCCGTGTCGCCTTTACGCGCCGCGCCGATGGCTTCCTTGAGGGCAGCAATATCGAGCGAGGACATCGGTTCGGCTGCCGCGCTGGCAAATCGTGCCGATTGGATTGCAGATCGCAGCGCGCCGGCGGGGGACGCCGGTTTCGCCTCAGGCCTCGGTTCTGCTTTGCCACCGGCTTCGGCCGGGCGCGGCTTGGGAAGCGGTACGCCGAAAGCGAGGTCGATCGCCGGCACAGCGAGCAACACGGTTGCGGCCAGGACCGGCACGAAAAGGACCGGCGCGACAATGCGAGTAGGCGCAGATCTGATCAATCTTTAAGTCCCTGCCAATCGCCTAACCCGGTACACGCCCCATGCTTACTGAGTTGATAACATTGAAAAACAGCTAAGCAACCGGGCGCGACCATCAACCCCGACCGCGGCAAAAAGGCGGCGGATTTGCGTGGCTTGTCAGGCTTGGGGCTTTCATCGCGGCCGGCTTGGCATTAACAATGCTGGTGGGCTTGACCAATGCTGGTGGATTGCCCGGGGCCGTCCCGGCAACGCAGAGGACCGTATCATGACCGTCAAGACGAGCTTCCGAGGCTCGTTCACTGCGCTCGTCACCCCGTTCGCCAACGGGTCGGTGGACGAGAAGGCATTTCGCAGCCTCGTCGATTGGCAGATTGCGGAAGGCACCGATGGGCTCGTGCCGGTTGGCACAACCGGCGAAAGTCCGACCTTGTCCCATGACGAGCATCGCGATGTGGTGGAATGGTGCATCGAGCAGGCGAGGGGCCGCGTACCGGTGATCGCGGGCGCCGGGTCAAATTCCACGAACGAAGCTATGGAGCTTGCCCGACACGCCGAAGCGTCCGGAGCCGACGCGGTGCTGATTGTAACCCCCTACTACAACAAGCCTACCCAGGAAGGCCTTTACCAGCACTTCAAGGCCATCAATGACGCCATCGGCATACCCATCATCATCTACAACATTCCGGCCCGGTCGGTGATCGACATGTCGGTCGATACCATGAAGCGACTGTTCGAGCTCGAGAACATCGCCGGCGTGAAGGATGCCACCGCCAACGTCGTGCGGGTCTCGCAGCAGCGAGCTTCCATGGGGGAGGGCTTCAATCAGCTCTCGGGCGAGGATGCAACTGCGCTCGGCTTCATGGCACATGGCGGCCATGGCTGCATATCGGTGACCTCCAATGTTGCGCCAAGGTTGTGCGCTGAATTTCAGGACGCCTGCCTCGACGGCAATTACCAGACCGCCCGCAAGCTGCACGAACAACTAATGCCGCTGCACACGGCCTTGTTCGTAGAGACCAATCCGGCGCCAGTGAAATATGCCCTTTCCGTCCTTGGCAAGTGCTCGGAGACTGTTCGACTGCCAATGGTTCCCATTGCCGAGAAAACCAGGGCGGCGGTGCGCCAAGCCATGGTCCATGCGGGGCTGATCAACTGACCGTGTGCGTCGATGAGCGGATCAGGCGCATATTACCGCCGGCATGATTGCGGCAGGCGGGCCAACTCTCCCTGAGCACCCGATCGCCTGCATGCCAGTGTCTTCGCTCGCCAGTTGGTTGTTCCGGCGGAGGCCGTGATGATTGAGGAATTCAAGAAATTTGCGCTGCGCGGAAACGTGGTCGATCTTGCGGTCGGCGTGATCATTGGAGCGGCGTTCGGCGCGATCGTTCCCTGGTTTCCGATATTATCTCGCCCATTATTGGCGCGATCACCGGGAGTCTGGATTTCTCCAACCATTTCCTCGCGCTTTCCTCTAAGGTCACCGCAGATACGCTTGCCGAAGCGAAAAAACAGGGTGCCGTTCTCGCGTGGGGCAGCTTTCTCACTGTCGTGATCAATTTCATGATCATCGCCTGGGTGCTGTTCCTCGTCATCAAGCTGATGAATCAGCTGATGCGTACGGAGGCTGAGAAGGTGCCGCCACTGAGCAGGCAGGAGATGCTGCTGACCGAGATCCGCGATCTGCTGAAATCGGGCCCATCGGCAACTCGCTAAATGGCGGCAAAGGCGGCCTCTCCCTCGCGCGTTGTCGCGCAAAACCGCAGGGCACGCTTCAATTATGAAATCGGCGAGACGTTCGAAGTCGGGCTTGCGCTCACCGGCACCGAGGTGAAATCGCTGCGGCAGGGAAAGGCGACGATCGCCGAATCCTATGCCGATGCGCGAGGTGGCGAAATCTGGCTGGTGAACGCCACCATCCCCGAATACCTGCAGGGTGGGCGGTTCAATCACGCGCCCAAGCGTATGCGCAAGCTGCTCCTGCACCGCCGCCAGATCAACAAGCTCATCGGTGCGGTCGAACGTGAGGGAATGACCCTCGTTCCCCTCAAGCTTTATTTCAACGAAAAAGGCCGCGCCAAGCTCGAACTTGCGCTCGCGCGCGGCAAAAAGCTGCACGACAAGCGCGAGGCCGAGAAGAAG
Organism: uncultured Alphaproteobacteria bacterium; assembly: GCA_963817135.1. Classification (GTDB taxonomy): domain Bacteria; phylum Pseudomonadota; class Alphaproteobacteria; order Rhizobiales; family Xanthobacteraceae; genus VAZQ01. The sequence continues at coordinate 54,364 of CAWFNG010000019.1, read as the reverse complement.
CGCAGCTGGGAACGCGAGCGAGGCCGCTTGCTGCGCGCGAAGGGGTGAAGCATTCCCAACGCGTCGCCCGAGTGACTTCATCCGGGCTACGAGGCCGGGAACTTGACAGTGGCTGTCGTTTGTCATCGCATATCAATCGGAAAACATTCCGCACGGGCGCCCCATGACATTGCCGGTGAGCTTCGATCATTGCGTGGTGCACGTCTCCGATTGGCAGCGCTCGAATAGCTTCTATCGTGACGTTCTGGGCGCCGAGCTGATTCCGCGACCCCACGGCTGGGCGTACCGCTTTGGTGGAACCCAGCTCAACCTGCACGGACCGGGGTTCCACCCCGCCGAAGTGGCACGCCTCCCGGTACAGCCCGGCAACAGCGACCTATGCTTCGAATGGCATGGACCCATTGCCGATGCGATCGCCCACCTTGATCGCTGGCGCGTTCCGATCCATGCCGGTCCGATGGAACGCTTCGGCGCGCGCGGCACAGGAAACAGCATCTATTTTCATGATCCCGACGGCTCGCTGCTGGAATTCATTTCGTATCTATCCCAGTCCGCGTGAGCCGCTAATTGCGCAGAGGCACCCATGAACAAACCCCACGACCCGACGGTACTGCCACCCGAGCTTCCGGTTCCGCAGGACGACGGCGCGGCGCGTCATCTGAGCGGCCTTAAGCTTCCCTCCATTGCACTGGCTGCCACCAACGGGGCGAGTATCGATCTTTCGAAGCTGCGCGGTCGAACGGTAGTCTACATCTATCCGCGGACCGGCGTTCCCGGACAACCGCTGCCCGACGGCTGGGATGCAATTCCGGGCGCACGCGGATGTACCCCGCAGTCCTGCTCGTTTCGTGATCATTTCGCCGAACTTAAACGTCTGGGCGTCGCCAATCTCTTTGGCCTGTCGACCCAGGATACCGGCTATCAGAACGAGGCAGCCGCACGCCTGCACCTGCCGTTTCCAATTCTATCGGACCATGCGCTCGAACTTACACAGGCAATCAGGCTCCCGACCTTCACCGTCGCAGGAATGACACTCCTCAAGCGAATGGTGCTGGTCATCGACGATGGGGTAGTCAGCAAAGTGTTCTATCCGGTCTTTCCGCCGGACAAGAGCGCCGAGGAAGTGGTCGACTGGCTTTCGGCATCGAGGTAATTGCGAATCGCGGCAAACACCGCGCGAAACATCTGCGTGCTCAACACGCCCGTGTTCGTATTGTAGCGCGAGCAGTGATAGCTGACGAACACCCGCAGTGTTCCAATGTCGTGCGAAATCCCATGGCCGAACGGGGCCGCCGATCGGCGGTGATTGAGCGCAGCGATGGTGCTCTCGTGCGATATGCGGCCAAGCGTCAGAATGGCGCGGAGATTACCCATCTCGGCGATAGTCGCTTCGAGGAAGGTGCGGCAGGTCTTGATCTCGCCGGGAGTGGGCTTGTTCTCGGGCGGAACACAGCGGACCGCATTGGTGATGCGGGCATCCGTGAGAAGGAGCCCATCATCTGGTCGCGCTGCATAACTGCCGGTAGCGAAGCCGAACATCTCAAGCGTTTCGTAGAGGAGATCGCCGGCGTAATCGCCGGTAAACGGCCGCCCGGTGCGATTTGCCCCGCGCAAACCAGGGGCGAGCCCGATGATCAGCAGGCGCGCGTTCACCGGTCCAAACGACGGGACCGGAGCGTTGAACCAGCACGGCTCCCTGCCTCGCCAGTCATCCCGGAACGCTTTGAGGCGCGGACAGAGCGCGCAGTCGCGGCCGGGTTTGCCGGACGCGTCAGCCATGGCGCAGCTCAATCCTCGAAATCGTCTTCGTCGTCGAGCTCGACGCCGACACCGGCCTTTTGCGGCGCCGGGCGTTGCAGGAATTGCGGTGTGTGGCGTTCGCGCGGCTCGCGCCCCTCGCGCGCTCCACGCTCCGTCGGGTCACGGCCGATCTTCGACTGAAGCTCAACGATGTCCATAAATACGTCGGCTTGCCGGCGCAACTCATCTGCTACCATGGGCGGCTGCGTCGATATTGTGGAGACCACGGTGACGCGAACCCCGCGCCGTTGCACCGCCTCGACCAGGGACCGAAAGTCGCCGTCGCCGGAAAATAAAACCATGTGATCAATGGAACCGGCGATTTCCATGGCATCGACCGCAAGCTCGATGTCCATGTTGCCCTTGACCTTGCGCCGGCCGGTTTGATCGACGAACTCCTTGGTCGCCTTGGTGACCACCGCGTAGCCGTTGTAATCCAGCCAGTCGATGAGTGGCCTGATGGAGGAGTATTCCTGATCTTCAATGATGGCGGTGTAGTAGAAGGCGCGCAGAAGATAGCCGCGCGAATGGAACTCCCGCAGCAGCCGCTTATAATCGATATCGAAGCCGAGTGCCTTGGCAGTGGCGTAGAGGTTGGCGCCGTCGATGAATAATGCGATTTTTTCTGTCCGTTCCATGATCGCTCTCAATGCAAAGGTAATCGAAACCAAACCTCGTAACGGCTTCCGGCCTGGCCGGCTCTGCCGGAAAAAGCGTTTAGCGGGAATTTGAACTCGCGTGCCGCTCAATTGCGGCTAAGCGTTCGCCCTCACAAGCAATGGAAAATGACCATAATGCGGACGCATGCTTAGGTTATGCGTCTTGGTAACAGAGAGCCGCCGCTCCGCCAAGGAGAATTTGCCTTAAGAATTCACCTTGCACTTTGTCGGCGAGATCGTTACCTAACGCCTACTTTTCATACATAATTGCAAGGGCAAGGCACCGATGGCGCGGGTAACCGTTGAAGACTGCATCGACAAGGTGGAAAACCGGTTTGACCTCGTTCTGCTGGCGAGCCACCGCGCGCGCATGATCTCATCAGGTGCGCAAATCACCGTCGAGCGCGATAACGATAAGAACCCGGTGGTCGCGTTGCGCGAAATTGCCGAAACAACCATCTCGCCTGACGACCTTAAAGAGGAACTCGTCCATTCGTTGCAGAAATATGTTGAAGTCGACGAACCCGAGCCTGAAGCTGCGCCGCTGATTACGGCAGCCGGCGGCACCGTCGATGCCGATGACACCGAGATCACTGGCGACCGAATGACCGAAGAAGAGCTTCTCAAGGGCCTGGAAGGGCTGACCCCGCCGGAAGAACAGCCCGAGGAAGAAGAATAAGGATCGCTGTAATCGGCCGATCCGACGGCCCAATCCATCCGGCTCTGCCGCTGGGCGAAGGGTAAAAGGATACTTGGAGGCGGCTACGCTCATCTTGCCGCCGGTAACATCCGCCATGATATGCTCCTGGGCCAATGGCTTCGCCCTCATTGGGCGTCCGCGGGAGCATGTCTGAATGCCGCGCTCTTCGAGCAATCTGCCGCGCATGCAGAATCAGTCCTGGGCGCGAGCGGCGCTTGGGCGGAACCTTAATTCTGTCTCTCAACCGTCTGAAAAAACAGAAAAAACAAGGGAAGGGCCGAAGCCTTCCATGATGCGGCAATACGACCTGATCGATCGGGTCAGGCGCTACAATCCCAATACCAGCGAGCCGCTTCTCAACCGTGCCTATGTCTATGCCATGCGCGCGCATGGCGAGCAAAAGCGGGCGTCCGGCGATCCATATTTTTCGCACCCGCTCGAAGTGGCTGCGATTCTCACCGATCTCAAGCTCGACGATGCAACGATCGCGGCCGCGTTGCTGCACGATACCATCGAGGACACCGCGGCAACCCGCGCCGAAATCGACCAGATGTTTGGTCCTGACATCGGTGCCTTGGTCGAAGGCCTCACCAAGCTCAAGAAGCTCGATCTCGTCACCAAGGAGGCCAAGCAGGCGGAGAATCTCCGCAAGCTATTGCTGGCGATTGCCGACGACGTGCGGGTCCTCCTCATCAAGCTCGCCGATCGGCTGCATAATATGCGCACGCTCTCCCATATGCCGGCGGAAGCACGGCGGCGCAGCGCGCAGGAAACGCTGGATATTTATGCGCCGCTCGCCGGCCGCATGGGTATGCATGAAATGCGCGAGGAGCTGGAGGACCTCGCATTTCACGAGCTCAACCCCGAGGCCTACAGGGTGGTGAGCGAGCGGCTTGACGCGCTTGAGCTAAAGAATGTCGGGCTGGTTACCGAAATCGAGCGACAGCTTACCAGCAAACTCTCCGATCGCGGCATCGCGGCGGAAGTCTCAGGACGCCGCAAGCGCGCCTATTCGATCTGGCGCAAGATGGAACGCAAATCCATCGGCTTCGAACAGCTATCCGATATCTTCGGATTCCGAGTGATCGTTAACACGATGCCTGAATGCTACGCGGCGCTGGGCATCGTGCATACGACTTGGCCGGTCGTGCCGGGGCGCTTCAAAGATTACATCTCGACGCCAAAGCAGAACGAGTATTGCTCGATCCATACCACCGTAATCGGGCCGAGCCAGCAGCGAGTTCGAGCTGCAAATCCGCACGCGCGAGATGCACGAGATTGCGGAATATGGGATCGCCGCCCATGCGCTTTACAAGGATGGCGTGGGATCGCCGACCGAAATGCTGTCGCGCGAGTTGAGTGCCTATGCCTGGCTGCGGCGCACGATCGAATTGTTGGCCGAGGGCTCCAACCCGGAGGAATTCCTCGAACACACAAAGCTCGAACTGTTCCACGATCAGGTGTTTTGCTTCACACCGAAAGGCAAGCTGATCGCACTGCCGCGGCGGGCGAACGCGGTCGATTTTGCCTACACAGTACATACGGACATCGGCAACATGGCGGTCGGCTGCAAGATAAACGGAAAGATCGCGCCGCTTGTCTCCGAGCTCATGAACGGGGACGAAGTCGAGATCATCACCTCCCCGGCGCAGACGGCGCCGCCAGCGGCTTGGGAATCGCTGGTCATTACCGGCAAGGCGCGCGCTGCCATCCGGCGCGCCACGCGCGCGGCGGTGCGCAACCAGTATGGCGGGCTTGGCCGGCGCATCGTCGAGCGATTGTGCCAGCGGGCGAAGATCTTCTATTCCGACGAGAAGCTGCAAGCTGCGCTGCCGCGCCTTGCGCGCGGTTCGATCGAGGAAGTCATGTCCGCCGTCGGACGCGGAGAGATGCGCGCAGCCGATATCGTGCGAGCGATGTATCCCGATTACAAGGAGGAGCGGGCCGCCGCAATTGCGCAACAGGCGAAGCCCGAGAGTGGCTGGTTCGGGCTCAAGCGCGCCAAAGCCGTCAAGGTCAAGGCTTCCGACGAAAGCGGTGCTGCCATCCCGATTCGCGGTATCAATACCGATCTGCCGGTACGATTTGCGCCCAATGGCGGGGCCGTGCCGGGCGATCGTATCGTCGGCATCCTTACGCCAGGCGAGGGCATCACCATCTACCCCATCCAATCTCCCGCGCTGAAGGATTTCGAGGATGTGCCCGAGCACTGGCTCGATCTGCGCTGGGACGTAGAGGGGGAAAACCCGCAGCGGTTTCCCGCGCGCATCGTTCTGCAGACGGTCAACGAGCCTGGCTCGCTTGCCCAGGTCGCCCAGGTAATCGCCGAGCATGATGGCAATATCGATAACATCCGCATGGAGCGTTCTGCGCCCGATTTCACCTCGGTAACCATCGATCTGGAAGTGTTTGATATCAAGCACCTCAATTCCATCATCGCGCAATTGCGGGCGAAGGATGTGGTGGCGAGCGCCGAGCGGGTGAATGCCTAGGCATTAAGATGCGCACTCGGCTTCGGCTTGGCGTCAACATCGACCACGTCGCGACCGTTCGCAATGCGCGCGGCGGCCGGCATCCTGATCCGCTACGGGCAGCCAAGATAGCAATCGAAGCGGGTGCCGACGGCATTACCGCGCATCTGCGCGAGGATCGCCGCCACATCCGCGACGACGACATTGAGCGGCTCAAGACGCAGATTACGAAGCCGCTCAATCTGGAAATGGCGGCTACCGATGAAATGGTCGCAATCGCCGTCAAAACGCGGCCGCACGCCGCGTGTCTGGTACCGGAACGGCGCGAGGAGCGCACGACCGAGGGCGGCCTTGACGCCGCCGGGCAGCGGGCGCAGCTTGCGCCTGGTGTTGCGGCGCTCAGTCGAGCCGGAATTCGCGTCGCGCTGTTCATTGCCGCGGCGCCTGCTCAGGTCGAGGCGGCGGTCGCAATCGGTGCTCCGGTCATCGAGATCCACACCGGCGCATGGTGCGATGCGCGCGCGGAAAACCGAACGGCTGCGGCAGAGGTAGAGTGGCAGCGCATTGTCGAGGGCGCAAAACTCGCCCACCAGCTTGGGCTCGAAGTGCATGCCGGCCACGGCCTTGATTTCGAGACGGCGGCGGCGATTGCCGGCATAGCCGAGCTCACCGAGCTCAATATCGGTCATTTCCTGATCGGGGAGGCGCTCTACAGCGGACTTGCCGAGGCGGTGAAAAAGATGCGCGCATCCATTGATCGGGGGCGTCCATGATCATCGGCATCGGCTCAGATCTCATTGATGTCCGTCGCATCGAACGAACCGTCGAGCGTCATGGCGAGCGTTTCCTGGGGCGCATCTTTACCATCACCGAGCGCGCCACCGCAGAGCGCCGCGCCCGTCGATACGAAACCTACGCCAAACGCTTTGCCGCCAAGGAGGCGTGCGCCAAGGCGCTCGGCACCGGGCTCCGCCAAGGCGTTTTCTGGCGCGATATGGGGGTCGTCAATCTACCGTCGGGCCGTCCCACCATGAAACTTACCGGCGGCGCGCTCAAGCGGCTGCAATCGATTACGCCTGCCGGCTGGGAACCGCGAATCGATGTTACAATAACCGACGAGGGTCCCATGGCGCAGGCGTTGGTCGTTATCAGTGCGGTCGAAGGTGCAATGTGCTGATCAGTCCAGGCCCTCGAGATGAGCGAAATACGGTAATCTCTTGATATCATGGGTTAAAGGCGCCGCTCTCCGTCTATTCAACGGTGTGCCATGCCCACCGGTTTCGCCTCCCCGTTCGTTGCGCCTTGCCCTCCCAGCCGATAGAACGGCGCGGCCATGAAGCTCACAGGAAAGAGGCCAATGAGTGTGACGGCAGGAGCCAAACGACGCGAAGGGGGTATTGCCGAAACCATACGGGTGATCATTCACGCGCTCATTATCGCGCTTATCATCCGTACTTTCCTGTTCCAGCCGTTCAATATTCCGTCCGGCTCGATGAAGGCGACACTGTTGGTCGGCGACTATCTTTTCGTCTCCAAATATTCATACGGTTACAGCCATTACTCCCTGCCGCTCTCACCGCCGTTGTTTTCCGGTCGCATCTGGGCATCGCAACCCAACCGGGGAGACGTTGTTGTTTTCCGTCTGCCGAAGGACGATTCGACCGACTACATCAAGCGGGTTATCGGCCTTCCCGGCGATCGCATTCAGATGATCGATGGTGTTCTGCACATCAATGGGCAGCCTGTGCGGCGCGAGCGTATCGAGGACTTTATCGAAACCGAGGAAGGGCCGCGCGCTGCGCGAGTGAAGCGTTGGCGAGAGACGCTGCCGAACGGCGTGAGCTATACGACGCTCGACCTCGTGGACAATGGTTTTTACGACAACACGCCGGTCTATCAGGTGCCCGAGGGGCATTACTTTATGATGGGGGACAATCGGGATAATTCCACTGACAGTCGAGTGCTCAGCCAGGTGGGTTACGTTCCCTTCGAAAACATTGTCGGTCGGGCGCAAATCATCTTCTTCTCGATTCGAGAAGGTGAGCACGCATGGATGATTTGGCGCTGGCCATGGTCGGTGCGCTGGAGCCGACTGTTCACGATCGTGCGATGAGCCGCAGGCGAGCAGTACCTTCCGGTCCTCATAAAGCCTCCCATTCGGTCAGCGACGACGAACGTCCCGTTCTCGACGGAGAGCCTCCGGCGAGGGCGGCGAAAGCCAAGAAGCGCAACCGCGGCGGCGATAGCGCCGAGTTTGAACAGCGCATCGGCTATCGTTTTCGCGATCCGGCTTTGCTCGAACAGGCACTCACGCATATTTCGGCGCTGACCGGTGTGCGCAACCGCGCCGCTTCTTACCAGCGCCTCGAATTTCTCGGAGACCACGTGCTCGGGCTCGTCATTTCCGATATGCTGTTTCGCGCTTTTCCCAAGGCCGATGAAGGTGAAATGTCCCGCCGGCTGGCCGATCTGGTGCGCAAGGAGGCATGTGCCGAAGTCGCGCGTGCCATCAACCTTGGCGCGGCAATCAGGTTGGGCGCTTCGGAGGCAAGCGGCGGGGCTCGCAGCCGCACCGCGATTCTGGCGGATGTTTGCGAGGCGCTGATCGGGGCGGTGTTTGTCGACGGCGGCTATCATGCCGCCGCCGCGCTGATTGAGCGATTGTGGAGCGTGCGCATGCACGCGCCCGCGCGGCCACTGCGGGATTCCAAGACCGTGCTGCAGGAATGGGCGCAGGCGCGCGGTCTTCCTACCCCGGCCTATCGCGAGGTCGAGCGCAAGGGGCCAGACCATGACCCTGAGTTCCGCGTGACAGTGGAGCTGCCAGACTTCGCTCCTGCCGAGGGTCTTGGCCGCTCCAAGCGCGCCGCCGAGCAGGCCGCGGCAACGGCCATGCTAACCCGCACTGGAGTGAAGGCGGAACCCCCCAATGGTTGAGGCAAGCAGCAGTGCGCCGCGGCACTCGACGCGAGCCGAGCCTGCAGGGACAGAGCATGGCGAGACAAGCCGGTGCGGGTTCATTGCCCTCATCGGCACCCCTAATGTCGGCAAATCGACCCTCATCAACGCCCTGGTAGGAAGCAAGATCGCCATCGTCTCGCCCAAGGCGCAGACCAGCCGGACCTGCTTGCGCGGCATCGCTACCGTGGGCGGCGCGCAACTGGTTTTCATCGACACGCCAGGTATTTTTTTGCCCAAGCGCCGCCTCGATCGGGCCATGCTGAAATCCGCCTGGGAGGGTGCCCACGACGCCGATATCGTCGGCGTGATGCTTGACGCCAAGCGCGGGCTCGACGAGACAAGCGGCGCGCTTCTCGATCAGACCACCGATCTCAACCAAACCAAGATCCTGCTGATCAACAAAGTCGATCTGATCGACAAGCCGCGTCTGCTTGAAATTGCCAGGCTCGCCAATGCACGAGTCCCGTTCGCGGCGACCTTCATGATCTCGGCGCTCGCCGGCGACGGGGTGAACGACGTGAAGGCGTGGCTTGCGAACAATGTCGCTTGCGGGCCGTGGCATTATCCCGCCGACCAAATCACCGACGCGCCGCTGCGCCAGCTGGCCGCGGAAATTACTCGCGAGAAACTCTATTTGTGCCTGCGCCAGGAACTCCCTTATCAAATCACTGTCGAGACGGAGCAATGGAAGGAACTCAAGGACGGCGCGGTCCGCATTGAACAGACGATTTACGTCGAGCGCGAGAGTCAACGAAAAATCGTGCTCGGCAAGAATGGCCGCAACATCAAGGCAATCGGGGGGGATGCGCGGCGGGAGATCGCCGAGATGATCGATGCGCCCGTGCATCTGTTTCTGTTCGTGAAGGTACGGGAACGCTGGAGCGAGGATCCGGAGCGCTACCGGGCGATGGGCCTTCAGTTCCCGGGGAATTAGCAATGCGCTGGTCCGAGGAAGGCATTGTGCTCGCGAGCAAGCGCCATGGCGAGAGCAACGCCATCGTCGAGCTGATGACGCGCGAGCATGGCCGCCATTTGGGTTTGGTGCGTGGCGGAGCCGGTTCGCGGCTACGCCCGGTTCTGCAGCCGGGCAATCGCGTGACCGCGCTGTGGCAGGCACGGCTCGACGATCACCTCGGCCATTACGTGGTGGAGGCGCTTGATGCCCGCGCGGCATCATTCCTGCTCGTCCCGCACGCCCTCTACGGTATCACCCATCTCGCATCGTTGTGCCGCCTGTTGCCAGAGCGCGATCCGCATCCGCAGATGCATGCGGCGCTCACCGATCTCATTGAGCTACTGCCTGATGCTGCGCGGGCGGGAGCTGCCTTGGCCCGTTTTGAGCTCAAACTTTTGGCTGAACTCGGTTTTGGCCTCGACCTCGCAAGCTGCGCAGCAACCGGCGAGGACTCCGACTTGATCTATGTATCGCCGAAATCCGGGCATGCAGTATCGCGGCGGGCGGGTGAGCCCTGGAAACAAAAGCTTCTGCCTCTGCCGCCGTTTCTGGCGCAATCATCTCCTGGCGGCGTATCTTGCGGCGATATTGCCGACGCGTTCGCGCTGACCGGATTTTTTCTCATGCGCCATGTGCTCGAGCCGCGCGGCCTGAAGCTGGCAGACGCGCGCGTAAACTTCATTGCGGCGGTCCTGCGCAATCAACGCTAGTAGTCCGATTCCGAAGTTCGCCAGTGCTCGCGGCACGTTCAGGTGCGAACTTCGGAATCTAAGGACCGCTAGCAACGTTATGATTCTAGTGCGGTTTTGAATTTGAAGTTCCTAAACGAGCTTGCGGCAGTGGTGATAGGAACTTCAAATTCACCGCACTAGCCGCGACGGTAGATTAGATAGCCCAGCGTCCGTACCGGGTACTGCGCGCTTGTTCGTGGCACTGCTTGCGGCTAACCCATCGGCATGGGCAAACAACTGATTCCCCCCCCTGACAATGGCGCGCAAGAGATTGCCCTGCGCGACGCGCTGGAAGAGCGTTATCTCGCTTATGCGCTGTCGACCATCGTCAACCGCGCACTGCCGGATGCGCGCGATGGGCTCAAGCCGGTGCATCGGCGGCTTCTTTATGCCATGCAGCAATTGCGTCTCGACCCCGGTGCAGCATTCAAGAAATGCGCCCGCGTGGTCGGCGATGTCATCGGCAAGTTCCATCCGCATGGCGACCAGGCCGTATACGATGCGCTGGTTCGGCTGGCGCAGGATTTTGCGCAGCGGTACCCGCTCATCGATGGACAGGGCAATTTCGGCAATGTGGACGGCGATAACCCGGCGGCCATGCGCTATACCGAGGCGCGGCTCACCGACATTGCGCAGCTCCTGCTCGATGGCATCAACGAAGATGCGATTGATTTCAAACCCACCTACGACGGTTCCGAGAACGAGCCGAGCGTATTGCCGGGGGCGTTTCCCAACCTGCTTGCCAACGGGTCCCAGGGCATTGCCGTAGGCATGGCGACCTCGATCCCGCCGCACAACGCGGCGGAGCTTTGCGACGCGGCGCTCCACCTCATCGATACCCCCAACGCGAGGAGCCGCACGCTCCTCAAATACGTGCAGGGACCGGACTTTCCCACCGGCGGGGTGATCGTCGACCCGCCCGAACTCATTGCCGAGGCCTACAGCAGCGGTCGCGGCTCGTTCCGGGTGCGGGCGCGTTGGCACAAGGAAGAAACCGGACGCGGAACCTACCTCATCGTCATCAACGAGATTCCGTGGCTGGTGCAGAAGGGACGCGTGGTCGAAAGACTTGCCGAACTGATCAACGAGAAAAAGCTGCCGCTCGTCGCCGATGCACGCGACGAATTGGCGGAGGACATCCGGCTGGTGATCGAGCCGCGCTCGCGCGCTGCGGACGCGACTCTGCTGATGGAATCGATTTTCAAGCTCACCGAGCTCGAGAGCCGCATTTCTCTGAACATGAACGTCCTGGTGAAGGGTCGCGTTCCGAAGGTGGTCGGCCTTGCGGAAGCTCTCACAGAATGGCTGACCCACCGCCGCGAAGTTCTGCTGCGGCGGTCGAATTACCGTCTCAAGCAGATCGAGCATCGTGTTGAAGTGCTCGGCGGCTTCCTTGTCGCCTATCTCAATCTCGACCGAGTCATCAAGATCATCCGCAACGAGGACGAGCCCAAGCCCGTGCTTATGCGCACGTTCAAGCTCTCCGATCTGCAGGCAGATTCAGTCCTCAACATGCGGCTGCGCAATTTGCGCAAGCTGGAAGAGATCGAGATCAGGAAAGAGGACAAGGAACTGCGCATTGAGCGCAAAGCCATCAAGGATCTGCTCGGCTCCGAACCAGCGCAGTGGAAGAGGGTTGCTGCCGAGATCAAGGAGCTGCGGGCGAAATACGGCCCGAAAACCGCGTTGGGCAAGCGCCGCACCAGCTTTGCGGCCGCTCCGGAACACGACGAATCCGCGATCGAACAGGCGCTGGTCGAGCGCGAGCCGATCACCGTCGTGGTGTCGGAGAAGGGCTGGATCCGCGCGCTGCGCGGCACGGTTACTGATTTGTCCGGGGTGACTTTCAAGGCCGATGATGGATTGCGATTCGCATTCGCGGCCGAGACCACGTCCAAATGTATGGTATTCGCGAGCAATGGCCGTTTCTTCACGCTCGAAGCGGCAAAACTCCCAGGCGGTCGCGGCCACGGCGAGCCGATCCGTCTGTTCATTGATCTGGAACAGGAGGCCGATCTCGTCGCCGTGTTCCGCCAGCAGGGAGGCCGCAAGTTTCTTCTTGGCAGCGCGCAGGGACGCGGCTTTGTGGTGCCGGAAGACGAATGCGTTGCGAATACGCGCAAGGGCAAGCAGGTGCTCAATGTGGAGCCCCCCGACTCTGCGCGCTCACTCGCGCAGGTCGACGGCGACCTTGTCGCCTCCATCGGCGAGAACCGCAAAATGATCGTCTTCCCGCTTGCTCAGGTCCCGGAAATGGGCCGGGGGCGCGGCGTGCGGCTGCAGCGCTTCAGGGACGGCGGATTGTCGGATCTGAAAACCTTCCAGGCGAAGGAAGGCCTCGCCTGGAGTGATGCCGCCGGTCGGGTTTTTTCGCTCACGCTCGACGAGCTTGCCGATTGGCGTGGCAATCGCGCAGATGCCGGCCGGCTCGCGCCGAAAGGGTTTCCCCGCAGCAACAAGTTCAGCAAGCAGTAAGGCTACCGCTCGACCCGCTTCCAGCCTTCGGGGGTGAGGCGTTGCTGCGGCAGAAAGCGGCCCTTGTAATCCATTTTGCGCGAGCCCTCGACCCAATAGCCGAGATAGACATAGGCAAGACCCATCCCCCGCGCGCGCGCGATGTGATCGAGAATCATGAAAGTGCCCAGCGAGCGCGCGGATTCTACCGAATCGAAAAACGAATAGACCATGGAGAGGCCGTCGCTCAGCACATCGGTGAGCGCCACTGCAATCAGCTCGCCTGCGCCGCGTCCGTTGATGCTGCTGTCCGGCCCGCGCCGGCGATATTCAATCATGCGGGTCTCGACATGGCTGTCTTCCACCATCATGGCGTAGTCGAGAACCGTCATGTCTGCCATTCCGCCGTCGCGGTGGCGGGCATCCAGGTAGGACCGGAACACCGAATATTGCTCGGAGGTCGGCACCGAGATCCGCATCTCGCCGATGAGATCATTGTTACGGTCGAGAATACGGCGCATGCTGCGGGTGGGACGGAAATCCTGCGCTATTACGCGCACCGAGACACAGGCACGGCACGTCTCGCAAGCCGGCCGGTAGGCAATCGATTGACTGCGGCGGAAGCCGCCATGGGTGAGGAGATCGTTCAACTCTGCGGCGCGTTCGCCGACGAGATGGGTGAAGACCTTGCGCTCCTCCTGGCCCGGCAGATACGGGCAGGGCGAGGGAGCCGTCAGATAGAATTGCGGGGTATTGCGCGAATGCTGGGTCACGGCGATTGCAAGCGGTCAGATTCGGCTCGATACTCCTAGCATTGCCCGCGCCGAGCGTCTCGTCAAATTCGCTCCGGTCATCATCGGTTCCACTGACGCAGGGCCTGCGCGCGGTTGCGGTTGTTGATGACAATAGTGCCGACCAGCATATCGTGGAGGAGCCGTTTGCGCTGATTGAAAAAAGCAACCAGCAGTATGAACGGCGTCAAAAAGGATACCGTGACCCAGTAGGCGACCGCGTGCGCCGCGCCAAGCACGAAATAGGCCGGCGCCCCATACCATGTTCGCATCTCTATATCCATCACGCGCATGCCGAGCGTTGCCGAAGCAGGGCTGCCGAAGGTAAGGCCGTAATAGACGACCGCCCAGATCGCGGTGCCCGGGGAAAAGAGCCAGAATAATGCCCAGCCCAGGCCGAAGGTCACGAGACCGAAAATGAAGATGAAAATAGCGGCAAAAACCACCGGCAAAGCAATGATCGTGATATCGATGAGTAAGGCGATGCAGCGCCGTGCCAACACGCCCTCGAACAATTCCGGATTGACAACCGGATCGTAGGCGTGCGGCTTGAGCTCGATCGATACGCCGATTTTTCTGGGTCCGCTGTCGCTCATGAAGACAATCCTTGCTCTCCTCCCGGCGCGGGAGCAGATGGACAATAGACGGTCCTCGGGCAATAGGCACGGCCGTCGTAACGCGATTGTAGGCCGGCGAATCCGGGCCGCGCTTTCCGCATTTCGCAGAACCTGTCATCGGGCGGCGCTTTGCGCCGGCCCGTTGGCTCAACGCAGCCTTCAGAACAAACCGGGCGCAGGAGATGAGCCGTGAGCCTTTCCGTTGAAGACATCAGAAAGGCGCGCGCTACCATCGCCGGTCAGGTGCTGCGCACGCCCATGCTGCCGGCACCCAGGCTGACGGCTCTGACCGGCGCCGAAGTGCTGGTGAAATACGAGAACCTTCAGGTCACCAATTCATTCAAGGAACGCGGCGCTCTCAATAAGCTGTCCGCGCTCGGCCCCAGCGAACGCGCGCGCGGCGTCATCGCGATGTCGGCCGGCAATCACGCGCAGGCGGTGGCTTATCATGCGGCGCGCCTGGAGATCCCATCCACCATCGTCATGCCGGTTACCACACCATTCGTGAAAGTGGCGGCCACCGAGGCGCATGGTGCAGAGGTGGTTCTGTTTGGCGAGACGGTCGCCGAAGCGCAAACGCAGGCGGAGACCATTGCGCGCGAGCGCGGGCTGAGCTTCGTGCATCCCTATGACGATCCGCTTGTCATCGCCGGCCAGGGTACTATCGCCCTCGAAATGCTGGAAGAGGCGCCCGGCCTGGACATGCTGGTGATGCCGATCGGCGGCGGTGGGTTGATTGCCGGCAATGCCATCGCCGCGCGCTCGATAGCACCGTCCATTGAAATCATCGGGGCGGAAGCTGCGCTCTATCCGTCGTTCTGGAACGCTCTGCACGGCGGAAACCTTCCCTGCGGCGGGCCGACATTGGCGGAAGGAATCGCCGTCAAGAACGTCGGCGCGCTGACGCTGCCGATCGTGCGCGCTCTCGTTTCCGAGATCATCCTGGTCGATGAGGCGCATCTCGAGCGGGCGGTGAATTGCTATCTTACCTTGCAGAAGACCATGGCCGAGGGCGCCGGCGCCGCCGGGCTTGCCGCCATGCTGGCAAAACCGGCAAAGTTTCGCGGCCGCAAAGTCGGATTGATTCTATGCGGCGGCAACATCGATCCCCGCATCCTCGCCACCATCATGGTGCGCGAGCTTGAGCGGGAAGCCCGCATCATCTCCTTCCGGCTGAGCATCCCGGATCGGCCCGGCGTGCTCGGCCAGATCGCCACCCGTCTGGGCGAACTCGGGGCCAACATTCTCGGAGTCGGTCATCGGCGGCTGTTTCTCGACGTTCCCGCGAAGGGCGCCAAGCTCGATGTCACCGTCGAAGCACGCGATCATAACCACGGGGAGGAGATTTTCGAGGCACTCAGACGCGAGGGTTACCACCCCGTGTGGATCGATACCGCGAGCACCATCGAGTAACGGCGATGCGCGAGAAGGAATTGCGCATAGCGCTTGTTTGCTTCGGCGGCATCTCCCTTGCTGTCTACATGCATGGTGTCAGCAAGGAGATTCTCAAGCTCGTTCGCGCCTCGCGTGCGCTCCATGCCATCGCGGACCGTTCGCGCCGGGCAACCTCGACATTCTTTGACGGCGCGGATCGCAGCGATCCCGAATACGATACCGAACCGGTTTACTTCGACTTGCTGCGCGAGGTCGGCCGCCAGATCGAGCTGCGCGTCCTGGTGGATATCATCTCCGGCGCCTCCGCCGGCGGCATCAATGGCGCCATGCTGGCGCGGGCATTAAGCCACGACCTGCCGATGAATCCGCTGCGCAAGCTGTGGCTGGATAATGCCGATGTGAGCGTGCTGCTCGCATCGGAAGCGCGCGCGGGAAATTGGAGCAAATGGTTCCTCAAGCCGTTGATCTGGGCGGCTGCCGCGACCGGGCAGGTTGCCGCCATCAAGGACCTGGAAGTGCGCCAGAAACTCTCGCTGTTCGTGCGCTCGCGCTGGTTCAAGCCGCCGCTCGATGGACGCGTGATGGCGCGGCTGATGTACGAGGGCGTCACCTCGATGGGGGAGGGCAAGTACGCGGGGGCTTCGCTTATTCCAACCAATCAGTCGCTTGAACTGTTCGTCACTCTGACCGACTTTTACGGCTATCCGCAGCTGGTGCAAATTCACGATCCATCGCTCATTCATGAATTGGAACACCGCCACATTCTGCATTTCAAATATCGGCGGCACCCGAGCGGCGAGGTCGAGAGCGATTTCGGACTGGACAATGCCGGGGCGCTCGCCTTCGCAGCCCGCGCCACCTCATCCTTTCCCGGCGCCTTCCCGCCGGCGCGTATCGTGGAAATGGACGAGGTGCTGGCGGAGCGGCACGCGAGCTGGCCGCGACGCGCCGAGTTCGTGGCGAACTCTTTTCCCGACCATATTCGCGCCGACATCGATCCGACCGTCGCGTCGTTCATCGACGGGTCGGTCCTCAACAACCGGCCGTTTCAGGAAGCGATCGCTGCGATTCATGGACGTCCCGCCTACCGGGAGGTCGATCGGCGGCTGATCTATATCGATCCGCACCCGCCGCTGGCGCCGGCGCACCAAACGCGCGGCGTTCCTGGCTTCTTTACCACGCTGCGCGGCGCGCTCTCCGACATCCCAAGCTCCCAGCCGGTGGCGGAAGAGCTCAATCGCGTGATCGAGTTCAATGAGCAGGTGCGCCGGCTGCGTGCAATCATCGACAGCGCCCGCCCGCACGTGAGCGAACTGGTGAGCAAGGTGGTTACCAGCCCGTTCGACAGCGCGCTCTCAAGCCAGGACCTGCGCCGTTTTCGCGAGCGGGTCAACGCGCAAGTGGCGGTCGATGCCGGGTTCGCCTACCAGGCCTATGTGCGCCTCAAGCTTGCGTCGGTTCGCAGCTTCGGGGCGGAATTGATCGTCAAGCTGCGCGGCGTCAATCCGCAATCTCCGCTCGCCCGCGTGGTTTCGCAGATCATCGAAGTCTGGGCCGTGCGCAAGGGCGTCGTGTTCGAGCGTGCCGACAGCAAGGCGCTGGAATTCGAGGACGCCAGCGCCGAGCACGTCGCCCCGTGGGTCCAGTATCTCCTCGCCTTCGACGTCAAATACCGCGTGCGGCGGCTGCATTTCCTCATCGAGGGACAGAACCGGCTTTATCTGCTCATCGAGCAGAAACGCCTCACCGGTTTTGATCCCCGCGTCGTCGATCGGCTGAAACGCCAATTTTACGATCGGCTGGAAGCGATCCGCCGC
This sequence comes from uncultured Alphaproteobacteria bacterium, assembly GCA_963817135.1. Taxonomy (GTDB): domain Bacteria; phylum Pseudomonadota; class Alphaproteobacteria; order Rhizobiales; family Xanthobacteraceae; genus VAZQ01. The sequence goes on along the minus strand of CAWFNG010000019.1, from coordinate 37,013 downwards.
CGCGAGAATGCCGAATTTTACAGCGAGGCAGCGCGCGAACTGGTGGCGGACATATTCCCGGCTTCCGCTTCCGGCGACGAAATCAAGCACATTGACGACTATGCGCATCGTTTCGTCGCGGAGCGCGGCGTCGAGATCGACCGGCTGATCGATCGCCTGGTCGGCGAAATCGACTTGAACGCGAGCACGCGCGAACTCGACGAACTGCTCGCTTCCCTCGATCCGGCCGAGTGGCATCCGCAAGCCCGGCGCGAAGTCCTGATCAATTATCTTGGTTTCCCGTTCTGGGACGTGCTTACCCTTCCCATTACCAGCGCGCGCGAGATCGGCGAGCTGCGAGAGATACTGATCGATCGCGTCAGCCCGGACGACGCCCATGCTCTCAAGGGCCTCGAAGCAGGTATCGGCTTGAGAGGAATTGGCTTTGGGCATTTCGCCGCCTTTCTTTCGCGTTCCTACCGCGAGAACGATTATCTGCTCGGCCGCCTGCACGCGCTCGACCGGCTCATCGACATCATCTGCGATGCGGCTGGCGTCGATCCGGCAAACAGTCCGCTCGGTGTACGAGCCCTCAAGCAGCGCGGCTTTGCGCAAATTCTCGATGCGGAGGAAAAATTTCTCACGCACAGCAGCGATTTGATCGCCGCTATCAGGAATCAGATATCAGGAGTCAGGAGTCGGGCCTAAGCTTCGCGGCGACCTGCGGCGCGAAATAGGTGAGCATGCCGCAGGCGCCCGCTCGCTTGAATGCAAGCAGGCTTTCCAGCATGGCTTTGTCGCCGTCGAGCCAGCCGTTCTGGGCAGCCGCCATTATCATCGCGTATTCGCCGGAAACCTGGTAGGCAAAGGTAGGCACCGCAAAGGCGTCTTTCACGCGGCGCAGAATATCGAGATAAGGCATGCCGGGCTTGACCATGACCATGTCGGCGCCTTCGGAAATATCGAGCTCCACTTCGCGCAGCGCTTCGTCGCTGTTCGACGGGTCCATCTGATACGTGCGCTTGTCGCCGACGAGCGTCGCCGAGGAGCCCACCGCATCGCGAAAAGGTCCATAGAAGGCGGAGGCATATTTTGCCGCATAGGCCATGATGGAGACGTCGGTGAGGGAGGCAGCGTCGAGCGCCGCACGAATTGCGCCCACCCGCCCGTCCATCATGTCCGACGGCGCGATGATGTCACAGCCCGCTTGCGCCTCGACCAGCGCCTGCTTGACCAGGATGGCCACCGTCTCATCGTTGACGATTGCGCCATTGCGCAGCAATCCGTCGTGCCCGTGGCTGGTATAGGGATCGAGCGCAACATCGCAAAGGATGCCGATCTCCGGCACCGCACGCTTGATGGCGCGTATGGCGCGGCAGACCAGGTTCTCCGGGTTGAGGGCCTCGCTGCCGTCTTCATCGCGCAGCGCGGGATCGGTATAGGGAAACAGCGCGAGGCAGGGGATTGTGAGCTTTGCTGCCCGTTCCGCGTCGCGCACCGCCTCGTCCACTGACAGCCGCTCAACTCCCGGCATGGAAGCAACCGGTACCCTCGTGTTTGAACCGTCGACCACGAACAGCGGCCAGATAAGGTCGTCGGTCGTGAGCACATGCTCACGCACGAGGCGTCTCGTCCACTCGGCCTTGCGGTTTCGCCGCGGCCTGGTCGTAAGACCGAGCCCGGTTTGCTGCTTGGCCTCGATCGGGGCAATGCGGGACAGGCTTGAGCGGCCGAATGCGCTGGCCATTGACACTCCCCACGCTTGAGTTTGCGGTGACTGATCCGCGGCCATCGTGCTAGCACGGGTCGCGCCGGAGTCCCAGTCGGCGCTTTTTATCAAGGAGTTTACCCGGTTCGCGCGTCGATCCTAGTGGTCCGATTCCGAAGTTCGCCGGTGCTTGCGGTACGTTCAGGTGCGAACTTCGGAATCCAAGGACCACTAGCAACGTTATGATTCCAGTGCGGTTTTGAATTTGAAGTTCCTAACCGAGCTTGCGGCCAGTAATGATAGGAACTTCAAATTCACCGCACTAGGCGCAGGCAAATGGATTTCGATCTTTCCGAAGAGCAGCGCGCGATCGTCGAAACCGCACGCGCCTTTGCCCGTGACGAACTGATGCCGTTTGCACGGCAATGGGACGAGGACGAAGTTTTTCCTGCTGATACGCTGCGACAGGCGGCCGAGCTTGGCTTCGGCGGCATCTATGTCGGGGCCGATGTCGGTGGGGCCGCGCTGTCGCGGCTCGATGCGGCGCTTGTATTTGAGGAATTGGCGAAAGGCTGCACCTCGACCGCTGCTTATCTCTCCATTCACAACATGGTCGCTGCCATGATTGACGTTTTCGGGAGTACCGAGCTGCGGCTGCGTTTTCTGCCGGGTCTTTGCAGCATGGCGCAGTTTGCCAGCTATTGTCTGACCGAGCCGGAAGCGGGCTCGGATGCCGCTTCGCTGCGAACCCGTGCGGTGCGTCAGCACGATGAATACGTTCTCGACGGGGCCAAGGCATTCATTTCAGGCGGCGGCGTTTCCGACGTGTATTTGGTCATGGCGCGAACGGGTGAGAGCGGCCCGCGCGGCATTTCCTGTTTCCTGGTGGAGAACGACACTGCCGGACTTTCCTTCGGCGCACAGGAAAAGAAGCTTGGCTGGCACTCGCAGCCCACGGCGATGGTGACGCTCGACCACTGCCGTATCCCCGTCGGCAACCGTATCGGCGCCGAGGGACAGGGATTCAAGATTGCAATGACTGCGCTCGACGGCGGGCGTCTCAACATCGCCGCCTGCTCGCTCGGCGGCGCGCAATTCTGCCTGGAGCGCACCCTCGGCTACATGAAAGAGCGCAAGCAATTCGGCTCGCGCCTTGCCGATTTTCAGGCGCTCGCGTTCCGGGTTGCCGACTATGCCACCGCGCTCGAAACGGCACGCCTCATGCTGCATCGGGCCGCGACTGCGCTCGATCGCCGCGAGCCGGCGGCAACCCGCCTCATCGCCATGGCCAAGCGCCTTGCGACCGACAATGGTTTCGAAGTGGTCAACGGGTGCCTCCAGATTCACGGCGGCTACGGCTATCTGCGCGATCATCCCATCGAGCGGGTGCTGCGCGACCTGCGGGTGCATCAGATTCTCGAAGGTACCAACGAGATCATGCGCTTGATCATCAGCCGGGACCTGTTGGGCAATTGAACCAGCAACCGGAGATTTTGTTCGAGCGCAGGGGAGTGGCCGGTATTGTCACGCTCAACCGGCCGCACGCGCTCAATGCGGTGACGCATTCCATGGTGTGCACGCTGGCGCGCCGTCTTGGCGCATGGGAAAACGATCCTGCCGTTGACCGCGTGATTGTGATCGCAAGCGGCGGCCGCGCATTCTCCGCCGGGGGCGATCTGCAGGCGCTCTACGATCTTGGACTTGCCGGCCGCTACGATGAAGAGCTGGAATTCTTCCGCGACGAATACGCGCTCAACGCGCAGATAAAGCGCTTTCGCAAGCCATACGTGGCGCTGATCGACGGCATCGTCATGGGCGGCGGCGTCGGCATTTCGGTGCACGGCTCGCATCGCGTGGCGGGCGATAAATACCGCTTTGCGATGCCGGAAGTCGGCATCGGCTTTTTTCCCGATATCGGAGCCACCTGGTTTTTGGCGCGAATGCCCGGAGAGCTGGGAACCTATTGCGCCCTTACCGGCGAACGGCTCGATGCCGCGGATGCCGTCGCGGCGGGGATTGCAACCCATCGGGTTCAATCGAGTCGCTTGCCTGACCTGCTCGATGCGCTGTGCACAGCAGTCCCGGCCGATGCCGTTCTGGGCGCCTTTACAGAGCCTGCCGGAACCGGCCCTGTGGTTAGTGGTCGCAATGCCATCGATCGGTTGTTTGCGCCCGACCGGGTCGAGGATATCCTGTCGCTGCTCAGGACAGAAGCGGGGGGGAAAGGCCCCGATGCGGCTTTTGCCATCGCCGCCGCCGAATCGATCGACAAAAAGTCGCCGCTGAGCCTTAAGGTTACGCTAGCGCAGATGCGGCGGGGAAGACACCTCGATTTCGCCGAGTGCATGCGGACTGAATTCCGCATAGTGTCGCGCATTGCTCGCGGGCATGACTTTTACGAGGGCATCAGAGCCGTGATCGTCGATAAGGACCAGAGCCCGCGTTGGCAGCCGCCCAGCCTTCAAATGGTGACCGCAGCCGAGGTCGAGCGTCATTTCGCGCCGCTTGCACACGAGCTTGACATCGCATGAACGGGAGAGAGCGGCCGCAGACGCTCGAGCCCGTCCACGTCGAGAAGGCGCAGAGCGAGGCGAGAGGATGGGCGTTCTGGCTGGTCATCTATTTGCGGGCCATGGCGGTAATATCGCTCTGCAAGGGGCTTTATCATTGGGCCGTCATCTGCGGGATCAATGCTCCTTTCCCCTCGGGCTTCGACTCTTATTCGGTGCCGTATCAGGTCGCGACGGTTTTTTTTGCCGTCATCGACCCGGTCGCCGGCGTAGGACTGTGGTTGGCCGCTCCCTGGGGCGCGGTGCTCTGGCTTACCTCGGTCATCTCCATGGCAACCGTCGAAGTGTTCTTTCCGCAAATCTACGGTGGAAGCCTGTGGGTCGTCCTGATCGAGATGGCGCTCCTCGCCGCTTATCTGTTGCTTGCGTTCTTGGCTGCGCGCGAACAGCCGGAATGACGTCTTCCAAGCCAACCTAGGTGAGAACTGAAATGGCACGAGTAGGTTTCATTGGCCTCGGTAATATGGGACTGCCGATGGCGCAGAACTTGGTGAAGGCCGGCGAGGCGGTCGTCGGCTTCGATCTCAGCGAATACGCTGCCGAACGGCTTGCCACCGGCGGCGGAGCCCGCGCGGGTTCGATCGCCGATGCCTGCCGCGAGGTCGACGTGGTGATCACGATGCTGCCTGCAGGCAAGGAGGTGAGGGAGGTTTATCTCGCTCCCGAGGGCGTGCTCGCCCTGGTCGCGCCGGGAGCGCTGCTGATCGATTCGTCAACCATCGACGTCGAAACCGCGCGTGAGGTGGCGCAGGCTGCGGCAGACAAGGCGATTGCCATGGTCGATGCTCCGGTTTCCGGCGGGGTCGCCGGCGCGCAGGCGGCAGGTCTGACTTTCATGGTGGGAGGCCCCGCTGCTGCCTTTGCGCGCGCGCGTCCTCTCCTGGAAAAAATGGGCAAGACCATCGTGCATGCCGGCGCAGCGGGAAACGGCCAGGCGGCCAAGATATGCAACAATATGATCCTCGGCGCTTCCATGATCGTGGTCTGCGAAGCGTTTTTGCTTGCCGAGAAGCTCGGGCTCGACGCGCAAACGCTGTTCGATATTTCCGCAAAATCCTCCGGGCAATGCTGGTCGCTGACGAGCTATTGCCCGGTGCCCGGACCGGTGCCGACCTCGCCGGCCAATCGCGAGTATAGGCCGGGCTTCACCGCCGCCATGATGCTCAAGGATCTCAAGCTCGCGCAATCTGCAGCGCGGGGAACGCGCGCGACGACGCCGCTCGGCGCAGGCGCTACGGCGGTGTACGAGCAGTTCGTCGAGGGCGGCGGCGGCAACGTCGATTTTTCCGGCATCATTCGTTATTTGCGTGGCTCATGATTGCTCCCCATCGTCGTGGCCGGACTTGTCATCGCAAGTGGTCGCTTACCCGACTTGCGCTACAGAGCGACCTCGGGCAAGCCCGAGGTCTGATGCCATCCACGTCTTGTTTGCTGAAGAAGACGTGGATACCGCCAACGAGCGTCGACGAGCGCGGGCATGACGCAAAGCGGGCCGCGCAGGTTTTGCAGGAATGAAGTCTAGCGGATCAAAGACAAACAAGCCGAAAGGCCGCCGGGCGCCAAGGGCAGTGCGCGGCCACAGCCCCATCAACTCCGGTGAGAAAGCAAAGGTTAAGCGGCTCGCTCGTGAACTTTCCGAGGCGCTGGATCAGTTGACGGCAATGTCGGAGGTGCTGCGCGTCATCTCGAGTTCACCCCGCGAGTTGAAGCCAGTGTTTGGCACCATATTAAACAATGCGCTGACGATTTGCGGAGCTGAGTTTGGCAACCTGCTCCTGTACGGAGACGGAGCATTTCGCGAAGTCTCGAATGTTAACGCGCCACCTGCCTTCGAAGGGTTCCTCCAGCAAGGTCCCGTTCGTCCGAGCCCTGGGACCGGTCTCGCACGAATCGTCAGCACCAAGCAGATCGCGCATATCGAGGATATTAGGAGGCTCCCGGCATACTCACGTGGCGATCCTTTTGTGGTTGCCGGAGTGGAAGCGGGTATTCGGACACTTCTTGTAGTCCCGATGCTCCGGAACGACGAGCTGATCGGCGTGATGGGCATCTACCGGAAAAAGGTTCGATCGTTTTCGAGCCGGCAGATCGAGCTGGTTCAAAATTTCGCCGCTCAAGCCGTCATCGCGATCGAAAATACGCGTCTGCTCAACGAGTTGCGCGAATTGTTGCAGCAGCAGACCGCAACCTCCGAAGTACTGAAAGTCATCTCGAGCTCCCCGGGCGATTTGCAGCCAGTCTTTGACGCCATGCTGCGGAATGCGACGGAAATTTGCGGGGCGCAGTTCGGTTTCCTCTGGCTTTCCGAGGGCGGCGGGTTCCGAGCGGTCGCGTTGCATGGCGTTCCCCCTGCGCTCGTGCGCAACCGGATGCGCGAACCAGTCCTTCACGCCGACCCCGAAATTCCCATGGGGCGCCTCAGACTAATGAAGAAGATCGTACATATTCGCGACATCACCGCAGAAGAAAGTTATCTCGATGGGCATCCGGCGGTTGTCGAACTGGCGGACGTTGGTGGAGCGCGCACTCTTCTGCTTGTTCCGATGCTCAAGGACGACAATCTCGTTGGTACTATCTCCATCTACCGTAAGCAGGTTTCATCATTTACTGATACGCAGATTGAGCTGTTGTCGAACTTCGCCGCTCAGGCCGTCATAGCCATTGAGAATGCACGGCTGTTAAACGAGCTGCGCGAATCGTTGCAGCGGCAGACTGCCACCTCGGAGGTTCTCCAAGTAATTTCAAGTTCGCCCGGTGACTTGACCCCGGTATTCACTTCGATCCTCGCCAATGCCAGGCGCATCTGCGAGGCCAAATTCGCGCATTTGCTTCTCTATGACGGCAAGGTGTTTCACGCCGCCGCCTTTGAAGGTACCTCACCCGCATTTGTCGAATTCTGGCAGCGCGGTCCGCACGCCCTCGATCCAGAAACAGGTCCGCGCCGGGCGGTTGCGACGAAGCAAATCGTCCATATTCCTGATCTGCAGCAGACTGAGCGCTACCAGAAGCCAAATCAGCAAGTGGCTGCGCTGGCCGATCTCGCCGGTGCTCGCTCGGTTCTCGTCGTGCCAATGCTCAAAGACGACCGCGTCATAGGCACCTTGAGCATATACCGCGGGGTGCCCATTCCGTTCTCTGACAAGCAGATCGAGCTTGTCAGCCATTTTTCGCGCCAAGCCGTGATAGCGATCGAAAATACGCGCCTGCTCAATGAGCTGCGCGAATCCTTGCAACAACAGACCGCTGCATCCGACGTGCTACAGGTTATCAGTCGCTCGGCATTCGATCTGCATCCGGTGTTCGAGACCGTCGCCGAAAGTTCGGTCAGGCTCTGTGGGGCCGACCGGGCATTTATCTTCCGCTTCGATGGCGAATTGTTGCGGATGGTGGTGGCCTACAATGCTCCTCCAGAGTTTAAGGAGTGGGTGGCGCAAAACCCAATCCGTCCCGGCCGGCACAGCGGAGCGGCTCGCGCCGCGCTCGAACGACGAACGATCCACATTCCCGATGTCCGGGCCGACCCAGAATATACGTACGGGGCGAAAGACGCCGAGGCGATCCGAACCGTCCTCGGAGTACCCATCTTAAAAGGCGACGACCTGCTCGGTGTCATGATGATCTATCACCTGCAGGGAGTGAGGCCCTTCACGGACAAGCAGATCGCGCTTGTCGAGACCTTTGCCGACCAAGCCGCAATCGCGATCGAGAACGTTCGCCTGTTCCACGAAATCCAGGATAAGAGCCGGCAGCTTTCGGAAGCGAGCCAGCACAAATCGCAGTTCCTTGCCAACATGAGTCACGAGTTGCGGACGCCGCTCAATGCCATCATCGGCGTCACCGAGATGCTGCGCGAAGATGCCGAAGCACTCAAGCAGGACTTAGAGCCGCTGGACCGCGTGCTTGGCGCCGCCCGGCACCTGCTCGCCTTGATCAACGACATCCTCGATCTGTCAAAGATCGAGGCGGGACGCATGGAGCTTCACCTCGAATCCTTCCCATTGGCACCGCTGGTCGAAGATGTGGTGAAGACCATTGAGCTGCTGGCGGCCAAAAACGGCAATCGCATCGTCGTCGAATGCCCGCCGGAAATAGGCATGATCCGAGCAGACCAGATTCGGTTTCGTCAGGCGTTGCTCAACTTGGGAAGCAACGCAAACAAGTTCACCGAAAAAGGTACCATTACGATTACCGCTCGGCAGCAGCGCAATGACGGCCGCGACTGGGTCACGCTTGCGGTGACCGACACTGGCATCGGCATGACCTCGGAGCAGATGGGTAAGCTATTCCAGGAGTTTTCCCAAGCCTCCTCTGCCACTGCGAGCAAATACGGCGGCACGGGCCTTGGTCTCGCAATCAGCCGACGGTTCTGTCAGATGATGGGTGGCGACATTACCGTCGAAAGTGAGCCTGGTCGCGGCTCGACCTTCACGATCCGGCTCCCGAGAACTGTGGAAGCTTCTAAGGAAGCGGCGGCAGCCAATCCGGGCCATACCGGAGAGGCGGTGCTGAAACCTCATTAGAGGTCTGGCCGCAAGTTTCACGTGGTCCCTGAAGCGCGCAGGCCTTCCGCCGCGTTGCGTCGCTCACGGGCTTCGCAAGGCCGCGCTGCGGCGACTTGCCGAGAGTGGCTCGACCACAAAGGAAATTGCTGCGGTGTCGGGACACCGAACGCTTGCAGAAATTCAGCGCTACACGGACCAGGCAGATCGCGTCAGGCTCGCGCAGTCGGCCGTGTCGAAGCTGCCGGACGAGAACAATTGACGAATACCAACTTACTAACCTTGCGTCGGTTAGTAAGTTCTCAGACCATAAAGGATTGATTCTCCATTTAAATGCGAGCTACGGAATAAACTTTATCTTTATCCTGTTGTTTAAATCGATTTTAGACCCTGCCGCGTAGGTTCATGCGCTGAGCGGGGGAACAGGGCCTCGCCGTAAAATAAGACAAGTCAAAAGGAAGGCGTCATGATGAAAGCCGTTGCCAGGGCGGCGGAGCCGGCCGATCGCGAACACCGCATCGAGCAGATCCGACCGCTTTATCTCGAATCCTTGACCTTGGTCGAACGGCTGCATCGCCGGCTGCTCGACGTGATCAAGGACGAATTCGACCGCCGCAGCCGCGCCGACATCAACTCCGTGCAGGCGCTGCTGCTCTACAATATCGGCGAAAAGGAGCTTACTGCCGGCGAGCTGCGCACGCGCGGCTATTACCTCGGCTCGAACGTGTCATATAACCTCAAGAAGCTGGTGGAGATGGGATTTCTCGACCACCAGCGCTCCCGCATCGATCGCCGCTCGGTGCGCATCAAGCTCACCGATAAAGGGCGTGAGGTCCGCGACATTGTCGACGCGCTCTATCACAAGCACGTGCGCACGGTGGAGCAGGTCGGCGGCATCAATGCCGATGAGTTTGCCACGCTCAACAAATCGCTGCACCGCCTGGAACGGTTCTGGACCGACCAGATTCTCTATCGATTGTAATCTTCCTTGTAGCCCCCGGATTTCGTTCTTACGAAATCCGGGGATTTCCGATTGAGCGAAGGCGCTCAATCCGGGCTACGAAGCTCCCGATTTCCTCGCTGTGGGCTACGGCTCCTTTCGCTTGGCCCCTTTGCGCCGGTATGCTATCGGCGCGCGATCCCCCTCGCGCGTGAATTTGCGATAGTCCAAAGCACCCGGACGCTATGACCGATCCCTCGCCCGCCGCTTCGCCCGAGAGCGCACTCTTCACGGCATCGCTTCGTGAAGCCGACCCGGAAATTGCCGATGCGGTGGGGCGGGAGCTTGCTCGCCAGCGCGAGGAAATCGAGCTCATCGCTTCGGAAAACATCGTCAGCCGAGCGGTCCTGGAGGCGCAGGGTTCGGTTCTCACCAACAAATATGCCGAGGGGCTGCCGGGCAGGCGTTATTACGGCGGTTGCCAATATGTCGATGTGGTAGAAACTCTTGCCATAGAGCGGGTTACCAGGCTTTTCGGATGTAAATTCGCAAACGTCCAGCCCCATTCCGGCGCCTCGGCCAATGTCGCGGCTTTCATGGCGCTGATGAGCCCGGGCGACACTTTCATGGGCCTCAACCTTGCCGCCGGCGGCCACCTCACGCATGGCTCCCCGGTCAATATGTCAGGCCGCTGGTTCAAGCCGGTCCCGTACAACGTGCGCCGGGACGACCACCGCATCGATTTCGAGGAAACTGCAGCCCTCGCGCGCCAGCACCGCCCGAAAGTCATTATCGCCGGCGGTTCGGCCTATCCGCGCATCCTCGATTTCCGGCGCTTCCGTGCCATTGCCGATGAGGTCGGCGCCAGGCTTCTGGTCGACATGGCGCATTTTGCCGGACTCGTAGCCGGCGGCGCGCACCCCAGCCCGTTTCCCTATGCGGATGTTGTTACCTCCACCACGCACAAGACACTGCGTGGCCCGCGTGCGGGTTTCATTCTCACCAACGATGAAGAGCTTGCGCGCAGAATCAACGCCGCGGTGTTTCCGGGCCTGCAAGGCGGGCCATTGATGCATGTGATTGCCGCCAAGGCGGTTGCCTTCGCGGAGGCACTGCGTCCCGCATTCAAGCTTTACGCCAGGAATGTCGTTGCCAATGCCAAGGCGCTCGCCGACCGGCTCAAATCGAATGGGCTCGACATCGTCTCGGGCGGTACCGACACCCATCTCATGCTCGTCGATCTGCGGCCGAAGCGCCTCACCGGCAAGGTGGCCGAAGCGGCGCTCGGCCGCGCGCATATAACCTGCAACAAGAACGGCATTCCGTTTGATCCGGAGAAGCCCTCGGTGACCTCGGGCATTCGCCTCGGCACACCGGCCGGCACCACCCGCGGCTTCGGCATCGGCGAATTCCAGGAAATCGGCGACCTTATCGTCGAAGTGCTCGATGCGCTCGCGCGCAATCGCGTCGAGGCCGATGCGTCCGCCGAGGCCGCCGTCCGTGCCAGAGTGAAACAGCTGGTCGACCGCTTCCCGATATACTGAACAGGAATCGAATCAGTAATCAGATGCCAGAAAACAGGTGCTCATCTGATTACTGATTACTGACCTCTGATTCCTGAATCATGCGTTGTCCAAACTGCGGCAGCCTCGATACCCAGGTGAAGGACTCGCGGCCGACGGAGGATAGCTGCGTCATCCGGCGGCGGCGGGTGTGCCTTTCCTGCAATTTCCGCTTCACCACGTTCGAGCGCGTGCAGCTGCGCGAACTGATCGTCATCAAGCGCAACGGCCGCCGCGTTCCGTTTGACCGCGACAAGCTGTTGCGCTCGGTGCAGATCGCCTTGCGCAAGCGCCCGGTCGAGCCCGAGCGCATCGAACAGGCGGTATCCAAGATCGTGCGCGAGCTGGAAAGCCAGGGCGAGAGCGAAATCTCCTCCGAGGCCATAGGCGAGATGGTGATGGAGACCCTGCGTACGCTCGATGACGTGGCCTATGTACGGTTTGCCTCGGTCTACAGGAATTTCCGCGAGGCCAAGGATTTCGAGGCTGTGCTCGATGAATTGGCAGGTGAGGAGGCTTCGCTGCCGACCCGCAAGTAGTACTGACAAGATTTTGTATGAGCGATTTTTTGCGCGTGTGACTTCAATGTAACACAGGCTTCATGCTCGCTTAACCTAAGATTGGCGAGAATCAAGCACGTGGTCGGCGCTCTCAGCCCGCAATGGCAAGGTGGCGGGGGACTCCCTATGAAAATGCTCGGCAGGGCAGTCGGTATTCTCGGAACGCTTCTTGCCGCCTCGGCGGGTGCTGCCGATCTGGCGGTCGGGCCCGTTGTGCCCGCTGCGGCACCGGCGTGCCCCGCATACCGGTTCCAGGGCTTGTACGCCGGTCTCAATATCGGCGGCGTTGCCTGGACTGCAAATCGTACCGATCAGGATGCATTCGTCTCCGCCGCTGCCGCCCCAACTTACGTCCAGAAACAAAGCGGCTTCGTCGGCGGTGGCCAGGTCGGCTACAACTTGTCGCGCTGCAATTCGTTGTTCGGGGTCGCGCTGGATGGAGATTGGTCCAACGCCAGCGTCACCACGCGGTTGCTCCCGAACTCGCCAGGGATTGACGCCCGCGTCACCAGCCGCTTTCCGGGACTGATGACGGGTCGGGTGCGCAGCGGACTGGTTCTTGACAATCTGATGATTTATCTGACCGGCGGCGTTGCTGTCGCGGATTTCCGGACGACCTATAGTTTTGCGACTGCCGCGCCGCCTTTTGCCGCCTCGACCGACATCAGCGAATGGCGCTGGGGCTGGGTCACCGGTCTGGGGACTGAATGGGCGTGGTCGGAGCGCATCAGCATTACTTCCGAAGTGCTCTATGTCGACGTACGCGACCGCGAGCAACAGCGGCTCATCGTACCGACTGCGGGAGGGGCGCCGTTCTTCAGCAACTTCACCCACAGCGATTCCATGTGGATCAGCAAGTGGGGCTTGAACGTCAAGTTCTGATTACCAAAAATCCCCGTAGCGCCTCGACTGCTCCGCACGCCGCTGCCAATTGCGTGCATAGGCTTCGGCGTTAGAGAATCAGGGGAGGTCGCGCCTCAACCGAAGAGAGCTCCCAAAATGCGGGCATCTGACGAGTGTGCTTGAGCCGCCTGCTCAAGCCTCGTAGAGCGGAATTCGCAGCGCCCGCGCCGCTGCCAGAAGTCGGGCATCGTAGCTCAGGAGTTCGACCGTCTGGCGCCGGGAGCGCAAGAATTCAATCGAGGCCAGATGCAGCGCATCGAGCGTGCGCACAGAGGTGGGAAAGGGTTCGAGAGCGCGCGCAAGCACCAGGGGCTCAAGCTCGATCAGCGCTAAGCGGGCGATCAGCGCGCGCGTCTCCTGAGCGTGCGAGCGCGTGAGCTTACGAGCATGAAGGCGGTTCCAGACTTCGTATTCCAGCAGGCGACTCGAGATGAGGGGTTCGCGCCAGACGCTCTCGGGCGGCGCTTGGTCCTCGGTGAGCAGATGCGCCAACGCGACTGAGGAATCGAGGTAGATCACCGGTCCTCGCGGTCGTGATTGAGATCGTGCATAAGCTCGCGTAGCAGCATGACCGGCTTGCGCGGGGGAGGATCTTTCCCAACGAGTGCCGGCGGCGTCAGCCATCCTTCGCGCACAGCCTGCGCCAGCAATGCATCGGCAAGGGTGGGACTGCGCCCGCGCTGCGGCGGGACGATTTCCGCCACCACGCGGTCGCGGTCGGTGATCAGCACGGTTTCCCCGCTGGCCGCCAGCCTGACGTACTCGCTGAGCCGGTTTTTGAGTATCTTGAGGCCGACCGAACGCATAACCCAACGTAGCCACTGGGAGCTACCAGTGTCAATTAACTGGTGGACGCCTTGATCGCCAATGTGGTCGAACGTAGCCTCAGAGCGTCTTCGAACGAGAGGAGCGATATGCGGCGCAGGGAATTCATCAGCCTTTTTGGCGGCGCCGCGGTGGCGTGGCCGCAGGTGGCCTGGGCACAGCAGGGAACGCTCCCGCTGGTCGGGTTTCTTCAGCCAGGCGCGCCGAGCAACGCCGCCCATTACGTGGAAGCATTTCGGCAAGGGCTGTTGAGCACGGGGCACGTTGAAGGACAGACGCTGTTTGTTGAATATCGCTGGGCGGAAGGCCACTACGAGCGACTGCATCAACTGGCAACCGACCTCGTGGCGCGCGGTGTCTCTGTCATTACCGCGGGAGGGCCGGGGGCGGTTGCGGCGGTGAAATCCGTTACATCGACAGTCCCGATCGTCTTCATCGTCGGTGACGACCCGGTAAAGGACGGCCTTGTCGAGAGCCTCAATCACCCCGGCGGAAATCTTACCGGCGTGACCGTGTTCACCACGGCGGACTTGTGGGGCAAGCGCCTTCAACTCCTGCACGAGCTGTTGCCGGTTGCATCCGCGGTGACCATTCTGTTCAACCCCAATGAGCCAAATCCCGAGACCGAGGAGATCAGTGAAGCGGGGCGCTCGCTCGGACTGGCGCTCTCATTCGCCAATGTAACGACCGACGCTCAGATCGAAGCTGTCTTCGCCGCTGCATCAGGTCATGGCAACGAGGCGATCCTGGTGAGCGATAAGCCGTTCTTCACGGTCAGGCACAGAAAGATCATCGGCCTTGCCGCGCGCTATCTTGTCCCGGCGATTTACGGCTGGCGTGAATACGTCGAAGCGGGAGGTCTGATCAGCTACGGCAATCGTCTGAGCGACGCATGGGAGCAAGTCGGCGTCTACACGGGAAAGATCCTCAACGGCGAGGAAGCGGGCGAGCTGCCGGTTGTGCAGCCGACCGCGTTCGAGCTGGTGATCAACATGAAGACGGCCTACACCCTCGGCCTCACCGTGCCTGCCACGCTGCTCGTCCGCGCGGACGAGGTGATCGAGTAGCCGTAGGTACTGCCGCCGCGGATGCGTCCGCACGCTTGCTCTTGAAACATCGGGAGGGCCAACAAAATATTTTGGGCTGGAATTTTGTGGCATGGAGGATGGTGTCGGGGCCGGTGCGCCGGGTATAATTGGTGAACTTTCCACATGCATGGAGGCTTTCATGCGCACGATAGCGATCATGGCGATCACCCTTGCCGCCGTTTCCCTGTCCGGGTTCGGCGCGAGCGCCCAGTACGTGGGCGGCTCATGGTGTGCGAATTACGGTGGCGGTAAAGGAGGCGGCACAAATTGCGGCTTTCATTCGTACGACCAATGCAGGGCTGCAATCTCGGGAAACGGCGGAATGTGCTCGCGCAATCAATGGTCCGGCAGCGGCGACAGGGACGCGCGCCGGCGCCAGCGTGATTAGACCGCCGGGAGGATAAGGCCGCTGGTTAGTCTGCGGCCCTGATTGCACCTCACGGGAGTCAGGGCCGTTTCATTGCGCCCGATCCTGTAAGCCCTGTGTCAGGATCATGCGGCATGCTGCCTGGATGCAGCTAGGCAAGCTGGAGATCGCCTTAATCGCCCTGATCGTGCTGGCGGTGCTGGCTTGGCTCTACCTGGCCTTTGGCTGAACTGAAGGACTGGTTCGGAGCGAGAACCGGCGTCCCGGCAGCGGGCAACTGCCGGGATCGCCGTCCCCATTTCGGCACCGTGATAGGCGTCCGACGCGGATCAGGATGCGCCGCGAGTTTGAACGAAATTAAAATTTTCAGGAAAATGGCTGCGCTTGGTTAACCCCGATGTGCGGGCATTTCTCGTGTTGAGGAGCACCCGACCTTGTGCCTTCCTGACAATTTTCTGGCGCCACAGGGCAACCTGTAAACAACAAGGAGAAATACAGGCGCGGACAACGCGGAAAAGGAGACCAAACACAAATGGCTTCGTTTTCCCAAAAACGCATGCGGCTCTCATTGGGTTTGGTTGGGTTCGTCTTGGCAAAAACGTGCGGCAAACCTTTCATCAGCCTTGTCGTTCGGATGAAGCGGACAGCCAATTCTGCGCTGCCCAATGTAGTCACGTTTCGCTTGCGCGAAGCGCGGACTACGAAGCCTTCGTCTGCGCGAACGAGCGCCATCCGATCGCATTTTTGGAGAGTGGCGAATGATAGGATTTTCGCGTAACCCTCGTCAAATCACGAAACGGTGCAATCCATATGGAAATGGTCCGCTCGACAGGTATAGGCGCGCGGCGACTTATGCATCCTGAAGAGCCAGAAGCCGAGCGAACTGCTAGCGCGGCACTAATCCAACAATCACTGCGCGAGTTTGCCGCGCGGTTTCAATGCCCGCGTATGCGGGCGATTAGACGGCCGAAAAGACCTGGAGCGGCCCTGTGCTCCTCCTGCCCCCTTGATGCAGGCGTACTGGGCTTCGCAGAGGGGATAGGCGCACTCTCATCCTCACGACCATGTCGCATGAGCAGCACGCGACGTTCTGTGACGTGGCATTCCAAGCAAATGAAAGTATGGTGCTCGACGCCAGCGACACGGTCGTCCTGGACCACGTTCGTGAGGATCAATTCACCGCCGCACGCGGTACAACGCATCGACCACGCTCAAGTGGCTACTATTGAGCGCCCGCCCGCGTTCGGCAGTATAAGCATAGGTTCTGTCGCGCTTCTGCTACGGAACAGATTACGTTCACGAGCCCTAAAGGCACACACTCTGGTCAACCTGCACGAGCGCAGTGGTTCATCGCATCATCATCATCGCTGCCGCCATCACGCCGACCATCAGCGCCGCCATGATGACCATGTGCGTCGGATTGCTCATCATGTGTCGCAGCATGGCGAACCGCGTGCCCTCCGGCAGCAGCGCCATGCCGCAGTGTGGGCACTTGCCGGGGGTCGCCTGACGGACGCTTGGGTGCATCGGACAAACGTAAGTGCTCTGCGGTGTTCCCTCCTGCATGTGGTGCTTCCTTCCAAACGGTATCACTTACCAAGGATACGCGATGGCTGGTGGGTCGCCTTGACCTGCGTCAACGAGAGCGCGGGCGCGCCGCAACTCCGATGAATCCGTTGAGCCCGTATGAGGGCCGAGGGGCTCAGTCGTGCGCGAGAGCCGCTGAACGAGCGGCGATAATCGCACTTCGGCGGGCTGTCACGTGTATCTGGTCGGAGCGCCGAGATTTGAACTCGGGACCCCCAGTCCCCCAGACTGGTGCGCTAACCGGGCTGCGCTACGCTCCGACCGTCAGTTATCTTAGCACTTCCCCGAAGCAATGTCGAATGTGCCCGTTCCATCGGTACATCTTTGCCATCCACTTGAGCGCCAGCTTCCGTCACCTTCCGCCACCCGCTGACCCGAGTTTGGTTGCTAATGGTTGCTAGCTGGTTGCTAGAGGATGTAGGACTGGTGCGCAGACTGGTGAGCTAGAAACTCCTAGCAATCAAGAAAGGCTGACTGATGCGCGCTGCGATTACGAAATCTATCGTTGATAAGATCGAAGCCGGAAGCATTGTCTGGGACACGCGCGTTAGCGGCTTTGGCGCTCGACGCCAGCGCGGGCCAGCAGTGCATTACGTTCTAAAGGCTAAGGGCAAGTGGCACACGATAGGCCGACACGGATCACCCTTCACCGTCGAAACAGCGAGGCAAGAGGCGTTAAGGCTTCTTGGATTGATCGTCTCTGGCGCAGACCCAAGGCCAGCGTCGAGCGAGAACCTTGGCGGCGTTGTCGAACTTTACCTCGCTCGACGCAAGGCAGCGATGAAGCCGAGGAGCTTTGAAGAAATCAAGCGGCATCTAATGGCGCATGCTAAGCCGTTGCATTCCTCTGAACTCCATGAGGTTAGTCGCCGGACTATCGCTGAATTGCTTGCAAAGATCGAGCAAGCATCTGGGCCAGTGGCGAGGAACCGTGTCCGCTCCAGCCTCTCCGCCTTCTTCAATTGGGCAATTCGTGAAGGGCTCGGCGAGTTAAATCCGGTAACCGGGACTGGCAAAGCGGATGAACAAACTCGGGAACGGGTTCTAGCTCCGAAAGAGATCAACGCCATTTGGACAAGGCTAGTTTCTGGCCAGCACGTTGCCTTTATCGATATTGTTCATCTCCTGCTGTTAACCGGCCAGCGGCGGGAAGAGATTGGCGACCTGCGCTGGAGCGAGGTCGATTGGGACGGGAAGATGATTGTGCTTCCACCTGAGAGAACGAAAAACAAACGGAAGCACATAGTCCCGCTGTCTGAACAAGCCCTGATGGTCCTGTACCGAGCAATGCATACCGGTCCCGCTTCTTCGTATAATGATGGCCGCGTATTCCCCGGTTTTAGTTGGAGTGACGAGAAGGCCAGGTTCGACGCCGGACTTAAGCTGCCGCATTGGACAATTCACGATATCAGACGTTCGGTCGCCACACTTATGGCCGATGAACTCGGAGTGCTGCCGCATATTGTTGAAGCGATCTTAAACCATGTCTCCGGTCACAAAAGTGGAGTGGCCGGAATTTACAACCGAGCTCGTTATCTAGATGAAATGCGAGCGGCGCTGGATAAGTGGGGAAAGTGGGTAGAGGCTCTTGTATGAGCTTCGAGAAAGTCGCCAGCCTCATTGCTAAATCGCCGCCTGGATGGCTAGCTCCGAGCTTGGAGAGGTCCAGCAAGGCGTTTGGGCCTGACTGGGAAATAACACCGGATTTGTATCATCAGTTTAAGAAACGCATCGATGGGATGCGCGAAGCCACCGATACACTTGTTGAGGCTGTTCAGTTATTCGACCCACTGCCAGCTGGTTTGTTACCTCCATTCTTTACAGATTTTCAAGAAAGCCTACCTCAGTTGAAGGCATGGCTTAACGAACTCAGCAGCAGGCCTCCAGGTCGAAGGCCGTACTTTGCTCGTGAGCTTTGCGCAGATTTAATCGTGTTCTATTGGAAAGTGGTCCATGGCAAGGTCGAGCCCGGCAGCGAAGAGGTCTATCAGGCTTGTGAAGAGTATTGGCAAGCCTGCGGCGGCGATGCATCTGATGACATTGAGAAGAGTTGGCGCAGGATGGCTGAAGAAGCTTCCGCTCGGGACGATGCGTTCTTTATGCATAACATGCTAATCCTGCTACTCGGTTCAGAACCCAACCGCGAATAAATATCTGCTCAACGCCGCAGGCGACGGCGCAATCCAACGCTAAGTGATAGAATTTAACCGGGTTTCTCTAACCCCGGGTTCTTTTTCGCCATGTTCATGATCGACGGTTTCGACGAATTTAAGCACGCTGATTGGACTGATCTTGATAGAAGCCAAGGACAAAGAGACGAATTGCTGATGACAAATTACTGAATTTCCGGTCCGCATCTATGCTCCCGACCAGTTCGGTCAAACTCTCTCCGCGCCCCTCGGCGATCTCTCGTAAGCCACGCCAGAACGCATCTTCAAGTGACACGCTCGTCTTGTTACCAGCAATGACAATCGAGCGCTTGCTGATCAAAGATTTCATAGAACTTCCCCGTATCCACCTAGAGCATCAACTGTTTGGGTGACGCAATTATGAATATCCACAAAAGCTTTTGCCGCTAACCATCTCTGGCCTAGTCGCGCTGTGGCAACGCATCTGCTTTAGCAGTATGATGGAGCTAGCCACCACTTCCAGCCCCCCCGATCTTCCGGCTGCTGGTGGTTAGGGGGTGTTGTGTTCCCCAACATCAACACCCCCGTCTCAACTTCCGCCGCGTCCATGCGGCGTAGAGCATGATCTCGAAAAGTGGGTACCGGTTTTCGGAAAAAGATCATGCTCAAACGAAAATCCAACGTGAAGATATGATCGAGTTGAGCAAACAGGACGGCATCGCCGTCGTGCGCATGGCCGACGGCAAGGCCAACGTGATGAGCCGCGAATTCTGCGAAGCGCTTACCGCTCGTTTCGGGGAAGCGCAGGCATCCAGCCGGGCCGTGGTCATCACCGGTAGCGGCAATATCTTTTCCGCCGGAGTTGATCTCCTGCGTCTCGCTGACGGAGGCGCGGAATACATCCGCACATTCCTGCCGGTGCTGAACGCCATGTTTGCGGCGGTGTTCGTTTGTGACAAACCGGTCGTCGCCGCGATCAACGGTCACGCCATTGCCGGCGGATGCGTGCTTGCCTGTGCCGCCGACCACCGCATGATGCGCCGGGATGCAGGGCGTATCGGCGTAACCGAACTTCTGGTCGGCGTTCCATTTCCGCCGATCGCCATGGAGATCATGCAGTGTGCCGTCGCGCCGCAGTTTTTGTCTGAAGCCGTCTACAGCGGCGCGCGATACGCTCCCAGCGACGCGCTGGCGCGCGGACTGCTGCACGCGCTGAGCGAGCCGGACGCGCTCATGGGGGAGGCGGTCGCCTGCGCAAGGCAACTTGCCGACTTGCCGCATGCTGCCTTTGCCTTGACCAAACGGCAGATGCGAGAGGGAGCGCTCGCACGTACGAGAAACGCGGCTGCCGTCGACTCCGAGGTCGAGCGCATCTGGACCTCACCCGAAACCATCGGCCGCATTCGCGATTATGTGAGCCGTACCCTGCGCAAGTCGTAGCCCGGACGGAGCGCAGCGCAATCCGGGATCAGTCTTCCCCGCATTGCGCTTCGCTCACGCTTCGCTCCACGCGGGCTACAACGAGCGCTACGCCGCTAAAGCCTGTTCGAGATCGGCGATGATGTCTTCTTTGTCTTCGAGCCCGATCGACAGCCGCACAACGTCCACGCCGGCGCCTGCTTGCGCCTTCTGCGCGTCGGTGAGTTGCCGATGGGTCGTCGAGGCGGGATGAATGATGAGCGAGCGCGTGTCACCGATATTGGCCAGGTGCGAGAAGAGCTTCACGTTGGAGACGAGCTTCACGCCGGCGTCGTAGCCGCCCTTGAGGCCGAAGGTGAAGACCGAGCCTGCGCCCTTCGGCACGTATTTTTTGGCAAGGTTGTGATAGCGATCGCCGGGCAGGCCGGGATAGCTGACCCAGGCAACGCTTTTGTGATTGGCAAGCCATTGCGCCACCACCAGCGTGTTGTCGCAGTGACGCTGCATGCGCAGCGGCAGCGTCTCTATCCCGGTGAGAATGAGGAACGCATTGAACGGCGAAAGCGCCGGTCCAAGGTCGCGTAGTGCCAGCACGCGACAGGCGATGGCAAATGCAAAATTGCCGAATGTCTCGTGCAGCACGATGCCGTGATATTCCGGCCGCGGCTCGGTCAGCATTGGGTAACGTTTTTCCCGCGACCAATTGAAGGTGCCGCCGTCGACAATAAGCCCGCCGATGGAATTGCCGTGCCCGCCGAGAAATTTTGTGAGCGAATGCACCACAATGTCGGCGCCGTAATCGATCGGCTTGCACAGATAGGGCGTCGCCAGCGTGTTATCGACGATGAGCGGCACACCCGCGTTCTTGGCGACCTTTGCGACTGCTTCGATATCGGTGATGACGCCTCCCGGATTGGCAATGGATTCCGTGAAGATCGCCCTGGTCTTGGGGCTGACCGCGCGTTCGAACGTGACGATGTCGTCGGGATCGGCCCATACCACGTTCCAGCCGAAGTTTTTGTAGGCGTGGTTGAACTGGTTGATCGATCCGCCGTAAAGCTTCTTGGAGGCGACGAACTCATCGCCCGGCCGCATCAGGCAGTGCATGACCACGACTTGAGCGGCGTGTCCGGATGCGACGGCGAGCCCGGCGGTGCCGCCTTCAAGCGCCGCCACGCGCTCCTCCAGCACTGCATTGGTCGGATTGCCGATGCGCGTATAGATGTTGCCGAATGTCTGCAGCCCGAACAGCGAGGCGGCATGATCCACGTCCTCGAACACGAACGACGTGGTCTGATAGATTGGCGTCGCACGCGCGCCGGTGGTCGGGTCGGGCTGGGCGCCGGCATGGATGGCGAGCGTGGCAAAGCCTGGTTTGCGGTCGGTCATGGGGTCCTGTGTTTCGGATTAGCCCGAGAAGAAAAAGAGGCGAGAACGAGGGTTATGCGTTTTCGTGTATCGCTTGTGTATCGCAATGATACACGCCGAGGCAAAATGGCAAAACTATCTCCGCGCCGAGGCGCCTACGGCGCCTCTTTGGTCGTGCCCCCGGGCACGGTAATGCGGTTGAGCGCCATGCGCTGAATGCCGCGACCGAAAAGTTGCGCCTTCCTGGCCGTGAGCGTGCGGGTGTTTACGCCCATCCAGGCAATTTCCGATGACAGCCGGCCGTACTCGATTTTCGGGCAGCGATTCATCACCACCTTGAGACCGTTCTGCTCGGCGAGCCGCGCAGCTTCGTCATTGCGAATGCCGAGCTGCATCCAGATCACCTGCGGGCGAGGCGAAAGCGCGAGTGCTTCCTGGACAATGGCCGTTGCATGTTGCGAGGCGCGAAAAATGTCCACCATGTCGATCGCCTCCGGGATGTCGGCGAGACTGGCGTACGCTCTCTGCCCGAGCAGTTCCCCTCCGGCGAGACCGGGATTGACCGGGATCATTCGGTAGCCGCGCTCCATGAGATATTTGAACGCGAAATAGCTGGGCCGGCTGGTATTGGCGGAAACCCCCACCATGGCGATGGTCTTCACGGTATTGAGAATGCCGCGAATGTAAGTATCGGGATAATTGTCGTGGTCCATGGCAGCGTTCAACGATCCTGCCATTTGGGCGGACGCTTCTCGACAAACGCGGAAATGCCTTCGGCTGCATCGCGCGCCATCATGTTTTTCACCATGACCTGGGAGGCGTAGTCATACGCGTCCGCGACGCCCATCTCGATCTGGCGGTAGAAGGCTTCCTTTCCGAGCTTGACCACCGCCGCCGATTTGCTGGCGATGAGGCGGCCCAATTGCAAAGCTTGCTCGCGCGCGGCGCCAGGCTCGACGATGCGATTGATCAGGCCGATGCGAAATGCTTCGTCGGATGAGATCAGCTCGCCGGTAAGCAACATTTGCATGGCATGCTTGCGCGCAATGTTGCGCGACAGCGCGACCATGGGCGTCGAGCAGAACAATCCGATGTTAACGCCCGGCGTGGCGAACCTGGCGCTGCTCGATGCCACAGCGAGATCGCAGGTCGCGACCAGCTGACATCCCGCCGCGGTCGCGGTTGTCTCGACGGCGGCGATCACCGGCTGCGGCAGGCGCAGGATAGCGAGCATCATCGTGCTGCAGCTTTCCATGATGCTGTGCGTATAGGCGCGGCCTTGATCGGCATCGGCGCGATGCGCGTTCAGCTCCTTGAGATCGTGTCCGGCCGAGAATGCCGGCCCGTTGGCGGCGAGCACGACGGCGCGGATTTGTCTCTGCACCGCAATTTCCGCAAGCTCGCGGCGCAGCGCCGTGAGCATCGCCTCAGAAAGTGTATTGCGGGCATCGGGTCGATTGAGTGTGAGAACGGCGATGTCGTCGATTTTCTCCCGCAGCAGCGGCTGTTCGCTCGCAACTTCGGCTTCGGCATGGATAGGGGAGGCGCGTTTCATTGCCGGAGTTCCGATGAATCGCCGATTACATCACCTACATAACGCGCAGCATCGGATACGCAAGTCTGCGCGGCTGTGGAACATCTATTCCGCCTCCTGCATTTTGTTTGCAGGGCGTCGTTTCCTCGGATGGTGTCATGGCAGCATCAGCAGTAAACAAACGTAGCACCGGCAAGCGCTGGACCGCAGCCCGGAAGACATCGCGCTCGCGCAGCGCCAAAAAGAAGACACGTCGCTACTGGTCCGCCCGCGTCACCAGGGAAAGCGATGCGCTCACCCTGGACAAAGGCGTGTTCAGTCACCGCGACCCGAAAAAAATTGCCACCTCGCTCAAGCGCTCGGCAGAGCGTAGCAGGCGCCGTAAAGCCAGTCCGTTCCGATCTGCGCTCTCGATGCTGACATTTTACATAAACCGTGCCGGCAAGAACCTGCCTCAATCGCGCAAGAGAACCCTGATGCGGGCAAAGGACGAATTGCGCAAGCAGTTCGGCAAGGCAGCTTCGTAGCATCCGCTTCGCAGCCCGTAATGGAGGGAAGCGTGAGCGAAGTATAATGCGGGAAGGCTTACCCCGGATTACGATTGCGCTCCATCCGGGCTACGCAATGCAGGGGGAGGGGGGTCCAATGCCGATGACGGTAGAGGAGCTCGATCGTCTTCTGCGAGCCGAGTTCCCGCAAGGATACAATCCGCAGAGCGGGCTTAGCATCGAGGCGGTGTGGCACCACGGTTGCAGGATACGCCAGGCATTCCGCCCGCAGTCGCTGCGTCCTGGCGGCACGATTTCCGGGCCGACCATAATGGCGCTCGCGGATTTTGCCATGTACGTCGCGGTTCTCTCGGCGATTGGCCCGGTGCCGCTCGCGGTCACCGTCAACCTCAACATCAATTTCCTGCGCAAGCCGTCCAATACCGATTTGACCGCCGAGGCACGGCTGCTCAAGCTGGGAAAGCGGCTTGCGACCGGCGAGATCACCGTCCGCGCGGCGGGCAACGAGGTGCCGGTTGCGCATGCGACGTCGACCTATTCCATTCCACCCTCCTGATTTCCATTCCACCTGATGGCGCGGGCGGCTTGGCTGCTGCTGGTAATATCTAACCTGTAGCTCAAGCTGCTGACGCTGCTTGAATTTATTTCGCCGCCATTGACCCGATTGCGCGGCTGCTATATGCCGCCGCAACGCAAGCCAAGACCATGAAAGTTGCCGACATGAAGACCTATTCGGCCAAGACTTGTTCGGCCAAGACTTATTCGGCCAAGGCTGCCGACATCGAAAAGAAATGGGTGATGATCGACGCCAGCGGTCTCGTCGTCGGCCGCCTCGCGTCCATCATCGCCATGCGGCTGCGCGGAAAGCACAAGCCGACCTACACGCCCCATGTCGATGATGGCGACAATGTCATTGTGGTGAATGCCGAAAAGATCGTGCTTACCGGCAAGAAGCGCGAGAACAAGGTCTATCGCCATCACACCGGCTATATCGGCGGCATCAAGGAGCGCACTGCGCGCTCCATTCTGGAAGGCAAATTCCCCCAGCGCATTGTCGAGAAGGCGGTAGAGCGCATGCTGCCGCGCGGCCCGCTTGCGCGCGTCCAGCTCGGCAATCTGCGGGTCTATGCCGGGCCGGATCACCCGCACACGGCGCAGCAGCCGGAAGCCCTCGATATCGGCGCGCTCAATCGCAAGAATAAAAGGAGCGCCTGACAATGGCCGAAATCATTCAATCGCTCGATCAACTCTCCGCGCTCAAGCCGCCGCCGGCGCCGGAGACACCGCGCTATGTGCAGAAGCTCGACAAGCAGGGCCGCGCCTATGCCACCGGCAAGCGCAAGGATGCGGTGGCGCGGGTATGGGTGAAGCCCGGGGCGGGAAAGATCATGGTCAACACGCGCGAGTTTGAATCCTATTTTGCGCGCCCGGTGTTGCGCATGCTCATTCAGCAGCCGCTGATCGCAACCAACCGCAAGGGCCAATACGACATCACCTGCACCGTCTCCGGCGGCGGTTTGTCCGGCCAGGCGGGCGCGGTGCGCCATGGCATTTCCAAGGCGCTGATGAGTTTCGAGCCCGATCTGCGCGCTCCCCTCAAGCGCGGCGGCTTTCTCACCCGCGACCCGCGTGTGGTCGAGCGCAAGAAATACGGCAAGGCCAAAGCGCGCCGGTCGTTTCAGTTCTCGAAGCGGTAACCCACTTTTTTGTAGCCCGCACGGAGCCAACGGGCCGGCGCAAAGCGCCGCCCGATGACAGGCTCCGCGGAATGCGGGAAAGCTTCCCCGGATTTCGCTTGCGCTTCATCCGGACTACGAGGAAATCAGGGTGCAGCGTTCAATTTGCACCGTTAATCTGCGGACCGGAGAGGGGTATTTCCCGCTCGGCACGGAATACATTGCTGTGCAGATTCGCTATCCATTGCCGGCCTCTGGCCGTGACGTTGAGGTAATGGATGGCGGTCTGAATGTAAGGGTAGACGCTGTTCCAGTAGAATTGCGGGTACCGATCGACGAGGTCTGCCGGCGAGCGGTAGCCCAGTTGCCGGTTTAGGCCGACCTCCTCGAATTCATAAAAAAGGGCATTCGCCTTGCGGATGTAATGGGGGTCGCCCAGCTGCCCGATGAGATCGGCGGCCCGCAACAAGGAGCCTTCCTCGTCATCCTCCTGATCGGGCGGGAAATTGCTTGGAAATCGGGTGAACTCGATAGCCCGCGCAACGCGCTGCTCGTCGATCAATTCCATTTCGGCCAGCCGGTTCAACACGTAGAGCTTCGAGCGGTCCACGTGATGCGGAAGAAGCGCTGCATCGGATGCGCCCCGCGGCAGCGTGATCTTGTGGCCGCTGCCGTCGATCACGAAACCGTCCGCGTCATCGCCGTTGAGCACGCCGCGCACATAGCCGATATCGTGCATCAGGCAGGCGATAATCAGATGGGCGTAATCCTCCGGCGAAGTGTGGCAATGCAGTTGGCGCCCGCGCATGATGTCGTGGCCTGCGAGCGTGACCAACATGGTGTGCTCGACGTTGTGATAGAGAGCGTCGCTGTTGCCGATGCACTCAAGGGCAACGCGAGCGATGGAAGGCACGGTGTCCACCAGGCGCGCGCTTGATGCACCGAACCGGCGCTGCATATTCGAGGCGAGGAACGTGCCAAGCGCGTCGGCCGCGAGTTCTGGAACTGTTATCACTGGTTTTCTCTAGGTTAGGCGTAAGATGATCGGCCGCTCCCCATTTGAGTTGGCCAACGAAGCGAACCGGCCGACAGGATATCGTTGCCCCGCGAAATGGCTGCCAAAGGCTGCCCATGGTGCGGCATAATATATTTCCCGCCTATCCTTGCTGTGATGGGAATCACAAAAAAGCGGTTTGGCCTTGTGTCCCGGGATCGGCAGTGCCGGGGCGGTCCTGGATTGGCGGGAAGAGCAAGCGGAAGCTGGCGCGCTGCACTGCATCCGGGAGACTGAATTAATCCCTATTCAGCCGCCAGACCCCGTTTGCCACGCGAACCAGTACGCGGGCACGCTCATCAAGCCCGGAATGATCCTTCGCGCTCATGTTGTAGATGCCATGCGTCCCGGCGAGGTCATGGATGGCCTCCAGGGCGTCGCGTAATGCCTGGCGGAATTCCGGCGTTCCCGGCTTTGCCTTGTGCAATGCGCTCGGTAGTGCGGCATTGAGCAGCAGGAATGCATCGTAGCTGTATCCGCTGAATGGATTGCGGCTGTCCGCTCCGAATGCCTGCTCGTAGCGCCTTACAAAATCGAGAGCCACCGGCTTGATCGGATTATCGTCCGGCAAGTCCTCGGCAACCATGAGTGGACCGCTTGGAGCGATGGCCCCTTCGACCGCCTTGCCCCCCACCGTGATGAATTCGCGGCTCACCGTTCCATGATTGTGATAGATTTGCTTTGTGTAACCGCGCTCGACAAGAGCAACATGCGGCAGCGCGCCGCCCGAGCCCGCCCCTCCGACCAGAATAGCATCGGGATTTGCGGCGATGAGCTTTCCGGCCTGTGCCGCCACGCTGCTGTCGCTGCGCGCATAGCGCTCGTTGCTCACAATCTGAATTCTGGCGCCCGCCCATGCTTCGTTTGTGAAGGCATTCAGGATGAAATCGCTCCAGGTGTCGGAGAATCCGATATAGCCGACCTTGCGGACGCCTCTCGCCTTCATGTGTTCGACGACCGCGCGCATCATCAGGCGGGTGCGCTGCGGAAGCACGAAGACCCATTGCAGCTTTGCCGGAGCGATCGCAACGGGCGCCAGAGCGAGCAGCGGTGTTTTGGAGTCGTTCGCAATCTCGGCAATTGCGCTGGTGGGTGAGAGCGCGACCGAGCCCAAAAGCGCATCCACATGTTCTTCGCCCACCAGCTTACGCGCATTGTTTGCCGCCACGCCGGGATCGGTCTTGTCTTCGTGGATGATGAACTTGACCGGGTGGCCAGCGATGTCCTTCGGCATCAGTGCGAATGCGTTCTTGTAGGCAACACCGAACGAAGCACCCGATCCGATCGTGCCCAGGGAGACGCCGATGGCGATGTCCTGGGCGGCCGCGCTGCTGGCGAGCAAACCCGCGCAGCACAAGGTCAGGGCGTACTTCGCGAGACTGGATTTGCAATCCGCAAACCCAGCCTGCTCCCTCCCCACTTGTGGGGGAGGATTGGGGAGGGGGGTCATTGTGGTTGCACTCGATAATGCCGCGAACTTCTCAGCAATATCACTGGACGCTGAGGTTTCAAATCACTTGTCATTCCGGGGCATATGGGATTTCCGGGCTCTCGGCCTTTGCTTCGCTTCGGCCTCGCCCCGGAATGACAGCGAATATAATGCGACGTTGTTGTAATCGTATGATTTACGGTACGCGCGCGGTCGCGACAAACTCGCGCACGCCGCGGTGGTCGAGCAGGTAAAGCGGCTGATAATACTGCGCCTGTGCGGCTTTGATCATGATCAGCATGCGATTATCCAAAATGAGCCACTCGCCGTCGAGACGCGCCGCAACAATTGCGTGAATGGTCCGCGTTTGACGTCGCACACGATTGCTAACCGCAGATCAACATGATCGCTGCCCGCTTCGCGCAGCGCGACGTATTTTACGATGGCGTAATCGGCCGGCTGGTTAGCGCAGCTATCTTTGGCAGCGAAGGGTTTCCCGCTTCCTCGTTTTTGGCTGTGCCGCCTTGCGGGTTCGATCCCGCGTCGAGGGAAGCTTCGACGGTTGCGCCCAATTGCGTCGGGTGGGCGATAGCGCGCATTTGCGTGCAGCAAACAACGGCGAGGCACATGAGTATTCGCGCGGCTTGCGCGAGGGAATGACATGACCGGACGCCCCCCGATTTCGCAGCGTTGGCCGGCTCTGCCGGTCGCACCTGCGAAGTTTTGGGGAATGCTTTGCGCCCGATCGATTGCATCGGAGTTGCTTACGCGTTGCTGCAAGAAATCGCGGTGAATCCATTCTGAAGAATGGGTACGAACATGATTTCAAAATGGTAATGTTTTCGGAAAACATCATCTTCAATCCGAAGATGATGTTCAACGAATACGTAATGCGAAGAGATCAGCCGTTCTGCGGAGAAGAAGCCGCTTTCAGGGCAGGCCGTAACGCGCGAAATCGGCGACGATATTGGCCGCGATTTCCTTCGCCGCCGCCATATCTGCATTGGCGCCGCTCACGTCACCTTTCTTGAGCTTAGCGAGCCCGCGTCCGTAGAGCGCGCCGGCAAGCTTGGAATCCAATCGCAGGGCGGAATTGTAATCCTCGATTGCCAGGTCGAGCTGGCCTTTTTTCAGATAAGCGAGCCCGCGCGAATCCAAGGCCGCGGGGTCGTCGGGCCGCAATCGCAGCGCTTCGTTGCAGTCCGCCAGCGCGGCATCGAGTTCCCCTATGATCGCACGGCACCAGCAGCGGCCGTTCCAGATGGCTTCCACAGTTGGTGCAAGGCGGATCGCATCGTCGTAATCCTTGGTGGCGAGATCGTACTGGCTTTTGGCCTCGTAGGTTCCCGCCCGGTTCGCATAGGCACCGGCATACATGGGATTGAGCTTGATCGACTGCTCGAAATCCTGCAGCGCGCGGTCGTATTCGCCTTTTTTCCGGTAGGCGACCCCGCGGTTGTTGAATGTTCTCGCGGATTCCGGATTTAACTTCAAAGCGTGATCGTAGTCCTTGATGGCGAGATCGAGTTCGCCTTTCGCCGCATAGGCATTTCCCCGATTGTTATAGGCGATGGTAACTGTCTGCGGCGTCTCATCGCCCGCATCGATCAGTGCCGTGCAGCCGTTGATCTGGAGATCCGGGGCGCTGCGATCCTCGCCGTTGCACAAGGCAATGTTCTTGAGCCTTGGAGTCTGCGCCGTGCTGATCGCGGGGCACAGGAGCAGGATCAGAATTGGCACGAGACTGTGGACCAGGCCCCCCAATGGCCTGCATTCCATTTCCAGCCTCCTATCTCATCCTTCGGGTCATCCGTCATACCCGTTCCAGGCATTCACATCTTGAAGCTGAGCAAGATTAAAGACGGTGATGGCCGGAACAAGTCCGGCCATCACCATGACGACGTGATGAGTGATTGAACGTCGTTCAACAATGATCACAAATCCTGATGTTGATATCGTAGGAGCTGTCGAGCTTCATGTCTGGCGGCGGTTTCGGGCTTCTTTTCCACCTGGACGGCAGGCGCAGCCGGCGCGGCGGTGCGCTCGGGGCGACGGATGTGCCGGGATTCGCTGCGGTCCTGCGCACTTTTTTGGGCGCCGCCGCAGCGACCGCCAATGGTTTTCTCTATCGCCTTTTTGTCCTCGATGAGGGTGTTGAAGGTCACCGTGCCGTCGGAGGAGATTTCCACATGCGGGGTGGTGCCGCGGATGCCCATGGTTGCAACAGGAGTATCGATCTTCATGTCGCCGGTCCTGGCAACCTTGCCGGCAATGAAGGTGAACGTCCCTTTGGAGAGGCTGAAGAAAGTCGAGTTCGACTTTCCATTGGGGTCGTAGACGAACTCGTTCAAGACCATGCGAGCGTTGCTCGAAAGGTTGAATGCGGTCCCATCGGTGAACGTGATGCCGATCGCCCCATCGGCTCCGGTTGCAACGATATCGCCCTTGTAGACGAGATCGCCGACTTTGGTCTGCCCGGCATTCGCCGGCAGGTTGGCCTGAAGGACCACGGCGTCACCGTGCTCGACTGTGATCGCACCTTTTGCCGTTGCAACCTTTCCAATCGGGGTCGCAACCGCGGGCGCGGGCGCCGGGCTGTTTTGCGCAAGGCCCATGTGCGCCAAAGAAAGGCTTGCCAGCAGGGCCAAGCCGGCCGTCAGGGATATCGTACAGGTGCGCAAGATTTTCCCTCCAGGCTTTGGTTACATATCCTCGGGCGCATGCACCGCCTCGGCGCAGCAGCCGTTTGCGTCATTCCAGTCGGTTGAAGCCGCTATGGCTTCAATTCGGCCGATTTTCGGCTGACTGAAAATATACTTCAAAATGATCCTGCGCAATGTGAAGTAGATCACATATACGGATGCAGTACCGAGGGTAGAACTGCTGGTCACCCGCATTGTCCGCCCACAAGCGCGTGATTTCAACCATTTTTATGACAAACCGTTGCTTTAACAGTCTATAAAGGGTAATCGCCACGACGGCGGGCGGGGGAGCAGCGCCAAGCCCAGCGCGGGAGAAAAACGGGGCAGAGGGGTTGAGGTCCTGATGTTCCGAACAACCGGCGGTTGGCCGGGAGCCGATGGTGTGTCTACCGGCTCCAGCTTGATTTGTGTACCCCCGCCTTTCTCGGCGATTGGTCAAATCCAGTCGGTAACGGGTATCGTTACCGCAACACGCGCGGCGGGTCCGGTTGCGCTCAAGGCTGGCGACCTCGTCTATCGGGGCGATGTCATTGAGACGGCGCCGGACGGCGCGGTCGGCATCGTTTTCATTGACGGTACTGCTTTCAATTTATCCGACAGCGCCCGATTCGCTCTCGACGAGTTTCTCTGCGACCCGAAAGGTCGCTTGCACTCGAGCCTTGTTCAGTCTCGCCCGTGGCGCCTTTGCATTCATTGCCGGCCGGCGAGCACGCGGCGAGGGGCTGCGCATTGATTTGCCTTTCGCCACGATTCGCGCGCCTGCACGGGGCTGTGCGACGGGATTCGTGACGCTCGCGGCGCTCACCTTCTCCGTTATCAAGGACCTCCATGCCGACGCTCTTAAACTTTTTATCGTGGACGATGGCTTTATCCCCCCCGAGGCTGGTTCGTTCGTAGCCTACCTGAAGGATCCCAGCACGGGTCAGTACCGGATCGATCCCGCGACGGGTGAGCGTCTGACCGCCGTGGTCGACAAATTCGATCAGGCGGTCGTCATCACCCCGGACGGGACCATAGAGTACGTCACGCTTTCTTCTTCGCAGCTTGCCTATATGGCGGCGAATTACGTCAGCGATGTAATGGGCACCCTTTCGCACGCTCCCGCCTTTATGCAGGTCGGGACCAACCCTGGTTTTGCGGGCAACACCGGCGGCGGCAGCCCCTATACGTTCGCCGGTTCCAATTTGGCAGGCCTGACGTCAACTTTCGTCGTCACGTTCAGCTTCACCGGCTCCACGACGGCGGGCACGCAGTCAGGGTCGACCGGCGGGCAGTCGTCTGGTACAGGAACGTTTTTTATCACGGACCCTATCACGGGCCCTTTGATCACCGTGACAGGAGGCACGACGGTCGGCACGGTTGCAGAGTTGTTTGGCCGGGGAAAACCGCAAAAGCACAATAGGTGACTTGCACCTGGTTCGGCAAGGAACCATTGTCGCCAGCGGTACCGTCACGGCATTTAACAACGATCCGTCGCTGGCTCACTTCGTCAGGTGGGTGCGACCTCCACATACGGTACGTTTACGTTTACCTCAGCGAGCGGCGCCTGACGCCACACGGTCAATAGCGGCGCTCCCAATGTCGTGGCCTTGGCGGAGGGGTACAAACTCTCCGATACTCTGAATTTGATTTCGGCGGACGGCAAGGTACCGCTGCCGGTCACTGTGGCGATTGTCGGCGTCAACAACAACCCGGTCATCACCTCGGCTCCCGTGAGCGCCACCATCTTCGCGAGCGGTGCAGCGGTTGCGATGACCAGCGGCACTACCTCGAACCGGTTGGCGCTGCTGTTTTCAGACCCGGACGTCGTTCCAACGCCCGACACCCATCATATTGTTGGGACGGTTTTTCTCCCTATGCCAATGGTTTTATCATGGTCGCGTCGGCTCCCGGCCACTCACCGTATGGGACGCTGACGGCAAAAGTTACTACCGACACAAACAGCTTGGGTACAGGCGGGGTTATTAGCTGGAGCTACACGCTTACCCCGCAGCAACAGCAGCAGCTGCAGGCCGCTGGTTTCACGACATACAGCGACGTCTTCGCCGTCACTGTTGCCGACCAGTTTACCGACCCATCCGTCGGCACCTGGACCCAGGATGTGACCGTTCAGATCATTGAGTTCGTCGTGCCTTCCAGTGGCTCGGCCCATCCGGTGTACTTTGCAAACGGCAACTTCCATGATCTCGACCTGCTCCTTTCCTGGAGAAATTCCTGGAGCGAACAATGACGCGGTCCTCATCCATCATACCGACCCTTACACGGTCGCCGTCACGGGACAGTCAGGCTGTTCGCACCATAACCCTTCTCGTCGACACCGCGACGCTCGACATTATGGCTGGCGGGACTTTGACTGTTGGGACCGGAACCGGGACGGTGATCGACAATGCGGGATTGTTAGAGTTGACCGGCGGGGGCGTGCTCGATGTCAAAGGCAACCAGATCAACAATACCGGCGCGGGCCCCCATCAGTATATTCTGGCCAACAGTCAGTCCACCTTTTACGTCGATACCTGGGTCGGGCACGCTCAGCCTCACCGGCGGGCAGGGTGACTTACTGCGGCTCTATCACCTGTAATACCTGCACTCAGACCCTCGATAATGCCGACAACACCATCGTCGAGTTTGGCATGATCAGTAATCTGAAACTGGACAATTTTGGCGACATCGCCGCCACCGGCACTACCAACGAAGTGGCGCTCAGCACCGGAACGGCAACGCGATCATCAACCAGGCGAATGCCACGCTGGAAGCGAAGAGCGGGGCGACGCTGGAGATTGACAGCGACGTCACCAATACCGGCGCCACCATCAAGGCCAATGACGGCGGCACGCTGGAGCTGGTGCAGTATATCGTCACTGGCGGGACGATCGCGCTCAACGGTTCGAGCCTGGCGACGACGCTGCAGATCGAAGGCACGGTCACCCTCGCCACCGGCACGACGATGACGCTGACCGACAGCGGCAAGAACACCGTTGTCAGCACCAGCGATGAGACGGGTGGGGCGGCCTCCAAGCTGGTCAACCAAGGCAACATCAGCGGAGCGGGGACGATCGGCGACGCCAACCTGACGCTGGACAATTTTGGCGACATCGCCGCCACCGGCACTACCAACGAGCTGGTGCTCAGCACCGGGACGAACGCGATCATCAACGAGGCGAATGCCACGCTGGAAGCGAAGAGCGGGGCGACGCTGGAGATTGACAGCGACGTCACCAATACCGGCGCCACCATCAAGGCCAATGACGGCGGCACGCTGGAGCTGGTGAAGGACACCGTCACTGGCGGGACGATCGCGCTCAACGGTTCGAGCCTGGCGACGACGCTGCAGATCGAGGGCACGGTCACCCTCGCCACCGGCACGACGATGACGCTGACCGACAGCGGCAAGAACACCGTTGTCAGCACCAGCGATGAGACGGGTGGGGCGGCCTCCAAGCTGGTCAACCGCAACATCAGCGGAGCGGGACGATCGGCGACGCCAACCTGACGCTGGACAATTTTGGCGACATCGCCGCCACCGGCACTACCAACGAGCTGGTGCTCAGCACCGGGACGAACGCGATCATCAACGAGGCGAATGCCACGCTCCCAGCGAAGAGCGGGGCGACGCTGGAGATTGACAGCAACGTCACCAATACCGGCGCCACCATCAAGGCCAATGACGGCGGCACGCTGGAGCTGGTGAAGAACAGCTGCCGTACTGGCGGGACGATCGCGCTCAACGGTTCGAGCCTGGCGACGACGCTGCAGATCGAGGGCACGGTCACCCTCGCCACCGGCACGACGATGACGCTGACCCACAGCGGCAAGAACACCGTTGTCAGCACCAGCGATGAGACGGGTGGGGCGGCCTCCAAGCTGGTCAACCAAGGCAACATCAGCGGAGCGGGGACGATCGGCGACGCCAACCTGACGCTGGAGACTTTGGCGACATCTCCAACGGCGACCGGCACTACCATGAGCTGGTGCTCAGCACCGGGACGAACGCGATCATCAACGAGGCGAATGCCACGCTGGAAGCGAAGAGCGGGGCGACGCTGGAGATTGACAGCAACGTCACCAATACCGGCGCCACCATCAAGGCCAATGACGGCGGCACGCTGGAGCTGGTGAAGGACACCGTCACTGGCGGGACGATCGCGCTCAACGGTTCGAGCCTGGCGACGACGCTGCAGATCGAGGGCACGGTCACCCTCGCCACCGGCACGACGATGACGCGCTGACCGACAGCGGCAATATTCCCGCTGTCAGCACCAGCGATGAGACGGGTGGGGGCGGCCTCCAAGCTGGTCAACAAAGGCAACATCAGCGGAGCGGGGACGATCGGCGACGCCAACCTGACGCTGGACAATTTTGGCGACATCGCCGCCACCGGCACTACCAACGAGCTGGTGCTCAGCACCGGGACGAACGCGATCATCAACGAGGCGAATGCCACGCTGGAAGCGAAGAGCGGGGCGACGCTGGAGATTGACAGCAACGTCACCAATACCGGCGCCACCATCAAGGCCAATGACGGCGGCACGCTGGAGCTGGTGAAGGACACCGTCACTGGCGGGACGATCGCGCTCAACGGTTCGAGCCTGGCGACGACGCTGCAGATCGAGGGCACGGTCACCCTCGCCACCGGCACGACGATGACGCTGACCTACAGCGGCAAGAACACCGTTGTCAGCACCAGCGATGAGACGGGTGGGGCGGCCTCCAAGCTGGTCAACCAAGGCAACATCAGCGGAGCGGGGACGATCGGCGACGCCAACCTGACGCTGGACAATTTTGGCGACATCGCCGCCACCGGCACTACCAATGAGCTGGTGCTCAGCACCGGGACGTACAACGCGATCATCAACGAGGCGAATGCCACGCTGGAAGCGAAGAGCGGGGCGACGCTGGAGATTTCTTACAGCAACGTCACCAATACCGGCGCCACCATCAAGGCCAATGACGGCGGCACGCTGGAGCTGGTGAAGGACACCGTCACTGGCGGGACGATCGCGCTCAACGGTTCCGAGCCTGGCGACGACGCTGCAGATCGAGGGCACGGTCACCCTCGCCACCGGCACGACGATGACGCTGACCGACAGCGGCAAGAACACCGTTGTCAGCACCAGCGATGAGACGGGTGGGCCGGCCTCCAAGCTGGTCAACCAAGGCAACATCAAGCGGAGCGGGGACGATCGGCGACACCAACCTGACGCTGAACAACTTCGGCGACATCGCCGCCACCGGCACTACCAACGCGCTAGCCGCTCAGCACCGGGACGAACGCGATCATCAACGAGGCGAATGCCACGCTGGAAGCGAAGAGCGGGGCGACGCTGGAGATTGACAGCGACGTCACCAATACCGGCGCCACCATCAAGGCCAATGACGGCGGCACGCTGGAGCTGGTGAAGGACACCGTCACTGGCGGGACGATCGCGCTCAACGGTTCGAGCCTGGCGACGACGCTGCAGATCGAGGGCACGGTCACCCTCGCCACCGGCACGACGATGACGCTGACCGACAGCGGCAAGAACACCGTTGTCAGCACCAGCGATGAGACGGGTGGGGCGGCCTCCAAGCTGGTCAACCAAGGCAACATCAGCGGAGCGGGGACGATCGGCGACGCCAACCTGACGCTGGACAAATTCGGACATCGCCGCCACCGGCACTACCAACGAGCTGGTGCTCAGCACCGGGACGAACGCGATCATCAACGAGGCGAATGCCACGCTGGAAGCGAAGAGCGGGGCGACGCTGGAGATTGACAGCGACGTCACCAATACCGGCGCCACCATCAAGGCCAATGACGGCGGCACGCTGGAGCTGGTGAAGGACACCGTCACTGGCGGGACGATCGCGCTCAACGGTTCGAGCCTGGCGACGACGCTGGAGATCCGGACGGCACGGTCACCCTCGCCACCGGCACGACGATGACGCTGACCGACAGCGGCAAGAACACCGTTGTCAGCACCAGCGATGAGACGGGTGGGGCGGCCTCCAAGCTGGTCAATCAAGGCAACATCAGCGAGAAGTGGGACGATCGGCGACGCCAACCTGACGCTGGACAATTTTGGCGAACAGCCGCGCGCCAACTGCACTACCATGAGCTGGTGCTCAGCACCGGGACGAACGCGATCATCAACGAGGCGAATGCCACGCTGGAAGCGAAGAGCGGGGCGACGCTGGAGATTGACAGCGACGTCACCAATACCGGCGCCACCATCAAGGCCAATGACGGCGGCACGCTGGAGCTGGTGAAGGACACCGTCACTGGCGGGACGATCGCGCTCAACGGTTCGAGCCTGGCGACGGTTGACGCTGCAGATCGAGGGCACGGTCACCCTCGCCACCGGCACGACGATGACGCTGACCCGACAGCGGCAAGAACACCGTTGTCAGCACCAGCGATGAGACGGGTGGGGCTGGCCTCCAAGCTGGTCAACCAAGGCAACATCAGCGAAGCGGGGACGATCGGCGACGCCAACCTGACGCTGGACAATTTTGGCGACATCGCCGCCACCGGCACTACCAACGCAAGTGGTGCTCAGCACCGGGACGAACGCGATCATCAACGAGGCGAATGCCACGCTGGAAGCGAAGAGCGGGGCGACGCTGGA
>CAWFNG010000018.1:0-137766 GCA_963817135.1 uncultured Alphaproteobacteria bacterium | reverse complement strand
AACGTTTTTTCTTCCGGAATTTTCTTGTGTTGCGCTGCGGCGACATCGTGATACATGAGAATTCGCTCGTATATTTCGGCATCTTTTGCTATGGCAGCTCCACCTTCGCCGCATGTAATGATTTTGTTGAATTGAAAACTGAATGCGCCAACATCCCCCATGCTGCCCAGTCGTTGTCCGCAAAAGCTCCCCCTGCCGATTTAGCAACGTCTTCCAACACCTTAAGCCCGCGACGCTGAGCCAAACCGGCGATATTGTCCATTCGGCAAGGAGCGCCGCGCATGTGTACTGGCATTATTGCCTTGGTGCGGCTGTTAATCTTGCGCTCGACGTCCGCTACATCCAAAGTCAGCGACTATTCATTTCCGCCACTTTCGGCACCGCTCCCATTGCGATGACCGCCTCTGCCGACGCAATCCACGTATAGGCCGGAACGATCACTTCATCGTCCGGCCCTAGCCCCAAGGCTGCGCTCCACAAACTAGTGCCGCGAAACCGGAGCTGACAGCAACTGCATGAGGTGTTCCCATATAGGCCGCGAACGCCGTTTCAAATTCGTCGACCTTTGAGCTACCAGGATATGGACCATAATAACGAAAAAGCCGCTTGCTTCACAGAACTTGCAATACTGCTTGTTCCTCCTCGGTATCGATACGATCCATCCAGGATACATTGGAGATAGCGGGCGTCTGATTGCTGGGCCCACCATCGATGGCCAACTTGGTCCTAGCCAGTCGATCGGATTTCAAGCGACTCATATCGAAGTACTTTGTCATTCTATTTGTGTTCAGCGTCGTAAACCCGAGATATGCACTCCACCACGTCCTACAGTAAAGGCGAGAAATGGGCATATTGCGCGCGAATTCCGTGAACCACCAGGCCCCTAAGAATTGGCGGGATGTCCCCGAAAGCGCTTCGTGGAATGGTTTGGTCGGCACATGGTTTCGCGGAAAGAAGGCAATTGCGGTTGAGCGCGCACCACGCAATTGCGAGCATCTCTCTTGTTTGGGACCCGAAGGAAACAGCCGTCATCATATGCGAACATGTTAGCGACAGTGGAGAGGAGATTTACAACGTTTTCATGCATCGTAACATAAAAGCATGCTCACAGCGGGCGTTCATGCAAACAAAGGCTCCCGCTCTTGTAGCCGGTTAGGTTGATTTCCTGATTTTTCCCTGAATCTATCGTATAATCCGGCCGGCTGTGCGAATCGGCCAAGCAAAACGCCAGGACAGTGATGTTCTTATTCCCGTCAACGCGGCCTGCAAAGCGGCCGCCTTGTGCTGCGCCTCCGTAAGCTCATCGCGCAGGCGACGCTCCGCAACGCGCATGCGCACGATGTCATCGACGCGAACCTTGGTGGTCAATCCTCTAATATATTGCCGAGTGGCCTCCAGCGATTTATCCCACTCGCGCCGTCTGGCGACGTCCGTACCATGACTTAGAACCGTTTGGTTGTGTCGTACGGTGAAAGTAATCCGCAATCACCGTACCAATGCTTGCCCAATCGGTGTCGTATTTGGCAGCGATTGCCGCGAACACGCGATAATCCTCTAGTTTGCAAAAGTTCTCATCGGCTACCAGATCGGCTGGAGCAATACGCGAACGATCGAGCAAAACGCTATTGGGTGGACAGAAGCCCCCAACAAAAAAATCGTAGCGATCTTCCCCCGGAATTAATCGTTTCTTCAAGATGAAGTCGAAGCCGTTCATTGGTGTGCAGTCAACATGGAGAGAGGATGCAAATGCTGCCGCGGCCCCGGTGAACTGCAAGCGGGAAAGCAGATAATTGTAGGCGTCCGGGTAAACAATATCGTCAAAATCACAGAACCCAAGATAACGGGCGCTGCCGACATCAACCCCAGCATTCCACAACCGAGCACGATGATCGCCTGGAAGAACGCTAACATTCCTCACGATCGGCCGACGTCGGGGCTCCGACCAGTCAAATGCATCAACACAACTCTCAACGGCGGCAATGGCCGACTAGGAAAGCCTTGCAAAATCAAGAGAACTTGAATCGGCTGGTGTCCCTGCCCGTAGAGCGAAAACAAGCAACGCGATAGGCGCTCGATCTGCTCGGAATTGTGAAAGCGAACGATCACATCTATGGCGTCATTCCCGTGTCTCGAGGCCGTCCTGAGCGGAATTGGATTGGGAGAGCCCCACCGCAAAGGTGCGAAACTCAAACCGTTGCTGAGGTGGAACCGAGCTGACTTGTGGAGTAGGGTCGCTTGGGGAGCGCCTTTGGCTTCCAGCCTTCGGCGGCCATCATCTGCTCCATCTGCCGTACAAATTGGCCATTACCCCATTTGGTCGCGAGATAGCGGGGGGCATCCGAAGTGCGCCCGGCGTGCCACGTAGTTGATGCCGGGCCGGTTCGAACGATGGTAGAACAGCGCACGCGGTGCGTGCTTTACTGCGTAGCCGGCCTGCCGAGCCCGCCACGACAGATCGACATCCTCGCAATACATGAACATGTTTTCGTCGAAGCCGCCGATCGCCGCATAGACCGCTGCTGGAATAAGCAGACAGCAGGCACTGGCCCATGGGGTATCGAGCGTAAGTGGATCGAATACCTTCGGTTGTTCTTCCGGGAATTGTGCCCCCTCGACCAGGGCACGGCCCTGATTGCGTTGCGCGAGCGCTACCAGCTCCACAAGCGCATCAGGATGAAGCATTCCGTCGGGGTTGACCGCCAAGTAGAACTGAGTGCTTGCGCCTTCCGAAAACGCTTCGGCCATCAGTAAATTGTGCGCCTTTGCAAATCCGAGGTTTTCCGGTGAGATCATCAGCCGCGCATGCGGACCGAAAGCGGCCGTGTCGGCCTGCCCATCGCCATTGTCGAGAAGGCGAATGGAAAACGCCGTCGCTCTTAACGGGTTTGCCTGCGCTTCGTTTTGCTTCAGGCGCGCAATTGCTCGATGCAAGGTTGTCGCGAGGTCACTGAGCTGAGCAGCGCGATTGTTGAAGAGCACGATGCCAATTGTAATCGATAGCGTGTGCGCCCTCGCGGGTTCAACGTCGCTCTGGGACGTTGGAGTCCCCTGCGATTTCGATCTAGCTAACGTTTGCGACGAAGCTGCCCGATGCACATCCTTCGCTTCAAGGTTCATAGAAATCTATCTTCTACGAAAATCTGTGATGTTGGTACTTAGTTTAAGATCAGCGTTCATGAATGTTTTCGATACTCCTCAATC
Source organism: uncultured Alphaproteobacteria bacterium (assembly GCA_963817135.1). Lineage (GTDB taxonomy): Bacteria > Pseudomonadota > Alphaproteobacteria > Rhizobiales > Xanthobacteraceae > VAZQ01. Next base: position 134,565 of record CAWFNG010000018.1, on the reverse strand, counting down.
CGAATACCAGCAAGATGAAGTATTTTGCCAAATTCCATGCAAGCTCTGACGAGGTGCCGCACTGCAGTAGAGCGGTCCCGTTTCCAAAGTGCAACAACTCTCACACCTTCGCGCATCGCAGCAATGATTGCGGTGTGGACACGCCGGACTTTCGTCTTCCAGTCACAACGACCCCACTCAATTCCAGCGATGGTACCACCGTTGCGCAGGGCGCGTCGAACCACCCACTGCAGATTGGCTCGCTTGAGTGGACGATGCTCGAACACTACCGCATCGCGGGCGGCAACAACGAGCGCTCCTCCCTCGATCATTTGCTTGAATAGGTTTACGTCCTCGCCGCCAGTAAAATCGAAGCGGGTCGAGAACGGGGTACAGCGGTTCGGCAGCGCATCGCGACGAATAAAGGCGTTACCTGTGCGTGCGGCGTCCAAGGCACAATGGCACCCTCAGCGCCGAGGAGGTTGTCGAAGGAGCCGCAGGTTCGAATATAATCCGGTACCTCTTCCGCAAATATCCGTTCGACGGGACCGATCACCACGTCTGCGCCGGATGCATTCGCCCTTTGGGCGAGCTTCGCGAGCCACTCCGGAGACGCCCATTCGTCGTCGTCGATGAAGGCGACGAAGGGCGTGCACGCGGCAGCTACGGTACGATTGCGTGCCCGTGCAAGGCCGCGCACCGGCTCGACGAGATACGACAAACTGAGCTGGTCGAAAACCGCACCGCAACCCGGTTGCCAGAGCGCATAACGTCATTGTCAACGACTATGACATCGAAAGGCGGCGCGCCTCGCTGGTCGACCAACGAGGTCAGCAATCGTTCCAGTCCCTCGGGTCTTCGGTGTGTTGCGATACAGACGCTAATTTGGCTAGGCATCGCGTTCGCGCTTGCTGCAATAATCGTAGGTGGCACAATACTTAAACTGGCTAAATGGTGGGCTGAAAAGTCTCAGTCTGATCATCATTCGATCATCTCCTCGCCGCGCAGTAGGCCTGGTTTTGGGCATGCGCAGGTCGAGCGCCTTGGCCGTAGTCAGTTGCGAGTTACCTGCAGGGCTTACATAAACCCTGGATTGCGGGTAGAGATAGGGGCCAATTTCCAAAATCGTATGACTTAAGTTACCTCGCGTCCCGCACAGGATGATCCGCATGTGCAGCTTTCCCGCATACGGCTGTCACCGGCAACCATATGCTGCTTCTCTCGTTCAGTCACCTCGTCAGAGAGCGTGTTTGGATTGCCGGGAGTTCCGCCGTCTACTATTGTCCACGTCGTTCCAGAGTTTATCTGGGGAAATGTGCCCCTTCGAGCTTCCTGCTTGGCGGGGCCCGGGGCGTGGATCGTGATATTTTGTTATTGGCATAATACAGAGCGCGGCTTAATTCGCGAGGGAGTTCGTGCTTGGCGTGATCGTTTTCCGGATTTTCGGGTTATCGGAGATTTAGATGTAGAACCGATGATAGCTAGGCATTCTCCAACATATCTTGAGGCCTATCAAAAGATTTCGAATACCTGCCTGCAAAAGCGACATCGCCAGGCTAGTCGCGCTCTATGAATGGGGCGGTTTATACGTGGATTGCCATTGCGGAATCCGTGACGCGAAACTTATTGACCAGTTGTTAGGAGATCTCGACACATTCCAATTGATAGTTATCGATGAGGATCCCAAGTACAGGGTAAATCCGGCCCACCTGAACCTGAACAACGGAATTATGTTTGTGCGAAAGAACTCGGAAATAATATTTGAATGGCAGAAAGAAGCCTTTCGGAATTTCTAGCGAATCACTGGACAATTGAAAAGGAGCGAGGATTCTCCTCTTATTGCATTTGGGACCTTACAGGGGCAGGACCCCTTCACCATATTCTAATGGATAGTGATCGGCGCGGCCTAAAGGCGCGCTTTGCCCAAAGCGTTAAGATCATTCCAGAAAACTTATCTCCCATTGTTCGGAACGTGCATTGCTCTTACCGCCAACCGGGCATGCACTGGCATGAAAGAGAAATGCGCGAGTTATTGTTTGACTGAAGCATCGAAACCAATAGCAATATAAGAGAGAGGCAAGCTACGCCGGCCATAATCAGAACGTGGTCAGTCCTTAAAGCTTCGTGAATACGAAATAGCGGCTTTTGCCCACATCGTACTTGACTGTGAACTCCGAGATTACCGAGAAATTCGTCATGGCCTTGCCTATCAGCGAGCGTGGTATCGGAACCGGCAAGGTAGTTTTTTTTGATGCAATCCAATGGGCGAGGTCAGATAGTTCGTCCTCAGTGAGGCAGTCAAAAACAAAATATCCGCCACTTCGTAGAACGCGGTCTGCTTCTTGCATGTATGAAAATGACGTGAATGCGGGGATATTAGGGAACACGCCATGCGCCATGACAAGATCGCATGACTGTGTGATTGTGCTGTGCAGGGAGCAGCCATCCGGTGTCGGCGCTTTGACCCGATGCTCGGCCCGCAACCATTCACGCCAATCCGGCGCGGTTTCATAGATCTCGTAGTTTTGGGGGCGACATATGCTCATGACGCGCTCAAGATAGCGTCCGGTGCCGGGTCCGATTTCGCAAACTGTTTGGCATCCTTTGAAGCAACCAAGTTTGTCCAGATTTGCAATAATCCTTTCGGTTTGACCGGCTTGGTTCCATAGGCGCTCAACATAATCGCAGATGCTTAGATTGGCGGACCGCGCGTTTGAGATTGTCTCAGCAGCCGACAGGTAGGCGACTACGTTGCCGTTTGAGCAACTTGGTTCCATAGCGCTCCCTTTTAGCAGGCGCGAGATCGCAAGGATCAACAATGCGCTCTGACACCCGGTTGAGTGCCATGCGACATCTCGTTTATAGCGTGCGTGGAAATCGGCAAAATACTCCATTTTGCAGGCATCAAAATCAAGGAGTATCGAAAGCATCCATGAAATCTGTGATCACCGCAACCCAAAGTATGCGTACGTTTGAATTGCCGCTGATGATCGCCTCTTGACTTTGGGTTTTATTCAAACCAATTTCTTGTAGACATAGTAGCTCTTGCGGGCGATCTCTCTGATTAAAGCACGGCTGAGGTCGGCGACTGGGAAGGCACGATGGCGCGCGGCGAGCACAATTTGCAAGTATTCCGGAAATGGAAGGCGTCTGCGAAGCTCTCGAAACACGCGAAATTCGCCAAAGAGCTCAACCAGCCGCGAATATCGCCTCGCCAAAGTGGCCTCGAGCTCGGGCCGCGAAAACGCTTCTCGTGCAAACGGGTGCGTAGCCGAGACAGTCTCAATAACCTGCCAATATCTGTTTGGCCCAGTCATCAGCACGACATCGTCGAGGTGATCGACGATCCAGGTGAGCATACGAAGATATGAGCCGAACGATTGTGCCTTGACCTTGGGATGTGCGGTCAGCAGGCCATGAAGACTTGGCAACATTGAATAATCGTTGGCGCCATGCAGACGATACGCGGATAGTGGTTGATCGATCAGAATCATGCCGGTGAGAGCATGAAAGATTGGCAAGAAGAAGCCATCTACACCGCCAAACAGGGCCGGAGAAGTATCGCTGGGTCGGATACGGTCCAACAGAACTCGGCGAAACATATTCGAGGATCCGGGACACCAGCACCGATGCATCTGCGCCGGCAGGTATCGAGCAGCCTGCGCGAGTGCCGAATATGAACTATCATCCACTCCGGACAAACGGACGGTACGCTCCAGAGGGCGGAGTGCGGGCGTCCCGTTTTGCCACAAGTGATATACGTTGCTGTTTCCGCTAGTCAGAATTGTACCATCGGCATTTATTTCAACATAATTGCTGGAAGTGAATCCGACCGAAGACCTGCCGCCGAGATGGGCCTGCAGATGGCTCGCGAGGTAGTCAGGAAATAGAACGTCATCGGCATCAAGGAAGGTTACAAATTCGCCGGTCGCATGGTCGAGTGACCATATGGCTGCACCCAGGTGACCCAAATTGCTCGGCAAGCGGTGGAATACAAATTGCGGATGATTGCCGATAGCTTCGACTATACGCTCGCCGCTATCATCATCGGAACTGTTGTCCAGGACAATGCAACGGAAATTTTGATATGTCTGATCCTTAACGGATTTGATAGCATCGGCTACGTAGCGACCATAATTCCAATTGACGATAACGACATCAACCAAAGGCTCTTTTAAAAAATGCTGCACGATAATCCCCAACTCGATTGGCGCAACTGAACTCAGACTACCGGCTCCCCCCCCCGCCACCTTAAAAACCCATCTGATTTTACACTCGGACAAGCTTAAGCTGCTGATGACGAGCACGTAACTATAGCGATATTGGATTGGTCACCAGCTCTCAGTTTTACAATCCGCCACAGCCCGGCCACCGTGTTAGCAAGGCTCGATACGATGCACGCTGTAAGCATGAAGACCATTTGCAGGAATTGTGGTAGAAATTCCCTCGCCGTCCTTTGCTTAATCACAAGGTGACCACGACATTTTGCACCAGGGATCACCAACCAATTTTGTGTCACCGAACGCTACCGGCTCGGCGCAGCGGCTGGTTCTTTTTGGTATCGGCTCGCCGATCGTCGTTGAATACATGGAGACATGCAGACGGCTTCAGTGGTCGATCGTTGCGGCGGTAAGAAATCGGGAATGTGAAGTCCTATTTCGAAGACCAGTCCAGGATAGTGGACATCACCGGGGTCGATTCAATGGTTACAGCGCATCCATGTCTGTGCCCCTTGTTTACTCCAGCCAATCGCGCGCTGGCGACCCGTGAGGCCATCGCTCTGGGATTTCGCTTCGGTCTTAGCCATGATCGATCCGCATGCCATTGTTGCTGCTACAACTGAGGTTGGGGGCGGAAGTTTTCTCAACGCGGGTTCCGTCGTGGGCGCACACGGACTGATCTCGCGCCATGCGCTGATCAATCGTGGGGCCTGCGTCGGCCATCACGTCAAGATCGGTGATTTCGTCTCCATCGGTCCAGGAGCCGTCATTGGCGGATTGGCTAACATTGAACTTGGGGCGATGATCGGGGCCGGTGCCATCCTCTTGCCGAAAGTAACGGTCGGAGCATTCGCGGTGGTCGGTGCGGGCGCGGTAGTCACTCGCGATGTCAAGGCGTGCGCGAAGGTCGTGGGCAACCCTGCACAGGTGATCGCAACAGACATAAAGGAATTCGAGCCGCCGGAAATGCAACCCTGAAGTCGATGATTACGTCCCAATCAACGACCCTGTCCGTGTGTATCGGCGTCTAAAACCCGAAATCGATGCATGTATCGAGCAAGTTCTTTCATCCGGCCGGTGGATCGGCGGGCGTTTTGTCGATCAATTTGCGACTGATTTCGCTGCCTGGTGCGGAGTCAAGTGTTGTGTCCCGCTTGCCAACGGTACCGATGCCTTGGAGCTTTCGCTAAGGGCCCTTGGCATCGGGCCGGGCGACGAGGTCGTTACGGTCGCCAACGCCGGTGGCTTCGCAACGGAGGCATGCTGGCTCGTCGGTGCTACTCCAGTTTGGGTTGACGTGCGACCGGATACGCTCAGTCTTGACCCGAGTTTGATCCCCGAAGTCGTCGGGAGCCGCACCAAAGTGATCGTTGCAACACATCTTTTTGGCATCGTTGCCGACCTCGTTGGTATCCGTCGAGAGCTCAACCGCATCGGACGCAAGGATGTCCGGATACTGGAGGATTGTGCGCAGGCGCACGGTGCAACGCTGGACGGTCGTAGGATAGGTTCGTCTTGGTGAAATCGCGGCCTTCAGCTTTTATCCAACGAAGAATCTTGGTGCACTCGGCGATGCTGGCGCCATCGTAACTGACGACTACGAGCTGGCCGAACGCGTGACTTGGCTTGGGTTCCATGGATGGCGGGAACGATTCCGTTCGGCATTGCCTTTTGGGCGAAACAGCCGAATGAGTCGAAATTCAGGCGGCTGTCCTTTCCGTCAAGCTCAAGCATCTTGATGACTTGAATGCCGAGCGGCGCAAGATCATAGGGCGCTATGCGCTATCTAGTCAGCGTCCCTGCAGTATTGTCGGCGCCGACGACCCGACCAATGTAGGCCATCTCGCGATTTTGCGGTCACCCGCGCGAGCTGCAGTGGGGCTGGCCATGTCGACGGCAGGCATTGCGAGCGATATCCATTATCCCGTTCTCGATTGCGACCAAGAAAGTGCGCAGGGAATGCCTGGGCGAAAGTCCCCGTTGCCGGTAAGCGAACGCGCCGGGCAGGAAATTCTGACTTTGCCGTGCTATCCTGGCCTCACGCAGCAGGAGATTGAGATGGTAGCGCGTGTGCTATCTACTGTTCAGCCCGGACAATTTTTGGTAGGAAATCATATTGCGGCACGAAAACCTAAGCTGATAGTGATAGTCGTTGAATTAGATGCAATTTTCTGAGTCAGTCATCTATGTTACATCGCAGCCCTATGCTGCCGCCGTCACAAACTATTATTTCTGCGGACTGCAATCGCTAGTTTTTCTGGTCAAATTTTGCCGACCCGAGACCGACGCAGTGCACCCACAAGTTTCCGTTGTCATCAAGTCTTACAATCATGCCGCATTTGTGAGCGAGGCCATCAAAAGTGTCCTTGGCCAATCGTTTCAAGACTTCGAGATAGTTATTACTGACGATGCATCGAATGACCCAACTCCTGATGTTATCAGGAGTTTCGCTGATCCACGTATTTCCCTTGAAGTCCTCAAACAAAATTGCGGCATCTCTGCTGCGATGAATAAGACTATTGCGCGCGCGAGGGGCGAGTTTATTGCAATACTTAATTCTGACGATTTTGCGCTGCCGGGTCAACTTGCAGCGCAGGTTCAGTTCCTGCGCGCGAGCCCGCAGATCGCAGCAGTTTTTGGTATGCCGCGTCTACTGGACGAGCGTGGACGGCCTTTTTACAAAAATTTCTTTGACTTTACTCTTCCATTCTCGCTGCCTGACTTTTCTCAAAGGTCATGGCTTCACTATTTTTTCTTTCATGGCAATTGCCTGTGCGCCCCGACCGCTATGATTCGTCGTTCGGTGTATACACAGGTAGGCGACTATGACCCGCGCCTCACTAACCTTCAAGATTTGGATATGTGGGTTCGAATCTGCAGCGGTAATGATATCCATGTCCTGCGGGATGAGCTTACTGCATTCCGTATCCGGGACGATAATCGTAACATGAGCGCGCCGACGCGCCGCGATGCCCAGTTGCGCGCGCACTTCGAATTCTCGCGGATTTTGAGGCGCTATCGGAGGATGAGTGCCGACCTGATCCGATATGTATTTGCTGACGAACTGGTTGCGAACGGAATCCTCCCTCGCTTGCCCACATGATCTCTGGCTTGCCGAACTCGCAGTAACGGGCTCCGAGCCGGGGCATCGATTATTTGCCCTTGAAACATTATTCGAGATCGCACAGCACGACGATCATATGCGCCGGCTTCGCGATCTTGCTGGCAGCATTGACTTGTTTGGGGTAATGGCAATAAACGATAGCGAGATGCAAATGGCGGTGCTTCAGAAGGCATTGGCCGAGTTTCTCCAATCCCGGTCGTGGCGTTATACGGCTTCGCTTCGCCGGCTCCGACGCCTCTTCGAAGAAATTAGCCTAAAATCAAGTGTAAGGTCCCCTTTTGACAGTCTCCCTCTCCTTCTCAACTCGGCCCAAAATTGCAATTGCTAGGGACGGCATTCTGACGAATAGACCACCGTCCAATTTCAGCAATTCAACGCGAAAAAGATGCAATAGGTCGTATTCCGCGGCGATCTTTGTCTTCGCCCCCGGGGATACACCGCCCCCGGTCGAGGTGGTCAAGCCTCGACGCGAGAAAGCCATTCCGAGATTTGCGTAGGCGGAGACCGTCTCCGCCTTAAAGCACGCATATGCGATCATCAGCAATGGGTTGAGAAAACAGTTCGGTTGCGTCCACAAAGCAACCTACAAAACGTTGCCAAATCTGTCTTGGCCACCACTTGGTTGTCAGTAACATAGTTAATAACAGTTATCTTGCCTCTGGCATGAAGGATACCATTCGGAAGGTGCATCGCCTCAAACCGGCGGATTCGCCTACCGTCGGAATTGGAGCTACGTCGATGATGTCGATCGGTCTCGGAACGTTATCATTCACGCATGACCAATCAGGTCATTGGCGACCTGTCACCGAAACTCGCCAGCTTCGGGAAAACAGGTTGGCTTTGTACATTCGTTTGTGGATACATCGGATGCGATTTACGCAAGCCTTTGGCGAAAGACATTATTTTTGATCTTTTAGGCGGACACTCCCTCCGCTCCTGCGCCACCCGAATCGCTGCCAGGGGCACGAGCGCCGAGTCAGAAACCAGCGTCCGTAAGTCAAAACCGCCGCTTTCGCCAAGATGAGGCCAGCGGGCTCGCCACGGGCCGGCCGATGTTCCAACGGTGGGACATCGGGGAAAACCGGCCCGTCGCACAATTACGACGCCGGTTTATGCGGGTTCGGCAAGCTGACGGGTGATCCCCTCCGCCTGATTGCGCCAGTGGTCGCGGTCCTCGGTCGCGCCTCGAACTGGCGCAGGGACGCAGCGTCAGCTTCCGCCGGCTGCGTACACAAAGCGGTAAATTGGGATACGGGTCCTTATAGAGGCCGCTTCAGTGCTGCCGACGTTCAAACCGGAGCAAGCGTTCCCACTGCCCAGGTGCAGCGTGGCTACTCGAATTGCATTTGAACCAGTTGACCGGTCCAGGTGACGAATACTTGGAATCCCCAGCCTGCCTCCTTCAGAGAGAGTTTTGATTCTTGAGGAAGCCGGGGCTTTGCTCAATCGCGCGGAGTGATCTCATGCTCAAATACATTATGAGTGTTGTATTGGCCTGTGGGACGACGGCTGTATTGACAGTGGTGGTAGCCGTTTTGCAAAAGGAGACGACAACATCTGCACCGATAGCTGTCCAGGAAACGCCACCGCCAGCCGCTGCGATGACAGCTGTCCAGGAAACGCCGCCGCCAGCCGCTGCGACGGCAGCTGTCCAGGAAACGCCGCCGCCAGCCGCTGCGACGGCAGCTGTCCAGGAAACGCCGCCGCCAGCCGCTGTGACGACAGCTGTCCAGGAAACGCCGCCGCCAGCCGCTGCAACGGCCGCTGTCCAGGAAACGCCGGCGCCAGCCGCTGCGACGGCAGCTGTCCAGGAAACGCCCGCGCCCGCCCCTGCGACGGCAGCTGTCCAGAAACGCCCGCGCCAGCCGCTGTAACGACGGCTGTCCAGGAAACGCCGACGCCAGCCGCTGCGACGGCAGCTGTCCAGGAAACGATCGGCGCCAGCCGCTGTAACGACGGCTGTCCAGGAGACGCCCGCGCCAGCCGTTGCCACGGCAGCTGTCCAGGAAACGCCGGCGCCAGCCGCTGTAACGACCGCTGTCCAGGAGACGCCCGCGCCAGCCGTTGCCACGGCAGCTGTCCAGGAAGCGCCCGCGCCAGCCAATGACGTTAGGGTAGACCCACCGGCCGCTATAGCTTCGACCCCTGCGTCTGCGCAGAAGCCGACTGTGAAGAGAGCAGTAGCAGCGCGGCAACATTCAACAGCAACACGCGAGAGAGCGTCCCTAGCAAGTGCTCGTGTTTGGCCGTACTCTGGCTACTGGCTGACACACGACCACTCAAAGCGTGGCGCGTCTATCTGGGACCGGAGGGACCCACCTAATTACGGTCATGATGACCAACGCCACAAGTGGCGGGAGTTTGGGTTCAATTCTGCTCACTAGATGTACCGGAGACTCGCGGATACTTTTGCGCGCCACTAGTGTCCCGGTTCCGACGTTCGTATCACTTTGCAGCACTCTCGCAAACGAACGTCGGAACCAAAGGGACACTAGCAACTATTTGATTCTAGTGTGGCTTTGGATTTGACGTTCCTACAAATGACTCGCGGCAATGCTGATAGGAACGTCAAATCCGCCACACTAGCAATCATCGCGCTGATCATACGGGATTGGTTTCCTGCTCCACGATGACAGGGAGTGTGAAGGAGAACGTCGAGCCCTGCCCCACGACTGACTCGAGCCAGATTTTTCCGCCGTGCATCTCGATAATACGCTTCGAGATCGCAAGCCCTAGGCCGGTGCCACCCTTCTTGCGTGCGATCGAGGTATCGGCCTGCTGGAATTCCTGGAACAGTTTGGCCTGATCAAACTCGGAAATGCCTGGGCCGGTATCCCGCACGGCGACATTGAACGATCCATTTGCGATCATAGCTTTAATCGCTACTTCCCCGTTATCGGTGAACTTGATCGCGTTGCCCACCAAGTTGAGAAGCACCTGCGTGAGCCGCCGCTCGTCGCCATGTCCAACCGGCAGATCGGGCAGCACCTCGACCGTGAATGTAAGAATTCTTTTCCTTAGCGAGTGGCTCGACGGCGGTGTAGACGGTCTCGACGACGCTCTTGAGCGAATAATCGGCAAGGGCGAGGACGAGCTGGCCCGCCTCTATCTTCGACATGTCGAGCACATCGTTGATCAGGCCCAACAGGTGCCTGCCGTTCTTCTCAATCCGCTCCAATACACCACGCATCTTCTCCGACGTATCGCCATAGACGTTATCGAGAACGAGTTCAGTGTATCCAAGAATGGCATTAAGGGGCGTCCGAAGTTCATGGCTCATGTTGGCCAGAAACTGAGATTTGTGTTTGCTGGCCACTTCGAGCTCACGACTTTTCTCCTCGATCTCGCGGAACAGACGTGCGTTCTGGATCGCAAGCACCGAATGAGCTGCGAACGTCTGCAAAAGCTGAATTGTCTCTTTGGAAAAGTTGCCGGGTTGCTTGCGCCGGACCACGAGCGCCCCGACGACGCGCTCTGTGCCGATCAACGGCACAACAAGTCGCGCTCGAAGTCCAGCTCGCATCGCGATGTCTCGGACTGGGCTTGACGGCTCATCGCCGATGTCCGCGATCTCCCGCGGTTGTCTCTCCCGGGTGGCCTGGCGAATCGCATCTGAAGCGCCGAGCTGCTGATCCTTGAGTGCCAAAATCAACTCGTTGCTCAAGCCGTAAGTGGCCCGTACCCGAAAGGTTTGATCCACTTGGTCGAAAACATAGATTACCCCAGCGTCCGTGTTCGAAAGCTGGACCGCCTTGGTAACGATCGTACTTAATACGGTCTCGAGATCGAGCGTGGAATTTACCGTCTGACTAACCTCACCAAGCGCACGGAGCTCCTCGACCGAACGTCCAAGATCGTCAGTGCGTTGGCGCAGCTCGTTCAAGAGCCGCGTATTCTCGATGGCAATGACCGATTGCGCTGCGAAGTTTGTGACTAGTGCGATTTGTTTTTCGTTGAACGACCGGACTTCTTGACGGTAAATGGCAATAACGCCGATCAGCTCGTTTTCCTTGAGCATAGGTACGATCAGAAGGGTCCGAGCGCCGGCAATTTTAGCGATCGGCTCATTAGAATTTTCTATGGAAATGTCCGCAACGTGGAGCACCTGCTTCGTCTCGGCGACACTATAAAGGAGGCGTGCCGAGCTGCGAGGAGCAATCGGATTACGTTGTTGTTCGGCAGCCCAACTCTTCGGTGCATTATGCAGTGCAACATGGCGGAATGCACTGCCGTCGTACAGCAACAAGTTGCCAAAGCTGGCCTCACAGATGCGCACCGCATTTGCCAACATGGCGTCGAATACTGGCTCCAGTTCGCCCGGCGAACTTGAGATGACGTGCAGGACTTCCGAAGTTGCCGTCTGCTGCTCCAGGGATTCGGACAGCTCGCGCGTCCGCTGCTGTTCAGCCTCGAACAGCCGCACATTTTCAATTGCAATCACTGCCTGGTCGGCAAAAGTGGTTAACAGCCCGATCTGCTTGTCGGAGAAAGGCCGAACCGTGTACCGATTCATTGCCATTACGCCGATAGGCTCTCCTTCGCGCAACAGAGGCACACCGAGCAAGCTGCGCTGTCCGCCGCGTTTGATGGATTCGATCCAAGTGTAATCTGGATCGACCAGCACATCGGGAATGTGGACTGGACGTCTTTCGAGAGCCGTACGGCCGACCAGCGTGCCCCGTCCCGGCGCAATCGGATGATCGCTGATGAACTGCCGATACTGTTCGGAAAAACCATGGCAAGCGACCAGGTGGTAGGTCTCACTTTTGCGCCGGAAAATGAACGCGCATTCGGCGTCGCACAGCCGCGCTGCCAACTCGACAAGTATGTCGAACACTGTTTGCAGATCAAATGTCGAACGGCTGATGACCTTGAGCACATCCGCGGTAGCGGTCTGCTGCTGGAGGGATTCGCTTAGATCGTTCGTGCTTTGTTTCAGTTCATTGAGTAGCCGCGTGTTCTCGATGGCAATGACGGCCTGGGCGGCAAAGTTCTGAATCAGCTCGATTTGCCTCTCTGTGAAAGGGCGGACCTCTTGGTGATAGATCGCGATCGCGCCGATCAGTTTAGCCTCCCTGAGCATCGGAACCAGGAGGTGTGTTCGAGCACAAGCACCTTCCACGAGCGCTACAAAGCGAGGATCGCGCTCCAGGTAGGCCAACTCCGCCGCAAGGTCGACGATGTTGACCACGCCTCTGGTCTTGACCAGACGGGCGAGTGGATTGTGCGGATTCGCATCCACCATAAGGACAGGATTTTGGCGCCATCGCTCGGCGTAGGCGGGCGGCGCGTTGCGCTGGACGGCGACCCGAAAAGAGTTCCCCTCATAGAGAAACAGGTTACCGAAGTTCGCCTTGCAGATGCCCACCGCGTTCGCCAGTATCGCCTGAAACACAGGCTCCAGTTCACTAGACGAGCTTGAAATGGCCTGCAGCACCTCCGAGGTCGCGGTCTGCTGGACCAGCGCTTCACCAAGGTGCTTTCGCGCGTCGACAAGTTCCTGGGTAAGATGGTCAACTTGCTTCTGCAGATTGGCCGCCGAGGAATCGCGAGGGCGTGCAGCCGCTGGCTGCTTGTGGCGCTTGAGCTTCGGCGTCTTATTGCGAACCGTTTTCATGCTACGCCGCCGGTCGCTGCGCCGGACTAGCGAGTAGCCATGCCATTAACGCGAACCATCTGGAGAGCGGGCAGCCTCTCATAAGTTCTCCCATGACGTTCCGATGACAGCGGGGGGCAACGAAAGGTACCACACCCGTGCCGACGTTGAGAGAGGCATGGACTGGGGTTAACGGAGGAGAAAACGACGTACTGTTCTAGGCGCGCCTAATGACCGGTTCGGGTGGGCGATCTGGATCGGCCTACGAGATCTTCGCGTTCCAAAAAATCGGTGCTCCGAACTTGAGGACGTCCCGGACGTTCTTTCGGTAGGCCGTCGGCTGGACCCATTCCCCCCACGGCACGTACGTCACTTCGCTGAGAGCGACCTTCTGAACCTCATCGGCGAGCTGCAGGCGCTTCGTTTGATCTGTCGTGCGCACCCAGTCGGTGACCAGCTTCTCGAGCTGCGGAACGTCCGGCCAGCCGTACCAGGCGTTCGAGCCTGCGCCCGATATGCCGAAGTGAACGGCGGGATTGATCACGTCCCCCGCCTGATTCCATGTGAAAAGGAGGTTCCAGCCGCCCTTCTCGGGCGGCTCCTTGCGTTCCCGCACCACTAGGTTCGTCGACCAGTCCATTGCCCTGAGGATGACCTTGAAGCCGATCGATTCCAGGCGTTGGCGCGTGACGATTGCTGCGGCGCTGAGAAACGCAATGTCGGTGACCTGAATCAACACGATCGGCCGGCCATCGTAACCCGATTCCTTCACGAGCTGCGTCGCTCTTGTGAGGTCATGCTCCATCATCGGCTCGGCGCCAATTCTCGTCGTATAAGGGCCGCCGCAAGCAAATACCGAATAGCAAGGACGGTAGTATTGCGATTGTCCGATGGCCAAAGACAGATACGTCACCTGGTCCATCATGTGGAGCAGTGCCTGACGCGCCTTCTTATTGTTAAAGGGTGGGTGGAGGAAGTTCGGCTTCAGCCAGCCTTGCGTCCCGAGCGGATCGGTGAGGAACGTCTGCAAATCTGGGTTCTGCTCAATCTTCGGAATGAAATCGAGCGGTGGCAGCTCCCACCAGTCTACCTCGCCCGCTGCGAGATCGTTCGCCGCGTCCCATGGATCGGCGACATAGCGCCAGACGACCTTGTCGAGGTACACCTTCTTGCCGCCGGTTGATCCGCTCGGCGCCTCGTCGCGCGGGATGTAGTCGGGGTTGCGCAAGTACACGGCCTGCTCACCCGGGTGCCACTCGTCCCGCACGAACTTGAAGGGGCCGGAGCCGATGGTCTCCTTGATCTGCTGTTCTGGCGGCGTGGACGCGATCCGCGCTGGCATCATGAATGGGGGACGCAGCGGACTTCCCAAAACGTCGAGCACGGGACCGAAGCGCTCGGCGAGCTCGAGCGTGAAAGTCGTCTTGTCAACGGGCGCGATCTTTGCTGTATGCGCCATTAGGAGCTGGCCGAAGCGATAGGGCTTCTTTCCCCAGCGCTTGAGCGACTCCACGCAGTCTTCTGCCAGGACCGGTTGCCCGTCATGCCATCGCAGGCCCTCGCGCAGCGTGAACGTGTACTTCATGCCGTCGGGAGACACCGTGGTCCGATCGACCATTTGCGGTTTGACTTGCAAGTTCTCGTCTGTGCCGAAGAGCGTATCGTACACAAGATAACTGTGATTGCGCGTGATGTAGCCGGTCGTCCAGACAGGATCGAGGATCTTGAGATCGGCCTGCGCCACGAAGCGCAAGGTCTGCCGATTGTTCTGCGCGTGGACCGACGGCGCGCCCAGAGTCATTGCGCCGGTCGCCGCAACCGCGCCTCGGACGACCTGTCGGCGACTAATGTGGTCCATCTTCGAGTTCCTCCTTGCTGTTTGCCGGCGTTCGGATTGCCTCTGGGCAGAGGCTAGGTCCTCAAGGCAGACCTGAATTGTTCTGAATTGAAGCGTGGGCGGTCAACCCCTCACGGGCCAGCAGCCTCATAGCATAGGTGCCCACGAGCCGGCAGCACGGCAGAATATCGAATTGGGCAAGAATCAGTTAGCGGAGATAGCGAGCATAACGAAAGTCTTCGATCAGCGGGCCTTAAAGTCTGCTTCGGGTCTTGGCTGCGTGAAAACTCAAGCGCCCGCCGCGCGCGTAGAATATTTCCGAAGATTTGCACATCACGAGAGTCAAATCATGCTGCGCATATAACGATTCGGTACGGCGCTGGAGAATTATACTTTTCACATTTCACCAAAACATGCGTTTTCACACAGCCAGGGTCATAGGCCGCCCAAAGGGCTGCGTCCGCGTGCAGTCCGCTGCTCATTCGAGGGCGATCATAAGCGGGACATGGCGGCACTCACACTTCGTGCCACAAGGAGACTCATGCACTGCAACAAAAACCCTCAGTCGATTCGCCTTCTGTGCGAACGAATGGTCCGAGGGACCTAGCGTCCTTCCTACTCGTGGCGAGCGACCTCGCAGCCGCGTCGCTTGAGCGCCAGTTTTAATCTAAATTAGCAGCGGTAGAGGTCGGTGCACTCGTTATTATGACGCCGGCTCAGAAACATGAAAGAACCCCGCTGATGAAGCTCTACGTCACTTACGGTTCGCCATACGCGCGACTGGCGCGCATAGTAGTTGTAGAAAAGGGATTGGAAAAGCGCGTTGAAATCGTGGAGGCGAAAACGCGCACCCCGAACAGCCCCTACTATCAGATTAACCCGTCAGGTCGGGTGCCATATCTCGTTGACGACGCCGGCATTGGCATGGAGGACAGCCAACTCATTTGTACCTACCTGGACGGCCTTGATGGCAAACCCCGGTTTCGCCACGCGCTACGTGAGTCCGATTGGGGCTACTGCCGAGTTGAAGCTACCGCGCGCAGTATGTGCGAAGGCATCTGCGTATGGGTGCGCCAAATGAATCTACTCGAAAGTGAGCGTTCTTCGACCGTCCTTAGTCACGAGGCCGCGCGTAGCCAGCGCATGGCTGACCTTTTTGAAGGGCGGGTGTCTGAGCCCCTGATGCAAGGGGCACCTACCATGGCACACCTGATCCTCGCGGTGTCGCTAGACATCGCACGCAAGCGGGGCCTCAGTGATCTCACAAATGGTCGCCCACAGCTCGCAACCTGGATGCGCCGCATTTCCGATCTGCCTGCAATGCGGGCGACGGCCATACCGTAACAGCGCGAACCAATAGGTCGTCCGGCGTCCCGTGGGGTCATGATCTGCGGTACTGAGCCCGCCGACCGTAGGTCTGCTTACCCTCCAGAGACTCTCCGTGAATGCAGACCTGCCCGCTCGGCAGCCCAGTGCCAGGAACGGACGTGAGCAGGTGCAGCAAAAACTATTCGATCACCTCGTCGGCGGTTGCGAGCAGCGTCGGCGGAATTGTCACGCCGAGCATTCGGGCCGTCGCGGCGTTGAGTACCAGCTCAAGCTTGCTCGATTGCACAACTGGCAAGTCTGCTGGCTTGGCGCCCCTCAAAATGCGACCGACATAGGCACCCTGTTGACGATAAGCATCCGCAATGCTGGAACCATAGCTCATCAGCCCGCCAGCATCGGCATATTCACGCTCGCTGTGTGTCCCGGGTACGTGGTGATACGCGGCCAACATGGCCAATTGGACATTCCGCACGTTTAAGAAAGGGGAGGTCTCGATGAAAAGCACATCGGGCCGCTGGCGTTCGATGTTGTCAAAGGCGGCTTCTATTTCACGGCTGGTATTGGCTTTGAGCACCTGAAGCTGCAGGGCCATCATGCGAGCGGCAGCTTCCAGGGCTTCCATCGTAGATTCGGTGCGCTTTGCCTCGGCTGGATTGACGAGGACGGCAACGCGAGTAGCCCGAGGCACTAGCTCGCGTAAGAGCTCCAGCCGTTTTGCTGTTAGCTCAGCTGCGAGAAAATTGATGCCCGTTATGTTGCCGCCCGGCCTTGCGAGGCTCGCCACAAGACCTGCCCTGACCGGGTCTTCGGCAATGACAAATGCGATGGGAATGGTCGTAGTAGCCGCTTTGGCGGCAGAAGTGGCAGGGTCACCAGCCGTCGCGATCACGGCAACCCGGCGGTGAACTAGATCACTCGCCAGATCGGGCAGCCTATCAAACTGATTTTCGGCCCAGCGGTATATGATCGCAACGTTCTCGCCTTCGACGTAGCCGTTCTCCTGCAAACCTTGGCGAAATGCGCGCAGTCGCCCCGCCACTGCTTCCTGCGACCTACTGTCGAGTAATCCAACCACCGGCAGCGTCACCTGCTGCGCGCCTGCGGCGAGCGGCCAGCCAGTTGCCGCGCCGCCGAGCAGCGTGATGAACTCGCGCCGTCTCATCATTCGATCACCTCATCGGCGCGCGAGAGCACGGTCGTCGGGATATCGAGGCCGAGCGCCTTTGCGGTCTTGAGGTTGATCGCCAGCTCGTACTTGGTCGGCGCTTGCACCGGCAGGTCGGCCGGCTTGGCGCCCTTGAGGACGCGATCGACATAGCCGGCCGCGCGCCGGGACTGGTCGGCCACATCGGGCCCATAGGAGATCAGGCCACCGTTGGTGACGAAGGGGCGTAGGAAGTAGACCGTGGGCAGCTTGTGCCGGGCCGCAAGCGCGATGATCAGTTCGCGATGAATGAGCGACAACGGGCTCCCTGTCACGATCAGGCCGCCATTGCCGGAACGCGCGAAGGCCACGACGCCGCGCTCGATCTCAGGCGCGTCGCGCATGTTGACCGGGCTCACCTCCACCCCGAGCGACGGCGCCGCGGACTGGATCGCGCCCCACTGGCCGATCCCGGGGGATATCGCGGCATCCCGAAGGACCGCCGCTCGCTTCACGCCCGGCGCGATCTCCTTGAGCAGCTCCAGCCATTTCGTGCTCAAACTGTAATCGAACAGCACAAAGCCGGTGGCGTTGCCGCCCGGCCGCGACAGACTATCGACATAGCCGGTGCCGACTGGATCGGAGACGGCCACGAACACAATCGGCACGGTGCGTGTTGCCTGAAGCAACGAGCCCAAGGACGGCGCGCTAATGGCCAGGATGACGTCGGGCGCAAGCGCGACCAGTTCCGCCGCGTATTTGCGAGCCTTGTCGGCATCACCCGCGGGCCAGCGAAAGTCAATCTTCACGTTTCGGCCGTCGGTCCAACCCAATTGCTGCAGTGCTTGCAGGAACGCAGCGACGTTGGGCTGCGAGCGTGGATCGTCCGTGTCGCCGCCGCCCTGAAGCACTCCGATGCGCCGCATTCGCTCGCCCTGCTGCGCGCCTGTTGTTAGCGGCCACGCAGCTGCCGAGCCAGCAATCACCTTGATGAAATCGCGCCGTCTCATTGCCTTACCCAAGGCGCAGGACCACGCCAACGTCGGGTTGCAATTACGCTGATTACAGCAAGGAAATGCGATCGGCGAAATAGGGCTCAATGGTTTATTTTGCGCAGCAGCAATTCTGAGCCGCCCATGTCTCTTGAGGGTCAATTCCCGCCGTTACCGCGCCGCAACATCGCTGACTGCTCCTCCTCAATCAGCAGACATTCCATGCGGCGGATGGTCATGCGTTTGTGTACCGAACGCGATTTCCTATAACGCTTGGCCATGTTGTTGCGTCAGCGTGCCCTCCCGGCGGGCTTCATCGCACCGTGCTTTTCCTCGCCAGCGCCGCAGCAATGGCGTTACTTGCTGCCGATGACGGCGTAACCCTGAATTTCGACCTTGGCCTCGGGAATGGCCAAGGCGGTGACGGTGATGAGGGCGCTGCCGGGGAAATTGTCGCCAAATATTTCGCGCCGGATCTGGGTGAGACGGTCGCCGTAGCGCACGTCGGTGATAAACACGGTCATTTGCACCAAGTCGTTGAGCTTGCCGCCGGCTTTTTCGAGCGTGGCATTGATGAGCTTGAAGATCTGCCGCACTTGTCCGTCGAGATCGCCGGCAAGCGACTTGCCGGAGTTGTCGACGACCGCGAGCTGTCCGGCCAGCCATACGATCTTGCCGCCCTCGGTGATCACCGCCTGCGAGTAGCCGCGCTGCTGCGGACGTTCACCTTTGATGAACTCCTTGGCGTGCAGTGGGAAAGCAAGGCCAAACAGCAGCGCCGCCGCGATGAGGCCGGTGAAAATGCGTGAGGATGCCATCGAAACCATCTTCGTCTTCCTGATTTGAGCGAACTGCGCCGAGTTCATTTGCCGATCCGGTCGGGGCCTTGGTTGCTGAAGGGCGCCCTTATCTTCTTCCACTTAACTCAGGCACGCAATCGGGTCAGAGACGTTGACGAACGCGATGGGGGCACCGTGCGGCTCTGACGCTGGAGAGCTGCGGCAACCCCCCGTCGTATGTGCAAGGATCACGTCCGGCTGCAAACAGGGCACCTCCATCCGATGACTTGGCCAGCAGCGCATCACGGCGGCCCGCTGGGACGCCTCGCTTCCGCCCGCGGAGCGCGCCAGTCGTGCTATCGGGTGGCCGGAGCTATCGGCCGACGCGATATGGCTGACGGGCAAGACACCCTGAGCTGGGTCGGCTCTCGTCCTTTAGAGCCCGTCCAACGCCAATGCGAGCATCGAAGTGAGGCTATGAGGCTCGGGTGACCTAAGCGGTTATGGAAACTGGGCACCTAAGCAATTCCAGGGTGACCTGAGTGCTCCGAGAGTATGGAGGTGACTACCTGAGCTTCTGAATGCCGTTCGGCTCCCCGCGGTTCGAGAGCAAAAGAAGTGATGAATTTGCTCTCTCTGACCCGAAAATCGCTCATAATTGGACGAGGAAAAATTCTCTGGGCTAGAGGCACAACGCGGCACCGGGCGTATACGAAATAAGAGCAGTGCCGCCGGAAGAAGATGGTCGGCGCCAATATCGAATCAAAAGTTTGATCGAACCGCACGAGCGGGTCGTGTCTGAACAGGAATTGAGAGAGGCATAAGCACTCGGCGCGTCTGAGGCGTCTAGTGATGTCTTTGTAGATACTCGATCAGGCAGATGGGCTTCTGCGCGATGACATCTACCATTACAGCGATCCCGGCGCGGTAGCCGGGCATGCGCGCGCGTCGGCAATGCTCGTCACCGGAGTTTGCAGCGAGAGGAGCCATTCGAGTGTGGTGTCGTCTCGGGGGCAGATTTTCAAGGCCGCCGAATAGGATTGCGATGCTCCGGTCGCGTCACCCTGCAATTTGAATGTGTTTCCCATCCGCAAATAGGTGTTGGCGAACTCGCGGCGCCAGACTTCGTTATCAGGAGCGCTTTTCACCAGCGGTTCATAACTGCCAATGGCCGCTCGAAAATCCTCTATCGCTGCAGTGTATTCTTTCAACGCGGTAAGCACCTGGCCGGTGCCTTTGATGCACCAGGCGAGATCGCGTTGCCAGCGCCGGTTAAATCGATCGGTCGCGACGAGTTTCTCGAAATCCGTGCGCGCAATCCGGTAATGATCGAGAGCGTCGAGACCATTTTGCTGCAGGAGGAGGACGTCTCCTATGTAGGTGTGCATCCAGGCGAGATCGTCGAGCCACGTCGCGTTTTCTGGATAGCGGTTCACCAGTTGCTGACGTAGCGCCAGGGACTCCTGATACATGGCCAGCGCTTGCGCAAGCTGTCCCTGGGTCTGCAGCGAATCTCCGACCCAGCTGTACGACCATGAAAGGAGACGTTGCCACTGCGGATTGGCCGAATTGTTCGCCGCCAGCCGCTTCCTGATGGCAAGCGCCTGTTCGTAATAGTCAAGGCTCTTCGCCTGCCTATCGCGCACGCCGTATAGGTTGCCGATGCTGGTCAAGATGCGCGAGAGCGCATACTGTTGCTCGGAATCAAACTGGTTGTCGGATATGGCGCGCTTGGCGACTGCAAGTCCCTGTTGGAACGTTTCCAAAGCTGTATCGAGGTCCCCCTTCGACTGAAGCGATTCACCCAAGGCATTGAACGAGAGCGCGAGATCGATCAGTACTGCGGGGTTGGCGGAAGCCGCCTGGGCGCGTTCACGCATGGCCAATGCAGAACGCAAGCTATCAAGAGTGCCGGGCAAATCGCCTTGCAGCTTCAAGACATCGGCGATGTGTTCGTAGGCGCTTGCAAGGTCGAGTTGCAGGGCGGAATCCTCCGGTCTCCGCTTGAGGAGATCTGACAGAATAGCTCGGGCCTGATCTCCGCGTTTTCTTGCCTCCTCGGTGGCGCCGATGGACTGGTAAGCATCGACGAAACTGATGAGCAGCGTCGCTTTCCGCAATTGCTGCCTGGCAGTATTGGCGCTCTGGTCGAACAGGTTCGTGAGGGCATTCTCGGCACTGGCCAGCAGTTGGGAGGGGCTGGTTTTGCGGCTCACCTTTGCCATCGCCTGGCTCACCAGAGCATAGGCGTCGATTGCGGATTCCAACCGCGCGTTGGAAACCAGAAGCTGACGATAGGCAAACCAGGCGCTGCCGCTTGCTGCGACGGCAAGGACGAGGAATAGGATGACGAGCGCGCCGAGAAGCCGTGTGTGGCGCCTTCGCGCCTGATCGGCCCGCCGCACAATCTCGTCCAGACTGACCCCCAGCAGGCCGGCAATGACCTTTGACAGCGCCAGGGACTTGTCATCGCCCTCGGGCCGGGCGTCGGCTGCGATCAACTCATCGGGTTCGGTAGTGGGATTGCCATCCGGGCCGAGCTTGCAGCGTAGCGCAAGCGGAAAGCTCTCGCGTTCGGGGTCGCCGGGCTCGCCATCGACAATGACCGGAAGAATTTGATCGGAACGACCCAACGCCTTGAAGCGGCGGATTTCTTCGTTCACGTATTTGCTGCGAGCGGCATTGGGCGAGCAGATCACGACGAGGAACTGCGACGCTGCGAGTGCGCGTGAGGTTTCATCCGTCAGTGAGTGGCCGGCGGAAAAATCGTCCCGGTCGCGAAAAATTGGCCGTAAGGTCTTTGGCACAACTCCGGCAGTAGTGTTGCGGCCGACAAGATCAGGGTCGATGCGATAGCGCTCGAGCGCCGAATGCAGCCACTTGCCCCATGCTTTGTCGCGGTGGCTATAGCTCAAGAACGCGCGGTACTTGAATTGAAGAAGCTCCACTGCTCGGGCTTCCAAGGCGGGTGGATTGGCTGATGCCGCAGACACTACTGTGGCCTGTTAGGAGGGTAAAGATCGCGGGGTAAAGTCGTGGCTAGGATGAATTACTCGGCCACGGACTAAGCCCCTCTCGCGAGCTCACCCAGTAGCCGCGTCGAACGGAATGTTCGCAGCCTGCCCGCAAGCTCAAACCGCACGGGCCGGATGGTGTCGCGATAACGTCACCCGCGACGAGGAGCGGTGAAACGCGCGGCCCGCCTGAGCGAAGCGCTCCGCGGGCCGCCGTCTACAAAACAATACGTCGGGGCTTACGCCGGCAGGTGCCGCTTCAGGAAGGTGCGCGCCCGGTTGATGGTGCGGGCCTTCAGCTCCGGCGGATCCTTCCAAGGAAACACCGTGATCTCGGCGTTCGGCGCCAGCGAGGCGATGTCGATCGAAACCTGGAGCGGATGCGCCGTCACGTCGTCGGGCAGCACCAGCATCGGCGTCTGGCACGACTTCGCGAAGTCGCGCGATACGCTGTACACGAAATCGGGCCGCACGCGGTAGAGGCTGTGCAGGTATTTCTCGATCGTTTCCATCGGCACGTCGCGCCGGCGCTGGCGGAACTCCTTGGCCCAGACGTCGCGTCCGGAGTTGAACATGTAGTCCGGCTGCTCCGGCCGGTGCCCGACCGGCTGGCTCAGCAGCGCGGCGACGACGCGCTGCGGCGCCCGTTCCATGAGTTTCATCGCGAACGGGCCGCCGATGCAATTGCCGAAGAAAAAGAACTGGCGGATGCCGAGATGGTCCATCAAGCCGAGCTGGTCGTCGGCGAACGCGCCCCAGGGATCGTCGACCGACACCGGGCCGGTGGACTCGCCGCCCGTGGCGTTACGCTGGTCCATGGTGATGACGCGGAAGTCGTTCTTGAACTCCTCCGGGATGTTGATCACCGCGTTCGCCCAGACCGCGATGCGCGAGTTCAAGCCGCCGCCGGGCGTCGCCAACAGCGGAAAGCCCGTGCCGATCTCAGTGTAGTGGATGCGGACGTTGCCCTTCTCGTAGTAGCCGGTCTTGGCGCCCGCCGGCGCGCCTTGCGGGGCGCTTGTCTGCGGCGCCTGGGCAAACACCTGCGGTGCGGCTGCCGTCGCCGCTGCCGCGGTGCCTGTTGTCAGGACAGTGCGTCGGCTTGAATCGACCATCGCCTTCCTCCCGTATCGACTGTCGCGGCATGCGCTCGGCCCCGGCGCCCCATCATTGGACTGATAACTTCCGGGATCTCCGGTGGGCGCCACGACACTGTAGCACAAGCTCTCGCTGCGGGCTGATCATTGATGCAATCCGCCGAACTGTACTCCCATCCCCTCCGGATCCTTGACGTGGAAGCTCGTCTTGGCGCTCCCCCTGTACTGCAAACCGCGGCGTTTCAGCTCCTCCTCCAACCCATCCTTCTCCGCGTCCCAGTTCGTAACGGTGTAGGCGATGTGGTCCACTTTGGCAGGTCCGCCGCCAGCCCGGTTCCGGGGAATCAGCATGTTATTGCCGAACACCAGGCGGCACTGCTTTCCGTCGTCTTCAGTGACCTTCATGCCCAGGAGATCCACATAGAAGTCGCGGACCTTCTTATAATCGTTCACCTCATAAGAGATGTGGTTGACGTAGAGGGCCTCGAGCGGCTTGCCCGCGGCCCTGGCTGCCGGCGCTATCCCGGCCGCCGCGGCTGCTGCGAGGCTCAAGCTCTGAATGAGCTGCCGCCGGTTCATTTTTCCATGTTCGAAATCCTGGAGCAATTTTGAGATGACACCTTCCATTGCCTGTCCTCCTGTTCGGAATTCCGCCGGGATTCGATCGGGCTTCCCGCGCTGTGTCATTATACAATCTGCGAAGGCAGCGTGGGGAGCGAACATCGTTTGACTGTCGATGCTGACGGCGTCGTCGAGATTTTGGGCGCACTGCCCGCGCAGCCAGACGATCTTGCCGCCTTGCGTCACCACCGCCTGGGCAAGATCGTTATCGAGTTTCTGCTCGGGATATGTGTGCTTGGTGTTGAACTTGCGAATGCGTTTGTGGGCCATCTGAGCCACCGTAATCGTTTGTTAAAGATAGCAGCCGCAGGGCGGCGGGCATCGACATTCAAAGGTTTTCCGCACAGCGGGCAGCTTGCGTCACTCACTGGAAAGCAGCGCCTCATCGTCGGCGGGATGCCGCTTCGTGATACGCGATGTAGTTACGCTGGATCGCGATCTGGTCCGCGAGATACTTGGCGTCGTGCCACACGCCCCAGATGAAACTGGATCCTCGTCGCGATTGCCAGGGCAGCCCCAGAAAATAAATCCCTGACTCTGCTGAAACGCCGCGCTGATGCCGGGGCCTGCCCTTCTCGTCGAAGGTGTCGACCTTGAGCCAGCTGTAGTCGGTCGTGAAACCGGTCGCCCAGATAATCGTCGCAATGCCCGCACCAGCGAGGTCGAGCGAGAGGATGGGGTTCCTTACGCAGTCCGCATCCAGCACCGTACGACGCGCTTCCGGCTCTTCCGGCAATTCGAGACCATTTCGTGCGACGTAGGCGTCGGCTTCGTCCAGCACGGAGAGCAAATTCGCGTCTCCCTTCCTGAGGTTTTCGACCAGGTCCGGCGCAAACCTCATTACGCCGCTGCTGCAGGCCTCCGTGCGGCCGACCAGGGTAATCCCCTTCGTGGCCAGGAGACGAAAATCGATCGTGTGTCCGCCATGCGCTCCGCTCACTGCAATCGTCACGTGCTCCTTCCCGGCCTCCTGGGCAGCCGCATCCCACTTTCCAAGAACGCCCAACCACCAACAGTAGTCCCGCCCGCGATAGGCCCGTGGCGGACGCTCGTGCGGCCCCACCGAAAGGAAGACCTTCCGTCCTGCTTCGAGAAGCTCTTCGGCGATCTGGGTTCCGGAGGAGCCTGAGCCGACTACCAGCACTGCGCCATCGGGCAGTTGAGCCGGGTTGCGGTATGCGGTCGAGTGCATCTGCATCACGCCTGTTTCGGCGGGCACCATGGCAGGCACGATCGGGCGCTGGAACGAGCCGGTCGCGGCCACGACTCTGTGGGCCTCAATCACGCACGTAGATGTCTCTATGCGGAAACCGCACTGCCCGGCCTTCCTCTCGACCTTCAAAACCTCAACTCCGCACCGGACAGGCGCCGCAATCTTCTTCGCGTAAGCGACCAGATAGTCTGCAACGGTTTCCTTGAGTGGAAAATCGTCTGGCCCAACACTCTTGTCGACATCGCTGAAGGTGAGACCTGGAAAGCGATCGTGCCACGCGGGGCCGTTCGTCACCAACGAGTCCCATCTTGCCGTGCGCCAGCGCTCAGCGACCCGGTTCCGCTCGAGAACGAAGTGCGGCACGCCGTTCACGCTCAGATGTTCGCTCATGGCGATGCCGGCCTGCCCGCCGCCCACGACAAGTGTATCTATCTTCTCAACCGGCATGCCCTGCTCCACCGCGATAAAACGAACGAATCTCACCGACTGACCGCCTTGGGGTGGCTCCTGCACTAACCCGGTCGAGCGTGGATCATGCTACTTGCAGAAACGTCCATAGAAGATTTGGGCGACATCTTCAGGATGGGGATTTGTCCCTCCTACGAAAGTGGCTCCATCCGCGATGAAATATGCAAATGGGCGATCGCGGAAAAAGTCTTTTTCGCTCACGCTTCCACATACAACTTCCGCCGGCCTACCGTTCACATTTGGCCCGACCTTTCTCACCATATCGCCGTAGCGGGCTGATTGAGGATCTTTTAATTTCTCATTCACGGCTGCTATTGCTCTAACAAACATAGGATCGGGTGACGACTCTCTCGGGGTCACAGGCGTTGCAGGTTGCTGCGCGGCCCCGCGAGCGGCCACACCATCGCGCCTCCAATAAGCGTGATTAACTCGCGTCTCCTCAACCGATCGAAATGCATCCGCTGCTCCTAGCCAGCGTGACAGCATAACGGATTGGCGAGCATCAAGTCAGTGGCTCGGTGCGCTGCGGCATTTCAATCCAGCCTAAGTCAGTTAAGGGTCATGAACCGAAGTTACCGCAGCGCAGCAGCAACAGCCGGTTCGCATCAATGAGCAGACATACCAACATGGGGCTACATGTCGGCCCGAAATCTTGCGGGCTAATGCCCAATCTCGCATTGAAACAATGCCCGGGAGACAGCGAGAATCCAGGAAGCGTGGGCAGCGCCATCGATGCACGTCTAGTCGAGCTTGCCCGGCAAACTGTCTTCCCCGAGTGCAATTTATATCGCAATTTTCAATAATATAAGCGTTCGCAGTTTTGTTCTGACCGGCGCACCAGTGGATTAACGCCCCTTCGGATCACCAATGCGCGCGCGCTATTACCTCGGCCGAGAGAACTGTTAGTGGCGGCGCATTCGGGCGATCATCCTCGCCCAATTGCTTGTTTCCATCAGCTCGGCGCCATGCCCTTATCGGTAAGCTCTTTGATCGCTCGCGTAGTCTTTGACAAATGCGCGAGTCCCATGCCGCGCAAGATGTTCGGCGCCTTGGTGAATTGGATGTTGTCGTAGGGCACGATCTCGATGCGGTTACCCCATGGGTCGAGGAAATCGAGAAAAGGGCCGGGTAGCGGCTCAATGCCTGCATCCGACAATGCCTTGCGAACTGCTTCCTTGTCATCGACCACAAGGCCAAAGTGACGGCCGTCGTCAGCTGGCTGTTTACGGCCTTTCTGCAACGCAAGGAACTGGTCGCCTAAATCGATGAACGCCGACGTCTTGCTCTTGCCGCGAAGCTTGAAATCGAACAATCGGCCATAGAACGCCAAAGCCTCTTCAATGTCGCCGACTTCGAGAGTGACATGGTTGAAACCGACGGCGCGTGCTTTCTTTCGTTGCGGCATGGCACTCTCCTTTCAGGCGGAGATATGCCCCATCGTCACGCGCTTCAAGCGTTGGATGCTAAAGTTGAGGGAAATGTACCGCATCAGGATTTCAGTTGCGCACCAATGCGGTTATTGCTCGACGCTCCACCGTGGCAAAGGCGGAAGGATTGAGCGAGGGCGAAGCCCGGCTTTGCCAGGGTCGTTTCAGCGTACGACCCGTACAGGCGTCATCGGATTTTATTCCGCCGGATGCCCTTCGGTACGCCATTCAGTGACGGCGGCGGCGATGATTTTTACGGACTCGACGGTGTTCTCATTGAGTTGCAGATAACGCTCAACTACGCGCTGGATACGCTCGCCCTCCGTCTCGAGATGAGTTTTCGCTTCCTTCATCTCATCGATCAACCGGGATATTTCTGCGACAGGCGGAGCTACAACTTTGTTGACGAGCGGCACAATGTCCTGGACTGGAAGCTCTGCCTCGATTTTGCCGGGCGTCGCGGCTCCGGCTTCGACGGGGGTCGCCTGTTCCGGTTCAGTAGCCTTTTCGACCTTTATATCGTCCATTGAATGTCTCTTGAACTCGAGATGACAGCGCCGAGGCCTACAGGCCCGGTTAACGATATAATCCGTCAACTATTGCCAAAAGCCTAAGACGAAGATTGGCGGCAGCCAGCAAAGAGCCCCTTACTGGCGGCAGGGGCAAGGCGCCACTTTGTGAATCCAATACTTGGCAGCGAATTCGTCCTCCCAGAAATTCACCGAAACCTCCATTTGCCCCGCAGTCCAGGTCAAGTGTTCGACAAATTGCAGGTCAGGAGCATTCTCCTTTTCTCGTATAAAACCGAGTTCAAAGGCGCCGGAAGCGGTCGCACACTGACGGGCATCGATCGACAGCATTCCTTTCCACACTCGTTGTTGCGCCTGGACCGATCCAAACTGCGCGCTTTCAACGGCGATGGCGGGCCTGCAGATATTCTGGCCGCTGCTCGACTTCGGTTGGAAGAGTACGAGCATTACGAGCAGCGCCAATGACGCGGTTTTTGTCATTCCATCAATTCCAGCGTTAGCTGCGATGAAGGCATGTCTTGACGGGACTATCCTCACCATCGCGATCCGCTTGAAAATGAGGTTCAGATCGCCGAGTGCAAAGCATCATTTCTCAGGGCAGCCCTAATATGTCTCATGACATGATTTTCGAGGGATGCCGGGGAGTCTGCAGTCGCCTAGGCCGTGAGAACCTTCGACGGGCCGCACAAGGCGCAGAGCTTCACCGAAGGCGGCCGATGAGCTGCCAGCAATGCGGGGCGCCATCAGCCCATCATCTGAGTGACTGAAGAGTTGGCGAGCGACGGGTTGCAGGCGGCGGAGATTGGCGCCGTTGGTATATCGAGAGGGCGCCAATGACCCCGAGGCGTTTCCGGACGCAAATGCTACGCTACAAAATCACCATTGCGCTTGCCTTGCCGCACCATCTCCTGACAGTAGGCGTAGAGCGCATCATAGACGATCCACTCGGCCGCGTTCACGGCATGATCATCCTTGAAGCCGAGGTGGCGAAAGCCTTCCGCGATCGCCTCGAGCCCCGGTCCCTCCGGCTGCTGGTAGAGGCTGTTGTCGGTGTCGGCACCGTTCACGATCCTGCCGAGGAGCACGAGCGCGGGGTCACTGGTCAGCTTGTATTTTTTCAGAATCGCTTCGAATGAGCACTCCTTGCCGTGATGTCCGAGTTCGACGTTTTTCACGTCATAGGGAATGGCGTCGAGTCGCCTGGCCTCGTCCATCACCTTGTCGGCGGGAACAAAAATGAACTGCGCGTCCTCGTCGACGAATTTCTTGATGAGCCAGGGGCAGGCGACGCGATCGACCTTGACGCGCTCGCGGGTGATCCACTTCATCTGATTCCTCCGGATGTTGATCAAGATGTCGGTAAAATTTTACGGCACGCTGGCCGATCCTCTTCTCAATCGCTCGGGATGACGGTGTAATCGTCGAAATACATGTGACTGTCTGCTTTCGACCACAGACCGATGCGGCCGGAGACCGGCTCCGGGAGGGTGTGTTCAAGATAGAGCTTGCCGTCGAGATAGCCCTCGACCTTCGGTCCGGCGATACGCACCTTGAGATCGTGCCACTGGCGCGTTGGAGTGGGTGTGTTGCGGATCCATTTCACCGACGAACGGGTGCCCTTTTCGAATTTCCATAGAACCAGATTGTTTTCGAGAGGGTTCGCACGAACGGTCAGGTAGTCTCCGTTCTGCTTGAGATTGAAGAGGATTCCCGCTCCCTGATCGATGCGACCGGAGATGCCTTCGAAGCGCACCGACGATTTCTCCATCGCGGAAATCCGCGACGTCCTTGGCCACGGCATAAGGGAAATAGGCATAGGCCTGCACGCGGTCGAGGAACTCGGCATAGCGCTCGCCATAAAGCGCGCGCGCCTTGTCGGCTATTCCCGCTGCCGTCTGTCCCTCTCGCCATTGCCGCCCATCGACCACGAGCACCTTGTTGTTGCCGTCGGCCTCGATGCGCCAGACGCCGACGACGCTCAGAAACGATTTCGGCTCTGCGCCGATCGTCTCATCGGAAAAGTCGATCTTCAGCGGTTGGACGGCACTGGCGCTCAAAAGCAATGCCGTGAGCCCGACGCCTGCGACTGCCACAGTGATCGCGCGCCTGGTTGTTCTCATGACTGACCTCCATCTTGAACAAGTTGTCGGGGAATGCGTGGAACGCGGCGGCTCCACCACCAGGTGATGGCGATCAACAGCGGGAGCGCGCCAAAGAACCAAAGTAGCGTAAGCTCGCCGCCGGTAATCAATGGATAGCCCGGATAGTTCTCGCCGGGGAGCGGCGTCGGAATAGGCTTGCCTGCAAGCGCATAAAGGAGCGGCAAGGCTTCGCGATGACTGGTCGATCGGGTCTTCGCTATCCTTCCGCCATAGGAAAATTCGATCTCCCCATAAGCCTCGTCGCTTGTGCTGCCGACCATGGTCTGGCCCGTGGCAGCCAAGTGAACCGTGACGTGGGGCAGTACGCGCTGCAATTTGGACAGCACGTTGCGACGCAGGTCGACATAGCGCGGATCTTCGGGCGCCAGACGAACGGTGATGACCAACGGCTCGCGAAGCTCGGCAAGCGCGCGTTGATCGGCGGCCGGAAATGAATTGCGTCGATCTTCGCTGAGATCGATGGATGTTCTGATTTGCGTGGCCAAGGCGAGCACCGCGGCGATGATGGCCACACAGATGATCGACCGGGTGAGCTTGGTTTGCAGCGGTTGACCCGGATGCAGCCATACCGCGGCAAGCGCCGTAAAACCGCAGATTCCAACGAGGATACCGAGCAACATGCTAAACGAGAGAAGTCCCTGCTCGAAGCTCCGCAGCGTCTGGGTGAGCGACAGCCGCGAAATCCATTCGAGCACACCGGGTTGGCCTGCCAACGCAAAATCCAAAACCCAGGAGCCGATGGTGAATGCAAGCGCAATGATCGCCGCAGTTGCCGCACTATCGGAAACAGCGGCAGCAAATAACGCGATTGCCCCAACCAAAAGGCCATACAGGAGATGACCGAAGAGAAGATTGAGAGTCTCCGGCGCATAGAGATGCCCGCCAAGCACGGCCCATACGATCAAGACAGAGACCAGCGGGATTATCGAGATAAGCCACGCAATAGAGATTGCAGCGATCTTGGCAGCAATCAGCGTGGGCACGCGATAGGGCAACTGAACGAGGAGCCGCAGCGCGCCCGTTTCTTTTTCTTGGCCTAGCGTTCGAATGGCCACAAATGGGAACAGCAAAGTGACCGCCAGATAGAGCGCGCCAAAACTCGGCACGAGCACACCATCGAGTGGAGAAAGCCCGCTTGCGAGGGTCGGCGAATCGCGGGCAGATGCACTTGCCTCGCTGTAAAGAGCAACCGCCTGGAAGAAGCTATAGCCCACAAGCGGGCACAGAACGAGCAGCATGGTCCACAGCGCGCGACCGCTCAGCGCTTCCCGCAGCTCCTTGCCGAGCAACGGGCGCATATGAGCGTGGTGAGGCGCAGCTAGTTCAGGTGAGCGCAAGGAACACGTCCTCCAATCTGGCTGAGGCTTTTCCAGTTCGCGCGCGAAGCTCGTTCATTGTGCCAATGCCGCGAACCTGGCCATCCGCCAGCAATACGAACCGGTCGCAGATGCGTTCGGCGTCCGTCAATTGATGGATGGCAAGAACGAGGCTGCGTCCCCGGCTGGCAACGTCACGGAGCACGCCCATGATCTCGCGGGTTTGCCGGAGATCGAAGCCATCGAACGGCTCGTCCATGAGAAGGACCGGCTGCGGCGTCAGCAGCGCGAGCGCCAACATGAGTCGACGGCCATATCCTTTCGATAATGTGCTGATGCGTTTGTCCAGTACTGGCGAAAGACCTACTGAACGAATCGTTTCGGCTACGCAGCTTTGCCCGTGCCCGTAGACCGCCGCGAAGAACTCAAGGACGCGCACCACGAATTGATCGTCCCATGGTCGCAGTCCGTCGGGCAGGTAGAAGACTGCATTTCGCCGGTGAGCCTGAGAGACGGGCGCGCCGTGCCAGAGCACATCGCCGGCATCAGCCGACAGGATGCCGGCGATCGTCTCCAAGAGCGTTGTCTTGCCAGCCCCGTTCGGCCCGATCACGCCGAGCACTTCGCTTACGTCTACGTCAAAGGAGACACCGGCCAGCGCGCGCTGTTCGCCGTAGCGTTTGCTCAAACCGGCGATCCGCATCAGCGCAGTCGCCGGCTCGGCATGCGGCAGGCTCGTGATGACGGACGATACTGCCATAAGCCAATACCGCCCGAGGGAAGCTCAGCTCCTCGCTCTCGCCGTTTTATCGAGCGCCGCGCGCAGCCCGCGCGCGAGCTTGAGCGCATCGTCGTTTGCCCAGAAATGCATGAAGAACAGCCGCGGCTGCTCCATCAGCATGTGGCTGTGCAGCGCCGTGACCTCGATGCCATTTTCCCGCAGCGCCTTGATCACCGGATTGACTTCGTTCTCGAGCAAAACGAAATCGCCGGTAATGGCCGCTTTGCCGTTTCCGGTAGGTTGGAAGTTCATCGCTGTAGACACGCCCAGCGGTCCGGCCGGATCGAGCTTCGTCCCGTTCTCGGTGACCGCATCGCGGCGCGGCGCGGCGATCTGATAAATGCCGCCGTTCGGCTGCCCCTTGCCGCCGATGATCTGATCGATCTGGGCGGTATCGAGATCGATTGCGGGCTGGGAAGCGGGAGGCGGCGACGCCGTCAACGGGGTCTTGCTCTCCGCGAGCGCCGTGCGCAGCGCCGCTGCCATCTTGACCGGATCGCCGTGCCCGCCGATGTGCATGTAAAAAGTCGCAGGGCTTGCCCGCAGCAGATGATTATGCACCGCGGTGATCTCCAACCCGTTCTCGATCAATTTGGCCATGACCGGATTGATTTCCGTCTCCAGGAGGACGAGATCACCCATGACCATTGCGCCGCCATGGGCGGGCTTGAAGGCGGCCCAGCCGCCCAGCGCCAAAGCCGGCTTGATGGCAACGCCATCGAGTGTCACTTGCAGGTCGGAGCGCGGAAATCCGTAGCGATGAACGTCGCCGCTTACCGCCGCGGTTCTTCCCGCCGCTTCATCGACTTTATTCCAGTCGATGTTCTGGGCGACGGCAGGGGTGCCGATTATCGCGACGGCGCAGATCGCGAGGATGTAAACAGTGCGCATCTTGCGTCCTCCTTGCTTTATTCGGTTGTCCGGTATTGCTCTCCGGCCTTGACTGAACGAACAAGCGCTCCGCGTCGTTCCAATCCGGCAATATTAAATGACACCTATTAGATAGAGGACGATGCCGGCACCGCAACAAGCGCCCAGTGTGCGGATCATCCCTGTTTTGAACCGGAAGATCGCTATGATCGCGGCAACTGACAGGGCGAGCGCCCACGGATCCACGCTTGCGAATACCGGCATGTCGAATACGAGCCCATAGGCATGCACCGGAGTCACTTCACGAAAGACGGTATGCAGCGCGAACCAGATCGCGAGGTTGAGGACCACTCCGACCACGGCCGCAGTGATCGCTGAAAGGGCACCGTTGAGCGGCTTGTTGTCGCGTAGCACCTCGACAAAGGGTGCACCCAGAAAAATCCAGAGAAAACACGGCGTGAACGTAACCCAGGTCGCGAGCAGTCCGCCCAGCGTCCCCGCCATCATCGGCGAAAGCGCACCGGGGTCGCGGTACGCAGCGATAAAGCCCACGAACTGCAGCACCATGATCAGCGGCCCAGGTGTGGTCTCGGCCATGCCGAGGCCATCGAGCATTTCACCGGGTTTCAGCCAGCTGTAATTTTCGACTGCTTGCTGCGCCACGTAGGAAAGCACCGCATAGGCGCCGCCGAAAGTCACCATCGCCATCTTGCTGAAGAAGACGGCAATCTCGCTGAAGACATTGCCGCGGCCCAAAGTGACGAGCAGCGCAATCACGGGGATGAGCCAAAGGGCAAGCCATATGCTTGACGCCAGCAATGCCCGCGTCACGGTCGGCTGCGCATGCTCGGGCAACTCCTCACCCAACAGGCTGTCGACCAAGCCGCCATCTTTTTTGCCGTTGCCGTGGCTGCTCTTGACTTGAAATATCTTGGCGCCACTCCAAGCGCCGACAAACCCGATCAGAGCTGCGCCGAGAATGATGATAGGAAATGGAAAATTGAAAAAGAAGATGCCGACAAATGCAGCCGCGGCGAGCACGCGCATCGCATTATTCTTGAGCGATCGCTTGCCGATTCGAAACACAGCCTCCAGCACGATCGCGAGAACCGCCGCCTTGAGCCCGAAGAACAGCGCGACGATAACCGGCACCTTGCCATAGGCGGCGTAGATATAGCTCAGCGCCATTATCGAGATGATGCCGGGAACCACGAAAAGTCCGCCGGCCATGACCCCGCCCAAGGTCCGGTGCATCAACCAGCCCACATACGTGGCGAGCTGCTGTGCCTCCGGGCCCGGCAGCAGCATGCAGTAATTGAGTGCGTGCAGGAAACGGCTTTCCGAAATCCAGCGCTTTTCCTCGACCAGAATGCGGTGCATGACCGCGATCTGGCCCGCAGGACCGCCGAAGCTCAACATCGCGAACTCGGAGCCAGACCCGGAACGCCTCGTTGAGCGATACGCCGTGGCGTGGAATGGAGTGAGCACGTTCGGCAACGGAGAGTTCAGACACGTCGCGTCCTTTTCCTCTCAGGCGGCCAGTTGTGCGTCTCGTCCTGAAGGCTACGACACCAGGTGTAAAGTGCGTCGTAGATCACCATCCCGTGTTCCAGCATCTCATGATCGTCCGGAAAGTTTGCCGACAGCCCAAGCGAGATTGCAAACAGGCCGCCACATTGCGGGGTCAGATCATGCCGGGAGGTATCTGCGCCGCGAACGATCTTGGCGAGGTGGTCGAGCGCCGGATCGGCAATACCATAGACGCGCAAGAATGTGTCGAAGGAGCAGCCATCATCTTCGTGGGTAAATTCAACACCGGCTACATCGTATGGTATAGCGCCAGTCTCGTTTGCAGATGCCAAAACGCGATCAGCGGGCACGTAGATGAATGTTGCGGTGGGATCAATGAAACGGCGGATCAGCCAAGGACAGGCGATGCGGTCGATTTTTGGCCGCTCGCGGGTCACCCACTTCGAGGGAGCTTGCGCCTCGTTTTCCAGCTTACGTCGGATAGGGAGCTTTTGGTCGGTCCACGCGGCAATGCCCCCGGCAAGGTAAGACGCTCCAATTCCTTTGTTCCCGAGAGCCAGGCAAACGCCTTGGCTCACTCGCTCTCCGTGCACGCAATAGACCACCACCGGCCTACGATCAGGAAGATCGCTCTGCCATTGCTCAACGGCATCGGGCGAACGGCGGATCGCGCCCGCGATCATCTCATCGGCGGCTTTGAAGATTTCCTCGCGACGCACATCGATCAGCAGTGGGGCCCTCGCGGTACCCGCAACTTTGGCGAGATCGGACGGAGTGCTGGCAGAAATCATTGCGGCAGCCCTGCAAAATTTCTATGGTGATTTGACCGCCGGAGTCCTCGATTACAAGCCATTTTTATTGAGAGGTGTATGAACGCAATTAATGCCTCAACGGATTTGGATGCCCCCATCGCTTGCCGCTCTCCGCGCGTTCGAAACCGCTGCGCGAACGCTGAGCTTCACTGGCGCCGCAAAGGAGCTCAGCCAGACGCAGGGCGCCATCAGCCACCAGGTGAACACTCTGGAAGCGCGTCTTGGCGTGAAATTGTTCGAACGCGAAGCGCGCGGCCTCAGGCTCACGGAGGCTGGGGGAAAATACCTGCCGCTCGTGAGAGATTCTCTCGAGCGCTTGAGAACAGCAGAAGACTTGGTTCGTCTGGAGCGGCCGTCGGTCCTGACCGTGACCGTCTCCCCGAACTTCGCGAGCAAGTGGCTGGTCCCCCGGCTGGGGGGCTTTTCGATCACGCACCCAAATCTTGATCTGCGCATCAGTGCTTCATTGCAGCACGTAGATTTCAACCGCGAGGACATCGATCTTGCGGTGAGGCACGGAAACGGGCACTGGCCGGACCTGCATGTGACGCGATTATGCGTGGAAGAACTGTTCCCGGCATGCAGTCCCTCGCTGTTGCAAGCCGGTCCACCCATTCGCACACCCGCAGACCTGATGAATCACGTTCTCGTTCACGACAGGAGCCGCAAGCACTGGCGCGATTGGTTGGCTTCTTTCGGGATTGAGCCTCCATCGAATGAACGAGGCCCAGTCTTCGATCAAACTGCGCTTGCGATCGATGCCGCTGTTTCTGGGCAAGGGATTGCCTTGGCTCGAACGGCTCTTGCTTCGCTTGACCTCATCGCGGGCCGTCTGGCGCGTCCGCTGCAGGAAGCGGTCCCGGCTGAATTCGCCTATTGGATCGTGTGTCGAAAATCCGCTGCCGACGCGCCAAAGATCAGCCAGTTCCGCTCGTGGCTCATCGAACAGGTCCAAGACGACAAGGCGGCACAGCTGCGAAAATCAAAAACTTGAGGTTAACGGTGTTTGTCGTATGGACCCGAGGCCAAATCGATTGGCCTTATCTGTTGTTCTCTGGCGGCATGTTCTTATCTATCGTTCTCTGGCGGCACTTCGATCACCCTAAGTACGCCATCTTCACGCCACGTGATCGTTCGAGCATTTATTTGTGCGGGCAGCTTTGCCTTGCCAGTGTTTATAGTCTTGTTTTTTTCATCTACAGCGAATGATGCGGGCGCTTCTTCACCGCCGATTGCGCACCTAAGACCGACCGCCTGCGCATTTGCTGCTGTTGGGTTCAAGAGTGCCACGTACAAACCCACTGCGAAAATCTTGACGACCCACCAATCCACGGGTCCATCCCTTCATTCTGCCTGCGCAGGGTGAAAAATAGTGCGGCGCCGGGAGCCATTAATTTTGTTCATAGACAGCGGAACAAAATTTCATTTGTAATCGCGCCTTCTTGCCGAAATAGATTGGAATTTCGGCAGACTGCGCAATTAGCAGCGTGTCTGGGGGGCCGGCGGCCTGCGGCATCAGGACTGGAGCAGGATTCCCCGCGTAGGGATGGCTCGATCGCAAAAGATTGTCTGTTGGCGACGTGCTAAAGCCCGCCTGTGGCCTGCGCGCCGCCTGTGATGAGAGGGCGGGCTAACACAGGGAGAAGGACCATCATGAGAACTTTTGCCGCTCTGCTGGTGCTAGTTGGCCTTTGCTTCGTTAGCCATACGGCAGCGGCAGCACAATCGCAAGATTGCAAACTATGTCGCGAAGATTATGCAGCTTGCGTTAAAGCTCACACGCAGGGCGCATGCAAGACCAATTACGACATCTGCATGAACCATTGTCGGAAAAAATAGCGGAACAAAAACAAGAACCGAGAACTCGGGCTTACGATTCCGCGCTAGAAATACCCGCTCGTGGGCTTGGCGCTTGTGTGGGTCTTGACCCTGGCCTGATCTTGGTGACTGCGCTGATCCACGATTGCAATCAGCCCCTCGATGACGACATAGCCGAGTTCGTGAAGTCGCGGTGCGATGGCTTCGGCTTCCGGCGGAAACGATTGCAGCCGGATTTCGGACGGGATCAAGGCATTGATGGCATCAGGAACGACGGCATTTGGATTTTGTTGGACGATGATAAAAATCACCTCTTGAGCGGACGACACTCACCAATCCGAAAATGTGAACCATCAGGTAACCGAGGTGACATCGCACCAGTTTTCCTATCACTGCGGCGCCAGCGCTTCGGCGAGAGTTGCCGCGCAGTCGGCACTCTACGAGGATCATGGGAGATTCCTGCGCGGCGCGCGGCCGGAAATCTCCCTCTGGGATCACGTGCCAGCGCAATCAGCCCAACCGCAGCCGCGGCGGTTATGGCAGCGAACACGTCGAAGGTCGCCGCATGCCAAATCCGCCGATCAGGAATTCCTGCGATCATCGGTCCCGCCGCCTCGCCGATGTCCCAGATGGTTCCGAACACACCCATCGCGGCGCCCAGGCGCGTGTCGAGGCAAGATCGGCGATCAAAGCATTGGTCACCGGCGTGACCGCGCCGACGCCGAGGCCGAGCAGCGGCGCTAAGAGACGAAGCCATCAGACTTTCGCTCCGAAAAATCAACGGAAGCGCGATAGCGCAAACGAGGAGGCCACCGATGATGACAGGTATTCGGCCCACCCGATCAGACACGCGGCCAGTGATCGGCTTCGCCACCATGGCCATGGCCAGCTGTGTGCCGAGGACGATTGCGATCGCGGCATCGTTGAGCCCTACCTCCTTGGCGTAGATCGGAAGAAAGCCGAGAAAGGCACCGTAGCCGAGATACATCACGGCTTCGATGCCGGCCGCGACGAAGATCGGCGGTGTCCTGAACACCTCGGCGACGCCTTGCCGACTCCCAGTTCGTGCGGCTAAAGTCTTTAGATTGCGTACCTGGCGATCGGCATCGGGCAGCAGCAAGACCACAAATAATGTAAGCACACCGAGCACGCCCACCAGAAGATAGGTCACCGAATAGCTGGCCGTGAAATAAAGCACGAACCCGCCGATGAGCGGCCCTCCGGTCGCGCCGATGTCGTTCGCCGATGAGAACCAGCCCAGCCGAGCCCCGCGCCCAGTCTCACCGAGACTCGCCACATAGGCCGAGGCGACCTGGGAGAAGATCGCAGTAGCGAAGCCGTGGACGAAGCGCAGCGCGAGCAGCGACCCGGGATCGTGGACGAACGGATAAAGGAAGGGCGGCGCCGCGAAGAAGACCGCACCCAGTACCATCATGCGCTTGCGGCCGAGCACATCGGAGAGCGCGCCCGATGGTAGCTTGAAAAAGACGCCGGTGATGGTGGACGCCGCGACGATTACGCCGATGAGTTCCGGCGTGGCGCCCAGATCAGCGCGAAGATGGGCAGCACCGGAGTTCGCGCCATTTGATAGCCGAGGCGCGAAAGCAGGCTTGCGAAGACGATCGCGATGAATGCATTCATACGAAACATCCGGATTTGACGCAAATTAGCTTCCGACGTCGTCAAGAGGGCTATTTCGCTTCACCGTATGTAATTTCGTCGAACAGCGTCACGCTGTCGGCCTTTGTCCACAACCCGATCTTCCCCGCATCGCCGAAGGTCGAATCTTCGACCTCGAATAGCTGCTTGCCGTTGTAGAGCACCCTAAAGCGGCTACCTGTGAAGTCGACGCGGAGGCTAAGCCATTGGTTGGCTGGGATCGAAACATCGACCCCGTAGCCGCCTTTACGACCGGCAATGTCAAGCGCTCTGCGGGCACCGTTGACCGTCTTGTAGAGCACGACGTTATCCTCAAGCGCGTTGGCACGGACCACGTAATAATTGTTGGCATCTCTAGCTCGCCAGACGAGGCCCGCCGCGCGATCCTCGGAACCGGCAATGGCCTTGAACTTTACCTCGATGAAGCCGTCCTTGATTTGGGTGTCGTCCTTGAGAAGCAGCGGGTAAGTCGCCCGACCAGACTGCTTAACTATCTTCAATTTCGAAGGCGCCGTCTGGTCCTGTTCAATTGTCCATTTTGGGTCACCTTTGCCAGTGCAGGTAGCTTTCCAGCCTTTGGGAGTGACGCCAACTGCGTCGGCCTCGAACTTGGCTGTGTTGTCTGCCATGGCGTACACCTCCATTAGGCAAAGAAGCATTCCAGCAATAACGATTGCATTTATTTTAGCGGCGCAGCTTATTCGAGAACTTGCGAAATTTTCAATTCTTCATCTGGACAAGCGGGGGACCGATTACAATTGAATTATATTCCTCTGCGCATGAACGAAATTAATGGCGCAGCGCCGCCGATCAATCTGTCTGTCCGTCTCGAAAAACGCTTTTATAGTTGCTCGAAGGTCAAGAAATAGGAGGTTCAGAGAAATTCGAATTGCGTGCGAGCGCACTACACATCAATTCTTTTGGCGAGGCCATCGCAACTTGCCGAATATTGACGTCCAAAGACTTGGCATGTGCCGATGCCTATGATGCATGTCCGGTACGTGCAGATGCGAGTGTCGCATCCTACCATGTTCATGAAAATGCGTATGTGGTTCTCCGGGCGGATCGACAGCACTATGGGTGTGCTGATGATGCTCGTCATGCCCGTGCGGGTGCGCATGCGCCATCTCGTCGTGAATGTGCTGATGCTCGTGATGCTCGGTCAGGTGCAACCAGACGCCTAATGCCATCAGGGTACCGGCCATAGCGAGCTGCAGAGTAAACGGCTCACCAAGTGCGATGACCGCTGCTGCACTGCCGATGAAAGGGGCAGTGGAAAAATATGCGCCGGTTCGCGCTGTTCCGAGATGACGCAGGGCAATGACGAACAGGGCGAGGCTTATGCCGTAGCCAAGAAAGCCAACAATGCCGGCGATCAAAATGGTTGAAACCTCCGGTACCGCAGCGCCGATCCAGAGCCCCAGAAGCAGATTGCAGGGACCTGCAATCAGGCCCTTTAACTCAACAATCTGCAGCGGATCAGCGAGTGAAATCTTGCGGGTCAGATTGTTGTCGAGACCCCAGGCGATACATGCCCCGAGAATTGCCAGTGGACCTACCACGCTGTCCAGATTGGGTGTGCCTGTCCACGACAAAACGGCAGCACCCGTCACGATACAAGCCATGCCGAGCGCGATTCGGCGGTCGAAGTTCTCATGGAAGACGAACCACGCAATCAGCGCGGTGGCAGCGCCTTCAAATGTGAGGAGCAGCGAAGCAGCTGCCGCATTGGTGCGGGTCAGACCGGCCATCAGAAGCACAGGACCGACCAAGCCACCAGCACTGATTGCTCCCGCGAGCCAGGGTATTTCCGAGCGGCTGACAGCTACCTCCGGTGCGCTTGATACAATCGAAGGAATGACCCGCCGCAGAAGTGCGGTTCCGATGCCTGCCCCGCAATACAGGAGACCCGCGAGCACCACCGGAGAGACCGATCCGACCAGGACCTTAGCGGCAGGCGTCGATATTCCGAACAGCGCTGCGGATATCAATGCATAAAGGACAGCGGCGCGATTCATTCAAGGTGCCTCCAGCTCGGCTCTCCGCGCCATAGAGCCAATCTTGAACGTCATGGAGAGACAGGCTCGCTCATTCAGCAGGCTGATCGATATGGCCCGCAGCAGCCGGTGGGGAGCGAACCCTGCTGTCGTCCGCGGCAACCTCTGGCGGGCGCCCGAACGACGCGTATAGGGCCGGGAGGACGAATAGCGTCAGCAATGTCGCGCTGATCAAACCACCGATCACGACGGTCGCGAGCGGCTTCTGGACCTCGGCCCCGGTTCCCGTCGCCATCGCCATCGGCACGAAGCCAAGCGAGGCCACCAGCGCAGTCATCACCACCGGGCGCAAGCGGGTCAGGGCACCGCGCTGAATCGCCTCCTGCTTTGGGGCCCCTTCGTGCATCAGCTGCTTGATGAACGTCAGCATCACCAGTCCATTCAGAACGGCGACACCCGACAAGGCGATGAAGCCGACTGCGGCGGAGATCGAGAACGGCATATCGCGCAGCCACAAAGCGGCAACGCCGCCCGGTCAGCGCCAGCGGCACGGCGCTGAAGACGAGCAGCGCATCGCGCGCGGACCCTAGCGCGCCTAAGAGAAGAAGAAAGATCAGGGCGAAGCATATGCGGCACGACGATCAGCAGCCGTTGGCGCGCTGCCTGCGAAGGTTCTCGAACTGCCCGCCCCAAGCCAGCCAATAGCCCGATGGCAACTTCACCTCGCTCGGCCATCTTGGCTTGCGCCTCATCGACCAAGCGAGCCGATGTCGCGCCCGCGCACTTCGGCTGTCACGACCACGCGCCGTTTGCCGTTCTCCCGGCTGATCTGGTTCGGTCCCTCCGAAACTCGAAGTTCGCAACCTGCGCAGCGGTGCTGAACGGCCGATCGATGCCGCCGCCTGCGGCAGTAGCACCGGTAGATTTCCAAGCGCTTCGACGTCGTCGCGGACGGCGTCAGCCAGTCGTACGATGATTTGGAAGCGACGATCGCCCTCAAACACGAGTCCAGCCGCGCGGCCGCCGATGGCGATGCCGATCACGTCCTGCACGTCCGAGAGGCTCATGCCGCGGCGCGCGATCTCTGCCTTGTCGATCTTGATCTCCAGAAATGGCAATCCCGTCACTTGCTCGACCTTCACGCTCGGCTGCACCTTCGATGCCTCTCAGTATGTCAGCGATCTGGTTAGCTGCACGCAACATCGGCCCGAATTCCTCGCCGAACACCTTGACTGCCAGATCCTCGCGCACGCCGGCGATCAGTTCGTTGAAACGCATCTGGATCGGCTGAGAGAATCTCGAACTTGTTGCCGGGGAGCTTCGACGCGGCAGCTTCGAGTCTGCACGGATCAATCCCTCCTTGGACATGTCTCGGATCAGGCCAATTCTCTCGTTGGCTTTAGGATGATGTAGGTGTCTGAGGCGCTCGGCGGCATCGGGTCGGCCGCCAAATCGGGGGTTCCGGTGCGCGAGAATACGAAGGCCACCTGCGGGAAGCCGGCTGAGCAGCTTTCTCGATCGCGAACTGCATCGCCTGCGATTGCGACAGCGAGGTGCTCGGAATTCGCTTGACCTCCATCACGATGT
Source organism: uncultured Alphaproteobacteria bacterium (assembly GCA_963817135.1). Lineage (GTDB taxonomy): Bacteria > Pseudomonadota > Alphaproteobacteria > Rhizobiales > Xanthobacteraceae > VAZQ01. Next base: position 92,663 of record CAWFNG010000018.1, on the reverse strand, counting down.
TCTTCTCGTCGAGCGTCGGCATGAATTCCTGGCCCAAGCCGTGTGAACAGCAAGACCGCGCCGACAAACAGGAGCGATCGCAGCAACGATGGCCACCGGCAGCGGTGCGCGCGCGGCCGCGGCCAGAGCCGGCCGGTAGAGCGCCTTCAGGCGCGCGCACGAACGCATTTTCGCTTTCGTGCACCCTCCCTGTCATCGACGATGGCGATCATCGCCGGCACGAAGGTCAGCGACAGCACGAAGGCCGTCGCACAGCGCGATGATGACGGTCAACGCCATCGGTTCGAAGGTCTTGCCTTCGACGCCGGTGAAGGTGAGCAGCGGCACATAGACAAGGATGATGATGACCTGGCCATAGACCGTCGGCTGGATCATCTCCTTCGGCCGAGACCGTGATCGTTTCCAGGCGCTCGCTCAGGGAGAGCGGACGCGCCGAGCTCGCGTCTGCGTTCCGCCAGATGCCGCAGGCTGTTCTCGGCGATGATGATCGCGCCGTCGACGATCAGGCCGAAATCGAGCGCGCCGAGGCTCATCAGATTGGCGCTGATCTTGCTCTGCAGCATGCCCATCGCCGTCATCAGCATCGTGACCGGGATGACCAGCGCCGTGATGAGCGGCAGCGCGGAAGTTGCTCAAGCAAGCAGGAACAGCACGAGGATCACCAGCAGCGCGCCCACCACAAGGTTTGTCGCAACGGTGCTGGACGGTGGCATCAACCAGCTCGGTGCGGTTGAGCACGGTCCGTGCGCGGATGCCCGGCGGCAGAGTGCGGTTGATCTCCTTGATCTTGGCATCGGCCGCCGCCGCCACCGTGCGGCTGTTGCCGCCGATCAGCATCAGCGCCGTGCCGAGCACCACCTCGTGCCCGTTCACGCTGGCGCTGCCGGTCCGCAGCTCACGACCGAGACGTTACCTCCGCCGATATCCTTGACGCGCACCGGCACGTCCGCCGCGCGTGGCGACCACGATCTCGCCGATCTCGGCCAGCCTCTCCACTCGCCCGCTGGTGCGGACCACATAACCCTCGCCATTGCGCTCGATGTAGTTGGCGCCGCGGCTGACATTGTTGGCCTCGATCGCGTCGCACGATCTGGCTGAAGGACAGCCCGTAGGCGATAAGCGCGCCGGATCCGGCTGCACCTGATATTGCTTGATGTAGCCGCCGATGGCGTCGGCGCCGGCGACACCCGGCACCGTCTTCATCTGCGGCCGGATGATCCAGTCCTGCACCGTGCGCAGATAGACGATGCGCTCCAACTCGTCGGTCAGGCGCTCGCCTTCGGGCGTAAGGTAGGAACCGTCCGCTTTGCCAACCCGGCTCTGCCATCACGCGCCGGCGCCGGTCACCGGGCGGCGCATATTCGACCGACCACCAATAGACCTCACCAAGCCCGGTTGAGATCGGGCCCATGTTCACCTCGACGCCTGGCGGCAGGTTCGATTTCGCTTCAGTGAGGCGTTCCGTCACCTGCTGGCGCGCAAAGTAGATGTCGGTCTTGTCGCCGAACACCGCGGTGATCTGGGCAAAGCCATTGCGCGAAAATGAGCAGGTGTTTTCAAGGCCAGGCGTGCCGGCAAGCGCCGTCTCGATCGGAAACGTGACCTGCTTCTCGATCTCAACGGGACTTAGCGCCGGCGCGATGGCGTTGACCTGAACCTGAACGTTGGTGATGTCGGGAACGGCATCGATCGGCAGTTGGTCAGAGCCCAAACGCCGAACATCGCCACCGCAAGCGTCGACGCAGCAGCACCAACCAGCGCCGGCGAACCGAAAAATGAAGGATATGGTCGATCATCCGCTCAATCCTCGGCCAGTCGCCTTCATCAGTTCGGCCTTGAGCAGGAAAGTGTTTTTCACGGCGATTGTTTCCCCGCGCTGCAGGCCCGGCGGTGATCTCCACGACGCGGTCATCGCTCTGCCCAACCGTCATCTCAGCGCTTTTCGAAATCCCTCCGGCGTTTGGACGAAGACCACCTGACCGCCGCCGATCGTTTGCAGGGCGCTCGTCGGGAACGGCGATTGATACCGGATGTCTCGCTCGATCGCGATGCCGCGGTGACAAACAAGCCAGGGCCGCCAGACACCGTCGCTGTTATCGATTTCGGCGACCACGTGCGCCGAACGCGGTTTCCTTGTCGAGCATCGGGCTGATGAATACGATCTTGCCGTCGGCCTCTTCTGGCAATTCCACGCGCGCTGATCGAAACGCGTCTGCCCCTCGCGGATAAACGGCAGATCAGCCGGGCTCACCGCCAGCTCGACCCAGACGCGGTCGAGGTCGGCGATTGTGAATATTTCGGTCTCCAGATTATCGCGCCCAACGGCAGCACCGAGCTCGACCTTGCGCTCCACGACCCGTCCCGTCATCGGCGAGCGCACCTCCTGCCGGCGCAGCTGGCCTCAGGCACGCTGGTCAGGTCGGCAATCTCGGATGCCATTAGGCCGAGCGCGAACAGCTTCTGACGGGTGATGTCGAGCCGCATCTTGGCCTGCGCGGCCTGATTGCGCGAGCGCAGTATATTGCTGTTCGGTGGCGACTTTCTTGTCCCACAGGACCTTGTCGCGCTCGAACAGGTCCTGTTGCAGCTCGTTCGTCAGGCGGGCGGCAAGAAACTCGCTCTTGGCGTCGGCGACCTCGCGGTTTTCTGTCAAGGATGGCCAGGACTTCCCCCTTTTCCACTGGGTCACCAATTTTCTTACGTAGCTCCGCAACCGTACCGGAGAGCCTGACGGCAACTCTTTGCGATGCGGTCGGCATGCGGCACGATCGCTGCCAGGGGCGACAATGCCGGCGCGGCGATGGTACCTCTTGAGCCTCCGCAGCTTCTATCTCGATGCCCGCGGTCTTGGATGTCTAGCCTTCGCTGAGCTTGACGCTGTTCGGCTGATTGTCCGTGTCTTCCGTCTGTTGCTCGTCTCTCAGCGTCGGCAGGCGCAGCCGACTACTTATCTCGCTCTGACTCCGCGGATCATGCCGATGGCGCCTCGCACCCGCTCCGACAAATTCGGAAGGTAGACTGGCAACGACGATGCCGAGCACCAGGGCGCCGACCAAGCAAGTTCTAAACGACTGATCATCAAGTGTGTGCTCATGCTGCGCCCTCTCCGACCGGGAAGGACGGTGTCTCGTCTCGTATAAGCCCCCGCTCAAAGGTATTTCGAGATCGCCTTGAACTCGCTCACCACAATCCGCGTCGAGCGGCCACTCCCGTTGGCCGCGGCATCAAGGCAGTGATCAACATGGTCGTGGATGAGCGTCTTTCTTGGCTTCGCCGATGGCCTTTTCCACCGCATGGAGATGCTGAGCCGAGATCGAGGGATGACGCAGCTTTCCTCGACCATCGCGATCACCCGGCGAAGGTGGCCTTCTGTGCATCCGTATCCCCGTGACGATCTGTTTTTGCGTTTGATGATGTGTTTCATGGGGCTCTTATGCTATCCTCTATATAATATAAAGCTAACCTTTCTATAATTATTTCATTCATCTTTACTTCTATCATCTTCTTTCTATAATTCTATTTAACTAGTAATCTCATCTCTTCTGTTTTTTTCTTGTCCCAAGTTCGATTGGCCATAAATCGTAACAGCAACGTGAAGCAGAGTAGGCCGTTGGTCACTGAGGCATCGCGCATAAAGCCGCTGCAAGAGCGGTGAATCGTCCTCACATGCGCTCGTCTCACCTCCTGCGCGCAAAGCGCAGATAGCCGTGGCGCTGTAAGCATGCTGCTTCTGAAACGGCTTAGCAGGTTTCATGCCGAGAGGCCCAACTTCGCCTTCCTCGTATTAGTCCTCCCATGGTCTCAGCCCATCTGACAGGTAGAGCATTACATCCCTTCTTTGAGCCTGAGAGACTCACTCGCCTTACCTAACACATCACCCACATCAGCCCACATGTTGCCCGCTATCATCTCTACCGCGTTGTCTCGCCCTCCTCGTTCAGCCCGTCGGCGTTACTCCCGAGCACAAGGGCCCCGCGGTGAGAAGGCGAAAAGACATAGAGCTGATCCGGCGGAACCAGGGCCGTTGTCTTCGCGCCGGCGGCCGTCTTGAACTCGGTGATGGCGCCGGTGCGCGGGTCGATGGACTGCACCAGTCCCGGATTTTCAATGGCCACGTGAACGAGGCCACTCGCAGGGTTGAAGAAAGTTGCGTCAGGTACTCCGGCAAGCGGCCATTCCCCGCGCACCTCTCCGGCGAGCGCATCGACAGCCACCAGCGAGCCGCCGTCGCAGGCGACGTAGAGGAGGCCATTTGCGTGATCGATGTCGATTCCATGCGCGCCGCTGGAAGGCAGCGGCCAATGCTGTACCCGGTCGAGTTTGGGGAGTTGCGCAACCAGCACCATGGACGGTTCGCGAACTGCAAGAAAAACCTGTATTCCCTCGCAATTCGTCACGCACCAGCGTGGCCGGCCGGGGAGCGGCAGCGAGCAGCGTGCGGATTTGTCGAGACTCAGCGACTGTAATTGCGGTCCATGCGCCTCATCTCCGATGCACGCAACAACCGCCAACCGCGAACGCGCTACGATCGCCACTCCATTCGGTCTGGGGGCAGTAGCCTGAACGCGTCGCGTTTCCAGCGAATCGGCATCGATCCAAGCGAGGCTTGCTGCTCCGCGATTGGTGACGAGAACAGCACCCTCCTCCGCGACAACACCCGCAGCTTCAGGAAAGCCGGGTAACGTCGTGAGGTGCTGGCCGGTATCGTGGTCAATCACCTCGATCCGATCCCGCCCGGTATGGGCCACGAAAACGCGACGGGTTTTCGGATCGAAAGCCCCATGATCGAACTGAGAATCGGCAGAACCATCTATCTCGATAGTTCGCAGCGCTTTCAGCGGCATCCGCAATCGAACTCCTCAATCCCGTCGCAGCTTCTTGGGGTCGCCTCCGCAAAAAAGATAAAGAGCATCATAGAGGCGACGCTCGCGGCGAAGCGTTTCGTGATCGTCATAGCCCTCGACCGCTGCCAGGCGCTTGAACCCTTCGGCAATCGCCTCAAGCCCAGGAGATTCTGGAGTGAGATCGGGCCGTTTCGTATCGGCGCCGCGCACAATCATGGCCACTCGATCGATCGCCGCATCATTTACTTTGTACTTCTTTACGATGGCATCGAAAGAGCACTCCTCGCCGTGATGACCGAGCTCTGCCCCGGAAGTATCGTACGGTATGGCGCCTGTCTTGCGCACGGTGCCGTCGACCTGATCGACCGGGACGAACAGAAACTCTGCTTCCCGATCGACGAAGGTGCGAATGAGCCAAGGGCATGCCACCCGGTCCACTTTCACATTTGCGCGCGTTACCCATTTCATGGGGTCCTCCAGTTGTTGCATCCGAACGGAATTCTCGAACCCAGGCCAAATGCGCGTTGTTCCGTATCCTGGAAGCAGGCGAGCGGCAAAGCATGCTTTCTCGGGTCAGCCCTAGAATTTTTCATGCTATTGTCTCGCGATGCCACGCCGACTGCCGCCGCTGAATGCGCTCAAGGCCTTCGAAGCCGCCGCACGCCATGAAAGCTTCACGCGCGCGGCGGACGAGCTTTGCGTTACCCAGGGCGCGGTCAGCCACCAGGTCAAGGCACTCGAGGCCGAACTCGGGCTGAAGCTCTTCAATCGCCAGCGTCAGCGGCTCGTCATCACCGAGGCCGGGCGAAGTTATCTTGCGACTGTGCGCGATGCGCTCGACCGGATCGCCGACGGGACCGAGCGATTGCTGCGCCGCCAGAACACCGGCGTGCTCACGGTGAGCACGTCGCCAAATTTCGCAGCCAAATGGCTGGTACACCGGCTGAGCCGGTTTGCGCAGGAGCATCCGGCCATCGATCTGCGGGTGAGCGCGTCGTTGCATCACATCGACTTCGCCCGCGAAGATATCGACGTCGCTATTCGGCACGGCGACGGAAACGAATCAGGACTGCACGTCACCCGGCTTTGTGCAGAGGAACTCTTTCCTGTCTGCAGTCCGGCCCTCCTCAACGGCCGGCGCAGGCTCGATCCCGCCGATCTGAAAGCAGCCGTCCTGCTTCACGTCAATGACCGACAGGACTGGAAGAAATGGCTGGACGCCGCAGGCATCAATGACGTCGATCTTTCGCGGGGACCGATCCTTAACCAGGCGAGCATGGCAATCGATGCGGCAGTCGACGGTCAGGGCCTCGCTCTGGCGCGTACCGCGCTCGCTGTCTGGGATCTTGTTGCCGGGCGGCTGGTACGGCCGTTTCGTTTGGCATTGCCGGTGCCCTACGCTTATTGGATCGTTTGCCCGAAGGCGACCGCGAAGTTGCCCAAGATCGCGGCATTCAGTGATTGGCTGCTGGCGCAGGCCGAACGGGACGCTGGAGAGCTGAAAAAACTGGAATCGCAGGGTGGCAAAGGCACACGTCCGAATGCTCGCCGGAGGTAGTTCTCATGCTCTTCGAACATTCGTGCCCCGATCCCGGTCGCGAAGCGTGCCCTGCCGTACCGTGCATGCCAATCGCCAATCGCAGCGCGGAGTTGTGCGGCATGCCGCATGACATGAGATGTGCATACTGGCGATGTGCGGCAAGCGCCTCAACCAATGCGTCACGCATGGTCGAAAAGGCGATTGCGGCGGCTCGGTACCAGGAGGTGGTCTGCGTTGTGGAGTGTTGATGGTCTTCTAAACATGGCGCGTACTGATATTTGCGTAACATTTCGGGTTGCTCCATTGAATGACAGCAGTGGGGAGTTCCCCCTGTGGAGCAATGCAGATAGGGCGGACTGATCTTAGGGGCAAAGCATCGTTTCTCTAGCCAGACTTAGAAATTCTCATGATGTGAATTGCGAATTTCGCCAGTGAGACCGTACATAAGGCGGCAGACACGTTTTGACTGCTTTGCCAGGGAGGCCACGCTCGCAAAAAGGCTCTTGACACATTCCTGATCTTGGTATGCCTTGCGATCAAGGGGTCCATCGCGATTACCCCGTGAGGCGGCAGCCGAAGTATCGCGTCCGAACCCTCCTGTCGAGGTGGACGCCTATGCCGTCTCCAACTGAAATCACGGTCGCACAGTTATCTCGTCTTGTCGGTCTTCCCGCTGCGCCGCGTCTTATTGACGTGCGGACGGATGAAGAGTTCAGGGCCGATCCGCGTGTAATCCCAAGCGCGCGTCATCAGGATTACCGCGAGCAATCCGTATGGGCAGAGAAATACGTCGGTCATTCTGTAATCGTCTATTGTCAGCAGGGCCTGACGTTGAGCCAAGGTACGGCGGCTTGGCTGCGCCATAACCACATCGACGCGCAGACACTCGAGGGCGGTTACGACAATTGGATCAAGAGCCGCCAGACGCTTCTTCACACCGGCAGGTTGCAAGCGCGCGACGAAACGGGGCGGACAATCTGGGTGACCCGCGCGCGGCCAAAGATCGTTCGCATCGCCTGCCCGTGGCTGATCCGCCGTTTCATCGATCCCGACGCAGTCTTCCTGTTTGTCGCTCCCTCCGAGGTACCTGCTGTAGCGGATCGTTTCAAAGCGACCCCGTTCGACATTGACGAGGTGTTTTGGAGCGATCGCGGCGATAAATGCACGTTTGACGTCATGATCGAAGAGTTTGGGCTCGGCGTGGACGCTCTCAAACGTCTGGCCCGCATCGTGCGCGGCGCCGATACCGGCCGGCTCGATTTGACACCGCAATCGGCCGGCTTGCTGGCCGCGTCGCTCGGCTTCTCACGGATGTACCGGGACGATCTCGCCCAGCTCGAAGCGGCAATGCCGCTCTACGACGCCTACTACCGTTGGTGCCGGGACGCGACGGACGAGACCCACAGCTGAGCTTCGCTTCGCGCTGTGAGCGCGAGCCGTCTCGCACATCAACCTTCATACGCATCCGGATAATGCCCCATGGACACCATTGTCCCACTCGATCTCACGATATTCGTGATTGGCTCGTTTGCCGCCGCTTTTGTGACGGGCCTGGCGGGCTTCGCCTTCGGCCTGATTGCCGCTGCCATCTGGCTGCACGCCTTGACGCCCACGCAAACGACGACCGTCATTGTAGCTTATGGTCTGCTCGTTCAAGGCTATGCCGTCTGGAAACTGCGCCATACGCTCAAGGCAAGCCGGCTCATGCCATTGATCCTGGGAAGCGCCGTCGGCGTTCCCGTCGGCATCGTGCTGCTGCGGTGGGTATCGCCGGCCCATCTTCGCATGGCGATCGGTATCCTGCTGGTCCTCTTCAGCCTGTACAATCTCATCAGACCGAAGCTGCCCGAGGTCAAGGGCGGCGGCCAAGCAGCGGATGCCGGTCTTGGCTTCCTCAACGGCGTGGTCGGCGGATCGACCGGGCTCGCCGGCATCCTGATCGTCATCTGGAGCAACATGCGCGGCTGGCAGAGAGACGAGCAGCGCGCTGCGTTCCAGCCGACCGGCGTCGCGACCTTCCTGATCACGCTGATCGCGCTCGGCGGGGTCGGCCTCATCACCGCTGACACCGTCAAACTGTTCGCTCTCGGACTGCCTGCACTCGCGATTGGAACGTGGCTGGGCTGGAAGCTTTACGGCAAGCTCGATGAGGCGTCCTTCCGCAAGGGCGTACTTGTGCTCCTTCTCATCTCCGGGGCTGCGCTTGTCGCAATAGGCTGATGTCCTGTTCGGAACGTGAGCGCTGCGTCGCTCCGAATGCTCACTTCCTGACTGATCTTCAGCCAACCCACCATTTCCCGGTCAACAGGCGCTCAGTCATCCGGCGTTCCATGTCATCGGTAAAGCGTCCGCCCGATCTGGCAACAAAGCGGGCGATCTCCCGGTCGGCCTGTCTCTGACGGGACTCGAAAAGCGCGTGAAAGATTCGGCGCAGTAAGCCGGGTCTGTTTTTGTGGACATTGCTCGCGGGGGCGGCGTTGTGAGGGAAATAATGGAACCAATCTCTGCCGCTAACGATGGTAGTCATTGCAGTCTCCATTGTAAGTATTTCTCATCCTGCCGGGATTTCTTGTAGGCATATTGGTGCCTATAATGGCTTGTGACAAACGATGACTTCTCAGCCGATAATTGAGTTATTCTCATGTATGCCTCCATGCCGCCGCTCAATGCTCTGCGGGTATTCGAGGCCGCGGCGCGGCACTTAAGCCTGACCAAAGCTGCGCACGAGCTGCACGTCACCCCAGCGGCGCTGAGCCACCAGATCCGAGGACTCGAAGAACTGCTCGGCCTGAAGCTGTTCGAACGCCGCGTGCGGTCGATTGCCCTCACCCCCGCAGGCAAGGTGCTTTATCCGGGCCTGCAGACCGGTTTCATGCATATCCACGAGGCGCTGAGCCGTTTGCAGAATTCAAGCCAGGAACGTGTGCTCGTCATCAGTACGCCTCCGGGCTTCACGGCAAAGTGGCTTGCCCCGCGGCTCTACCGCTTCGCTACCGCTCATCCTGAGATCGACCTTCGCGTTTCCTCGTCCGTCAGCAATGCCAATTTCACCACCGATGGGGTCGATGTAGCGATCCGCAATTTGCCCATGGATGGCATAGCCGATTTAACGCTGGTCATTGAGAAGCTGATCGATATCTGTTTCGTGCCGGTGTGCAGCCCCAAGCTGGTCGAGCTGCACGGGCCTTTCACGAAACCGCAAGCACTTACCGGCGTGCCGCTCATTCATGACGACATGCTTGCGGACCGTTCGCATCTGCCAACGTGGGCTGACTGGTTTAACGCCGCTGGTGTCGATGGTGCTGACACGACGCGCGGCCTGCGCTTCAACAGCTCTGATCACGCGCTCGATGCCGCGGGTGAAGGTGCGGGCGTCCTGCTTTCACAATACGTGCTGGCCTGTGACGCTATCCGCACAGGGCGGCTCGTAATCCCGATTGATTTTTCCTTGGCTTCGGGACGAGCCTATCATTTTGTCAGCCCAAGAAGCCGCAGCGAGCACCCTCACGTGCGGGCATTTCGTAACTGGATCAAGCAGGAGCTGGCTGCAACCGACTTCACGCAAATGGGCCGCCCGCACAAGACCAGTTCTGCAAGAAAAGCAGCGCGTAGCACGCAGCCCAGATTGAGCGGCAACAAGCGCTTGTAAGAAGGCGATGCTATCGACGTCGATCTGGAAGACCATCACTGAGGACAGGTTTGATGACAAAGAAGCTTCCGAAACGCGGTTTGCCGCCCATGCATCCCGGCGAACTCCTGCGCGAGGAGATTTTGCCGGCACTTGATCGCCCAAAAACTGAAATCGCCAAGCTGCTCGGGGTGTCGCGCCAGACGCTCTATGACATTCTCGAGGAAAAGCAGCCGGTCACACCCGTCATGGCATTGCGGCTCGGCAAACTGTGCGGAAACGGCCCCGACCTCTGGCTCAATCTGCATAAGCGCTACGATCTGCAGCGTGCCGAGCAGGAACTCGGAAAGAAGATCAAGGCCATCCCGACATTGCAGGTGGCGTGAGAGTTGAGCCGAGAACCTCCGGCGTAGCGTTTCCAGCAGGCAGGCGGCCTGGTCAGCTTGACTTCGCCCACGCCGCTGCCACGCGTTCCGGCGTGAACGGAATGGTGCGCAGGCGGATCGCGGTGGCGTCGAAGACGGCATTGGCGAAAGCCGCGCCGATGGTGGTGCAGGTCGCTTCGCCGGCGCCAAGCGGACGTTCGGCGGGGCGATCGATCAACGCGATGTCAATGCGCGGCGTCTCCGAGAATGTCAGGATCGGATAACTCGCCCAGTCGACGCTGGTCACCCGCGAGCGGTCGAATTTCACTTCTTCCTTGAGCACCCGACTGAGCGTCTGCAGGATGCAGCCCTCGACCTGGGCGCGAGCGCCGTCCGGATTGATGATTTGCCCGCAATCGTGCGCACAGGCCACGCGCTCCACCCGGATGCTCCGGCTCGCGCGCTCGACCGCGACTTCGATGCCGGTCGCGACATAGCTCTCGTCATGTTTGTAGTGGACATACGCCATGCCGCGCCCACGCGCGATGGATGCATCCTTGTCCGCTCCCGGCGACGGCCGCGTTTGCCAGTTCAGCAAGGCGGCCATTCGCTTGATTACTTCCACGCCGCGCGGATCAGTGAGGCCACGCAAACGAAATTCGATCGGATCGACCCCGGCTGCGGCGGCAAGTTCATCGACGAAGCTCTCCACGGCAAAACAATTGGCCGGCTTGCCCGGCGAACGCAAAGGCGCCGGACGCAGCGGAGTCTGTTTGAGCCAGTGCACGAGCACCTGCACGTTGTCGGCGGCATAAGGGGGATCGCCGTTCTGGGAAACGAGGCCGGGATTGAGTCCGCGCACCTGGTCGAGCCCGGCGGCCTCGGGGGCGAGCAGCGGAATGTTCGGCATGCCGCGCGTGGTCTGCGGCAGCCACATCTCGGTACGCCAGTCGACGATGCGGCCGCCGGCAACGGCACCGGAAATATCGAGCAGCTGCGCCGGGCCTTTTGGATCCCAGCCATGCTCGTCTTCACGCGACCACTGCACGCGCACCGGCCGGCCGAGCGCCCGGGAGACGACCGCGGCATCGGCGGCGGCATCCTCGTGCCCGTTCATGCCATAGCAGCCGGCCCCTTCGACATAGATCAGCCGCACCTTTTCCTGCGGCAAGGAAAGAAAGCGCGCGAAGGTTGCGCGATTGCCGTGGGTGCCCTGCGATGCAGTCCAGATGGTTGCGCTGTCGGCGCGCACGTCCGCCACCGCGCACGAAGGGCCGAGCGAAGCGTGGCTTTGCATGGGCCAGAAATAAGTCGCGCTGAGTGTCTTGGCACCCTCCGGCAGCGCCGCACCGGGCGTCCCCTTCTTCACCAATGTCTCGTCGGTAATGTCGGGAGCGGAGCGCAGCGTCGCTGCAAGCTCTTCCTGCGCGGGCAAGCCCGCCCATTCGCTCCATTGCGCGCGCAGTTGACGCGCGGCGCGCACCGCGGTCCATTCGTCGTCGGCGACGACCGCAAGAAAGTCCTGCACGCGCACGACCTTCGCGCCGACACTCGCGATCGAGGACTCATCCACGGAGAGAAGCTTGGCGCCGATCGCCGGCGGGCGGATCACCCGCGCATGCAGCATGCCGGGCACGCTGATATCGTGGGCGTAGATGTGGCTGCCGGTGCATTTCGCCGGCACGTCCGGGCGGGGCAGCGACTTGCCCACGACGCGGTAGTCGGCCGGCGCCTTGAGCGGCGCCTTGGGATCGAGCTTGAGATCGAACCGGCCATTGCCGATCAGATCGGAAAAACGGATGCCGGCGCCACCGGACTTCGGCGCCACGTGCCCATCCCGGGCGACGAGATCGTCCGGCTTGGCGCCAAGACGTTGTGCGGCGATCTCGATAAGCGCCTTGCGCGCGGTGGCGGCGGCTTGCCTGATCTGCACGCCGCCGCGGGCAATACCGTTCGACCCTGACGTGCGCCCCTGATCCGGGGTCAGCGCGGTGTCGCCTTCGATGTATTTGATCCTGTCGACACCGATGCCGAGCTCCTCCGCCGCCATTTGCCGGATGGCAATGCGCAACCCTTGTCCGAGGTCAACCTTGCCGCAGAACACGGTCACCGTGTCGTCCGCATTGACCGCAAGAAAGGCGTCCACCTCCTTGGGATCGAGCACGCGGGAGGCAGCGGCCTGCGCCGTCACGCGCTCGCCGCTCAATGCAAAGGCGACGGTGAGCGCGCCGCCCTTGAGGAGGGCGCGGCGGGAGAAATCCTGATGCATGGAAATCGTCATGTCAGCCTCCCTGTCCCGATGCCGCCATCACCGCCCGCACGACGCGGACATGGGTTCCGCACCGGCACAGATTGCCGTCGAGCGCAGTGCGAATCTCCTGCTCGCTTGGTTTCGCCTTGTCGGCAAGGAGCGCAACCGCGCTCATTATCATCCCGCTGGTGCAGTAGCCGCATTGCGGCACCTGCTCCTTGATGAAAGCCGCCTGAACCGGATGCGGTGCCGAGGTCGATCCCAATCCTTCCAGCGTGGTGACTGGCCTCTGCTGCACATCCGCAATCGTCGTCTGACAGGATCGCGCTGCGTGGCCGTCGATCAACACGGTGCATGCGCCGCACTGTCCGAGCCCGCACCCGAATTTGGTGGCAGTGAGACCAAGGCCGCGCAACACATAGAGCAACGGCTTCTCAGGGTCGGCCGACTCCACGGAACGCGCAAAGCCGTTGATGCGGACGTTATAGCTCGCCATGTCAATCTCCCTGTCGGGGGGACCGGTCTATATTAATGATAGCGAGCGCGAATGCTAATGACATGGCCGAGAGCGCATGACTAGTGGTCCGATTCCGAAGTTCGCCAGTGCTCGCGGCACATTCAGGTGCGAACTTCGGAATCTAAGGACCACTAGCAACGTTATGATTCCAGTGCGGTTTTGAATTTGAAGTTCCTAAACGAGCTTGCGGGCAGTAATGATAGGAACTTCAAATTCACCGCACTGGCATGGGCGTGCCGCAAGCTCCGCATACCTCGAAGCTTGCTATTGCCCTGTTGCTATCCGCGGCAGGGGCGCCATTCTTCCCGGGGTTGACTGCCAGAGCTCGCCCCGTTTGCCGCGTTGATAGCCGTACTCGTACAGCGCTTGCATATAGGCAGGGTCGAAACCGAAGGTCGGCGATTTCGGATAGTCGGCATCGATTGATGCGAGATGAAACTGCCAGTTACGAGCACGGGCGAACTGATATGAAGCAAGCAGCGTGCTGCGCGTATTGGCGCGCGTCGCCGTTTCGATGGAACGCCGCACGATCGGGATCGTCGAGGCGTCCACGACTTCAAAATCCGGAGCAAGCTTGCGGTTGAGGATGATGTACACTTTCGGCCGCGCATCCGGAGGAAATAGCGGCGTGCCGGAGACGAGCACCGATTCCGGAACGACCAGAACATTGGTGATCACTGCGGCATCCACATGCATTTCGGCGAACCGCCGCCCGTCGGCCTCGACGTCGATGAGCACCGGGGCAAATATGCCGGGAATGCTTGCCGACGCAGTCAGGATGTTGCGGAAAAGCTCGAGCGCGTGCGGCTCGCCGCTGGCGGCGATCTTGCCCATGTCCCAGATGGCGGTACGCTGCGCATCCAGATTGGTCGTAACCACATAGAGCCTGCGGCCGATGCGGTGCTCGCGCGCAATGGCTTCGAGCAACTCGGCATCGACGTGCCTGGCGATCAATTCTCGCAGTGGGGCCGCCTTGAAAAATCCGCCGCTGAGCAGTCCCGGCAAACTTTCCGGCTGCAATAGATTCGCCATCTCGCCGGTGGCAAAAAAGTTGGTGAGGGTTTGATCCTGGCTGGGACCAAGGAAGGCGAAAGGTGCCATCAGCGCCCCGGCGCTTGCTCCGGTTACGAAAGTGAATTGCGGCCGCGTCCCGTTCGCCGTCCAGCCGGCCAAGAGGCCGGCGCCGAATGCCCCGTCAGAACCGCCGCCTGAGAGCGCCAGCAATACCGGTTGGCTGACGCGAACGCGTGACGGCGGCGCCGGGACGCGTCCGATCGTGGGATCGTCCGCCCATATGCGGGCACCGGGGATGCCGGGAACGGTGGCCTTTATCTGCTCGCGCTGGGTATAAGGGATACGGGGTTCGCTCGCGCAGTTCGCCAGCGCAAGCACGCATGCCATCGCATACAGAGGGGCGATGGCTCGCAGCGCTTGCGCTTGGCCGTTGCTCAAGCCGTTGCTCAACATGTCACGAACGCAATGTCATTCCGAGCCGGCAATTCCGGCCTGCTCCACGATCCTCGCCCATCGGGCGATCTCCGAGTTGACGAAAATCTGCATATCCTCCAGCGATGGAGTATCGAGTGGCAGCAGGCTTAGCTTGGCAATCTGATCGCGCGTCTGCGGCATCGCCAGTGCGCTCTTCATTGCATCGTGCAGCGTCGCAACAATGGGCGGCGGCGTTTTGGCGGGCGCAGTCATCATGAACCACCCCGCCACGTCGAAGCCGGGGACCCCGGATTCGGCAATCGCCGGAATGTCAGGAAACATGGGTACGCGGGTCCTGGTCGAGACCCCGAGCGGCCGCACCTTGCCGGCTTGAATCATTCCCGCCGCCGGCGGGATGTCGCAGAACATGAGTTGAATGTGGCCGGCGACCACGTCGTTCAAAGCCGGCAGGCTGCCCTTGTAGGGAACGTGAGTCATTTCGATGCCGGTCATGCTCTTGAGGAGCTCAGCATAGAGGTGATGCGGAGCGCCCGGCCCGCCCGATCCGTACGAAAGCTGTCCGGGTTTCTGTTTGGCGAGGGCAACGAGATCCGCAACGGAATGGACCGGCAATGACGGGTTTACAATCAGAATGAAAGGCGACTGGGCCACCATCGCCAGCGGCACGAGGTCGGTGGCGGGATCGTAGGTGAGGTGCTTATACAGCGAGACATTGATCGCCATAGGCGTCGGTGTCGCCATGAGCAGCGTGTAGCCATCGGGCGCCGATTTGGCGACTGCGGTTGCGCCGATGACGGTTCCCGCACCTGGCTTGTTTTCGATCAGCACCGGTTTGCCGAGCCGCTCCTCAAGTTTTGCGCCGACGATGCGGGCAAGAATCTCGGTGCTGCCGCCCGACACATAGGGAACAACAATGGTGATAGGTCGCGCAGGATATTCCACCGCCAAAGCGGCGGTGGCGAGCGCCATGCTGGCGCCCAATGCGAGGATGCGAAGCTTGTTGCTCATCTCAATTTCTCAGCAATCTGACGCCCGGAATGCCGAACAGAGCGCATCCTATTCGCACGGCTATGGCGCCTTGGCGAGTGCGCGCCGCTATTTGTGAACATCTGCGACAAAAATATAGGCCGCACGATGCACGCGCCGCCGCTGCAACATGCGGAATGGGGCCGTAGCCGCAGCCGCGCCGGCGCTGGCTTCAGGTCTCGCCTTCCGCTTTTTTATTTTCCGTGCTTGAACCTGCCGCGAGCAGATTGCGCGCCGCCGTGTCGCGGCGCTCGATCAGCGCCGTGAACTGGAGTTGCCGAACCTGCCGTTCCTCCGGCGTCGGCGGACGGCCCGATTTGATGAGGCGATCCATTTCTTTTTGAACGGCCTCACACTCTTTTCTCCATTCACGAAACGCATTCTGACGCATAGTAAGCTCCCCGTCTCACGCACACACACAAAGCCTTTACGGTCATTCTAACAAACACGCGATCCGATTTATAGCACGAAATGGCGCCGGATACAGGGCAAAAAATACACACGGGATGAACACCAATTGTTGTGTTGTTTGAGCAAAAAGAACCCCGCCGAAGCGGGGTTCTAGTCGAGGGAGGAAGCGAGCTCCACGAGGGGAGTTGAAGCTCGCTACAGGCCATCCAACGCATCAGCATCGTGCCAGTTCCGGCTCGCCAAATCTGCTGAGCGGATATGCGCGCGCGGCCATCCCAGCGGCCGATTCTCTGTGCGATAACGCCGTTCGTGCTTGCGAGACGCACCTTCAAAAGAGCAGCACGAGCGAGACCAATGTGAGCGAGGCGAGCAGCACCGACTGGTCCTTATCCGCACCCAAGCCGCGGCGGGAGCATGTCCCGCTTGCTATTCTCTATATGGTGTCTGCGACCATCCTGTTTGCCGGCTCGAGCGCAATCTCTAAATGGCTGGTGGCGACGTATCCGATCGGCGAAGTGCTGTTTACTCGCAGCGGCATCGCGTTGATCGTTTGCGCAGCTTTTGTCCTCCCGCAGGCCGGATTGTCCGT
Organism: uncultured Alphaproteobacteria bacterium; assembly: GCA_963817135.1. GTDB lineage: Bacteria > Pseudomonadota > Alphaproteobacteria > Rhizobiales > Xanthobacteraceae > VAZQ01. The sequence continues at coordinate 76,043 of CAWFNG010000018.1, read as the reverse complement.
CTTTCGTACCGCGCGCCTGCGCCACCACGCATTGCGCTGCATCTCGCAAGCCTGCTCGCAGACTTTCCTGCTCATCGCGTTCAGCATGATGCCGCTCGCCGGCGCCACGGCAATCAATTTTTCGGCGCCCTTGTTTGCGACGCTGGCATCCGCACTACTGCTCAAGGAGCCGGTCGGGCCGGCGCGGTGGATCGCTTTGATCGCGGGCTTCTTCGGCGTGCTCATCGTTGTGCAGCCCGGAGGCGACACATTGCAGGTCGGGGCCCTCTTTGCGCTGGCCAATGCCGTTCTCTATGGGTCGGTGACCGTTGGCGTGCGCAGCATGACGACGACGGAATCGACGCAGACCCTGACCATCTATCAGCTGATGCTGCTCACGCTCCTTTTTGCCTTTCTGCTGCCGCTCGGCTTCGTTTCGCCGACGCCGGCGGACGCTGCCTGGATGCTTGTCAACGGCATCTTCATTGCCATCGGCCAATACTGGTGGACCCGGGCGCTCTCTCTTGCGCCGGCGTCTGCGGTAGCGCCGTTCCTATATTTGTCGCTGATCTGGGCGAGCGTTCTGGGATTTTTGATCTGGGGCGAGGTGCCGACAATTGCCGTCGCGGTCGGATCGGCAATCGTCGTTGCTTGCGGCCTTTATCTGCTCTGGCACGAGCAGGGTGCGCGCCGGGTGCTTGCTGCACCGGCGCGCGAGTAAACTTGGGCGTGGCAGCACACAAGAATTGTGTCGATTATGCGACTTTTTGCCGCCGATTATGCGACCTTTGGCCATCTATGAAGGCATTTGCTGTCCTCGCAGTTTGCCGAAACAAACTCTCAACCTGATGCGGGGGAAGCGTGCCATACCAATGGGTCGACTGTGAGCGTGCATTTGTCGCCCAACGCTATGATCGAATTGCCGGACTGATCGGTTTCTTTGACTGGTTGTTCTTTTTCCCGCCGGAGCTGCGCCGTCGAGCAGCTGGTTGCCTCGGTGCGGGTGCGGGCGGGCGCGTGCTGGAAATCGGCTGCGGTACCGGCCGTAATTTCCCTTACCTGCGCGACGTGGTCGGCGAGAGCGGCAAGATCTACGGCGTCGATTTGTCGTCAGGCATGCTGGCGCGGGCGCGCGCCTTATGTGCGCGCGAAGGCTGGCGCAATGTCGAACTCACGCAGTGCGATGCTGCCGAATATATCGCACCCGAGCCGCTCGATGCCATTCTGTTCGGGCTATCCTACAATACCATGCCGCACCATCTCATGGTGCTGCGTCATGCCTGGAAGATGCTTCGCCCGGGCGGGCGCGTCGTCATACTCGACGGCAAGCTGCCACCGGGGCTCGGCGGACAAATCATATTGCCGTTCAGCGTCTGGCTGATGAAACACACCATGCTCGGCAATCCTTTCATTCAGCCCTGGAAAGACCTTGCGGCGCTTGCAGAAGATTTCGCCATGGAAGAACATCTGTTCGGTTCCTGGTATGTGTGCTGGGGAACGAAACCCATGCCGCAGCGCACCCCGGCTTGGGCGCCGGAGCCCGCCCAGCTCATGGCCGCCGAGTAACTGCGCCGCATCCGGGACACGGATAGGCCGCACCGGGGCCACAAAATCAATCGAGAGTGCGGCCCATCTTGGGAAGGGCGCTGGCCCGGCCCGGGAGCGTTTGCGTAGTCGCTCGTGAGTTCTTGATGAAGCGCGTCGTTCTCTCGCTTTGGGTGTGTTTGGCGGCCTATTGCGGATCCAATACGCTTCCGCTCGCCTTTGGAATGACGCCGGAGGAAGCATCCCTCGCGCTGGGCGCGCAGCTTGTCTATTACGCCGCCAACAGCGGCTCCGAAATTTACCTCGCCTACGGATCGGCAGGCGTGCCGGGGTTTTATCCCACCGACACCGTGATTGCGCTCCAGTTCCGCAAAGGTCATCTCACCGGCTGGAAAAAGGATTGGAAGCTGCGCCGCCCATGGCCGTTCTGATCCCGGCAATAAATTCAGCACGTGGTCGCAGTCTCCGTTCTTGATCTGTCGCCGGTGGCGGCCGGTTCTTCGGGCGCGGTTTCGCTGCGCAATTCGCTCGATCTCGCAAAGCTCGCCGATACTCTCGGCTTCACCCGCTATTGGGTTGCCGAGCATCACAACCTGCCTTCGATTGCAAGCTCCGCTCCTGACATCATGATTGGACAAATCGCGGCGGTTACCCGGCAGATGCGCGTGGGGTCCGGCGGGGTGATGCTGCCCAACCATGCGCCGCTGATGGTCGCCGAGCGTTTCAAGGTCTTGGAAGCGCTTTTCCCCGGTCGTATCGACCTCGGGCTGGGGCGCGCGCCGGGCACCGACCCGGTGACGTCGTACGCGTTGCGGCGGCGCCAAGACGCCGGCGGCGATGATGACTTTCTGCAACGCTTCAACGAGCTTATTGCCTTCGGTACCAACGCGTTTCCGCAAGGTCACCCGTTTCGTGAAGTACGCGCCATGCCGCAGGATGTTGCGCTTCCGCCGATCTGGCTCCTCGGGTCGAGCGGCTACAGCGCGCAACTGGCGGCCATGATCGGTGCCGGCTTTTCCTTCGCCCATCACTTCGCCGACTATGATGCAGTTTCCGCCATGCTCGGTTATCGCCAGGCGTTCACGCCTTCCGCCGCTCGCCCGACACCCTACGCAATCCTCGGCTGTGCGGTGGTGTGCGCAGACCGTGACGACGAAGCGGAACGCCTGGCTGGCACCATCGACCTCAATTTCGTGCGCCGGCGACAGGGCGAATATCTGCCGCTGGCGAGCCCCGAGGAGGCCGCTCGCTATCCGTATACGCCTGCCGAGCGATCCTTGATCGCGCGCAACCGCGCACGTCTGTTCGTCGGCAGCAAGCAGACCGTTCGCGCACGCCTGGATCCACTCATTGCCGCGACCAAGGCCGACGAGATCATGGTAACCACCATGCTCTTTGACCACGACGCGCGCCGGCACTCGTACGAGTTGCTCGCAGACGCCTATGAATTGCGCGGCCCGGTGTTGAAGTCCTATCATACTGGCCGCAAACCCGTGGAACTCGAATTCAAAACCGCACTAGAAATCATCGAGCTGCTAGTGGTCCTTGATTCGGGGTTCGCATCTGAACGGGATGATTTGTTGATCGAATTCGGACATTGCCACTGTACTTCTTGGTCTTGAGACGATGCTCTTTTTCCGAAAAGTAGTGCCCACCTCGGATCAAGTCCTGGGCAGGCTTTTCGGGATCATGCTTGCTGTTGCTTTGTTTCCATGAAACGGGGAAATTGGTGGGGGGCCCGTTGCGGGCCCCCCGCTTTGCATGCTGAGAGGAGGTTCTCTTGGGTAAGCAGTTCTCGCTCACTTCTGCCGACAAGTTTCAGTTAGGCGCCTATCGTGCCGATCCAGCCGGCGCCGCCAAGGGCGGCATTGTGGTCATTCAGGAAATTTTCGGCGTCAATCACCACATTCGCGCGGTCTGCGACCGGCTGGCCGGCGAAGGCTATGCGGCCGTCGCGCCGGCATTGTTCGATCGCCAGGTAAAGAATTTCGAGAGCGGGTATTCGCCGGACGAAATCGCCGAAGCGCGCAAATTCGTCGCCAACCCGGACTGGAATGCAATGCTGCGCGACACGCAGGCGGCCATCGACGCGCTCAAGTCGAGCGGACCGGTCGCCATCATGGGCTATTGCATGGGCGGCACCGTCGCGTTCCTCGCGGCGTGCCGGCTCAACGGCCTTGCCGCAGCGGTGTGCTATTACGGCGGCCAGATTGCCAAGCACGCCGACGAAAAGCCGAAAGTGCCGACGCTCATGCATTTCGGCGAAAAGGACGCATCCATTCCGATGAGCGACGTGGAGACGATCAAGAAGAAGCGTGGCGGCGATACCGAAATCCACGTCTATCCGGAAGCGCAGCATGGCTTCCACTGCGACGAGCGCGGCAGCTTCCACGAGCCGAGCGCCAAGCTTGCCTGGCAACGCTCCATGGAGTTTCTAAAGAAGCACCTGAAGAAATAATTTTAAAACCATCGCTCGGCGACTGTTATGGTATCGCCCGGTCGTATCGGCGCGATCAGCGGCACGCGTTGACGCGCCGTCACCCCCTCCGATGAGCGGCTCACCTGCACATCGTAGCGGAAGGCGCGCGGCGTAAATCCGCCGGCGATGGCGACTGCGGTTTCCACCGTCATGTTCGGCACATAAGGGTACTGCCCGGGCGCAATGACCTCGCCGAGGATGAAGAACGGCCGATAGCTTTCGACCTCGATGGCAACGTGCGGCTCGCGCACATAGCCGTTGCGCAGGCGATCGGCGATGACGCGCGCAAGCTGGGTCGTCGTGCAACCGCGCGCCGAGACCGGCCCGATCAACGGCATGGTGATTTTGCCCGTTACGTCGACGATGTAGGTGTTGCTCAGCCCGTCCTGGCCGAACACCACGATGCGAAGCCGGTCGCCGGCATCAAGCGTATAGGGCAGGTCGCCGCCGGGCGCGGGTGCCGGCAATACCGCGGCGGGAACCGGCGGCGGCATTAGCGGCTCGGCCGCAACCAGAGTCGGGCTCCGGCCCAGCATGAGGTTGTCGATATCCGCCGGCGGCGCAACAACGGGCGCCGCCGCAAGCTCCGGTGCCGGCGTTCCCGCACACCCAGCGCTCGCAGCAGCAATCGCAACAACCAGCAGAAAACGGACGAGCCACATGAAGACAATCCGGACCCGCACTCAAAGGGTTAACGGATTTACGCCCGATATGGTTAATAAAGCCTCACCGCGAGCCCGCTTACTTCACATGATCGCCGTAGCCGGGGATCGGATCGACCACCGTGATCTGCTTTACCGGAAAATTGGAGACGATCTCGATGCCCTTTTCGTGCACGATGAGCATCTCCTCGATGCGCACCCCGTAGCGGAAGCGCTTGCCGTGCTGCGTCTCCAGAGCGAAGGTCATGCCGGCCTTTATTTCCACGGGATGGTCGAGCGACCAGATGCGCGAGATCACCGGCGGGTCATACTGCGCCAGGCCAAGCCCGTGACCCCACAGATTGGCCGCGGCCTGATCCTCCTCCTTGTAGCCCCAGGCCTCTTTGGCCGACGGCCATTTCTTGGCGATCTCGCGCGTGGTGGTGCCGGCCTTCACCGCCCCGATGGAGTCGTAGAGCCATTCGAGCGCGGTGGCATAAGTGTCCTTCTGCTCCTTCGTCGGCTCCTTGCCCACGCAATAAGTACGGTAGTAGCACGACTTGTAGCCGTTCCAGGTGAGCGCGGCCAAATCCATGAACACGATGTCGCCGGGCTGAATGATGCGATCGGAAAAATTGCGCCAGTTCGGCCAGGTGTTCGGCCCTGACGAGACGATGACGTCCTCGACATCCTCCATGCCGGGAATGTCGTAGAGATATTTCATGAGATGCGCCGTGACCTGGTTCTCGGTAATGCCGGGGCGCAGAAATTTCATGCATTCCCAATGCGTGGCATCGCCGATCGCGCCGACGATGCGCATGCATTCCTGCTCGTCTACGTTCTTGACCGCACGCGCCTCCATCATCGGGGTCATGCCGTCGACCCAGTTTATCTTCTTCTCCTTGAAAATGCTGATCATGTTGATGTCGATGAAATCGACGCCGAGCTTTTCCCCGGCGACTCCGTGGCGTTTCATCTCGTAAAGGATGGCATCGGTGAATTTCTTCACCTGCTGCCGCGAAGCCGGCCCGGCGGCGCCTTTGATCCAGGCGTAGGAGTAGCGGACGTTCTCCTTGGGTATCCACGGCGCATGGCGCTCGATCTGAAAGCCGAGATCGCCTTGCTCGAACAGGACGGGAGCCCCGTCGCCGCAGAGGAGCGCATAACGCAGGCCCGGCTTGAGCCGGTTCCAGCCGGGGGTGAGCGTGCCGGTGAGATAGCGGACGTTCTCATCGTACATGCAAAGCATGGCGCCAAGCCCATGCTTCTTCATGTGCTCGCGCGCACGCTCGGTACGATACTTTTTCAGCCGATCCCAATTGATCCGCTGCTGCCAGTCCATTCCGACAATGCCGAAATTTGCAGTTCCCATGACCCCTCCTGAAGGCGCGGCGACGCCGGCGCACCGCTACGGCGAAAAGTCTAGCCGGCTTAAGCGGACAGCGAAATAGCTGCGGCGTGCGCGTCTCTGAGACGCGCACGCGCAAAGAAAATCAGTTCAGGCAGGCTTTTTCGTCTATCGCCTGTTCAACACCTATGCGGTGAATTTGAATTCCTATCATAACTGGCCGCAAGCTCGTTTAGGAACTTCAAATTCAAAAACCGCACTAGAAATCATAGAGTTGTTAGTGGTCCTTAGATTCCGAAGTTCGCATCTGAACGTGCCGCGAGTGGTGGCGAACTTCGGAATCGGACCACTTGGCGAAGTGCGCCTGGCGAGGCGGCTCCCTCATACCAATCGCGCCGCTTCCGCTTCAGTCGGCACGCGGCCATTCGGGGTGAGTTGATCGACCAGATCCGGCAGATGCTGGCTAAGGCCCGCCAGCAGATCCTCGCGGCTGATACCGGTCTCTTTGCAGAGTGTTTCGAGCGTATCGCTGCCCAATGCATTTGCGAGGTCGTGCGGCGCGATATCGTGGTTTTCTCCATCGCCGATCCAGGATTGGACGGCGTGCCCGTGGCCGCTCTGCTGCAAATCCCTGATGAGATTGCCAAGCCCGCCGCTGAGTACGGATCCGGCCGCCGTGCCACCCAGAAGGCCGCCCAGGCCGCCAGCGAGGATGTTGCCCAGATTGCCGCCCGGCTGGGCGCCACCGGGCGAGCCGCTCGGTGCGTCAGCCGGTTTGCGCCCCAGCAGGCCACCTAAAATATCGCCGAGCCCCCCGCCCGGAGTGCCGGCGGTTGAAGGACTGCCTGAGGGAAGCGGAACTCGCTGGCCCGGACTATCCGGCGCGGCTGGGTGACCGCCTCTGCCTTTGAGTGCCTTGTACGCGAGCAGTCCGAGCAGCGCCATCATCATGGGCGACATACCGCCTCCGCCGGTATTTTTGGTGGGTGTGGATTGGCGTTGACCGCGCGGGCCATTCTGCATGCCATTGAGAATGTCCATAAGTCCCATGTTTATCTCCTGTCCTGTCTCCAGAATTGCCCCGTCACCCCAACCTCAAGTTCCGATCGTCTTACATGGAGCGCACAAGCCTTCCACTGGCGCGAACTGCCAACAACGATTACAGCCAGCGCCGCTTCGGCGCTGCGCCGGGATCGCCCGGCACCCCGGGATCGCGAATGACGTGGTGAACCACAAGCCGATTCCAAATGAACAAAATGACCAGCGCGCCAACCGTTGCGCCGATGAGACCCGCGCCTTGGTCAAGTCGATACCAACCGATGGTCTGACCTATGAAAGTTGCAATGAACGCGCCGGCAATTCCGAGAACGGTCGTCAGGATAAAGCCCTTGGGATCATTCGAACCCGGCGAAAGAACGCGAGCAATAAGTCCGGCAATGAAACCGATCACGATGATCCAGATGATGTTAGACACAACAACCTCCCGCATTCAGCTCGGCAATCGAAAGGATAGCGCAGTGAGGACAGGTTTGGAATTGCGATGGATGTCACAAAAATGAAATACCCTTCGGCGAAGGGTGCGAACAGAGCGTTGTTTTATTGAGACCTTTCAAGATGGTATGGCAAGAGTGGCGCGTTGATCCCGTCGAAATGCGGTCGCGTTGAGCGCTGCCAACACATCAGCCATGCGACACTAGTGTCCCGGTTCCGACGTTCGTATCACTTTGCAGCACCCTCGCATGCGAACGTCGGAACCAAAGGGACACTAGCAACTATCTGATTCTAGTGTGGCTTTGGATTTGACGTTCCTATGAATGACTCGGCAATGCTGATAGGAACGTCAAATCGCCACTAGTGCGGAATTTAAAGTTCCTATCATAACAGGCCGCAAGCTCGTTTAGGAACTTCAAATTCAAAACCGCACTAGAAATCATAGAGTTACTAGTGGTCCTTAGATTCCGAAGTTCGCATCTGAAGGTGCCCCGAGTGGTGGCGAACTTCGGAATCGGACCACTAGTGGCATTGGTTAGCTGTTGTCAGCCCGACATTAAAGGTTCAATCTTGGCGCGGCACCCGGAGTTTAAGGAGAAAAACATGAGCATTTTCGGCAAGATTGCATCCGCGATTTTCGGGCATTCGAGTTCCGCGACGACGTCCGCAGTGACGGGGACTTCCGCGGCACCAGGTTCGACCACCGGCGGCAAATCAACGCCGATGACCAAGGCCGAAGTCGACGGAATGATAGGCAAGCTCGCCGCCGCACAGCGGGAACAATACAATTGGCAGCAATCGATCGTCGATCTCATGAAACTGCTCAACCTCGACAGCAGCTTGAGCGCGCGCAAGCAATTGGCGCAGGAACTGGGCTATACGGGTGCGCTCGACGGCTCGGCAGAGATGAATGTCTGGCTGCACAAGCAGGTCATGACCAAGCTTGCCGAGAGCGGGGGCAAAGTGCCCGAAAGTCTCAAGGCATAGCAGTCTGAAAAGTCCGGCCGCGCGAACTAGGCTGCGCGGCCGATCAGCTTGCATCCTGGCCGGGATCGGCCTTGAGCCCGGCAGCCTCGATGCCGGCAATGGCGCAGGCTTCATCGCGATCGGACGTATCTCCCGAAATGCCCACGGCACCGATGATGTCGCCCGCGGCGGTTCTGATCAGCACGCCGCCCGGGTTGGTGACCATGCGCCCTTCGCTCGCCGCGGCAAGTGCCGTGAAGAACATCGGCGTCTTGGCGGCCCGCGCGGCTAGAGTACGCGAGCCGAAGCCCATGCCGAGCGCCCCCCATGCTTTGCCGAACGCGATATCGAAGCGCAGCAGTCCGGATTTGTCCTCGCGCTTGAAAGCGACGAGATGCCCACCGGCATCGAGCACAGCCACGGTGAGCGGCGCGCAGTTCGTTTCCCGGCCTTTCTTGAGCGCGGTATCGACTATGGTCGACGCCTGCAAAAGCGTGACGACTGACATGGCACCTCCTTTAGTGAGCGCTCATTTCTCGGCACGGTTGGCCCAGTAGACCGACACCGCTGACACTTCTGCGCTTCCGGAGCATCTGTTGCGCGCCTCCTCGTAACAGGCAAGGGTTCTCTCGACGAGCGGCAATGCGACGCCGCGACCATGTCCTACGGCCGCCATGGTACGAAGGTCCTTGATGGCGCTGTCGATGTCGAAGGTGACCGGCCCGGCAGGCGCTCCCTTGAGCATATCGGCGACCGCCGGCCCGCGTACCTTCAGCACGTTGGGGCCGCCCGAAGTGTCCGACAACAGGTCCATGACGCGCGCGGGATCAAGCCCCAGCGGACGACAGAGTGCAAGCGCCTCGCCCAAAGCCTGCCAATAGATCATGAGTGGCATGTTGATGGTGAGCTTCATGACGGAGCCTGCGCCCACCGGCCCGCAATGTTCGAGCCTGCGGCAAAGCTGATCGAGGATCGGCTTTGCGCGCGCCGCATCGGCGGTCTCCGCTCCCATCAAGCCGATCAGCTTGCCTTGCCGCGCCGGACCGGTCGAGCCGCCGACCGGACACTCCACCAAAGCGGCGCCGCGCGCGCGTACTTTTTCCGCCAAAGCCTTCTCCGCATCCGGCTCGACCGTGCTCATCTCAATGAACAGCTTGCCCGCAACGTCGCCGGCGAGCAGGCCGGAGGCGCCGCCATAGACTTGATCGATCGCGGCAGCATTGGTGAGGATGGTGATGACCATTTCCGATTTTGCGGCAAGCTCGCTTGGGCTTGCTGCCATGGCAGCACCAAGCTTTGCAAGCGGCTGCGCCTTGTCGGGCGAGCGGTTCCACACCGTAAGCTGATGCCCGACTTCGATGAGTCGTTGCGCAATGGCAGCTCCCATCTTGCCGATGCCGGCGACGCCAAGCTGCATTTCCCTTTCTCCGATCTTGTAGGGTGGGCAAAGGCGCGTTTGAGGACTCTCCGCGTGGGCAAAATCGTGCGTGCGCCGTGCCCACGCGGAGAGGCTTACGACTGACGATTTTGCCCACCCTACGAGACATATTCAACTTGAATAGCGCTGCATGCGATGTGTAGCGTCTGGCGCGCAAAGAATCAGAAAGAGCGGAGGCTTGGGATGGCGAATGCGGTCGGTATCGTTGGAATGGGAATCATGGGCGGGGCATTCGCCAAGAACCTGGTGCAGTCGGGCTGGCGCGTCATCGGTTTCGATATCGACCCGGCGCGCCGGCGCGCAATGGCGCGAGCGGGCGTCGAGATCGCCTCCGACGCAGCCGCGGTCGGCCGCGGCGCGTCGACCATCATCACCAGCCTGCCAAACCCGGCGGCGCTGCATGCAACCGTGCAAGCGCTGGTTGCAGCGAAGCTTCCGCAACGCGTCATCATAGAGGCGAGCACTTTCACGCTGGAAGACAAGCTCAAGGCGGAGCGCGCCTTGCGCGCACACGGGCACATCATGCTCGATTGCCCCGTCAGCGGCACCGGCGCCCAGGCGAGAAGCAAGGATCTGGTGATCTACGCGAGCGGACCGGGCAAATCGATCCGCAAGCTGCGCCGCTTGTTTGCGGGTTTTGCGCGGGCAGCGCATGACCTCGGTGCCTTTGGCAACGGCAGCCGCATGAAATACGTCGCCAACCTTCTGGTTGCGATCCACAACGTTGCGAGCGCCGAGGCGATGGTGCTTGGGCTCAAGGCGGGTCTTGATCCGCAGACCGTGTTCGACATGATCACGACCGGCGCGGGCAATTCGCGCGTGTTCGAGCTGCGTGCCCCGATGATGGTCGAGAACCGTTACGATGAAGCCAGCATGAAGGTATCGCTCTGGCAGAAGGACATGGCGGTGATCGAGCGATTTGCGCGCCAGCTCCATTGCCCGACACCGATGTTTGACGCGACGGTCCCCATTTACGACAAGGCCTTGAAGAAAGGCCATGCGGAACACGACACTGCCGCGGTCTGTGCCGTCCTGGAGAAGGCAGCCGGCGTGCGCCGCAAACCACAGCGGCGAACGCGAAAGCCTGTCCGCAGCAAGCGATGAACACGATTGAACCCGGACAAATTCATGTCATCGAGGCGCGCGCGATCGCGCGAATGGCGCACGAGGCGGCAAACTCGCCCCGCAAGCGCGTTCACCTCCTTCTGCACGATGGCCCGCACGATCAGGTGCAGCGCTTGCTGATCGTGCTGCAGCCCGGAAGCTATGTGCGCCCGCATCACCATTCACAGCAGTGGGAAATGCTGGTGCTGCAGCAGGGCCGCGGCATGCTCTTGAGTTTCAGCGCGGACGGACAGCTGCTTGCGCGGGATGAAATGAGCACTGCCGCGCCGGTCGCGCAGATACCAATCGGTGCCTGGCACGGCTTCATTGTGCTCGATGCAGCCACGGCAGTGATGGAAATAAAGCCGGGCCCTTATAGGCCCAACGAGTTTGCGCAGTGGGCGCCGCCGGAAGGCGATGCGCGTGCGCCCGCGTTCATCAACTGGGCCGGCAGCGCAGCGCTCGGCACACGATGGGATGGCGAGGAGCGGTAGCCCGGTTTTCGCGAAGAGCGTAAATCCGGGCTACGTAAGTTGCACGAAGGAGGTAATATGGGCATCGCCGCGCAAATCCTCTTGCCAGGCTTCCTCATGCTGCTCGGATCGCTCTGCCCGGCGATGGCGCAAACACCGCTGGAACGCGGAAACTACCTCGTCAACAGCATCATGGCCTGTGGCAATTGCCACACGCCCAAGGATGCGAGCGGGCAACCAATTGGGGCCGAGGAATTCTCCGGAGGTCTCTCCATTACGACCCCGGCTTTCAGTGCAGTCGCCGCCAACATCACGCCTGATCGCGAGACCGGCATCGGCGACTGGAGCGATGATGAGATCAAGCGCGCCTTGATTGACGGATCACGTCCCAACCACGGTCGGCTCGCCGGTACGCCGCTCGCGGCCGTTATGCCAGCGGGGTTCTACAAGGCGCTCCTGCCGCGCGATCTCGATGCGGTCGTCGCCTACCTGCGTGCGGTCAAGCCGCTGCGCAATGCAGTCAAAACCCCGGAATACAAATTACCCGTCCATCGCGATGCATATCCCGATGCGGAAAAGGGGTTCACGCAAGGCGACATGGCCGATCCGGTGCGGCGCGGCGCTTATCTCGCGACCATCGGCCATTGCATGGAGTGTCATTCGGCGTGGTCCCGGGGCGTTTCCGACTTCCAGCACGGATTGGGCAAAGGCGGCCGGCCGTTTGGACCCACCCTGGTGCAGGGATATCCCGCGAGCTGGCAGGGATCGGTTGCGCCGAACATCACTTCGCATAAGGAAAAGGGGATCGGCGCTTGGACCGATGGTGAGATCAAGCGCGCAATCACCCAGGCAGTCCGCCGCGACGGCACTCCGCTCAAGCCGCCCATGGCTTACACCTTCTACGCCCGGATGACCGATGCCGATCTCAACGACATCGTCGCCTGGCTGCGCACCGTGCCGCCGCTGGAGTGAGCTAATCACCCCCGCAGAAAGTCGAGAACCGCCGTCTCGGCCAATACGGCCTGGGGAATGCCGTGCCGTTGCGAGCGGGCCCGTTCCTCGCTCGTTTGCGTCGCCTGCAAATAAGCGCCGAGATGGCGTGCCCGCTCGATTATGCGTCGCCCGACTGGAAGCCGCTCGGACGCAAATTGCCGCAACGCGTGCTCCACGTCGTGGACTTTGAGCGCAGCCGCCAGCGCGGCTGCATCGTCTGCCGCCTTGGCGACCCCGGCGGCGACATGGGGCCGGGCGACAAAGGCCGCATCGCCGATAATGGCGATGCGACCAAACGCCATCTGCGCGCTCTCGAGGTCGTAGATCGGCTGCAGGATCGGCTCGTCGATCAAGGCCACCACCGTTCGGAATTGCGGCGGCAGCAGCCGCTCCGCCGCCGCACGCATGCCGGCAATGGCATCGCGCCGAATGAGCGGTGGCGGAATGGAAATCACGTGCGTGATGCCGGAAGCATCGGTGAGAAGCTGTTGCAGCTCGCTCGCCTCTTCCGCGGGACGATACCAGACGACGTTATAGCGCCGGTGCCCGGGACGCAGGTCGTTGTCCGGCCCGGCCACCGGATACCCAAGGAATTGCTCGCCCGGCGGCAAATAGAAGGTCATGAACTCGAACAGCTCGCGATGGATGGTCGAGGAAAACGCCGCCTCCGGAATGAGCGCCCGCCAGGCGACATAGCCTGCATAAAGCGGCAGCGCGCTTGGCAAACATTGTTGGCGAATGGTCGAACGCAATCCGTCGGCGCCGACAAGGAGCTCGGCCTCACGCGCTTGCCCGTTCGCGAAATGCGCGGCCACCGTCGATTGGTTTTGCGTGACCCGAGTGACCGCCTCGCCGCGGTGATAATGCTCAGGCGGAAACGCGTCCCGCAACGCTCGATAAACCCGCTCCCAGGCGGTGAGGACCTGCGGGCATCGCAGCTCGGCGGCCAGTTTTCCCGAGCCGTCGAGAATTTTTCGGGTCGTCATCTCGACGCCGAGAGCTGCTGTACCGATGCCGAGGCTGCGCAATCGCTCGATCAGGTCCGGCTGGGCGACAATACCGGCGCCGCGCCCGGCAAGCTCGCTCTCCACCCGCTCGTAGATTTCGACTTGCCAACCGGCACGGCGAAGCAGCAGGCCCGCGAGCAGACCGCTCATCGAGCCGCCGACCACCAGCGCTCGCAGCCCGTTGCGCAATTGGCTCAATCCCGGCATTTTCCGCGCGAAAAACCTGCTATATATCAAACCGGATACGGAGGAACGCCATGGCCCTGACAATGCTCGACAAACAAGCGGAAAGCTCGCAACGCTCCGCGTGGCCACCTGAAATCGCAGCCGAATTCGAACGCGAGAAGCGAAATCCCAATCCCTGCGTCGGCAACACTCTCCTGTCCGAGGACGACCGCGTTCGGGTCTGGATGATCCGGCTCAAACCGGGCGAGCGCATCGGGTTTCACCGCCATGTGCTTGACTATTTCTGGACCTCGGTCACCGGCGGCCGCGGGCGCCAGCACGTGCACGACGGCACCACGGTGGAATACACCTATGCTCCGGGTGAGACACGCCACGAGACCTATGGCTCCGGGCAGTTCAAAGTGCATGACCTGGAAAACCTCGGAGACAAAGAGATGGTGTTCATGACCATCGAGTTTCTGCAGAGCGCCAACAAGCCGATGGCGCTGCCGGCGGCGGTGCGGCCCCAGGCGGCGGCCTGATCAGGAATCAGTGATCAGAAGTCAGTAATCAGAGGCACGGGGCAACCTCTGATTACTGCTTACTGATTACTGATTACCGCAATGAGCCTCGATCTGCTGCTCAATGCGCTGATCGCCGGCATTCTGCTTGGCGGTTTCTACACCGCGGTGACCATCGGGGTGTCGATCTCATTCGGCATTCTCGACATCGTCAATATCGCGCACCCGGCCTTCATCATCCTCGGCTCCTACATCGCTTATATCCTCAATCTCAAATTCGGTCTTGATCCAATTCTGATCAGCATTCTCATGCTGCCGGTGTTCTACCTGCTGGGAGCAGGCATCTACCAAGTCTATTACGAGGCGTTCGAGAGGCATGGACAGGAGTTGCTGCGCGGATTGTCCTTCTTCTTCGGTCTGCTGTTTGTCACGGAAGTGATGCTCATCCTCGCCTTCGGCGTCGACTATCGCTACGTGGAAGCTTGGTATATCGGTCCGAGCTGGCACCTCGGTGTCATGGATTTTCCGCTGCGCATGCTGGTCCCCTGCCTGGCCGCGCTCGCCTTGTTCGCGAGCCTGCAACTCTTTCTCTCCCGCACCTTTATCGGCCGCGCCGTCGCGGCGGTGGCGCAGGATCAGCTTGCATTGCGCCTGATGGGTGTTTCCCCGACTGCGATCAAGCGCATCGCCTTCGGCATTTCGATCGCAACCACCGCCGTTGCCGGCGCGCTGTTGATCATCATCCAGCCGGTCGAGCCATCGGTCGGCCGCGAATATATCGGCCGCGTGTTCGCGATTTGCGTGCTGGGCGGCCTTGGCAGCCTGCCGGGAACGGTACTTGCCGCCATGCTGCTCGGCATCCTGGAAAGCTTCACCGCGACCTTCTACGGGCCGTCGTGGGCTCCGGCGGTGTCCTTCGGCGTTCTTCTGCTTACGCTTGCGTTTCGGCCGGCAGGCCTACTCGGACGATAGGGCGCTTTTCTCGTGCACAACAGCGTGTTCGTGCTGATCTCGATCGTGATCGCCGGGATCGTGTTTTTCGGCGCGCGCATGTTCAACAACGATTATGTATTCTTTGCTGGTTACACCGTGCTGCAATTCATCGTGCTGGCGACCGCCTGGAATATTCTCGGCGGCTATACCGGCTACGTGAACTTCGGCTCGGCCGCATTTTTCGCGCTCGGGGCATACGCAACCGTATTCCTGCACAAATCCTACCCTCTGCCGATTCCGCTGCTGATCGTGATAAGCGGAATTGTTTCCGGCATCGTCGGGTTCGGCATGGGTTACCTCACGTTGCGGCTGCGCGGGGCATTCTTTGCCATCGCCACGCTCGCCCTCGCGGTCGTGCTGCAGACATTCGTGGTCAACTGGGATTACGTCGGCGGCTCGCGCGGCGCCTACATAATCCGGCCCGGCGAAAGCGCGCTGACCGGCCCCTATATCCAGTACCTGTTCCTGCTGATGCTGGCATTGGTCATCATCGCGCTTGCCTGCGCACGCGGCATCGAGCGCTCGCAGCTCGGCTATGGATTTGCCACCATTCGCGACGATGAGCTTGCCGCCGAAGCCTGCGGCGTACCGACATTGCGGCTCAAGCTCATTGCGACCACGCTCTCCGGTGCGTTGATGGGAATGGCGGGTGCCCCGTTTCCCTATTACATCGGTTATCTGCAGCCATCCTCCGCTTTCGGGCTGGAATATGCGGTGAATTCCATTGCCATGCCGATGATCGGCGGCACCACCAGCTGGGTCGGACCGTTGATCGGGGCGATCCTGCTCGGCTCGCTGCAGCAGATTGCGACCGTTACCATCTCTTCGGCGGTGAACCTGCTCATCGTTGGCCTGTTGCTGGTCGCCTTTGTCATCGTCGCGCCGAACGGGATCGTCGGCCTGGCGCAGGACCTGCTGCACCCGAGGCGGAAATAATGCCGCTGCTCGAAGTCACCGCTCTGAGCAAGCGCTTCGGCGGCTTTGTCGCGCTCGAGAGTATCGACCTTACCGTTGAAGACGGCGAACGAGTTGGCTTGATCGGCCCGAACGGCTCCGGCAAATCGACGCTGGTAAACTGCATTTGCGGCACGCTGGCGAACGAGACCGGCAGCGTGCGCTTTGCCGGCGAGTTGATCGATGGTCTGCTTACCCACGAGCGCACGCGCCGCGGCATGGCGCGCAGCTTTCAGCTGCCCCGTCCGTTCGTGACGCTCACCGTCAGGGACAATCTGCGGGTACCGCTTCTCTACACGGTCAATGCGCGGCCGGGAGCTGCGCTATCGGCCACAGAGCTTGACCGACGCTGCGCCGAGCTGTTGCACCTGGTCGGCCTTGCCACCAAAGCGGCGAGCTATCCGCGCGACCTCACACAGGTGGAAATGCGCAAGCTCGAACTGGCGCGCGCCATGGCCGCCGAGCCGAAGCTTCTGATCGCCGACGAGTCCATGGCCGGGCTGTCGCAGTCGGAGGTCGATGACATTGTCGGTCTCCTTGTCAAGTTGAACGAACGCGGCATCACCATCATCCTCATAGAGCACATAATGCGCGCGGTGATGAAATTCTCGCAACGCCTGGTGGTGCTGGTCTCCGGCAGGAAGATTGCCGACGGTGCGCCGGACGCGGTCATCCGCGACCCGGAGGTGGAGAAGGCGTATCTTGGCCAATAGCCTCACCATCGAGAAGATCGACGCCGCCTACGGCGCCGTGCGCGTCCTCGAAAACGTCTCGCTCAACGTGGGTGCCGGCGAGACCGTCGTGCTCCTCGGCACCAATGGCAACGGCAAGAGCACGCTCATGAAATGCGTCATGGGCATCGTGCGCCCACGCTCCGGCCGCATTACCGTCGAGATCGACGGCACAAGCCATGAGCTGGTGGGCCGCACCACCGAAGACATTGTCGACCTCGGCATTGCGCTGGTGCCGGAAGGCCGGCGGCTGTTTCCTCGCCTCACCGTGCAGGAGAATTTGTTGCTCGGGGCCTTTCGCCGCAAGGCGCGGCCCACCCTCAAGCAAAACCTGGAATTCTGCTTCGAATGCTTCCCGCGGCTTGCCGAGCGGCGCGGCCAGCTCGCCGGCTCGATGAGCGGCGGCGAGCAGCAGATGCTGGCGCTCGGCCGCGCGCTGATGCTCGCACCGCGGATCATTCTCATCGATGAGCCTTCGGTCGGCCTGGCTCCGGTGCTGGTCAGCCGTACCATCGACAAGATCAAGGAGCTCAAGGACAAATACGCGCTCACCGTATTGATGGCGGAACAGAATTTTCCGCAGGCACTGCGTATCGCCGACCGCGGCTACGTCATCGTGCACGGCCAGATCGCGTTCGAAGGACGCTCCTCCGAGGAACTCAACAACAACGAGCTGATCCGCAAATTTTATTTGGGGTTGTAAGCCGCCCCCTATTCAACGTTCCGGGACGAGGCGAAGCGCAGCGAAGGCCGAGAGAGCTCCGCTCCGCTTCGCAGCAATCAAGCGATCGTCGGCGGGAGCGTCTCGTCCTCGAACACCGATATTGCCGGTGGTGTGCCGGTTAATCCTAGCTCGTGCCAGCGCGCCACTACGTTTTCGTAAGTCTGCTTCGACAGCTTGGTACGCGGAGAGAACGATTTGATGTAGCGATAGTCCATGCAGGCATTGATCAAGCACTTCGATCCCCAGGGACGAATCTCCGGGGGATTGAGGCTGGGATCAAGATAGGTGCTCCAGGTCTCGCGCAAAATGTCGATCGACTGCGCCGGACGGGAGCGGGTCGCCATCGCCCACAGCACCTGATGAATATTGCTGGGGTCGATGTCATCATCGACCACAATGACGTATTTTCCGAAATAGGCGCCGGCCGTGCATTGGGCGGCCAGTGCCATCACCTGCGGCGCATGCCCGGCATACATCTGCTTGATGGAGACGACGGTTATTCCCCATCCGGCTGCCTCGGGAATTGACCACACACCTTCAATTCCCGGCACGCCCAATTTCTGCAGGTCCGCCCAAATGCCGGCCGAGCGCAAGGCTGCC
Source organism: uncultured Alphaproteobacteria bacterium (assembly GCA_963817135.1). Taxonomy (GTDB): domain Bacteria; phylum Pseudomonadota; class Alphaproteobacteria; order Rhizobiales; family Xanthobacteraceae; genus VAZQ01. Next base: position 57,891 of record CAWFNG010000018.1, on the reverse strand, counting down.
CAGAACAGGCCGGCCTCGTTGGCAGGGCCGTCCGCCATCAGCGCGCAGGTCAATGTCGGATTATCGCGGTAGCGAACGCGCTCGACCCGCATGAACGGCGTGGCGCCGCTTGGCCTGCCATAATAGCCGGTGAACTCGCCGAACGGCCCTTCGGCAAACGTCTCGTCGGGGTAGAGAAAGCCTTCGAGCACGATCTCGGCGCGCGCCGGCAGCGGCAAGCCGGTGAGGTCGCTGGTGAACACTTCGATCGGCGCGCCGTTGATGCCGGAATAATAGTCGTATTCGCATTCGGTCTTGGGCAGGCTCGTTGCAGCCACCAGGAACAACAACGGGTCGATTCCGTAGGCGGCCGCGATCGGCATGGGTTTGCCGAGCTTCCACCATTTCTCCCGGTCGATGGTCGCGTCCTTGCCCGGGGACGTGTAGACGCCGACTTCGCGCGCTCCCTTGATCATCATGCGATAGGTGCCGACATTGACGCGGCCGGTTTCCGGATCCTTGGTGATGACGGCATCGCCGGTGCCGAGATACATTCCGCCGTCGAGCGGCCACATGCGTTGTGCCGGAAAAATGCGAATGTCGATCGCCTCGCCTTCGACGATGTTCTGGTTGCAGATCGCTTGCTGCGGGGAAACCTCCTTCGGTGGCATCTTGCGGCCAAGCTTTCGCTGCAGCATTTTCACCGCCTCGAGCGGATGCTCGACCGGCTGCTCGCCGATCATCAAACAGAAGCGCGAGAGGTTGCAGCCGATCATATTGTAAAGGGCGCGATGACCGGGATGCCCCTTGATATTCTCGAACAACAGCGCAGGGCTTTTCTTGCTGCCAACAAGATAGGTGATGGTGGCGGCTTCCAGGTCGGGATCGACTTCGGCACTGATGCGCTTGAGCTCGCCAATCGCTTCGACTTTCTCCAGCCAGGCGTCGAGATCGCTGCTATTGGCGCCGCGCGCGCTTCGCTTGATCTCGGCTTGCTGGGTCCGCTCGGCAGCCGCGCCGATCGTTACGCTCATATCCATGACGTCCTCCCGAGTGCGGCCGGCAAGTGTAATGGTCTGGTGCCTGCACGCAACAAAAAGCCCGGCTGCGTGCCGGGCGTCAGTTGCTTGCGCGGCTGCCGCGAAATCAGAACCCGGCCAGCACGTTTTCGAGCCCCAGCAGATGGGCGAGCGATTTGAGTTCCTGACGCTGGTCGTCGTTGAAGCTCATGACCAAGGGAAAGCCCGCGGATTTAAGACCGTCGATGTTGACTTTGCTCATGTCGACTGCCGCGGTGGCCTTTCCGGCCTGTTGGTCCTTCTTGTATTCCATTTTGCGCAATTCGGCCGCCACCGCCGGCCAATAGCGCTCCTGCTCGTGAGTAAGATTGAGCCGGCGCTTGATGCTGGCAATTTGCTGTTCGCTCAGCACGGCATTGGATCGCTTGACCGGCGGTTTTGGCGGGGTGGCGGTCGCCTTGATGGGAGAAACCGACGCGACGGCGATGGCCGGTTTTGCAGTCCCGGCGGTTGCCAGCTGAGCTGCTTGCTCGCTCGCCGATGGAGATTGATCGAGGGAGACGGCAGCGCTTGCGGAGGACTGCTTGGCAGCGGTCGCGGGATAAACCGGGTTCGGATCGAACAGGACAAGGTTCGTATCGGCGGAGGCAAATGCGTAAGTCGCAGCTACTGCGGGAGCCGCCTCCGCCCATTCGGGCGGGAACCGCAAATTCACGGTGTCGGATGCGGTTATTCGGGAAAGATCTGGCGCAGTTGTTCCCCAAAGTACGTTAAAGCACGCAAACAAGCCGCCCAATCCCGCGGCGGCAATAAGGATAATGCCCGACAATATGCCGGTTTTGCCACGCTTGACCCTGTGGATCATTCCCCGCGCTCGCCCCTGTTTCGCCCCAGCAATCCTTCTCGCAAAACAAGCTTAATTATGGCTTAGCCGGACCGATTTTCGGGCCTGTCCACACAGTGTGTCCCGGCCGAGCGAGCGCCGAGGTCGAGAACGTTACGCGGGAAACAAAAAAAGCCCAGCGGGCGCTGGGCTTTTTATTCCATTTTAGAGTTGAGTGTCTTCAGGCGGCTGCGTCCTCCACCGCCGGTTCATCCTCTTCCTCGACTTCATTGTCTGGTCTTGGTCCGCGCCGCGGGCCTTTGGCGAGAGCAGCTTCGATCTCCTTGATCGCCTCGGTCTCCGTAATGCGCTGCACGGCGGAGATTTCGCGCGCAAGACGATCGAGCGCGGCTTCGTAAAGCTGACGCTCTGAATAGGATTGCTCGGGCTGGGTGTCCGAGCGGAACAGATCGCGCACGACTTCGGCGATCGCAACGATATCGCCGGAATTGATCTTGGCTTCGTATTCCTGCGCCCGCCGCGACCACATGGTGCGCTTGATGCGCGCGCGTCCCTTGAGGGTTTCGAGGGCGCGCCTGACCAGGGGCCCTTCCGCCAGCTTGCGCATTCCCACGGAGACGATCTTTGCAATCGGAACGCGCAGCGTCATCTTGTCCTTGACGAAATGGATCACGAATAGTTCGAGCTTGGCGCCCGCAACTTCCTGCTCCTCGATGGCAACGATTTGGCCCACGCCATGCGAGGGATAAACGATGAATTCGCCGGTCTTGAAGCCTTGCCGCTGGGTCGCCGCTTTCTTGCTCGCCATCGCAGGTGTTGCTCCTTCGTCCGGCTTGCGGCGGACAGTTGTATCCGGCTTGTGCCGGGGGGTGATCTTGGCAGCTGCCGAGGGGCTCCGCCGCACAGGGGTGCGCGGAGCCGGGGATGCTCGCCGATTTCTGCCAGTCGAGGCTTTTTTGGTCCGCCGGGCGACGGCGGTGGTCTTTTTCGACCGATGGCGCATTTTTCCTGCCACGGTTTTCTGCGTGGATCTCACGTCCCTAGTTGCTGGTTGCTCAAAAGGACCCGAAAAATAATGCTCCCACGGGGGAGCCATACGGGTATGCTGGTTGTGCTCATTTTTTCGATATATAACACATTTTTCGCCGGAATCAAAGAGTTACGGCGCTGCAATAGCCCAATTTCGGGCCTTTGCTCCTAACATTATTGTCACAATAGGTTAACCGAACGGCCTAATCGCCGGTTCCCGGATTGGGCGAGAAATGCGCCTCAAGCTTCCCTGGCTTGTCTTCCCAGGTTTTGGCATCAGGCGGCGGCTCCTTCTTGGCCGTGATATTGGGCCAAACCTTCGCGTAGTCTGCGTTAAGCTTGAGGAATTTCTCCAGCCCGGGCTCGGTGTCCGGCTTGATTGCCTCGATCGGGCATTCCGGTTCGCACACGCCGCAATCGATGCACTCGTCAGGGTGGATGACGAGCATATTTTCGCCCTCGTAGAAGCAATCCACCGGGCATACTTCAACACAGTCCATGTATTTGCATTTAATACAGCTTTCGACGACCACATACGTCATTTTCAGAAGCTCCGGGAATGGCGGCTGACTAGCGCATGGATGAGGGTGAGGCAATATGCACTGGCTCGTGGTCCATTCCGAAGTTCGCCAGAACTCGCAGCACGCTCAGGTGCGAACTTCGGAATCTCAGGACCACTAGCAACGTTATGATTCTAGTGCGGTTTAGCCGCTATTGGTCCTCCTCGACGATAAAACGCCCGATAGTGCGCCGCTCGCGTTTCGTCGGCCGCCCCGCACCGGCGTCCCGTTGAGCCGGTGGGGCATGTTCCGCGTCGTGGTGAACCGGCAGGCCGACGAGCTCGGCCAATGAGCGTGCCTCCTGGGGAGAGCCGCGCCGCTCGGCGAAGTTTTGCACCTTGAGCACACGAACAGTGCGGTCGAGGGCAACAGTGACGACATCACCGAGACGCACCGTGTGGCTTGCCGCTTCGATGCGCCTGCCGTTCACCCTTAAATGTCCCGAAGCAGCCAGACTTGCTGCAGCCGAGCGGGTTCGCACGACGCGGGCGTGCCACAGCCATTTGTCGATACGCTGGCGGTCCAAGCAGTGCACCGATTGCTAGCGCGGCTCCTTCGTGTTCGCCTCCAGCTGCTCCTTCAATCGAGCCAGTTTGGCGAAAGGCGAATTGGGATCAGCTTCGCGGTCTCGCCCAGTGCCGCCCTCTGCTCTGCCTTTGATGTACTTGGCCCGTAATACCGGATCGCGTTCGGGACGGTCGGCGCGCCGCTCACGCGTCTGGTGCTCATTGTCCCGTCCGCCGCGCTCGTTTCGCTGCATGCGTGCACTGCGTTGGCGCTGATCGATGCGGACTCGATCCCCTGTTTCGGGCGCTCGCTCAGTCTCCGTGGCCGCTTTGCGATGCTCGCGGCGGCGACCGCGGCGACCTTCCTTGCGCTCTCCTTCGTTTGCATTCGGGCTTGTCGGAGCCGCCGTGACTTCGGAATGACCCTCAGGCGTCGCACTTGCGGGCGCAACCGCATGCTGCGTTTCGCGCCGCGCGCGTCGGCGCGCCGGCTCGCTGCTCACTTTACGCTGGTGCTCATGTCGTCGGCTGGGCCGCCAGACCTCAATGAAATCGGTGTTCGTCTCCGCGCCGCTTGCGGCCGGATTGCTTTGCGCGAGGCTCGGCCTGTTCTCGGACGGTTCTTCGCCAAGGAGTGTCGGCGCTTCTGCAACTTCGACGACGGACGGTGTGGTGTCGGTGCTGGGCGCATCGAGTACAGATTGGCTGGCAACGTCGACCAGAGGCGGGGACTCCGGCACAGTGAGAATTTCCGCGATTTTCGCAGGACCCTCGCCGGCCGCGCCGGATTCTTCCAAATTCGAGCCGGTCGGTTCATTGAGTTCGCGCGGTCTCCTGCGACCGGACGTCCGCGCCCGACATCTCAGCGGCAGCTTCGGATGAATTCGTTTTCGCCGGAAGAGCGTCCGCTGGCCTGGGTCGCCTTTCCATTCGGTAGCCGAGCGAGCGCAGCACCGACGCAAAATCTTCACCCGAGCAGCCGGCGAGCGAGGTCATCCCCACGCTCACCGTGAATCCAAACCCTTCGATGGCGCCGGCCGGCTTATGCCCCGCCGCTCCGGGGCGCCAAGCAAGTGCCGCACGAACGAGATCTGCAAGCCGCTCCAAAATGTCGACCCGCACCGCGCGCCCTCCGCAAATGCGGTAACCCGCGATGCGGTAGACATCTGCGGAGAAGTCTTTGTTAACGGCGATCGAGGTGCGCCCGCTCGCGGCCAACTGCTCCATGGCCTCAGGCGCTTGCGTCTCGGCATCGGCATGCTTGAGCCACCAGAGTTGCGTCGCCAATACGCGAGGTGCCGGTTTAAGCAAGGCAGGCAGATAAATATGATAGGCGCCAAACCGCACACCGTACTTGCGCAGTGTGGCGCGCGAGGGTTGATCGAGGCCTTTTACCTCTTCGACCACCTTCTGGCGTTCCAGCACGCCAAGCGCCTCAATGAGTTGGTACGCGATACCGCGCGCGATGCCCGTCACGTCCTCAGCGGCCACCAACCGGAACAGCGGCTCCAATACCCGCTCGACATGCGACTTGAGCCACAATTCGAGCCGCGCTTGAACGCCATCGCGCGGCGCTCCGCTGAGCTGCTCGTCCGCAAGTATGCGCAGCCGGGGCTTGAGCGCTTCCTCGCCGGCAACAAGCTTGGCGACGGGCTGGCCGACCCATCGGATGATTGCGTCCCTGGCTAGCACGAATTGACCATCGGCCGCGTGCGCGAGCCGCGTTGCCCGCGCATTGATCTCACCGGCAAGCGCCTTCTGCGCAGCGCCGGCCAGCGCCTTGGCTTCCGATCCCGCTGCTGAACTCTCGGGCGTGAACATGAAACCGTCGAGGCGTCCGATGACATGTCCCTCGACTGCGACTTCGCCGCTTTTACTGATTTCGGTCTCGAGGACCGTATTTTCCCGCAGCCGGCGCATGAGTACGCTGGTGCGCCGATCCACGAAACGTTCCGTGAGCCGCTCATGCAGAGCGTCCGACAGCTTGTCCTCGACGGCCCGAGTGACGCCTTGCCAATGCTCGGGATCAGCGAGCCAGTCAGGACGGTTGGCAGCAAAGGTCCAGGTTCTGATATGCGCAATACGATTGGACAGGGTATCGATGTCGCCTTCACTATGATCAGCCTGCTCGACCTGACAGGCAAACCAATCAGTCGGAATAGCGCCGTCTCGCATAAGGAACTCATACAAAGTGGTCACCAGCTCGGCATGCGTGGCCGGCGAAATCTTGCGATAGTCTGGAACCTGACAAACGTCCCACAGCCGCTCGATGGCTTGGCGCGTGGTTGCGAACGCGCGGATGTCGTCATCGCGTGCAGCGTGTTCCAGCACCAATATGTCTTCGGCCACCGGCGCGCGGGTCAGCCCCCTCTCTTTCGGTGTTTCGGCAAGCGATGCCTGGAGCGCCCCGATCGAAGAAAAATCCAGCACCGTATTGCGCCACTGCAGTACGCGGATCGGTTCAAAGGAGTGGCTCTCCAGTGCCTGCGCCAGCTCGGTCTCGAACGGTGGGCATCTCCCCGTCGTACCAAAGGTGCCGTCACGTGTAGCGCGCCCGGCGCGCCCGGCGATTTGCGCCAGCTCGGCGGGATTTAGCCTACGGAATTGGTAGCCATCGAACTTGCGGTCGGAGGCGAAGGCAACATGATCGACGTCGAGATTTAGTCCCATGCCGATTGCGTCGGTGGCGACGAGGTATTCGACATCGCCGCACTGATAAAGCTCGACTTGTGCGTTACGTGAACGCGGCGAGAGTGCTCCCAAAACAACTGCCGCACCGCCACGCTGCCGGCGGATCAGCTCGGCAATGGAGTAGACTTCTTCGGCGGAGAACGCGACGACCGCCGAACGGCGGGGAAGTCGCGTGATCTTCTTCTCGCCGGCAAACGTGAGCTGCGACAGCCGCGGGCGAGTCAAAATGTGGGCCCCTGGGAGCAACCACTCAACCATGGGCCGGACAGTCTGCGCGCCAAGCACCAAAGTCTCGTCGCGTCCGCGGCGATTGAGCATGCGGTCGGTGAAAACGTGGCCGCGCTCGAGATCGGCGCCGAGCTGCACCTCGTCGATGGCCAGGAAAGCGACATCGAGATCGCGCGGCATCGCCTCGACCGTGGAAACCCAGTAGCGCGGGTTGGCCGGTTTGATCTTTTCTTCGCCGGTGATCAGGGCGACCGAATCGCTGGCGGTACGTTGCAGGACCTTGTTGTAGACCTCGCGCGCCAATAAGCGCAGCGGGAGTCCGATGATCCCCGACGAGTGCGCGAGCATGCGCTCGATCGCGAGGTGGGTTTTTCCCGTATTCGTCGGACCGAGAACGGCCGTCACGCCGGCGCCGCGAGCGCCGGAGGCGCGACTGCTTGCAGAAGAGAACGAGATTGACATCAAGAATTGGGAATTTGGGGTGAGTTTAATCCTGCTGCCCCGGGGCAATGTGTACCACAATGCGACGGGCAAAGCCTTGTGGGTGGCTTGTGCTTAAGCTGTGGAACGAGTTTGGAACGAATCGCGGCCGAATCGCTGACTCGCAGCCTGTCGGAATTCGTTCACGGCTACATCTCGGCATTGCAAAGCATTCACATACTAGAACTGGTGAACATGGCGGCGGCAAGCGCGTCGAACTGGTTAAAGTCTTCCCGGGCAAGGCTTGGCAACTTGGGGAAATGCCGGACATGCCTTCGCAACGCGAGTTCACCCGGCGCTTACTGCGTGCGTGCCGTCGCTTTGCCTGGCTGCGGCACCGAGACGAATTGGGTCGCCTCCAGAACTCCGTCTCCAAGCGGAGTTGGTATGGAAGCCCGATAGGGGGCGAGGAGCCGCGTACCCGCGATAGGTGCAAACCAGAGCTCCATGTCCCGCGATTCGGAGAGATACCTTAGGGCGTAACGCTGGGGTATGTGGCCGGCAATAGGCGCAAACTGCACCGCGCAAACGACCGCCAAGCCTTGGTAGCCGGCCTGCGAGCTTACCCTTTCGAAGCGTTTGAATGTCAATCGCAAATCGTAGCGCATGCGGCCATCGAAGATTGCAAGCGTACGCTGGCAGGCCTGCGGAACGACGGTGTCGCCGTTGCCGGCAATCCGCACCAACGGCGCGGTCATTGGATCGGCGACGCCGTGCCGATGGGCTTCCGTCAGTGGAATGCGCTCCGGCCCCGGGACAGTCGGGGGGTCAGCGACGAACTCCTTGACGTTTCCGCCGCTGATCACCATGCGGACCTCGTCATATTTCTTGTCGGTATGGACGTTGGAGCTGTAATTCGAGGTGACCAGCTGGCCGCCGGAAACGGCACCCCGCGCGGAGCTCTGTCCGCGGCCGCTTGCGAACACCCGCATGATACCCGAAGTCGCTCCGCTCGCAGCCATGTTGTAGCGATCGTCGCGAATGTCGATCGTCCAGGTGCCATGTCCGACCGGCAGACCGGCGAGGGTGACGGTGTACTGAGCATCGAGCCGGCCTTGCGCCAGAGCCCGATTGCCGCCTGCCTCGATTACAAACATTGCCAGCGCCGCTGCGCCGAGGGCGATGGCCGGGCCAACAAGGCGGTAAGAATGCACGAACCGGTTTTCCTGCAGCATCATGGTAGGCGCTGGTTTCTACGGCAGACGCCCAACCCTCCAAATGGCCAGTCATCAAATGGCCAGCCATCGTGACCCGATCAAGGCAGTCTGCGCTCGCTTCCCCGGCCATAGTGCTGATCTTGACGGGTTTTCGCAGCCTAACTATAGCTCCCCGGCGCTTTCCACAAACCCGTGGTCGATCCGCAGCGCGCGCGCGGCGCTGTTCCGGTCGACCTTAACACGCGTCCGAGGTGTCCATGTCGCGTCGATGCGATCTTACCGGGAAGACTGCGCAGGTCGGACACCGGGTGAGCCATTCAAATATAAAGACGAAGCGGCGTTTCCTGCCCAACCTGCTCAATGTCACCTTCATGTCGGACGCGCTCGGCCGCTCGATCAAGCTTCGCGTATCGGCACAGGCGCTGCGGTCGGTGGACCATCGCGGCGGACTGGATGCATTTCTTGCCAAGGCGAGGGACGATTCACTGTCAGAACGGGCGCTCGACCTCAAGCGGCAAATTCGCAAGCGCGGGCAACAGAAGACCGGCACTGAGGCGAAATAGCCTCGTGTTCGCGGGATCGATCTCCGATACTGCTATTCATTCCTGGTGAGCGCAAACTGCAGCAGCAGCGTCCGCTGCACGAGCGAGAAATTATCGTCCGAAATAAGGGTGAGGATCGTGTCGCCGCCTTCGCGGTGAATGCTCAAGCCTTCCAAATTATCGATTTCATAGTGCAGATCCGCCTGCCACAGAACCGTGCCATCCACCACCGCGCCTGGTTTGATGCCGGCAAGAGCTATCCGCCGCAAGCGAACGTCCAGGCCTTCGGTCCAGCTGAATTTTCGCTCCAGCAGGAGAAGGTCCCCTCCGGGCAACAGCGCGGCATCGCTCACATCGAAGTCGAATGTCCGCTTTACTGAAAAACTGCCGGGGACGGGCCCGCCGATGAGGAACGCAACGATGTTCCCGGCACGGTCGAGCCCCCGTTCCGAGATCGCGATCAGCGTGCCGGCAAGCGGCAGCCCTTTGGGCACGAACGCTAGCGCTTCGATGCCTTTGTTGGCGGGCAGGGATCGCATCGCGCGCGGCACCGCGAGGGGCTCGCCGCGGGCAAGAAGGCCGTCTTTCCCAAAATTGAAACGGACAATCTGATGAACCCGCTCGATGCCGACATAAAGAGTGTCGCCATCCCGAGCGAGGGCCTCGGTATCATACCAGCCGCGCGCATAGAGCGGCGTTCCATCCGCTCCAAGCATCGGTGCCATTTCTGCCTCCGCGATCCCGCTCGGCCGTAATCCTTGATAGCGGATGCGTCCGCGCAGCCACCATCCCTTATCCGTCACGGAAACGAACTGGCTGCCCTCAGCGCTGACAAGGATTCCGGATAAGCCACCGAAGTGCCCGTAGGGAGAGCTCAGCACCAGACCGCCACGGAATTCGAGAGAACCGAATTGCCGGCGCGCAGAATCGCGCAGGTCGAAGGCATCAAAGGGGCGTACAGAAATATCGATTGCAACCGGCAGCGGGACGTCAATCGGCGCCCTGGTAATGCCGGGCAAAACGGCAAGGCCGAGCGCAGCAGCAGCAAGAACGCCAACAGTGCATAGGGAGCAAAAGCAATGCCGCAGTGACGGCGGGCAAGCCCGTCATGCATTGAGCCTGCGCCGCTGTGGCGCATCGATGCTCCCGCCTGGCTCATCGAACAATTCGGCAAGCTTTTCGGTCATGGCGCCGCCCAGCTCTTCAGCATCAACGATGGTGACGGCACGGCGATAGTAGCGCGTCACGTCGTGCCCGATGCCAATTGCGATCAGTTCCACGGGAGATCGAGTCTCGATGTCCTCTATGACCCAACGCAGGTGCCGTTCGAGGTAATTGCCGGGATTGACCGACAGCGTCGAGTTGTCGACGGGCGCGCCGTCGGAGATCATCATCAAAATTCGCCGTTGCTCGCTGCGGGCCAGCAGCCGGCGATGCGCCCAATCGAGCGCCTCTCCATCGATGTTCTCCTTGAGCAGGCCTTCACGCATCATCAGGCCGAGGTTTTTGCGCGCTCTGCGCCATGGCGAATTGGCCGACTTGTAGATGATATGCCGCAAATCGTTCAGGCGTCCCGGGTTGACCGGCTTGCCGGCGGCAAGCCAAGCTTCGCGCGACTGCCCGCCTTTCCATGCGCGCGTGGTGAAGCCCAGAATCTCCACTTTGACGCCGCAGCGTTCGAGCGTCCGCGCCAGGATATCGGCGCAGGTTGCAGCCACTGTAATCGGCCGGCCGCGCATGGAGCCGGAATTGTCGAGCAATAGGGTGACCACGGTATCGCGGAAAGTCGTGTCCTTCTCCCACTTGAAGGAGAGAGGATGGAGCGGATCGACAATGACGCGCGAAAGTCGCGCCGGATCCAGCAATCCTTCCTCGAGATCGAACTCCCAGGCGCGATTCTGCTGCGCCATCAAACGCCGTTGCAGGCGATTGGCCAGCCGCGCGACCACCCCTTGCAAATGGGAAAGCTGCTTGTCGAGATAGCTGCGCAAGCGCTCAAGCTCTTCCGGTTCGCACAGTTCCTCGGCTGCGGTGGTCTCGTCGTGCTTGGTCACGAATGGCCGGTAATCCGGGCCGCGCGGCTCATTCTGGCCATGTCGACGCGGCCGGCGCGGCTCAGCCGGCGCTTCCGCGTCCCCCATCTCGGCATCCTCGGCGGCATCGGCGGACAGCGCTTCGGCTGATTTCGGCTGTGGCTTCGGAGAGGTCGTCGCTGGAAGCGTCTGCCTCCTCGGCCTGCATTTCTGTCTCGTCGGCATCGGCGCCCTCGCCGCTTTCGCCGGATTCCTCCTTGCGGCGATCCTCTCCGCCCTCTTCGCCTTCCTCCTCGTCCGACTCGGTGCTGCGATCCTCCCCCATATCCAAGGCATCGAGCAGGTCGTGAATGGCATCCCCGAAGCGCGACTGGTTTTCAATCAGGCGCTCCAGGCGATCGAGATCGCTGCCGGCGCGGTCCTCGATCAGCGGACGCCACAACTCGACCAGCTTTTTCGCCGCAAGCGGGGGCGCCTGGCCCGTGAGACGCTCTCGTACCATGAGCGCAACGGCTTCTTCGATCGGCGCGTCGGCACGGTCGCTTACCTCTTCGAACTTGCCGCGATGGAAGCGATCATCGAGCATTGCGGATAAATTATTTGCGACGCCGGCCATGCGTCGCGCGCCGATCGCCTCGACACGGGCCTGCTCGACGGCTTCGAATACGGCGCGCGCTTGCTGGCCGCCAGGCACCAGCTTGCGATGCACCAGCGGATCGTGACAGGCAAGCTTGAGGGCAATCGCATCAGCATGCCCGCGCACAATCGCAGCATCGGTACCGGTTAGCTTGCGCGGCGGCTCGGGCAGGCGTGCCTTGCTTCCGGCCATGCCCGGGCGCTCGGCCGCAAAGGAGACTTCGAGATCGGGCTTGCGCGCGATCGCGCGCAGGCATCCCGTCACCGCGCGCTTGAAGGGCTCGGTCGGACTCTCCTTTACCAGGCTTTTGCCCTTTAGATTCGATGACATGGCGCAGCAAAAGGTTGTGGGTTACGCGATGACGGCGCTCAATCTGGATACGCAAGTTTGACACATGCCGTCGGAAACCGCGCGCTGACGATCAACCAATTTAGCTCAAAGCCACGTTGACGGAGGATTCGGGCAACTCCACTCCAAAGCAGCGCTGATAGAATTCCGCCACGATCGGACGCTCCAGCTCGTCGCACTTGTTGACGAATGTGAGCCGAAAGGCGAATCCGATATCCTTGAATATCTCGGTATTTTCCGCCCATGTTATCACGGTTCGTGGACTCATCACCGTCGAGATATCGCCGTTCATGAATGCGTTGCGCGTGAGGTCGGCGACGCGAACCATCTTGCTGACGATGTCGCGTCCCTGATCGGTATTGTAATGCTTGGCCTTGGCCAGCACGATTTCGACCTCGTTGTCGTGCGGCAAATAATTCAGCGTGGTGACGATCGACCAGCGATCCATCTGACCTTGATTGATCTGCTGCGTGCCGTGGTAGAGCCCAGAAGTATCGCCCAGTCCAATGGTGTTGGCGGTCGCAAACAGGCGAAAAGCAGGGTGCGGCTTGATGACCTTGTTCTGGTCCAAAAGCGTCAGCTTGCCCGAGACTTCGAGCACGCGCTGGATCACGAACATCACGTCCGGGCGACCTGCATCGTATTCATCGAAGCAAAGCGCAACGTTGTGCTGCAGGGCCCACGGCAGAATGCCGTCACGAAATTCGGTGACCTGCAAGCCGTCGCGAATGACGATCGCATCCTTGCCGATGAGGTCGATGCGGCTGATATGGCTATCGAGGTTTACGCGGACACATGGCCAGTTGAGCCGCGCCGCGACTTGCTCGACATGGGTCGATTTGCCGGTGCCGTGATAGCCGGAAATGATGACACGGCGATTTTTGGCAAAGCCGGCAAGAATTGCGAGCGTGGTCGGCTTGTCGAACCGATAATCGGGATCGATATCCGGAGTATGCTCGTCCGGCTCGGAATAGGCCGGAACCTGCATGTCGCTATCGATTCCGAACAGCTGTCGGATCGAGACCTTCATATCGGGCAGGCCGTCAATTTCTTGTGCTGCAGCGGACATTGATCCTCCGTGTTCTCGGAGCGACCGAGACACGAATCGGTCGAGAACGGCTCATGAGCGCACGGCGCAAATTACCAGAAAGCCCCCGCGCCGCGAAACCCAGGTTTCGGGCAAAATACGCACGCTTTCAAATAGGTATCGAAACGGCGGGGTGCAACTTGCGGCGGTGGTTGCCGCCTAACGAAAGCCAATTGACTTCAAGTAGTTATAGGCCTGGATAATTTCCCGCAGCGTATCTTCCGAGGAGCGGTCGCCGCCGTTGGCATCGGGATGGTGCCGCTTCACCAATTGCTTGAAGCGCTTCTTGATTTCCTGCGTGGAGGCCTCGGCCTCCAGCCCAAGCGCATCGAGTGCCTTGCGTTGCGCATTGCGCACCGGGCGCTCGCGATGCGCCCGTGCATCCGCGCTTGCGCCAAACTCGTTAAAAACTCCGAACGGATCGTTTGTGCCGGCGAATTCAGCCCGGAATTGAGAAGAGTGGGAGCGCGTGCTCGGACGCCCTCCGTTCATACCCATTTTCCAGGTCGGACGATGGCCGATTACCGCCTCTTTCTGGTATTTGGCGATGTCATCCGTGCTCATGCCGGCAAAGTAGTTGTAAGCGTGATTGTATTCGCGCACATGTTCGAGGCAGAACCGCCAATATTCGCGCTCGCGCAGTCGGCCTTTGGGCGCGCGATGGGTTGCCGGCGCCTTGCAGTCAGGCCATTCGCAGGCTGGAAATTGCTCGCGCAGCCTCCGATCCTTGTCCGGCTTGACGCGAATTCGATCGAACAGTGGCGAGTTGCTTTTCATGACCGATCAGTATGTGCGAAGCTTGAATACACATTCAAGTATTGACAAATGGAGATTTGACCGGGTTTGACCGCACGTTGCAGATGAGCCGCTTGGTGGCAACCGCTGGCTTCCGGGACCTATGACTGTCGGCGATCGCATAAGGCAGAAATTGACGAGGGCATTTGCTCCCCTCACGCTCGAAGTGGCCGATGAGTCGGAGCGCCATCTGGGGCATGCCGGCTATCGCCCGGGGGGCGAAAGCCATTTCCGCATTGCAATAGCGGCTGAGGCTTTTCGCGGAAAAAGCCGCATCGAGCGCCACCGCATGATCAATGAAATACTGCGCGATGAGCTCAACAGCGGCGTTCATGCCCTTGCCATCCGGGCACTGGCGCCCGATGAAAATGGGGGTCTGTGACGGTTTTTCATCGGCACGTGACGAAATGCACGGGGCGCTCGCTCGACCGGGATAAGGCTACGCCGATTTCAGCGCGGGTTTGCGAACCAATGGGGTAATGCGCAGCGCCGTGATCCGGTTGCGCTCACGCCGCAGGATGCGAAAGCGGAAGCCGTGAAAGGTGAAGGTCTGACCGGCTTCCGGAATTGAGCGCGCTTCGTGAATGACGAGCCCGGCGACGGTGGTTGCCTCTTCGTCGGGCAGGTTCCACTCCATGCATCGGTTCAGGTCGCGGATCGGCACTCCCCCATCCACACTGACAGAACCGTCGGGCTGCGGCCGCACGCCGGCAACAGCTACATCGTGCTCGTCGGTGATGTCGCCGACAATCTCCTCCAGAATATCCTCGATCGTCACGAGACCCATGACCTCGCCGTATTCGTCAACCACGAGGGCAAACGGTGTCTTGCGCCGGCGAAAGGCCTTGAGCTGTTCCGACAGCGGCCGGATCTCGGGCACGAACCAGGGCGCCCGGGCGATGGCGGCGACGTCGATCTTGCTGAGATCGCCGTCTGCCGTCTGGATCGCACGCAACAGGTCTTTTACATGCAGGATACCGATGATGTTTTCCGGCTTGTCCTTCCACAGCGGCACGCGCGTGACCCTGGCGTCAAGCACCGCCTTGACTGTCTGCTCGGGCGGGTCGTCTGCGCATACCGTGATCATCTCGGTGCGATGGATCATGACATCGGAAACCGTCATATCGCGCAGATCGAGGAGCCCGCTGAACATATCGCGGTCCACCCGCTCTACCCCGCCTTCATGATGCAAGAGATCGACCGTGCCGCGAAGCTCCTCATGCGGCGAGAGAATAGACTCGCTTTCGCCGATCCTCATGCCGAAGCAACGCAGCATCCATTTCACCAGCCACTCCGAACCAATCAGCACCGGGGCTAGAAACCGGACAAACCTGTCGATAGCCGGAGCCACCAACAATGCAAACCGGTCGGGGGCATTGAAGGCTGCCGTCTTCGGCAGCACTTCCGCGAACAACACGATGATAATCGTCATGAAAACAGTGGCGTAGATCACGCCCACTTCGCCGAACCAGCTGAGCAACACGCCCGTGGCAAGCGAGGAAGCCGCAATATTGACGGCGCTGTTGCCGAACAGAAGCGCTCCGATCATGCGTTCGCGCGCGTCGAGCAGGCGATTCACCAGCCAGGCACGTCGGTTTCCATCTTTTTCGAGGCGATGCATGCTGACGCGCGACGATGCGGTCAGCGCAGTCTCGCTGCCGGCGAAAAAAGCAGAGAGCAGGAGACAGACAAGAACAACCAGGAGCGAAAGCCAATCGTGGGCTGTCATTGCTTCGGTAGCTTCTGCGTCAGGAAAGTGCGCACTTCGGCGGCATCTATTTTCGAGGCGATAAAGGCTGCACCAATATCGCGGGCCAGAATGAAGGTCAGGTTGCCGTGCCTTACCTTTTTGTCCTGCGCGATCAACGCCAGCAGGCGGTCGGCATCGGCAACTTCGGGCGGCAGGTGGGCAAGCCGTGTCGGCAGCCCGACCGCCGCGAAATGACGCTCCGCGCGCTCGGCCTGCGAATGTGGCAACAGCCCGCACCTGGCAGAAAACTCGAACGCAAGCGTGATGCCCAAGGAGATTGCTTCGCCATGCAGCAAGCTACCGTCAAACCCCGCCGCCGTTTCCAGCGCATGACCGAAGGTATGGCCAAGATTGAGCAGCGCCCGTTCGCCGGTCTCGCGCTCGTCGCGCGCGACGATGGCTGCTTTCATGCGACAGCTTTTGGCGATGGCCAGTTCGCGCGCCGGGCCGCCGGCGAAGACTTCGCGCCAATGCCCCTCCAGCCATTCGAAGAAACCGGCATCGGCCATCAGGCCGTACTTGGCGACCTCCGCATAACCAGCGCGGAATTCTCGTTCCGGAAGCGTATCGAGGAGAGCCGTATCGCAGATCACGAAGATCGGCTGGTGAAATGCCCCGATCAGATTTTTTCCCTGCCGCGTATCGATGGCGGTCTTGCCGCCGACCGAGGAGTCCACCTGTGCAAGGAGCGTCGTGGGAACCTGGATGTAATCCACCCCACGCCGAACAATTGCGGCCGCGAACCCGGCGAGGTCGCCGATGACACCCCCGCCCAGCGCCACAACGAGATCGCCGCGCTCTATCCGTGCCTCCAGCAGCGCTTCGCAAAGACGCTCGAGCGTCTCGAAGCTTTTTGATTTCTCGCCCGGAGGAACGCTCACGCAAGTCGACTGGATACCGGCAGTAGAGAGCGCAGATTGCGCAGCATCGAGATAGTGACGGATCACCGTTTCATCGCTGACGATTGCAGCTTTGGCGCCTGGCCGCAGCGCGGCAATTCGCTGTCCCAGGGAATGCAGCTGACCGCGGCCGATCACGATCTCGTAGCTGCGATCTGCAAGCCCGACTTGGATAACGAGGGGCTCGTTGATGCGCGCTGGCGCGGTCATGGGGCGCAGTCCCCGGCTGAAGGCGCAGGCGCCGCGGCCATCTCGCGGCCGAGCGCGGCTAAGATGTCATCCACGATCCTATCGTGCGGCACGTCGCGCGATTGTACCGTCAAATCTGCCAAAGCGTAGATGGGATTGCGTTCGAGCATCAGTGCGCGAAGTGTGGCGGCAGGATCCTCGGTCTTTAGAAGCGGCCGGTCTTGGCGCCGTCGAATGCGTTTCATCAGCACATCGAAATCTGCATCGAGCCAGATCGAGATGCCTTTGGCGGAGATCGCGGCGCGAATGGCCGGGTTTGTGAAGGCACCGCCACCGGTCGATAATATCTGCGGTCCCGAATCCAAAAGACGTGCAAGCACCCGTGCCTCACCGGCGCGGAAATCGGCTTCTCCGCGAATCGCGAAAATATCAGAAATGCTCATCCCGGCCGCCTTTTCGATTTCCGTATCGGCATCGACAAACGGCAGGCTCAATCGTGCTGCAAGGCGGCGGCCGACCGAAGATTTGCCGGATCCCATCATGCCGACGAGCACGATCGAACGCCGGCCGAGCGCCCTCGCAATGCCATGCTCCGGCTGTACCGGCATTTGCCGCGTCGTGCCCTCTGTCATGCTCTTCACCTTTTGCGTAAAGCGCGTAGCGCCTGCGTCATTGGAGTGCAATACATGAAATCGTCGGCCGCATGGAACACGGCGCAATGCGGGAAAATGCGACCGGATTTCACGTTGCTCGATCGGGGTTACAGCGGTGCCCGTAAGTCCCGCGCGATTGTCGCAGTTTTTCCATTGTTTGCTGCGAGGATGCAGCTTCGGGAGTTTTCAATGCCAAGTCTGTTTCGATTCCTCACTTTGATCGGCGTTCTCGGCGGCATCACCTATGGCGCCATGTTCTTGCTCGCGACATGGTTCGACCCAAAACCGCGGGAGATCACGGTTACCATTCCAGCCGACCGGTTCGCGAAGCAGCAGCCTTGAAATTGCCGTGGCCCTGAAGGGCAAAGCCTCCGATCAAACCGCGGTCGAGCTGTTTCTCGACATGATCGCGGCTGAACGCGGAGGTGCGAAGAATTCGCTTGCCGCCTATGCGCGCGATCTCACCGATCTGTCCGCCTATCTTGCAGGTACGAAACGCCGCCTGGTCGAGGCCTCCAGTGGGGAATTGCGGTCCTATATCGCTTCGCTGGGGAGTCGCGGCCTTGCCGCCGCCTCGGTGGCGCGCAGGCTTTCTGCAATGCGACAGTTCTACCGGTTCCTGTACGCGGAAGGACGCCGCCCCGATGATCCTTCTGCTGCGATCGAAGGGCCCAAACGAGTCCGACCGCTACCGAAGGTCCTTACCATCGAGCAGGTGGACCACTTGCTTGCCCAGGTTCACGCCGCAGTGAACAAGCCCGACCTCTCCACGCTTGCGAGCATTCGCGCGGCACGCCTGGCTTGCCTCCTGGAACTCCTTTATGCCACCGGGCTGCGCGTTTCCGAACTCATTGCGCTTCCGCGATCGGCTGCCGAGCGGCGGGCCCAGATGCTCACGGTACGCGGAAAAGGCAACCGGGAGCGTCTGGTCCCACTCAATGAATCCGCGAAGCGGGCCATGCGCGACTATTTGGACAGGCTTGCGCAAACGGGGCGATACGCCGACAGTAAATGGCTGTTTCCATCCTTCGGAGCGGACGGGCATCTCACGCGCCAGCATTTTGCGAGGGAATTGAAGACACTGGCTGCGGTTGCCGGCCTGTCCGCCTGCGATGTCAGTCCGCATGTGCTGCGCCACGCCTTCGCAAGCCATCTCCTGCACAACGGGGCCGATCTGCGCGTGGTCCAGACGCTGCTCGGCCACGCCGACATTTCGACGACGCAAATCTATACACATGTGCTGGAGGATCGTCTAAAGAGCCTGGTGCGCGACTTGCATCCGCTCGCCGAGAAATGAAAAACCGACAATGTTTCGACAAGCTCTGCCCGTCATCCTGAGGTGCCCGCGCGTTTTATTACCGTGCAGCTTGGTAAAGTGGCATTGCGCGCGGGCCTCGAAGGATGAACGGCCCGCAAACCGGCCGTATCCTTCGAGGCTCGCCGCTTCGCGCCGAGCACCTCAGGATGACGGTTCGAGGGTCAGGTTTGTGGCTAAGACTTTTGTGAGGGTTTGCGATGTGGCTTGATGCAGCAAAGTGCCTTTCGGCTGCAATGCTCCCGCTTGCAATTCTATTCGTTTGGGCGCCGGCGCTCGCGCAAACCGAACAGGAGCGCAGCTGGTGTGAGGGCGAAGGAGCCGTTGCGCCGGCCAAGCGCATCGAGGCCTGCTCGTCGCTCATAAAAGCCGCACGCGATAAAGGCGAGGGACTTGCCGAGCTGTTCAATTATCGTGGAGTGGCTTTCAAGCTTAACGGCGAGCTTGACCGCGCCATCAATGATTACAGCCAAGCCATCAAACTCAACGGCAAATTGGCCGTCGCCTACAACAACCGCGGGGTCGCTTATGACCGCAAAGCCGAGTACGAGCGGGCCATCCAGGACTACGATCAAGCAATCAAGCTCAAGCCGTCGTCGGAGACCTATTTTAATCGCGGCAATGTTTATCTTGCCAAATCTCAATACGACCATGCCATCGACGACTTCAATCAGGCAATCAGGCTCAGGCCTGATTTCGCGCCGGCATTCGACAATCGCTGCTGGGCGAGGGCGGTGGTTGGAATTCTCAAGCAGGCGCTCGCCGACTGCAACGAGGCCCTGCGATTAATGCCGCAAAACCCTGCCACGCTTGGCAGCCGGGCTTTCATCTTTTTGAAAATGACCCACTTCGATGCGGCCGTTTCCGACTACGACGGCGCCTTGCAACTCAATCCGAAGCTTGCATTTGCATTGTACGGCCGCGGTTTGGCGAAGTTGAAAAACGAAGACGCAAGCGGCCAGGCCGACATAGCTGCAGCCAAGGCGCTGCAAGCGGATATTGCGGAGGAATACCTGCGTTACGGCATTCGCGACGCCCGCTAGCCTTGCCTTGAGCGCGGTGATTTTGCGGAGCAAAGTTGGCGTGTCCAGGGCGACTTGAGCTCCCATGCGCAGCTATCTCGACTTTGAAAAGCCGGTGGCCGAGATTGAGGCCAGGATCGACGAGCTGCGGGCTTTGCAGGCCGGCGACAGCGCACCCGCCATCGACGAGGAGATTTCCCGGCTGGAGGCCAAAGCAGCCGAGGTTCTCAAGGAACTCTACGAGGAACTCACGCCGTGGCAGAAAACGCAAGTTGCACGGCATCCCGAGCGGCCCCATTGCCTGGATTACGTCCGCGTATTGATTGGCGATTTCGTTGCACTCGCCGGTGACCGCAAGTTCGCCGACGACGAGGCAATCGTCGGCGGCTTCGGCCGCTTCCGCGGCGAGAGCATTTGCGTCATCGGCCATGAAAAAGGCTCTTCGACCGAAGATCGGCTTAAGCACAATTTCGGCATGGCGCGGCCGGAAGGCTATCGCAAAGCCGAGCGCCTGATGCAGATGGCGGATCGGTTCGCGATCCCGGTCCTGTCGCTGGTGGACACCGCCGGCGCCTATCCCGGTATAGGCGCGGAGGAGCGCGGCCAAGCCGAGGCAATCGCCCGCTCGACCGCTGCATGCCTGGAACTCGGCGCGCCCAATGTAGCGGTTATTATCGGTGAAGGAGGTTCAGGAGGCGCAATTGCCATTGCCACCGCCAACCGCGTACTGATGCTGGAACATGCCATTTACAGCGTGATTTCGCCGGAAGGCGCGGCTTCGATCTTGTGGCGCGACACTTCGAAAGCGCAGGATGCAGCCACCGGCATGAAAATCACTGCTTCCGACATGACCCGCTTTGGCGTGATCGATCTGATTGTGCCGGAACCGGCGGGGGGAGCGCACCGCAATCCGGCGGAGGCCATTGCCGCGACCGGCGAGGCCATTGCAATTGCGCTCGGTGAACTCGCGGGCCTTGACCCGGAGACCCTGCGGCGCCAGCGGCGCGAAAAATTCTTGGCCATGGGGCGAAATCTGGGATGAAGAAAATTTGCTCCATTCTCATAAGTCTTTGTTTTCCAACCCTTTTAAAGGCGCCACGGATTAGCGCCGCTGCCCTCTTCTTACCCAAGTCTTGTCCTAGGCTGCGTTAACCTCGCTGGGTGGTGACCGGGGCTCCTTCTGGTTTGAGCCTTTTTGGCCGCTATCCAGCACTCAATCGCCCTGAAGGAAGGGGCCGGCTTGCGATAGCGGCCTCGCCCGGGTAGACGATTGAGCAGGGAAAGGCTTGGGGAAGCCTGCGGTCGGGGAGTTCGGGGTTGCGCTATCAGCCTTATGTGCGCTCGCTTCTGGCGTCCGTTGCGCTTGCGGCCGCGCTAGCGCTTGCCGGCTGCGACACCGATGGCACCCCGGGCGTCAGTGGCCGGCACATGCAGCCTCTATCCGATCGGATCCTTGCGGACATCGAGAAACGCAACATGGCGAAGGAATCGCCGATCCTCGTTCGGATCTTCAAGGAAGAGTCGGAATTCGAAGTCTGGAAAGAGGACAAGACCGGCCGCTTCGCGCTGCTGCGCACCTATCCGATTTGCCGATGGTCGGGCGAGCTGGGACCAAAGATCAAACAAGGAGATCGCCAGGCACCGGAGGGATTCTACACCATCACCCCGGGCCAGATGAATCCGAACTCAAACTATTATCTCGCGATCGACACTGGATTTCCGAACGCCTATGACCGGGCGAACGATCGTTCCGGTTTGTTCCTGATGATCCATGGAGACTGCTCCTCGGCTGGATGTTATGCCATGACCGATGAGCAGATCGCAGAAATCTATGCGCTCGCCCGCGAGTCCTTCTTCGGCGGCCAGAAGTCGTTTCTAATTCAGGCATTTCCATTTCGGATGACGCCGCTGAACATGGCCAGGCACCGCAATTCGCCGCATCTGGCTTTCTGGCGAATGCTCAAGCAGGGCTACGATCATTTCGAGGTCACCCGCCGCGAGCCCAAGGTCGATGTCTGCGACAAGCATTACGTGTTCGATGCTGAAACGAAAGGCAAGTTCAGCCCGGCGGAGCGCTGTCCCGCCTACAAAGTGCCGCAGGAAATCGCATCAGCGGTGCGCGACAAGCAGCGGCACGACGAAATCCAAATGACCGAACTGATCAATCGGGGAACACCGACTGTGCCGGCACGGATGGGTGTGGATGGCGGCATGAATCCCACATTCCTCGCGGCGGTGAAATCGCACGGCGGCCCCGGCAACACCATAAGAACCGCCTCCGGCACCATACCGTCCCACGTCAACCCGCCGGCGGAGTCTCCGTCTTTCTCGGAGCCGACGGGAAGCACCATGACCCTTGCCTCGCATGAATCGAAACCGGCAAGCGCCGTGCAGGTTGCTGCAGCGAGCAGCGGCGGCTTTTGGAGCAATCTGTTTGGCTCCAAGAAGGAAGAGCGCAGTACCACGGAAACGCGGGCAGCTCAGCCCACCGTTTCCACGCCGGCACCGAATAAATCGACAACGCCAGCAACAAAGCCGGCACAAACGGCAGCGGCTGCCGCGCGATCGAAACCCGTATCACAAACGCCGGAAAAGAAGCCGGAAAAGAATGCAGTCGCCAGCGCAAGCAAGCCGACACCCGCGCCGCAGCGTCAGGAAGCTGCCGAGCCGGAGGTCAAGGCGGCAAACAATAGCAATCTCCTCACCGGTGCCGCCCCCGCCGTACCATCCGGCGGCTTCGAAAATCGTTTCGGAGCGTGGCGGTAATCAGGAATCAGAAATCAGATGTCAGAAATCAGAAGACAACCGTGACGTCTGACCTCTGATTACTGACATCTGATCTCTGGTTACGCGAACCTCCCGTGGCAATGCTTGTATTTCTTGCCTGAACCGCACGGGCAGGCCTCGTTGCGGCCGACCTTGCCCCAGCTCGCAGGGTTGTCCGGCCTGCGCTCGGCTGCAACGCCGGCGCCAATCCCATGCCTTGCCAGCGTCTCCGCCCCGGCGCGGGCAAGCGCCAGCTCGTCCTCTCCGGTCGAAGGGTCGATCTTGTGCGCCTCCATGTAAGGCAGCGTTGCCGGCTCCTCCGGCGGAGCCGACTTGATCTCCACGCGCATGAGCTGGGCGGTTACCGCCTCGCGCAAACTGCTGCTCATCGTTTCGAACAGACTGAACGATTCGGCCTTGTACTCGTTGAGCGGATCGCGCTGCCCGTAGCCGCGCAGTCCGATCACCTGGCGCAGATGTTCCAGCATGACGAGGTGCTCGCGCCAGAGGTGGTCGAGCATCTGCAGCAGGACCGATTTCTCCACATAGCGCATGACGTCGGCGCCCCACTGGGCGACCTTTGCCGCCATGTGCTCGTCGGCGCGGCGCTCGACCCGGGTAAGCAGCTCCTCGTTGGCGATGCCTTCTTCCTTCGCCCATTCAGCGACCGGGAGATCGAGGTCGAGGACGCGCTTGAGTTCCTCCTGCAGCCCTTTGGTATCCCACTGCTCGGGATAGGCGTTTTCCGGCACGTGCTTGGCAACCAGGTCCTCGACTGCGGCATGCCGCATATCGGCGACAATCTCGTTCACCGCCTCGTCACGCATCCATTCGATCCGCTGATCGAAGATCACCTTGCGCTGGTCGTTCATCACGTTGTCGAACTTGAGCAGGTTCTTGCGGATGTCGAAATTGCGCGCCTCGACCTTCTGCTGGGCTTTTTCCAATGCCTTGTTGATCCAGGAATGAACGATCGCCTCGTTTTCCTTCAACCCCAGCCGCTGCAGCATGGTGTCGAGCTTGTCGGTCCCGAAAATACGCATGAGATCGTCTTCGAGCGACAGAAAGAACTTGGAATGACCCGGGTCGCCCTGGCGGCCGGAGCGGCCGCGCAGCTGATTGTCGATACGGCGGCTTTCGTGACGCTCGGTTCCGAGCACGAACAGCCCACCGGCCTTGAGCGCCTTTTCCTTCAACGTCGCGACTTGCGCGCGGATATCTGCGGCGCGCGGATCGCGTTCGCGCGCGCGGGCATCCTCGACATCCGCCAGTTCGTGGCGAATGCGCATATCGGCATTGCCGCCGAGCTGGATATCGGTGCCGCGGCCCGCCATGTTGGTGGCGATGGTAATGGCGCCGGGCACGCCTGCCTGCGAAATTATCTGCGCTTCCTGTTCGTGATATCGGGCATTGAGGATGGCGAACACCTTGGCCTTCGAGGCTCCGGAATCCCCGCTGTAGAGCGCGGCAAAAGCATTCGGGTCCGAGAAATCATGCTGCTCCCAGCCTTGCTTGCGCAGCATCTCGGCAAGCTGTTCCGACTTCTCGATCGAAGTGGTGCCGACGAGCACCGGCTGGCCGCGCTCCTTGCAGTCGTCGATCAAGGCGAGGATCGCCCGGTATTTCTCGGCGGCCGTGCGGTAGACTTCGTCATCGTCGTCGAGGCGGATCATCGGCATGTTGGTCGGCACTTCGATGACTTCGAGATTGTATATATCGAGGAACTCGTCCGCCTCGGTCATGGCGGTGCCGGTCATGCCAGCGAGCTTCTCGTACATGCGGAAATAATTCTGGAACGTGATGGAGGCGAGCGTCTGGTTCTCCGGCTGGATTGGCTGGTGCTCCTTCCCCTCCAGCGCCTGATGCAGGCCTTCCGAATAGCGCCGGCCCGGCATCATGCGGCCGGTGAACTCGTCGATGATCACCACCTCGCCGTTGCGGACGATGTAGTCCTTGTCGCGCTGGAACAGCTTGTGGGCACGCAGTGCCTGATTGACGTGATGCACGGTAGAGACGTTCTCCACGTCGTAGAGATGATCACCCTTGAGCAGATTGTCGTTGCGCAACATCTGCTCCATCTTCTCCATACCGGCCTCGCTGAGCGTGACCGTGCGTTGCTTCTCGTCCACCTCGTAATCGGACTTGTCCAGCTTCGGGATATAGGCGTCGATGGTGTTGTAGAAATCGGAGCGGTCATCGAGCGGGCCGGAGATGATCAGCGGCGTGCGCGCCTCGTCGATCAGGATGGAATCGACTTCGTCGACGATCGCGAAGATATGCCCGCGTTGGACCATATCCTCCAGCCGATATTTCATGTTGTCGCGGAGATAGTCGAATCCGAGCTCGTTATTGGTACCGTAAGTAACGTCGGCATCGTAAGCGGTCTTGCGCTGCTCGTCGTCGAGACCGTGCACGATCACACCGACCTTGAGGCCGAGGAAATTGTAGATTTGACCCATCCAATCGGCGTCGCGGCGAGCAAGATAATCGTTCACCGTCACGACATGAACGCCGCGCCCGGCGAGCGCATTGAGATAGACCGCCAAGGTGGCGACCAGCGTCTTGCCTTCGCCGGTCTTCATCTCGGCAATGCGCCCCTCGTGCAGAATCATCCCGCCGATGAGCTGCACGTCGAAATGCCGCTGGCCGAGCGTGCGCTTGGCGGCTTCGCGACAGGTTGCAAATGCCGGCACCAGAATGTCGTCGAGCGAAGTGCCGTCGGCGACCTGCTGCTTGAAGACGTCGGTCTTCGCCCGCAACGCCTCGTCGGAGAGCGCTTCGAGTTCCTTTTCCAGTGCGTTGATCTGGGCAACCCGCGGCATATAGCTCTTGATTCGCCGCTCGTTTGAAGAACCGAACAGCTTGCGGGCAATGACGCCAATCATGCAGTAAGTCCTTGGTTCGCCGAGACATAGGAGGGGGTCGGGACCTTGTCAATCGGCGCCGGCACGCTCACGTTCTCGTCAAAATCGGCTGCTATGCAATTGCCAAGCGGGGCTCTTTACGGCAACTGTCCGGCGCCGCCGACGGTTGCTCCAAATCAGGACCACCCCATGATTTCCCTCAATTTTGTCAATTGCGCGCCGTCCCGGCGCACCATCGCTTATCTGTCAAAGGTGGCTCTATTTGTGGCGGCACTCGCGGCGTCCGGATGCTCCAAAAACACGAGTTCTGAAGTTTCGACGGCACCGGGCGACACCGTTGTCGCGCGGGTGAACGGCGTCGACATCAAACAAAGCGATCTCGTGCTTGCCGAAGAGGATGCCGGGCCGGAAATGCAGGCGGCATCGCCCGATGCCAGGCGCGAGCAGCTCATTTCGTATCTCGCCGATATCATCATGGTCACCCAGGCGGCCGACAAGAAGAACATTGCCGACAATCCGGATTTCAAGCGGCGACTCGCGTTTCTGCGCAACAAGCTGCTGATGGGATTTGAGCTGCAGGAAGAAGTAAAGGCGGCAATCAGCGAGGAAGCGCTCCGCCAGACCTATGTGGAAGCGGTGAAGTCGATGACGGGACAGGAAGAGGTACGCGCCCGCCATGTCCTGGTGGAAACCGAAGACGAGGCCAAAGCCGTTCTCGAGGAGATCAAGGGCGGTGCCGATTTTGCGACGCTCGCCAAGGAAAAGTCCAAGGATCCAGGTGCAGCCGAGGGCGGCGATCTCGGTTACTTCACCAAGGAGCAGATGGTGCCGGAATTCGCCGATGTGGCGTTCAAGATGTACGTCGGTCAGATCTCGAACCCGGTGAAGACCCAGTTTGGATGGCACATCATCAAACTCGAAGACAGGCGCAGCAAACAGCCGCCGGAATTCGAGAAGGTAAGGGATCAGATAGAGGCATTTCTCTCGCGCAAGGCGCAGACCGATTTCATTGCCAAGCTGCGGCAAAGCGCCAAGATCGAACGGCTCGACAAGGCGCCGGAGTTGACCAAGAACTGATAGGAGCGCCATTGCCGGTTGCAATCTCCCCGCTGGCCCCGGCGGGGTTTCCCGACATGCCGCCGATCGAAGGGGTCAGGCTCGCTACCGCCGCCGCCGGCATCCGCTACAGCGGACGCACCGATGTTCTGCTCGCGCTGTTTGCACGCCCAACCGCGGTCGCCGGCGTATTCACGTGCTCGAAGTGCCCGTCGGCGCCGGTGGACTGGTGCCGCGCCAATATCGGGGGAGGTCGCGCCGCCGCGCTTGTGGTCAATTCCGGCAATGCCAATGCGTTCACCGGCAAATCCGGCAGGCAAGCAACCAAGCTCACAGCCAAAATCGTATCGGCGGCGACCGGCTGTTCCGCGCGAGAGGTCTTTCTTGCTTCCACCGGCGTGATCGGCGAGCCGCTCGATGCAAGCAAGTTCGGCTCCGTCATGGCGCAGCTTGTGGCGAATGCCGCACCGGGCGGCTGGCATGACGCTGCCCGGGCGATCATGACAACGGACACTTTCCCCAAAGGTGCTGCCACCATCGTTCGGCTGGCGGGAAAGCCGGTGACGATCTGCGGCATTGCCAAAGGGGCAGGCATGATCGCGCCGAACATGGCAACCATGTTGTCTTTCGTGTTCACCGATGCCGCCATTTCCGCTCGCGTTTTGCAAAACCTGCTCAAGCAGGGAGTTGTCGATACGTTCAACGCAGTGACGATCGACGGAGACACTTCGACCTCGGACACAGTCCTTGCCTTCGCGACCGGCGCGGCGGCTGCCCGCGGCTTAAGCACAATCGCCACGCTCTCCGACCCGCGGCTGTCTGCGCTGCGCAAGGCCTTCAATGCGGTGCTTGCCAATTTGGCCGAGCAGATCGCCCGCGATGGAGAAGGCGCGCGCAAGCTCCTCGAAATCATTGTCGAAGGAGCGGTATCGAAAGCATCAGCGCGCAGAATCGCGCTCTCGATCGCCAACTCGCCGCTGGTGAAGACCGCGATTGCCGGCGAGGACGCCAATTGGGGTCGCGTGGTCATGGCAGTAGGCAAGGCGGGCGAACCCGCCAACCGCGACCGGCTCTCGATCTGGTTCGGCGATATCCGGGTCGCGCATAAGGGCGAACGCGACCCGCGCTACGACGAGGCAGCGCTGTCGCAGGTGATGAAGAAGTCCGAGATCGTGCTCAAGGTCGCGCTCGGCCTGGGAAAGGCACGCGATCGGGTGCTGACCTGCGATCTGACCAAGGAATATGTCGCCATCAATGGCGACTACCGATCGTGACTCGTGCCCCGGATGCAGTGCACTTTTGGCCGGAGAGAAGCGGCAGCGAAGCGTAATGCGGGAAAAGCGACCCGGATTGCGCTTTGCCCCATCCCGGCTACGAAGTGACAAACGGTTAACCAGCAAGTTGAAAGCATTGCAGGCGTAAAACGCTTTTGAGCGGTCCTTAACTGAAGCGTTTCTATTCTCGCGCGCGGGGGTATGGGCGTGCATCTTGTACTCGTGGTCGCTTGCGCCCTCGTCGATCCGGACGGTCGCGTGCTGATCGCGCAACGTCCGGCAGACAAGCCAATGCCCGGTCTGTGGGAATTTCCCGGCGGCAAGGTCGAGGCGGGCGAACGCCCGGAACAGACCTTGATCAGGGAGCTTAAGGAGGAACTCGGCATCACCATCAATGAGGCGTGTCTCGCCCCCTTGACCTTTGCGAGCCATCGCTATCCCGAGTTCCACCTCTTGATGCCGCTCTATGTCTGCCGGCGCTGGGAGGGAACCGTAAAAGCGCTCGAAGGCCAGAAAGTCGCTTGGGTGCGGCCAAACCGGTTGCGCGACTATCCCATGCCGCCTGCCGACGAGCCGCTGATTTCGCATTTGATGCTGCTCCTGTAAACGAAACGCAAGGAATGCGTATGGCGAAGAGGAAGTCGCAGCTTGCCCTGACCATGAATGTCCTGCGCGCCCGGCTTGCCGAGGATGATCGCGGTGCAACGGCGATCGAATATGCGCTCCTTGCATCAGGCATCGGTGCCGCGGTCGCCATTACGGTTTATAGCCTCGGCTCGACCACGCAGGAGTTTTATTCCCTCCTTTCCGGGCTATTCGGATGACAGAGATCAGAGATCAGAGGTCAGAGCCCTCAGTCATCTGACTCGACCTCTGACCTCTGACCTCTGACCTCTGACCTCTGACCTCTGTCATCTGTCATCTGTCCTCTGGTCTCCACCCCGCAAGCCAGACGATCTCGAAGGTCGCCGGGATACGGCCATCCCGATCGGCGAATTGCTCGGCGTAGATCTCCATCATCCGCTGCAGGGTCGCACGCCTTAGCGGTCGCCGGCTGCGTTCCCGCAGCGGATTGCTTGCTCCCATGCGGCGCAGGTCGTGCATCAGCGCGAGCGGAGATGAATAGCGCACAACGAGGCGATCGATGTCGGCTACCGGCATGGCGAAACCGGCGCGTTGCAGCAGCGCGCCTGCCTGACGCACGTCCACGAACGGGATGACCCGCGGCGAGACGCCATCCTCGATCTCGGCTTCGGCGGCCGCGAAGGATTGCCGCAGCTCCGTAAGAGTATCCCCGCCGACGAGCGCCGCCAGGAGGAGGCCGTCCGGCTTGAGCGCGCGCCGAATCTGGGCGAGCGTCCCGGGCAGGTCATTGACAAATTGCAGCGACAGCGCGGAAACCAGGAGATCGATTGTACCCGCGCGGAATGGCAGCGCCTCCTCGTCGGCGACGATTGCGAGCGGTTCCCTCCGCTCTTGCAAGCCCAGTCCGCGCAGGCTCACCGCCGATTCGTTGGCCCTGATCACGACTGCAACCTTGCTGGAATTGATAAGCACCCGTGCAAGCCCTTCGCCCGGCGTGCCGAGATCAACGGCGCAGTCGAAGCGCCTGACGATGCTGGCAAGGCGCTCGGAAAGATCCTCGCCGGCTCGCTGCAACAGAAATTGACAGGGACCAAGCGCGGCCGCGCGCGCACGCCGTGCGCGCAACAAGCGGCGGTCGAAAATAAGCGGGCTCGACGACACTCGACCTCTGAATGTCCGTAGGGTGGGCAAAATCGTCTAGCGCAAGAAGATTGCCGCGTGGGCATAGCCCGCGAAGACGGGCGTCAAAACGCCCTTACGGCGCGCGCACGATTTTGCCCACGCGGAAACGCAGCGACCAGCGCCTTTGCCCACCCTACCAAAACATTGAGATTGCCGCCTTGCGGCGATAGCGTCGGGGCCGATGGAGCAGGAACTGGAAGCGAGAGAGGTCCCGGCGCGGCGCTTTTTTCGGCTCAAGGGCGCGTTGCGGGCGAGCCTCAGCCTTGTTGCGGGCGTGGCGCTGCCGCAGCTTTGTCCTTCCTGCCGCGAGCTGGTCGACGGCGCCGGACTGTGTGCGGCCTGCTGGGCCAAGCTGTCGTTCATACGGCCGCCGTATTGCGAGCGGCTTGGGACTCCGTTTCCTTTCGATTCCGGGCCCGGCCTCTTGTCCATGGAGGCGCTTGCCGATCCCCCGGCCTATGGCCGGGCGCGGGCCGCGGTGCGCTATGACGACATTGCCGCCAGGCTTGTGCATGCGCTGAAATACGGCGATCGCCTCGATCTCGCACCCATGATGGGACGCTGGATGGCGAATGCCGGCGGCGAACTGCTGGCGAGCGCCGACGCCTTGGTGCCGGTGCCGCTGCACTGGCGACGGCAGTGGGCGCGGCGTTTCAATCAGTCCGCCCTGCTTGCAGAGATCATTGCCGCGGCGAGCGGCCGCAAGGTGGCGCACCAGGCCCTCAAACGTGTCAAAGCGACAGCCCAGCAGGTCGGCCTCGATAAGACCGCTCGCGCCCACAACGTCCAGGGGGCCTTCCGCGTGCCGGAGGGCGGCAGGGCAGAGGTAATCGGGCGCAAGCTGGTGCTCGTCGATGACGTCCTTACTTCAGGCGCCACCATCGATGTCTGTGCACGCACGCTCCTGCGCGCCGGCGCCGCGGCGGTCGACGTGCTGGTGTTCGCCCGGGTTGTGGCAGGAGGGCGCAAACCCATATAAAGACTGCGTTAAGCGCAACGATGGAACATGAGCCGGATCCAGATTTATACCACCCGTTATTGCCCCTATTGCCATGCTGCCAAGCGGCTATTGTCGAAAAAAGGCGTTGAATTCGACGAAATCGACGTGAGCGGGGATGCGAAAGGGCGTAGCCAAATGGTGACGCGCGCTAACGGGCGCATGACCGTGCCGCAAATATTCATCGGCGCAACCCACGTCGGCGGCTATGATGATCTTTATGCGCTCGATCGCGCGGGAAAGCTGGACGGTCTCCTCGCTTCGATTGCGGCGCCCGGCGACGGCGGCCAGGAAGCGCGCACATGACCGGCCGTGACGGCTCTGCATTCACCGCTGCGCTGGTACAGATGCGGTCAGGGCTGCTGCCGTCGCAGAATGTCGAGGCAGCCCGTGGACTGATCGAAGCGGCCGCGCGGCAGGGCGCCGATTACGTGCAGACCCCCGAAATGACGAACATCATGGAGGTCAAGCGCGAGCGTCTATTTGCGGCAATCGCCCCGGAAGAAAGCGACGCGAGCCTCGCGGCGTTTCGCGATCTCGCGCGCCGGCATGGCATCTTTCTTCACGTCGGCTCGCTGGCCATCAAGGTCTTGCCGGAAAAAGCGGTCAATCGTTCCTTCCTGATCGGTCGCGACGGAGAAGTGATGGCGCGCTATGACAAGATTTACATGTTTGATGTCGACCTCGCCGGTGGCGAAAGCTATCGCGAATCGCGCAATTATCGCCCGGGCGAAATCGCCGTCGCCGCGAACCTGCCGTGGGGCCGGCTGGGACTGACGGTCTGTTACGATCTGCGATTTCCGGCGCTCTATCGCGCGCTGGCAGAGGCCGGCAGCTCGTTCTTCGCCATTCCATCCGCGTTCACGAAGCAAACCGGAGCGGCGCATTGGCACGTGCTCAACCGTGCGCGCGCCATCGAGAACGGGGCATTCGTGCTGGCTGCGGCGCAAGCCGGCCGGCATGAAAACGGCCGCGAGACTTTCGGACATTCGATCATCGTCAATCCATGGGGAGAAATTCTTGCCGAAGGCGGCAGTGAACCAGGCGTGACGGTCGCCCGCATCGATCCCGCGGAAGTGGCGGCGGCGCGCGCCAAAATACCTTCGCTTGAGCACGGGCGGCGATTCGAAACGGCCGAGGCCGCGGCAGATGCCTCGCATCTGCATGCGGTGGGAGGCTCGGCATGATTCGCTATGCGCTTGCCTGTGAACGCGGCCACAGCTTCGAAAGCTGGTTTGCAAATTCCGGCGCATACGAAAGCCAGGCCAAGAAGCGGATGATCGTTTGTCCGGTGTGCAATTCGGACAAGGTCGAGAAGGCAATCATGGCGCCGAACCTGTCGGCAACGAAGAAAGCGGAGAAGGCAACTCCCCCGGCAGCGAGCAAGCTGCCGGTCGAGACGAAAAAGCCGGAGCCGGCGCAAGAGCAGCCGGCACCCGTTGCAATGCAGGAGCAGCCGGCACCGGTTGCAATGATGTCGCCGCAGGAGCGGGAGTTTCGCAGCAAATTGCGAGAGCTGCGCGACCATCTCACCCGCAATGCCGACTACGTCGGCCGAAAATTCCCGGAAGAGGCGCGCAAGATGCACTACGGCGAAGTCGAGCATCGCTCGATCTATGGCGAAGCCTCGCCGGACCAGGCAAAGGAGTTGCACGAGGAGGGCATTGAATTCCATCCATTGCCGGTGCTGCCGGACGAATGGAATTGAGGTTTTCCAGCCGCACTTACCCCTGCCACAGCAGCAGCGCCACGCCGACCACGATCGCCGCGATGCCTAATCCCTCGCGCAAGCTCACGGCCTGTTTGAACACGAAGCGGGAGATCGCCTGCGCAAACACTACCTCGACAAGCGCAAGGGTACGCACGCTTGCCGCCGTCGCGAGCGCAAATGCCAAAAACCAGAACTGGGATGCGAGCGCTCCCATGAAGCCGGCAAACAGCGACGGCCGCCAATGAGCGAAGATGGCGGCAAGCACCTTCCGCTCCCGTAACCCGAGATAAGCGGATAGCAGCACGGTTTGCATGATGAGCCCGACCGCCAGTGTGAATGTCGCGGCCATCCCATAGCTCGGCTTATCGAGGCTCAGGATGGCACCGCGAAATCCGATCACGGAGAGGGCAAAGCACGCCGCCGAGCACAATCCAAGCAGCGTCCCCTGCAAACTGGAAAAAGCGCCGGGCTTGAGCGCCATGATCACCACCCCGGCAGTAGCGACGATGATCGCGGCAGCCATAGCTGGCGTGACGGTGTCGCCCAAAAAAATGAGGCCGAACAGGGCAACCTGCACCGGCTCGGTCTTGGTGTAGGCATAGACGACCACAAAGGAGCGATCGTTCATGGCGGCAAGCATCAATGCCGTGGCCGCAATTTGCATCGACGCACCGAGAATCACCCAGGGCCAATAGATCAATGGCGGGCGCGGAAGGCTTTCGCCGAGAGCGATCACGATGCCGGCGAGAAACACAATCGCGAAAGGCGCTCCGAACAGAAATCGAACTTGCGTTGCGCCCGCGGTTCCCAAGCTCGCGGTGAGACCGCGCTGCGTGGCATTGCGCACGGTCTGCGACGCAGCCGCGATCAAGGTGAAAACGACCCACAGCCAGCTTTGGTCCCGCAAACTAGTGCCCCGCTTCCGAAGTTCGTGATACATGGCGGCACCCTCTGACACGAACTTCGGAAGCAAAGGGGCACTAGCAAGTCTATGATTCTAGTGCCGCTTTTCGATTTGAGTTCCTTCATGAGTTTGCGGCAATCGCTGTAGGAACTTCAAATCGGCGGCACTAGTGCCCCTGCGTGTCTCTCAGCGTGGCCGGCCCATCCGATAGGGCTTCAGGACGGCGTAGACCGCTTCCTGCGCGGGGGTTGCGATGCCGTATTTGCGTCCTAACGCAACCACCTTGCCGGCGAGCCAGTCCAGTTCGAGACGATTGCCGGCGTCGAGATCGTTTGCCATCGAGGCTTTCATGTTTGGCGGAAAACCCGCTACCGATTGCTCCAGTTCTTTGGCAAAGTCCGGCGCAAACGCGACGCCCGCTGCGCGACCGACCGCCATGGTCTCGTGCATCAGCTTGAAAAAGAAAGCGCGCATGTCCTCGTCATCGCGGATCACGCCCAGCGGCTGGCGCGTGCTTGCCGTGATGCCGGAAGTGCCCGAGAGCAGCACGAATTTTTTCCAGATGTCGAGCAGCATGTCGTCCGACAATGATATGTCGATATTCGCGGCCGCATCTGCTCGACATAGCCGGCAAGCACGGCATCATGGCGCCGGTCGATTGGGCCGCAGCGAACCTTGGCGTATGCACCGGTGTGGCGGATGACGCCCGGCTTGGCGATGGTAGTGACGATATAGGTCGCGCCGCCGATCACGGCATCAGTCCCGAGGATCGGGGCGAGGCGCTCGACGCTGTCGACGCCGTTCTGCAGGGTAACCACGCGGGTGTTGGAGCCAACGAGCGGGCGCGTCGCCTCGCCCGCCGTTTCGGTATCCCACAGCTTGACCGCGAACAGCACCAGGTCGACTGGCCCGATCGCATTCGGGTCATCGGTAACGTGGACGTCCTTGAGATGCAGGTTACCGAGCGTGCTCTCTATTATCAGTCCATCCCGGCGCATGGCGTCACGATGCGCGCCGCGTGCAATGAACGCCACATCGTGTCCCGCGGCGGCCATCCGCGCGCCGAAATAGCCTCCGACCGCACCCGCTGCCATGGTTGCAATCCGCATGTCGCACCTCCGGACACGGCATTCGCCCACTTACCAGTTCACCTTGGAACGGATCGTCACCGCAAGCAACTCTACGGCACGATCCTTGCGACGTGCCCGCGCAGAGACTTTGGCTGTCCTGAATCCGGAATAGTGGGACGGACGAGCGCGCCGGCTTCCGGTCGGCCGCTCGCTCCGGCCGCAGGCGCGGCAATATCGTTAATCCGCTATCGCCCGTTGGAAACGGCTTGCAGTCGAGCGCTCACACCGGCGCGTGGTCAGGATTTTCGACCACGATCTTCGCCGACCTGCGAGCAAATGAAAGCGAAATCCCGGTTATCACGTCGATGAAGCTTAACCCTGCAAGCAGCAACAAGGTGGTTGTCGTCGCCCGCGGCACGAACGCAAGCTCGCCCACCATCGCCATGAGCAAAATGAAAGCGAGCAAGTGATCCATGACCGACTTCCCTGGAATCCGCGCCGATTTCAGCACTTCGAGATAAAGCAGCAGGAAGGAGAACAGAACGAGGAGGTCGCCGATGGCAAGCGGCATGCGGCGGTCATCCGGGAGCGGAATGCTCGCAGCCGTGTCGGTAAGCGGCATATTGAGCATAAAAAGGATCATGTTGTAGAGCGCGAATGAAACAAGCAGGAGCGGAAAGGCGATCAGATACATGATCGGCGGCTGCCTTGAACGCGGACCTCTACGAGGTGATGTTCACTAAGTGCGGTGAATTTGAAGTTCCTATCATAACTGGCCGCAAGCTCGTTTAGGAACTTCAAATTCAAAACCGCACTAGAAATCATAGAGTTGCTAGTGGTCCTTAAATTCCGAAGTTCGCATCTGAATGTGCCGCGAGTGGTGGCGAACTTCGGAATCGGACCACTAGTCCATTCCACCTGCGCCGGAGAGCAGGCGTGAATTAGTCCTTCTTGGATTTGAGGACCTGCCGGCCGCGATACATTCCGGTTTTCAGATCGATGTGATGCGGCCGGCGCAGTTCGCCCGAATCCTTGTCCTCGACATAGCTTGGCCGCGCGAGCGCGTCGGCCGAGCGGCGCATTCCACGCCTTGAGGGAGACGTTTTTCGCTTGGGAACGGCCATGGTCGAACTCCGGATCGCGAGACATTGCGAGAAGTGTGCGGAAAGCGCGCTTATAGGATAAGCAGCCGGACAATACCAGCAGACTGCTGAAATCGATGTTGCTTCAACTGCGGCCTTTGTTGGCGCAGGCGGCGAGCGCGGCCTGGGCGACGCCGCGCGCCTGGTAGATGGCCGCCAGCCGGCGCACGGCGGGTCCGGGACTTTTGGCGCTGCGCCGGCGCGGGTTCGGCAGTACCGCGGCCAGCAAGGCCGCCTCGCGCGCCGTGAGCATGCGCGCCGATTTGTTGAAGGCATAGCGGCTCGCTGCCTCGGCACCGAACTGCCCGTTCGGTCCCCACTCCGCAATATTGAGATAGATTTCGAGCACGCGCCATTTCGGCAAAACGAGATCGATCCACAGTGCAAGCGGAAATTCCAGTGCCTTGCGGACGAGGCTGCGGCCCGACCACAGGAACAGGTTCTTCGCGGTCTGCTGGGTGATGCTGGATACGCCGCGCGCTTCGCTGATGTCGTCAGCGTCTTCCAGACGATCGCGCAGCTCTTGCCAATCGATGCCGTGATGGCTGCAAAAGCGGCCGTCCTCGGCAGCGATGACCGCGATCGGCAGCACCGGCGCCATTCGCTTAATGGGGGCGAAACTTTTTTCGACCCGCGCCCCGTTCACCCAGCGCCACAGCATGAGCGTGGAGACCGGATTGATGAAGCGATAGACCGGCACCAACAGATAAGGCAGCAGCACGATGGCGAGCATCACGATGAGCGCGGCCCAGAAAAATCGCCTCATTTCACCATGATCAAGTGGATCGACCCAAACAATGCGGTCCAGGCGCCGTGCCTAGTGTGGCGGATTTGACGTTCCTATCAGCATTGCCGCGAGTTATTCATAGGAACGTCAAATCCAAAGCCACACTAGAATCAGATGGTTGCTAGTGTCCCTTTGGTTCCGACGTTCGCATGCGAGGGTGCTGCAAAGTGATACGAACGTCGGAACCGGGACACTAGTGCGGTGAATTTGAAGTTCCTATCATAACTGGCCGCAAGCTCGTTTAGGAACTTCAAATTCAAACCCGCACTAGAAATCATAGAGTTGCTAGTGGTCCTTAAATTCCGAAGTTCGCATCCGAACGCGCCGCGAGTGGCGGCGAACTTCGGAATCGGACCACTAGAAGCCGACCGCCAGTCCAGCCCGCACGGTATGGAACGAGACGTTGCCAAGGTCGACGCGGGCGTTCGTGGACCCGAAGTTGGGGAGAAAGCAGTTGCCGGCACAGGTGCGGGCCAGGGGCGCGTCGAACGAGATGCCGCCAAACTCCGACCAGCGGTATTCGAGCCGCGCTTTGACGTTTCCGCCCAGGGCGAATTCAGCGCCGCCGCCGACGGTCCCGCCGGTCAGCGTCTTCTCAAGGGTGCCTGCCCCCGCAACCGTATCGACGAGTCCACCGGGAATGCCGGCGTAGATCGCCGTCGAGAAGTAGCTGAACGAGGCATTGACATGATTGAAGGCGATACCGGCGGTGAAATAGAGGAGCGTCCATGGCGTCACGAGAAATCCGACGCGCGGCCGCAGCGATGCATCCCAGCTTTGGCGTATCGAGCCGGTAAAGAGCTCACTGCGAGTGGCCGTCACGCCCGCAGCAGCAGGTGTGTAGACCACGGTCGTGGGCGAGGATTGAATGGTGCTCCCCTCGCCGGATTTTGCCGCGATATCGGCCTCAATGCCGACCACGACGACATTGCCGATCTGCATGGTTTGTCCGAGAAAGCCGCCGCCGGTAACGACGCCCTTTGATTCGCTGAATGCGAATGGCGTCCTGACGTTAGAGGTGCCGGCCGGAAAGAAGGCAATGCAGGGAATCCCGCACGGGACGAGAGTACGGAAGAGATTTTCAGCGCCCGGCTCGACAGCGGGTTCGGCAAGATTTCCCGCCAACACGCTGGTGCCGATAAATGCGCCGACCTGATTTTGGGTCCAGCTAGGTCGAGCCGCCGCCTGCTGCGAGGCAGTTCGCGCAGCTGCGCGGGGGCGGGCCGGCTTGCCGTCGCGATGCGGCGCTCGATGCCTGCTGCTCCGCGGGTGACAGCACCAAGGTGACCCAGGTATTCCAGCCCGATGGCCGGTTTTCGGCGTCGAACTCCTTGTAGCCTTTGAGATTGAGGTAGCCCTGCGTATAGGCACTTACGGGAAAAACAAAGCCAAGCTGCGGGCCGATGCCGACCACGCGCGACCGGAAGGGACCGACGTTGTCGCCGGTGCCGCTGTCTCCCCCTTGCTGCTGGTACACATAGCCGACCGCGCCCACCTGCACATTCTTGCCGAAGAATTGCGAGGCGCCCCAGTCGAAATGCAGGTCGGTGCCGTTGCGGTACTGGGTGGAGTGATTCTCCATGTTGGACGTGTAGCCGAGCGTGCCTGAGAATTCGTGGCCGGTCTGCGGATTGAAATAGGTGTAGCCGAGGCCCCCATCGACAGCGCCATGCCCGATGCCGATGTTGGACAGCCGGCTCGGATCGTAGGCGCCAACCGGCACATCGCCGGTCATATACACCATGACGTTGTGCACGCCCGCATTCCAGCGCAGCGAGGCCATCGGAAGCAGATCGCCAAATCCTGTGACGGAGTCGCTGATGCTGTCGGAACGCGAGAATGGGAGCGAGAAAAACGGAGTTATCACCGAACCCGCCAGTGTTGCCGCCAGCGAGGTGCTGACTTTACCATAGGCCCCCACCACACCCACGGCCAGTTGCCCGCCGAGAACCTTGGGTTCGAACACGTAGCTTGGAAATAAAAAGTCAAGATCACCACGCGCGTTGATGGTCGCGCCCAGGTTCGCGGTTACCCCAACGGGCAGAGGAAATTTTCCGATGGTGAACTCGCGGGCGCGGGCAACGTCGCCTTCAGCCGAGACCGAGGTGTGATAATAGATGTTCGCGAGCGTCCAGCCCGGTTGTTGCGGCGTCGCTGCAAGACTGCCGAAAAATCCTGGCACCCAGAAGCTCACGCCGCCTTCGTCGGCCGAAGCGATCGGATGGCGCGCCGATAACAGCGCCGAAGCAAAGACTTTCCCGAGACCCATGGCGTATTGTTCGGCCGCGTCATGACCATCTCCCCCGCCGGGGACGACGTTCAGTGCAGAGCGTGGCATGCCAGACCCCGCAAGGCTTTACGGATACCGGAATCAGCTTATGGCCTCGCTCGTGGGGCAGCGTACGACTTATTCAAGAACAGGCGCGAATCTTACATCTGTGTTCGCGCGGTCACAGCGCTCTCGCCAAAAGGAGAGTGCATCGATGCCGGTATATGGCCGAAACGCAAACCCTTGATACCGCGGTCGCGTGGCTTTAGATCGCTCACTCTTTTTTTTATAAATGTCTCTCTATTTTGCCCGGTGCCCTTTCTTTGGCGTGTCATCGAGCTGTGATTGCTTCCGCTTGCAGTTCGGTTGCCCGCTCAAGCTGATAAGTTCGTCCTGATGCTGCGTCTCTATTGGCCGAACGAAAGCGATCCGTCGATCCTCGACGGCACATGGAGCCTTCCACCTGCGAAAGGTGTAAGATGATCAGGGGCCAACCCTATCCGCGAAGGCGCCTAGTCGCCCGATTTATTCAAATTGAAGGGTAAAGATGCTTGAGTTTGATGCGTGCGTTGGGGGTAGTGAAGTGCCAGTTGGCCTTGGCATGATGGGCATTGCGGTCTTTCTCCCAGCCGGCGATTTCCTCGATGAGGGTTTGTTTGTCGGGGATGCGGCGGTCGAGGCACTGGGACGATAGGACGCCGAGCTCGGACTCTGCCAGATCGAGCCAACTGCCGTGCTTTGGAGTGTAGTGCCATTCGAAGCGTTCGACCAGACGCCTGGCTTCGGCGGCAGGAAAGGCTTCGTAGAGTGAAGCCTTGCTGTGGATGTTGAGATTGTCCTGGACCAGGGCGATGATCTTGGCGTTGGCGAAGTGGACATCGGCCAACTCCTTCAAGACGTGAGCATAATCCACAGCGGTGTGGCGATCCGTGACTTTGACATGGCGCCAGCCTTCGAGCGGAGCAAATATCATGAAGATGTTGGCGGTCCCGTTGCGCTCGTATTCGTAGTCGAAACAAGCCGGGCGCCCTGGTTTCATCGGGATCAGCTCCCGCGTTTCGCCAATAAGTTGCTTTGAGGTCTCGTCCACACAAACCAGCGGACGATCGGCATCGTGTGGCCGCGTATAGACGGCCAATACGTCTTCCATGGCCGCTACGAACGAGCTATTGGCCTTCGGCGGGATGACCCATTGCTGTCGGCGATGGGGCTGGAGAACGTTTTTTTTAGCGTCCGCCCGATCGTGCTGTCGCTGGCGCGATCGACAATGCCGAGTTCCACGACTTTGTTCTCCAACAACCGCAAGCTCCAGCGCGCGCGGCCCTTCGGAGGTTTGGAACAAGCCAAGGCAACCAGTTTGGCTTCCTTCTCGCCATCGAAAATCCGTGCAACGGCCGGCATCGCTCGTTGCTTGCGGCTCAACACGGCATCGAAGCCTTCTTCCACCAGTTGCTTGCGCACCCGGTAAATCATGGACACGCTGGTTTCCAAAGCCTTGATGATCCGGCTGTCACTCCACCCTTCACCAGCTTCCGAGACATCCGCCTTCAACAATATCCGTGCCTTCAGCAGCCGTTGCGCCGGGCTCTTGCCTTTCCGAAGCAGCGTTTCAAGCCGTTCGCGTTCCTCGCCGCTCAGCCTAACGACATATTTCTTTACCGAAATCTCCTTTGCAGCCATGATCGCCTCCGTCGCCATTAGCGGCGACAAAAGCGAATCACTAAATCCTTTCAAATTGGTTGAAGCAGGCGACTAGCCGGGCTGCGCGGATGCCCGCTAATAAGGTGGCGCCCGGGTAGTACGAGAAGCGATCACGCGCTGGCATTTCTGAAGGAACATTAAATGGAGGCGAAGAATGGATCGAGTACAAGTGCGACACTCGTCTGTTGACAACATCTCTAATTCTTCTCCTGCTCAATACGGCAATTGCCCAGCAGATCGTCAAGGACAAGCCGACTCCCAGCCGCGCCGAAGGGGCGCCGCTCGGCTATGCGTATGGGCGGGACTATTCGACATCCGACGTAACCAAGGTCGTCGTAATCGGCAGTGGGACGCCGGCGGCCGACCCTCGCCACAGCGAGATCTCCACCGCAGTTGTCGTCAACGGTCAGCCTTACATTTTCGACTGTGGCCCAGGCTTTTGGCGAAACTCGCAAGTGAGCACTCCTGCGTATGGCGGAAAGATCGCTGCCCTCGAACCGAAAGATCTGACCCGCCTGTTTCTCACCCATTTACACTTCGACCACACCGAAGGCCTGTCGGAATTCATGCTCGCGCCCTGGATCTATTATCGTGACATCGGCCCGCATGGGTTTGGACTGACAATGATTATCGTCGGATTGCTGACGTTGCTGTTGGCAGGCTTGGATCATCGTTGGGCCATTCAGACGCTGAAAGCGCAATATCCGGTCACAGAACAATATCCCAGAATTCCCCGCTCCAGGGCGGGACTGCTTGCTGCATTGATCGCGATCCTTGGAGTTCTCGCGTTGATCTCGATGTTACTCCGCGAATGACCCGTTTTTATGCGATGACGCGCATATGAACCATGACAATCCGCAATTGGAAGGAAGGTATCACCCCACGATGTTCGTGCAGGGATCGCCAGTTCGACAGGTTCCGTTCGGCCATCCTTGTGGTGAATGACGGCGGGGGCGGTTCGCGCGTGACGGACTCTCACGCTGCGTGACGGTTATGTGAATAAATTTTTCGTGTTTTGGAACTGGCCGGATTGCCCATCCGCTAAATTTGCATAGCTCACGAATTTCCTTTGGTGCAGACTGGCGCTAATCTCAGGAAATTACACTGAGGGAGCGAACCATGAATGTGACTAGATCTTTCTGGCTCGGTGCGTTGGCGACGTTCGCCGTTATAATGGCCGCAAGCCTGCCGGCAGCCGCGCAACAACAGCAAGCTAAGCCCAACATCCTCTTCATTATGGGCGACGACATCGGCTGGATGCAGCCGAGCATCTATCACCGCGGCCTGATGGTCGGGGAAACGCCCAACATCGACCGCATCGGGAACGAGGGCGCGATCTTCATGGACTATGTCGCCATGCAGAGCTGCACCTCCGGGCGCAATGCCTTCTTTACCGGCATGTATCCGCTGCGCACCGGCATGATCCCGCCGCAACTGCCCGGCAGTCCCTCCTATTTGCGGCCCGGCACTCCGGCGCTCGCCAAATTCCTGCTCGATCTCGGCTACAACACCGGCGAGTTCGGCAAGAACCACCTGGGCGATCACACCGCGGCGCTGCCCACCGCGCACGGCTTTCAGGAGTATTGGGGCTACCTCTACCACCTCGACGCGATGCAGCAGGTGAGCTTCCCCGACATCAACAAGACACCGCTCCTGCAGACTGTCGCGCCGCCGTGCAAGAACACGCCGATCCCCGGCGTTCCGGAGGTCCCCGGCGCCGTGGATCCCAAGACGACGATCTGCCTGACACCGCCGCGCCCGGTGCTCTGGTGCAAGTCCTCCGACGGCACCGAGAAGAACCAGATGTGCAAGGACGAGGGCCCGCTGACCTTGGAGCGCTCGAAGACGGTGGACGAGGAAATCTCTGCCAAGGTCATCGACTTCCTCGATCGTAACAACCCCCGTCAGACCAACAAGCCGTTCTTCGTCTGGTACAACCCGGCGCGCATGCACGTCACCACCGTGCTGTCGGAAAAGTATATGGCCATGGTGGGTGAGCCGGGCGGCAAGGACTGGGGTGTCAACGAGGCCGGCATGAAGCAGATGGACGACAACATCGGCCTCGTGCTCGCGAAGCTGGAGGCCATGGGCCAGCTCGACAACACCATCGTCGTGTTCACCACCGACAACGGCGCCGAGGCCATCACCTTCCCCGATGGCGGCGTCACGCCGTTCAAGGGCCAGAAGGGCGAGGCCTGGGAAGGCGGCTACCGCGCTCCGCTCGTCGTCCGTTGGCCGGGCCACATCAGGCCGGGTACGGTCAAGAACCAGCTTTTCGCCGCGCTGGACTGGGTGCCCACGCTGGTTAACATCGCCGGCGGACCCAAGGGTAATGGGCTGAAGGAGCGGATCGAGGCCGGCCAGTACCCCGGCATCGTCAAGACCACGCTCGATGGCTTCGACCAGCGCGACTACCTCGAAGGCACGTCGCAAAAGTCGGCGCGCGACTACTTCTTCTATTACTCGGGCGCGACGCCGTCCGCCGTGCGCTACAAGAACTGGAAGATGTACTATACCATGTCGCAAGAGGGCGCGACGGGGTGGATCATGCCACTCACCTCGTTCCACTTCACCCTGGTCAATAACATCAAGCGCGACCCCTTCGAACAGGCCGTCGGCACGAGCCAGAAGACGGTCTTGTCCTTTGGCGGTGCGCTCGCCGGCCCAGTGACCGGCTTCCTGTATGACTGGAACATGCTGCCGATTGGCCAGCAGCTGTGGCTGGAGCAGCTGTCGTCGTACGAGAAGTTCCCGCCGCTGCAGGCGCCCGAGTCCTACAATCTCAGTGGGATCCTGGCGGAGGTCAAGAAGGCTAATGCCAGTCACCCCGGCGACTAGCCGCTTGAGACGAGTGTAATGCGACGAAGCGGGCGCCCCATTGTGGGGCGCCCGCAAACGACAGCAAGACCCTTGCAAGCAAATTGTCGTCCGCATGTCGCGCTGTCCGTGCCGCGCGTGCCTTGGAAAAATTTACGGCTCATCATGTTCAGAGGCGCAAGACAGAGTGTTTGGCGCGCTCGCGACCCGACTGTGTCCCACGATAATCTCTAAAGCTGAGAGTCAATAGCGAGGAAATCGACAATGAGCATGAGCAGAAACTTCTGGCTCGGTCTGCTGGCATTACTCGCTTCCATCCCGGAGGCGGTCGCACCCGCCTGCGCGCAGCAGCAGAAACCGAACATCCTCGTGATCATGGGCGATGATATCGGCTACTGGAACATCAGTGCCTACAACCGCGGCATGATGGGCTACCGCACGCCCAATATCGACCGCATCGCCAACGAAGGCGCGATCTTCACGGACTACTACGGCCAGCAGTCCTGCACTGCCGGCCGTGCCGCGTTCATCACCGGACAGAGCCCGATGCGCACGGGTCTCCTGAAAGTGGGGCTGCCGGGAGCGAAGGAAGGACTGTCGGAGAAGGACCCGACCCTCGCCGAGTTGCTCAAGCCGCAGGGCTACATGACAGGACAATTCGGCAAGAACCATCTTGGCGACCGCAACGAGTTCCTGCCGACGGTTCATGGCTTCGATGAGTTCTTCGGCAATCTCTACCACTTGAATGCAGAGGACGAGCCCGAGCACCCGGACTATCCGAAGAATCCGGAGTTCAAGCTGCGCTTCGGTCCGCGCGGCGTCCTGCGATGCACGGCGACCATCGCCGAAACGCCGGGCGAAGATCCGCGTTTCGGCAAGTGGGGCAAGCAGAGCTGCACCGACACCGGCCCGCTCACCAAGAAGCGCATGGAGACGGTGGACGAGGAGTTTCTCAAGGCCACGCTCGACTTCATCGACCGCGCGAACCGCGACAAGAAGCCGTTCTTCGCCTGGTTCAATTCGACCCGCATGCACATCTGGACCCGGCTCAAGCCCGAATCCCAGGGCAAGACCGGGTCTCGGCGTTTATCCGGACGGCATGGTGGAGCATGACGGACAGGTCGGCCAGCTCCTAAAGAAGCTCGACGATCTCGGCATCGCCAACAACACCATCGTGATCTACACGACCGATAACGGCGCCGAGACGTTCACCTGGCCGGACGGCGGCACCACGCCGTTCCGCGGCGAGAAGAACACCAACTGGGAAGGCAGCTATCGCGTGCCGGCGATCGTGCGCTGGCCCGGCCTGGTGCCGCCTCGCACCGAGATCAATCAAATCGTCTCGGCGGAGGACTGGGTGCAGACGCTGGTGGCGGCGGCGGGCGAGGCCGACATCGCGAGCAAGCTGCTGGCGGGCTACAGCGCCGGCGGCAAGAGCTTCAAGGTGCACCTCGACGGCTACGACCAGCGCGACGTGCTCGCCGGCAAGGGCCCCGACAAGCGCCGCGAGTTCTTCTACTGGACCGACGACGGCAATTTCGCCGGCCTGCGCTACGACCAATACAAGGCGGTGTTCATGGAAC
Source organism: uncultured Alphaproteobacteria bacterium (assembly GCA_963817135.1). Taxonomy (GTDB): domain Bacteria; phylum Pseudomonadota; class Alphaproteobacteria; order Rhizobiales; family Xanthobacteraceae; genus VAZQ01. The sequence continues at coordinate 13,420 of CAWFNG010000018.1, read as the reverse complement.
AGCAGGCGCACGGCCTGGAGGTGTGGATGCAGCCATTGATCCCGCTGCGCGCGCCCAAGCTGTTCAACCTGCGCTCCGACCCGTTCGAGCGTGCCGAGCACGAGGCGGGCGACTACGTCAAATGGTTCGTCGAGCATGTGTTCGTCCTGGTTCCGGCACAGGCGATCGTGGCGCAGCACTTGCAAACGTTCCAGGAATTTCCGCCGCGGCAGAAGCCAGGCAGCTTCTCGATCGACCAGGCCATGGAAAAGCTGATGAATCAGAAAAGCAACAATTAGCAGCGGCGTCGTGTGTCTGAAAGGATATCAGAATGAAACCGAGCCCATCTTCCTCCGGTATCAACCGTCGCGTGCTGCTCTCGAGCTTGGCGCTTCTTCCGGCCATTGCGCCGCGGACTGCCGCCGCCCAGCAACCGAAAGGTGGTGCCGGTTCTGCTTTTTCGTTTGCCGTGTACGGTGACTCACGGTCGATGATGTATCTTCCGTACAAATCGGACCAGAGGGAGGAGGCGACCGGGCTGATGGTCGACATTTTTGATCTAGTCCTTCCTGAGAAAGTATCGGCAGAGATAGTGAAAAGGGATGTCAAGTTAACGTACGACCCGGCCACCGGCGAGCTGCTGCAGATCGTCATGCCCTTCGATACCAGAAGCGAAGTGACTACTTTGACGGTCGACAAGGGCTGGATCACCGAGGCATCCGTCGAGGACGTGAAACTGCTTCCCGGCGTGCACCGCACGATGTTCCGGCTCCATGGCGGCGAGTGGGTCGCCCGCGAGATCGTGAAAGATGTCCAGAGCGGGCGGGCCAAGTTCATTCTGAATACCGGGGACATGATTTGGTGGGGCAAGCAGGGACCCATACCTTCCGAGAACCCTTACTGGAGGCTGGTATATGAAGACGTATTGAAGCGGTTGCCGGCCCCGGACAATCAAATGCGTGACGCCGGCCTGCCGGGTCGTGTTTTCCCCGCCGTCGGCAATCACGAAGTATGGGACGACTCTGACGTCCAAGGCCTGCTGCAGGCTTTTCCGTATTTGAAGCAGTTCGGAGTTTCCGACAAGAGACTCATCTATAAGTTCGATTTCAACGGTGCTCGTTTCATCTTCCTGTGGACCGGCAAATACGACTATCGCTCACCGTCCTCATGGGATGCTGATCGGCCCCAGTACGAAGCACAGATGGTGGAGTTAAAGAAATGGCTGGATGAGGCGAAGACTGCAGGCACCCGCAAGGTCTTCATCGCCTTCCACGCCCCGGCCTTCTGCCGGTCCGGCATGGGACCCATTCCCAATTCGCAAAATCCCCACAAGGTTATCGCGTCATACGCAAAGGATCTGGAGATCGTCGTTTTCAACGGGCACGTACACACGACCGAGCTTTATGAAGTGGACGGTGTGAAATATCTGCTGCTGGGCGGCGGCGGAGCGGAACAGGACCCGATTCTCCCGGGGCGCACGGCCATCAAGGTTCCCGCGAATTATCCACTCGACCTCTATTGGAAGGGGCAGCCTCCCAAAGAGGAGTACAATTACCTCCTCGTGGACGTCGATCCTCGTCAGAAGACGAAGTTCACGCTGAACCGCTTTCGACCGTGGTCGGCGGAGCCGTTCGCGACCATGGAGTTGTTCAAGTGACATGGAGTTGTTCGAGTAGAGAATCGTCGTGTGCGCTTCCAGCTCCTGGCGTACCGGATCGGACCTTGAACGATGACGGATCCGCAATCGGACAAGCTTGCACCGGGTGCTTAAATTAGCTGCAGCGTGGTGTGTCTAAAACGGACCGACCATGGGATCGAACCCCTCTTTCTCCGCTGTCAGCCGTCGGGCACTGCTCTCAGCTTTGGCGGTGCTTCCAAGCCTGCCCGGAACGCTGCTTCCTGTTTCCGCGCGGGCGCAGACCGCGACGACGGGCGGCCTGCTTCCGTCGTGGAATGACGGCGCGGCGAAGCAGGCGATCTTCGACTTCGTGCGCGCCACCATCGATCGGGCAAGCCCGAGCTATATTTTTCCGGAGGACCGCATCGCAGTGTTCGACCAGGACGGCACGCTGTGGGTCGAGCATCCGATGTACACGCAAGTGGTCTACTGCCTCGAACGCGTCCCGGCAGTGGTGGCGAAGCGGCCGGAACTAAAAAACGTTGAGCCGTTCAAGACCGTGCTGTCCGGGGACCGGGAGGCGATGGCCAAGCTGAGCATGCCGGACCTCGAGAAAATCCTCGCTGCGACACTGACTGGAATGACGGTGGAGGAGTTCAGCATCGAAGCGAAGAAGTGGCTCGAAACCGCCCGCCATCCGCGCTGGAATCGTCCCTACACCGAACTCGTCTATCAGCCGATGCTCGAAGTCCTGCAATATCTGCGCGACAGCGCTTACAAGACCTACATCGTGACCGGCGGCGGCCAAGACTTCGTGCGCGTCTACGCCGAGAAAGTCTACGGCATTCCGCCCGAACAAATCGTCGGCACCGCGGGTGCAACGAAGTACGGTTATGCCAAAGACGGCAAGCCGTTTCTCACCAAGGAGCCCAAGCTCCTGCTCAACGACAACAATGCCGGCAAGCCGGAAGGAATCTATTTTATGATCGGCCGCCGGCCCTATGCTGCGTTTGGCAACTCGACCGGAGACCGCGAGATGCTGGAATGGACCGGAGCTGGTGCTGGCGCGCGACTGAAGATGCTGGTGCTGCACGATGATGCCGCACGCGAGTATGCTTACGGCCCGGCCCAGGGCCTACCCGACAGCAAGGTCGGTACCTTCACGCCGGCGCTTTATGATGAGGCAAAGAAGAACGGTTGGAACGTGATCAGCATGAAGAACGACTGGAGGCGCATCTTCGCGTTCGAGTAATGGTTTCGACTACCACGTGATCGTGATCGGCTCAGGCTTCGGCGGCAGCGGCTATCGCGTTGCGGTGCTCGAGGTCCGGCCGGCGCTGGCCCGATGAGGACGGCTTCCCCCTTCATCGCCACGCTGGTAGTGGAAACGTTTGCGGGCTGGTTGTTCCCGTGCACTTGATTGGCCTCTCTTTCCGAGCTGGGACTTGTCCAAGCACTCGACGAGCTTCGCGAGGGCAGCCTGGAAAGCGCGGCGGTCATCGCGCCGTGAGGCGATTGGCGACGCCTTACTCCAATCCGAGTATTGACACCTTGGCGGTTGTGATTTCGGTTGGCCACAGAATTTCTGTGAGACCTTTTGCAACGGCGATCTTTTGTGTCCCATTGACCGAATAGGTAATGACGCCTCCGCCAATCGCGCCGCGGAGGTTTTGGCCCCACAATTTGCGCCCGTTTGCTGTGTCAAGCACGTAGAAATTTCCACCCATGTCGCCGAAGAAAACGATGCCGCCCGCCGTCGGCGTCATGCCGCTTTGAATGGGATAATTCGTCTTTGCTCTCCATCTCCAAGCGCCCGTGTCGGCGTCGACGGCGTACATCCAACCCGCCCAGTCAAAAGTCGGGTCCGCCTTACCCCAGGTGTTGAACGGGTTAATCGATGCTTCGCCGGACCACGGCTTGCCGGGCGGTACGGCGGCGATTTTCTCGGTCGGCACGAGCGTAACGGTGGTGCACCATTCAACCTCGCCGATGAAAACGAGGTTCAACTGGGGATCGTAAGCAGGACCGTTCCACTCGGCGCCGCCAATCGAGCCGGGACAGAAGTGGACGGGCTTGCCGATTACAAACGGCGCGTTTTCGTTCTCCATCCGGGTGACCGGCAGCCTGTAGAGCAAGGCATTGGTGTCGAGATCGAAGCCGTAAAGGTGGCCGTCCTTCGGGGCGACCGACAGAACCTTCTTGCCACCTGCGGTCTTGATAATGGCTGGAGCGCCAGAAACGTCCCAATCGTGCCAGTCTTTCGGAACGATCTTGAAGTGGTTCTTGTAAGCCCCGGTCATCGCGTCGAGGACGACGACCGAGCCGGAATAAAGGTTCGACCCTTCACGCACGTCGGTTGCAAAATCAGGCGCGGGATTCCCGCCCGGGACATACAACAAGCCGGTTTCCGGGTCCAAGCTGTATGAAGTCCAGGTCGCGCCGCCGGTTATCGGCACGCCTTGCAGCGAGTTGCCCCAAGTCGACGCATTGAGAGGCGAGGCACCCAGCGGTCCGCGCGTCGGATCGCCTTCAGCCTTCGGCACGAGGTAGAACTCCCACACGATCTTGCCGGTCTTGGCGTCGAGCGCATACATGCGCCCCTTCACTCCCTTGATGTCGCCTCCTGCGTTGCCGATGAAAACCAAGCCGTTCCAGGCGATCGGAGCCGCCGGGGCGCTCTCGCCCTTCTTCGGGTCCCCGATGACGGTCTCCCAGATGCGTTTGCCGGTCTTGAAATCGTAGGCGAGGATACGGGCGTCCTGGGTGCCGCGGAAAAGCATGCCGTCCAGATACGCCGCGCCGCGATTGACCTCCTGGGGCGTGGCCGGAACGTAATCCTCATGCGTGCGCCAGTTCTCGCGGCATGTCGAAGGATCGATGGAGAAGATGTCGAACGCGGTCACGAAGATCAGCGCGCCGTTCACCTCCAACAGCCCGGAATTGAAGCCGGTATATTGCCTCGTATCATAAGTGCAGAGAACTTTGAGCTTGTCGGCATTTGTTCTGTTGATCTGACTTAACTGCGAGAAGCGATCCGAGGTGAGCGTCTTGTTGTAGCTTGGCCAGTCTCCCTCAGTTCCGCCAGGAGCGGCCTGCGGCGACGCCGAAGCCGCTGACGGCTGCGCCGCCACTCCGGCCTGGGCGACTTCCGTTTCGAGGGTCCCGGCGGGAGCCGACCAATAGCGCATATAATTTATCGCCATCGACGCGATCAGAACCGTTTGGTCCCAAAAAACATAGGACAGACCGCCTACTGCAATGCCGCCGACAACGATTGCGCCGAGGAGAGCGCGAAGCCAAAATCTCATCGGTTGTCCTCTCTAGCTTTACCGCTGCATCTGCATCATTTGATGCATCGGCAGCATGTTGTGGTTGAGATGGGCCATGATCCAAAGCGAGCCAGCGATGATCAGCGTAACAATCAGCACGCCAAAAGCGAGCGCCAGGGCATTGTTGGTGTTGTCTGGGGCCGTCGTGAGGTGAAGGAAGAAGACCAGGTGCACGCCGATCTGTGCGACCGCGAGTGCAACCAGTGCCGCCGGAATTGCCGGCCCCCAGATCAGGTCGGTGTACACGACGCCAAATGAGGCGGCGGTGAGCAGCACGGCGAGCGCAAGGCCGATGACATAGCCTTGGATCTTTTCGCCAACGCTGCGCTCGACCGCTTCCATAACTCCCGGCCCCACGTCATCCACATTCCGGTCGGTCTCGTGGCTCATAGACCTTCTCCAATTAGATAGACAATCGTGAACAGCGCGACCCAGATGATATCGAGCACGTGCCAGAAAAGATTGAAACAGAGCAGTCGTCGCATAATGGCTGCCCGAAACCCTTTGACGAAGACCTGCGCCATCATCGTGCCCAGCCAGAGCAGCCCGGCGCTGACATGCAACCCATGAAGCCCGACCACAGAGAAGAAGGAGGATAGGAACGCGCTGCGCTGAGGGCCTGCTCCTGCGGCAATCATCGTCGCGAAATCCCGTGCCTCGAACCCGAGGAAAGCAAGGCCGAGAATGCCAGTAATCAGCAGCCAGAATTGAGTCCAGGGCTGGCTGCGCGTACTGGCAGCCACCGCCGAGAGCCCGCAGGTGAAACTGGAGAGGAGGAGGCACGAGGTCTCGATCACGATGCTGCGCGGATCGAACAGATCGTGCCCGGAAGGACCGCCGGCCGTAGCAGTCTGCAACACCGCGTGCGCCGCAAAGAACGCAGAGAACATCACGATGTCGCTGAGCAGAAAAATCCAGAACCCATAACCGACGATGACACGCTTGGAAGCCGGGCCGCCTTCGCCGTGACCGGTCGAATAATCGCGCCCAATGCCGCCCCGACCGGGGCCAGCCCTACCTCCGTCGCGACCGAGCCTGTACGGATCGATCTCGGGAGCGCGCGGCAGTGTCTCCGTCGTACTCATGCGGGGGCCTCTTGGGCGCGGAAGTATCGCTGCAGCCGCTCGTCATGCACTCGCCGGCGCTCACGATCGATACGCGCGACTTCCTGCGCCGGGATGACGTATTCCTCGACATCGCGCCAAGCGAACCACACAAATGTCGCGTAGGCAGCGAACAGCCCGACGGCGACAAGCCACCAGATTTGCCAGATCAGCGCGAAGCCCGTAATGGTGGCGAAGAAAGCGGTAATGAAACCGGTCGGGCTGCTCCTCGGCATCTCGATCGGCTCGTAGTGCGGCTCTGCGGGCAGTTGCTGCGTCTCGATGGCACGCCGTTTCATGTCCCAATAGGGTTCCCCGTCGTGCACCCTGGGAAGAACCGCGAAGTTGAAGACGGGCGGCGGCGAAAGGGTTGCCCATTCCAACGAGCGGCCGTCCCACGGGTCCCCGTTTTCATCGCGAAGCTCCGCGCGCCGTCGGATGCTGACCACGATCTGCATTACCTGGCATCCGGCGGCGCAGGCCATGATCACGATCCCCGCTGCCGCCACCAGCAACCAGGGACGCCAGTGCGCCACGTCGTAGTGCTGCAAGCGCCGTGTCATGCCGAGCAGGCCGACGCCATAGAGCGGCATGAACACGACGTAGAACCCAAGCATCGAGAGCCAGAACGCCGCCTTGCCCCAGCCTTCATGCAGCCGGAACCCGAACGCCTTGGGAAACCAATAGGTGATCCCGGCGAAGCCGGCGAATAGCACGCCGCCGATGATGACATTGTGAAAATGGGCCACCAGGAAAAGGCTGTTGTGCAGCACGAAGTCGGCCGGCGGGACCGCGAGCAGCACGCCGGTCATGCCGCCGATGACGAAGGTCACCAGGAATCCCAACGACCACAGCATCGGCGTCGTGAAATGAATGCGGCCGCCGTACATCGTGAACAGCCAGTTGAAGACCTTCACGCCGGTAGCCACCGCGATGATCGAGGTAGCGATGCCGAAAAATGCGTTCACGTCGGCGCCCGCACCCATGGTGAAGAAGTGGTGAAGCCACACGACGAACGAGATGAGGCAGATCGCCATCGTCGCAATCACCATCGAGCGGTAATTGAACAGCGGCCGCTGCGAGAAGGTGGAGATCACATCGGAGAAGATGCCGAACGCGGGGAGCGCCAGGATGTACACTTCCGGATGCCCCCAGGCCCAAATCAGGTTGATGAACATCATCATGTTGCCCCCGGCCTCGTTGGTGAAGAAATGGAAGCCGAGATAGCGGTCGAGGGTCAGCATCCCCAGTGTGGCGGTGAGGATCGGGAAAGCCGCGACGATCAGCAGGTTGGCAGCGAGTGCAGTCCAGCAGAACATGGGCATCCGTAGATAGCTCATGCCTGGCGCGCGAATCTTGAGGATCGTCGTGACGAAATTGATGCCGGTCATCAGCGTTCCGACACCTGAAATGAGTAGCGACCATAGGTAATAGTCGACTCCAACGCCCGGGGTGTAGGTGGTCTCGGACAAGGGCGGGTACGGAAGCCAGCCGGTCCGCGCGAACTCACCGATAATCAGCGAAAGATTAACCAGCAGTGCGCCGGTTGCGGTGAGCCAGAAGCTCGTCGAGTTCAAAGTCGGGAATGCGACGTCGCGCACACCTAGCTGCAGCGGCACCGCGAAGTTCATCAGGCCGATCATCAGCGGCATTGCCGCGAAGAAAATCATGATGGTGCCGTGCGCCGAGAAGATCTGATTGTAATGCTCGGGCGGAAGGTAGCCCGCCGCGTGAAACGCCAGCGCCTGCTGCGATCGCATCATGATCGCGTCAATGAAGCCGCGCACGAGCATCACCAAGGCCAGTAGCACGTACATCACGCCAATTCGCTTATGGTCCACGCTGGTGATCCACTCGCGCCAGAGGTAGGGCAGATGCCCTGCGAGCACCACCCAAACAACCACGGCGATGACGATCGAGAACACCACCGAGCCAGCGACCAACGGAATTGGATGATCCCATGGGATCGCGCTCCAGGTGAGCTTGCCCAGCATCACTTTGCTCCTATGGGGCGAACCGAGACACCGCCGCTTCCGCCGGAGGGGCCCGGCCCCGGCGGGATTTGCAGAGTCACGATGGCCTGAAAGAGGCCCGGCTCGACGGTTCGGTAGGTGAAGGGGCGCACGTTCTGGCTCTCCTGCGACAGCGCGATGTAGCCGTTCCGGTCCAGAGCCGATCCGGCGTTGCGCGCATTATCGAGCCACCGCGCGAACTCCTCGGTAGACACCGCGCGCACCGTGAAATGCATGTCGGAAAATCCGTCGCCGCTGAACTGTGCCGATTGGCCGTAATAATCGCCGGGGTGGTCGGCCTGCAGGTAAAGCTGCGTAACCATTCCATTCATCGTCGCAATCATGCTGCCGAGTTGCGGCACGAAAAATTGGTTCATCACCGTTGCCGAGGTGAGCGAGAAATGCACCGGCACGCCGGCCGGAACGACGAGCTCGTTCACGCTGGCGACTCCCTGATCGGGGTAGATGAACAGCCATTTCCAATCGAGCGACACCACCTGCACTTCGGTCGGCTTGCTCTGCGACTCGATCGGCTTAAAGGGGTCGAGGTCGTGCGCGCCTATCCAGATCACGCCGCCGAGAAACATGATGACGAGAAGAGGAATCCCCCAGACCAGGAGCTCGAGCCTCCCGGAATAGACCCAGTCGGGCCGATATGACGCGCGCGGATTTGAAGCGCGAAACCACCACGCGAAGACCAGCGTGGCGAGGATCGTAGGCAGCACGATCACCAGCATGATCGCCAGCGCGTTGTACATGATCTTGAGGTTTGCCGCGCCAATCGGCCCGTGCGGCTCCAGCACGCCTCCGGAACAGCCGGTGAGCGACAAAAGCGGCATCAGCGCCATCGATATCCGCAACGGCAGGCCGCGCCGGGTAGAACGCAGCCATGTCGACCACCAAGAGATCGACGATTTGAGCGGCGTCGCTTTAGGAACCCGTTTCATCACGGACTTCTTCGGTAATGGCGTGAAATTACCGAGCGGTTTGGTGAGTTTCCCTGTTCGGTCAGCGTGGCTCGTGCCTGCGGTCGATGCCGCCCTGATACAGGCCAAGGCTTTTGATCGATCCTATTCGGAATCGTCTTTGCAAACATCGAAAACTCGAACCCCTTCGATCGGATCCGGAAGCCGCATCACTTCAGGTTCCGCGAGCGTGCGGCGGGCATTGTCGTAGCCGCTCGCCCAGTGCTCATCCATCATTCGTTGGGAAAACAGGAAGTCCTTGGCGACGCCCTCGTAGCTTCTGGCACGATAGATGAGGTGGACGATATTACAAACCTTCTCGTCCGATTCCTGCTGCAGCATTTTTGCATACTCATTGTTCCGAAATTCATCGGGAAGCTGCTTCAGGAGATTGGCGATTGCGATACGAAGCTTCTGTGCCTGCTTGTATTGATCGGTTGCTGTCCGGGTCCGGCTTGAATACACGATGTCCTTGTGTCGCACTTCCACCTCGGTCAGATCATGTGGCAACGCCCCGCGGGCGCTCCAAAGGTCGATTTGGAAAGCGAGCGTGTCTTTCCGCGGTTGGCTGTCGAGCACCCATTGCAGTGGAGTGTTGGAAACAAGTCCCCCGTCCCAGTAATACTCCCCGTCGACTTCGGTGGCCGGAAAGCCGGGAGGCAGCGAACCGCTGGCCATGACATGCTCAGGCCTTATGCGATCGGTGGTGGTGTCAAAGTAGGCAAAGTTTCCAGTACCAACATTCACGGCGCCGACGCTGAAGCGCATGCCTCCGCCATTGATCCGGTCGAAATCCACCAGACGCTCGAGGGTAGCCTTCAGAGGCGCAGTATCATAGTAGCTAGCCTTGTCCGGTGTGCCCGCGGGCCACAACGTCGCCGGTGGCACTCGCGGAGTAAAAAAATTCGAAGCGCCAAACAGGAGGACATTCACGGCTCTTCCCTGATTGACAAGGTTATGAACAAACGCATTTTGAAGTTCAATGGATTTGAAATATGGGATGCCTAAAGTCGAAGTGCTGACGGTCTCCCAAAATTCGCGAAGTCGATCCACGCGCTTGTCAGGGGCATTGCCGGCGATGATTGCTGCATTGATCGCGCCGATTGAGATTCCCGCTACCCAATTCGGATGAAGGTCCGCCTCAGCGAGGGCCTGATATACCCCGGCCTGGTAGGAGCCGAGTGCTCCACCTCCCTGGAGCAGCAGGACAATTCGCTCGAATTGCGTCCGTGTGCCTTTCTGGGAGTTGGTTTGGTATGAGGTCATATTGAACACGCTGGTTTGCCGGCTGCCCTGTTGAAACGATGTTGCAATGATTGTGGCGACAGGGAAAGAGGGTGTCTGCAAAAAAGCTTGCGTCCTTCCCGCGAGGCGGGACTGTGCCATGATAAAGCGCTTTTCGGTCGTAGCCCAAAGCGGTCGTTCGTTATATAAAATCGATTTGCTTGCCGCTGCCTCAAAGTTCCATTTCTCCACAATGACGATGGCACGTGGGTGACTTTCAAATAATAATAATATGACATGACTGTACACCCCTGGCGGTACGAGGAGGCTAAGACGACAGCGTTTGCGGCACATTGCTTTGACCATGGACGACGTGGCAACGAGCGAGGAATAGGATCGGACTTGCAGCGTGGCACTACGATCGCCTCGTCGTTCTCGATTCGCCCCGACCGCACGCGGGAAGGCACGATGCCTCGGATGAGCGCAACTCGACATCGCGTCGTGATCGTCGGCTTGGGTTTCGGCGGGCTCTTCGCCGCCAAGTCGTTGGGGCGTGCACCCGAATCGATCGATGTCACATGATCGATCGCACCAATTACCATCCGTCGCCTGCGGCGTTCTCTATCACAGTGCCAGCATCGACCCCAGTGTGCGTACCCTCCCTACTCGGCACACGCGCTCGAGGGCAAACTGATGCCTTTAGGCGCGCTAACTCCGAACGACAATTCAGGTTGACGTTCATCAATCTCTTCATGTCCGGTCTGGCGCTGGTGATGACCGCGATTGCGTGCCGAAGCGTCAACGACGCGTCCGAGAGGATGAAAAACGGCTAAGGAATTGCAATTGAGAATTCATAAAATGTTTTGTTCGGTCCAAACGGCAACAAGGAGAAAGAGCAAATGAAGTACTCAAGTCGAGTCTGTTCCATGGCAGCATGCTTTTGCGTTAGTCTTTCTGCCCCGCTGCTCGCGGCCGAGCCTCTCCAGCCATCACCCAGTGAGAAGAATGTCTCCGCGACTAAGCCCGCGGAGACGTGTCTGAGCGATCTGCGCGCCTTCTATACTCAGATGGAGCAGGACGGCTACTGGCTGGGCGGATCTCCGTGGGGTGGCTACGGGAACGACTACCCGATGGGCCCGGTGGGTGCGGTCGGTTACCGGAACGCACGGCCGGGCTACGAGGTCCAGATCCTCGTTGCCGCCGCCAACATTCTGGTCGACACGGCCAACAGCAGCCGTGTGCGGATTTGCTCACCACGGCCCGCGATATCTACAAACTCTACGTGAGTGATATGCACAGCCAAGGTGTGCCGGTGCTGGATGTGCCGGGCTGGCGGAAATTGCAGATCGCCGCCGCGCAGCCGGTCACAAGCAAGAATATTTCATTCCGGTCAGACGAGTTGCTCGGCATTGGCGTGCGCACCCCGCAGAACGAGGCTCTCGGCAGCGTCGAGGACCTCGTGATGGGTCCGCAGACAGGCAAGATCGCCTATCTAGTGATCGCCCGGGGCGGGATTTTCGGGTTCGATGAAAAATACGTCCCGGTCCCCTGGGAGGATTTCAAGGTCACCCCGGCCAGGAACCTGCTCGTGCTCGACACAACCAAGGGTGCCATGGACGCTGCCCCGCAGGTGAACAAAGACCAATTCACGACCCCCGGCCGCTTCGATCAGGAGAGACAGAAGGTGGATGCCTACTGGAAGGCGCACCTGCCGAACAAAGGCGACAATTGATCCAATGGTTGATCCCATTTTAGGAGAGTAGTCCATGTCGGCTCCTACCCTGCAACCCTCAGCGTTCCGCTCAAGGCTAATCTGGACGATGCCGTCGACCTCGAGAAGGTACCGGTCGACCGGGTCCTTGCCCAACTCGCCGTTAAACTCGACCGGGGACTGAGCAGTGCCGAGGCGCAGCAGCGGCTTTGCGGCAGCATGCGCATAGATCGGAGCGACCATTGGGACGTTTGTTGTTCCGCAGCTGCAAGCCGCCTGAGGATTGATCGGTGTTCTTGCGCTCTGGCCTTTGTCAGCATCGGCGGCCCTGTGGCCACCGCCGTTTTCGCGCACGTGATGCATGACGAAGATTAAGATGGAAGAGACGCCGGAGGAGCGCTCGATCCAGGGAACTGCCGCGTAACAATAATTGGCGCGTCCGGGAATCTATGGAAAGATCATGGACGTGACGCGCTTACTCTACCTTGGTTTTCTCTTTGCATGAGGGCTTTCGGCATGCTCGCCGGACGGAGCGCTTGTTGCAGAACCGGAATACTCGGTCGATTCTTTCCCAGCAGCAGGAAGGTAAAGGGATGCTTCCAAACCACAAACTGAAAGGACCCAGCATGGGAGAATCTACGAGTTACACCACGACTGTCGTCGGCCTGTTCAGAGACATCGGAAGCGCGGAGAACGCGCGCAATCGGTTGAAGACCGAGGATTTGTCGTCCGAAGACCGCATGGAGCTGAAAGTGCTCAAGGAGACCGCACCGCCGCCGCCCACCACGCAGGAGGAACTCGACACTCTATCTCTGGACCCGCTCTTCGCCATTCTAGGGGGCTTGCGGCACCACTACGTCCGCAGCATCCACAATGGAGAGACCGTTCTCATAGTCCGGAAATTGGCGCGCGACGCTGCAGAGGACGTCGCTAGGATTCTTCGATTTTTCGAGCCACTGCGAGTCGACGTGATTTCGGGCGCGGACGAATGACTGCTTATGGCAGCCGCCACTTTCAAAATTGGGAGATTAGGAATGTTACCCCAATCTTTTTCATCCACTGATTTGGTCGGGCAAACTTTAAGAGCATCGAAAGGCGGCGCCGGCGCCCCGCACGGCTTGATAGCGGCGATGTGATACGATGGGGGGCGTAGATGTTGCGAGGCTCCTAATGGAAGCCTTGCTGGCGCTGCACATTAACAATTTGGAACCCCCAACCGTTTACACCACGGATGCCTATGTCGCGGAAACGACCGTAGTGCAACTAAAGACGCAAGGGAAGCACAACGGCAACGACCCCTGCGGGTGGGCCGGCGTTACAGTAAGTCCGATGACCGCCGCATTCGCCGATGCCATCGGCTTGGCAGAGCCTTACGGCGCTATTTTTGACCAGCCAGAAGCCGACAGCCCCGCCGCCAATGCGGGAATTGAAGCGGGCGACGCGATCACCGCGATCAATAGCTCACCGCTAATGCGATCG
>CAWFNG010000017.1:0-190931 GCA_963817135.1 uncultured Alphaproteobacteria bacterium | reverse complement strand
CAAATTCGAGATGGTCATTAATCTCAAGGCTGCCAAAACAATCGGGCTCACGCTCTCCCCCGACGTGATCAGCATTGCAGACGAAGTGATCGAGTAGATGCCAGCCGCAAAGGTGGTGCGATTCAGCCTGTGAAAGTCCGGTCCTTGTTGGACGTTTGACCCGTCATTACCCAGGCGTGAGCCGTATGCGGGAAAGCCGCAGTAGCCTTCTGTGCGGTGGGACGCGCTCAGCAAAAGTGTCCTTACAACAATGCTTGCTTAGTTTGCTGCACCTGCTCAGGTCTGGAATTGGCACTGGGCTGCTGAGCGGGCATGTCTTAATACCCGGAGAGTCTTGGAGGGTAAGCGGACGTGTGCTGGCCGTCTTCCAGCGCCGCTGCCCCATGCCCGGTAAGACCCACTTTATACGATCACAGACTTGCTTTATCATTTCCTAGCAAGAATTTGAGAATTGCCAAGTTTGTGTTGGCGCAGCTGTGGAGGTCGAGTAGATCAGATTGAAATAAGGTCTGCTGATTGGGGTGAAGCAGACCTGATGTGAACGGACTGATAACCGCCGTTGTTGACCCCAACCGGCATTCGCAGCGATTTGCATGGTTTCACTTACTATTATCGGTAATGAACTTGGCGATCGTGTTGACAGCCTTCGCCTCCATGCCGAAGTAATCATGCGGAGCTTTGGCCCCGCAGGGGTCTGACTGGGATGGATCATCACCGTCGAGCAACGCGAACTCCACCTTATTGGCCTTTATCAACCGCTTGCTCAGCTTCGGCGCATCGGCCGCGGGCGTGATCTTGCAGGCGTCCTTCCTGTGGGACACGATGAGCGTGGGAGCGGTGATCTCCTCCAACGCCATGCTGGCCACGCCGTCCGGATGGCTCTTAGCAAGTGTCCACTCGGGCATCGCGCGCGTGATCGTAGATGTCAGCACCAAGCCATCTATCCCCTTAGCGGCAATGGCGCCGCGAGCCGCCGAGAAGGTACCCATGCTGGTTCCGACCAACCAGACGGGGACGCCCTCCTGCTGCTTCAGGTAGGCCGCGACCGCACCGATGTCGCCGGCATGGGCACCGCTCATGCGAAATATCGGAGCCATGCCTTGTTGTTGATCCGAGGGAGCATCGACGACCGCCACCATGAAATTATGGTCAGCAAATTTGTCGCGAGAGCGCACTAGAAAACCTTCTGATCCCCATTTCATCGACGATGCGCTTTTTAGGCCCAGTGCACCATAGCCACCGGTGAATAGGATGACGGATGCCACCGGATTGTCGACCTTAATGAGGATGAACGCTTGCGTGGCGCCTCTTGGTGTCTGAATAGAAACAAGCGTAGGAGTGCCGACCTGCGCGGCCCCTGAAATGTCCGCCAGCAGCATCGCAAGCACGAACACTAATCGAAATAAATCGGCCATATTACCTGTGTGTACCGAAAAGCTGAGGTCGGATCGACTTGTGAAATGGTCCACACAGCCGCTGACTGATCCCTGCCAGTTCGATATTCTGCCATGCGCTCGCGGCTCAACTCACGGGGATTGGATGCAATTTGATCAATTGAAACGGCGCGAGTTCATCACGCTACTCGGCAGTGCGGCGTGTGGCCTGGCCGCTTGCGGTGCGCGCGCAGCAGTCGGCGATGCCGGTGATTGGGTTCGTCAACGTTCGATCCCCGGACAACGTTTTCTACGTCAGAGTGGTGACCGCGTTCCGTGATGGGCTGAAAGAAACTGGCTTTGTCGAGAGCCAGAACGTGGCCATTGAGTTCCGCTGGGCCGAGGGACAATATGATCGAGTGCCGGCACTGGTAGCCGAATTAGTTCGGCTGCAGGTGGCCGTGATCTCCGCTGGTGGCCCCCCTGCGGCGAGGGCTGCCAAGGCAGCCACCGCAACGATCCCGATTGTGTTCACGGTTGGCGATGACCCGGTCAAGTTGGGTCTCGTCGCCCCTCTCAATCGACCGGGTGGCAACGCTACGGGCGTCAGTCTGCTTGTCAATGAGATAGAGTCAAAGCGTGTGGGACTATTGCATGACGTGGTGCCTACAGCCGCCACGCTCGCCGTACTCCTGAACTCGGACAGTCCCACTTTCGAGACGCGGTCAAGAGACGTGCAGGAGGCGGCTCGCGCCATCGGGCAACAGGTCATGTTGTTGCACGCCAGTAGCGATAGTGAAATCGACACGGCTTTCGCAACACTGCTTCAACAGCGCGACGGCGGGCTGGTCGTTACCGCAGACCCATTCTTCACGACCAAACGTCAACGACTGGTCGCGCTGGCGGCACGCTACGCGATTCCTACAATCTACGATGATCGCGGCTTCGCCACGGCCGGCGGCCTGATGAGCTACGGCATTACCTATGCTGACGCGTATCGCCAGGCTGGCATCTACGTTGGCCGGATTCTCAAAGGCGAAAAGCCAGCCAACCTGCCGGTGGTGCAACCTACCAAATTCGAGCTGGTCATCAATCTCAAGACTGCCAAAGCGCTCGGCTTGACGATTCCACCGGGTGTGCTTGCCATCGCCGACGAGGCGATCGAATAGCCAGGTTGTTTGCTGCGATTGCTCACAGCCGCTTATGGCACGAACCTGAAGAGCCGATGCGCACCGCCAACGTCGGATGACTGAGGTCAAGCAGACCTAATGCGAGCGCGCTAGTAACCGCCGTTGTTGACCCGTCTGCGGTCATACGGCCCAGATCACGGACGGCTGAGCGGTTGCAAAATTATTCCAATACGCGCTGACTGATCGTCGCTAACTGGATATCCTGTTGTACGCAGTCCCCGCCCGCTACGGATCGCATGCGATACGGTCGGTTGAAGCGCCGTGATTTCATTATGCTGCTCGGTGACACAGTAGCTGCGTTGCCGCTGACGGCGAGCGCGCAGCAGGCGGCGATGCCGGTGATCGGGTTCATGAACGCCAGATCATCCCTGCTTCCTGGCACGAGCCCTCGCAAATACTCACTCGCGCCGGCCCACTAGCTTTCTGCGAACGGAAGAACCCCATGGCACCAGCAAAGCGCTCATCACGAAAGGCGCGGGTCGATAAGCGAAAGGCCCGCGCGGTCCGACACCCAAAGGTCCGGTTAGCCGGTCTTGAGGCCCGGCTGAAAGCATCGCCGCAGAGCGGTGGTCCGGTCCTAAATATTCGACCAAACGCCACAGTGCTCCAGCGCCTGATTTCTCCGGCGAGTATTGTGAGTGTGAAATCGGGGCTCGTCTCCCGTGGCGAAGGCCCACAACCCCAGATTGACATCGGAGGGGCCGGATTTGCATGGGATGTGCCGGCACCTGATCCAACTCTAGGAACTGTCGTTTGGGCGACAATTTCATTTGATTGGGCTTTCTACGGTTGGCAATCCGATACGCCCAAGAACAACAGTGATAATAAAATCAGAATTAACGGATCAGTCGACTGGATCTGGTATCTCACCGGCAATCCCTATGTCTTCCCTGCCGCGCCGATATTTCTCACGGACGGCGGTCAGTACACATTTTATATGGACCTCGCACCCGGCGACGGCGGCTTTGACGTTGGTTGGCTCACGCCCCCGCGTTCCGGTTCCTACCCAAATCAGCCGGACAAAACCGATGCGTCGATGACAAGTCCACTTCAGCGGTTGCTTGCCATGAATGTCAACGGTGTACTGAAGCTGTGGTTTGCAGCGGAGTTTCGAAATCAGACGCCTCCCACCGTCACGATCGGCAATCCTTGGGGGCCGAATACACTCTACTACTCGTATGCATATGCCAGCCCCGCTGGACGCATGGTCAATGCGTAGCAGTCCGAACAGCCGGCTATCTTTGTTAGTAGTCAAGGCCGGACAGGACCGTCCGAGCTGCCGTTCTGCCCCGCTCATCGCGCAGAGATCACGTCGCTGGCTGCTCGCTACCGTCTCCCTGCCGTCTATCCGTTTCGTTTCTTCGCTGAAGTCGGCGGCCTCATGTCCTACGGAAATGACCTGTCCGATAGTTTTCGCCGCGCGGGGACCTATGCCGATCGCATCCTCAAGGGTGCAATGCCGAGCGAGCTTCCCGTCCAGACCCCGCTCAAGTTCGAGCTGGTGATCAATATGAAGACCGCCAAGGCGCTCGGCCTCGATGTCTCGGTGCAGCTCCAGCAGCGCGCCGACGAGGTGATCGAGTGAATAAGTGGGAGTTCCTCACGCTTCTCGGCGGCGCGGCGGCAGCTTGGCCGCTCGCGGCGCACGCGCAGCAGCCCGCAATGCCGGTGATCGCGTTCTTAAGCGGCAAGTCGTTCATCACGAGTGACGCCACGATGCGCGCGTTCTATCAAGGCCTGAACCAAAGCGGTTTCTTCGAGGGACGTAACGTCACCACAGAATATCGCTTCGCGGAGGGTGATAACGATCGATTGCCTGCCTTGGCGGCCGATCTGGTGCGCCGCGGGGTGGCGGTCATCCTCACGCTGGGCAACCGTCCTGCCATATTCGCTGCAAAAGCGGCGACCACGACGGTTCCGATCGTCTTCCTGTTCTCGGGCGACCCCGTCGCGGTCAGGTTTGTCGCCAGCCTTAAACGGCCGGGCGGCAATCTCACGGGCGTGACCACGTTAAACACTGAGGTAGGGCCGAAACGGTTCGAGCTGCTGCACGAGCTGTTGCCTACGGCGACCACCATGGCGTTCCTCGTCAACCCGAAGTCGCCCGCTGCGGAGAGTCAATCGGCAGGCGACGGGCAGGCGCCCGCACCCTCGGCCTGCAGCTTCATCTCCTACATGCCAGCTCCTATACCGAACGCATCCTCAAAGGCGAAAAGCCGGCCGACCTGCCCGGTGCAGCAAGCGACCAAAATTGAGATGTACATCAACTTGAAACCGCCAAGGCGCTCGGCCTCACCGTGCCGCTGCCGCTCTCCGGCCGCGCAGATGAGCTGATCTCCTCTTGGCACGAACGCGACGTACCAGCCTAGTACTCAGCAAGTCCGCAGTTCGAGGTATTGCGGACGAAATATCATTTTGGGGTATGCAATAAGTTGGCCCATGCGGGCGCCTGAGTGATTGCGTATCGCGGCCCTGATTTGCCTGCCACGGCTAGTCAGGGCCGTATCAGTTTGGGACAGTATTCTGCTGCGGTTCTTGCTGTTGCCGCCACGAAATCGACGCGATGCTGAGGGGCACTAGGCCCTGTCAGCCTTCCTAACTCGCCCCGCCCTTTGCGCGGGGCTTTTTGTTTGGCGGCGGGCCGATCACGGTGCATTGTCGTGTCCGTGCAAGTAACCGGAGCTGCACGGCCTCAGTTTAACAGTCGGAACTGCCGCACGGTGCGCCCATCGCTGCCTCGGTTTTCACCTCCGGTTCGCCGAGAGCGTGAATTGCTTTCGCAATCGGAATGGGCAGGGTGTGCGCAGTGTTCGCAACGGGGGTGAGCAGCCGCGCGCACTCCCAGCTCGTACACGCACCTTGGACGGCGATGGGGACCGCCTTGGTCTTCGTACCCCGCGACATAGTCACCACAGCCGTGCCCACGCTTACGGCTACCGCCAGCCCAGCGCATGAAGCGGCGACAATGCTGATGCTGCGCACTCGATACTCCGTTCGACGCGCTCAACTGCGCATCGTGAAGGTAGCGCAAGTGGTGATCTCCTAATGTGATGACCATCACAAGGAGATGCTTTGATGCGATCGAGCTGCTTGCATTTCGCCCTATTCCCTGGCCTACTTCAATGCGAGAAAAAGGATGTGCAAAATGCAGCCCGAACACGAGGAGCGACGAAAAATAATCCGCGAATGGATGTCGCTTTCGAAGGACAAACGACAGACAGAAGAACAGGCTAATGCCTTTGCTAAGAAAGCTATGGAGCGAATCCCGTCCGTTGGCGCTCCATATAGGAAGATAGTGAGCTGGTTGCTGCCCCGGACGGGAAGGGCGTGATCAAACACTATTGGTGAAATTTCTCAAATACCTACAACAGAATTTTAATTCGGCGCCATGATCTTGAGTCGAACATGGGCGAACGGTTTAGCCGTGGCATCTACGACTTGTGGTATCGTCATCTTGTATGCAATTGATCCTGATCTTACAGTTTCTGGTTCTGGTGACACTTGCGAATGGGACGCCAGTGATTGCAAAAAAACTTCTAGGAGGTTTTCTCAATCAACCGGTTGATTGTGGTGCCGCATTTTCTGATGGACAGCCTTTGTTCGGCGCCTCGAAAACAATCCGCGGAATTATCCTTGCCATTCTGATCACGACAGGCTTCGCGCCGGTGATCGGATTGGAATGGAAGATCGGCTTCACGGCTGCGAGCATGGCTATGGTCGGGGACCTGCTCTCCAGCTTCGTAAAGCGCAGACTAAAAATGCTCCCAAGCAGCAGGGCGACTGGGCTCGATCAAATTCCAGAGTGCCTATTTCCGGCGTTGGCTTGTCGATCCATAATGGGTTTGACCGTACTCGACATCACTGCCGTGGTAGTCATTTTTTTCGTTGGTGAAATTTTACTTTCTCGGTTGCTTTTCATTTGGAATGTTCGCGATCAACCATTCTAGGGTGGGCTCGATTGCAGGCAATGCAGCGTAATTTCTGGCGGACAGTTGAAACGAACAGGAACGACGGACGAACCTGCTCCAACCGACGTATACCCATTCATGTCGCGATACTTCCAAGGGCCGGAGCCCATATACCTGGGAAGCACCGAATCAAGAGTGATTGGGATTCGGCCAGGAAGGCAGATCTGGCCGCCATGCGTATGCCCGCTCAGCAGGAGATTGAAATCGGCATGGGCAGCCTGTTGATAGACTTCGGGTGTGTGCGAAAGTAAGATGGAGAACTCATCATGCGGTAACGCGGAAGCAGCCTTTTCGATGTTGTCCATGCGATAGAAATGTGCATCATCGATACCGGCAAAATGTATGCGTTGATGACCGCGCTCGATCGTCTCATATTCATTTAGCAGCATCCGGATGCCCATCGCTTCTAGTCCGGGCAACATGCGGATCGTGTCATGATTTCCCAATACACCATAAATTGGTTTCTTGAGCTCGGCACAAATGCGCGACATGCCTGTAAGAGTTGGCTCAAACGGGCCAAAGGTCTGACCTCTATAATCGCCAGTTAAAACGCACAGATCGTAGTCTATTTCTTGCAAAATAATCCCGAGACGCGCCATGGCATCTTGGCTCATCTCCACGTGCAGGTCGCTAAGCTGAAGGATTGTGTATCCATCAAACGCCTGTGGAATTTTAGTTGATTTTACGTAGTTCCGTCTGACCTCGATCCGCGCTGCGTTCCTGCATCCGCGACGGTAAAGTCCTGTCAATCTGAGACACGCCCGAATAGCAAATTGGGCTGACGTCGAATTTTCGATATGAAAATAATTCACACCTTGCCCAAATACTTGAGCCTCGTGATCGGCTTCAATTCCGAGACGTAACCGAGCGTGCAATCGGCCAAGACGCTTTTCCAAGAGATCAGAAACGTTTTTGTTCACTGACCGATCCCGACTGCAGGTGAAAGGTGAAGGGGCGTTGTTACAAGCCTTCGCTAGATAATGCTTCGAGAGCTACCAGGTCTACCCAAACCTCAGGTATTTCCGCGGCTACCGAACGGTCGTGTAGCTCACGGGAGGATCAGGGAGACGCATTGCCGGCCCGGACTCGGACAAATATCAAACCGATCAGAGCAGCTGCGGCGAACCCTGCGCCCGCGAGAAAGGTTGCCGCCGGTCCGTAGGTATCCCACAACCCACCGGCGAGGACGCTTGCGACCAGCATGGCGACGCCTCCGGCAAAGTTGAACACGCCGAACGCTGTTCCCCGGAGGTCCGCCGGTGCGGTGTCGGCTACAAGAACTCGCGAAAAGCCCTTGGCTGAGCGCCATGTGAAGCCCCCAGAACACCACGCCAATCATGACGAGCATTATGGTCGGGCCGAGGGCGAGAATGAGGTCTGCTACGACCAGGCACACGATACCGATCGCAAGTAGCCCTACGCGGCCAACCTGGTCGGAGAGCACGCCGGCCGGATAGGCCGCGAGCGCATACACGACGTTCATCACCACCATGACCGCGGGGACGAGGGAGACAGGCAGCCCGACATTCTGTGAGCGCAGGATGAGAAACGCCTCGGAGAACCGGGCAAGGGCCAGGATGGTGGCGACGCCGACCACGGACCAGAACCGGCCGGACAGGCGCCTCGCATCTGCGAGGCGCAGGCGCGGCTTGGTATCTGCTGCGTGCCGAGCCGGTTCCTGGACCGCGAATACCATCACAGCCAACGACATGAACGCCGGCACGACCGCGATCCAGAATACGACGCGGAAATTGTCGGAGCTGAGCGCCATGAGGGCAATGGCGGCAAGCGGCCCGACAACAGCGCCGACCGTGTCGAGCGACTGCCGCAGGCCGAAGCTGGCCCCCCGCAGGTCCGCTGGCGCAATATCAGCAATGAGCGCATCACGAGGAGCGTCACGGATGCCCTTCCCAATGCGATCAATGAAGCGCGCTGCGACCACCCAGCCAACCGTGGCGGCAAGCGGAAAGATCGGCTTGGTGAAAGCTGCAAGACCATAACCGATGGTCGTCAACAGCTTGCGCTTGCCAAGCCAGTCGGACAGTACGCCCGAAAAGATTTTCGTGATGTTCGCAGTCGCTTCGGCGATACCTTCGATGAAGCCGACTGTCAGTGTCGATGTGCCAAGCACGGTCACGAGATAGACTGGCAGGAGCGCGTGGACCATCTCCGACGAGATGTCCATGAACATGCTGACAAAACCGAGCGCCCAGATACCCCGCGGCAGCCCGGCGCTTGGCTTCAACTCGGGAGGGGGCCTGTCCGTTGGCATTGCATGTTCCCCGGATGGGGCGTCACGCCGTCCGAGGCGTATCGCTGAGCGTGACAGCGGTTGATGATAGGGAAATGCCAATGAAATTTCGAATGGCCGGGCTCGCAAAATTGGTTCTGGGAATGCTTGTTATCGGAACCTATTCGTGACGAAGGATTGTACATGCGTTGTGTAGATGCGATCATTCAGCTTGTTGGCGCGGATAGCACCCCTTGGCGACGGCCTATCAAACGATGGATTCGAGACTGATCGGCCTGCGCCAGGACATCACCGCCGGTGCTATAGCCTCGGTTGTCAGCTTGCCGGTCTGTGTTGCTTCAAGTGTTTTAGCCTTTGCGCCGCTGGGGCCGGACTACGCGGCGATGGGAGCTGCCGCCGGGCTTTGCGGGGCGATTGTAGCGGGCGCTATCTCGGCGCTCATTGCAACCTCCTCGTTCATCGCCACATCCCCCCGCGTCAGTAAATCCCTGCTGCTTGCAAGTCTAATCATCGCACTGTCGCATAATCCCGCGGTCGCAAACGACAAGCATTTAATTGTCGTCGCAGTTTTCTTGTGTGTCGCGCTGGGGGGCTTATGGCAAGCCGCTTTTGGAATTGCCGGCGTCGCGAAAGTCATCAAGTTCACGCCACATCCGGTCCTTGTGGGGTTTCTCAATGGCGTCGCTGTTCTGGTCGCCCTCTCGCAGCTCAAGCCCTATTTTCTGATCAACCCGGTCACGACCAATCTGAGCCTTATCGACCGGCCGTTGATGTTCATCTTGATGCTCGGCGTGGCGAGCTTGATGCTATTTTTTCCAACGCTAGCAAAAAAGCTTCCCAGTGCATGGTCGCTCGGCAAGGTGCCGGCACTGCTTGTCGGTTTCGTCGGCGGCATCGCCGCATTCTATTTGATAAAGGGACTCGACCGAGATCTTAACCTGGGTCCTACCATTGGAACCATGAATTTTTCCTCCCCGCTATTCGGCCTCAGCAGTATCGAGGCATGGAAGCAAGTCGCGCTTGTTGGTTGGGAAATCCTGCCGATCTCATTCATTTTGGCGATTGTCGCAACAATGGACACGCTGCTTGCATTTCGCACCGCTCAGAATATCAGCGATCTGCCGATTTCGCCGGTGCGCGATTTGTTGGCCCAAGGCATCGGCAATTGCGCGTCAGCAGTTGCCGGCGGTGTAACCGGTGCCGCATCGCCGTCTCCGACCATGGCGGCGTACCGCGCCGGGGGTCGCACGCGCCTTTCGCCGATATCATCGGCGATGGTTTTGCTGGTTTTGAGCATCCTGTTTCCGAAATTCCTAGCCGCAATTCCTTCCGCCGTGCTTTCCGGAATTCTGCTGGCGGTTGGTATTCTTCTGTTCGATCGCTGGATCATTCAGATTGTGTCGGAAATTCACAAAGCAACTACGGCGGTCGATCGCCGCCGCTCCATTTACGATCTGACCGTTGTACTCATTGTCATGGGCGTCACTGTTCTCTACTCGGTGGTCGCCGGTGTCATCGCCGGATGTGTGCTTTCGGGATTGGTCTTCGTCATGAACATGAGCCGGCCGGTCGTGCGGCGCGGCTTTGCCGGCAGTGAAATTCAATCGAAACGCCTGCGCCCAAGCAAGGATGTGGCCATTCTGCGCGACACCGGCTCGCGACGAGCGGTTCTGCAGCTGGAGGGCGTTCTGTTCTTTGGTAATGCCGACGATTTATCAGCAAAGGTAAAAACGCTGTTTCAGCAAACCGACATGATTGCCCTGGACATGCGGGGGGTGAGCGATATCGATGTTTCCGGCGCCAATATCCTCGCAAATCTGATTAGTAAAAGTCGCGAGCTTAAAAGAAGCCTTCTGTTCTGCGAGGTCCCATCGGCGCAACTTGCCAGCATTAAAGGCCTGTTTCGCAAAGCCTCGGAAGCCGACGTGCTGATTAAGCCCGACCTTGATTCCGCGCTGGAATGGATGGAAGAAAAATCACTGCTCCTACACGCGGACAAACGCAGTCAAGCGGATGTGCTTGCATTTTCTGAAATCGACTTCCTTGCAGGGATAGAGCAACCTGATCTTGATCGGCTAAGCGAGGTATTGACGCGGCGCGAATTTGCTCCCGGCGAAATGATCTGCCGCGAAGGCGATGAGGGCGACCGGATGTGGCTCTTGGCGAAGGGCAGCGTAAGCGTGCGATTGAAGCTGGCGAACGGAAAAGAAAGCACTCGCATCGCTTCGCTTGCACGAGGCACAACAATCGGAGAAATGTCTCTCATCGAATTGGCTCGACGATCCGCGTCGGTCGTCGCTGACGAGCAGGTTGTTTGCTACGAACTTCTTCGGGACGGCTTTGCCAGGATGCTTGCCGACTATCCTGCAATTGCCACAAAACTCCTGAGCAATCTGGCGCGCGAGTTATCGCGACGCCTGCGCCAGACATCGCAGGATCTTCGTAACAGGAGTTGATTGCGATTGCAGATCGGTGGCCAGGCTTACCATCCGAGGGTAAGTGAATGTACGGAGTTGGTGCGCCCCCAAGATCGTTGGGTATCGAGCAGCAGATTCAGATCTTCCCGCCGCGTTGCCAGTGTCCCGGTTCCGACGTTCGTATCACTTTGCAGCACTCTCGCAAACGAACGTCGGAACCAAAGGGACACTAGCAACTATTTGATTCTAGTGTGGCTTTGGATTTGACGTTCCTACAAATGACTCGCGGCAATGCTGATAGGAACGTCAAATCCGCCACACTAGTGTAAATATGAACGAAATGCGGGAGTGATCGCCAATGAAAGCTCACCTCGTCGGAGGAGGTTTAGCATCGCTCGCGGCTGCCGCCTACCTTATCAGAGATGGCGGCGTTCTCGGTAACAATATCAATGTTTATGAGGCGAGAGCACGCCTGGGCGGTTCGCTTGGAGTAAGCGGCAGTGCTGAGACTGGCTACATTTATCCGGGCGGGCGGGTATTCGAGTGGCAGTATCGCTGCGCCATGGACCTGTTTTCCATGGTCCCGTCCTCTAGCGATCCTTCAAAATCGATCAGAGAGGAAATAACTGAGTTCAACGAACACCACTCCTGGTACGATAAAGCGAGACTTGTGGACCGCAATGCGAAAATCGTCCCCTCAAATCATTTGGACTTAAGCCTACAACATAAGTTTGAACTTACAAAATTGATTTTAACTTCGGAAATTCTGTTAGAAGGAAAACAAATCAAGGACTGCGTTTCAACAGATTTTTTTGAGACTAATTTCTGGTACATCTGGAGTTCAATCATGGCGTTTATTCCAGAACACAGCGCCATAGAGATGCGTCGATACACCGTTAGGTTTATGCATCTGCTTCCCGATCTTTCGACAATGACGTTCATTCTTCGTACGAGATACAATCAATATCAAGCCATAGTCGAGCCAATTTCCAAGTGGCTCGCGGACCAGGCAGTTAATTTTAATACCGGCACATTTGTCAGCGGGATCGAGTTTGAGCCGGCCCCAGACCGGATAACAGCGAACGCACTGCACTTCATAAGGAACGGGGTCAAGACGACGATCGAGGTTGATGCGAGTGATTTGGTTATGGTCACGAATGGGTCTCAGCTTACGGACATGTCCATCGGATCAATGGAAAGTCCGCCCCGCCCCCTGATTGATACGACACACAATTCTTGGACGCTATGGAAGTCCCTGGCGCGCGGCCGAAATGAATTCGGGCATCCTGAGGTCTTCACTGACCATATCGATCGATCGAGATGGGTGTCTTTCACGGTAACTTGCACCGATTCTGCTTTTGCCAAGTTGATGGAGGAGTTTTCGGGTCGGGAAGCAGGGCGCGGAGGGCTCATGACCTTCAAGCGATCAAATTGGCTGATCACCGTAGTCCGCTTTCACCAGCCAAACTTCATCGGCCAGCCCGAAGGCACTTACGTAGGCTGGGGCTATGGTATCTACCCGGAAAGAACCGGCAATTTCGTTCAAAAGCCAATGACGGATTGCACCGGGGCGGAAATACTCCGGGAGGTGCTGGCGCATGTTGGACTTGAAAGCCAAGCCGATGCCATCATCCGGTGCTCTATCTGCATTCCATGCCTGCTGCCATTTGTCAGCAGTGTTTGTCTCGTCCGAAAGAAAGCGGACCGACCGTCAGTCGTTCCGAAAGGATCGACCAATTTTGCATTCATCGGTCAATTCTGCGAGCAGCCTGACGATGTCGTTTTCACTATGGAATATTCGGTGCGCTCTGCATGGACGGCTGTTCACACGCTGCTCAAGACCGACCGGAAGCCGCCCCCAGTTTACAAAGGATATCATAGCCCAAGCGTCCTTTTCCGTGTCTTAAAGGCTCTTTACGCATAGCTGGCCATATTGAGCGATATCTGATCAAGTGACCGCGGCTGGTAGGGAGCAATGCATTTAAGCGAGGGACACGGTCAGGCTTCCCACATGGCTTCGCCCGGACCGCATCGGCTTAATTCGGTTTGTTGCTGCGTTTCAGAAGGTGCGTCCAGCGAGCAGGCCAAAAGGCCAGAATAGCAACCAGTAGGACGAAAATTACTATTGCAGCCATCCCCTGTGCCAAGACGAAGTTCGCAGCATCTTTGGAAACAAACCAGCCGGCGACTATACCCGCAACGATAAGCAGTCCTCCAACCATCCAGTCCATCACAATTCCCTCCGTAGACCGCGACGTCTAACTACTCGATCACGCGGGAACCATTTGCGGGTTGATATGGATCAATGTCGGGGGTGCACCATAAACAGTTGTCTTCGGTGATAGCAAAGTTGATCGAGTGGCGTTCGAGGTGATCGAGTGACCCATCCCATGTCCGGCACGAAGTGTGAGTGCCGCCTCGTGCCCCTTAGGGGCCGCTCTCGAATGAACAGCCGACTTAAGGGCGTTCGCTGGCATTGATGGTCTAAGGCCCAGAATGACCCATTAGCGGTCCTTGGCCGGGGACGAAAGCACGCGGGCGTATCGTCGTTCTCGAACATGAAGACCGCACGGGCGCGGCGTGGTATCGTTTACTTTCGCTAAGCAGCCCTCACACCGGAGGAGCGCATGCTGTTCAGACGGCGAGAATTGATAGTCGCGCTCGGCGGCGCTGTAGTCGCGCGACCGATTGCAGCGCTCGCGCAGGTGTCGGAGCGGATGCGGCGGATTGGCGTGCTGATGCTCTATCCGGAGAATGATTCGGAAGGACAGCTCCGCGCCACTGCGTTCCGGCAAGGACTTGAGAAGCTTGGCTGGATCGCCGGCCGCAATGTTCAGATCGACTTCCAATGGGGCTTCGGCAACGCCGATTGGATACGATCCGCAGCCGCGCAGTTGCTGCAACTGGCGCCCGACGTGATCCTGGCCAATGGGACACCGGCGGCGAAGACGATGCAGCAGGCGAGCCGCACGGTTCCCGTCATCTTCATCGCCGGCAGCGACCCGGTTGTGGATGGCTTGGTACCGAGCCTTGCCCATCCAGGCGGTAATTTGACCGGCTTCTACGTTTTCGAGCCGAGCTTAGCAGCGAAATTGCTCGAACTACTCAAGGAGATTGCACCGCATGTGGGCCGCGTCGCCATCTTGTCCAACCCAGACGCCAACCCGGCCAGTTGGTTGGCCTCGGCGGTAGCTGCGGCCCCGAGGTTTGCGGTCGAAGTGGTGGCGGCTCCGCTGCGCGATTCGAACGAAATCGAAGGCGCTATGGCCCAGTGGGGACGCGAGCCGAATTTCGGATTGATCGTGGTGCCGGACCCCGCCACCAACGCCCACCGAAAGCAAATCAATGAGCTGGCCGCGCGCCACCGGCTGCCAGTGATCCACGCATTGCGTGCCGCCGCCGCCGAGGGCGGCCTGATATCCTACGGCGTCGATCTTCCTAACCTGTTCCGGCAGTCGTCGGTATATGCCGATCGCCTCCTCAAGGGCGCCAACCCTGCCGATCTACCGATCTTTCTGCCCACTAAGTTCGAGCTGGTGATCAATCTCACAACCGCAAAGGCATTAGGTATCGATGTCCCGCTGGCTCTGATGGTGCGCGCTGATGAGATACTCGATTGAGAGAGCGAATGTCGGCTCCTGGCGTGCGCCGTGACAAGGCGGCGCTTTCCAGTGGGTGCAAGGCCCACCCGCTACGGCGGGCGCGACGCTTTTTTATGCGTCGCGCACAAATCGCCGCGCCTAGATCAGGCGAGGTCGAAGCGGTCCAGGTTCATCACCTTGTTCCACGCCGCGACGAAGTCCTTCACAAACTTCTCCTTCGAGTCCGCGCACGCATAGACTTCCGCAAGCGCCCGGAGCTGGGAGTGCGCACCGAAGATCAGGTCGACACGCGTGGCGGTCCACCTGGGCGCGTTCGTCTTCCGGTCGCGCCCCTCGTACACGCCTTCAGAGCCAGCGGACGGCTGCCACTGCGTGCCCATGTCGAGCAGGTTGACGAAGAAGTCGTTTGTCAGGGTCTCGGGCCGCTTGGTCAAGACGCCGTGCTTGGACTGCCCGGCACTTGCGCCGAGCACGCGCAGGCCGCCGACGAGAACCGTCATCTCAGGTGCCGTCAGGGTCAGCAGTTGCGCCTTGTCGACCAACGCCTCCTCCGGCGACATGAGTTGCTTGCCGCGGAGATAGTTGCGGAAACCGTCAGCGACCGGCTCGAGCGGGGTGAAGGAGTTGACGTCGGTCTTCTCCTGCGACGCGTCCATGCGCCCCGGCGTGAAGGGAACCTTCACGTCGTGCCCGGCCGCCTTCGCGGCCTTTTCGATCGCGGCGCCGCCGCCGAGAACGATCAGGTCAGCCAGCGAGACCTTTTTCCCGCCAGGCCGTGAAGCGTTGAACTCCTTCTGGATCCCTTCGAGCGTCCGCAGCACCTTCGCCAGCTGAGCCGGCTGGTTGACGTCCCAATCCTTCTGCGGCGCGAGGCGAATGCGCGCGCCGTTCGCGCCACCGCGCTTGTCAGAGCCGCGGAACGTCGACGCCGACGCCCAAGCCGCCGAAACCAGCTGGGAAGCGGAGAGGCCGGACGCGAGGATCTTCGCCTTCAAAGCGGCAATGTCCTGCTCGCCGATCAGCGGATGATCCACCGCGGGGATCGGGTCCTGCCAGATCAGATGCTCCTTCGGAACGAGAGGGCCGAGGTAGCGCTGGATCGGGCCCATGTCGCGGTGCGTGAGCTTGAACCATGCCCGGGCAAACGCGTCCGCGAACTGATCCGGATGCTCGTAGAAGCGCCGCGAGATCTTCTCGTAGACCGGGTCTAACCGCAGCGACAGGTCCGTGGTCAGCATGGTCGGTACATGCTTCTTCGACTTGTCGAAGGCGTCCGGGATCGCGGCAGCGCCGCCTTTCGCCTTCCATTGATAGGCGCCGGCCGGGCTCTTCGTCAGCTCCCACTCGTTGTTGAACAGGTTGTCGAAGAAGTGGTTGCTCCACTTCGTCGGCGTCTGCGTCCAGGTGACTTCCGGACCGCCGGTGATGGCGTCGGCCCCGAAGCCCGTACCATACCTGCTCTTCCAGCCGAGGCCCTGATCCTCGATGACGGCGCCTTCCGGCTCCGGGCCGATCAGTGACGGATCGCCGGCACCGTGGGTCTTGCCGAAGGTGTGGCCGCCGGCAATCAGCGCGACGGTCTCCTCGTCGTTCATCGCCATGCGGTGGAAGGTTTCGCGGATGTCCCTGGCCGCCGCGATCGGGTCCGGCTTGCCGTTCGGCCCTTGCGGATTCACGTAGATCAGGCCCATCTGCACCGCGCCGAGCGGATTCTGAAGTTGGCGTTCGCCGCTGTAGCGTTCGTCCCCCAGCCATGTCCCCTCGGGGCCCCAGTAGAGCTCTTCGGGCTCCCAGACATCGGCGCGGCCGCCAGCGAAGCCGAACGTCTTGAAGCCCATCGACTCGAGGGCGACGTTGCCGGTGAGGATCATCAGGTCGGCCCAGGAGATTTTCCCGCCGTACTTCTGCTTGATCGGCCACAGCAGCCGGCGCGCCTTGTCGAGGTTCGCGTTGTCGGGCCAGCTGTTGAGGGGCGCGAAGCGCTGCTGGCCCGCGCCGGCGCCGCCGCGGCCGTCGGCGATGCGGTACGTACCCGCGCTGTGCCATGCCATGCGGATGAAGAGCGGACCGTAGTGGCCAAAGTCGGCCGGCCACCACTCCTGCGAGTCCGTCATCAACGCATGCAGGTCCTTGATCACGGCGTTCAGGTCGAGGCCCTTGAACTCCTTGGCGTAGTCGAACGCCTCGCCCATCGGATCGGACAGGGTGGAGTTCCGATGGAGAACCTGAATGTTCAGCTGGTTGGGCCACCAGTCGCGGTTCATGAGTTCGTGGGTGCTGCCCGTGAACGGGCACTTGCCCGCGCTCTCGTCAGTCTTTGCGTCCATGTTTCTCTCCGAGCGTGATCCGCTTTGTTCCCGTTCCGTATACAAGGATCATCGGTTCTTGGAAAGCGATCCAGCCGACCAAGAGCTGCTCACGCGGAATGTCTGATCACCGGGAAGCGCGGTTCGGAATTGACGATGAAGGCAACCAGGTCACCAGGCAGGACGTGCTTGCTAGCTTAGCTAAGCAGTCACACGGCCCTACTCCGCGAGGTCTTTGCAGAGCAGGAGGATCGCACCAGCTTTGCCTGGCGCACTTATTCGATCACCTCGTCGGCGCGCTGCTGAAGATGCAAGGGCACATCGATGCCGAGCGCTTTGGCCGTCTTGAGGTTGATCACCAGTTCGAACTTGACCGGGGCTTGGACTGGAAGCTCGCCCGGACTCGCGCCCTTGAGAATGCGATCGGCATACGGCGCCGCGCGGCGAAAGTTATCGATCAAATCAACGCCATAGGATAAGAGGCCCCCCAGTTCAGCGAAGAAACGAAACGGATACATGACGGGCAGGCGATAGCGATCCGCGAGCGATATGATCTCCATGCGATGGGCGATCGTGAAGTCTTCATTCATCACAATCATGCCACCATTCGGCTCGCTTGCCTGGCGGGCAATGACGGATTCGACCTCGGACATGTCGTGAACCGATGCGACAATCGCTTCCACCCCGAATGATACGGCGGCGGCCTTGAAGGGTTTCAGAATATAATCGGCATATGTCGCGGTCGTAGGGTTAAACAAGAAAGCAACCCGGTTGACACGCGGTGCAATCTCCTTGAGCAACTCCAGCCACTTGCCGCCCAGCGAGCCCTCGATGGTGGCGAAACCGGTGGCATTGCCGCCCGGCCGCGCCAAGCCCACCACGAAGCCGCTGCCGACCGGATCCGCAACGGTCGCGAAAATGATGGGGATTGTGCGCGTTTGTTGCAGCAGCGCCGCAGTGGTGGGCGTGTTATTTGAAAGAACGAGGTCTGGTTGCAATGCGACGAGCTCTTTCGCATATCGTTGCGTCGCTTCCATGTCGAGCCTGGCCCAGCGAGTTTCGATCTGGATGTTGCGACCTTCCATCCATCCGAGATTCCGCAGTGCTTCCCGGAAAACTGCAACATAAGATTGATACTGCCGGTCAGTCTCCGAGACCGCCATAAGGACGCCGATCCGACGCACCCTTTCAATCTGCTGCGAGCGCGCCCTAAGTGGCCACATGGGAGCACAGGCAGAAAGCAGCTTGATGAAATCACGGCGGCGCATGTAGTCCCCTTTCCGGGAACGAAGCCAACTATTACTCAAAATGGTTCCGGCGCGCCATGGGCAGTGCCAATCAGAAAGTTCAATGAGGTCAGCAGCAATATCGAAAGCACCGTCAGGTAATCTTAACCCGATATGACGCTGAAGCGGCTGAGCACATGAGAAACCGCCTCTTTGCGATCGCGCTCGCGCTATTTGCCGCGATAGCGGCCGCGCATGCAGAGAACTATCCGTCGCGACCGGTCACCATCGTGGTGGCGCTGCCCGCAGGCGGCGCCGTGGACGCGCTGGCACGCATCCTGGCCGACCACATGCGCGTGACACTGGGTCAGCCCATCATTGTGGAAAACATGGGCGGTGCCGGCGGAACGCTGTCGATTGCCCGGGTCGTGCGCTCGGCGCCGGACGGCTACACGCTCGGCATGGGCACGCTCGGCCAATACGTTATCTCGGGCGCGGTCTATACGCTTTCTTTCGACATGCTCAACGACCTCGAACCGGTCGCGCGGCTGCCGAGCGTGCCGTACTGGATGGTGGCAAGAAAGGACCTGCCGCCGAACAGCCTCGCAGAGCTGGTGACGTGGCTCAAAGCGAACCCGGACAAGGCATCCGCTTCGACGACCGGCACCGCAAGCCTCGCGCGTTTCTGCGGCATGTTCTTCCAGAAGGCGACCGGGACGCGCTTTCAATTCGTGCCCTATCGCGGCGGCGCGCCGGCATTGCATGACCTCGTCGCCGGACAGATCGACCTGTCCTGCGACCTGGCAGCGAATTCGTTGCCGCAGTTTCGCAACGGCACCATCAAAGCCTATGCCGTCATGGCCAGGACGCGCTGGTTTGCCGCGCCTGAGATTCCGACCACGGATGAAGCAGGCGTTCCAGGCATCTATGTCAGCACCTGGCACGGCATATGGGCGCCCAAGAACACGCCCGCCGATATCGTCGGCAAGGTCAATTCCGCAGCCGTGGCTGCCATGGCCGATCCCGACACGCGCAAGCGCATCGCCGAGCTTGGCATGGAGTTGCCGCCCGGAGAGCAGCAAACGCCGGCGGCCTTCGCCGCGTTTCACAAGGCCGAGGTGGAGAAATGGTATCCCATCGTCAGAGCCGCAGGCATCAAAGCGGAGTGAGATTATTCAGACTCGTAGCCCGGATGGAGCGTCAGCGTAATCCGGGAGGCTTTCCCGCATTGCGCTGCGCTCCATGCGGGCTACGATATCTCTCAGGCGCTTTTCATCATGCCGCCGGTTCGAAATCGGCAAGCTCGGTCCCCTCCTGCACGAAATCACCGGGCGCACATTTGAGCGCGCGCACATGTCCGTCGGTGGGCGCGCGCAAGATATGCTCCATCTTCATCGCTTCGAGCACCAGGAGCGGCGCGCCGCGCGCGACCTGCTCACCGGGTTGCGCGAGGATACGCGCCACCGTGCCCGGCATGGGCGCGACGATCCCTCTGGCCGCGGCGGCTTCGCCGACCTCGCCTGCGAACGGGTCGATCCAGTGCAACTTAAGACGCCCGCGTTGCGTCTTGAGATCGAGCTCGCGGCCCGACCATGCCGCCGATGCTCGCTCGCTGGCATCACCGAGCATCACGGTGAAATCGGTTTCATCGATGGAATTGAAACGCAGGGAAGCCCGCGCGCCGGCAAATTCCATTGCCAGTCCGTCGCGGCCATACCACAGCACGGCATCATGCCGACGCCCATGCGCTCGAAAGCTCAGAGCGCGGCTGCGGCGCCCCGCCAGCATCCAGCCGTTCCTTGCATCCCATGGTGACCAACCCCACTCGTCAGCGTCTTGCTCGCGCTGTTCGCGGAGAATGACCGCGGCGCAGGCGGCGGCCATGTCGAGCGCTGTGAGCGGGCGCCCCGCCGTCAAATTCGAAAGCTCGCGCTCGATGAACCCGGTGTCGATCTCGCCACGCGCCACCTGCGGGTGTTGCAGCAGCGCGGCGAGGAAACCGAGATTGGTGGTCACTCCGGCGATTTCGAAATCGCGTAGCGCCTCGATCATCCGCCCGCGCGCCGCGTTGCGGTCGTCGGCCCAGACAATGAGCTTGGCGAGGAGCGCGTCATAATAAGGAGTGACGGTGTCCCCGGCACGAAAACCGGTATCGACGCGGATGCCAGTTCCCTGCGGCTCGCTCCACGTGCGGATCGTTCCGGTCGAAGGCAGAAAACCTTTTTCGGCGTCCTCGGCATAAACGCGCGCCTCCATGGCGTGGCCGCGCGCGCCGATCTCGTGCTGCCGGCGCGGCAGGTCTTCTCCGAATGCAACCCGCACTTGCCATTCCACCAGATCGACGCCGAGGACCATCTCGGTGACGGGATGCTCGACCTGCAGGCGGGTGTTCATCTCGATGAAATAGAAGCCGGAAGCATCCACAATGAATTCGACGGTACCGGCGCCAACATAGCGTGCGGCACGCGCAGCCTCGCGCGCGGCAGCCGCCATCTCGGCACGCCGTGCATCCGTGAGGAGAATGGCGGGCGCCTCCTCCACCACTTTCTGGTGGCGACGCTGCAAGGTGCATTCGCGCTCATGGAGCGACACGATATTGCCGTGGCTGTCGCCGAATACCTGCAGCTCGATGTGCCGCGGCCTGGTGAGATATTTCTCGAGCAATACCTGATCATTTCCGAATGCGGCTTTCGCCTCGCGCTTCGCGCCGGTGAGCGCTTCGGGGAATTCTTCGGCGCCGTGCACGAGGCGCATTCCCCTGCCGCCGCCGCCGGCGGAAGCCTTGATCAGCACGGGATAGCCGATGCGGTCGGCCGCTTGCTGCAATGTCAGGAGATCCTGCTCGCCTCCGTGAAAGCCCGGGACCACCGGCACGCCGGCGGACTGCATGAGCGATTTGGCTGCCGCCTTCGAGCCCATGACACGCATGGTCTCGGCCGCAGGTCCGACGAAAACCAGGCCGGCATCGGTGCAGGCCTGCGCAAAATCCGCGTTCTCGGCGAGGAAACCGTAACCGGGATGCACGCCCCCTGCTCCGGCTTTTCGCGCGGCGGCGAGCAGAGCCTCGATGTTGAGATAGCTTTCCTGCGCCGGCGGGCGCCCGATGTTCACCGCCTCGTCGGCAAGCGCGACGTGCAGCGCGCCGCGATCCGCGTCGGAAAACACGGCCACCGTGCGCAAGCCCATGCGTCCGGCGGTACGCATGATGCGGCAGGCGATCTCGCCGCGATTGGCTATGAGGAGCTTGTCGAAGCGCCGGTAGACCGACACTTCTACATCCTGAATACGCCGAAGCGGGTGGGCTCCGGCGGCGGGGCGTTGCGCCCGGCGGCGAGTGCGAGCGCGAGCACCATGCGGGTGTCGGCGGGGTCAATGATGCCATCATCCCACAGCCGCGCCGTCGCGTAGTAGGGATGCCCCTGCCTTTCATACTGCTCACGGATGGGAGCCTTGAAGGCTTCCGCGTCCGCAGCGCTCCAGGTACCGCCTTTCTCCTCGATCGCCTCCTGGCGGAGGAGGCCAAGGACGCTCGCTGCCTGCTCGCCGCCCATGACCGAAATGCGCGCATTCGGCCACATCCACAGAAAGCGCGGCGCGTAGGCACGGCCGCACATGCCGTAATTTCCGGCGCCGTAGCTGCCGCCGATGATGACGGTGTATTTCGGCACCGAAGTCGTGGCGACCGCGGTCACCATCTTGGCGCCGTCCTTGGCGATGCCCCCGGCCTCGTATTTGCGACCGACCATGAAGCCGGTGATGTTCTGCAGGAAGACGAGCGGGATGTTGCGCTGGCTCGCCAACTCAATGAAATGCGCGGCCTTGAGCGCGCTTTCGCTGAACAGGATGCCGTTGTTGGCGAGAATGCCGACCAGAAAGCCGTGAATGCGGGCAAAGCCGCAAACGAGCGTCTGCCCGTAGAGCGCCTTGAACTCGTCGAACTCCGAAGCATCGACCAGCCGCGCAATGACATCGCGCACGTCGTAGGGCGTGCGCGGGTCCGCCGGCACGATGCCGTAAAGTTCCTCGGCCGGATAAAGCGGCTCGCGCACGCTCTGCGGCAGCGGATAGGAATGTTTGACCTGGTTCAGGTTGGCAATAATCCGCCGCGCGATGCCGATCGCGTGGCTGTCGCTGGTCGCGTAATAGTCGGTCACGCCGGACTGTCGGCTGTGCACTTCGGCGCCGCCAAGGTCCTCGGCGCTCACCTCCTCGCCGGTCGCGGCTTTCACCAATGGGGGACCGCCGAGAAAGATGGTGCCTTGGTTGCGCACAATGATGCTCTCATCCGACATCGCCGGCACATAGGCGCCGCCTGCGGTGCAGGAACCCATGACAACCGCAACCTGCGCAATGCCTGAAGCCGACATGCGCGCCTGGTTGTAGAAGATGCGGCCGAAATGGCGCTCATCCGGGAATATCTCGTCCTGCAGCGGGAGAAATGCCCCGCCGGAATCGACGAGATAGACGCAAGGGAGATGATTCTCGCGGGCGATCTCCTGGGCGCGGACATGCTTCTTCACCGTCATGGGATAATACGTGCCGCCCTTGATGGTGGCGTCGTTGGCGACAATCATGCATTCGCGATTGCCGATGCGGCCGATGCCGGTGATCAGGCTGGCGGAGTGAACGTCCCCGCCGTAGAGGCCGTAGGCGGCAAGCGGCGACAATTCAAGAAACGGCGTCCCCGGGTCGAGCAGGAGATTGACGCGTTCCCGCGCCAGCAATTTTCCCCGACCGATATGGCGCTTGCGCGACTCTTCGCTGCCGCCCTGCATGGCAGCGTCGAGCCTGGCGCGCAGATCCGCCACCAGAGCTTTCAGGGCGGCAGCGTTCCTTGCAAATTCCTGCGCGTGCGGGTCGATGGCGGATGCGAGCGCGCTCATCTTTGCGGCAATCAGCGCGTCTTCTCGAACAATTCGCGCCCGATCAGCATGCGCCGGACCTCGCTCGTCCCGGCGCCTATCTCGTAGAGCTTGGCATCGCGCAGATAGCGCCCGGTTGGATAATCATTGATATAACCGTTGCCGCCGAGAAGCTGAACTGCATCGAGCGCAAGCCTGGTCGCATTCTCCGCGGCATAGAGAATGGCGCCGGCAGCGTCCTCGCGCGTGGTCTCGCCGCGATCGCATGCCTTGGCAACGGAATAGACATAGGCCTTCGATGCATTCATGGCGACATACATGTCGGCGAGCTTGGCCTGCACGAGCTGAAACTCGCCGATCGATTTGCCGAACTGCTGGCGCTGGTGCACGTAGGGCAACACCGTATCCAAGCACGCCTGCATGATGCCGAGCGGGCCGGCAGCGAGGACCACGCGTTCGTAATCGAGCCCTGACATCAGGATGCCGACCCCCTCGCCCACTTTGCCGAGCACGTTTTGCTGCGGCACTTCGCAGTCTTCGAACACGAGTTCGCAGGTATCGGAGCCGCGCATGCCGAGCTTGTCGAGCTTCTGCGCGGTGGAAAATCCCTTGAAGCCCTTCTCGATCAGAAATGCGGTGATGCCGCGCGGCCCGGCGGCCGGATCGGTCTTGGCATAAACAATCAGAAGCTCGGCCTGCGGCCCGTTGGTGATCCACATCTTGCTGCCGTTGAGAACGTAGCGGTCGCCTCTTTTTTCCGCCCGCGTCTTCATAGAGACCACATCGGAGCCCGAGCCGGTCTCCGACATGGCGAGGCCGCCGACATGCTCGCCGGATATGAGCTTGGGCAGATGGCGCCGCTTCTGGTCGTCGGTGCCGTTGCGCCGGATCTGATTCACCGCAAGGTTGGAATGCGCCCCGTAGGACAGGCCCACGGCCGCCGATGCGCGCGATATTTCCTCCATGGCGACGCAGTGTTCGAGATAGCCAAGCCCGGCGCCGCCCCACTCCTCCTCGACCGTGATGCCGTGCACGCCGAGCTTGCCCAGCTCCGGCCACAGGTCGCGGGGAAAGACGTTGCTGCGGTCGATCTCCTCGGCGCGCGGCGCGATCCGGTCGGCCGAAAATGCACGCACGCTGTCGCGCAGCATGTCGGCGGTGTCGCCGAGACCGAAATCAAAGCCACGAAGGTCGTTTGCGCGCATTTTCGACCGGTATAAGCAAGTGTCCCCGTTCCGACGTTCGTATCACTTTGCAGCACTCTCGCAAACGAACGTCGCAACCAAAGGGACACTAGCAACTATTTGATTCTAGTGTGGCTTTGGATTTGACGTTCCTACAAATAACTCGCGGCAATGCTGATAGGAACGTCAAATCCGCCACACTAGCCCCCTTGTGCGATAGAGGCTGCGCGGAGGAGAATGCATGAGCGGGCCCTCGCAATCAATGAGGAGCATTGTGCGAATCAAGTCAGTCGAGCCGATCGCGGTGAGCATTCCCATGCAGAAGCCCGTCGTCATGTCCGGCGTGGAGATCAGACATGCCGACAATGTGCTCGTTCGCGCCGAAGCCGACAACGGCGTGGTCGGTTGGGGCGAGGCAGCCTCGGCTCCGACCATGACCGGGGAGACCGTGGAGAGCATGCTGGCTGCGGTACGCTATCTCGCGGCGGCGATCGAGGGCCGCGCCATCGAAGACATCGCCGGAGCGATCTCGGCGATGACCCATCGAATGTATGGCAACCACGGAGCCAAGGCGGCAATCGAGATTGCATTGCACGACCTCCTCGGACGCGCCACCGGAGCGCCGGTCTACGCGCTTCTCGGCGGATGCACGCGCACGCGCATGCCGATCCTCGCGGTGATCGGCACCGGGGACATTGCCTCCGATCTGCGCGAAGCGCAGATGAAGAAGGCGCAGGGCTATTGCGCGTTCAAGATCAAGGTCGGCATCGACAAGCCGCTTGTCGATGCCGAGCGCACCCGCCGCATCTGCGCGGCAATTGGAACCGGTGCATTGATGTCCGCCGACGCCAATCAGGGCTGGAGCACCGATGAAGCGCTGAGCTATGTGCGTGCCGTCGCCGGAGCGGGGCTCGATTTTTTCGAACAACCCGTGCACGCCGACGATATCGCCGGCATGGCTGCCGTTGCAGCGACGGCCGGCGACATTGCCATTGGCGCCGATGAGAGCATTCATTCGCTCGACGACATCCGCCGTTTGCATGATCGCCATGCCGCGCGCGGGGTGAGCCTGAAAACCATCAAGCTCGGCGGCTTGCGCGCGGTGATGGAGGCCGGGCGGCTTTGCGAGCAGCTCGGGCTCAAGGTCAATGTCGCCGCCAAGACCGGCGAATCCAGCATTGCCTGCGCCGCCGCCCTGCACATCGCGGCGGCGCTCCCGCAGATCGCCTGGGGATTGACCTTATCGAACGAGGCGCTCGCCGAGGACGTGACCGCGCGCCCCATTCGAGCGGAGCGCGGCCATGCGGAAATCTCCGATGCGCCCGGGCTTGGCATCGAGGTCGACGAGGAACGCGTTCGCCGTTACCGGCACGGTATTTCAATCAAACAGGTAGCCTGATTTAATTCCATCAGATGGGAATGGAGAGGGTCAAACGAGCCGGCGCGGTCGCCTGGTTGATCGGCATTGCCGTATTCATCGGTCTTATTATTTGGTCCGGCCCGCATGCAGTTGGCCACGCGGTCGCAAGTGTGGGCTGGGGACTTCCCCTCATCGTGATGGCGCGTGCCGGCACGCTTTCCCTGGCAGGGGCCGGCTGGTGGCTGCTTTTTTCCCCGCAGATGCGCCCCGCGCTCGGCACATGCGTTCTCCTGCGATTCGTTCGCGAGGCGGGCAACGTCTTGCTGATGCAAATCGCCGGCGACCTCATCGGCGCTCGCTTGCTGACGTTGCGCGGTGTTTCCGGCCCGCTCGCAGCGGCCAGCGTCATTGTCGACGTCCTCATGCAGGCCGCAACGCAGTTTCTATTCGCGGTGCTCGGGCTCCTTGTACTCGTTACCCTGGGAACGCATGGAACGTTGGCGCGGATCGTGGCAATCGGTCTCGCCATTGCAGCAGTCATGCTCGTGGGCTTCTATCTGGCGCAACGTCGTGGCGGCCAACGAATTCTTCGCTGGGCCATAAGCGGTTTGACCGGCGATCGAAAGTGGAGGGTGCTCGGCACCATCGATGCCGTCTATGAAAATTTAGCCATGATCTACGACGCCCGGTCGCGAATAGTCGCCAGCGGGGTCATGCATATGGGCGGATGGATCGTCGGCGTGAGCGAAGTCTGGATCGTGCTCACGTTCATGGGTAACGCAATCGGGATCGCAGAGGCGCTGGTCATCGAAAGTCTCCTGCAAGCGGTGCGCGGGGCGGCTTTTGCCATTCCCAGCGCGCTCGGGGCCCAGGAAGGTGGCCTGGTGCTGCTGTGCGCCGTATTCGGAATTTCGCCGGAGCAGGCGGTTGCGCTATCGCTCGCCAAGCGAGCCGCCGACCTCGTGCTCGGTGTACCGAGCCTTGTTGCCTGGCAGCTATTGGAATGGAGGGGCCGCAAACCCCACTATTCGCTCGCGGCGGGCGGGCAGGAAGCCTCCGCCACCCCCCATTCCCACGAGGGCTGAGCTAAGGCA
Organism: uncultured Alphaproteobacteria bacterium; assembly: GCA_963817135.1. Taxonomy (GTDB): domain Bacteria; phylum Pseudomonadota; class Alphaproteobacteria; order Rhizobiales; family Xanthobacteraceae; genus VAZQ01. Next base: position 164,098 of record CAWFNG010000017.1, on the reverse strand, counting down.
TGATGCCGACAGGATGCGGACCCTCTTCCTGCAAGCGCCGTCGTTCGACGGTTTCGACGGCGGCGCCGGCGCCCGCTATCAGATGCGCCGTGAAATCCAGTCCTATTGGTATCCGACGTGGCTCGCGCAGCCGGCCGCCCTCGTTGCAGGCTCCAAGCTGATCGATGCGCCGCCCCATCGCCTGAAATTCGCAGACATTGCTCCTGAGGCTGCAAGCCGCGATCTGGTGGTGCTGCATACTTCCAGTCCGTCTTTCCTCGCCGACGTGCGGACCGCCGAGGCGCTCAAGGCGCGCAAACCGAGCCTGAAGATCGGCATGATCGGAGCAAAGGCCGCCGTCGAGCCGGAAGCAACCTTGAAGGCTTCCGGCGCCATCGATTTCGTCGCTCGCAACGAGTTCGATTTCACCATCAAGGACGTAGCGGAAGGGCGCGACTTCCGCCGGATCGCCGGGCTGTCCTGGCGCAATGCCGACAGTGTCATCGTGCACAACGAGGACCGCGCGGTCCTCGAGAACATGGACGAACTGCCTTTCGTCACGCCGGTCTACAAACGCGACCTGACCATCGAAAATTACTTCAGCGGTTATCTGAAGCACCCTTACATCTCGTTCTATACCGGCCGCGGCTGCAAATCGCGCTGTACGTTCTGTCTGTGGCCGCAAACCATCGGCGGCCATCGCTATCGTACCCGCAGCGTCGGGCACGTGATCGAGGAGCTTGCCTGGGCGCGCAGCGCTTTTCCGCAGGTCAAGGAATTCTTCTTCGATGACGACACGCTGACCGACAACCTGCCGCGCGTCGAGGCGCTGGCAAGGGAGATCGGCAAGCTCGGGATCGTCTGGTCCTGCAACGCCAAGGCCAACGTGCCGCGAGCGACTTTGAAGATATTGAGGGATAACGGCCTGCGGCTCCTGCTGGTCGGTTACGAATTGGGGAACCAGAAGATCCTTCATAACATCAAGAAAGGGATGCGCATCGACGTCGCCAAGCGGTTCGCCAAGGACTGCCGCGAGCTCGGCATCGTCACCCACGGAACTTTCATTCTCGGTCTGCCTGGCGAGACCAGGGAAACCATCGAGGAAACCATCCGTTTCGCGGTCGAGGTCGATCCCCACACCATCCAGGTTTCGCTGGCGGCGCCTTATCCCGGCACGTTTCTGCATCGGCAGGCATTGGAGAACCAATGGCTCGTCGAAGAAAATACGGGCCTGCTCACGGAACGCGGCACGCAAGTCGCCGCCTTGAATTACCCGCATCTGAGCCACACCGAGATTTTCCACTCCGTGGACGCGTTCTATCGGCGGTTCTATTTCCGCACGTCGAAGATTGCCGCAATCGCCGGCGAAATGCTGCGCAGCCCCGAGCTGATGCGGCGGCGGCTGCGCGAAGGAATTGAGTTTTTCCGTTTCCTGCGCGAGCGCCGGGAGCCCGCACTCTAGTGGTCCGATTCCGAAGTTCGCCACCACTCGCAGCACATTCACATGCGAACTTCGGAATCTAAGGACCACTAGCAACTCTATGATTCTAGTGCGGTTTTGAATTTGAAGTTCCTAAACGAGCTTGCGGCCAGTTATGGTAGGAACTTCAAATTCACCGCACTAGTCAGCGGGCGCGATGCGGAAGGATTCAACGCGCATGCTCGTCGGCGTCATATCCGACACGCATGGCCTCCTGCGCCCGCAGGCGATGGACGCGCTGCGCGACGCAAATGTCATTATCCATGCCGGCGACATCGGCAAACCGGATATCCTGGAAAAGCTGCGTGACATCGCGCCGGTTTTCGCTGTCAAGGGAAATGTCGACACCCAGGACTGGGCCGAGCGACTGCCTGACACGCAGACCGTGCCGGTCGGCGTGCATAAATTCTATGTCTTGCATGATTTCTCGCAACTCGCGATCGACCCGCTGCAGGCCGGCGTCGCCGCAATCATATTCGGACATTCGCACAAGCCTTCGATCGAAACGCGAAATGGCGTCATCTACCTCAACCCGGGCAGTGCAGGCCCGCGGCGTTTCAGCCTTCCCATCTGCATTGCCCGCATCCTGGTTTCCGGCAAACGCCTTGAGCCAAGCATCGTTCACCTGGATGCGCGTTAGCGAAGAAGACGAGCTCAAGGGCGGACAACTTTGACATCTTCGGGAGTCACCGCATCTTTGTAAGCGTTGCCGAAGTGCGTGCGCACATAGTTCACGACAGCGGCGATCTGATCGTCGTTCATCATGACGCCGAACGGCGGCATCGCCCTCTGCCCGTTGACAACCACATGGAGCGAATATCTGCTGGCCTCGAGAGCCTTGCTGCTTGCGATCGAGGGATATGCCCCGGCGCCGATCGCTCCTTTGCCGTCAGGCATGTGGCAACCCTGGCAGACATTGGCGTACAGTTCTTCGCCGCTTTGTTCGGCGAACTTGAAGCCCCCACTCAGTGTGCGCTGGGATGAAATGTGTGTTGCGTCCTGTTCCGGCGCCGCCGGCGAGACAAGCGACAGCAACGAAACAATCAGCGCGGCGAACAACGAGCGCGGATAGGCAGATGACCTTGACATTACCTTACATTTTGACGGCACGATCGTGCAGCCGCGTGACGGCGTCGAGAGCTGAGAGGATGGCACCCTCCTGCCACACGGGAATGTAGGAGGCATGCTCGCCCGCCAGCACGATCCTGCCCTCGATCTGGCACAGGCTGTCGTAATGCTCTACCCTCGCTTTCTCGGTCCAATTGCCGGCACAGCCGAGCGTGAACGGCACGCGATGCCAGGCCACTGCGATGCCGTTCTCGAACTCGTCCGCGTATTGCGGATGAATGCTCGATCCCAAAGCGACCGCGCGCGCAACTCTTTCTGTGGGCGGCATTGACGTGAACTCGAACGAGCTCGTTCCCTCAACAAGGTAAGCTCCGAGCAATACGCCCCTGCCGCTGCGATTAAAACCCGAATTCGGGTAGGCGATTTGCCTGATCGGCAAATCAGTATAGCTGATGCCCCCATAGATCGCCTCGTCTTCCTCCCAGAACCGGCGCTTGAACTGCAGGCCCACCTTGACGGCCGAGGCATAAGGCACCGCGTCGATTGCCGCCTTCATGCGGGCACTCACGTCGATTGGGATTTGGCTGAGAATGGAGAGCGGAATGGTGCAGATGCACCAGTCAGCTTTCGCCTGCTGGGGAGCCGCGGGCGCTTTGGTGTCCACGTAGGTGACCGTGACGCCGCCATCATCCTGCGCAATTCGAGTCACTTTGGCATCATAACGAATAAGATCGCCGACTTCCCGGGCGAACGCCTTGCCAATCATGTCCATTCCGCCCACCGGCTGGAACATCGTCGTCTGGAACTCAAGCACTGCAAAGTTCTGCAGATATCTCCAGAGCTGCGACTTCAGGATGTCCGACAGGTCGATCGGTTCGCCGGCGACAGGCGCCGCTCCGAGGCCGCCGCCGGGACCCTTGGCATAGCCGCGAAAGCGGGCCGAGATCAGGTTGGCTTTGTAGGCGTAGTTCCTATCCAGCGCGCCCCATGATTTCAGTGCTTGCAGCAGGATCTCTTTATCCTCCACTGAAACAGCTTCATCCAGCCGGCCCTGATTGGTCACTTTGGCAAGCAACTCGGAGACCTGTCCTTGAAAATCCGCTTTGATGTTGCGAATACGTTGCGGCTGACCGCCAAACGCGCTCGAAGCGTGCAGAAGCGCGTTGTGATTGAGCTGAATGAAAGGCTCGAGCGCGACGTTGAGGCGTCTGCAATAATCGAGCACGGCACGATGATGATAGGGAATTCGCCACGGCCCCGGATTGAAATAAAGTCCCTGCGCGAATTCGCAGGTCTGCGTGAAGCCGCCGAGTTCGGTAAATCTGTCGCCACCACGCAGCGTCCAGTTGCGGCCACCTGCACGGTGATTGAATTCCAAGACCTGAACCTTGTAGCCCGCCTTACGCAACTCCAATGCAGCCGTCATGCCGGCCAAACCGGCGCCAAGGATCAAGACGGAAGCGCCTCTGACATCGCCGCCAAGCGCGATCGGGCCTTTGTAACCGGAATCTGCCGCGAACCCGAGGCTCGACATGGCATGATACATCGCCGCGCTGCCGGCCACCGTACCGATCAACGAGAGAAGGTCGCGCCGGCTTACGGCCGTCCCGCTGCCGAGTGGCCGCGCCGCTCCAACCCCGATAGTGTCGGTCACCACATGCTCCTGCAAATTTCTGGAACAGCTACAAGAGGAGATCGCCAATCCATGTCCTGTTTCAAGCCCGCTAGCGTCGTCGGTGGAGGGATGCTCCTTGCCGTTGTTCTCGCGTCGATCGCCGTCGCGCAGGAGCCCACGTCCAGGCGGCAGGCTTTCCGCGATATCTACCAGGAGCTGGTCGAGATCAACACGACCAATTCGGTGGGCGACAGCTTGCGGGCAGCCGAGGCCATGGCGGCGCGGTTGAAGGCCGGCGGCCTCGCTCCCGACAACGTGCAGGTCCTATCCTCGGCGCCGCGCAAGGGCAACCTCGTCGCGCGGTTGGGCGGCAACGGCCTGCGCAAGCCAATCCTTTTGCTCGCCCATCTCGACGTGGTCGAGGCCAAACGTGAGGACTGGGATTTCGACCCGTTCAAGTTGCAGGAGATCAATGGCTATTTCCGCGGCCGCGGCTCCATCGACGACAAGGCGATGGCATCCATCTTCGTGGCCAACTTGATCGAATACGTCAAAGACGGCTTCCAGCCTGACCGTGATATCATCCTGGCGCTTACTGCCGACGAAGAACTCTCCAATTCGCCGCATGACGGTGCACATTTCCTGCTGGACCATCACCGCGCACTGATCGAAGCTGAATTCGCAATCAACGAAGGCGGCGGCGGCGCGTTACGCGACGGCAAGCCATTCCGCATGAATGTGCAGCATGCCGAGAAGGTCTATCAGACCTACATGCTCGAAGTCACCGACCCGGGTGGTCACAGTGCATCAGGACGGCGTGACAACGCCATCTATCGGCTTGCCGAGGCCTTGCGCCGCCTTGGTCAATTCGATTTCCCGGTTGGGCTCAATGCGGTGACGCGCACCTTTTTTGAGAGCATGGCATCCGCGGAAGTGCCGTCGATGGCCGATGCGATGCGGGCGCTGCTTGCCGGCCGCACCGACGATGAGGCACTAAAGCCGCTCACCCTGCGTCCCGAGTACAACGCGGTAATGCGCACCACCTGCGTTGCGACGCTCCTCGAGGCTGGCCATGCCGAGAACGCGCTGCCGCACAGTGCCCGCGCCACCGTAAACTGCCGCGTTCTACCGGATCAGTCGGTTGCGGAAGTCGAGCGCACGCTCAACCGCGTGATCTCGGACGAGAAAGTCAAGGTCATCCGCAAAGGCCAAGCGGTCTTAAGCCCTGCGTCGCCAATCAACCCCGAAATCATGCACGCGGTTGAAGTGCTTGCGGGCGAGATGTGGCCTGGCGTCCCGGTCATTCCGACCATGTCCGGCGGCTATACCGACAGCCGCTGGCTGCGCAACGCCGGGATACCATCTTATGGAGTCTCCGGGCTGTTCACCGATCCCGTCAACAGTGGAGTCCACGGCCGCAACGAGCAGGTCGGAGCGAAGCAGCTCTACGACAGCAAGGAATTCCTCTACCGCCTGGTCAAACAACTCGCCGGACCAAATCGAGCGACTGCGCAGTAATATCGTCGCGCGAGCAGTTGTTCAACACCATTGCGTCCGAGCGGTGCGACGATGGCAAACTCGGCAGGATGGGCGCGGATCGCATCGATCATCGCGGTGTGCTGGCGGATGAAGAGGTGACGGGTGCGATGGAGCATCAGACAGACCCGCATTAGGTCTGCTTCACCTCAAAGCGGTCATCCCCACCAGCTCGATTGCTGAATCTTGTAGCATTGCCACCGCCGGTTCAGAGTGAGCAATTTTGCTCAGACGCCGCCCAGTCGCGCGAGTAGAGTGGGCTAAAGATGGGTGAAACTCGGTGCTTGCTGCCGTCTCCTCGTCTGCTGGCAGAGTAGGAGGTTATCTTTGTGTGACCGCAAATTCGTGTGCTATGCGGTCTTTTGTTTTCAGAACGCCGATAGCGTCACAATGCGGTATCCACCACAGAACTATCCCGAACGGAACGATCACCATTACGATCAGTGCACTTACCCATTCCATCTTGTCCTCCTACGAATCTCGTCCAAATCCTTTGATTCATATCGAGCACCACATTGCGACCCTTCGCGCACATAAGAAAATCTCTATGCGGTTTTCAGTTTTGGCGCTTCATGACGTCGTCTTTCCCGGCTGCACATCGCGCACGCACGCGCCAGCCGCAGCATAAAGTTAGCCAACGATCGCGACCGAGATCCAATTTCGCGCGTGACCATTCTGGCACGATCAAGAAGTGTCTGACAGCGTGGACCAATTCCGGTTACCGAGCACTGCGGACGAGATGGCGAGCAGGGGCAGCTACTTGAAAAAATCGTTAGATCGCAACACCACTGGTCCTTCAGCCTCGACTGGCCCTTCGAAGAACTTTCGCGATGCTCGCTCTTCAATCGCATCGCGCAGCCGCACAAACTGATCTACTCGCTGTTCTGCCTTCACATCATGCTTGCTCTCAAGATTGTCCATCGCCGCGGTGCTGATCGCACACCGCACTGTCTTGCCCTGATTAAACATCAAGAAATCAACAACCATTCGATTGAAATCGTAGCCCAGTACTTCTCCTCGCTGCAGTGGCATTGCAAATCCTCCGTTTTAGAAGGGGTCTGATCATGTCATGTCGGCACGATCCTGATGTGCCGGCGATGACCAACAGACCGGACGTGCCGGCTTGAATCTGCGCCAAATAAAGAAGAGAGCCGTCCGGGATCTACGCCGAACGGCCTTCCTTTTTCAGTGCCAGCCTATAGCCGGTTCCCTGAAACGAGTTTTGGATCGGGGACTAAGTCCCAGCTCGCCAACAGATTGTCTATTGCCTCATCATGACAGGCGAGCGAGAGCCATGAGGCGGCCATAGAGAGATGAAGATTGCGGTAATAAGGTTGGCATGCTTCTTCAGCCGCCAACAGACTCTCTGCCGCGCTGTCGCGGTAGCGTCGCGAATCGTGCATGGCACCCTCCATGATTCTGGGAAGGATGCGCTCGTTGACCGACCGGCATCTGTATAAAATTGCTCACCAGGCTTCGCCACAATCAAAGTAGCCCCTACCGCCCAGGTAGTTCCTGCGAGGCGAATGGCGGCTTTAAAGGCTGGCATTTCGAGCGTGGCTTTCCCGCCCTGCGCTCTATTTATCCCCTCTGCGGCAGCATCCGATCCTCGGCCTTGAAGTAATGTCTGGTTTTGATGCCGAAGACGCAACCATCGTTCCGAAAATCGACGCGCGCGAAGTGAAGGGGACTTACATCCATATATTACGCGCATATCGTCTCTTCGATCGGACGTGCGCACGAGGCGTGGGATTTTACCAAAGACCGGTATGGCAAAAAGCCCCGCCTGGCCAAAGCCCGGCGGGGCCAATCTTTTCGGAGCGCAGCGTTTACTAGTTGCTTGCGAGTGTTGGGCCTCGCTTCCACACCGACTCGGACTTGCCACCCGAGGCAGGGGTGGGGTTGCTGACTCTTAGTTGATCCCCTTGCAGGATAAGCGTGCGTTTGGACTCAGTTCCCACCTGGTTGGGAAACATTCCGCCCTCGTTGCGTATCGTGAGGGTCTTACTCGCTTCATCGACCGACCAGGTGCCAAATGTGGCGGTGGTTCCCTGCACCGCCGCCTTGTTTTCCTCTGGTGTGCCCTCCAAGCGGTTGTTGACTTTGAAGTTGGGACGGCCTGGAAGCACGATGATTTGAGCGTATTGTCCATTGGCGGCGAGGACTAGGATGCCTTTCGGATTGGGACCAAAGAGCTGCCGCTTGGTGCCGTCTGGGGCGACGTTGTCGTTGGAGATAATCGTCCAAGTTCCAGCGAGCTGCTCTTTGAGCGGCTTTTGCTGAGCGAGAGCGCTGCCCGGCAGCAAGACAAGTCCCAGCGCGGTGGCTACCGAAAGACTGAGAACGTGACGAAGGTTCATTGGTCGTCTCCTTTGGTTATTTGAAAAAAGATGGGTACGTGTGCCGACAGCACGCGGACGTGGAGATTATGGGTGCCGGCACCCGCGATACGAAGCCAACGTCGATTTTAGGATTGAAATCGTGCCTGCCGATGGCACCAAGGCTGCCTATTGGAGAGCGGAGACTTCGGTACGTCGCCGTTTTTGGGCTGCGCTTCGGACAAGCAGTGCTTGCCCCTGCTCGGATACGTGGGGGCTCAGACGTAAAGGACAATAGGGATTGAGAAATAAACGTTCAGCGCCTTCTTGCCCTCAGGCTTGCGCGCGCCCGGGTGCTGCCGAACAGAACTTTTATGTTAGCCATCACTGTGGTCGTGGCGCACGAGGCGCGGAGTTTAGGGGCTCCGGTAATTTATTCGTCCAAGCAGGCTTGCACTTACAGGAATAGAGCCGCAACGGTCTGTGTTGGGCTCTATGAAACGACGCGCAAGCGAGACGCGGTGCGCAAGGGGAATGACTTCCCGACCATTTGGAATTCCCTGCTCAAAAGGCATCCTTTGGTTGAGGGAATTCCGCAGCAGCGATTTGAAGGAAACCGGAGTTTTTTGGATATTCGACTGATCACGGGTGAACGGCTGGTGTTTGAGAGCGAGGGCAAAAGATTTAGCGTCGAATAGAAAGCGCATCGAAGAGAACTTGGGCTTCTGGATTGAGGAAACGGCGAAGACCCTTGTGCTTGCCGATGGTACGCCACTTACAGTCCGCCGGTAAAATCGCGACCCCTTACCCTCAAATGTCCATCGCCGCGATGCGTATGAGAAGCCACGACGCCACGGATGTTCGCCGTCGATGTCGTTCGGCGCCTGCATCATTGCGAGCTTCACCGTTATTACGGAGGAGATCGCCGAATGGACATGGGCGTAGGGTCGGTTATTCCATAGCCCTCGTTGAACGCCTCTCTGCGTTCTTCATAATGTTCATCAGATTCGAACGGGTACGCCCAAGGCTCACTCCAAGAACGTAAGCGACCTTCGCTTGCGGCTTTTTGTCCGCGGTTGTACTCGCGCGCTTTTTGTTCAGCCGTTAGTTTGCCCATGCTCGCCTCCGGCGATTTTACGAAAAGGGTGACCACGCCGCGGAGATTGACCTCACACCTTAGGTAGATTTGACGGCATCATGACCGCTGCCACGCTTAAGTAGATCGCAACAACGAGACAGACGGTGAATAGCCAGAGAGCCATAGCCAGGGAGCCACATGTCGCGTCCTTCGAATTCGGCTGCGCCCTCTCCCGTGACACACTTGATCGTAACTTAAATGTCTGACTTACGTATTGGTTCCGCACAACCGAGGTATTATTTACAGCGAAGCTTCCCTAGCCGCCCACCGGGGGGAACGAGGGCAAGATGTCTGTGTTTGGCAACGTGGCTTTCGATGCTGAGACGCTTGCAATCCTGGAAACCGTCTTGGATGAATCGTGGGCGTCTATCCAAGCACAGCGGAACGGCAATATCACGCGCGCCGCTCTCGCGGAGGGCATTCTAAATCTCGCGGTTAAGGGAGAGCGCAATCCTGCGCGGCTACTTGATGGCGCGCTTGCCCAACAATACCAAACGACTTTTGAACAGGACAGTCACTCGAAAGAGGACGAGGAACGCGACCGCCTTGAACAGGCGCTTGAAGAAGGTCTCCAGGAGACCTTTCCCGCTTCAGATGCTGTTTCTGTAGTTCAGCCTGCGCCACCTGCACCGCGAAGACACCGCGAATGAGTTCGCCGCTGCGACCTGCTGAAAGGACGCATAATTGACCTACGTCGTCAACGAGAGTTGCATTCGCTGCAAAACCATGGACTGCGTCGAAGTGTGCCCGGTGGACTGCTTCTACGAGGGCGAGAACATGCTCGTCATCCATCCGGACGAATGCATCGATTGCGGGGTGTGCGAGCCGGAATGTCCGGTCGATGCGATCAAGCCCGACACCGGGCCGGGGCTTGAGAAATGGCTGTCGCTGAATGCGGAATACGCGAAAATCTGGCCAAATATTACGATAAAAAAAGCGCCCCCACCCGACTCTAAGGAGTGGGAGGGGAAGCCGGACAAACTCCAATACTTCTTACCAAATCCAGGCGCGGGTGATTGAGGCGGACGGCACCAGCGTCGTATGGGTTTAGCATTAGTGCGGGCGACGGTTGACACGCGAGGCAAGCAACATGACCGAAGCGCTTGTAGGCAAAACCTGTACTCCCTGTCGCGGGGGGATTCCTCCACTCACGCGCGAGCAAGCTGCGCTCATTCACGCACAAGCCCCAGACTGGCAATTACTAGAGGAATCTCACCGCATCGAGCGGAGCTTCCGGTTTCGCAATTTCCGGGAGGCGCTTACTTTTGTCCAGGAGATAGGTGAACTCGCGGAAGCTGAAGGCCATCATCCGAATATCAGCTTCGGTTGGGGCAATGCCACGGTCTCGCTGCAGACCAAGAAAATCAAGGGACTGCATGAGAACGATTTCATCATGGCTACCAAAATTGACCGCATATTCGCGCGCACGGCCACGGCGTGAACGAGTTGTAGCTGTACTGCAACTTGCACCGGCGATTTGGCAAAATAGGCCGCCCAATCGAGGGCGGCCTAAACACTCTTGCCGCTTGCGAATCAGCCGACGTGCGCGACCCGTTCCTGAGCCTTCGCCTCGGCTGGGGTAGCGGGCTGTACCGGAAGCTGGAGCACTGTTGCTTCCTGACCTTCAACCAGGTCGGTCAGGGGCACGATCTGGCCGTCCGGAAATTCCAACGCATCATGATGCGTATGCGGGTTGTCCTTGTTGATTTGCCGGAAGATGGCCGTCGTATGATTGACTGTAGTCGCTTTCCAGCCGAACACGCCGCGTGGCTGACAACTTATCGTCTTGGCAAAGGCAAGCTCCGTTCCCGGAAGAACACAAACTGCTGTGCTGGCATCTTCCGGCGTAGCGAACCCTCTAGTACCGGTATTGAAGTCATGGGTTCTCAGTTTGTCGCCAACTTTGGCGGGACGTGACTTAACATTATGCAAGCTGTAGTCGCACATGCTGAAGACCTCCATTGTCCCCAGCCCCAACCGACAAAGTGCAAGAATTGCGCCAGGGGCTTATGCTCCCCACGGCTCTGCCATCAGGGATGGTCAAGTGGTAGAATAATGGCGCCCTCCAGGTTCAATCGCTGTCACGGCACTACCGGCAGAACAAGCATTTGCGTCGTGCTTCCACAGGAGACGTAGTTGTAATGTGACGCAAAATTTTTGCGGATGAAGGGGAAAACAATTGTGGCCATTGACCGCGATCATGTTCTGATTCGTTCACAGCTGCTACTCTGGCGGGTGATTTCGAAAGCGACACCCTTGGAAATGAGGGTTCCGGCGCCGTGCGGCCATCGCAATAAATGGCCTACGCACCTGCGGCAGTCGCTGCTTCCAAATCCTTCGACCACTATCGGCAAGTGCGAAAGGCTGGCAACCAGATCACATTCATTATCGCCCGGAAACGTCCAGGCTCCGAGCACCGTTCCGGCTTCGCTCAGGGTGTCGATGTGCTGATGTCCGCTGTCGAGCAAACTTATCTAACGCTGAACGACCCCTTGGGGGTCAAGGGCTGTGACAAGAACAAATAACGTAATTTTCCACTTCGACAGGTGCGTCGGGAAAATATGGCGGGGGAAGTTGACAGAGAGCCTACAAGACAGAAGCCCCAGCTGGGGGGGAAAGCCGGGGCTTCCTTAACAGTCGCGGCTCGGGTCAAAGGGGAGCTGGGAGCCGCAACGGAAATTCACACTATCGCGATTCGGCCATCGCCCACAAAGCTTTCAGCGCAACGCTGCTGAATTATTTGATGCAGACGCATCGCGCGCGAGATCAATCTAGGTCCGCCCCGCGAGCGCCCACCGGCAAACCCAACCGATAAACCACCCAACCGCTGCAATAACCGCACTTATTATGAAAACTCCAAAGCCAGCCGCCCCCGTCATCCAGATGCCTACCCCCGTGACAACGGCAAGTGCGGCAAAGATGCATCCAGCCCAATAAAGCACATCACCCAGGCGATCGATTAGATGATCGAACTTGTCCATCCCGCGCTGCGATAATGTTGGATCACTGCCCGCGGTGCCAAATTTCTGAAATGCCACCACGATAGAGATCAAATAGGTACAAATTCAACAGCGGCAATCGATCGGGAAGCGATGCGGGACCCGCAACTGATGGCGATGCGTTCTCTGGCCCACCTCGGGCGCGGATTACGAACCGCTAGGAAGGCCGCTAGTTCGAAATAATGAGACCTTGTGTGAACCGCATCACTCATGTTCTTCGCAAATCTTCATACCTCCCAATTGGAGGTTCCAAATGCGCAAGCACATCAGCTTTACAATCGCTGCCGCGATAATGGGTTTGGCTATGGTTTTGTGGGTCAAAGCCGGTGTGGTCGAAACCAATACCGACGTCGCTGGACCAACGCTTTACTTGTCGTCACCCATGTCAAATTTGAAGCCGATTTACTGATCGGGACTTCGTGGAGCCCTTTTGTTCAACGCATGGTGCGAGCCAAGTCGAGGCCCCCCGCCAGTGACCCGCCGGCTTTGTCGAACCCGGCGGGGCAGCTTTCGCCGGCACCGGACATGCCACCGCATAAGCCGTGGACAGCAATGGTAGAGTCGAGGATGGGCGCGATAGCTTGGGCCATGCGGCAACGCTTCGTTTCCCATCCCCGCTCATCGAACCGGACGTGCGGATTTCCCGCATCCGGCTCTCCGACTGGCTTCACCGTAAGGCACACGGAAAGGATCACTGACCGCAAGCGTCATTTGCGCGGCGTGTTTCTTCCTTCGCCTTGCGATACAGCTTTCTCTGAAGGACCCGGATCATAGTCGGTGTTTGCAGGCTCATCGCCAATCACCTCCCCTCGCCATCTTCGAAAGCACACCAGAAGTCAGGGTCCTTCCCTCCGCCGGCATTGCCCGGCTTCAACGGTCGTATGACCCTATCCGACTCCCGCCATGCCGGCGCCAATCACGACGACGTCCTTCATGCGCGCCCCGGCAGTTCGAGCGGAAACAACTCAAAGAGCAGGTTGCCGGTAGACAAGAATCTCTCCCAGCACCACCTCATCCTCTGATGCAACCAGACCGCGGCAGCAGCATGCCTTCGCGCCAGCCGAAATCGCCGATGCTCTCGTCCCAGCCAAGCTCGCCCTCGGTGATGGCGATCAGGAGCGTGCCCACGCTGCTGTGATCGAGCCAATGTGCCACTTCTTTGTTGACCCTTGCGGGCCGCGTCGGGTTTCGGGTTCACGAACAACGATCGCTTGTTCTTCATCCAGCTGTATCGATGGTTTCCGTCGGTCCTGAAGGCCGTCACGATCATACGTCCCGAGACGCTCGTCCGTTGGCATCGGGTCGGCTTGCCTTCTCAAAACCTCATCCATCGGAGGAATCTTGGCGATTTCCGGCCCAAAGGGGCCGGGAATCATTAGGTTTTCTTAGGTGGACGAGTCTTGAGAAGGGACACAGGGTATCATACCTGCCCTTTGGGCGCAGATATCGCTGCGGCGGCCCGTATTCCTTTCCCGCCCATCGGCACTCTGTCGTGGCTGCGCACAGGCGGGTCGCGGCGGAGAGGGACAACATACGGACTTGCGGCCATGACCACTGCAAAGCCACGCCCAACGCTTGCGCCAGGTGAGACCCGAGCCTATCCGGTGCTGCCGCTGCGCGACATCGTCGTATTTCCGCACATGATCGCGCCCCTCTTCATCGGACGCAAGAAGTCGATCCTCGCGCTCGAGGAGGTGATGCGGTCCGACACATTCATCCTGCTCGCCACCCAGAAGAACGCGTCCGACGACGAGCCGGCGACCGAGGCCATCTACGGGATCGGCATGCTTGCGAGCGTGCTGCAGCTGCTCAAGCTCCCCGACGGCACCGTCAAGATTCTGGTCGAGGGCGCTCAGCGCGCGAAAGTGGTCAAGTACACCGATTGCAGCGAGTATTACGAGGCCGAGGCGGTCGCGCTCGGCGACACGATGGGTGAGCGCGTCGAAACGGAGGCCTTAGCGCGCACGGCCACCGGCGAGTTCGAGAGCTACGTGAAGCTCAACAAGAAGGTGCCGCCCGAGGTAGTCGGCGTCGTCCAGCAGATCGAGGACTATTCCCAGCTCGCCGACACGATCGCCTCGCACCTGCCCCTCAAGATTCCCGACCGGCAGACGATCCTGGAGACCACGGCGGTCACTGAGCGGCTGGAGAAGGTGCTCGGCCTGATGGAGAGTGAAATCTCCGTGCTCCAGGTCGAGAAGCGCATCCGCACCCGCGTCAAGCGGCAGATGGAGAAGACCCAGCGCGAGTATTTTCTCAACGAGCAGATGAAGGCGATCCAGAAAGAGATCGGCGACGAGGAAGGCCGCGACGACTTCGCCGAGATCGAGGACAAGATCAAGAAGACCAAGCTCTCGAAGGAGGCGCGTGAGAAGGCGACCCACGAGCTCAAGAAGCTCCGGCAGATATCGCCAATGTCGCCGGAAGGCACCGTCGTGCGTAACTACCTCGATTGGCTGCTGTCGATCCCGTGGAATAAGAAGTCGAAGATCAATAACGATCTCGTTCACGCCCAGCAGATCCTCGACCACGACCATTACGGGGTCGAGAAGGTCAAGGAGCGCATCGTCGAATATCTCGCCGTCCAGCAGCGCGCCAACAAGCTGACCGGGCCAATCCTGTGCCTGGTCGGCCCGCCGGGCGTCGGCAAGACCTCGCTCGGCAAGTCGATCGCGAAGGCAACCGGCCGCGACTTCGTGCGGGTGTCGCTCGGCGGTGTACACGATGAGGCCGAGATCCGGGGCCACCGGCGCACCTATATCGGCTCGATGCCCGGCAAGATCATCCAGTTGATGCGCAAGGCGAAGACCTCGAATCCACTGTTCCTGCTCGACGAGGTCGACAAGATGGGTTCCGACTTCCGCGGCGATCCGTCGTCGGCGCTGCTCGAGGTGCTCGACTCCGAGCAGAACCACACGTTCAGCGACCACTACCTGGAGGTCGACTACGATCTCTCCAGCGTGATGTTCATCACCACGGCGAACACGCTCAATATCCCGCCGCCGCTGATGGACCGCATGGAGATCATCCGCATCGCCGGCTACACCGAGGACGAGAAAGTGGAGATCGCGCGCAAGCACCTGATCCCGAACTTGACCACCAAGCACGGCCTTGACGTCAAGGAATGGGCGATCGACGCCGAGGCGCTACTGACCATCATCCGCCGCTACACGCGCGAGGCGGGCGTGCGCAACCTCGAGCGCGAGCTCTCCACCTTGATCCGCAAGGCGGTCAAGGAACTGATCTTGTCGGAGAAGAAGTCGGTGAAGGCCTCAGCCGATAACCTCGCGGATTATCTCGGCGTGCCGAAGTACCGCTACGGCGAGGTCGAGGACAAGGACCTGATCGGCGTCGTCACCGGGCTCGCCTGGACCGACGTTGGCGGCGAGTTGCTCACCATCGAAGCCGCCATGATGCCCGGCAAGGGCCGCATGACGGTGACCGGCAACCTGCGCGACGTGATGAAGGAGTCGATCTCGGCGGCGGCGTCTTACGTGCGCTCGCGCGCGGTCGCCTTCGGCATCAAACCGCCCTTGTTTGATCAGTGCGACATCCACGTCCACGTGCCGGAAGGCGCGACGCCGAAGGATGGACCCTCCGCCGGCGTCGCCATGGTCACCGCGATCATCTCGGTGATGACCGGAATTCCGGTGCGCCGCGACCTCGCTATGACTGGCGAGATCACTCTGCGCGGCCGCGTGTGGCCGATCGCTGGTCTCAAGGAGAAGCTCCTCGCGGCCTTGCGCGGGGGCATCAAGACGGTGCTCATTCCCGAAGAGAACGCCAAGGATCTTGTCGAAATCGCGGACAGCCTCAAGAGGGGGCTCGAGATTGTTCCGGTCTCGCGCATGGACGAGGTGCTCGCCCGCGCGATGACGCGCAAGCCGGAGCCGATCGAGTGGGACGAGACCACGACCATCGCAGCGGCCGTGCGCGAGGAGGCCCCGGTCGAGGAGGAAGCCTCGACGCTCACCGCGCATTGAACGATCGCCACACAGGTACCGAGACCGAGTCGTTCGGTCGCGACGCTCGAATGGAGGCACGTGTCCATCCTGCAAAGAGTCGATTCATCCCGAAGTGTCGCGTAGCTTCCGAGCCAGAGAAAGCAGTCATGCTTCAAACGGTATCGCGGTTCCTCCCGGAGCTTCCGCTATTCCTCATCACTGCTGTCATCACGCATTTGATCATGTCATTTGCGCAGACGTTGATGCATTACAAGCTTGGCCACCATCCAATGGGCGGTAAGTTCTTCCGCAACCACATCAACTTCCATCACACCTATTATTCCAAAGATCATCTCGTCTCGCAGGCGTATCTCGGTGACGAGGGCAACAATACGCCTTTCTTCTTCATTCCTGTGTTTCTAGCAGGCGCGTGTACATACCTCGTACTGCCCGTTGATCTCTTCGTGGTTCAGGTAGTCGCATGTGCGGCATCGTTCTACGCACACGTTTTTTTCGACAAAGAATACCACGTAGAGGGATCACGGCTTCGGCGGTTTGTATGGTTCAGACGCAAACAGGAACTGCACTTCATTCATCACCGGCGCGAGAACTGCAATTTTGCGGTGATTCATTTTTTCTGGGATAGGATTCTCGGTACTTATGGAAGGCCAGATGCTGGACAAACTCAGACGAATGGAACCTTCCGACCGGCGGTCCGGGCAGAGCGAACAGCAATGAAGTAGCCCCAAGGAACTCTCAACCTAGACTGGCTGATGGCTGTTCATTGAGGTGAAGCTGACTCGCTGCGAACGATGTTCGTGGTCTCTGCGTGACACGAAAGAACCTGCATACCTTACAGGGCGGCGTGGGTGGTCCAGCCACTTCGTGGATTTGGCGGGCGCCGCAGAGGAACCAATGACGCGATAAGCCGACCATTACACAGCGGAAGCTATTTCTCTCCGCCGGACTGGCGAATTATCGCTTCCTTTTCTTCGCAAAAATCACATTCCAGTTATCCTTATAAGCTTTAGAAACTGGTTTCTGGCGCTCGCCCCTATTATGGCCGGAGGGTGAGGCGGCAGCTATCTCCCCGCCCTCAGTCTTGGATGGGTCTGCGGCGGGGTTGCTCTTATTCTCCGGAGAGGCCTCATTTTTTGGAACGGGGTTAGTTTGAATTTTCTTGTCGTCGCTGGCCATCATCGTTCCTAACGCTGATTTGTCTGATCAAGTTGAACTGCCACTGAAGTTTCATCCAACAGCCATTAGAGCCCTTTGGGTTGATACGCCCCCGCAGCGCGTTGAGAGCAAGTGGTGTGGACTAACCCGCTTCGTTTTGCCAAACCGAATTTTCGGTACACACAGCTCCTGCTTTGCGCTAAGCATACGCCGAAATCTAATTATCGGAACAAATTGGGATTTGTATTTGCATCGGCGTGAGCGAGATCGTTAGCACGTCCAGTGGGTACACTACAGCCGAGCGGCGCTAATTCTCAATCGTATCGGCAAAAGCTCGTGCGAAATGCACGGCAAGCGCTCTCGCATCATGACCAGATCCGTCGGCCGGTTGGCGCCTTTGAGAATGCAGCCAACCCTTCAGCCGATCTTCTGTTTTGCTTAAATACCAAGACTGCGCTCAGTTAGGCTTGGAGGCGCGGTCAACGGGGCGCTTCTCCTCCAATGTGAACGGCACAACTGTTTGAGTGTCCCATGTGAGTGGCATAACGGGCGCGCGCCCCGTCATCGAGGGTGATATTGAGTACGGGTACTCTTGGCTAATCTGCGGCTGGACCTCGAATAGCGGATTGAATCTCACTGTCGCGCGTTGGGCCATCGCTGTCGAAGCGAAAATGAGCGATCCGGCTGCAAGAGCAAATTGCAAGGATTTTGGCACCGTTTTTCTCCGCACCGCTAGCGAGCGGTTGGTTTGGCCATCGCAAAATGCAGCCTCGGCTGAAAGTTACGGATGAAGGCCGGGCAACAACGTCATCGTGACAAAGATAAATGCCGCCGCCGCTACGGAAAAATAGGCCGCTTTTGTTACTATATCACCAAGAACATAGCCCGTAGGCATGGTCATTCTCCTACAATCGCTACGTGATTAATTTTCTAGATTGTATATGGGGTTGCATGGCGGAATTTACGACGGCTGGGGTAAAGATTCTTTTGAGCCAAATGTGCGCACGCGCTGCTCGCGGAACGCTCACAAGCCTATCTCAGTGAAAAGGGCGGAACCCGTGTGGTCAAAATATTGGATCAAGGCTCTTGTCTGCTCAATGGTGAATTCGATGTGCCGTTGACCGAGCATCGGTCTGTCATCGGTTGTGGCCGGTCGTGTGCGGCCGAAGGTCAGCGGTAGCCAACTCGTGAGTTCGCTGTTGTCATTTTCGTCGACAACGCATCAACCTTGGCAAAGGTGCAGCACGGCCGCAACCCCACAGGCATCGTCCGAGACCTGCCCGCCAACTCACGCAGCTTCTTGATAGTAGTAGCGCAAGAGCCCAACCAGCCTCTCCTCCTTCACCGATCACCCAGCGCTCCGCATAGGCATTCAAGTTCAGACTGCGGGCAGGCAGCGCAAGCGTCTTGACGTGACCTGACTGGATGATTGCTCGGAAAGAGCGGGCGTAGTTACGACCCTACCCTTTCCTTCATCATCTTCTGTGGTTCTGTTCGCTCAGATGATGTTTGCCGATCAGGTGTACCGTACTCGCTTGCGCTCCTTTTTCACCGAGCTCCTCTGCGAAGCGCACTTCTGACCCAACGCTCAACCGAGCGAATGCATTATCGATCACGCTGTTACGATGGAAGTAGATCTCGCGTCCATCCGGTGTCGCGATGAAATTGCTTCTGAGAACGCCTCACCGCCGATAGTCAGGAGCGGTGAACTTCTCACCGCGCCACGACCTCGCAAAAATCGCAACTCTTTATCCTCATCGGTAAGGGTTCTTGTCCTAGTTCAGTTTGATACAGCTCAGCGTCAGGCTCAAAAAATAAAAAAATCTTCATTTACGCATTGGAATCGCTATAATGCCCCCGCCTCGCCCTGCCTTCGTCGGGGGAAAGGGCAGCCCTTGCGAGAAACAAAAAGGGAAGCCTTGTGAGGAAGAGAGTTAAAGCCTCGTTTGATCCAAAAACATTTCTCGCCAAGGTAGGCGAGGGAAAAACGATATCAAAATATCAGAAGGATCAAATTGTTTTCTCACAAGGACAGGTCGCCGACGCGGTTTTTTACATCCAGCAAGGCAAGATCAAACTCACCGTCGTTTCCGAGCAAGGCAAGGAAGCGGTCGTTGCAATCCTCGGACCTGGTCACTTTTTTGGCGAAGGATGTCTGAATGGCCATCCGCTGCGCATCGCAACAACGAGGGCGATGGATGAATGCGTGGTTACCCGCTTAGAGAAGGCGACCATGATCGCCACCATTCACAATGAGCCAGACTTTTCTGAACTGTTCATGTCCTATCTGTTGACTCGGAACACTCGAATTGAAGAGGACTTGATCGACCAGCTATTTAATTCGAGCGAAAAGCGCCTCGCCCGGCTTCTCCTTCTCCTTGCAAATTTCGGCAAGGAAGGCCGGCCGGAGCCGATCGTCGGAACGTTTAGCCAGGAGACGCTGGCGGAGATGATCGGCACGACCCGATCGCGCGTGAGCTTTTTTATGAACAAATTCCGCAAATTGGGATTCATCGAATACAACGGAAAACTTGAGGTCCATAATTCCTTGTTGAACGTGGTTTTGTACGACCAGCCCGTAATCAGATCGGATGCGAGCACTTCCACCTAGTGTTCATTCGAAGATCATGCCGCGTGTTTTCTGGCACCCGGGTACCGCTGAATGACCTGTGGAACGCGCGAGCCCAGTGAGCAATTTTATACAGACGCGACTCGGCCGTCGGACCTAGCCTCTTTCCTTAGGAAGGGGACTCATCATGTCTATGCATTATCATATGCCGGAGCAGGCAATCGCTGCTGACTCCTGGATGTTGTTTTGTCCCGAGTGTTCGCAGAAAATGAGAATTATCATGGCGGCACCAGGGAAGGATGGGAAGGAGACCCGCACCTACGAGTGCGTCTATGGCCACAGGGAATGTATGAGTGTGGCCCGTGATTGACGTTCGCACCCTGATCGGAGCGCGTTGTTTAGAACGCACGCGCTTTCTCTGCGTGCTCCGCGCCGTGCGTCCATGAATAAATTCACGTCGAATTATCACCCGCAACGGCGGGAACCTTGGCCCTCGACGAACGTTAACCCTCGCTTGTGGAGGGAAATAGGGCTCGGCAGTGCATTGCCGGGTTTGTACCAGTAGCAGTGTGCTTAGGGGCTAAAGTGCAAGTCATGGCACCCCCTCAGCCTGCCTGAGAGAGCCTGGTGGCTTACAGCACCGGGCTCTTTCTCTTTATTGATACGCGGCGCTGATTACTCCCTGCTTCTCCGAGTAGCGTGCATCTCACTCAATCGTGCCGAGAAAGGTGGCAAACAGCGAGCCCGCCGATCTGGCTTCGGCAGATGTGCCCTTAAACACTTGCGCTCCGGACGACAGGACGCAAACCTGATCGGCGACCTGGAGTGCCCGGGTGGTGTTCTGCTCGACCAGCACGACAGTCAGGCCTTCGCGCTTCAACTGCAGCAGAACATCGAGGCAGATATCAACCATCTTCGGCATCAGGCCGAGCGACAATTCGTCGACGAGAAGCAGACGCGGCTCCGCCATGATGGCACGGCCGATAGCAAGCATCTGCTGCTCGCCGCCGGACAGCGAGCCGGCAAGCTGGCCGCGACGCTCGGATAACGTTGGAAAATACTGGAAGATTCGATCGCGCTTGGCCGCATCGCGCTGCGCGGGCCGGGCATATCCGCCGATCGTGAGATTCTCGTCTACCGAGAGATCGGAAAACAGCTGGCGCCCTTCCGGCACCAGCGAGATACCCAGCCTGACCCGCTCCACGGCGGGACGGTAAGTGATGTCGGCGTCCTCCAGCAGGATGCGGCCGCCGTGGATGTCGACATGGCCCATGATCGCCATGATGGTGGATGTCTTGCCGGCGCCATTCGGGCCGAGCAGCGCAAAGACCGAGCCGGCCGGCACGTCGAAGCTCACATCATGTACCGCATGCACGGAGCCATAGCCGCAGTTGAGATGTTCAATTCTCAACATGCGCGCTCGCACCGCTTCCAACATAGGCGTCATGCACGACTGGATCCGACATCACCGTGCGCGGCGCACCATCGCCGATCACGCGGCCGTCACTCAGAACGATCAGCCGCCGGCAGCTGCGCATCACCTCTTCGAGATTATGTTCGACCAGCACGACGGTAATGCCTCGTGCATTGACCGCGGCAACAGTCTCGACCTGCCTGGCCGCCTCGGCCTGGTTCAGGCCCGCCAGAGGCTCGTCGAGCAGAATGACATGTGGATCGACGGCGAGAGCGCGCGCCACCTCCAGACGCTTCATCTGGCCGAGCGGCAGCGCGCCGGCAAGCTTTCCTTCGGTTCCGGCCAAGCCCACTGTGGCCAGAATCGCAGCGGCACGCTCGCTTTCGAGTCGGCGGTCGATGTGCAGCGCGGCCCGCAGCGGACTGGAGGTGCGGCGATAACCGGCGGCCAGCACGACATTGTCGAGCACCGACATCGCGCGGAACGGCCTGACGATCTGGTGAGTCAGCGCCAGCCCTTTTCGAACGCGAGATGCCGTGGAATCATTGGTGACGTCGTGGCCCGCCAGCACAATGCGGCCTCGGTTCGCCCGCAGCACGCCCGCGACGATGCGGATCAGCGTGGTCTTCCCCGCCCCGTTCGGGCCGATCAGGCCGACGAAATCGCCCGAACCCACGAAAAATGTGACGCCGTCAACCGCGTGTACACCGCCGAAACGAATGGCGATGTCCTCGAGTTGGAGCGCGGCGGTCATGCGCGCGACATCCTTGTGGCAATGGCTCCCACAAGCGCGGCCAAGCCGCCGGGCGCCAGGCGAATGACCAGGACCAGCAGCCCTCCGAAGACCAAAAGCCGGTAGTCGTTGACGAAACGGATCACCTCCGGCAACAGCGTAAGGCCGATGGCGGCCAGCACGACACCCCAGGTGGATCCGATCCCGCCGATCACGACCATTGCCATCAGCATCACCGACAGGATGAAGTCGAATGCGTCGGGGGTGATAAACTGCGTGAAGAAGGTGTAGAGCCCGCCGGCGAGCCCGGCGAGCGCCGTGCCGATGCCGAACGCCGCCAGCTTGTAGGCGGCGGCGTTGATACCGAGTGTGGCGGCCGTGTCCTCGTCGTCGCCCACGGCACGAAATGCGAAGCCCATCCAGGATCGGCCGACGTACAGGCTCAGTGCAATGGTCGCGGCGGCGAACAGCAGGATCATCGCCATGTTGCCGTTGGCACCCAGCCCTGATTCTGGAATGCCGCTGATACCCATCTCACCGCCGAGCCAACCCTGCTTGCGCACAAAGCCCGTGAACAGGAAATTTACGCCAATCGTGGTCACGGCGAGAAAGTCGCTGCGCACCCGCAGCGATGCGAAGCCGACCACGACACCGAGCAGGCTGCCGACCACGATCGCCGATATGAGCGCGAGCAGAATGTTGCCGGTGCCGATCATGGCGAGCGCAGCCGCATAGGCGCCCGCTCCATAGAAGGCGCCGTGGCCAAGACTGATCTGGCCGCAGAAACCGCTGATCATGTTGAGACTGACGGCGAGGATCACATTGATGCCGATCACCGAGAGCAGGCTGATTTCGTAGGCGCTCATGCCACGCGCGTCCCGACGAAGCCTTGTGGCCTGATCATCAGCAGCGCGATGAGGGCGAGGAACGCGATCGCGTCGCGATCAAGCCATTTTCCGATGAAGATCGTGCCATAGGACTCCACGAGACCGAGTACCAGGCTCGCGATCAGCGTGCCCCGCACGCTGCCGAGCCCGCCCAGCACGATGATGGCGAGCGCCTTGTAGCTCACGACATAGCCGATCACCGGATCGACGATATTGTTGAGCAGCGCCACCAGGCCGCCAGCGACCGCCGCCAGCGCCGAGCCGATCGCGAAGTTGAGATATCTGACCTTGATCGGGTCGATGCCGAAGCTGGCGGCGATCTTCGGCTGCGAAACCGTGGCACGCCAGCCAACCCCGATCCGTGTCCGGGTGGTGAAAAGGTGAAGCCCCAGGAAGATGACGACGGCAGAGACTACGATGGCGATCTGCACGGCATTGACCGTCACTCCCAACACATCGAATGTCGTGAAGCCGTAGGTGTTGCTACGAAACGTGACGCCTTGCTCGCCGAATACGATACGGAAAGCGTCTTGCATCAGCACCAAGAGCCCTACGGAGGCGATCATGGGCACATCCGGGCGGTAGCCTAGCAGAGGCTCGTAGAGCACCCGGTAGATCGCCATGCCGAACAGTGCAGTGATGAAGATGGCGGCGAGAAAGCTTATGCCGACGCTGCCCGTCGCGTTGGCCACCACCACGGTCACATAAGCGCCCAGCGCGAACACCGCCGCATGGGCAACATGCAAGATGCGCAGCAGTCCGTAGACCAGGGTCAGCCCCACCGCCATCATGGCGTACATACATCCGAAGCTGACGCCTGTTACGGCGAGATCGATGTAGTACACCAAACCATCCTTTGACCCGAGCGAAGGCCGGAGCGACCTGCGTCGTGCAGCTGTCTACTTCTCGGGCGGGGCGAAGGCGTCGAGATCGGTGATCTGGGCCGCCGCCTGGAACTTGCCGTCTTTGATCGTGTTGACGCTGATCGGCATGATGATCTCATGCAAGCTGTTGAAGCCGTTCAGGTTGCCCTGGAGCATCGCGAAGTTCCTGGTTGCCGCAAGCGCATCACGCACCTTGACGGGATCGGTGCTGCCGGCGCGCTTGATGCCGTCGGCCATCAGCTTCACCGCCGAGTAGGTGACCGCGGCTACACTTTCCGGGGCATAGGTGGCGCGCTTCTGGAACTCGGTGAAGAATTGCTGCAACGCTGCATCCTTGCGACCGCGGTCGAAGCTATCGACGATGTAAGTACCTTCCGCCGCCGGGCCGGCGATCTCGATGAACTTCTCGGAGTTGAATGCCTGCGAGCCGACGATCGGCGCCTTGATGCCGGCGGCGCGCAACTGCGACACCAGCGGGCCGCCGGTGAAGAAGTAGCCGGTTGCATAAATGCCGTCCGGATTGTCGCGCTTGACGCTGGCGACGATCGAGCCGAACTGGCGGTCTTTGAGGGAATAACTGTACTTGTCGATCACCTCAATGCCGTATTTGGGCGCGGCCTCGAGGAAACCATCCATGGTCGCCTGACCGTAGTCGTTGTCCATGGTGATGGCGGACACTTTCTTCAGGCCAAGCATCTTGCCGACGAACAGCGCGGTAGCGCGTCCCTGCGGCGGTCCGAGATGGACGAGGCGGAACATGTAATCCCCCGCCGTGGTAATATCGGGGTGCACGCCGTAGGCGGCGATCATTACCACGCCTGCCTTCTGGAATACCGGCGCCGCCGCGCGGCCGGAAGCCGAATAGCTGCCGTTCACGACGAGCTTCACCCCGTCCTCGCCGATCAACTTGTTGGCGGTGAAGATCGCCTGATCGGACTTGGCCTGATCGTCATAGGACAATCAGTTGCAACTTCTGGCCAAGCACGCCGCCGGCTGCGTTGATGTCGTCGATCGCCATCTCGGCGGCAATCTTCGCCGACTTGCCATCGGTCGCGGCGAAGCCGGTCAGCGGCGCCTGGAAGCCGACTTTAATGTCGGCCTGCGCCGGATGCGCAGCAATGATTGTGACCGCCACGGCCGCCGCACCCATCATGAGATGGGCGGGGCGCAGAGCTACTCTCAACCTGTCATACAGCATGACTCTCTCCATCAGTGAGGCTGCGATCAGATTCATCCGGTCCTCGCCGGACCCTTTGCGTGCGAAGCAATTCCCGCGCCTTTTCGATCGCCGGCTCGGGCGGCCGTGCGCGCTGCCAATCCAGCCGGTCGCTCCCGCGCCGCGTCGCGTCGATACCGAGCTTGGCGACCATGCCGTCCTGTTCGAGCGGCTCGGATCGATCCGCCCGCACGCCGGGAACGATAACAAAGTCACGATCCGGCTTCGCTCGCGTGGCGATTGCCCACTCGACGGCAACAGCATCCCACGGATCGACATCGTCGTCGACGACTACGACATGTTTGATCAGGTTAACTGCCGCCCACACAGCGAACATCGCCTTGCGCGCTTCGCCCGCACGTGGCTCGTTGAGCGAGACCACGGCATTAAGCCGGCCGGCGCCGCCCATGCCGACAGCAACTTGCCGCACCGTCGGCACGCTGATGCGTACCACCCGCGCCAGTCCAGCCGCGATCGCGACGCCGCCGAGCAAGCAATGCTCGCGGTGATAGCCCGGCAAGATGACCTGAAAGAACGCGTCATGCCGCCGCGTCAGATGCGTGAACGTGGCGACCATGCCGGCGCCATAGGTCTCGTACATGCCGTGGAACTCGCTGACCGGCCCTTCCTCCACGGACTCGTCGGCATCGAGCGTGCCTTCAAGCACGCACTCGCAATGCGCGGGCACAAGCAGATCGGACTGAAGGCAGCGTGCGACATCGAGCGGCTCGCCGAGCAACGCGCCCGCGATCGTCAACTCATCGTCGCCAAGACTTAGATAGAGACAGGCAGCGACCAGCACTGCGGGATGATTGCCGATGCAGACGGCAATGTCGAGTTTTTCGCCGTGCATCTGCGCGGCGCGCGCCAGCAGAGCCAGATGGTGATTGGGCGCAATGCCGACCAGGGCCCGATTGTCCCCAATCGGCATCAGCCGGGCGATTGAAAGGTTGGTGCGGCCATCACGGCGATCCTTGGCGACGATAGCGCCTGCCGTGATGTAGGGACCGCGCTCGTGTTCGAAGAACGACGGAATTGGCAGCTGCTCAGCGAGCACCGGCTTGGCAATGACATCTTCCTGACAAGGCACCGAGGTCACGATCCGGTGCGTGGTGGGCCGCTCTATCGCAGATATGATCGCCGCCTGCAGCGCATGCGGCGCAATACCCAGGCCTGCCGCGATGCGCGCCGGCGAATTGAGCAGGTTGCCTATGACCGGCATTTTGTGTCCGCGCACCGCGGTAAACCGCAGCGCCGGCCCACCGTCGGCCTCGGCCAGGCAGGCAGCAAGCTCGTAGTCGAGCGCCACCGGTTGCGCAATCGACGCAAGCTCTCCCGCCTGCTCGAGCGCGTTCACAAAAGCCCGCATGGATTGTCGGGAAATCTCAGCCGTTCGGCTCATGCCGTCCTTCACCTGCTTAGATCCCGCCTTTTAGGACAACCGGAAATGGCGCAGCCCTTTCGCGCGGATCTCATCGAAGGCCTCTTCGTAACCTGCGTCCGCGTACCGCATCACGCCGAGGCTGGTGTCATTAGTCAGCGCAAGGTTCAGGCGTTCTTCCGCTTCGCGGCTTCCGTCGGCGATCAAGGTCACTCCGGCGCTTGTCATGTAACCGGAATAACCGCCGCCGCCGGAATGAATGGCCACCAGATCCGCTTGCGACGAGCACATCGCCAACGCGTCGAGCAATGGCCAGTCGGCGATTGCATCCGAGCCATCGCGCATGCGTTCGGTCATGATATTAGGATGAGCCATCGCGCCAGCATCGAGGTGGTCGCGGGTGAAGGCAATCGGTCCCGACAGCGTGCCGTCGCGCACCATGCGATTGACCGCGACCGCAAGAGCGGTGCGCTCACCGTGACCGAGCCAGGCAATACGCGCCGGCAGGCCCTCGAACGGCACATGCGCGCGCGCCAACGTTACCCAGTTGACGAGAATATGATTGTGCGCAAATGCTTCAAGCAGATGATCGTCGATCTTGCGGATGTCCTCGCCGTCATCGGCCAATGATATCCAGCGGAACGGGCCGATGGCCCGCGCAAACAGCGGACGCAGGTAGGCTTCCGTGAAAATTTGGATGTCGAATGCGTCGGTGACGCCTCCCTCGCGGGCCTGGGTACGGATCAGGTTGCCGTTGTCGAAAACCACGGCTCCTGCACGCTTGAATCCGAGCATCGCGCGCACGTGACGCACGATCGTAGCGCGGCTTTCCTGCATCAGGCTCTGCGGATCGCTTTCCCGCATCCGCCGCACTTCGGCGAGGCTGCGGCCAGCCGGGACATAGCCGTAAACCAGATCGTGCGCAGAGGTCTGGTCGGTAACTACGTCGGGGATGATGCCGCGCGCGAGCAGCGTTTCGTAGATATCCGCCGCGTTGCCCAGGAGGCCAATCGATGTCGCCTGCCCTTCGCGGCGCGCCGCCGCGACCATGTCGATGGCCGTCTGCAGATCGTCGGCGCGCTGTGCGAGGAAGCCATTGGTCATGCGCTTGGCAATGCGCTGCTCGTCGATCTCAACACAGAGGATGACGGCGCCAGCCATCCGTCCCGCCAGCGGCTGCGCACCACCCATGCCGCCAAGCCCCGCGGTCAGGATGAAACGGCCCTTGAGGCTGTTGTTGAAATGCCGCTCGGCTATGCGCATAAAAATCTCGTACGTGCCCTGAATGACGCCCTGCGACCCGATGTACTGCCAGTCGCCGGCCGTCAGCCCTCCCCAGCAGATCAGATTGCGCTTCTGCCATTCGTAGAAATTCTCTGCCTTCGCCCATTGGCCAACCATGTTGCAGTTGGCCATGATGACGATAGGCGCCTTCGCGTGGGTCTTGATCAGCCCAATCGGCTTGCCCGACTGCACGATCAGCGTTTCGCCCTCGGCCATGGTCTGCAGCGTCTCGACGATCTTGTCGTGTGACGGCCAGTCACGCGCAGCCTTGCCGAGGGCAGCGTAGACCACGAGGTTCGCCGGGTCTTCACCGACTGCCAGCACGTTCTCGAGAAGGCGCAGCAGCCCCTCCTGCCGCCATCCCCGGCAGCGCAGATTGGATCCCGACGTGACTGTGAAGCGTTTGTCCACGACTTCAACCTAGGGCATAGGGCGTGATCGGAATGCCAAGCGCCGCTTCGACGACGGGATAAACGGCCGGATCCTTTACGGACGAACTCAACGGCAAATGCGACTTGTCGATGTGGAAGACCGAAAGCTCGACGCCCTCCTTGATATGACCGACGCTGACCGGGCGACCATCGACGCCCAGGGTCGTGATCACGTCAGGGAACGTGGCGAGCCGCTTGCCGTCGCCGTCCGCGACCGCAATGTATTCATTCATGACGTGCAGAACGAGAGCGCGGCTCGCGCAGCGGATTGAGATCGTGCCGATATCGAATGCGCCTTCTGTATAGGTCACGGCCTTGCGCGTCACCGTTCCGCTGCCGAGAATCGTACCTGACGTTGTCGTGCAGATCGCATCTATCACCGCGCGGCCGCCTTGCGGCTCCGCCGCCATGATGGAGTGGCCAAGTTCCAGGGCCTTCGAGATGCCGCCGAGCGCTGCATTCTTCCTGACATAGGAGGCGCGTACCGGATTTCGGCAACTGGCAATGAAGCCGCCCGACATGTCGGCGGCCTTGCGCAGGATCGGCGATATTTTCGCCGTGGCGCCGCGCACCACCAACTCGATGTAGGAATGGCTGGCGCGGTGTCCGCCGACCGCCACCTGGATGGTCTGCTCCGGGCTGCTCGCCATGCCGATCGAGCCCATGTCTCCGGTGGGATGCGCGCGTATGTCGCCGACGGCATCGACAACCTTGGTGCCTAAAAGAGCGGACGGCAGCCATGCGTTCATCGTGCTCGACATGCCGTTCTGCCCTATCATCAGACCGAAGATCGGGGCGCCCAAGGCTTCCTGCATGATCTCGACCGCCTTGACGTAGTCGACCCCGAGCATCTGCCATTGCGTTGTGCCGGCCGGCGCGCCAATGGCGGCAGCCGTTGCGATGTAGGCATCGTCGGGCACCTCGTCGATCGACACCATCTCCGGCTGGCCGACCGTGACCGCTGTGGTGCCCAACATCCGGCCATGGTCGACCCATCCGCCGCCGCCCGCCGCGAACACTGAGCCGCCCCGGATCGCCGCCTCGACATCCTGCAATCCCAGAATGCGCCCCATCGACCGCTCCTCTTCTGTCCATTGCCTACGCGGCGAAGACCGATTCGAGTGCCACCAACCGCTATTTGCAGAAACGTCGATAGATGATCTGGGCAACATCTTCCGGCTTGGGATTTGCATCTACCAAATATGCGTGTCCATCCGCGATGAAATACACAAACGGGCGATTCCCGCCATCTCTCCCGACAGAGTCCGTTGCGTTCACGGTTCCACACACGACTTCCGTATTTTTACCGTCACCAGTAGCTGCCAGTTTTCTGACCATGTCGCCGTAGCGGGCTGATTGAGGATCTTTCAATTTCGCATTGACAGCTATCGTTGCCTTAGCAAACGCAGAATTGGGTGACGGCTCTTCTTTCGGCAACTGTTGAGCGACGGTCGATTGCGCGAGCAGCAGCAGCGAGATTGTTCCAGTGATTCCCACTCTCATAATGTTTTCCAAATTCGACCCGCAGAGCCGGTCCAGCCACAGACTATCAGCGCATTGAGCCGAGCATCGTTCATCTCGATGTAGGTTAGCGAAGAAGGCGCAGATGACGTGCTACGATTGCTTTGGACCTAACTAAGACCTCTCGCTCCGGCGGTCCATAGCGAGCGACGGCGACAAACCGGAGGATCGACGGGGTTTGAGCGCTATTGCGCGATTTTTCTCGATCTCGCCAACACCAGCTCTGGAATGGCCAGTAAGCAGACGCGAATTCAACCCACCGTTACATGCCCCTAAACAGCAGCAATGTGCCAATTGCTGACATGAGCAGATGCAGCAAGAACCCTTTACTCGATCACCTCGTCGGCGCGGGCGAGCACGGTGGGCGGTATTTGGAGGCCAAGAGCCTTCGCAGTCCTAAGGTTGACAACCAACTCATACTTCGTTGGCGCCTGCACCGGGAGATCGGATGGCTTCTCTCCTTTAAGGACGCGGTCTACATAGCTGGCCGCGCGTCGGTACTGGTCCGTATAATTCGGGCCGTACGCGATCAATCCTCCCGCCGATACGAAGAAGCGTTCGATGTAAACCGCAGGTAATTTATGCCGGGCCGCAAGGGTTACGATTAGATTACGATGCACCGTTGCCAATCCGCTCGCCGTCACGATCAGACCACCATTCCCAGACCGTGCGAAGTCTGCGACATCGCGCTCGATCTCGGCGGCGTCGCGCATGCTGATGGGGATGACCTCCACCCCCACTGATGGCGCTACTGACTGGATGACGGCGAACTGACCGATCCCCGCGGTTATGGCGGCATCTCGAAGCACCGCCGCTCGCGTCAGCCCCGGCGCGATCTCTTTGAGTAGTTCAAGCCATTTCGCGCTCAAACTGTATTCAAACTGGATAAAGCCTGTGGCATTGCCGCCCGGTCGCGACAGGCTTTTGACGATGCCGGAGCCGACAGGATCGGGGACAATCACAAACACTATCGGCACGGTGCGGGTCGCCTGAAGCAGACGCTCCGTTGCCGAGCCGCCAGTGGCCAAGATGACGTCCGGCGCGAGCGCAGCCAATTCCGCGGCTTGCTTGCGAATAATATCGGCATCGCCCCCGCTAAAGCGATAGTCGATCCGCACATTGTGCCCCTCGCTCCAACCCAAGTGCTGCAACCCTTGCAAAAAAGCGGCAATGCGAGGCTTGGTCTCTGGATCGTCCGCTGATAGGAACAAGAGCAAGCCGATGCGCCGCACACGTTCGATCTGCTGCGCGCGTGCCGTAAGTGGCCAAGCAGCCGCACCACCGAACAGCGTGATGAAATCGCGCCGATTTCATTGCGTCCCCATGCCCGCAGGATGCGTCAAATTCGGCATTCAACTCAGGCCATCAAAGCAGGAAAGGGCGCCGAGCGAAATAGGCGGTAGTGCGGCAATGTGCGCTGCGAAAAGCCTCGGACGTGTATGACTGCTGGGGTCATGGGCGGCCCAAAGGGCTGTGTCCGCGTTCAGTCCGCTGCTCATTGGAGTATAGTTGCTGATGCGCGCTGTCGTTTGCCTCCTCGCCGTCCTCTTCCTTGCCGCCGCGAGTTCCGCCGTCGCGCAGGAAAAGCACTTGATTGACCCGATGCTTCCCGGCTCGCTCAATCCCAAGCCGTTGCCGCCGCTGAAAAATCCGGACGCGCCGTCAACGCCGGCCAAGGAACTGTTCGCACGGAAATCGACGCCGTTTCCCGGACCGCCGCGCTCGATCGGCGGCGATTTCGACGGCTGCCTCGCCGGCGCCGTGTCGCTGCCGATCACTGGTCCGACCTGGCAAGTCATGCGGCCGTCGCGTAATCGCAACTGGGGCAATCCGCAACTCATTCGCTTCATCGAACGGTTTGCCACGAACGCAAAAAAGGTTGGCTGGAACGGTCTTTTGGTTGGCGACATGTCTCAGCCGCGCGGCGGGCAGATGCTTTCCGAGCACACCAGCCATCAAATCGGCCTCGACGTCGATATTTGGTTTGCGCCGATGCCAGACCACGTGCAAAGCCGCGAGGAGCGCGAGTTCGGCCCGGGCACCGATGTGGTCGCGCCCGATCTGCGCGACATTGATCCAAAATTGTGGACCCACAGACATACTGCGCTCATCCGAACGGCTGGGCAGGATCCGGTGGTCGTCCGCATCTTAGTCAATGCCGCGATCAAGAAGGCGCTGTGCCGCGAGGCCGGAGCTGATCACACCTGGCTTTACAAGGTGCGTCCCTGGTATGGTCACGCCGAGCATTTTCATGTCCAAATTGCCTGTCCGGCAGACAGTGCGGAATGCAAGCCGCCAGCCCCGCCGCTCCCAAGCGACGGCTGCGGTAGCGAGCTCGACTTCTGGTTCAAGGAATCGACGCTGCACCCGCCGCCGAGCAAACCGAAACCGGTTTTGACGCTGGCCGGGTTGCCCCCCGCGTGCAAGCAGATCGTCAAAGCGCCGTGATTGTCGATGCCGCTTCGCCTGCGAAAGCCAACATGGAGTGGATCAAGTGCGATCCGCTAAGGGGCCGATGCTGTCGAAAAAGTCCGTGGCATAGATGCCCTTCGCGAGCTGCTCTTTGCCGAAATGGAGGTTCTCCATGAAATAGACGGGCGCCAGGACCGTGGCGCGTACGCCGATCTTGGCGATGTGCTCTTCGACCTCGTACTTGCTGTCGAAGTGAGGGATGCTATCAAATCATTGAATTCCGCAATGGCCCGGAAGGAGACGCAAATTCAACACCCAGTTGCACAGCGGTTGATGACCGCCTAGAATACCGGGCCCACGCAGTGCAGCAAAAAAAGCTACTCGATTACCGCGTCGGCGAGTTGCTGGAGCTGCCAAGGCACGTCAAGGCCAAGCACCTTCGCGGTTTTCATGTTGATTGACAGCTCGAATTTGGTCGGTTCTTGTATGGGCGCGACTGCAAGGGTTCTCGGATGCGTGCGACAATGAAGTTCGCTGTTATTTGCGTGTCGTTGCTCATAGCCGCTCACGCCGACGCCGCGGGCCAGCGCAATCAGATGAACGCTTTGGATTTTCAGGAACGCGGGGTGCGGCTACGGCTTGAGCTGGAACGTGCCTACCAAGATCTACGACACACAGGAGACTTTAAGTCCGCCGGCAACGACGTGTCTTCGATAGTCAAAAAATATGTTCCCGTTGGAACGTCTTTTGCTAATGCGGAGACCACACTTCGAAGTTCCGGATTTAATATAGACCCGTTGCCACCGCAGGAACCACCAAAGAATCCATCTCCGCTTTGGAGCGATGAGCACAAATTAATGATGAGATTTGCGATTTTCGGAACGTTGGTGCTTGCACAACAAGGATTTTCCAGGATCACCGTCGAGATAACGCTTCTTCCAGAAATATTGGGAGCTGATCACAATACCGTAAAAGGTGTTCACGCCGCAATCTACTACCGAGGCGTCTGATTATCAAACTTACCGTGTCACCCAGCCCTCCCACGGGTCGACGAGCATACGCTACCACATCGAGAGGTCGGTGTGCACCACAGCAAGATTGGCAGCCAATCGTCAGCTACGGGTCATCAAGAGACGACCCGCAGGAAAGTGCCACGAGGTGGGTAGCGGCTTCGTCGCGAGCTTCGCGCGGCCGGGAGGCAATGTCACCGGTTTCAGCAATTTTGAGCCGACGATAGCCGGGCGCCGGATCACAACCCGCCGGCATCGAGACAGATGTCGACCATCCGGTTCGCGCCGGCGAGGTCGGTATTGCCCCACGTGCTGAAGAGTGGGCCGACGCCGCCGAACGCTCCGGTACCGAAGCTCAGGGCGGGAACGAAGAATCCCGAGTTCCCGAGACGTCGCTGTTCCATCGTTGTCTGCCTAGTGCGAAACGGCGTTCGCCGCGTCGCGGATCGCAACCACGGTTACTTCCGGGTGCGCGATCATGCTTGGATGGTCGCCGCCGGGAACGTGGTAGATCTTCGACTTGGCACGCGTCGCAAATTTGAGCTGGATGTCGGGCGGAATGACCTTGTCGGCATCCCCTATGACGTACCAGGAGGGAATCGTCTTCCATCCCACAGCTTCCGGCGCTCTGTCCGTTAAGCAACGTTCTGCGAGCGGGCGCTGCGTAGCGGCTAACCGCGCCGCGACATCCGCCGGTTCCGCAGATGCAAACACCGTTCCGAAGTATTTGGAATTGACGTACAGGTCTGCTCCATTGCCGTTGGATGCCGTGAAGGGTACCGCAATCGTGAAATCCGACGGCGGCGGCGGAGCGCTCGCGAGTTCTGAGTGAATCGATTCCCCTGCGTCGGGCGCGAACGCATCGACGAACACCAACGCCTTCACGTTCGGCGCGTTGGCCGAAGCGACACCGATCACCGAACCGCCGTATGAGTGGCCTACCAGAACAACGGGTCCGGCGACGGATTTGAGATACGTTGAGATGACGGCAGCGTCTGCGGAGAGTCCGCGCAGAGTATTCGGTAGGGCTCGGACGGTGTAACCGTCTTTGAGCAGGAGATCGACGACGCCGTTCCAGCTTGAAGAATCCGCCCATGCGCCGTGGACGAGAAGAATTGTCGGCTTGGTTTGTTGCTCGATCGGCTGAGCCTCAGCCCTGACGATTCCGGCCCATGTCAATCCAAACATGATCACTGCGATCAGAAGCTTGTATTTCTTCATGGACGTCTCTCCTTGCGTCATCGTTTTGCTGCAA
Source organism: uncultured Alphaproteobacteria bacterium (assembly GCA_963817135.1). Lineage (GTDB taxonomy): Bacteria > Pseudomonadota > Alphaproteobacteria > Rhizobiales > Xanthobacteraceae > VAZQ01. The sequence continues at coordinate 129,848 of CAWFNG010000017.1, read as the reverse complement.
ACTCTCTGTCGCAGCCTCCTGCGACGGGGGTGTCGCTAGCGCACGTCGCTGGAGTTTGGCCGTGGAGCTTCTACGCCCGCGCGGAACGTCACGCGGGTACCGCGGCTTAAACTCGGCCCAGCTTTTCCCGTTCCAGTGCACGCGCGAATTATTTTTTCGGGTGGCCGCGTTCGACTAATTATGCATAGGCCTAATTTTCACGCATCGGCGTGAACCGGGAGTCGATGCCACAAATGCCAGAAGCGACATCTGCTTTTGGCCCTTTTGACCGTCGTGGAGGTGCGCCGATTTGGTCGTTATGGGTCAAAACCCGAATCCCTCTTTTGGGCTGTTATGTCAGCTTCTGCCAGCTGCGGACATGCGACCGCGCGAGCCATTGGCAGCAATGTGCCAAGACCGGCCCTGAGCAGATGCAGCAAATTTGAACGCTATTCGATCACCTCGTCGATACGCATCAGCAGTGACAGCGGCAACTCAATGCCGAGCCGCTTCGCAGTACTGAGATTGACCACCAACTCGAACTTTGTCGGGTTCTGCACGGGCAGATCGGCTGGCTTGCTGCCCTTGAGAATGCGATCGACATAAAACGCCGCTCGTCGCCACATGTCGGCGGGATTGTGCCCATATGAAAGCAAGCCGCCGCCCGCAACGAAGTAGCGGTAGGGATAGACCGTAGGGACTTTGTGCTCCGCCGCCAGTTCGATGAACCGGTCGCGATGAACCAAAGTGATGGGGTCCGGCATCACAATTAAACCACCTATCGAAGCGCGCGAAAGCATATCGAACGCGCGATCGATCTCGGCGATGCCACGCACGTCAACCACGGTCAGCTGGACGCCCAACGAGGAAGCTAGGGCGTCGATCGCACCCATGAGCATTTGAGAGGCCGTGCCCGTTGCGGGGTTGCGAATGATCCCGACCCTCGTCGCCTGGGGAACGACCTCTCTGAGCAATTCCAACCATTTCGCGCTAATCGTATCCTCAAAACTCGTGAACCCGGTCGTGTTGCCGCCCGGTCGCGCCAGGCTCGCGACAAACCCACCGCCGACTGGATCGGCGACCTGCACGAATACGATCGGCAGGGAGCGGGTCTGCTGCTGCACTGCCGCCAGCGGTGGTGGGGCATGCGCCACGATAATATCCGGTGCCAAGGCTACAAGTTCGGCCGCGTACGTCCGCATGAGATTTGTGTCGTCAGCGGCCCAGCGAAAGTCGATGCGTGCGTTGTGACCCTCTATCCATCCGATCTCACGAAGTCCCTGACGGAAAGCTGCAACGCGCGTGCGCGCTTCCGGGTCATTCTCGGCGAGGGCCATTAATACGCTGATCCGTCGCTCCCCCGGCTGCTGCGCCCGTGCTACAAGCGGCCATGCCGCCGCGACGCCGACCAGCGCAATGAACTCGCGCCGTTTCATCATTCGATCACCTCGTCGGAGCGGGCGTGAAGGGTTGGCGGGATGTTGATACCGAGCGCCCTCGCGGTCTTCAGGTTGATAACCAATTCGAACGTGGTCGGCCGCATGACGGGCAGGTCGGCGGGTTTGGTGCCCCTGAGGATCCGCCCGGCGTAGATGCCGGCTTGGCGATAGGAATTCGCGATGTTTGTTCCGTAGCTGATCAGGCCACCGGAGGCGACAAACTCACGAAACGGGTAGACCGCAGGAATGCCAAGGCGCGCCGCAAGCGGAATAACGCTGTCGCGCCGCAACAACAGGAACGGATCCGAACCGATAAGGAGCGCGTCGGGACGTTGCGTAGCGATCGCGGCGAAAGCGGAGTTGATCTCGGCAGGCGTGCCGGCGGTAAACATCTTAAGCTGCAAGCCAATCACCTGCGCGACCGCTTGCACGTCGCTATTTTCGGGGACGGCATCCGGACTGGCGGGATTCACGAGCATGGCGATGACGGTCGCTTTCGGCGCGAGCTCGCGCAATATCTCCAGCCGCTTCTGCCCGAGCGGCGCCGTCATCAGCGTCATGCCCGTGGCGTTGCCGCCTGGCCGGCTGAAGCTTGCGACGAGCCCTTCCGCTGTCGGGTCGGAGCCCACGACGAACACGATTGGGATAGTCGTGGTCGCTCCCCGCGCCGCCAGCGCGGCCGGCGGAGCCTGGGCGAGGATGAGGTCTACCGGCCGGTGTACGAGGTCGTCGGCCATCGCCGGCAACCGATCGTATTGACCTTGCGCCCAGCGATACTCGATCATGACGTTCTGGCCCTCGGTTAATCCGACTTCCGTCAACCCGCGGCGAAAAGCGGCGACCTGGTCGGGAACCGCCGCTTCGGATAGAGCGCTGAGGTAGCCGATCACCGGCATCACCGGCTGCTGCGCGCGTGCAGCACGCGGCCACGTCATTGCGCCGCCCAGCAACGTGATGAACTCGCGCCGTTTCAATTGATCGAACTGCATCCGCAGCCCCTAGCCAGAGGGGCAGCATAGCGGATTGGCGAGCATCAAGTCAGGGCTCGCTGCAGCGCGGAATTTCGGCCGGGCTAATGACTGCAACGGGTCAAAGAACGAACCCGCTTACGCGGGAGCGCGCTGCGCGCGAAGACTGAGCAAGCGGCAGTGGATGCATGTGAACAGCTAAGCCGAATGCGATGACAGGACGGTGTCCCGTCTTGAGGATCGAGGGGTCAGTAACCTCCACCTCAAGACAGGAGCACCGCGATGAGCGAGAAGCCCATCAGTCCACTGCGCCAGCGCATGATCGAAGACATGACCGTGCGCAATTTCGGCGAGAAGACCCGCAACGACTATATCCGCCACGTCAAGACTTTCACAGCTTTCCTCGGTCGCTCGCCGAATACGGCAACGGCTGAGGATCTTCGCCGCTTCCAGCTGCATCAGAGACGAACAGGCGTGCGGCCGCCGACCATGAACGGCTCGGTTTCGGCGTTGCGTTTCTTCTTCACTGCGACGGTAGATCGGGCAGATATGGCTCGACACCTTACGTTCGTGCGCGAGCCGAGCAAAATACCGGTGGTCTTGAGTCTTGACGAAATTGGACGCCTGCTGGAGGCGGCACCCGGACCCAAATACAAGGCTGCGCTGAGCGCCGCCTATGGCGCCGGACTGCGGGTTTCCGAGGTCGTATCACTCAAGGTGTCCGACATCGATTCCAAGCGAATGCTGCTGCGGATCGAACAAGGCAAGGGGCAGAAGGATCGCTATGCGATGCTCTCGCCAGTGCTGCTCGATCTCCTACGCGATTGGTATCGCATTGCGCGGCCAACGGTGTGGTTGTTCCCGGGCCGTGATCGGCTGCTGCCGTTGACGACGCGCCAATTCAACCGCGTCGTTCACGCCGCCGCCGAGATGGCCGAGATCAAGAAGCGGGTGACGCCTCACACGCTGCGGCACAGCTTCGCTACGCACTTGCTGGAGGAGAAAACCGACATCCACTTGATCCAAGTCTTGCTCGGGCATGCCAAGGTCGACACGACCACACTCTATGCGCATGTGGCGACCAACACGATCCGGGCGGTCATGAGCCCATTGGATCGCCTCACTCCGCTGCGAGCGAACAGGAACGAGAACAGGAACGAGAACGAGCCGCCGGCATAACCGCCAGCGGTCATGACCCGTCCTGCTCTGGAAGTCGCGGACATCTTCCGCGACTTCGGTGCGGCGTGGCGTACCGCCAACGCCGGTCACGTGAGCCTCGCCCAGTTGAAGGTGATGAGCGCCATCGAGAACTGCCGCACGGCCGCTCTCGGTGGGCATGTCATGCGCTGCGAGGACTGCGCGTACACGACCATTGCCTACAACAGCTGCCGCAATCGGCATTGCCCCAAATGCCAGGGAGCCGCAGCACGCGAGTGGCTGGCCGCGCGCGAGGCTGAGTTGCTACCGGTGCCGTACTTCCATGCAGTGTTCACGCTGCCGGCCGCAATCTCCGACATCGCCTATCAGAACAAGGCAGTGATCTACGATCTGCTGTTCAAGGCCTCATCCGAGGCCGTGCTCACGATCGCGGCCGACCCCAAGCATATGGGCGCTACCATCGGCATCACCGCGGTGCTCCACACCTGGGGCTCGGCCATGACGCATCATCCGCACGTGCACATGATCGTGCCGGGCGGCGGCATCTCGCTTGATGGCCAGCGCTGGATTGCCTGCCGCCGTCCGCGCTTCATCCTACCCGTGCGCGTGCTCTCGAAGCTGTTCCGGGGACTGATGCTGGCGAAGCTCCTCGCTGCCCACGCAGCTGGTAAACTGCAATTCTTCGGCAACAACGCCGCACTCATCGAGCGCAAGGCCTTCACGCGCTACCTGGCGCCGCTACGCAGGCGCAAGTGGTACGTCAACACAAAGCCTCCGTTCGGTGGACCCCAAGCGGTGCTCGCCTATCTCTCGCGCTATACCCACCGCGTTGCCATCTCCAACCGCCGATTGATTGCCGCCGACACGAGCGGCGTCACCTTCAAATACAAGGACTACCGGATCAAAGGGCCAGGCCGCTACAAGACCATGACGCTGGCAACGCACGAGTTCATTCGCCGCTTCCTCATGCATATTCTGCCGAAGGGCTTCCACCGCATCCGCCATTATGGGTTGCTCACCAACACCTCTCGCGCCGAGAACATCGCGCGCGCTCGCGAACTGCTGGCAACAGCTGCACCCACGATCGAAACCGCGCCTGGCAATGCTGAGGCAGACACATGTCCCTGTTGCGGCGGCCGCATGCTCATCATCGAGACCTTCGAGCGCGGCTCAAGCCCGCGCTACCGATCCTCGCCGCCAGTCACCATCAGGATCGACACCTCATGATCACGATCGCAGCGTTGCCATTACGCAGTACCGCGCTTTTCTCTCGCTGGTCGTCGACCGGTCACGCCAACGCTCAGCAAAACATGCCGGTCAGTAATCAACGCGACCCTTCGACTGCAATCCCCAGCCTCCCTCTCAATCATCAACTCGCGTTGCTACGTGTCAGCCACACAATTAATCAAGTGCAAGCTCATTGCACTCGCCTGCGAATAACCTCCGATCCAATCAAATACCCATAAGGGCGCAGCGCCATCCCGCGGGTTCGTTCTTTGGCGGCTTCCGGACGCCGGCCCCGGTGCCCGTGGCGGCATCTCGCATGGCCGGCATCCGGAACCCTGCACAAAACCCGCCTCCACTCCGGATCAATCGTAAGTCAGCTTTCGCCAGCACCGGACAAACCGCCGCATTGGCACTGGACAGCTCTGTGTAGCTTGGCTTCCAGCGCTCGGATTCAGGGTCCAATTCCTGAAATGGTGTGAAGCATGGAGGTTTGACAAACAGCCTCGAAATGGATGGATAAACCATTTGAGTGTTGGCTCTGACAGGATTATGGGATTGGGAATTTCAGCGCGCCTGCCTACCGTACTAGTCCTCGGTTCAACACAGACGCTTGCGTGGGCGTCGAGCTATTATCTTCCGGCGATCTTGGGAGACCCAATCGCGCGTGATCTCGATGTTCCCACGTCTTACGTATTCGGCGCTTTCTCCGCTTCGCTTCTCCTGGCTGCTTTACTAGGTCCATACATCGGACGAACAATCGACGCGCTGGGCGGACGTGGTGTCTTGTCAACTTCAAACCTTGTTTTTGCGGCTGGACTCAGCCTGTTGGGCCTGTCGTCATCCCCTTGGTTGATGTGCGCGGCTTGGCTACTGCTCGGAGTTGGAATGGGACTTGGCCTCTATGATTTGGCGTTCGCCGCCTTGGGCCGCATGTATGGTTTGGCCGCGCGTCCTTCGATTACGGGCATCACATTGCTAGCTGGTTTTGCGAGCACAATCGGTTGGCCACTGACCGCTTGGTGCTTGGCACGCTATGGCTGGCGGGACGCGTGTTTCGCTTGGGCAGTGGCACACTTAGTTGTGGGACTGCCTCTCAACTTTTTCCTGTTGCCGAAGATCCACGTTGAGGCGAAAGGACTACCCGAGCCTAAGCCTTACATTCCAATGGATCGAAACATGTGGCTGCTTGCGACCGCGTTCGCTCTCGCATGGACAGTGACTGGCGCAATGGCTGCCCATTTCCCGCAACTCCTCGAAGCGGGCGGCGCGACGACATCGGAGGCGATCGCAGCCGGCGCACTAATTGGGCCGTCACAGGTGGTAGCACGTCTATTGGAGGTAATTGTGTTGGGTCGCTCCCACCCGCTTTTGTCGGCGCGACTTGCCACAGTGACGCACCCGATCGGAGCGGCCGTTCTGGGTTTTTTTGCCGCTGCTGGAGTGCCCGCCTTTGCATTTGCCATTCTCCATGGGTTTGGAAATGGTATTCTTACAATTGCTCGCGGGACGGTACCGCTCGCAATCTTTGGACCGAAAAATTACGGGTATCGGCTCGGCCTACTTGGCGCCCCCGCGCGCATTGCGCAGGCAGCCGCTCCATTAGCCTTTGGCGTTATGATCGAGTGGTGGGGCTTCGGGACTTTGATCGTTTCAAGTGCCTTGAGTTCTCACGGCTTTGGCCGCGCTACTATTCGTTAAAAAAGAAAAAGAGAATTCTCAATCAATTGGACCCTAATATCCGACAAATGATCGGGGAATCAGATGGCCCAATGCCATTGCCTTAATGACTGCTTAGGGTCATCAAGAGACGGCACCGCTCATAGCCGACCGAGAAGCTATGACAGCACTGGCCAATAAGCGGACGCAAATTCAACTGGTTGGTGCATCGTAGTTGTTGGCAGGAAAGTGCCAGGAGCCACAAGCTGATCCAGTTCTGGGTGACAAAAGCAAAGTGGCCGCACCTGGCTTACAATGCCGCTCTTCACTTGGCCATGTTATCGAATGGAAGATCGCGTGTGGAAGGTCTGCACGGCCCGGCTCTTGCTTCCTGGGAACTCTGCCGTCTGCTATCGTTCCACGCCCATTCCAGAGTTTTGCCCCAGGGGAGGACCCCATCCCATGATTGTTTCCATGTACAAGGTGTCGGTGCCGATCTTCGTGCAGTTTCTGACCGCCCAGTCTGAGTGTATCGACAAGGCCGTAGCGCATATTGAGGCAAAGCAGCTCGACCCCAACTTTTTTCTCAACATGCGGCTCTTTCCCGACATGTATCCGTATGTGCGCCAGGTGCAGCAGGCGAGCACTCACGCCGCCAGATGTTGTAGCGCGCTTGCCGGCACTGAGATGCCGAACATGCCCAACACGGAAGCAAGCTTTGCCGAGCTCAAGGCGCGCCTCGCCAAGACGATCGATTACTGCAAAACCTTCAAGCCGGCGCAGATCGACGGCACCGAGGACAAGGACATCACCATCAAACTCGGCGCCAACGAGCGCAAGTTCACGGGGCACGCGCTGTTGCAAAATTTCATCCTGCCAAACTTCTATTTCCACTGTACAACGGCGTATGACATTCTGCGCCATTGCGGAGTCGCACTCAGCAAGCGCGATTTCATGAGCACGCCGGTTAATCTCTGAGGGCAACAAAGGTGGGGGAACCAGGGAAGTGGCGGGGTGTCCTGCCAGGCGGCGTCTTGGTCATGAGATCGACATCGTGCCAACAGCGGCCACAAACAGAGCTATTCTGATTGGCATCGTGGGCGGCGGCAAAGCATTTACCCCATCATGCTCCGGCTGCTCGACGGTTCTGGCATCGCTTAACTGGCTGGTTGATTCCAGTTCCGGCCATCAAATTTTGTAGTAATGCCGAATCCATCCTCGTTGCTCCGACTTAACCGTCCCGAAGGAATCAACTCAGGCTCTGGCCACGGCCGCGCAACTGCGCAACCGCCGGCTCCAGCAGGACGAGATTTCGGCGCGGCTTGCGCGTGTCGAGCCCGACGATCGCACGACCCTGTGCGGTGAATGCGAGACCTTCCGGCTTGCCATCCAGATCGCCGAGCCGCCACGCATCAAGGAGCGCAGCGGTGCCGCCACCTGCCGGGAGATCATCGAGCCGCGCAATCGTGGCGGACTTGTCACTGAGCAGATAGAGGCAACCATCCGGACCTATTTCGAGGTCACTGAAGTCGGCGCAGGTTTTGGCCAGTGTCTTGTCGGGACGCCAGATTGCGAGAGCAACGAAACGGTGGTGCCCTTTTTTAATCGGCCACCGTGCGCCGTCCGCCAGTGCGCCGCCGCGGACTAAGCCCCGCGACCGCGAATGTGGCGGGCCAAACTCAATGAAAGCCGCCGGCTTCTTCTCCTTGGCGACCAGCAAATGCCCGCCGGGCAGTAGCACCGTTCCTTCGCCGCGCGACCCCTTCGGGTCGGACCACGCCCGCGCAATTTCGCCACGCCCTTCCACCGCAAGATCAATAGACGCAACCACCTTTAACGCCTCGGGGTCGATGAGTTCGACACGCGGCGGTGTTTCCTGGAGCAGCAAAACGCGCCCGAGGCCGTCAGCGCAGACAGCCTCGATCTGGGGGTCATGCTTGGGAAGCATCGAACCTGTGAGATTCGCGATGCTGCTCGTATGCCAGTCGATTCGGCCCCCATCGCTGCGCGGCTGGGAAAACCAGGCGATCTTCGCCACCCGGTCGCCCACCGCGATCAGAGACATCCGACCGTTTCGGCCGCGGCGCAAGCAAATACCAGAGACCTCGCGAAGTGGCACGTCGACCACGCGGTGCACTCGCAGCCGGTTCTTGCTCGGCGCCGGCAACATCAAGTTGTCCTTACTCAGTGCTGTTCAAACTTCGGCCGAGGAGTGCCCAGAACAGCAATGGCCCCAACCACGAGCAGCCAGAATGGAAGCACCCCCAAGCCCGGAATTGCCTCCAGAGCCAGTCCCGGCAGCAGCAGCCACTGCCGGCCGAGCACCATGAACAGCAGCAGAGCAGTGCCAAGATCCACCACCCACACGATCGGCGGCGCCAGGGTCGCGAAAGCGCCAATGACATCGGAGATGCCTGCGATGGCGAAGGCGAGAGCAAGTCGCTTTTTCGAGAATTTGCGAGCCTGCGAGGGTGGCGTCTCTGCGCTGGCCGACTGTTTGCCCGATTCCGATGGCGGCGAATGAGGGAGGTTCACTGAATGGCCCCTCCACAAGGGCGCGAAGGCCTCTAAGTATGATCTGCTTTTCACCGATTGTGCTGCAACAGCGTCGCCCGGAGCTGCTCGATGTCGCGGCGGTTATCCTCTTCCAACCATTGCTGACGCCCGATGCGGTTGAGCTGGTGGTGGGCCACAAGCGGTCCTGAGGAACCAAGGCAGTAAGAGCAAGCGGCCAGCGGCGTATGCCCGTTGAGGCATCGGTCGATGTCCTCGTACAAATTTGGGTTGTCATGCAGCAATACACCATCGGTAGTGCGATTATCGAACACGACCCCTTTCAAAGCCAGCCGCGGCCCCATGAACGGCGCAATCGAGCACCTGAAGAAACGTCCCTCGTGGACGGTATGGCAAGACCACTCGCCGGCCGCCTTGCATTCGCGAAATATTTTATAGACCAATTCTGGATCGTCGATTTGGTTGTTTATAAGGTTCCTATTGAACGTCTGAACGTGGTTGACTTGCAAATGCACATTGTGTGCCTTGCAGAGTTGGGCGCAGTCGTCATCATTGAGCTTGCGTTTTACTCCGGGATAGGCGCTGATCCAGAGTTGATCGATGAGCTCCCAGAGTTTGGGAGGCGCTTCATGCAGCAGCACCCCGTTCGTTATAAGCACGATGGTGTCTGCGATACAAACGCGCCGGGCCTCAGCGAGAAATTCGAGTAATCGAGGATGCAGTAGCGGTTCCCCGCCCACTATCCGCAATTGTTTTGAATGGAAGACCTGGGCTAATGCTTCGAAATCTCGGGTAAACTCCTCAACAGATGCGAACTTCTTCGGCAGCAGCGGTGAAGCATGGTCGCACTCGTAGCAGCTTAAGTTGCAATGCTCGGTCAAGTTGAATTCAACGCTGAGCCGTGTATGCTTTTCCATCCATCCCACCTGTAGCGTATAGGCTAATTAGCTCGTCGAGGGAGGCAACCTAATATAACACATATTGGCGAGCTGTTGCTTCCCAATGTCTCAGTCGGGTCAAAGAACGAACCCGCTTACGCGGGAGCGCGCTGCGCGCGGCCACAAGCGGACTGCATCCACCGCTACATCGCCTATGGCGGGCTGCACACCTAAACTGATAGTTTCGGGTATGCACGCGCCTTCCATTCTAGGTTTCGACAGCGCCGAACGTGTCTTCTCGATTATCATCTCGGGCGCGTATCGCAAAAACAGCCTGGCGCGGATGAACCTGGCCAAATGTCGTCCCGAGATGTTGTCGACTTTGGAGCGATGCACGAAACGCGGTTCGCCGGTACAGCTTACTTTACTTGCGTTCCCTTTCAAGGTTCCGAACCCAGCGAAGGTCGGCGAACGCAGGTTACCCGATTTTGCCGAACTTGCAGCAATCGGGCATTTAGCGACACTTAGAGATTCTATCCAAAGCGTCTATCCGCCCGGATTGGAATTCCACATTCTACACGACGGCTCGCTCATTGCCGACGTGTTTGGAATTGATCTTCAAGAGGTCCGTCAATACGAATTCTATTTTGCCGAGCTTGTTACGAAAGCGCGGGCTTCCAATTTCATTCGATGTCACGATTTCGCCGCGCTCCAGCGACATTGCGCGCTTGATCCTTGCAGCTCGATCGAACGGCTTCGGTCAGCGGCGGAGCGATGGTGGCGGGAGCGCCGCGGAACAATCGAATGGCGGCGCAGTTTCCAGAAAACACTCGGGATGATCAATTTGCGCAAGTTTCCTGCTTCCACCGCTGTAACTCTTATGAAGCATGGCGCCCTCGGTTCACTGCCACCAGGCTATGAGAGCGTGGAGCACCGGGTACTTTCTGCGATGGTACACTACCGCATCCAAGACGCCATCATTCATCAATTCGATCCCCGCCCGCATTGCTTTCCTGATGCTATCCACGCCACAACACAGGACCGTCCGGGCCGCCTCTCCCTGTGGCTAGTTCGACGCGGCCGCAGCCTTCTGCCTTGGCACGGGGTTGGATGTTTTGACGATCGCGGGCGCGCGCAGGTCGTTCACGCGGTGGATATCTTTGATCGACCGAACTACCGGGCAGAGTTCATCGCTTGCGAAGAAACGCCATTTGCTCACAAGAAGCTAAAGCCCTCGGCACGTTAATCTAGTTGCGGTGAATTTGAAGTTCCTATCGTAACTGGCCGCAAGCTCTTTTAGGAACTTTCAGGAAGCTCTAAAATTGTTCGATCAATGGTGGTGGCGGTATTCCTCTATTCTAATGCCGAATAGACGCAACACCATCCCAAATTCGTGACAAGCCCGCAGTAAGTGCTGCACAGCCACCGTTTTGTCGCGCCGCCACAGCTGACCAGCCATGATGACGTATTTTGCTCCGTTGATTCCAGCATTCCAACTGCTGCGCATCCTTAGCCGCCAATCGCAAGGCCCCCAGAGGACCTCAACGACCGTGCCACCATTGCGGAAAGCGCGCCGCACGACCCAAAATAGATTTGCTCTACTGGCGGGTCGGTAACTGACGGTGCGCGCCTGCGCCGCAGCCACGACATGCGCTCCGTTGTCAATCATGCGATGGAATAAATCAACGTCTTCACCGCCGGTCAGATCGAAGCTAGTGGAAAACGGAGCGGACGCATGCGGCAACGCATCACGTCGGATAATACAATTAGCGACCGTGGCATGATACCACGGCACAATCTCGCCATCGACGTAGGGTTTTTTGTTAAAATGGCCGCAGGCCCTGATGAAGTCAGGCACCTCTCTGTCAAAGAGAACATTGGTCCTACCAACGACGGCAGCAGCATTCGTCTGAATTGCAATCTGGTAATGCGACGTGAGCCAGCGGGGACTAGCGCAGTGATCATCGTCGATGAAGGCAAGATATTTTAGGTCCGACGCTGCAACTGCACGGTTACGCACCCGTGCCAGGCCGCGGATCGGTTCGACCAAATAGGTCAACGATAGCCGCTCGCGAAATTTATCTGCAACCGACTCGGCCGAACCCTCAGCATCATTGTCCACGATTACGACCGCAAATGGTGGCGCCTCCTCCTGCTCGACAAGCGACGTCAGCAATCGCTCAAGCTGCCGCGGTCTGCGGTGTGTGGCGATGCATATGCAGATTTCTGTATCCATCAGACTCTAACGAGCCTCCGACCCCCGATCTTGCGCCGCAAATGGTACTGGGCCGATGAGCAAATATCGAGCGGCTCCTTCCACGCAGCCAATGGCGTGGCTCCATCGAATGAGCCAAGTCGACCGCTCCTCTGCGTATTGCACATATCCACGCGGCCAACGCGCAAGGACACGGCCGATCTCAGTCACAGCCCAGCCGATACCAGTGAGCCGGTCAGGCAGTGTCAGCGATGGTGTGCGGGATAATGCCCGCAGAAAGGCCTCGGCTTGCCCAAAGCCGCGGTGCAATTGCCTTAGGTAAGGAAGAGAACTTCGTGTCCCGGGGATGACGTGCAAGAGCTTGAGTTGAGGGGCGTACCAAATTTCCCAGCCAGCGTGCCGAATGCGCATGACAAGCTCGGCGTCATCCCCCGCGCTCAATTGATCGGCGCACCGCCCAGTCAAAACTCCAATTTCGATCCACTTTGAGGCCAAAATGGCCTCGCGGCGAAGAACCAGCCCTGCGCCTATCGGGTACTTGCGACCGGTTGAGGGCAAACGATGGGGGCTACCCCCCCAGTCCTGCCGAGCAAGGCTCACGCCGTAGAGCTCCGCGATCCGGTTCGGCGCCTCAAACAGCAGCTCGTTCTTCCCGCCAAACGCACCAGCGCGCGGTTGCGCTCGCGCGAACTGTAAACATTGCTCAATCCAGTCTGAAGCGAGAAGACAATCATCATCCACGAAGGCCACCAGCTCACCGCGGCTTTCGAGAAATCCAAGCCGACGACCGAATGCCACTCCCTGTCGCGGCTCCCGTAAATATCTGAGGGCGGGGAACCGCAAGTCTCCGGCAAAGGAACGCACGACCTCCGCAGTGGAGTCCGTGCAGTTGTTGTCCACCACTATGACTTCCCATCGGGTGCTAGCGCGAACCGCCTGTGCCCCGATGTGCTCCAGGGTCTGCGCAAGCAGGCCAGCTCGGTTATAGGTAGAGATGAGAAGACTGAGATCCATGCAGAAATCGGAGGTTGACGGGAACTGGCATTCTAGTTTTAACCTGCATCATCCGATACATGGCTGCGAAAGTCGAGGTGACTGCACAATTGCGACCGAGCCACGACCAGGCGTATCCGCAGGATACTCGGTTCGCGAGGATTGTCCGGCGGCAAAATTGGTCGGCCTTAAGGGCCGCTCCGGGTCTTGGCCGTGTGAAAACTCAAGCGCCCGTCGCGCGCATAGAATATTTCGGAGGAATTGCGCATCATGAGAGTCAAATCATGCTGCGCACATAATGGTTCGATCCCGTGTTGGAGAATTATTTTTTGCATTCGGTCTGCCAACCAGAACCGGATTGCAGAATATCGGTCCGCGTGTTGCGCTAATTCCCTCAAATTCCCGCTCCCGGCGCATAGCACCGTACCCTGTATTGACCGCCCTCTATGTACCACCAAACAACGGGAGCACCGTTACGGTTCGCGTCGTAGATCACTGCGTCAGGCGGCACGGGTATCCAGCCGGTCTTCGTGCACCCCGTTGAAAGGTTGCATGCATCGAAGCGCACCCAATATCGGTCATTGCGGATGTCTTCTTCGGCGTATACGCCATCGGCCTCGGTGCAACAGTGCGCGCCGCTTTTTGGGTTGCGTTGGCTGCGGAACCATTCCTGAACGTCTTTCGTCACGTCCTTGTACTGACCTGGATACTGCTCGCGCGCCTGCGAAGCGTCCCACAATAACGACCAGAAGCCCACGACCCCAATGAGGGCCGAGGCCAAGATCCTTTTCATGGCTCATCTCCTCGTGCCAGCCGGAACATGGCACGGCATGTTCGCACGCCAATGTGACGGTCTTCACACAGAAGAGCATTGCCGACGAGACGCGCGCCGTCGCGTCCACCGTCGACTTTCACGACCGGCATTTCGACGTTCACTGACATTGGAATGTCATGCTGCCGTGATATTCGGGTTCCATGCCTCAGGACATGCAAATCGCGAACGTTGGCCTGCCCGAAGGCACTCAACAGGGGACTGCCTGATTCCCAAATAGGCTTGAAAACTCAAGGAGATTTATCATGGGTGATCTTCTTGCGAGACTTCATGCGGGGCCCACCGGCGATCTAGAACAAGATCGCGCGATCATGCGGCGCGCAGTTCATGAAATTCAGTGGCTTCGAGCGCAGCTAGAGGATGCGAGAACTGCACGTATAGGTCATCATCTGCCGCCCGATGAGTACCACGGCAAGGAACCCATAATAGACCCGAGTTATGGGTGGGGCGATTAAGGTAGTCGGCTTTGACCCAAATCGCCGGACCGTTTCTGACGTATTCGAGGGCCTACAAGGAAATACTTGAGTAAAGCTCAAGCTTGGTAGGCTGTAGAACTGGCAGATTGCCTGGGTTCGCACGGACTGGTCCCGTCTGAATACACCACACTCACCGGATAATCTGCGACGCTGAAATACGAAGTAGCCGTGGAATGGTGATCCCCTGTGCCGCAGCGGTCTTGGCGTTGATGACGAGGTTAAATCTTGCCGGCAACAGCACCGGCAAATTGCCCGGTTTAGCGCCCCGGAGAATTCGGCGCAGATAGACCGTTGCCTGGTAAAACGCGCTCCTGAGGTTAGGTCCAAAAGACATCAGCCCGCCAAGGTCGGCGAACTCGCGCCAAGGATAAAGCGTTGGAAGTTTATGGAGTGCCGCCAAGTCTATCAGTCTCGTGCTTCTGCTGTTGAAAAACGCGTCATTTGGTACGAAGAGAGCGGAAATCTTCGCTTCTGCAAGCGCCGCGAAAGCTGGTTCGAGTTCAGCGTCTGTGCTGGCGGTTCTTGTTTCCAGTTGTAGTGCGAATTTTCGCGCTGCCGTCGTCGCTTCCCGCGACTGAGCTTCGGAAGCCGGATCTGCTGGATTGATCAGGAGGCCGATTGCTCTCGCCTGCGGAGCGAACTGATGCAGCAGCTGCACACGTTTTGCATCCAGTCCGCTCGAGAAAGCCGATACTCCAGTAAGATTACCGCCCGGCTTTTGAATACTCGTTACCAATCCCAAAGCGACGGGGTCGGCGCCAACAGCAAATACAATTGGAATTGTCGACGTCGCCTCTTTCGCCGCCAGAGCAGCTGCGTTAGTCAGTACAAACATTGCATCGACCTTGAGATCGACCAATTCGGTGGCAAGTGCCGGCAGACGTTCAATTCGACCTTCTGCCCAGCGAAAGATTATCGAGACGTTATGCCCCTCAATCAAATCGACATCTTTTAGTCCCAGCCGCAATCTTTCGACAACAGGAGCAGCGTCGGATGGATGCCACGAACTCAAAAAACCGACGACGCGCATACGGCGCGTTTGCGCGTGTGCGGTACACGGCGATGTTGCAATGCCGACGAGAAGACCAATAAACTCCCTGCGCTGCATTTCCATTGACGATGCTCTCTC
The DNA here is from genome assembly GCA_963817135.1 of uncultured Alphaproteobacteria bacterium. Taxonomy (GTDB): domain Bacteria; phylum Pseudomonadota; class Alphaproteobacteria; order Rhizobiales; family Xanthobacteraceae; genus VAZQ01. The sequence goes on along the minus strand of CAWFNG010000017.1, from coordinate 114,384 downwards.
TTCACCTCGTTTGCGCAACACGCGACCGTCACGTCTTTTCCTTCAACGTAGCCGGTTTCGTTGTGGCCTTTGCGGACGGCCAAATTGCGCGCGTTGGTATCGGCCGAGCGGGCATCCCAGACTACGCCATTTCTTCAAAGTAATGTGACACGGTAAGGGTAATGTGACACGAACCGACAGGCAGAGGCCGAACTGCAGGTTATCGAATTGGAGCGGATCAATCGGCGGGTATCCCGTCCGCAATACATTCGGAAGCAGCCGCAACTGGCGCGTGCCGATTACTCACACCAAGTGCCGAGAGCGGCCATTAGCGAGTTTCGATCACCTCATCGGCGCGCAGCAGGAATGACTCAGGGATAGCAAGCCCGAGCGCCTTGGCGGTCGTAAGATTAACGATGAGGTCGAACTTGGTGGGTTGCTCGACCGGGATGTCGCCCGGCTTTGCCCCGCGCAGAATCTTATCGACCAAGTCGGCGGTGCGCCGGAACAGATCCGGGAAGCTTGATCCATAGGACATCAGACCGCCCGCTTCGACTTGCTCCCGAATACCGTGCATCGTCGGCAGTCGCGCGCCCAGCGCCAAGGTGTTGAGTGGAATCCGGTTCGTGTTCACGATCGCCTCGTTCCCGACATAAAGTGCATCGACACGGCCCTTGAGCGCATCGATGGCGGGCGCGATATCCTCCGCTCGTTGGATTTCCGACGCAACAACGTCAAGGCCAAGCGTGCGGGCCGCTGCCTGAACCTCGCGCATCTCCAGCACGCCGATGGGACTGCCGACATTGCCCATGATCGCGAACCGGCGGAGACCGGGGATAACCTCGCGCAAGAGTTCGACTCGCTTGCCAGCAAGATCGGCCGATTGGTTTGACAGACCGGTGACGTTGCCGCCCGGTCGCGTCAGTGAAGCGACAAGGTTGTTGCCAACAGGGTCTCCCGCTGCCGCAAAGACGATCGGAATGACCGATGTCGCCTGTTTTGCCGCGATGACTGCTGCGGTCCCTCCCGTGAAGATTATATCCACCTTCAGCCGGACGAACTCGGTCGCGATTTCCGCCATGCGCTCGCTGCGGCCCTCTCCCCATCGATACGCGATCGCGACCGTGCGGCCGTCGATCCAGCCGAGTTCGCGCAAGCGCTGTACAAAAGCGGCCGTCCATTGGCTCTGCGCTGAAGCCGTGTTCGCGCCCAAGTACCCGATGGTCGGCAGCTTGCCCGCCTGCTGCGCGTGTGCGGTGAGCGGCCACGCAAGCGCCGCGCCGCCGAAAAGAGTGATCAACTCGCGCCGTTTCAGGTGATCGAATAGCATTCGGTTGCCGGCCAGATTACTCAATGACCTCATCGGCGCGGCCAAGCACGGGGAGCGGAATTGTCAGGCCGAGCGCCTTGGCGGTCTTGAGATTGATGACCAGCTCGATCTTCGTCGACTGCTGAATTGGCAGATCGGCAGGCTTGTCGCCTTTGAGAACTCTGCCGGCGTAGCTCCCAACCAAGCGGTAGTATTCCGTTTGACTGCTGCCATAACTTATCAGCCCACCCGCACTGACGAACTCGCGAAATTCATAGACCGCAGGCAAAGCGTGCCGAACGGTCAATGCAGCGAGTTGCTTGCTGTAAGAAGTGAAGAGCTGGTCAGGAGCGATGACGAGCGCGCCTGCGTGCAGCTGGATCAAGCTTGCAAAGATGTCATCGAAATCGCGCTCGCTGCTTGCCCGCAGAACCTGGAGCTGCAGACCGAGAGTCTGGGCTGCCGCCTGCGAGCTGCGCGAAACGGGGTCGGCAAGAGCAGAGATGGAGGGGTTGACCATGAGCGCCATGACGGTAGCCGAGGGCAGCAGTTCGTGCAGCAGCTCCACTCGCTTCGGCGCTACCTCTATGTTCAAACTTGTCACGCCGGTCACATTTCCGCCGGGCCGGTTAAGGCTGGCGACGAGCCCAACGCTGACCGGGTCGGCTCCTATCCCGAAGACAATTGGAATGCTCGCCGTCGCTGCTTTCGCTGCCAGCGCCGAAGCAGTGCCGCCGGCGGCTACAAGTACTGCGACCTGATCATGAACCAATTGCGCTGCAAGCTCCGGCAGTCGACCGCTGTGCGCCGCTGCCCATCGATATTCGATCTTGACGTTCTGGCCCTCTACATAGCCTGCCGCGCTCAGCCCCTCGCGGAACGCACCAAGACGGATGACATTAGCTTCAGCGGAAACGACCGCGAGAATCCCGATCACCGGCATCGCCGGCTGCTGCGCGTGCGCGGGGAGCGGCCATGCAGCCGCCGCGCCACCGAGCAAGGTGATAAAGCCGCGCTTGTTCACTCAATCACCTCGTCGACGCGGGCGAGGAGAGTCGCCGGGACGTCGAGGCCGAGAACCTTCGCTGTCTTGAGGTTGATCACCAGCTTGTACTTGGTGGGCGCCTGAACCGGCATCTCGGCGGGCTTCTCGCCCTTGAGGATGCGGTCGACATAGCCGGCCGCGCGCCGGTACTGGTCGAGAAGATCAGCGCCATAGGAGATCAGACCGCCGCTCGTGACGAAAAAGCTTGCGAAGTAGATCGCGGGCAGCTTGTGCCGGGCGGCCAGCGTGATGATCAATTCGCGATAACGTATCGCGGTCCCGCTCGCCGCAATGATCAGACCGCCATCAGGAGAGCGCGCGAAGGTCGCGACGTCGCGCTCGATGTTGTCGGCGTCGCGCGTGTTGACTGGGATGACCTCCACTCTGAGCGACGGCGCCATGGCCTGGATGACGCCGAACTGGGTAATCCCGCTCGAGTTGGTCGCATCCCGAATGACTGCCGCCCGCATCAGACCCGGCGTGATCTCTTTGAGCAACTCCAGCCATTTCCCACCCATGCTGTATTCGGAAATCATGAAACCGGTGGCGTTGCCGCCCGGCCGCCCCAGGCTTTCGACGTAGCCGTTGGCGACCGGATCGATGACGACCGGGAACACGATCGGCACCGTGCGCGTCACCTGCAGCAACGGCGGCATCGTCGAGTCGCCGGTGGCCAGAATGACGTCTGGCATGAGGGCAGCTAACTCCGCTGCGTGTCGACGGATTTCAGTGGCATTGGCCGAAGCCCAGCGGATTTCGATCTGCACGTTGCGGCCGATGCTCCAGCCCAATAGCGCCAGTTCCTGCAGAAACGCCCCAACGCGAGCCTGAAATACCACATCGTCCGCGGTTGCGGGCAGGAGTACGCCGATGCGCCGCACTCGCTCGCCCTGCTGCGCGCGTACCGCCATCGGCCACACTGCCGCACCGCCGAGAAGCGTGATGAACTCGCGCCGCTTCAAGTGATCGAATTGCATTCGGTCCCCTGCCAGCCAGGGCTGAATTGTAAGATATCGAATTGGCAGAGATAAGTCAGCGGTATGCAAGGGATCTTGTAAGCAACGACTACTGGCCAAGGTGGCTATGCCCGGTCAGGGTCATAGCAGCGGGTCCGCACCTCGCTCGCGCGCTTCCGCAGCACCTCGGTAAGCCGGCCCTTCGGCGACGCGATTATACCGTTTTTACGTGTAGCGATTTCCTGCGTCGCATACAATCGCCAGCCGAGTCAGGACCGCCATTGCCATGTGTGCCTTGGGCGCGGCGGTGATCACCGCTCGATCTGCGCGTTCATCGCACCGAACGTGTAGCGGGGCTATCGCCCTCGCGGGCGTCATTCAGAAACTATTTGAAGGCTTCAGCGCACGGCCGCTTCGGCTCGAACACTCAATGTCTTCGGCCGCTTCTTTGATCTTGCTCAAAGTCGAAGGTACCCGTTTCGAGATACAAACGCAGCCCGCTCCCCTGTTGCGGGGGGATTTTCGAAGGATGATGTACGATGCCCAATTCGATACTGTCAGTACTCGTTGCCTTTGTGCTTGTTCTAGGGAGCGCCAGACTGGGTGATGCCCTCGCGCAGATGGGTGGGCACTCGGACCAAGGCTATCAGCACTCCTTCGGCCACGCTGAGAGTTGGGCCAAAGAGTTCGATAATCCTGCCCGCGACGCTTGGCAGAAGCCGGCTGAGGTTTTGGACGCACTACATCTTGAGCCGACCGCACGTGTCGCCGATCTTGGGGCCGGCACCGGATATTTCAGCGCGCAGATCGCTAAACGCATACCGGAAGGGAAGCTGTTTGCTGTTGACATTGAACCGGATATGCTGCGCTACCTTGAGGAGCGTGCGCACCGCGAGCACCTTCACGTGCTCATCCCGATCCTGGCGAGTGCCGAAACGCCCAATCTTCCCGAGCCGGTCGATGTCGTTCTGGTCGTGGATACCTATCACCACATTGATAACCGGGTTGCGTATTTTGCTAAGTTGAGGGGATCGCTGCGGGCCAACGGACGGCTCGCAATTGTGGATTTCAAGGCGGACGCGCCGGAAGGTCCACCGCTCGAACATCGCATTTCACCTGAAAAAGTAACCGCAGAACTCATTGCAGCAGGTTATTCGCCGGTGGCAACGCACCAGTTTTTGCCCAGGCAGTATTTTCTGGTGTTTCAAGCCAAGGCATCTTGAATGTTGCGCTAAGATGAGCATCAAAAGCTGGGTTTGGAAATCGGTGATCGCGGGGTTCGCTGGCACAGTTGTACATTTTGCGTTCATGTATGCGAGGTCGAGGCTTGGCATACTTCCGTCGTTTCAACCATATCCAGCTTTTCAAGCCACCCTAAGTAGATGGGTAGGCACTGACGTTCCAGCGATTGTGCCTTGGCTGCTGTCTTTCCTGAACGGAATGACCATTCTTGGATTTCTATTCGCCCGTCTACAACGGCTGCTTCCCGGTCGTACGGGCGCAAGCAAAGGGCTCGCCTTCGGTCTAATCGGGTGGCTGTTCATGGGCCTGATCTTCTTCCCCATGATCGGCCTCGGCCCGTTTGCAGTCGGGGCTGGGTTAGGTATCGCCCCGGCTACGTTGTCGCTTGGAATGGTTCTGACCTACAGCATAGTCCTGGGCACAGTGTATCTCGCACTTGATCCCGGAGGCAGTATTCGGAACGAAGCACGTGGGAGGGGCTAGTCGGTATCGGGAAAATTGATGCCGTAGGCAAGCAGGCCCCCCGAACGCACCAATTCGGGAAACCCGCATGTTGGAAGCCGCCCCTCGGCGGCGAGCACGGCGAGCGCATTGGCGTTTGTCACCAGCATGTCAACGGCAGCTGTTTTAACACGCGTCCTTAAGGTTTTCGTTGAAGCATCGCGTCGAGAGAATAACGGCCCGCACCGGTGATGAATAACAGCACCGCGCCGCCCATCATCGTCACGGCTTTCCAGAAGTGGGCGGATTGGTTTGCGACCTGTGCTTGCTCAGCCGACCAATAACGGTGCGAGCTGAAGGCCGCAATGATGATGAACAGCAGCATTATAAGCGACGCGTAGCGAGTGGCGAGGCCTGCGATCAACAGGACGCCGCCGATGAACTCGACGAAGGGCGCAACATATCCCAGAAATTCCGGCAAGCCGCGGCGCGGCATTGTGGCCACGAAGCCTGAGATGTTCATGAGCTTGCCCCACCCACTCATGACGAAGGTCCAACCGAACAGGACGCGGGCGAGCAGCAGCAGCAAGTCCTGCCATTGCGTGGCGATGCCATCGGTGCAGGCCAGCCAGGATGACGGTGATTCGGATTTTTGCATGGACATGAGGGTTTCCCCGTTTTGAAATTGACGGTTGGCTGCAGCAGCACAGCCGGCGCGGTCGTTGGCGATGTGAATTGTCACTCAGACTGTGATCTTCTCTTTTTCAAGGATAAGTTGGATCGGGAGAAAATACCATCGAGGTGCAACTTTATCTGCCCATACGCGGGCTTGACAAGGCATTCTCCCGATAGAAGCAGCCATTGTCTAAAGCCATCTCAGGAGGCGGCGCGGTCGGAATATTCTCAACAACGAGCGCCTCCGGTCCCGCTTGCTACAGTCGCTACCGCAAAATGGCCTCAGCGCAGCCGCGTGAGGTCGTAGGCCGGCAGGACCGCGTAGGGGCGCATGGCGAAATCCATCCATCGCAGACCGTCGCGGATGGACGGCTTTAATGCGCCGATATCCCTGACCACGCGGTAATTCACCCGCATCGCGGCGAGCAGCGGCTCCGTCATCTCGCCCGATTCCGCGAAGAACTCCTGGTCGCCGGCGTCGCCGCGGAATTCGAGCACGAGCAGCGTCGGGATAGCGTAACTGTAGTGGCCGCGCAGCAGGTGATAGGCGCTGGCGAACAACCCGAAATTTTCCATCAGCGCAGCCGACCGCTTGCCGCCGAGCCACGCGCCGGCACAGAGGCCAAGGCCGGTACCTTCATGCGCTACGGCGACATAGCGCATCGACTGCGCCTGCATGCACAGGGCCTGCGCGGCGGAGAGACCGCTGCACGGCAGCCCGACCACGAAATCGATGTTGTTCTCCTGCAGGCCCTCGAACAGGCGCGTCGCGAAATCGGCATTGCCCTCCTCCGAGGAAAGGTTTGCATCGGCTTGCGGCGGCGCGCCGTGTTCCTTCGACGAGGGGCGCAGGATGATCCGCTTCTCGCTTTGCTCGATGTGACGCACGAAGCGATACTTGTTTTCCTTGGAATCCATCAGCGTCGGACCGACGAACGCCTGCTCCCGGTTGACCTTGGCGACGATGAGGCCCGGCCCCGCCCCGCGCCAGGCAGCTTCGACGGCGGCAACCAGGGCGTCCAGAGATCGCACCGTCCGCGCGCTCGCGATTCCCGATCCCCGGGCGAGCGCCTCGATGTCGACCGGGCCGGCAGTGAGCGAGGCAGTCGACGGCCATCCACCGGTTGAGGCGTAGCCTTCGTTGTCGAAGACCAGGACGCAAAGGTTGGGCGGGGCAGCCTGTCCAAGGATCCCCAGAACGCTCAGGTCGAACAGGATGCCGCCGTCCCCATCGAGGGCAAGAACCCGCCGGTTGGGCAACGCCATGGCAACCCCGACCGCATACGGTGTTACCATTCCCATTCCGACGGAATAGAGATTGCCTTCATGCGGGCGGACCGACCTCCACTCCGTCGCGGTGTTTGCGAGATTGGTGATGACGAGGCTGTCGGCGACAAGCGGGGCGATTACCTTGAGGCAATCATAACGACGCATGACAAACAATCCGAATGGTTACAGCCCTGGAGCAGATTTCAAATCCGGCAGGACATGCTCTAAGATACCCGAGTAATTACTGCAAACAGGAGCGCGGGCGGATGCGACGAAGAACGTTTCTGCAGATGGGGGCGACGGCGCCGCTGTTCCTGCCGTTGCGGCTTGCGGCGCAGACGGCCTGGCCGAGCGCACCGATCGAGCTTGTCGTCCCGTTTCCTCCGGGAGGCCCGACCGACACGGCGCCGCGCATTGCACTCGAGCCTCTACAGGCAAGCCTGGACAACGCTACCCTCGTGATGGTGAACAAGCCCGGCGCCGGCGGCGGTGTCGCCTGCGAACAGGTCGCGCGCAGCAAGCCGGATGGTTATACCGTCCTTGCGACGAGTAATCCGCCGCTCAGCGTGCGCACCGCGATCGACAAGAAAGCTGCCTACAAGATCGAGGATTTCGCGCCGCTCGGCATGTATGCGGTGGATGTCGGAATTCTGGTTGCGCGACCGCAATTGGGCATCAAAACGATCGAAGAGCTGATCGAGCGGGCGAAGCAGAAGCCGGATGAACTCAGTTACGGCTCCGCCGGACAAGGCACCGTGACGCACGTCTCGACCGAATTGTTCAAGCACTCCGCCGGCATCAAAATGGTGCACGTGCCGTTTCGCGGATCCGGGCCCGTCGCGCAGGCGATTCTCGGCGGTCATGTCCCCCTCATGTCCTCGGCCTATTCGGCAGCCAAGCCGCTGATCGAGCGCGGCGATGTCGTTCCGCTCGTCACCACGGGATGGCGCCGGCTTGCCGATCTGCCGAACGTCCCGACGCTCGCGGAAAAGGGCTTCGGAGGCGCTGAGCTCAATATCTGGATGGGATTCTTCATGCCGGCTGCGACCCCGCAGCCCATCGTACAGAAGTTCATCAGTGCAGTCGCCCAGGCGAGCCGCCAGCCGGCGCTGCAGGCTGCCATCGAGAACACTGGAATGATCTTCGAATACGGTGACCCGGCACGTGTCGGTCAGTTGCTGCGGCAGGAGCACGCGCAAGTCGCCAAGCTTGCTGAGATCGTCGATCTCGGGACGTGAATAAATTGATCACATGAAGCCCGGATTGCGCGGGAGATACCGGGTCCAATCTCCGAAATCGCGTGTCGACACCAGCACCATTGGAAATGTGATCCGCATGCCGTGCTCGGCGGCGGTGCTGAGCGCCATATCGCTGGCGCCGGGAAGGAACGCCGAGACCTGGGAAGCTCCGCTGCCCGCCGCCAGGTTCAGCGCGGTGGCGAATGCGCTGCCCATCGCATTTCGCTGCCTCAGCGCAAGTGGACCAATGTGCCCGCTGGCGGAAATGTAAGCGTATCCCATGCAGTCGTCCCGCCCGTGGAAGAAATAGCCTTTCATCGTGCTGTCATTGAGCAGATACCTGTGATGCCTCTCGCGAGGTATGCCCAAGGCGCTCGCATCAATCTGCGCAAGCCTGTTCATATCGGAAGGCGTGCCTTCAATGGGCGTCAAGCGTAGTTTCTCGCCTTGAAGACGGTTCATCAACACGTCGCGCTCCACGTTGAAAAAATAAACCGGAAGCCGCGGGAACAACCCGTGCCGGATATACAGTCCTTGCGACACGACATTGAAGGTGAAAGTGATAAGGGCTTTGTTGGTGGCGCCGGCTTTGCTGGCGTGTTCCAATGTCCGCATGAGAAGCTTGTTGCCGATACCGCGACCTTGATGCCCCGGGGCGACGAACAATTCGGCAAGAAACCACAGGTCGCCACACACCCAGCTAAAAGCAAAGCCGAGGATTTCTCCGTCGGCTTCAGCCAACCACAATCCGTCGGGATCATCCTGTAGGGAAAACAATTGAAAATCAGGAGGACGCAAGGTTGCCATGGGCCCAAAGCCGTGACGCTGCGTGAGGTCATTAATGCTGCGAACGACGAGCTCCTCGGCTCTTTGCAATTCCTCCGCACGGGGAGACCGGATTAAGGTCAGCACTGAGCCAACTCCATAACGAGTTCTGCCGTGAGCTTCAGGGTAAACAACAAGCCCCGCGCTGTTCTTGAAGGCGCGCGGGCAAGCAATCGGTCCTTTCACGACCGGAGGCGGGCCGCCTTGCGCAATGCCGCGTTGATCCGCGATTGCCAACCCGGTCCGCTGGCGCGGAAATGCTCTAGCACATCGGGATCGAGGCGCAGGCTCACGGCCTTCTTCGTGGCGGCTTTTCTCGGCCGACCGAGTCGGATAAGTTTGTTACCCTGCCAAATCTCAGCGCGCTCAAACCACTCGCGGTCGAGCCGTGGCGCGTCGTCCGGATCAATCCATTTGCTCTTCGTAGTACGCTTCTTCGTCGGCATGGCCGTACCTCATTGAAATGATGCGCCGGTTGCCGTCGCGCGGCGTCCACACGATTACCACGAACCGCCCACGCAACCATCCGGCCGTAATAAATCGCGGCTCGGCATAATCGCGCCGCTCATCTGATAACGTCATCGAGCGCCCTGCAAACACCAGTTTTGCATCGGCGAAGTCTATGCCGCGCTCTTTGAAGGTTCTTTGCCGCTACAGGTTCGGCCGCTGGCTCTTTGCGCTCGGCTTTGGCGGCGTCTTATACAAGTAGCGCTTGCTGAACTCTCGATAAAGCTCATAGCTGGGATTAGCGTCCCAAATGAAACGCACAATTTCCATGAAAATCTTGCTGTCTTTCCTCAGCCGAGGATTACTTGCTTCGAGGAGTACAAACGCAGCCCGGCGCACCCTCGCGTCTTTTGAGCCGAGCATCTGATAGACGTGAGATCTCGATAGTGCGCCGTGATTGACCATCATGGCCTCCCAAGCACGGCAACCTGTAGCACCAAAGCGGGCCTGCGAACGGCGGCTCTGACGATTATGGTATGCAGAGTCTTAAAGGCCGTCGAGGCCTGCTTAGCGATCCTCGTGCAGAGGAAGCAATAACTGCGGTCACATCGGGTCTGTTTCACCTCAGTCACTCGACCTTGGTGGTGCTCTGCGGCCATTATATTTCGCTGCCCTTGGGTTGGGGCGCCTTCCGCCGAACCATTTATGCCGCAATCGGCATGTTTCCTCTCGCGCACGTCGGGGGACGTCGTTGCCGTTGGACGCTGCGCCAGGGGCGACGTGGGGTACGAGTGGGGACGTATTGGCTCAGTTGGGGGTTCGCGCGATTCCGGTTGGAATCGCCGCGATGTTTTTGACGTTCGTCCTAAAAACGGCAGGAACGCAGGCGGGTCCGGCAGATATCGGATCGCCCGGTGCGGGTGTTTCCGTTTTCGGGACCATTCACGCTGAGATTTTCCGGCTGCCTGTGCCGCTGGGATCCAGCCCTCCGACCCATCGCCTGCAATTGGCAAGCCTGGAGCCGCAGGCCGGGTTCGATGCTCGGGCCAGTCGTTTGGAGATGCTGACGGACACGGCCGCCTCGGCGTGCTGGAACGAGTTGTCAAGCGAAGGTTTCGCCGCTTTCGATCCGCGTCCCGCGGCATTCTGGACCGAGGATTGTCCGGCGTCTTTTGACGAGAGGTTCAAATCGACGATGTCGATCGTTGCGAGTGGCCTGCAGTCGGCACCGGATTCGGACATCCAGATCCAGCGAGCCGAAGTACCGAAACCGATCGTTTCCAGAGCCCGCCCCTTCGCAGAGCAGGCACGCAAAGAGGTCCCGCCGCCGGGCGACGACGGCCATACCGCGATCTACGATATCACGGCACATACCGTCTATCTGCCGAGCGGCCGCCGGCTCGAGGCCCATTCCGGCCTCGGCGGGCTTATGGACGATCCCCGCCATGTGCACCTGAAGATGCGGGGGCCAACGCCGACGAATGTTTACAATCTCGCTTTGCGCGAGAGAATATTTCACGGGGTTCGCGCGATCCGATTGAAGCCGGTCGACGACGGCAGGATGCACGGTCGCGACGGCATCCTTGCCCACACCTACATGCTGGGCTCTAACGGTCAGTCGAACGGATGCGTTGCCTTCCGGAACTATCCCGAGTTCCTGGACGCCTTTCAAAAAGGCGAGATCACCCGCCTCGCCGTGGTGGACCGGCTTGCAAGCCCGCCCGGCAAGCTCACCGAGGGACACCTGCCGGAGCCTGTCAGAGAGCTGATGAAGGCGACGGAGCGCAGCCGTCAGTATGCCTCCGCCGGCGATCGCCAACAGTAGACGATTGCTCGCAGATCCCCTGAAAATCTTTTTTCAACAGCACCGGTCAATTTAGGACGTGGACTGCTGAGGCTGATCGTTGTTTCCCGATGGAATTGGCTTGGAAAAAGCCATCGCCTCACGCCATCCCGCTATCCCAGAAGCCGTCGCTTCGTGTAAGCCGCCCTCGCGGTGGCATTTGCGGCCACGATAGACGCGCAGAAGGCGCTTGAAGCCGCTGGAATTGTGTTTGATACCTTGGCGGGCACAGGCGCAGCCCAAAGTGGCGAGGAGGATGCGTTGGACGCCATCGATCTCGAAGTCATCTACCAGTCCACGCTGCAGATCGCGCGCGAGCTTACGGTCAACATGCTGCGCACGGGCTACTCGACCATCATCAAGGAAAGCCAGGATTTCACCTTTGCGATTTTCGACGCGCAGGGCCGCATGGTCGCCCAGGGCGTGCCGCAGCCGCTCCACATCGGGCCGTTGAGCGCGCAGGTAAACGAGATCCGTCGCGTTTTCGCCGGCCGGATTGCGCCCGGCGACGCCTACATCGTCAACCATCCGTACCGCGCGTGCCAGAACCACGCCACCGATGTCACCATCGTCTCGCCCGTGTTCTTCGACGAAAAGCTCGTCGCCTTCATCGGCAATATTGCGCACAAACCCGATCTCGGCGGCAAGGTGCCCGGCACCAACAGCGGCGATGCCACCGACCTTTTTCAGGAGGGGCTGCTCATCCCACCGCTGAAAATCCAGAGCGGCGGCGCCATCAACAGCGAGATCCGGGAGATCATCTGCGCCAATACGCGCACGCCGGAGGTCACCTGGGGCGATATCATGGCGCAGATCAACACCAACAACTATGGCCTCGACAAATGCGCCGAGCTGCTCGCCAAGCACGGTATCGACAACGTGCTGCAATGCTGGCAGCGCTGGATGCAGATTTGCGAAACCGAACTGCGACGCGAAATCGCCAAGATGCCGGACGGGACTTACGGCCCCGAGCATGACTGGATCGATGACGACGGCATCGACCTCGACAAGTCCCATCGCATCTCGGCGACGCTCGAAAAAAAAGCCGACACGCTGCATTTCATTCTCGACAGCGACAGGCAGGCGCGCGGGCCGATCAACCTGCGGCCCTGCGTGTCGCGCAACTTCATCCAGTGCTGCGTGAAGATGATCCTGATCCCGGGGCTTCCGGTGAACGAGGGTCTCGCGCGGCCGATCAAGGTGAGCTACCCGGGCGAAGGCTCGCTCCTCAATCCGCGCTATCCCGCCCCCGTCAACATGTATGTGCGGCCCAGCCAGATGATCACCTCGGTGGTCATGCGCGTGTTGGCGCGCGCGCTTCCCGGCCGCGTGCCGGCACCGGCAAGCGGCGCCGGCGGCTCGCTGTCGAGCGCCGGCCGTCATCCCGTCACCGGACGCTGGTTCTCGCAATATGAAATATTCAACGGCGGGGCCGGCGCGCGGCCCGATGCCGACGGGCCAAGCGCAATGGACGATCTCGTCATCAACGTGATGAACGGCCCGGTCGAGGCGCTGGAATCCGAATTCCCCATCCGGGTCGAAGCCTACGAGCTGGTGACCGATTCGGGCGGCCCCGGGCAGTTCCGCGGCGGCCTCGGCCAGCGCCGCAGGTGGCGAATTCTCGCCGAGGAATCCATCGTCAATCTCCGCACGGATCGCTTCAAGCATTCTTCCCCCGGCGTTTTCGGTGCCAAGCCCGCGAAGTCCTCGCGTGCCGTGCTCAATCCGGGGACGCCGCAGGAGCGTGCGCTGACCTCCAAGGCTGCCGGGCTGCGGCTTTCGCAAAACGACGTCGTGCTCTGGGAACTCGGCGGCGGAGGTGGTTATGGCGATCCCAAATCGCGTGATCCCGCCCGCGTGCAGGCCGACGTCGCGCACGGATACGTGTCGGTGGAAGGTGCGCGCGACGATTACGGCGTGACGCTGCGCCCCGACACCTTGGAGATCGATGGGCCCGCAACCAATGCGCTGCGCAGGCGGGGGCCGAATTGATGGGCGTTCGCGTCGGGATCGACGTGGGTGGCACGTTTACCGACGTCACTGCCTTCGACGATGAGAAGGCCGACCTCGTCCTTATCCGCAAATACACATCGAATGCCGCCGACCCCATGCAGGTGATGAACGCGATCACCTGCGACCTTAAAGCCGCGTTGGACGTTGGCGCCGTTGAGTCGATCCTGCACGGTTCGACCGCGGCGCTGAACACGCTCCTCGAGGACAAAGGCGTGCGCACGGGCCTGCTGACTACCGCAGGCTTCCGCGACGTCTACGAAATCGGCCGGCAATGGCGCGGCGATGACGTATTCAACATTTTTGCTCCCGCGCCCAAGATGCTCCTGGAGCGCGAGCGCATTGTGGAGGTGCGCGAGCGCCTCGATTTCCGCGGCGATGTCGTCGCGCCGCTCGAGCGCGGCGATGTCGAACGGGGCGTTCGCGATCTTCTCGCACGCGGGTGCGAGGCGGTCGCCGTCGTTTTCCTGTTCGCCTTTGCCAATCCGCGCCACGAGCGCGAGGCGGCCGAGATCATCCGCAGCGTCGCGCCCGGCCTCTACATTTCGCTGTCCAGCGAAGTCAATCCGGAATGGCGCGAGTACGAGCGCACGGCCGCGACGGTCGCGAATGCCTATATCGGTCCGCCGGTCGTGCGCTATCTCACGGCACTCGAGGATCTGACGCGCGCGCACTTTCCGAATGCACGCGCCCTGATGATGAAGTCGGACGGCGGCGCCGCAAGCGCAGCAATGCTGGAACGAACGCCGATCCAGACCGTGATGTCCGGCCCGGTCGCCGGCGTGATTGGGAGCCGCTACCTCGGCGACCTCAAAGGCATCGACAACATCATCACGTTCGACACCGGCGGCACCAGCTCGGATATGGCGGTGCTGGCCGGCCGGCCGTCGTTCAAATCGGAGCTCTCGGTCGGCCGCCATCCCCTGCGCATGCATGCCATCGACATCCACACCATCGGCGCAGGCGGCGGCAGCATTGCTTCCGTAGAGCTTGGCGGCGTGCTCAAGGTCGGCCCGCGCAGCGCCGGCGCACGCCCGGGACCGGCCTGCTACCAGCGCGGCGGCAGCGAGCCGACGCTGACCGATGCCCTCGTGGTGCTGGGACATGTCAATCCGACGGCGCTGCTTGGCGGCGCCATGCCGATCGCGTGCGAAAAGGCGCGCGCCGCTGTGACGGATCGGCTTGCGGCACCGCTCGGCATCACCGCGCAGGAGGCGGCTTGGGGCGTGCTCAAGGTGCTGGCGACCAACTGCATGACCTCCATGCGCACCATTACGATCGAGCGCGGCTATGATCCGCGCGAGTTCACGTTGGCGGCATTCGGCGGCATGGGACCGACGATCGCCGGTTACGTGGCGGCCGAGCTGGGCATCCGCCGCATCCTGGTGCCGCGCGACCCCGGCGCGTTCAGCGCCTGGGGCATGCTGGTGACCGACATGCATCAGGAGCGCAGCCTCACCCGCATTACGCCTCTCGATGATGTCACGCCGGAAAGGATCGAAGGCCTGTTCCGCGACCTGGAGAGGCAAAGTGTCGACGATCTCCTCGGCGAGAAATTCCCGCGCGAGCGCATCATCACCTTGCGCGCCGCTGGAATGCGCTATCGCGGCCAATCCTACGAAGTCGATGTGCCGGTCCCGGCAATCTCCCGCCAGCAGGACATCGATGCTCTCATACAGGCATTTCATGCGGCGCACCGGCGCCGCTACGGCCACACGGCCGAAAACGAATCGGTCGAGATCGTCAATTTCAAAGTAACTGCAATCGGTCAAATGGCGAAGCCGCGGCTCAAGCGTGCCCCGCTCCGCAGCTCCGGACCGGCGAAGCCGCGCGAAACGCGGCATGTTTATTTTGGTAGTGCTGGCTTTGTTGACGCGCCGGTGTTTTGGCGTCCTGACCTTGATCCCGGCGCCATTCTTGCCGGCCCCGCAATCATCGAGGAGCAAACATCGACAATCGTGCTCGGGCCCGATCAATCGGCGACTGTCGATGAGTACCTCAACGTTGAAATCAGCCTCGGAGGCGGCGGATGAATGTTACGCTGATGTTGAAGCACATCCGCGCAACAGACTCGGCGTACCTCCCCCTTTCAGGGGGAGGTACATTGCGGCACGCTCGTGCCATAAGCGGTCGCCAGGTTTGCTGCTCGCACTGGTCCATTTCATCGAAATGAACCCACGCAATGAGAATTTCGTGGTTGGCGGCGCGAGCGTCATTGCCTTTCTCCTGCTCTGGCAAGGCGCCGTTTCGCTGCACCTGATCGATCCATTTTTCGTCTCGTCGCCCGCGCGAATCTGGCTCGCCGGACGCGGGCTTTGGCACGATCCGGATTTCTGGCGCGACGTTCGCGTCAGCGCCACGGAATTCGCAGCCGGCTATGTCGCCGCCGCGGCCCTGGCAATTCCTCTCGGGCTTGCCACGGGCTGGTACAAGCGGGCGCAATATGTGCTCGGGCCTGTTCATCGATGCCATGAATGCGGTGCCGCGCGTGACCTTTCTCCCTATCATTGTCGTCTGGTTCGGCATCGGCATCTGGTCGAAGTTCGCGGTGGTATTTCTCGGCGCATTGATCCCCATCATCATCACCACCCACGCCGGCGTGCGCGCGAGCGAGACCCGGTTCGTCCGCCTGGCACGGAGCTTCGGCGCCTCGCAAATGAAAATATTCGCGAGCATCATCCTGCCCGGAACGGTGCCGTTCATCTTCAGCGGCCTGAAATATGCATCCGGTCGCGCCCTCCTCGGCGTGGTGGTGGGCGAACTTTATGCGTCGACCGCCGGGCTCGGCCACATGATTGCCGAAGCTGGAAATTCCTTTCAGACCGACGTGCTGTTCTTCGGCATTCTCCTGTTCACAGCAACGGGACTCGTTACGACTTCTGCGCTCGACCGTATCGAGAGCTGGTTTGAACGCTGGCGCCCGCCGCAGCGAGCATTCGTTCGTACATCGCCACTCACGGAGGAAACGCTGCTCGCGCGGTTTTATTTCGCGAATGAGCGGATCATTCTGGGGCTCGCTGCGGCGGCGCTCTTGTTGCTCGTGTGGGAAGGGCTCGGCCGCGGCTGGTGGGCCGATCTCCTCCATCCGCTGCTCGGGCAGAGCGCGGAGGCTCTGCGGCTCAAACCGATCTTCGTCTCTTCGCCCAGCGCGGTCGCCGCAACGGCGTGGTCGCTGTTCGTCGTGACCGGGGCGATCTGGCCTCATCTCGCCTGGAGCGGGATCGAGCTTGCCCTCGGGCTCGCACTGGCGATCCTCATCGGCGTCCCGCTCGGGCTCACCTGCGGCCGCTACCAGCTTTTGTCTTACGCGGTGACGCCGTTCGTGTCCGCGCTCAACGCAACGCCGCAGATTGCGCTGTTGCCGCTGATTATTCTTTGGATCGGAACGGGCCTCGCGGCGCGCGTGTTCGTCATCTTTCTGTTGGCCGTGCTCCCCTTGTTCATCAATGCCCATGCATCCGTGCGCACAACCGACCCGCGGCTCATGACGGTGGCGCGCAGCTTTACGGCGTCCGAATGGTTCGTGTTTCGCAGCATTATTGTGCCGAGCGCAGTGCCGTTCCTGCTCGCCGGGCTGCGCCTCGCCGTCGGTCGCGGCATGATCGGCATCGTCGTCGGCGAACTGACCGGGGCCGCAAGGGGCGTGGGCTTCATGATCAACCGCGCCGGAGCCCTGTTTGAGACGGACGTGGTGTTCGTCGGCATCTTCACAATCGTGGCTGCCGGCCTCATCCTGACAGGAGCGGTCCGCCGGATGGAGACGGCCTTGGGCGCCTGGCGCGCGCCGCTCCCGCAATCGTGATGGTGAAGCTCGAAGCCCGCGATGTGTCGCTCGAATATCCGCAGCCGCGGACCGGCGGCCGGCTGCTGGCGCTCGACCGCATCGATCTCGACATCGGCGACGGCGAGTTCGTCTCCATTGTCGGGCCCTCGGGCTGCGGCAAGACGACCTTCCTCTCGGTCGTCGACGGCCTCCTGCCGGCGACCACAGGGCGTATCCTCGTGGACGGCGTCGAAGTGACGCGGCCTGGCCCTGATCGCGCGGTAGTGTTTCAGGACGCCTCGTTGCTGCCGTGGCGAACCGTGCTGAAGAACGTGCTGTATGGTCTGGAATGCATCGGGGTCGCGCGCAGGGAAGCGCACGAACGGGCCCGGCATTTCATCGCCATGGTCGGGCTTTCCGGGTTCGAGCATAACTACCCGTATGAACTTTCAGGCGGCATGCAGCAGCGCGTCAATCTTGCCCGCGCGCTGGTGATCGACCCGAAAATCCTGCTCATGGACGAGCCCTTCGCCTCGCTCGATGCACAGACCCGGGAGGGCATGCAGGTGGAGCTGTTGCGCATCTGGAAGGAGGCCGGGAAAACCGTGCTCTTTGTCACCCACCAGATCGATGAGGCGATCTTCCTGTCGGACCGCGTCATTGTATTCTCCGCCCGCCCCGGCCGCGTCAAGGAAAGCATCCCGGTCGGCATCGCGCGCCCGCGCGCGCTGCATTTGAAGCGGGAGGCGCGATTCCACGCCCTCGAAGACCGCATATGGAGCCTGATCCACGACGACATAGGAGGAATACAATGCTTATGACGCGGCGGACCGCCGCTCTGGCGCTGACGGCGTTGGCCTTTGCGACGTGCAGGGCCCGCGCGGACGACCTCATCCCCTTCAAGATCGGCATCTCCGCGCCGGTATCGACCATCCTGCCGGTCTATTTCGCCGAGGCCGGCGGCCTTTATGAGAAGTACGGCCTCAAAGGCGAGATCATCAATGCCGAAGGCGGCACGCGCGGCATTCAGGTTCTCTTGTCGGGCGAAATACAGGCCATGCATGTCGGTCTCGCGCCCGCGGTCCTCGCCAACCTCAAAGGCGCCGACCTGCGGCTCGTCGCCGCGAGCACCAACGTGATGCCGTTCACGGTTTTTTCGACCAGGCGCACCGACCCACCGCTACAGAAAGGGGCGACGCTGGGCATCAGCACCTTCGGCTCGGAGACCGACATCGCCATCAGCCTCCTGCTCAGGAAGCTCGGCCTGACCCGCGACGACGTCACCATCACGCAGATCGGCGGGACGACGCAGCGCTTCGGGGCGATGGTGGCGGGGCGCATCGATGCGGCGCCGCTCCTTGAGCCCGCGACAACCGCCGCACGCGAGAAAGGATTTTTTGTCGTTGCCGACCTTGCCGCGCAGAAGACGCCGTGGGTGTTCGATGCCGTGGTGATGGCGCGCAGCTATGTCAGCGAGCACCCGGAGCACGTTCTCCGCTTCCTGAAGGCCTATATCGAAGGCGCCTATCGGGGCTTCGGCGACGAAAAGTGGGCGAAGGAAATCATCGCCAGGCGCCTGAAAGCGAGCGACCCGAAGATCATCGACGCGACCTATCGCGACTATTTGAACATGACCTCGCGCGATCTCACGCCCTCGACGGAGAGCGCGGCAAACGTCATTGCGCAGCTCAAGGCCATCAACCAGCCGATCGGCAGCGACAGGGTCGAGGACTATCTCGATGTGGGCTTGATCGACAGGCTTAAGCGCGAAGGCTTCCTTGCTGCGATGCAGAAGCAATACGGCGTCAACTGAACGGAGCGACCATGACGGCGCGCCACAACCGATTCGAGCTTGCTGACAAAGTCGTCGTCATCACCGGCGGCGGCAAAGGAATCGGCAAGATCTACGCGCAGGAATTCGCCCGCGCCGGCGCCCACGTCGTTGCAGCCGATATCGATGGCTCGGCGGCGGAGGCAGTCGCGGCTGGGATCAAGGCGGAGGGGCACGAGGCGCTCGCGATCGCCGTCGATATCGCAGAGAAGGGATCGGTTGAATCCCTGGCGAGCGCGGTGCTCAATCGTTACGGCACCGTCGACGTGCTCATCAACAACGCATCGCTGATGAGCGCGTTGCCGCGCCGGTCGTGGCTGGAAATCCCGGTCGAGGAATGGGACCGCGTCATGGCAGTCAACCTGCGCGGCATGTTCCTGTGCTGCCGCGCCTTCGTTCCGGTCATGCGGTCGAAAGGGCGCGGCAAGATCGTCAACATCTCGTCGAGCCGCGTGTGGGAAGGCACCCCCAATCGGCTTCACTACACCACATCGAAGGCCGGGGTGATCGGGTTTACCCGAGCACTCGCGCGCGAGGTCGGTCCTTGGGGCATCACGGTGAACGCCGTCACCCCAGGCAACACCATGAGCGACACGCAAGTCGGCTCATCCGCGCCGGAATATCTGCAGGCGCGCATCGAAGGCCGCGCCATCGCGCGCGCGCAAGTGCCGGACGACCTCGTTGGCGCGGTCATGTTTCTGTCGGCATCGGCAAGCGACTTTATGACCGGCCAGACGATCAACGTCGATGGCGGCAAGATGATGCATTAGTACCCTCGCGGCTAGGCAAGCGATAACGCAGGCAATGCGCCGCTGGGAGGCACTATTTCGTTGCCTCGACGGCGTCAGGCATCGCCTCGTGCAGAATGACACCTTCGAGTGGATCGCAATCATCGTCGTCCCACGCCGCCCGTTGCAGCGCGCGGGCCGTGTCGGCATAGCCTGCTTCCCAGCGCAGACGAATGCCAGTGGGGCTGAAGTCGATATCCTTGGTGTGATTCTCATTGACGAGCCGCGGAGCCAGAAGTCGTACGACGTGCATCTGCGTCCGGCAGCCATATTCGGCCAAGTCCTTGACGACCGGATGGTTGCGTTTCTCCTCCGGTATGAATTTGACCAGCTCCGAGACGACGTGGCGCAGCTTATGCACCTGGCGCTGCTTCGCAATCTGGTTTGCAACCCGGCTCGAATATTGGATGTCCTTTTGACGGTGGAGCACCTCCCAGATGGTTTCCGGTTCGGCCCCCATCGGATCCCACATATGCACGGCGAAGATCAGGCAGTTTCGGCGCGGATTGTCGTCGAAGATCGCCTCGGTCGGCGTATTGGAAAGAATGCCGCCGTCCCAATAAAGCTCGCCATCGATGCGAACGGCCGGGAATGCCGGCGGCAGCGCGCCGGACGCCATCACATGCCGGGCCGATATCGCCGTCTCGCGGCTGTCGAAGTAGCGCATCTGGCTGGATCGCACATGCGCGGCACCGACCGTGAGGCGCGGCATGCAGCGCTTTACGAGCGCAAAGTCGACAAGCTCGGTCAGCGTCTTCTCCAGCGGTGCGGTCGAGTAGAACCCGGCATTGTCCCTTCCCAAGGGATAGTGCGCGCCTAGAAACGCGAGCGGATTAGGCTCGAAGAAGCCCGGAATACCGCCGAGCAACGTGGACCAATAGGCCGTGGTGTCGGACAGCCCGGGCCAAGTCGAGAGACCCCAAAACTCCTTGCGCCGCATCCGGCGCCAGAATTCCTCCAGCCGGTCGAGACGATCTTCGCGCTCATTGCCGGCAATGAGGCTCGCATTGATGGCGCCGATGGACGTGCCGATGATCCAGTCCGGCTCGATTTGCGCTTCGTGAAACGCCTGGTAAACGCCGGCCTGGTACGCGCCCAGCGCGCCCCCGCCTTGAAAAACGAGGACGACGGGGCGTTGCTTCGCTGCGGAGTCCCCACCGGCGACACTTTGTCTGCAAACGCGTCCCGGCTGGTGATATTCTCCGGCTTGATGGCGATGTTCATGGCCCATAAATTCCTCGTTTGAGGTGAAGTGCCGGACGTGAAGGACACTGTCTTGCGTAATGTCTATGCCGCACAATCCGCAAACTCCAATGCCAAACGGCTAATGGATCGATAGCATTCTGCTATGGAGATGCACCAAGTCAGATATTTTCTGGCAACGGTCAGCGAGCTGAATTTCACCAAAGCCGCTGAGAAGTGCAACGTGACCCAGCCGTCGCTGACTCGTGCCATCAAGCAGCTCGAAGGAGAGCTCGGGGGCGACCTTTTCCGGCGCGAGCGGCCGCAGGTCCAGCTGACCGAGCTTGCCGAGCGCATGTATCCGTTGCTCAAGCAATGCTACGAGAGCGCGCTCGGGGCAAGATCGCTTGCTTCCGCCGTCAAGAGCGGTGAAATCGGGGCGCTCAAGCTTGTCCTTTCACACACGATCAATCTGGAGCTGGTGACGTCGCATCTGTCCGAGCTCAATCGGCTTTTCAACCGGCTCGAGGTGAAATTGCTACGCGCGACGGCGCCGGAAATCGTCGAGCTTCTCAAAGGGGGCGGGGCCGAGCTTGCAATTGCCGCCGACCTGGGCGAGGGCTGGGAACGTCTCGATCGCTGGCCTCTCTTCACCGAAGAGTTCAGGCTGATGCTCAACGCCAAGCATCCCCTCGCATCGCATCCTGCAATAGATGTCGATGAACTGCGCCAGGAGCGGTGGTTGCGGCGCACCTATTGCGAGCACTTCGAGCAGGCTACATCGCTTATTCGCAGCCACAATCTCGGCGTCGATCAAGGCCACGAGGCGAGCTCAGAATGGGATTTGATCACGCTGCTCGAATCCGATTTCGGCGTCGCGTTTGTTCCGCGCAGCATGCGGTGTCCCGAGACCTTGAAGCAGGCTGCGGTCAATGGCGTCGAGTTTCACCGCACAATCTATCTCTATGGCGTGGCGGGCCGCGAGCGAACTGCGGTGGCGTCGGCCATTTTTAAAATGCTGCGCGCGGCGGATTGGTCGCGCTACAACTAAAGCTGTCTCGGTCTAACGTGCGTTTCTCAGCGCTGCGATCATGCCTTCGATCGCCATGCGCTTGCGATAGTCGGGATCGACGAAGCGCGCCTTGACCTTTCCATCCTTGCCCACGACAAAAGTAGCCGGGATGGGAAGCGTCCAGGAGGCATTGCCTTGGTATTTCGGGATATCCCAACCGGCCGCTGAAATCATCCGCTGCATTTCCGCACCGACCCAAACTACCAGATTCAAGGAAAGCGCATAACCGTTATCCATATCCGTCAGAATTGGAAATCGCGCTTTGAATTCGGATTTGAACTCTTCAGCGAATTGTTGCCGGTCGGGCATGATCGCGACGATCTGGCTGCCTTCGCCCTCTATTTCCTTCTGAGCCTGTGCCAAAGCGCTGGTATTCAGACGACAGTAAGGACACCAGTGCCCGCGGTGGAACGTGACGGCTACAGGTCCTTTGCTGAGCAGCTCGTTAAGACTGACCATGCGTCCCGCCTCATCGGGCAGAAAAAACGGCGGCATCGACTCGCCGGGTTGTGGGGCAGTTTTCCCGGCGCCACTTTGTTGAAGCCGCGTCACCAAACGATCCACAGCATCGGCAAAGGGTGGGCTCAATGTGCGCACCGACCGGGCAAGGCTATCAAGCCTCTCGCTCAGTGATGCATCCATATCGCAACAATGCTGAAAGGCTTCTTCGAGAGCCTGCGCCAGTGGTTTTGACGTCATTCAAGGCTCCAGGGAGCGGGCGATGGCCGCAGCTAAGGGATCATCCCGGCGGCTGGTTTCCCGATTAATGTTATCAGAATTTGCCATGTCACGCATGCTGCGGACTCTGTCGACGTTGGGGCTCCACTCGCAATGGGACGAGCCCTCGACCGCCGAGCGGATCGCCGACGTCGGCCGACGTCGGCGGTTCCATCATCACGACGGGCGTCACGTCTTCGACGCGTGAGCCGGAGATGCCGGTGATCAATCGGGTACCACGCTGAAACGTAACATAATTCCAGCCCCAATTCATAACGACCGCCAGACGATTGCGGAATCCGATCAGAAAATAAACGTGCGCGAGGCTCCATAGGAGCCAGGCCGGCAGCCCCGAGACTTTGAACGCCCTGAGCTGCGCGACCGCGCGCTTGCGGCCGATCGTGGCCATGGACCCGAAGTCGCGATAGCGAAACGCCGGCAGCGTCTTGCCCTGGGCACGCGCCGTCACCACGCTTGCGACATAGCATCCCTGCTGCTTCGCGACCGGCGCGACGCCGGGCAGCAGCTTGCCGTCGGGGCCGGTCGCAGCAGCGGCATCGCCGATCACAAAAATGTTCGGATGACCCGGCACCGAAAGATCGGCTTGCACTTTCACGCGGCCGGCACGATCACTGTCGACGGCGAGCCATTCGGCCACCGGGGAGGCTTTGACGCCGGCGGCCCAAATAATCGTGCGAGTTTGCAGGCGCTGTTGACCGAGCGAAACGCCTGAGCAATCGCAATCAGTGACGCCGGTCCCAAGCCGGACTTCCACGCCGAGCTGCTCCAGCGAACGCAGTGCCGCCTCCGACAGCGCGGGATCGAATGGGCTCAGCAGCCGTGGCCCGGACTTCGATCAGTACGATCCGCGCGCTTCGCGGATCGATGGAGCGGAAGTCGGAGGCCAACGCGCGTTTCGCCAATTCGGCGATCGCGCCCGCCATCTCGACGCCGGTCGGACCGCCGCCGACCACAACGAAATTCAAGAGACGACGTCGCTCGTCAGCGTCCGACTCGGTCTCGGCGCGCTCAAATGCGAGCAGGATCCTTCGGCGCAGATAGGTGGCATCGTCGATCGTCTTTAAACCGGGCGCGTAGAACGACCAATCATGCCCGAAATAGGCGTGCTCGGCCCCGGTGGCGACAATGAGATAATCGAACGGAATGAGGCGTCCTTCCGCAATAACCTTCTTGCACGCGGTATCGATGCCAGAGACCTTCGCCAGGATCACATTGGCGTTTTTCTGCCGACCGAGAATGCCGCGAATCGGCGAGGCGATATCGCCGGGCGACAGGCCAGCGGTCGCGACCTGATAGAGCAGCGGTTGGAACAGATGGTAATTGTGACGATCAACGACGGTGACGTCGAAGGGCGCTCGCGCCAGTTGCTTGGCGGCCGAAAGTCCGCCGAATCCTGCTCCAATAATCACGACGCGCGGGGAAGCGGCACGGTTGAAAGTCATTTTAGGCTTCGCCTCTCTTTGTATTGATCTCATAGGACTCATGCGGCTTGCTGAATACCGACGACAACCTTTGCGTCATCGAGCAGCAACATCTGCCGGCAGTGAACAACGGCGGAGTCAATTGTGAAAATATCGATTGGCTATCGAGCCGATAGCCGCTTGCTATGCGTGCCCGCCGCACTTCAAGGCCGCACGATCCACAGCGAGCAGCGCGGAGCCGCTCGTCGGCTTCAAGGCGCAGTCTGGAGCGCCGCAATCAATTCTTCGACCGACATCCGCTGGCGAAAATCAGGGTCGACAAAGCGCGCACTGATGCGACGGTCGCGTCCGACCACGAACGTTGCAGGGATCGGCAATACCCAAGCATCATTGCCCTGGTATTCGGGCAGCAGCCGACCGAATGAGGACAGGAGACCTTGCAGGTCCGGGCCAATCCAAATGGCCAGGTTCAACGACAATGCATATCCGTTATCTACGTCTGTAAAGACGGGAAACGGCGATGCGGTATTTCTCTTGAATTCCTGCGCGAACGCTTGCCGCTCGGGCATAACGGCCGCCACCTGTCCGCCCGTGTCGATGATTTCATTGTTAACCTTCGCAAGCGCGGCAGCGCTGATGCGGCACCAGGGACACCAGTGTCCGCGGTGGAACGTGATCGCGATAGGACCATTTCGCAGGAGAGAATCGAAACTCGTCAAGCGTCCGGTCTCGTCCGGCAGGACGAAACCTGGCATCAATTCGCCTGGCTGCGGAGCGCTCGCGCCAGCACCATTGCCCGATAGTCGCGCGACCAATCGGTCCACTGCATCGGCATAGGAAGGAACGAACTTGCGCACGGCGCTCGAATAAGCATCGAGGCGCTCGCTGAGGGGTGCATCCAAGTCGCGACACTTTGCAAATTCATCTGCGAGTGCGGCAAGCTGCGGCGAGTTCATGACAGATCTGGTTCACCTCGTCTGGTGGACTGAGGGCGCACAGATTCCCTCAAGGAGTTCAAACGGCGCGCAGCCAAAGTCCGCTTCATTCGGAACACAAAATTGGCAAACGCGCAGAGATACGAACTTTCATTATGACTTCCATAGCGTTACGCAGGCACGGGATGGCGGATAGCGCCAACGCCTGCGGGGATTATAGTCACTGACGGGCACATCGTTCCAATGCTCTTCGTCTATCGATCCGATAGCCTCTGGGCCGGCACACAGCTCGGCTTGCCAGAGGAGAGCCGTGCCATATACGCGCTGGAGGTGATGGCGGCCGGCCTGATGGATCCAAAGCCCGACGATGTCGTCGACAAGATCATGCATGATTTCTCCGCACGCGGAATTCCGATCACCCGAGGGCAGATTCTCGTGCAGCTCAGCAAGATCCATCGTCTTGCCGATGGCGCATGAACAGCCGATTGCCGACTTCTCGTTCCAGCGCAGTGATCTGGCGGCTGACCGTGGGCTGGGTCGCATTGAGCGCCTCGGCGGCGCGGCTGAAGCTGCCAGTTCTGCGATACGGATGAAGGCGTGCAGCAGTCGAAGGTCCATACGTGCGACCATACCATATTCGTATCGTGGCGATACGAAACATGCATTTTACGTAGGCCTGCGCGGCCTTTATCTTGGGTGGTCAGGCGGGCCGCATCGGAACGCCGATCACACAGGGAGAAGCATGATGCCGAGGCTCCGCTATATCGATGAAGCTGAAAAGACTGCCCGCGATCGCGAGGTGATCGAATCGGCCCGACGCACCGGCGCGCCCGATCCCCGGGTCGTAAGCATCATGCTGCGCAATCCCAAGACAGGCGCAGCCTGGGTCGAATATTGGAACAAGTTGCTGTACCACGGGGTGTTGCCGCACAAGCTCAAGGAGATGTGTCGTATCAAGATCTCCGTGGCGCATCAGTGCGGCTACTGCTCGACCGTGCGCTCGCACGTGGCCAAGGCCGAGGGCCTCACCGAGGATCTGGTCACCCAGCTGCTCGACTACGAAAGCAGCACGCAGTTTTCCGAACGCGAGAAGGCGGCATTACGGTATGCCGACGCTTTCAAGAAGGGCGAGCACGCGATCGACTCCGACGAGATTTTCGCGCAATTGCACGAGCACTTCTCTGACGAAGAGATCATAGAGCTCGGGCTGTTCTGCGCCGAGACCGATGGTGTCGGCAAGTTCGTCAGGTCATTGAATGTGATCAGCTGGGAGGAAGCTTGTTCGCTCAACCCCAATCTGCAGGACGTTTCGGCGCGCCTGCGCGAGGCTGCGCCCATCGAGGCGGCCTGACGGCGACTGCGCTCGACGAACACTGAGAGAACGGCAAATCGTGCCCGGTTTGCTCCGTGCGGCGGTTCGGATTGCCGAACCGGGTAGCATTCGCACGAGATCGAGGTCGCACTGGGAGAGCTACGCCTCAGACGAACTCAGACTGGCTGCGCTGTCGCTGCTTGCTGCCGATGGCAAGCCGGGCGCCGGTTCGATCCAGACCGCGGTATCGTGAAACACGGCGCCGCCGTTCGGTAAGCCTGGCGTCGCGCTGGTCAGGGTGTTGATTTCCCTCCCCGCCGGCGAATGTCTTGTTCGGCCAGATGCCCTCGACGATCACCACCCCGCGCTGCAGGCCATCGAAGGCGCGGCAATGAACGGCGACCGCGCCACGTTCGTTGCCAAGCCGGATGAGATCGCCGCTCGCCACGCCCAGCGCCGCAAGATCAGACGGATGGACGAGCGCCGTTGGCCGCCCTTCGCGCTTCTTCGATCCCGGCGTTTCCGTAAAACTCGTATTGAGAAACGAGCGCGCCGGCGCGGCGACGAGGCGAAACGGCAGCTGCGGCGTCGATGCGTCGATGACATCGAGATGGTCGGGGAGCGCGCTCATGGCGGCGTGGCCGGGCCCTAAGCTCGCCCAATCCGCCCTGAAATGGAATTTCTTGTCCTTGTGCGCGAAACCGTTGCGGAAATGCATGTCGTCATACGACGGCGCGCGGTCGAGCCATCCCATGGCATGCACCGTCTCGGCGTCGGGGAGCCCGCTCACTCTCAGCGTCTCGTCGATGATCTCCCACGCCGAAAGGTCGAAGCCGCGATGTTGCGCGCCCAGGCGCCTCGCGAGACTGCACAGGACGTCGTGATTGGAACGCGCCTGCGCGAACGGCTCTATCAGCTTCTTCGTGACTTGCAGCGTCGTATGTCCCGATGCGGTGTAGATATCGTCGTGCTCCAGAAAGGTCGTCGCCGGCAGGACGATATCGGCCATTGCGGCCGTCTCGGTCATGAACTGCTCGTGGACGCATACGAACAGGTCGTCGCGCGCAAATCCCTGGCGGACCTTGCGCCCTTCCGGCGCCACCGCAATCGGGTTCGTATTCTGAATGAGCAGCGCGGTGACCGGCGGGCCATTGCCGATATCCGCAGGCTCGCCGGTGAGTACCGGGCCGATGCGCGACATGTCGAACATTCGGACGCTCGGGTCAAGCACATCGAGCCCGCAGATCAAGGTCTTGTTCAATGCATAGATCCCGGCTTGGCTGAACAGCGCGCCGCCGCCGCGATGCTGCCACGCACCGGTCACGGCGGGCAGACAGCTCGCCGCATGCATCTGCTGTGCACCGTTGCGGCTGCGCGAGAAGCCGAAGCCGAGCCGGATGTAGCTGCGCCTGCTGCGGCCATAAAGGCGGGCGAAGGAGACGATGTCGTCAACCGACAGCCCGGTGATCGCGCTCGCCCATTGCGGCGTTCGCGTCGCGAGATGGCGCTCCAGTTCGTCCGGCACGTCGGTATAGCGGGCAAGATAGTCGCGATCGGCGAAGCCTTCCGCGAACAGCACGTACATCACGGCGCAAGCCAGCGCACCGTCCGTGCCCGGGCGCGGCATGAGGTGGATGTCGGCCCGTTCGGCGGTTGGCGTGCGATACGGGTCTATCACCACAAACGTGGCGCCGCGCGATTTCTTGGCTGCCGCGATGTGGTGCATCAGGTTCACCTGGGTGTGAACCGGATTGGCGCCCCAGACGACAATCACGTCGGAGTCCTTGACCTCGCACACGTCGACGCCGCGCAGGATCCCCGCGCCGGCAAGATACCCGGTGTTGGCGAGCTCAACACATATGGTCTTGTGCTGGCGGGAATACTTGAGCACGTGACGCAACCGGTCGATGCCGTCGCGTTGCACCAGTCCCATTGTGCCGGCGTAGAAATAAGGCCAGATGGTTTCCGCCCCGTAGCGCGCGGCCGCTTGCTGGAATTGCTCCGCCACTTCATCGAGCGCATCGTCCCAGTTCATCGGCTGGAACTCGGAAAGGCCTATTCCCTTCTCGCCGACCCGGCGCAGCGGAGCGCGCAAGCGGTCCGGATGGTGCACCCGTTCGGCGTAGCGGGCGACTTTCGCGCACACCACGCCGGCCGTGTAAGGATGTGCCGCGGCACCGCGAACGCGGCCGATGGTATGGCCATCGATTTTTTCAACCTCGAGCGCACATACGCTCGGGCAATCGTGCGGGCAGGTCGTTGAAAGCCATTGTGGCTGCGTAAGCATGGACTGACGATGCCGGCTGGGTGGCTGTGGAAGACAGCTTACCACAAAGGCCGGTTCGGATCAGCGGATTGTCCGAAAAATGATCTTCCCCTGCACGGGCTCGGGTTCGCCGGGAACTTTGGCGGCAAGGGAGAGCATCCAGCGTCCCTCCATGGTGAGAGGGGCCTTGAAGGCAAATACACCGGGTTCACGGCTTGGCAACGGCGCAATCGCCGAACTCATTCGATGGTCCTCATCGGGCGCCATCTCAATGCGCGTATCGACGATTGTCGCACCGGCGACCGGCTTCTTGCTTGTCTTATGGACAAGACGCACGGCGAGGGTGGCGACGTTGCTTGCCTTGATCTCCGGCTGGACGGCTTCGAACATATAGTCATCGGCACCGGCATAGGCGCGGCTCAAAGGAGCTGCGATGATTACCAGAGCAGCGGCAGCGCCGGCGAGAATAGATTTCTGCGTCATCGATTCAGCATTGACCAGAAAGCTCAGGTGAATTCAACTCGGGCGCGACACTCTGTTCTTCGGGGGAACCCGCTATGAACCCTTCCCGCCGTCGGCTTCTCTCTCTGGCTGCGAGCGCTGTCGCGATGCCGGCCATGCCGTGGATTGCCATCGCACAGGTCTATCCCTCGCGGCCCATCACCATCATCGTGCCGGTGCCGCCCGGCGGCGTCGCCGACCCGATCGCGCGCATCCTTGCCGATCACATGACGGTCACGCTCGGCCAGCCCGTGGTGGTTGAGAACGTCACCGGCGCGGGCGGCAGCATTGGAGTCGGCCGCGCCGCGCGCGCGGCGCCGGACGGCTATACGCTCAGCATCGGCAATTGGCTAAGCCATGTGGGCGCGAGCGCCGTATACCCTGTCCCATACGACGTGCTCACGGATTTTGCAGCGGTGTCGCTCCTCACCAACAGCCCGATGCTGATTACCGCCCGCAGAGATTTTCCGGCGAACGACCTGAAAGAACTGATCGCCTGGCTCAAGGCAAACCCCGGCATGGCGTCGGCTGCAACCGTCGGGGCCGGCAGCGCGTCGCATGTCAGCGCCGTCTATTTTCAACGTGCAACCGACACGCGCTTCCATTTTGTGCCTTATCGCGGCGGCGGTCCCGCCATCCAGGACGAGGTCGCCGGCCATGTCGACCTGATGTTCAACGAAGGGACGGGCGCGCTGCCCTACGTGCTCAGCCGCCAGATCAAGACCTATGCCGTATTGGCCAATGCCCGCTGGTTCGCCGCGCCTGACATCCCGACCAGCGAAGAAATCGGCGTGCCGGGGGCCAACATTTCATTCTGGCATGGACTGTGGGTCCCCAGGGGCACGCCGCAGGAGATTGTGGTGAAGCTCAACGTGGCAGTCGTCGACGCCCTCGCCGACCCGACGGTGCGCAAGCGGCTCACCGCCATCGGCCAGGAGATATTCCCGCGTGACAAGCAGACGCCGGAAGCCCTGCACGCCTTCCACATGGCGGAGACCGAGAAATGGTGGCCGATCATCAAGTCGGCGGGCATCAAGGCTGAATGAAGGGACGCGCGACCGCCGCCGAGCACCGTGCGACGACAGCGCTGACCCACGCTCGCGTCCGGTTCGGTAACCATTCGTTTTCCCTAACACGCCGGATTTATGCGCGTGTCGAACTTTGCCCTGGACTCACCCAGGTCGTGAGATAGGACTCCTATATAGTCGTCGTCGGGGAAGGCGTCGGGGGTGCTTGTTCTCATGCGGGTGCTGGTTGCCTGCGCTGCGCTTGCGGCTGTGATTGCGCTTGCCGGTTGCAATGAAGACCGCGCGCCCGCCGTGAACGGCCGTTACATGCAGCCGCTCTCCGACAAAATGCTGCTGGAGATCGATAACAAGGACATGACCGCGCAGTCGCCGATAATGCTGCGCATCTTCAAGGAGGAGTCGGAACTCGAAATCTGGAAAGAAGACAAGAGTGGACGCTTTTCGCTCCTTCGCACCTATCCGATCTGCCGCTGGTCGGGCGAGCTTGGCCCAAAGATCAAGGCCGGCGACCGCCAGGCGCCCGAGGGTTTTTACTCCATCACCCCGGGGCTGATGAATCCGAATTCCAACTATTATCTTGCGATCAATACGGGCTTCCCGAACGCATATGACAGGGCGAACGACCGTACCGGCAGCTTCGTCATGATCCACGGCGACTGCGCGTCGGCCGGCTGTTACGCAATGACGGACGAGCAGATCGGGGAAATCTACGCGCTCGCCCGCGAAGCGTTCTTCGGCGGCCAGAAATCATTCCAGATCCAGGCCTATCCGTTCCGAATGACGCCATTCAACCTGGCGAGACATCGTAACTCGCCGCACATGGCGTTCTGGCGGATGCTCAAAGAGGGGTACGACCATTTTGAAGTCACCCGCCTCCCGCCGAAGGTGGACGTCTGCGACAAGCGATATGTGTTCGACGCAGAAATCTCGGGCGAGGTCAGCGCCGCCGACCGTTGCCCCGCCTCCAGAGTGCCGGAGGATGTCGCGGCAGCGGTGCGCGATAAACAGCGCCGCGACGACATGCAGACTGCGCAATTGATCAACCGTGGCACGCCGGCGGCGCCGATCTCGAATGGCGGACAGGGCGGCATGAATCGGAAGTTCCTGACAGCCGTCGTAGAAAGCGGCCCGGGCGTGACGATCCGCACCTCCTCAGGCACCATCCCGGCGCACGTCCACCCGCCGGCTGCTTTGGCCCCTGCGGAAAACACCGCGGCCGTTGCCGATATCGAATCGGCCCCCCCGCCCCAGCTGCGCTCGCCGCAGATCGCCTCGGCGGTCCCGACGAACTCGGATGCGATCGGCACTTTCCTAACCGGGCAATCCGGAGCGAGAGATCAGGCTGCCGCATCGCGAAGCTCCGCGGCGGCGCAAGCCGCCTTGCCGCGCTCCAAGTCTGCGGTCGAGCCTGTCACCGTCCGTGCACTGCGGCCCGTGTCCGAACTTCAGGGAGCAGAGACCAAGACCACGAATTCCGTCGGGCGCAAGCGCAATCCAGCATCGCTCAAACAGGAAGAGAGCAAAGGCCCGCAGACCGGCCCGGCCGGGAGCACAAACCTGCTCAACGGTGCGGCGCCTTCCCTCCCCTCCGGCGGATTTGACAGCCACTTTGCTGCCTCGCAGTAAGTTTTACACCGCAGGATTCCAAGGCGCCGGGACGAAGCGATAGGTCTGGCCATCCTTCTCCATGTACCCGTTTCCAGGGAAAGGAGCATGGAAGGTCTGCACCATCAGCTTGTCAGCGACAAGCATGTCGAGCGTTTTCCGGCGCGATTGCTCCGCCATGTCCGGAATCTGATCGAAGAAGGCGTGCCAGCCCGGGTTGCGCACGAAAAGCTCCGGCCGGTTGGTGACGTCAGAGAACACAAAGACCCGGTCGTTCCCTGATGCGATCACGTAAGAGGTGTGCCCGATCGAATGGCCCGGAGTGCCGATGCTGGTTATGCCCGGCGCGATCTCCTTGTCCCATTCGTACGGCTTTAGCCGCTTGAGGATATCGCCAGAGAAAACCCGCCGATTGTTCTTGAACAGCCCTTCCATGCGCCCCTTCGGCGCACGGCTCATCTCGCCGTCGTCCATCCAGAATTTGTGCTCGGCGGCCGGCACCATGATTTCGGCGTTCGGAAAAGCCGGCGAGTTGTCGGCAGCGAGCAGTCCATCGACATGGTCCTGGTGGTAGTGGGAAATAATCACTGTATCGATGTCTTTGTTGTCGATGCCGGCAGCCAAGAGGTTTTTCTGGAATTGCCCGTGCGTGACCCCGGGCTTTGCTCCCTCCCCCGGCCCGTACCCGGTATCGATGACGATCAGCCGCGAACCGGTATTCACGACGATCGGGTTGTAAACCAGGGTCATCTTGTCCCTGGGCATGTATGCCTGTTCCAGAACCGCATTCACCTGGTCTCTATAGGCATTGAGGACAAAGTTGTCGGGCAACGGGAACGATCGCGCGCCGTCGGTGACCACGGTCACTGCCAAGGAACCGACCTTGTAGCGATAGAAGCCGGGCGCCTGCGTGCCCAGCTGCGCCGCGGCGGCATGTGCGGACGTGATATCGTTCAACAATCCGGCTGCGGCCGCCGCACTCATTGCCGAGGCGCCCGTCAGCATGTTACGGCGTGTCAGCTCGGTCATGACTGATCCTCCCTAAGGTCAATGCGCAACCAAGCGTCATATTATCACTATGGGCTTGACCACTCTACCGTAGCTCTCCGGTCCCTATTTAAAGAGAAGATATCCCGTCGGATTGGATGGCAGATCCCAATGGAGACCGGCCTCGACAATCACCGATACCAAATTAGCCGAGACAATTGCGATAAAGGCAATGGCCGTAACATTCGTGGTACGCCAGGAGACCGGTTGCTCGGCAAGCCAAGCGGTTCCGATAAGCATCAGACCGCTTGCCGCAATCTGACAAATGAATGCAATCAGACACCACGTATAAAGGTGCAGGCCGAGCAACGGACTTCCGAAACCGGGGTCGCCGGGCAGGATGTGAAGCAACACCTGACGCGCCGAAATTGCCGCTCCCACCAAAGCCGACACGATCGCGATGCCGTTGCCGATTGCGAGATCGCGGCAGGTGAGCGCGCCGCTGCGATTCTGGAGCAGCACGTATAGCGGGCCTAACGCGCACAGCATCAGGGCGATGCGCTGCAACACGCAAAGCGGACATGGCGGCTCTCCGGCGGTCAGCTGCACCCCGAAGCCCGCCGCAAGGATCAGCACCAGGACCCACACGTTGAGGGTGGCGGCGAGCAAATAAATTCGAGCCATCGAAGCGCCTCAGAAGCTCAGCGTAAGGGGAGTGGTCATGTCTTGAACGAGATGCAGGAGAACCAAGGCGATTGTCAGCAGGAACAGCGGAAGCTGCAGCGGGTGCTTGTACCATGCGGCAGCAAATGTGAGCAGCGTCAGAACCATGAACAGGGCGTAAATCATTCTTCATAGCCTCTTGTGGTCATGTCATAACCCTAGGTCCGGTTCGGTCGGAGCGGCAGCTGATGGAGCAGCTCAACTATAACTTGTTGTTCCGCTGGTTCGTTGGCCTCTCCACCGATGACCCGGTATGGGACGCCACCGTGTTCTGCAAGAACCGGGATCGGCTGCTCGACGGCGATATTGCGTGCAAGTTCATGACCGCTGTCCTCAACCTGCCGCAAGTCCGCCAGCTGCTGTCGAGCGAGCACTTCTCGGTCGACGGCACACTGATTGAGGCTTGGGCCAGCATGAAGAGTTTCGTGCCGAAGGACGGCAGCAACCCGCCGGCATCGGGCCGAGGGCGCAATGCCGCGCGCGACTTCCATGGCGAGAAACGCAAGAATGACACGCATTCCTCGACAACAGACCCCGATGCCCGGTTGTTTCGTAAAGGTGCCGGCAAGGAGTCAAAGCTCTGCCATATGGGGCACCTGATGACGGAGAATCGCAATGCGCTCATCGTCGATGCGCAGCTGACCGAAGCCAACGGCACTGCTGAGCGCAAAATGAAAATTCGAAACGAGGCCAATGTTGCGCGTCCCGACCTCTACCGTAAGAGCATGATCCGTCGCCTCAGTCGCCGCGATATCGTGAGAACGACCGCGCAGCTCGCGGCGGTCAGTTCATTGGGCGTGCGCGGCGCGGCGCTTGCGCGCGCCAAAGCGCCGACCCCGGACGTTGGAACATTTTCCCATATCGACTCGATGCTGCGCGCTGCAACGAGCGCCGGGGAAGTGCCCGGGGTCGTGGCATTGGCCGCAACGGACAATGACATCGTCTATGAGGGCGTCTTCGGCAATCGGCGTCTGCACGCCGCGCCAGCCATGACGCGCGATACGGTCTTTCGTGTCGCGTCAATGATCAAGCTCATTACCTCGGTGGCCGCGCTGCAGCTCGTCGAGCAGGACAAGCTTTCGCTGGACGCTCCGGTGCCTGATGTCGACCCCGCGCTCGGGTCGCCGCAAGTGCTCGACGGATTCGATGCCAAAGGAATTCCGCAGCTGCGCCCGGCAAAGCGGCCGGTATCGCTGCGTCACCTGTTGACCCATACGTCCGGTTTCACCTACCGGCTGTGGGATGCCAAGGCCGTCCGCTATGCCAAGTCGATTGATCTCCTGCCGAAGCGGGAAAGAAGCCGGGCGCCGCGCACGCCCCTCATGTTCGACCCCGGCGAACGTTGGCAATATGGCACGAGTATCGATTGGGTCGGCCGCATCGTGGAAACGATCAGCGGCGAGCCGCTCGATGTCTATTTTCGCAAGCACATTTTGGACCCGCTCGGGATGAACGATACTGCCTTCCTCATCTCGCCCGAGCAGCGCGCGCGGGAGGCAAGCGTGCACAAGCGCGGGGTGGCCGGTTCTCTCACGCCGCAACCGGTGGAGGAGCAGGCTCCGCGCCGATCCTTCTCGGGCGGAGGCGGGATTTATTCGACCGCACCCGATTATCTGACCCTCATTCGCATGCTGTTGCGTGGCGGCTCGCTCGACGGCGCGCGCATACTTCGTCCCGAAACCGTCGCGCTCATGGGCCAGAACCAGATCGGCGCGATCGAGGCCGGCGTCATGAAAACGACAGCGCCGGCGGCCTCCAACGATGTGAATTTCTTTCCCGGCATCAGTCTCAAATGGGGCTTCGGTCACATGATCAACATGCAGGCCGTTCCTGACGGCCGCAGTGCCGGCAGCCTCACCTGGGGCGGGCTTTTCAACACATATTATTGGATCGATCCGGGAAGGCGTCTCGCCGCCGTTTTCATGACGCAGGTGTTGCCGTTTGCCGATGAGCGCGCGTTGCGCGTTTACCGCGGATTCGAACGCGGTGTCTACGCCGCCGTAAAGGCAGGCTAGAGCTCGTCTCGCTGAACTTGAACCAGCTGCGCACCTGACGGCCTCATGCTGAGGAGCGTCGCAGCGCAAGTACGACGGCGAAACTTGCTCGAAGTCGCCGTGCGCTGAAACGCGTTTCGAAGCATGCAGGCCCCGATCCGGGCCGCCCTCGTCCTTCGAGACGGGCGCTACGAAACCATCTGCATTGTCGATCCGCAGTTATGCGCGCGCGCTCCTCAAGGATGAGGTCGAGGAGCAGACCGGGGAATATTCCGTATCGCTCCTGGATCAAGCGATTGAGGACTACCCATCAAGGGAAGGAAAGTGTCATGAGGCGCTGCAGCCCCCACGGAGAAAAACTGACCCACATCGGGCAGCATGCAGGTCGTCGATTATCGGATTTTTGCGCCGGCATTGTGCAAAGGGCTTCCGCCCTGTTCGATGAGCGCTCTTCCCAGCTGTTTGCTCCCGTTGTCCAGATTTATCTGTTTGGCGATGTTGTCAAAATTGAAGGGATAGGCGGTCGTCTCGCCCGCGAAGTGCATGCCATGCAGGCAACTTCGCACTCAAATCCGGTCAACGATCACGTAGCGGTGAAGCAATGGTGAATGCCGGTCAGGAATAAATCTGATCGTTTGCGGGTTCTAGCTCCGGAAGTCATCGAAGCTGGCTGGAGAACGGGTGTGATGAAATTCACTAGGAACACTTCTTCGCGCCGTAGCGGTGCCTACAAATTTGCTGGGCAGCGACTGACGGGCGGCGGGCAGCAGTTTATTCGTTGGCGGGGGACATTCTGACCATGGCTACGATAGCGAGCAATATCCGGTTCTTCCCGGTACGGGAGTACGCCACGCAGAGGCAACCTGGCGCTTCCGCATTCGGCCAAGCGCAGCAGAATGCAACCGAGCGAAATGGCACTACGCTCCTCCCAAAGGTTGATGAGCATGAGCAGGCGCGCCGCTTTCGGGACGCCGCGCTGCCTTATCTCAATGATGCTTATACGTTGGCTCGGTTTTTATTGCGCAATGAGGCGGATGCCGAGGACGCCGTGCAGGAATGTTATCTGCGGGCGCTTCGTTATTTCTCAGGTTTTCGCGGGCCGGCGTTGAAACCATGGCTCTTCGCCATCCTGCGCAACGTGTGTCGGACGGAATTCGCGCGACGATCAAGCTCCAACCAAGACAGCGACTGCGGGATCGAATTGGATGAGGAGGCCGTGCCCTTGTGGCAGGAGCCGCAGCCATCGCCCGAGGTCGAGATGTTGCGGCAGATGGACGGCGAAAGGATCCGCCATCTCATATCGGAGTTGCCGCCAACGTTTCGCGAGGCGCTCGTGCTGCGCGAGATCAACGACCTAAACTATCACGAGATTGCCGATGTTACCGGCGCGCCAATTGGTACGGTAATGTCGCGGCTCGCGCGCGCCCGTTCCATGCTGCGAAAAGCGTGGCTGGCAGAAGGAGGAAAGCCGAAATGACCTGCAGCGATTCCGAGATTCTGGTCCATGGCCTGCTCGACGGTGAACTCGACGCCGGACATGCCCGGAGGTTGGAAGCACATCTGAAAGACTGCTCGCGCTGCGCATCGCAACTGCGCGGATATCAACAGCTGCAACAAGCCCTCTCCTCCGCGCCGCTGCGTCTTACGGCACCGACGAGCTTGCGCCGGCGCATCGAGGCCGCACTCCCGCAACCGCGCAAGCGTGCCGCAAACCGCTTTGGCAGCGCCCTGAGAGGATTCGTCATGGGCTCGGCAATGTCGGCGGCAATAGCCGCGACCCTGGTGGTAGCTGTCTTACGACCGGATCCCGAGCAACACCTTTTTGGCGATCTGGTCTCGGCGCATGTGCGGTCACTTCAGGCCGAGCACCTCACCGATGTCCGCACGAGTGACCAGCATACGGTCAAGCCTTGGTTCAATGGGAAGGTGGCAATGGCCCCGCCAGTCGTTGACCTGGCATCGCAAGGATTTCCTCTGGTCGGCGGCAGGCTTGATTACGTCGACGGCAAAGCTGTCGCGTCGATCGTCTACCGGCGACGGGGCCACGTGATCAACGTTTTCGTGACACAGGCGGCAGCCGAGAGTTCCCGCGACACGGAAATGCTGACGCTGCAGGGCTTCAACATCCGATGCTGGACATCGCTCGGGCTCGAATTCTTCGCGGTCAGCGACATTGCTGACGAGGAGTTGCACGATTTTGCCGGCAGGTTCCAGGTTGCGTTAGGCGCCGCCTAGAGAAGCTCAATGACGGCAGTACCGTTGATCACGGTCGCTTTATGGACGGGAATACCGGCGGCTTGTCTGAGTCCAGGGTATGTGTCGCCGATCGTCGCGCGATTTTATTCATCGGCAGCAAGCTAAAGAGGAGAAATGCAATGAAGTCGAACCTGAAGAGGGCGGCGGGTCGTCTGGCCGCAATTGGCAGCGTGATGCTGTTTCTATCTGCGCCCTGCCTGGCGCAATCCTCCGATCATCGCGACGGTACTGGTCGCGACAACAGGCAGCTGGTGCAATTGTTGCGCAGTGGCGGATATAACATTGTCGTCAGGCACGGCGCGACTTTCTCAAACCAGGCTGACACCGACCCATTCAACTTTGAGAATGTTGCGCATCAGCGAAACCTCAATGACAAGGGCAAGGAGCTGGCCAGGGCCTTCGGCG
Organism: uncultured Alphaproteobacteria bacterium; assembly: GCA_963817135.1. Taxonomy (GTDB): domain Bacteria; phylum Pseudomonadota; class Alphaproteobacteria; order Rhizobiales; family Xanthobacteraceae; genus VAZQ01. Next base: position 76,298 of record CAWFNG010000017.1, on the reverse strand, counting down.
ATGCCATTCGTCGGGCCGGTCTACCTGTCGGGGAGGTCTACACAAGCAAGTTCAATCGGGCTTACGAGACGGCCGTGCTGGCGGGATTTCAAGATATCGAGCCGACCATCGACCTGACCGAGGGCGGTCTGGTGGTAACGCCCGATGAAAACAACAGGCGAGGCGCGGCCTTGCGTAAAATGCTCGCGCAGCCGCCGGAGAAGGGCAAGAACAATTTCCTGATTACCCATAAGCCAAATATCATCGACGCCCTGGGGAAGGATTGGTTCGACGTAAGGGAGGGCGAGGCCTCGATTTTCGCGCCCAAGGGCGGCACATATCAGCTGATCGCGCGAATCCAAATGGAAGACTGGCCAAAGCTGGCGACAGGTGTGAATTAGCTGTTTCCACTCGAATTGACGCAATGTGTCCGTCATGCCCGGCCTTGTGCCGGGCATCCACGTCTTATCTTGAAGCGCGCTTCGGAGAAAACAGACGTGGATGGCACCAGACCTCGGGCCTGCCCGAGGTCTGCACTATAAGTGGCGCAAGTCGGGTAAACCACGACTTGCGCTGACAAGCCCGGCCATGACGTCGAGAGTTGATTCCGCTTCAGCGATTTTCGCGGAACGATTGTCGCAAAGGGCGGAATACGCTCCCGCTATTCTGCCCTCCCCGCTTTCCCTAGTGCGGTGAATTTGAAGTTCCTGAGCACGGCGAGTTCCACAATCCGTCCTGCATCGAGCAACGCAGCCGCGACGACGGCGCGCCATTTGTCGCACGACGTGGGGGTGATGGCGCACTGGTTCGCCCACGCCGAAGCATGGCCGAAGTAGCGTTCGAGGAAAACAGGATCGATGCGGGATCGGGCCTCCATCTCGCCGCATACGTTATCCGCGGTCGCCTCGGAACGATCCGAGGTGTGACCGCAACCTCTCCGGTCACGCCGACGTTGGGAAGCCGTACAGTGCGGCAGGGTTCTGCACCAGAATGGCAGTGCGCGCCGCCGCGTCTGGCGCCCATTCGGCCAGCAGATCAAACAGCACCGCATCGTTCGGTTTTTCCTTCTCTGTCGGATGCGGCCAGTCGCTTGCCCAGACGATCCGCTGTGGGACGGCTTTGATATAGGCTCGTGCAACGGGCACCGTATCGGAATAGGTCGGCGGCCCAGCCTTGCTGTCCTGATAGGCGCCCGACAGTTTGACCCAGGTCTTGCCTTTGTCGATGAGTTTGCTGATCGTTTTGAACCCGGGTTGAGATAGGCTGCACGGAAGTCCTCCCTTGTTCTAGTTGAGATCACGGATCACACACTCGACAATCGACCGACAGGAATGCAAGCTTGGCGGCGGCGCGTCTGTCATTTCCATCTACCGTAGCTTAGTTCAATTCCGGTGAACTGGTTGCCGGACTTCTCTCACTTGCGCTGATCGAGGAGTATGCGGTGACAGGTAATCGATCGTACTTGCCGCCCGCCCCGCGATATTCGATCCGAACATTTCCGTCCTCGACGAAGCCGGTCTACCGGCATTCCCGGCTGCTGCGCGCGCGCCGCGAGTAACCACGCCGTGGCCCCGCCAAGCGCACCGAGAAGTTCGGTCGCGTCATTTTCAGCCCTGGGGCTCAAAGAGGCATCGTAACGACAAAGGCTGTTACTCTGGAAGGGGGGCGCGGATGGTCGGGCTTCCAATGGTCGAGAATAGTCCGCTTACCCTCCAAGACTCTCCGTGAATGCGGACATCCCCGCTCGGCAGCCAAGTGCCAATGAACGAACCCGCTTACGCGGGAGCGCGCTGCGCGCGAAGACTGAGCAAGCGGCAGTGGATGCATGTGAACAGCTAAGCCGAATGCGATGACAGGACGGTGTCCCGTCTTGAGGATCGAGGGGTCAGTAACCTCCACCTCAAGACAGGAGCACCGCGATGAGCGAGAAGCCCATCAGTCCACTGCGCCAGCGCATGATCGAAGACATGACCGTGCGCAATTTCGGCGAGAAGACCCGCAACGACTATATCCGCCACGTCAAGACTTTCACAGCTTTCCTCGGTCGCTCGCCGAATACGGCAACGGCTGAGGATCTTCGCCGCTTCCAGCTGCATCAGAGACGAACAGGCGTGCGGCCGCCGACCATGAACGGCTCGGTTTCGGCGTTGCGTTTCTTCTTCACTGCGACGGTAGATCGGGCAGATATGGCTCGACACCTTACGTTCGTGCGCGAGCCGAGCAAAATACCGGTGGTCTTAAGTCTTGACGAAATTGGACGCCTGCTGGAGGCGGCACCCGGACCCAAATACAAGGCTGCGCTGAGCGCCGCCTATGGCGCCGGACTGCGGGTTTCCGAGGTCGTATCACTCAAGGTGTCCGACATCGATTCCAAGCGAATGCTGCTGCGGATCGAACAAGGCAAGGGGCAGAAGGATCGCTATGCGATGCTCTCGCCAGTGCTGCTCGATCTCCTACGCGATTGGTATCGCATTGCGCGGCCAACGGTGTGGTTGTTCCCGGGCCGTGATCGGCTGCTGCCGTTGACGACGCGCCAATTCAACCGCGTCGTTCACGCCGCCGCCGAGATGGCCGAGATCAAGAAGCGGGTGACGCCTCACACGCTGCGGCACAGCTTCGCTACGCACTTGCTGGAGGAGAAAACCGACATCCACTTGATCCAAGTCTTGCTCGGGCATGCCAAGGTCGACACGACCACACTCTATGCGCATGTGGCGACCAACACGATCCGGGCGGTCATGAGCCCATTGGATCGCCTCACTCCGCTGCGAGCGAACAGGAACGAGAACAGGAACGAGAACGAGCCGCCGGCATAACCGCCAGCGGTCATGACCCGTCCTGCTCTGGAAGTCGCGGACATCTTCCGCGACTTCGGTGCGGCGTGGCGTACCGCCAACGCCGGTCACGTGAGCCTCGCCCAGTTGAAGGTGATGAGCGCCATCGAGAACTGCCGCACGGCCGCTCTCGGTGGGCATGTCATGCGCTGCGAGGACTGCGCGTACACGACCATTGCCTACAACAGCTGCCGCAATCGGCATTGCCCCAAATGCCAGGGAGCCGCAGCACGCGAGTGGCTGGCCGCGCGCGAGGCTGAGTTGCTACCGGTGCCGTACTTCCATGCAGTGTTCACGCTGCCGGCCGCAATCTCCGACATCGCCTATCAGAACAAGGCAGTGATCTACGATCTGCTGTTCAAGGCCTCATCCGAGGCCGTGCTCACGATCGCGGCCGACCCCAAGCATATGGGCGCTACCATCGGCATCACCGCGGTGCTCCACACCTGGGGCTCGGCCATGACGCATCATCCGCACGTGCACATGATCGTGCCGGGCGGCGGCATCTCGCTTGATGGCCAGCGCTGGATTGCCTGCCGCCGTCCGCGCTTCATCCTACCCGTGCGCGTGCTCTCGAAGCTGTTCCGGGGACTGATGCTGGCGAAGCTCCTCGCTGCCCACGCAGCTGGTAAACTGCAATTCTTCGGCAACAACGCCGCACTCATCGAGCGCAAGGCCTTCACGCGCTACCTGGCGCCGCTACGCAGGCGCAAGTGGTACGTCAACACAAAGCCTCCGTTCGGTGGACCCCAAGCGGTGCTCGCCTATCTCTCGCGCTATACCCACCGCGTTGCCATCTCCAACCGCCGATTGATTGCCGCCGACACGAGCGGCGTCACCTTCAAATACAAGGACTACCGGATCAAAGGGCCAGGCCGCTACAAGACCATGACGCTGGCAACGCACGAGTTCATTCGCCGCTTCCTCATGCATATTCTGCCGAAGGGCTTCCACCGCATCCGCCATTATGGGTTGCTCACCAACACCTCTCGCGCCGAGAACATCGCGCGCGCTCGCGAACTGCTGGCAACAGCTGCACCCACGATCGAAACCGCGCCTGGCAATGCTGAGGCAGACACATGTCCCTGTTGCGGCGGCCGCATGCTCATCATCGAGACCTTCGAGCGCGGCTCAAGCCCGCGCTACCGATCCTCGCCGCCAGTCACCATCAGGATCGACACCTCATGATCACGATCGCAGCGTTGCCATTACGCAGTACCGCGCTTTTCTCTCGCTGGTCGTCGACCGGTCACGCCAACGCTCAGCAAAACATGCCGGTCAGTAATCAACGCGACCCTTCGACTGCAATCCCCAGCCTCCCTCTCAATCATCAACTCGCGTTGCTACGTGTCAGCCACACAATTAATCAAGTGCAAGCTCATTGCACTCGCCTGCGAATAACCTCCGATCCAATCAAATACCCATAAGGGCGCAGCGCCATCCCGCGGGTTCGTTCTTTGGCGGCTTCCGGACGCCGGCCCCGGTGCCCGTGGCGGCATCTCGCATGGCCGGCATCCGGAACCCTGCACAGGACCAGACTTCATGCATCGCAGCAAAGAGCGTTTTTATTCGATCACCTCATCGGCGGCCACGAGGAGACCCGGAGGCACGGTCAGACCTAACGCTTTGGCCGTCTTGAGGTTGAGGGCCGTCTCGAACTTTGTCGGCGCCTGCACCGGCAGATCGGCAGGTTTGGCGCCACGCAATATACGGTCGACATACGTTGCTGCTTGTCTGAACATTTGGACGAAGTCGACCCCGTAAGACATCAGACCACCGGCAGCAACGAAAAGACGAAATGGATAGACCGCGGGCAAACGGTGACGTGCCACGAGCGCAATTATGAGTTCGCGATGGACGATGGTCGAGCTATCTGGCGGCAGAACGATGCCGGTGTTAGGTGCGCGTGCCAACGACTCGATCGCGCGTTCAATGTCAGCGGCGGTCGCGACGGGACTAGGCACAACCTCCATTTTGACTGACGGAGCTTGAACCCTAGCCGTACGGAGGAAGTAATCGTATGCAGTCGTCGCGGGATTGCCGACGAGACTTGCCCGTACGAGTTGCGGGGCAATCTCCTTGAGCATCGCCAGCCACTTTCCAATGATGCCTTCTTCATACGTCAGTATGCCCGTAATATTACCGCCCGGCCGCGCCAGGCTGGCGACAAAGCCAAGTCCGATCGGGTCAGGGACGCCGACGAATATGACCGGTACTTCACGGCTCTCGTGTTGCAACGCCGCGACAAAGGGCGGCGCAAGCGCGAGTACGACATCGGGCTGCAAGGCAAGCAACTCTTTCGCATGCGCAGGCCCTCTTTCGAAGCTGTCACCAGGCGAGTAGCGGTAGTCAAACCGAACATTGCGGTCCACTGACCAGCCTAGTCTATCAAGTTCCTGCCGAAACGCTGTAACGCGGGCCTTCGTTTCCGGGTCGTCCTCCGGAAAGCCTATCAGCACCCCGATCCGTCGTATTCGCTCCGGCTGCGCGCGCGCCGCGAGCGGCCATGACGCCGCGCCGCCGATCAGCGCGATGAACTGGCGCCGTTTCAGTTGATCGAATTGCATACCCTGCTGCTACCAAGGGAGTCCGTGACAGAATAACGGATTGGCAGGATCAAGTCAGGGGCTTGCCGCGCTGCAGAATTTCGATCCAGCTTTGTCGGCTGCGGGTCAACACAGGCCGTTACCGCACCGCAACAGCGCCGGCCGCTTCACCTCTGGAAGCAGCCGTAACCGGGATGAGGCGGCACTCACACTTCGTGCCATGACCTGCCTTTTCCCGAAGCCGTGGTGCCGGATTCGATTGGCAGGAATGGACTGAAAGCTGACTCACCGTCCCGTGATGGCCGCCTCGCTCACTAATTTCAGGAGGACCATCATGGAAGACTCCCAAAGTCCTGCTTCAGCCAGTCACAACCGCATTGCCTGGAATAAGGGCAAGCTGATCGGTGCAAAACCCCCGCTTAGCCCGAAGCACGTGTGGTCAAGCTGCATCACAATTACCGCCAGCTGACCCATCTACTCGGTCTATGCCAACCGCGTTCGATCTGCGCTGCCTTCTCGATGCAGTCGTCTCTCGGCGGAAGCCCGCATCGATCCACCCGCTCGCAATCACTGCAGGTAAAATCAGAGTGCCGTCGCTTCGCGCCTATGCTTGCCGCCTTGGCGAGTATTTCCTGAACGAAATCCAAGACCCGCATGTAGCCCTCCTAGGAAATCATAACCAAGTACGCAAAGGAGGTAAGGCACCGCATTGATTAAGATCAATAAATGGAATGGGCCAAGGCAAGACTTGCCTGCGCGGCTAGTTGAGGCGGTTTGAGAAAAGCCTGCAACGCCGTCGGTCCATAAACGCGTAGTGGGTCAGTTTTGAAATGTCCTGTATGCTTAGCGGAGCGCAAAGAGACAGGAGAGGTGACGATGCACCCGGACGACGAATTGGCCAGTTTGCGCCGTCTTATGGGTGCACTCGAATCGGGATCGATGAAGCTTTTGCTAAACGGCAGAGATGTTACGCAGGAGGAAGTAGCCAGGCTAAAGCCGGACATTGAATACCTCGAATCTGTCCTGGCGCGAATCCGCAGCACCGGAAAGAGCCATGCGTAAAGGCTCCGGTACCCGGCGGCGGGATCGCGGACGTCGAAGCCAAGGCGACCACCGCGGTGGGCTCGCCACTCCGCGGTCCTGCCCTCGCTCCTTGGCCGCGCCGACGAGGTGATTCGAACGATCCTGGCGCGCGGTCCTTCCGCTAATCTACTCGATCACCTCGTCGGCGCGGGCTAGCAGCGGAAAAATTTCGAGGCGGAGCGCTTTGCCGCTTAGCCAAAGGTCTTCACTGCCTGTTCAATGGCCGGCGTCGCCTTTTGCAAATCCTCGGCAATCATTGCCGGGGTTGCCTCGATGCTTGCGTTCAATGCCAGAAACCACGGCTCAGCGATACGTGGGAGATCGGACGCATCCTTCATATCGATGATCAGAATGCCGGTGCGCCGTCCACCATCGGCGATGAAATAGGCAGCCTCAGGCTTTTGTTGTTTGAGAATCTTCTGAATTACTTTGAAGCCGTTCTTCTTTGCTGCTGCATTCCCCGCCTCGACGGGAAACGAAACCTTTACCAGGAACCTCATGCGCTTTCCTCACAATTCGTGCTAAAAGCCAACATTAGCGATCTTAGGGGACCTCCGCAGGTCTGGCAGCCACTGCTCCCTTGGATTCGACGGTTATCGGCATTCGGATGCATGTTAGGGAAGGTCAAATAACTGTTTCCCCATCTCTGCGACCTTGGGATCGAGAGGACGTGGCTTTAAGGTCAGGCCCCTCCCTAGAATTTCGATCAATATCGTGAATACAGCGATACGGCCGTATGGCTTATCATTCGCGGGAACCAAATACCAAGGAGCTCGCTTTAGCGAGGTTTTCTCTATCATGTCTTCAATTGCGACTTCGTAGTCAGCCCAACGGGATCGATTGCGGAAGTCCTCGTATGAAAGCTTCCACCGTTTGAGCGGGTTGGTGAGGCGATCTTTGAACCGGCGAATTTGCTCACCCGGAGTTATATGCAGAAAACATTTCGCAATCCGAATACCATCCGCGACGATCGTGCGCTCGAATTCATTAATCTCTTCATAGCCTCTGCGCCATTCCCTCTTGCTGGCAAGACCCTCCACCCGCTCAACCAAAACCCGCCCGTACCAAGACCGATCGAAAACTACAATTTGCCCGGAGTCCGGGAGCTTTTCCCAAAAGCGTTGCAAGTAGTGTCGGCCGCGTTCATGCGACAACGGCGCCGCAATCGGATATACCTTGAAGCTTCGCGGGTCCAATGCCCAGCCAAGCCTGCGAACAATTCCGCCCTTGCCCGCGGTGTCCCAGCCTTCGAGCACAATAACGGCTCGTTCACGGCTCCCGAGATAGGCTTGCTGGATCGATTGCATCATAGACTGCATCGATTCCAGGCGGCGCTCATAGTTTGCAAACCCCATCATTGGATGCCTAATGATCTTGGCCAGTGCCGGGCGCTTAACGACAATAAAATCTTTGGCCTTCATGCCCGTACTAATGCTGAGCCTTATTGGCTACGCCTTGAGCAAAATCAAACGATTCTACCACCGTCAATCGCGCCGGTTACATGACTTCCGTTTGCTTCCGCTCATGCTCCAATAGCGGCGCTATAGCGGACATGGCGGCACGCACACTTCGTGCCAAAAGCGGCTGTGAGCAATTGCAGCAAGCAGCACCCTCATTCGATCACCTCGTCGGCCAGCAGTTGCAGCGCGACTGGACGGCCGACTACGATATCCAGCTGGTTGCGAAAGCTATCGCGAGATGGGAAACTCGCTTGGAAAATGCAGAACCGGCAACCAGAAGGCGATTTCGCGCCCTCAGCGATACCGGCCAGAGTAGATCGACTCTGGCCCTGACGAGACCGCGCCTCTCGGCCATAATGGATTTGGCGAGAAAAGCGCTCCCATCGGCCGCCGAGCTCGCGAGCAGAAATGCGGCAGGAAATCGTCACGTGGGCTCAAGCGGCGAACCCCAATGGCACAGTCGCATAAACGAGAAAGTCCAGTACGATATCAAAGAAAGCGCCTCGATCCGTTTGCCGTGTTGCGCGCGCAATTGCACCGTCGAGACCATCCGCGATCCGATTTGCGATCAGCAGGGCCAATGCGACGTAAAATCGTCCGAACGAGGCAGCGAGAGCCGCCATGAGTCCTAGCAAACATCCTCCGATGGTGATGGCGTCTGCGCTGATCCCGGTTGCCGCGAGCAGACGCCCGGCTCGCGCAAGGAGCGGATCGATCAGTCGCCTAATGCTAGCATCGAACACGGACTATGCTTACCCTAAATCCTGCCGCCGTATTGCGTCGGGTCCGAATTTGCGAGCCGCCAACGTGAACAGGGAAGCTGCAGCCGGGGACACGCTCGAATCGGAAGCTGGGCGCCTGTGCCCGCTTGACTATTACTATGGATCAACAGTCTTCGCGCGTGGACCTGATTTTACCGCAGATGTGCTTTACGTTGTGGGGGGACTATACGGTAACCTAGCAGCCATCGATGAGCTTGAGGCGCTGGTCTTAACCGAGCAGGCGCCGGTGACAATTGTATTCAATGGCGACTTTCACTGGTTCGACGCCGATCGCAAATGGTTCGATGATGTCCAAGCTCGCCTTTCGCGGTACTATGTCCTCCGCGGCAACGTGGAAACTGAAATTTCTAGAACACAGGATATCGGGGCTGGCTGCGGCTGCGCATACCCACTGACGGTCGACGATCTCACCGTGAGCCGCTCCAATCAAATTCTTGCGGCGCTGAAATCAGTGGCACAGGGTGATCCCGCAACATGCGACCGCCTGTCGAAATTACCGATGCAGCTCGTAGTGGAGGTTGCTGGTGCGCGAATTGGCATCGTTCATGGCGATGCTGAAGCACTAGCTGGTTGGGGCTTTTCCGCTGATTCCCTCGATTCAGCAGGATCGATACCTTGGCTGCAAGGTATTCGCCAGCAATCACAAATCGATGTCTTCGCCTCGACACACACATGTGTAGCGGCATTACGTCAGTATATTCTGCCTTCTGGACAGCTGACCGTGATCAATAATGGGTCTGCGGGTATGCCAAATTTTTCCCAAACAAAGTACGGCCTCGTGTCGCGTATCTCAGCCCGGCCCTCGCCTCATCGACCTCTATACGGCGCTCTTCACAAGGGAACTCACATTGATGCAATAGCACTGGCCTATGATCCGGATGCATTCTCAAAAATGTTTTTGTCTCGCTGGTCTCACGAATCGCCAGCATTTCTGTCGTACTTTGATCGCATTGCAAACGGACCTTCCTATGACATTGCCCAAGCGATTTGTGGTGGCGCACTACATGTGAGCAAGCTATAGCGGAAGCACCATGTGACATCGCGCCGACGAATGCGTCGACGGCAAACTTCGGACGATAGCCTGCACCGAGGTCGAGCCGGCGATACCAATAATCGTCGAAAATCAGCAATCCTCCGCTCGGCAGCAATCGCCAGCACAACACCGCATCAAGCAGAACGTCGAGAGTCGCATGCGCGCTGCCCCGTCGGCTAGGGACCGATAATCGCCGTTGATCGTTGCGTACACTTTGGTGAGCTTGACAGAAAAATGGGGCAATGGACCCCCTCCGTTACCCCATGCCGCGCCTTGTATTGCGCAGGTGTCTATTTCCGCTCGACGAAAATCTGGTGACAGTCCTCGGGACCGATGTTCTCAGCGGAGTGTGCGGGGATGATGGGCACCGCAAATGCGGTACCGGCTTTGCCATTGGTTGGCGAGGGCGTAGGCTTTCCGTCTGGCCCATAGAGCAGGCTTGTGCAGTCGGTAAGGTGATAAACGATCGACGGAACTGGATGCGAGTGAAGCTTGTCGTGAACGCCTTTCTTCCGAAGCGAGTCGATCACACGAAAGTTCTGGTCTTCGAAAATGACCTTATAGACATCCGGGTCCCCCTCGTACGAGGTTGGCGCGTTCTGCGCCATGGCGGCTGATGACGCCAAAGACACAAGCGCCATTGCGCCCAATGCGAGCGTGGTACGACAAATCATTGCAGTTCTCCGTTGTGATGAAGACGTTTTCCAGCCGCGACCGGAGGGCACCTTGTTGCCGTCCGCAAAACGACTGATCCCCCGTTGATCAAATCAGGAATTTGCAACCAGAGGAATAGGGGCCGGTGCTCATTTTGCGCAGCAGCAATCCTGGCCCGCGCGTGTCGGCGATGGGTCAAAAGCGGCGTCCTCTCTGACCGACCGCATGTCAGCTTTCGCCAGCTGCGGACAAACCGTCGCCTATGCTCTGGCCCGCTGTGTGTCACAACCGCTCATTTGCCAGCGCGTTGGGTTACCCCGTTCCTTGACGCGTAAGCTGGCTCGCATACCCACTGACCGGGCTTTAAATGTAGAGTAGGATGCAAGTGCGTGACGGTCCCAGCCGAGTGGATCGTGCCATGCGCGCGCAAAGAGGACCGGCGATGCAGGCGGCGAATACGAATCCCCTCGCCATCACCGTCGCGGGGCTTCGGCTGCGCAATCCCGTGATCTGCGGGTCGGGCGAGCCGGTGATGACGGAGGCCGGAATTCGCGCGGCACTGCGCGCCGGCGCCGCGGGCGTGATCGCAAAATCGGTCAACGAGGTCGCGGCTGCTGCGGGCCAACTCGATCGCGCCGATTATGCCCAGATCGACGCGGCGGGCGCGCGGGTCGCATGGAACCGGGGCGGTGTTTCGCTGTTCTGCCGCTCCGGCCTCGCGCAGCGCGAGGTCAGGGAGTGGTTCGGAGCCATTGCGGCGATCGACCGCGAAGCGCAGCGGGACGCCCGTTTCGTTGCCGCCAGCATCGTACTCGGCAGCCACGAGGGCGCCGAGCAGATTGCCTCTTTCGCGCGCGCGGCCGGATTGCGGCTTTTCGAGCTCAATGTCGGAGCTCCGCACGCGTCCGAGGCAAGCCCGGGAGCGATCACGCTGGAAACGGACCCGGAGAGCTTGCGCTCGCTCGTCCGCCGCGTGCGGGCGGCGACCGAGGGTATGCAGCTTTGGGTCAAACTGACTGGTCTCTCCACAAACCTACCGGCATTAGCGTTGGCGGCGGCGGACAGCGGCGCCGATGCCGTGATCATGATGGGCCGCTTCATGGGTCTCGTCCCCGATCTCGACAGCTTCACGCCAGTCCTCGGCACCTCGGCCGCCTATGGCGGCCCTTGGGCATTGCCGATCGTGTGCCGCTTCCTGGCCCTGAGCCGCCGCGCCGTCGGTCCTGCCTTTCCGCTGCTCGGCACCAATGGTGTGCGTACGGGCACCGATGTCGCGCGTATGGCACTCGCCGGCGCGTGCGCGGTCGAAGTGATGTCGGTCGTGATGCAGGAGGGGTTTGGCGCCATCACGCGCCTCATTCGCGAGCTGGAGCAATTCCTCGCTGCGCGCGGCATGCACTTTGCCGCGCTCGTGGGCAAGAGTGCCGATGCGCTGCAAAGCTATGCGGACCAGCTCGAAGCTCCGGGTCGCTGGAAGGATTTCGTTCCGCCGGAAAGCCTAGCGGGGCAGGATGGCCTATAAGGAAAAGAGGGGTCCGATGGCGCACGCAGAATTGGTGAGAAAAGCCGCAGCGCCCATCGACGAGCAACAGCTGATGCGGCGCGTGACCCTGCGGCTGATGCCGCTCGTCACGCTCATCTATCTGATCGCGATCATCGATCGCTCGAATGTCGGCTTCGCCAAGCTGCAGATGGTGCAGGATCTGCACATGAGCGAGGCCGTATACGGCTTCGGGGCCTCGCTGTTCTTCATCGGTTATCTCGTCTTCGAGATCCCCAGCACGCTTGCCGTGCATCGCTTCGGAGCTCGGGGATGGCTTGCACGCATCATGCTCTCCTGGGGCATCGTTACTATCCTGCTGGCATTCGCCTATTCGACCACGTCGTTCTACGTGCTGCGGTTGTTGCTCGGAATTGCCGAAGCCGGCGCCTATCCCGGTCTCATCTATTTCATCACCTTGTGGTTCCCGCCGACCTATCGAGTGGGCGTGGTAGGTGTTCTCACGCTTGGCAGCGCTTTCGGCAACATGCTGGGAGCGCTGGTCGGCGGACCCCTCCTCGATCTCAATGGCGTGCTCGGCTTTGCCGGCTGGCAATGGGTGTTTATGGCCACCGGCGTGCCGGCAATCATTATGAGCGTTGCGATCTTGCTGTTCCTGCCGAGCACACCGAGCGACGCGCGCTTTCTCTCAGCCGAGGAGAAGACCTGGCTGAGCGCCGCCGTCCAGCGCGGGCAAATTGAGGCGCGTCCCCACGGCAGCATCGTATCGGTGATCTGGGATCCGCGCGTCCTGTTCTTCTCGCTGATGTACGCGCTGATCCTCTGTGCGCTCTACGGCGTGATCTATTGGCTTCCCACAGTGGTGAAAGGCTTCGGCGTGACGGGAACCCAGAACGGGCTGCTATCGTCCGTTCCGTGGGCAGTGGCAGCCATCGCACTGATGATCATTCCGAGAAGGCTCAAGCATGAGCCCGACGTGCTCGCGGCCATGGGAATCCTGGCGCTGATTGGCGTCGCCGCATTCGTCACCAGCACGCTGGTCGCCGAGAACTGGATGCGTTTCGTGGCGATGGCGATCGGAACGCCGTGCGTGTCGTTGTTGCTGCCTTGCTTCTGGGCGCTCCCTTCGCGTCGGTTCTCGGGGGCGAAGGCGGCAACCGCAATTGGCGCGATCAGCACGCTCGGAAATGTGGGTGGCTTCGTCGCGCAGAACGGCATGCCGTGGGTGGCGCAGACGACCGGCAGCGCAATCGGCGCCATGCTGGTCCCGGCCGGCTGCCTCGCCGTCCTCGGCTTGTCGGCTGTGTTGATGCGTCAAACGCGCACGGCCGCGCACGCGAAGGCATGAAGCGGCGCGGATGAGACGAAAAAGCGTTCAGCCCTCCGATGCCCAGTTGGCCGGATTGCTTGCGGCAAACTCTGCCTCGACGAGCGCGTCGTTTCGTTTCATGGGCTTCCTCCCATAGGTGAATGATGAGCGCTGTCTATTTCTTACGCCAGCCGTCTGTGGCAAAAGTCGCAGTCCCCGAAAAGAGTCGCACCAATTCAAAGGCACGAGTCCCGCGGACTCCCCCCGGCGAGCAGCCGACCAAATTTCATCTGGTCATCAACGTCAAGACCGCCGAGGCGCTCGGCCTCGACGTGCCGCCCATGCTGCTCGCCCGATCGAGTTCGACCGCTTGCAGTTCGCTGTTGCTCAATAAGTCTTGTTGATGGTCGAACCTGTTCTCGCCAGAGAGCCGATATTTGCTCCAAAGATAGCTTAGCGAGTTCTTCTCGGGTGTACTTGACGTTAACATTGCGCGTAACCTCGATATGCACTTCCAATGGTTCTCTGCCCCAAGCACGCTCCATCAGGAAGCGCATGATGTTGAATCGCAGCCATTCATCCTTGGTCATCAGCTTCTTGTTGGATGGCTGCGTCGGATCGGTGGTGCCGAACGCCAAGAGACAGGCATCGCGCACAAGACGCGAGGTCCACTTCCGTGCCAGCACGCCAGTATGTGCGTCAGTGGTCTTGATTGCGTTCCTACGGCCTTTCGGTCGGCCCGCACCTTCACGCTTCCCGCACTGACGCTGATCTTGGCCCTGCGTAATGCCTCCTTCGCACCGTCGCTCAGTTATGCGCGTTCCATCTTGTTTTCTTTATCATTTCACTCTGGCCGGCCAAAGATTTAACGATCACGTTGAGTTGGACCTCTCTCACGCGACTCAGGCTTGGCATCAATGAACATAAGTGGCACCTTATCACAATCGAGACATTTTAGTGCGACAGGATGCGCGACGCGGATCGGATGGCTCGCAGAACTGATAGGGAAACTTGCTAGAAATGCGGTGGATTAATCGCCTTCGAAAAATTGGCCTAGCGCTGCCTGTGCTTTTCTTTGCGATTGGCGGAGACAATCACAATGCATTCGCCGGCAACACACTCTCTGCTACTGGTCAAAATGCGGTGCACCGTTCCATTTGGAAGGTCCAAGCCGCTGCGCCAGAAGTCTGTATCGAAGTCTACCAGCCGGTGTGCGGAACGGATCAAAACGGAAATCGAGTAACGTACTCCAATGACTGCTTTGCCCGGATGGCCAAGGCAACGAATATCACGCCTGCCGAATGTGTTGCTAGTCCCTTATCGAACGCAAGTGGCGTTCTTGACCGCTGGACCGCGGCTTTCAACGCGAACAATGTTGATGGGATTGTACAGCTCTATGCGACCGACGCCCTCTTCCTTGGCATATCCAGTCCTAAGCTGAATGCAGGAAGAGAGATGATTCGCGAGTATTTAAAAGCTGCCCCAGAATCCGGTACGCAAGTAACAATCACGGACCGACACTTAATTGAGCTTTCCGACGTAGCTGTAACCGCCGTAGGCTTTTACCGATTTGATTTTGTGAAAGAAGGAATACGCGTCCTGAGACTGGCGCGTTTCACGTTCATCATTGCCAGGCGCGGAGACGATTGGCTCATCATTCATCATCATTCCTCGCTCGTTCCACCAGCACCCTTGCAATAGAGGTGGCTCGCTGGGCTGACGAGTACGATAGTGCCTACAGGCTGTCGTGGTACCGACCCTCTGTGGGTCAAGCTGGCATGATGTCTGACCAAGCAACACACTCTATTTTTCGAATATCGCAGGAATGATCTGGGCGAGGCTGCTGTTTGCATTGCTCGCAATCCTTATCAATGCGCCCTGCAACAAATTCCTGAGCTACCTCGTTCATTTCCTTGTCCAGAAACTTCAAGAAGACAAGAGCGTCAAGCTTTTCAAAAAGCACATTCGTTCGCTTCGGCATTTCTCATCACTTCTCTTTATCGCGCATTCCATCTAACACGACATCACGTGTGCCAGGAATACTCGCACTGTTGACCGCAATGAGCTGCCATCAAACAGTCGCTTGAGTGCCAACGACATGAGCCAAGTTGCTTCTAGGCAGTGGCATGCGCAGGACGCGTCCGCGCGGCCCAGACTGCCGTGACTCGAACAGGATATGATGTGTCAGGCAGTAGGGAGAGTAAACTCAACGGGCTACTTTCGCCTTCTCGTAATAGCTGAGGTCGGTGTATTTCATCGGGGCGTTAAGCTCCTTCTGCGGCTCGCCGTATTCGCTGCGCAAAGCGAGCACTGTGCGCACGCCTTCGACGTCGATCGAAGCGTCGCGCGTGAAGCCGTCCTTCGGATCCATCAGGATGCCATAGGACTTATTCGCAAGGTCCTCGGCCATGTTGGGCAGGTTCTTGCGCAGGATCGCGATCGCCTCGGTCTTATTGGTGGGATCGTAAAGCCAGTCGACACCGGCGCGAAAGCCACGGATGAAACCGACGACTTGCGACTCGTTCTCTTTCGCCCATTGCCGGCGCACACCGGCAACGAGGCCCTGATAGTGCCCGAGCACCTCAGCCGCATTGGCGAGCCGGTTGAAGCCGCGGGCCTCTGCGGCCACCTCGAATGGTGAGATGAGCATCGTTGCAGCATGCTTCTTCGCGAGCAATGCCTCGAACCGCTGTAGCACGCCGCCCGCTTTCACGTAGGTAACATCGTCACGCTTGAGCCCACCTTTCTCGAGGAGCTTTTCAAGGACAAAGGCATAGCCGGTCGTGCGTGCGTCGACTGATACCTCCTTGCCTTTGAGGTCGGCATAGTTCTTCGCCTCCGGCACGCTGATGAGCCGCAGGAAGCCATTGTCGGAACCCATCACCGCCACGAGGTCGGGGGTCTGCGCCATGGGCACCTCGCCCTGACCTTCCATGTAAGCGATGAGGTTGTCGATCGCGGTCATCGCGATGTCGAACTTGCCGTCGATCAGATTCGTGAGCTGGAACACCGAGTTCGGCGTTGGCGTGATCTTCGCCGCTACATTGTTGCGCTCGAAGAAGCCTTTCTCCTGTGCGACCCAGATTGGCCAGTTGAAACCGCCAGGGAAGACGATCACCTCGATCGGCTTGGAGGTTTGTGCCGGCACCGGGCCGGTCAGCCCAAGCGAGACGAGAATGGATGTAAGTGCTGTGAGAGGGAGTCGCATGAGTTTATCTCCTCGTCTCGGTTGGAGCTTGTATTTGGACCTGCGCCATATGAAGCGCTTCTGCTTCACCCCAGGAGCAGTCATTAGCCGCCACCTAACCGATCACCTAACCAGACATCAATCGCATTAAATCTCGCAACGGAAACCAGGCCTTTTCCGGCTCTGCCCCCAATCGATTTCCTCGCAGGCTTTCACCTCGATGTTGAATTCCGGTTCCGTTCGCTCCTGCACCAAAGTAGTAATAGCACTGACCTCGTCCGCCCTTAATTCAGAACGGCCGCCTAATTCAATAATGATCGTCTCGAATGTTGTCTGCCTAATGCGACATTCCGTGAAATTGGCAAGCGGCATCAGATCCTTCACTTGGACCCGAAAAGGGGACAATCGACCGTCACGGTGCTTGACAATGCGGCTCGCCCGACCGAGCAGATTATGAATTGCAGGCCCGTTGTGGCCGCACGGACATTTCCCGCGAAGACAGGCAAGGTCACCCAAGTCGTAACGGATGAAAGGCGTTGCATACGAATGCAGATTGGTGACGAGAACCTTCCCAAATCTCATCCCATCGATTTCAGTTCTCCGATCGATAACCTCGACTATGACATTGCTGGTGGCAACATGATAGTAACCGGGAAACTTACTGCACTCGGCCCCAATCATACCCACCTCTTCCGATGAATAGTTCGCCCGAACAGAGATGGCCAGATTGGCAAACGCCTCAATAACATTTGGCTCAGCCTTTTCACCGTTCGATATCCACATTGCAGTTTTTGCTGCCTTTAGAAAATGGAGGTCAAAGGACTTGAAAGTTGCGTCGATGGTTGACGGAGTGGTTACCAAATATCCCACGTCATCTTTTTTCAGCTCTAAAATGATCTTCTCGGGAACCTACTTGGCCAACTGGAAATAATGGATGTCTTTGTTTTTGCCTGATTTAAAGACAGTCGACAACGAGCCGATCCAGGTTTCATTTTGTTGTACGTAAATATCATCTTTAGCGATACCATTATTATATACAAATTTAGTCCGATTGAGTGATAGATCAAGTCCCTCCAGGAAAAATTGAGCAAGGCTCCTGACGGTATTGTAATTGCCATTGACATCGGAAGCAAAGAACTGCACCGGGACTTCCGTCGACCCCGATGTGCTATGCGCTTTGGTCAAAAGCCCATCCGCGGGCCGCAGCAGCGGGCCTTCCGAGAGGACCTGTGTGCGCAAATCCTGCCGCGTAAGTATAGGCAACGCGGCAAGATCGAAATCGGAAGCTTTCCTGCCCCCAATCCGCGCTCGCCAGAAGGCCGAGCGTTGGGTGGCGTGATTGACAAGATTGCGAAGCTGTATTTGTTGCCATCGCTCGAGGGCTGACCTACTGCCGGTTTCGATCAGGGCTATTTCGGTGATAGCCGAAAGAATGGCCCTCGGCTCCGGATCAAGAATAGTCATCGGCTTTTTCCGAATAGGCTCTGCTGCGCAGCAACCCGAGACTTTCCAGTTCTTCGAGAATCAGTTCGCTCTATGCTGTCGTCTAAAGCTTCTCGTGAAGCTCATCGCGCAGAAGTTGTCGAGCTTGCTTTTTTTGCCACATCTAACTCATTGAGATCACAAGGTGCGACAAAGCATCAAATCCCCGTTTAGCAATATTCGGGCCAGATCGTTTAAGTTGTGCTGCCGTTCGAGCCCGATAGCCCTCGTAAGTCACCCCGCCTTCAACTCACGCGCCGTGGACAAATCCCCATAGAAGAGCCCGCGGCACCGCTGCCGCACTATCTCCCGCCGCGATTTCGTGCCTTGGCGCTTTTCGAACGCCGGCCGCATGAGCGCATGGAGAGGCTCGTCATCCCGGCGTTCGAAAACCTACACAGGAGGAGACATTGGCATCCCTCCACGCGGTCAGGGAATTGGTGTAGCTTTCTTCGGAGAGGCTACTAGTCGGGTCCGCCCAGGCCTGAGTCCAATCCAGTACCAGATCGAGACCCGAATAGTGGCGGTCATTGTCAATCCGCCGTCACTCCCGCTGCCTTGATGACCGGCGTAATGCGCGCGACTTCGCTTTCGACCAGCTTCTGCAGACCAGCGGGGCCACGGTCGGCCGCCTTCGGCGCCGAACTGCCAAGCTCCACATAGCGTGCCTGTACCGCTGGATCGTCGAGCGCCTTGCTTAGCGCGTCGACAAGCTTCGCGACGATTTCCTTGGACATGCCCTGGGGTGCGACCATGGCATTCCAGGCACTGAAGATGAAATCCACACCGGCTTCTCCGGTAGTTAGCGCGTCCGGCAAACTTGCCAACCGCTCGGGCGCGGCAATGGCGTAGACCTTGATGCTGCCGGCCTTGATCTGCGGAATGACATTGAGCGACTGATCGACCATATAATCGATCTGTCCGGCGACAAGGTCCTGCAGGGCAGGGCCGGTCCCACGATAGGGTACGAAGTTCGCTTTAATCCCGAACTTCGCGTTGAACAGGAGCCCGGCCACATGTGAGATCGAGCCGACGCCGGCATGTCCGTAGTTCATCTTGGTTTGGTTGTCCTCAAGATAGCGAACGAAGTCTTTGAGGTTCTGCGCCGCTGTCGCCTTCTTCGCTACGATTGCTTGCGGCGTATAGTTGACGATACCAATCTGTGCGAAGCTCTTTGCCGGGTCATACTTGAGATTGGGATAGAGCGCAGGCGCCGCGGACTGGGTTCCCATGTTGCCGACCGCGATGGTGTAACCATCCGGTTGTGCCTGGGCGGCGCGGGTCATTCCGATGGTGCCACCGGCACCTCCGACGTTCTCAACTACAAGCGTCTGGCCGAGCGTCCGCGACATATGGTCACCGATCAAGCGGGTAACTACATCCGTAGGCCCTCCAGCGGCGAAGGGCACGATAACGGTGATCGGCTTGATGGGATACTGGGCGACAGCTGGCGCGCTGGTGAGCGCAAGCAGAAAAGTGATAAACGAGCGATATATGAGCTGCATTCAGTCTCTCTCTTTAATGAACCGCCCCGACCTATGCTAATGGGGTATGGTTTGCACAAGTGTCGCACCCACACCGCAAGCGCCCACGCAGCGTTGCGCTGCGAATGACGTGATGAACTCGCGCCGCATCAAAATGATCGCAGTGCATCCTAAGAAATTTCCGACTGCCGTCTACCTGCCCGCGAAGCGCTGCTGCGACACGCCGATCCGAGGAACGCCATGAAACTTCGCCGTCGTCATTTTCTGCATCTGGCAGCCGGCGCTGCCGCGCTGCCTTCCGTATCGCGGATCGCACGGGCGCAAGCGTATCCGACGAGGCCGGTGCGCATCATTGTCGGCTTTGCCGCGGGCGGCGGATACGACATCGTTGCGCGGTTGATGGGGCAATGGCTGTCGGAGCGTCTTGACCAGCCATTCGTCATCGAGAACCGGCCGGGCGCGGCCACCAATATCGCCACCCAGGTCGTCGTGAATGCGCCCGCTGATGGCTATACTCTCCTTTTGGTCGGCGTGACAAACGCAATCAACACCACATTCTACCCAAAGCTCAATTTCAATTTCATCCGCGATATCGCGCCGGTTGCGAGCATCACTCGGCAACCCCAAGCCATGCTGGTGAATCCATCGTTCCCAGCCAAGACGATTCCCGAGCTGATCGCTTATGCAAAGGCCAATCCAGGCAAGATCAACATGTCCTCGCCTGGAGTCGGGTCTATCAGTCATCTCGCCGGAGAACTGTTCAAGACGATGGCGGGTGTCAACCTAGTCCATGTGCCTTTTAGCGGAAACAGCCCTGCACTTACGGCCTTGCTTGGCGGACAGGTGGAGGTATCGGTCGCCTCGCTACCCTCAGCGATCGAGTTTATCAGAACCGGCAAGCTGCGAGGACTCGCAGTCACCACCACGATGCGCTCAGAGGCGCTTCCGGACCTTCCGGCCATAGGCGAGTTTGTCCCAGGCTACGAGGTGAGCGCGTGGTACGGCGTGGGTGCGCCAAAGGGCACGCCTGCCGAGGTCATCGACAAGCTAAACACGGAGATCAATGCGGGCATTGCCGACCCCAAGTTGCAGGCGCGGATTGCCGACTTCGGCGGCACTCCGTTTGCGCTATCACCGGCCGACTTCGGCAAATTCATTGCAGACGAAACCGAAAAATGGGCCAAAGTGATCCGCGCGCTCAATATTAAAGCGGGCTAGCCCATCCCTCGCGCGGACGTTCCACGTCCCGATACGCTGAGCCAATGCGTTGATAAACCGCTGCTTGATGTCTTGGTAGGAATTGCCGCAGGCCTCCGCCGGTGTGACTGATGCGGCACGCGGGACGCTATCTGCCGGAATACCGTGCGGTTCGTGCGAAGGCAGGCGACTTCCTCAAGCTTTGCTTAACTCCGCGGTTGGTAGCGGAAGTAACGCTTCAACCGGTACGCCGCTTCCAATTCGATGCAGCAATCCTGTTCTCGGATATTCTGGTCGTTCCCCAGAACGCTGATCGGATCGGACCACCGTTGTGGGTCATCAAGAGACGGCACCGCTCATAGCCGCCCGAGAAGCTATGACAGCACTGCCCCAGTAAGCGGACGCAAATTCAACTGGTTGGTGCATCGTAGTTGTTGGCAGGAAAGTGCCAATTGCTGACGTGAGCAGATGCAGCAAGAACCCTTTACTCGATCACCTCATCGGCTCGGGCGAGTAGCGAGGGAGGCACAGTGAGGCCGAGCGCTTCGGCCGTGGTGAGGTTTACGACAAGATCGAATTTGGTCGGCTGCTCGACCGGAATGTCGGCCGGTTTCGCGCCACGCAGAACCTTATCCACCACATCAGCGGCGTGCCTCCACATGAGTGGCCAGTTCGGTCCGTAGCAAATGAGACCGCCTGCTTCGACCGGCTCCCGTACACCGTGCATCGTTGGTAGTCGCGCCGCGAGCGCAAAGGCATTGATGCGCATCCGGTTCAAGAAAACGAGCGGGCCGGTCGAGACGTACAACGCTTGTGCGCGTCCCTGGAGCGCTTTGAAAGCGACAGCAATATCTTCCCGTCGCCGGATTTCGAACGCGTCGGTTTCGAGCGCGAGAGTACGTGCTGCTCCCCGGGTTTCATCTATGTCGCGAGCAGTGAGTGGGCTGTCAATATCTGCCAAGATAGCAAATCGCCGCAAATTGGGGATAAGCTCACGCAAAAGTTCGACGCGCTTGCCCGCTGTATCGGCTGCCTGACCCGACAGGCCGGTGATATTGCCGCCCGGTCGCGCCAGACTTGCCACAATACCGGTGCCAACGGGGTCGCCTGCCGTCGCGAACACGATTGGAATAACCGATGTCGCCTGCTTCGCCGCAAGCGTCGGCGGCGTATTGTGTGTGAGTATCAGATCGACCTTGAGCCGGACAAACTCCGCCGCGATCTCGGCAAAGCGCTCGGTGCGTCCCTCGCCCCAGCGATACTCTATCCTTAGGTCGCGGCCCTCCGTCCAGCCCAGCTCACGCAAGCGCTTCAGAAAAGCGCCGGTCAAATGGCTCTGTGCCGCAGCCGAACCCGAACCCATGAGTCCGATCACCGGCATCGGCGACTGCTGCGCGCGCGCCGCAAGCGGCCACGCCGCCGCGCCGCCAACCAGCGTGATGAACTCGCGCCGCTTCAATCGATCGAATTGCATCTGCATCCCCTCACTAGAAGCAGGATAGCGGATTGGTGAGGATCGAGTCAGGGGCTTGCTGCGATGCGGGATTTCGGTGCGGCTATGTCCGCTAATGGAATGGTCCGGCCGTGCTCCTGCCCCGCCCGCAAGCGAAGCTGGCGAGGGGGCACCAAAGACAAGGAGCACGCTATGTCTTCGAAACTCAACACCGCAATCGCCGTCGTTGGCATCGATATCGGCAAGAACTCTTTCCACGTCGTTGGCCTCGATAAGCGTGGTGCCATCGCGCTGCGGCAGAAATGGTCACGCGGCCAGGTGGAAGCGCGGTTTGCCAACATGCCACCTTGCTTGATCGGCCTGGAAGCCTGCGTCGGCGCGCATCATCTCAGTCGCAAACTGCAAGCGCTTGGCCACGATGCTCGGCTGATGCCGGCGAAATACGTGCGTCCCTACAGCAAGGGACAGAAGAACGACTTCCGCGATGCGGAAGCGACCGCCGAGGCGGTGCAGCGTCCGACGATGAGGTTCGTCGCCACGAAGACCGCCAATCAGCTCGACTTGCAGGCGCTGCACCGGGTGCGTGAGCGGTTGGTCGGTCAACGCACCGGCATTATCAATCAGATTCGCGCCTTCCTGTTGGAGCGCGGCGTTGCGGTGCGCCAGGGGCTACGCTTCCTACGCGCCGAATTGCCTACAATCCTTGCCACACGCACCGACGTCATATCGCCACGCATGCTGCACATCATCGAGGGACTGGCTGACGATTGGCACCGGCTGGATGAGCGCATCGAAGGTCTGTCCAGTGAGATCGCAGCGCTGGCCTGTGCGGATCCGGGATGCGAGCGGCTGATGACGGTGCCCGGCATTGGACCGATCATTTCCAGTGCAATGGTCGCCGCGATCGGCAATGGTGCGGCGTTCGCGAAGGGGCGCGACTTCGGCGCCTGGCTCGGACTGGTGCCCAAGCAGATATCAACGGGAGACCGCACGATCCTGGGCAAGATAACCAGGCGCGGCAATCGCTATCTGCGCGCGCTCTTCGTGCAGGCGGCCTGGGTCGTGTTAGTCAGGGTTGGGCCAAACCGCATTGGCTGGGATCCGCTCAACATGCTTGCCTCGCAACGCTCGTCCTCACAGGAGCGCAAATTCGAGTGCATCAGGACAAACAAGATGTCGCCCCGAGCTGCTTGAGTGTCGCGCCGTGCTCGGACCCGTCAAGGCGTGGCCTGGCAACGCTCGAGCAAGAGGCAAGCCAACCGCGACGGCCAGCCTTGACGGCCCTTGCGCGCGGCGCCCCCGTCACAAGCGCGGGCCGGGACGAAGGAACGAGCTTAAGGCACGAACAAAGGAACTGGATCACATAGGGAGCACGCAATGAGGTGACACCAAACTTTTACCTGCCGAGGTCTGCGAGAGGATGAGACGAGATGGAGGATCGGTCTTTCCGGCGTATGCGAACCCTGGTGACCCCAATGGCCCACTATTGAGGCCGGTCCGCTAAAAAGACCGCATGCGCGCTGATATCCATGATGGATCGGAGCACAACATGCTCCAATCAGAAGCCGGATACATTGATGCAAGACCGCACATCCGCCAGATTGACGAAATCCTCTTGCAACGCGCGGCCGGACCATACATTGGGGTCAATTGTTCGCATAGGCTCCTCGCCCGGGCAGGGACTTTACCGCCGGATCGCCCCGAAAGCTGACGTACCTTCCATACCTTCCGACCTCCGGAGCACCATGGTCATCCTCAGCAACGGTGGAGAAATGACCATGCAGGACCCCGAAGACCTTTCGATAACCCCGCTTCAACGCCTGGCTTGGAATAAGGGCAAGCTGATCGGCGCCAAGCCGCCGCTTCGCCCTAAGCATGTTTGGGCAATCCGCACGAACTGCAAGTTGAAGGCCGCATTCGCGAGTTGGCGATGTTCAACCTAGCCATCGACAGCAAGCTGCGCGGTTGTGACGTCGTCGCCCTCAAGGTCGACGATGTTGCTCCAAATGGGCACTCAGTCGAACGGGCAACGGTGCGTCAGAAGAAGACTGGACAGCCGGTCAGGTTCGAATTGACAGAGCAGACCCGGCAAGCGATCGACGAGTATATGAAGGCTGCCGATAGGAGATCGGGTGAATTTCTACTCCCAAGTCGTCGGAAACCCGATCGATGTATTACGACGCGGCACTATGCACGGCTTGTGTCGGAATGGATCGCGAGTATCGGACTCGATGCAAATCGTTTCGGCACGCATTCACTTCGACGCACCAAAGCAACCTTGATCTATCGTCGCACTGGCAATCTGCGCGCGGTCCAGCTTTTGCTCGGCCACACGAAGATAGAAAGCACGGTTCGGTATCTCGGCAGAGGTAGACGACGCGCTTGCCATAGCCGAGCAAGTTGATGTGTGAATTGCCAGGGCAGAGCAGACTCGCTCTGCCCAACAAATTTGGCATTACTGCTTGACAAGCAAAACTCCGACAATGGAATGATCCTGAAGCTTATCAAGGATTTGTACGGTGGCACGCTCGAACGCGGCTTCGCGCAACTCTTCAGGAAGCTTGCCGGTATTGTGTTCCTGAACGCGACGCTGGGCGATTAACGAGCTGATGCCCACTACTCCTGCTTCGGCTGCTTCCTTGTCGAAGAACTTGGCATCGAATGCGCGACGTGTGGTAGCGAGATCGACCGGAGCTAGGGTGCCGTCACGTTGGACCTCTTGGACTGTAAACGCTGAGTTTTCCATCCATCCGACTATCGTATTCCCTTCAACAACTGCACAGAGACATGCGGAGATGACTTGGCCGCTTGGTGAACATCGGTCATTCGGTCCGAGTTTTTTGTTCACGCTCACGGGTATCCAGCGGTTACCCCGGAGCAGCAGGTGACAAATAGCGATTTGTTGGGCCCTACCAGTCATTAGGCGGGTCACTTTCAAGGTAACGCGCAGTGCTCAGATCGCTGGATCGTACTGACCAAACTCGACATTCGATAGAGGCATGCACCCCACTACGGGTCGGTCAGTGGCTAGGCATCGAGAGAGCCCGAACCCGGCTCCAGTCGACCTCGCTGAACACGCGGGTAGTACGTCCGCTCAGGCACTGACACTCTCCATGAATGCGGACATCTCCTTTCGCCGGCCAAGTGACACAGACCGGCCCTGAGCAGATGCAGCAATGCGCACGCCAGGGGTCACTCGATCACTCGCCTTGAACCTACTGATCGGCCAGCGCGACAAATTTGTCGGGCGACATCACCGACGGCCGATAAGCGGTGGCAACGGGGTAATCATGGGGACCATCCACCCGTCCTCAGTGTTTGTTTCGACGCGATTCCTCCCTGACAACCGGGTCATGGCATGACAAATCGATGCACGACGGCCCAATCCACCGAGGTAGTCCGGCGTTGGGCACCTCCCGCGATTGTGACGCTCGCGGCCACGGCCGCCCTGACGGCGCTGACTGCGGCTCCGCCCGCCGACGCCGCGCCCCGCCAGGCCCCTCCCGAGCATACCGCCGAGGGGGCGGCCCCGCGCCACGCGGGCGAGCCGATCATGGCGATCGTATCGATCCAGAGCCAGAAGGTGACCATCTACGACGCCAACGGCTGGGTCCTGCGCGCGCCGGTGTCGAGCGGAACTGCGGGACGCGAGACGCCAGCCGGCGTCTTCAGCGTCGTGGAGAAGGACAAGGACCATCGCTCGAGCCTCTATGACGATGCCTGGATGCCGCACATGCTGCGCATCACCTGGAACGGCGTCGCGCTGCACGGCGGGCCGTTGCCCGGATATGCGGCCTCGCACGGCTGCGTGCGGATGCCTTTTGGCTTTGCGGAGAAGCTGTTCGACAAAGTCCGCATCGGCACGCGTGTGATCATCTCGCCGAGTGACGCGGAGCCGGTCGAGTTTTCCCATCCGGCGCTGTTCGTCCCGAAATCTGCGGCCATCGCGGCCGCGCCGGCGCGCGCTGAAACGCTCGCCCGCGAGGCGGACGAGGCCAGCAAGCTAGCTCAACAGACGAAGAACGCTGCCGCCCTTGCGGTGAAGGAGGCGGCCCCGCTCACGGCGGCGCTGCGCAAGCTTGAATTGGCCAAGACTGGCGCCGATGCCGCGCTCGCGGTCGCAGAGAAGGCGCTCGCCGCCGCCAAGACCGACCAGGCCAAGGCACGAGCAGAGGACCAGAAGCAGAAGGCCGCTGCGAAAGTCGGGGAACTGCAGACGCAGCTCGACGCCGCCAAGGCCAACGCGAAGTCCAAGCTCGACGCTGCCGCGGCGGCCCAGGACGCCGCCAAGGCGGCCGAGACCAAGAAGGCCGACGCCGCCAAGGCGGCAAGCGAGGCAAAGCTGGCGCTCGAGCCGGTCTCGGTCTTCATCAGCCGCGCGACGCAGAAGCTTTACGTGCGGCGCAACACGCATACTCGGCTGCCGGACGGGGGCGAGGTGTTCGATGCGACCATTGAGGTTCCGGTCACGATCCGCAATCCCGACAAGCCGATCGGCACGCATGTGTTTACGGCCGTGGCGCGCACCGACGGGGGCCTGCGCTGGACCGCGGTCACGATCGACAGCGGGGACGTCGCCAAGGCCGCGCTTGACCGCATCACCGTCCCGCAGGATGTGCTCGATCGCATCGCGCCAACCGCATTGCCGCGGTCCTCGCTCATCATTTCGGACGAGCCTCTGCACCGCGAGACCAACTATCGCACGGAGTTCGTCATTGCGCTGAACGACCAGCCGCAGGGCGGCATCATCAACCGCCCGCGCTCGCCCGATCTCCGCGTCGCGCGCCGTGACGTCGGCTTCGGCTGGGCTGGCTGGGGTTTCAACAATACGCCCGGCCGCGGCGGCCAGTACTACGATCCGCGGCAGAACAATCGGAACTATTATCAGCGGCCACAGCGCTGGTGGTGAAGACGCGGCGTGTTGCGAGCAGGCCGCATGGCACGCAGGGAATGCGCAATGGCGGCCGGCCCTGTTCCCTGCTGAGCACATCGGTGGTCTAGCATCGCTACAACCCGCAACGCTTAGACCGCTTCGAACTCAATGAACAGACATTACCTCACGGCGGCTTGCGGGTGGCATGATGTTGAGGCACAAACCCGTCACCGCGCTTTGATCGGTTTCTTCGTCAGCGCGATCACTTGATGTCGGAGGCATCAGCATCGTCGTCGTGAAGCGCAAAGCAAATTACCGTCCCCTACTCACGATCCATCGCTGGTCATAATGCCTTCCCAGTGGTTTTCTTTGGGTGACTCAAAATGGAGAATCAGGCATGTACCTCACTTCCCTTCCCGTTCCCCCGACCGGGGCAGGGCGAGTCCGGTGTGCCGGCGACCTCTCCCCAGACTCCCCAACTGGCACACCGGCATCCAGTTACGCTCACAGCCAAGGCAACTGAAACAGGCCCGAGGGAGCGGATATTGTCGAAAACCGAACTCCGTGCCCTCTGGCAAAGCCTCGACCAGAGCGAAGAACTGCCCTTGGCTCAGTTCACATGCATCCGCCCATGCTTGAGATCAATCTGCGCCCATTTCAACGAGCATAACTCTGCCGCCCTTAGCCCATGCCTATACGCGAGTAAGATCGCGCAAGCATCCCTAGCTCCGCTCCTCCCCCGTTTCTTCGTAGCTTCAATCACCCGCTCAACTTCAGCTTTCGTTAGATACTCTCGCGGCCTGTACTCGGCCGTTGGGTAATCGGCGCAGTGTTCGGTTTACTGGCATTGGGGCTGATCCAATCAAGGCTGTTATCTCCTGCATTATCGTGGTTTCGCTATGGGCCAGTGTTCGTAATTTCGTAGGGATACGAACAGTGGATAGTTGCCCGCCACTGGCTTCAGCGATCAACTCGGAATGATGTAAGCTTGAGATAGCCCTGGCCATTTGGGTACCTCCATTGGCTTGGGTTAGAGCCGGATAAGTGGCCTGCGTTCACTTGTCCGGCTCGCTTATTCTATCACAGCTTTGCTTCTAACAAAACCGTTTTGTTTGTTCGTTTTATTTGTTTGATGTTTGTCAGACCAGCACCGCTGCACAGCTAGCCGACCTCCTACTTTTATCGGCTTTGTTCCAGCGAGAGGCCTCGGGGGCCAAAATCGCATCGTTTGCCTGCCTGCCAAAGGTCTGCACAAATTACATAAAAATTTTAAGACCCATACTTATGTCAGCGCAAATTCTTATAAATGCGCGCTTAAAGTCAGGAGGGTCCCGGTGTTCGGGCGTTTCGCCATGCTTGCTTTGCTTCCAGTCTTTCTAATTGTTTCCGCCGCTTTAGTTGCAAAAATAATTGCCTGGGCCGTCGTCGAAAGGCCATCTCTTGAAATTAAGAACGCTGGGATATTTGGCATCGCCGGTGTGATCGTGGTGGCGGTCGTAGGATTGCTTACGGGTGCCACAGGAAACTTTTGGATATTTATCTCGGCAATGTTTGTGGCATGCCTCATATGCTTTGGTGTTGGCGAGAACAGCAAAAAGGCGCAAGCGGTGAGAACAAAATTGAGCGCCGAGTTCCCTTGTCCCAATACAGGGAGATAGGGTCATGTTCCCCTCGGCTAAGGCTACGGCCAAAATCGAGCGCAGGATTATTGGGGCCTCTATGGGGGGAGTGTCTGCGGGCACTCTATAAAGGCAAAACAGAAATCAAACGGCGGAATTGAAATTAGAGTTGAAGGGGCGGCGGAATTGGGCGAATGGGGCATAGGACCATATTCATGGTGCAATCCCGAAATCAAACAGGATCACCAGATTGGGCAACGAGCAGGCTAATGTCCGCTTATGATTTCAGCAGCGATAGGATAGCGGACATCTCATGAGGTCCGAGTTGTGCCAAAGAACGAACCCGCTTACGCGGGAGCGCGCTGCGCGCGAAGACTGAGCAAGCGGCAGTGGATGCATGTGAACAGCTAAGCCGAATGCGATGACAGGACGGTGTCCCGTCTTGAGGATCGAGGGGTCAGTAACCTCCACCTCAAGACAGGAGCACCGCGATGAGCGAGAAGCCCATCAGTCCACTGCGCCAGCGCATGATCGAAGACATGACCGTGCGCAATTTCGGCGAGAAGACCCGCAACGACTATATCCGCCACGTCAAGACTTTCACAGCTTTCCTCGGTCGCTCGCCGGATACGGCAACGGCTGAGGATCTTCGCCGCTTCCAGCTGCATCAGAGACGAACAGGCGTGCGGCCGCCGACCATGAACGGGTCGGTTTCGGCGTTGCGCTTCTTCTTCACCGTGACGCTCGATCGAACGCATATGGCTCGATACCTTACGTTCGTGCGCGAGCCGAGCAAAATACCGGTGGTCTTGAGTCTGGACGAAATTGGACGCCTGCTGGAGGCGGCACCCGGACCCAAATACAAGGCTGCGCTGAGCGCCGCCTATGGCGCCGGACTGCGGGTTTCCGAGGTCGTATCACTCAAGGTGTCCGACATCGATTCCAAGCGAATGCTGCTGCGGATCGAACAAGGCAAGGGGCAGAAGGATCGCTATGCGATGCTCTCGCCAGTGCTGCTCGATCTCCTACGCGATTGGTATCGCATTGCGCGGCCAACGGTGTGGTTGTTCCCGGGCCGTGATCGGCTGCTGCCGTTGACGACGCGCCAATTCAACCGCGTCGTTCACGCCGCCGCCGAGATGGCCGAGATCAAGAAGCGGGTGACGCCTCACACGCTGCGGCACAGCTTCGCTACGCACTTGCTGGAGGAGAAAACCGACATCCACCTGATCCAAGTCTTGCTCGGGCATGCCAAGGTCGACACGACCACACTCTATGCGCATGTGGCGACCAACACGATCCGGGCGGTCATGAGCCCATTGGATCGCCTCACTCCGCTGCGAGCGAACAGGAACGAGAACAGGAACGAGAACGAGCCGCCGGCATAACCGCCAGCGGTCATGACCCGTCCTGCTCTGGAAGTCGCGGACATCTTCCGCGACTTCGGTGCGGCGTGGCGTACCGCCAACGCC
Source organism: uncultured Alphaproteobacteria bacterium (assembly GCA_963817135.1). Taxonomy (GTDB): domain Bacteria; phylum Pseudomonadota; class Alphaproteobacteria; order Rhizobiales; family Xanthobacteraceae; genus VAZQ01. The sequence continues at coordinate 46,350 of CAWFNG010000017.1, read as the reverse complement.
GGTCACGTGAGCCTCGCCCAGTTGAAGGTGATGAGCGCCATCGAGAACTGCCGCACGGCCGCTCTCGGTGGGCATGTCATGCGCTGCGAGGACTGCGCGTACACGACCATTGCCTACAACAGCTGCCGCAATCGGCATTGCCCCAAATGCCAGGGAGCCGCAGCACGCGAGTGGCTGGCCGCGCGCGAGGCTGAGTTGCTACCGGTGCCGTACTTCCATGCAGTGTTCACGCTGCCGGCCGCAATCTCCGACATCGCCTATCAGAACAAGGCAGTGATCTACGATCTGCTGTTCAAGGCCTCATCCGAGGCCGTGCTCACGATCGCGGCCGACCCCAAGCATATGGGCGCTACCATCGGCATCACCGCGGTGCTCCACACCTGGGGCTCGGCCATGACGCATCATCCGCACGTGCACATGATCGTGCCGGGCGGCGGCATCTCGCTTGATGGCCAGCGCTGGATTGCCTGCCGCCGTCCGCGCTTCATCCTACCCGTGCGCGTGCTCTCGAAGCTGTTCCGGGGACTGATGCTGGCGAAGCTCCTCGCTGCCCACGCAGCTGGTAAACTGCAATTCTTCGGCAACAACGCCGCACTCATCGAGCGCAAGGCCTTCACGCGCTACCTGGCGCCGCTACGCAGGCGCAAGTGGTACGTCAACACAAAGCCTCCGTTCGGTGGACCCCAAGCGGTGCTCGCCTATCTCTCGCGCTATACCCACCGCGTTGCCATCTCCAACCGCCGATTGATTGCCGCCGACACGAGCGGCGTCACCTTCAAATACAAGGACTACCGGATCAAAGGGCCAGGCCGCTACAAGACCATGACGCTGGCAACGCACGAGTTCATTCGCCGCTTCCTCATGCATATTCTGCCGAAGGGCTTCCACCGCATCCGCCATTATGGGTTGCTCACCAACACCTCTCGCGCCGAGAACATCGCGCGCGCTCGCGAACTGCTGGCAACAGCTGCACCCACGATCGAAACCGCGCCTGGCAATGCTGAGGCAGACACATGTCCCTGTTGCGGCGGCCGCATGCTCATCATCGAGACCTTCGAGCGCGGCTCAAGCCCGCGCTACCGATCCTCGCCGCCAGTCACCATCAGGATCGACACCTCATGATCACGATCGCAGCGTTGCCATTACGCAGTACCGCGCTTTTCTCTCGCTGGTCGTCGACCGGTCACGCCAACGCTCAGCAAAACATGCCGGTCAGTAATCAACGCGACCCTTCGACTGCAATCCCCAGCCTCCCTCTCAATCATCAACTCGCGTTGCTACGTGTCAGCCACACAATTAATCAAGTGCAAGCTCATTGCACTCGCCTGCGAATAACCTCCGATCCAATCAAATACCCATAAGGGCGCAGCGCCATCCCGCGGGTTCGTTCTTTGGCGGCTTCCGGACGCCGGCCCCGGTGCCCGTGGCGGCATCTCGCATGGCCGGCATCCGGAACCCTGCACAAAGGCGGCTGTGAGCAATTGCAGCAAGTTGCACCGCTACTCGATCACCTCGTCGGCGGTGGCGATGAGCGTCGGTGGCACAGTGAGGCCAAGCATCCGGGCGGTCTGGTTGTTGATGACGAGTTCAAACTTGGATGCCTGTATGACCGGCAAATCCGCGGGCTTTGCGCCCTTGAGGACGCGGCCGGTATAAACGCCAAGCTGACGAAACCCATCCACGAAGTTGGATCCGTAGCTCATCAGGCCCCCAACTTCGGCGTAGTCGCGCAGCGCATAAATCGCGGGAAGTCGGTGAAACGTCGCCAGATGGGCTAGTTGGACACGCCGGCCGTTCAAAAACGCGCTGACCCCGATAAGCACGGCATCGGGTCGCTCGCGACCCATCGTTTCGAAGGCGACATCGATCTCGGCGCTGGTGTTGGCGTTGAAGACCTGGATTTGCAGCCCCATAGCGCCAGCAGCCGCGTTCACGTCCTTCAATTGAGTCTCGGTTACCGTTGCGTCAGCCGGATTGACGAGCACTGCAATACGGACGAGCTTGGGCAGCAACTCACGCAGGAGCTCCAGCCGCTTCGCGGCCAACTCAGCACTGACAAGATTGACTCCTGTCATGTTGCCGCCTGGTCGCGAGAGGCTCGTGACGAGGCCAAGCCGCACCGGATCGTCCCCGACGACGAAGACAACCGGGATCGTCTTGGTTGCGGCCTGCGCCGCGAAGGTCGACGGCGGACCTGCGGTGACGATCACGGCAACCCGACGGCGAACCAAATCGGCTGCCAGCTCCGGCAACCGGTCATCTCGATTCTCAGCGAGGCGGTATACAATTGCCACGTTCTCGCCCTCGACGTAGCCGGTGTCTTTGAGGCCCTCGCGAAATGCGCGCAGCCGGTCGGTGATCGCGTCTGGCAGTCGAGGATCGAGAAACCCGACCGCGGGCATCGCCAGCTGCGCGCGCGCCGGAAGCGGCAACGTCACCGCCGCGCCGCCGAGCGTGATGATGAATTCTCTCCGCCGGATATGGATTGCCATGTGACCCTCCCGTGGGGTCATGCAACGGATGGGACCATATCACACCGAGCCGTGCTGCGCTGCGGGATTTTGACGCGGCTTTTGACCGGTTAGGGTCAAAGGCGGCGGTCTAGCGGCACCCAACGCCCGCCCGCCAGGTCCGCAGCACCCCAGCAAGCGGACCCGGTGGCATAGAATTGGCGTGGCTCTTGAGTGCCACAACCCGACATTCCGTGGGTTTCCCGGTGCCTTTCTAATAGTTGGGGGTGACAGTAAACTTGTTTGGGCGATATGTCGGAGGGTTCGCCTATGGTGAAGATTATCGAACCGGCAAAGCTTAAGGCGGCGGCTAGTTACAACGCCGCCGCGGACCACTTCGACGATGGTCCACTGGCCTTTTGGGGCCGATATGGACGAGGAACCATCGAACGGCTCCGGATCGAGCCAGGATCGGTCATACTCGACGTCGGTTGTGGAAGCGGTGCCTCAGCCATTCCTGCCGCGAAAGTCGCTGGGCCGCGCGGTCGCGTCATCGGCGTAGATTTGGCGGAACGGCTGCTCGCGATGGCACGAGCGAAAGCCGGCGCGCAGAAACTGCCAAACATCGAGTTTCGCCAAGCCGACATGGAAAGTCTGGGCTATCCGGATGAATCATTCGACGCGGTCGTCTGCGTGTTCGCGATCTTCTTCGTACCTGATATGGTCAAGCAGGTCCGGGAACTGTGGCGCATGGTACGGCCGGGCGGGCAACTCGCTATCACCACCTGGGGACCGCGCATGTTCGAGCCGGGCTCCGCCGCATGGTGGGATGCCGTAAAGCAGTTTCGCCCCGATCTCCATAATGCCTTCAATCCTTGGGAGCGGATCATTACTCCGCAAGCCGTTCGCCAGCTTCTCACTGATAGCGGCATTCGAGAAGCGGAAATCATCGCGGAGGATGGTCAACAGGTTCTTCAATCTCCCGATGACTGGTGGACAGTCGTACAAGGGTCAGGGTACCGCTGGACGCTTGAGCAGATGGACACCGAGACCGTCGCGCGTGTTCGCGACGTGAATCTAAAAACGCTGCGCAACAATGGAATCAAGTCTATCGAAACCAACGTTATCTATGCGGTGGCGACGAAAATATGGTAATCATCCATTGTGCGAATCGTCGCGCCAGGGCAAGCCTCAATGTCTGCTCCGGGTCAAAACCCGCTGTTACCGCATCACAGCATTGCCGGCCGCTCCACCTCCAGCAGCGGGCATTACGCCCGCCGACGCTCGTGCATCGCGGATGGCGGATGATTTCACTGGTGCGTTATGCGGCCGCGCTTGCTCCCCCGCGCGGCTGATCCGCTGAACCGTGGAGGGGTCAACCCCAAACCGAGCAGCAATCTTGCGGACACCCTCGGTACGTCCAGGCTTGTTCGGGGCTCGTGGTCCTTAGATTCCAAAGTTCGCACCTGAACGTGCCGCGAGCACGGGCGAACTTCGGAATCGGACCACAGTTTTCAGGCGTCATTTTCTTTTTTTTCGCAACGACGAATTGCCCCGGGGCGGTTGTTAACCCTTCATTAACCGTGCAGCGCGCTAATCGGCATAGCTCAAAGCATGAAGCGAACAGCCTCCGGGGTTCCTCTTGTGAAACGCGCGACTGCCGCCCGACCACGAACATCCATCCGCCTGCGCGGCCGCTCGTTCATGGCATTCGTCCTTACCCCGTCGGCACCGATCGCCACATGGCTCGCGGAGCTCGACAAATGGAGCAAGACTTCCCCCGACTTCTTCCTCGGCAAAGCGATCATCCTCGACGTGGGCAAAATTTCCATCAGCCGCACCGAAATCGCCGAGCTGGTGGAGACTTTGGCTCAGCGCGGCATTCGGGTGATGGGTCTCGAAAATGCGGAGCAAGACCAACTCGATTCGTCGCTGCCGCCCCTCCTCACGGGCGGCCGTCCAGCAAGCGGTACTGAACCCGCATCCCGCCGACAGGAGCATAGTTCGCTCCTCTTCGAGAACCCCGTGCGCTCAGGCCAATCGATCATTTTCCCGTATGGCGATGTCACGATACTCGGGTCGATTGCTTCGGGTGCGGAGGTCGTCGCTGGCGGGTCAATTCATGTTTACGGCGCGCTGCGCGGGCGCGCCATGGCAGGATCGATGGGGGATATGCGGGCGCGCATCTTCTGCAGCAGGAATGAAGCCGAGTTGATGTCCATCGATGGATATTACCTGACGGCCGATGACATGGACGCGAGCCTGCGCGGCCGGCCAACCCAATGCTGGCTCAAGGATCGCGTCCTCTCGATAGCAGCGTTGGATTGACGGGTTGGGAGATAGCAACATGGGCAAAGTCCTGGTGGTCACATCCGGCAAAGGCGGAGTCGGCAAGACGACATCGACCGCGGCTCTCGGTGCGGCCCTGGCGCAAGCCGGGCAGAGCGTCGCGGTTGTGGATTTCGACGTTGGTCTGCGCAACCTCGACTTGATAATGGGAGCCGAGCGGCGCGTGGTTTTTGACCTGATCAATGTGATTCAGGGGATCGCCAAACTGTCGCAGGCGCTCATTCGCGATAAGCGGTTGGAAAATCTGTGGCTGTTGCCGGCATCGCAGACCCGCGACAAGGACGCCTTGACCGAACAAGGCGTGGCGGGGGTCATTAAAGAACTGGGTGGCAAGTTCGATTGGGTAATCTGCGACAGCCCGGCCGGCATTGAGCGCGGCGCAACGCTTGCCATGCGCTTTGCCGATACCGCGGTGATCGTGACCAATCCTGAAGTGTCATCGGTGCGCGATTCCGATCGTATCATCGGGCTTCTCGAACTCGAAGACGGAGAAGGCGGAGAAGGGAGAGCGCATCGAAAAACACCTCCTCGTCACGCGCTACGACGCGCAGCGGGCGCAGCGGGGCGAGATGCTCAATATCGACGATGTCCTTGAAATCCTCTCCACACCGCTTCTTGGCATCATTCCCGAAAGCCAGGAGGTGCTGCGCGCCTCCAATCTCGGCTCGCCTGTCACCCTGTGCAATGCGGCGAGCGCTCCGGCGCGCGCCTATCTCGACGCCGCACGGCGGCTCAAGGGCGAGGTCGTTCCCATGTGCATCCCGACCGAGCAGCATCGCCTGTTCGGCAGGCTGTTCGGACGGAGAGCGGCATGAAAATCCTCACTCTTTTCCGGCGCCAGGGTTCCGCGCCGCTGGCGCGCGAACGGCTCCAGATTCTCTTGCAGCACGAAAGAGCGGCGGGCAGGCAGCCCGATCTCCTGGCCATTCTGCAGGACGAGATTCTCGCCACGATCGCCCGGCAGATCACCGTCGAACGCGAAAACGTGCGGGTGCGGATCGATCGCGGCGCTACGGTCTCGACATTGGAGATCGATGTCGAAATTCCGCACGCGCCCGGCACCGTTCCCGATTCGGTCACGAGCAACAGCCGCGCGCAAACCGCCGGCGTTGCGCGCAGCCCCGCCAAGATGGCCAGTTTCTCCAGAGCTCTCGGCTGACGCGCTTTCCTGGACAAGCGACCGGTTGCTCGCAGCCGGTCGTAATTTCTCCACCCGACGGCTACAATTGCGCGCTCCCTAAGCCGCCTGCGAAGGCATGCTCTTGAAGGAGTGAGCGCCATGCCGGGGGAACGATTTAGCCAGTTGTACCTGCGACCCACAGAGCGTGCGCAGGACAGCGGCAGAGCGCGGCACCGCGTCGCCGCGCTGTTTCGCGACAATATTTTCACCGATCATGCCGAGCGGCTCGCCCCGTATATCGGCCGGGAAATCGGCGTTTCGCTGCCCGGCGACGGCAAATATTCATCGCAGTGGAGCGAATTCATTCGCGAATGCCCCACCCCGGATTTTCTCGACATGATTACCGTGATCTATCGTTACCTGTTCTGGCATGCGAGCGAGGAGATTGCGCAATGGTGGCGTGACGCGGTGAGACAGATTTTTGCCGAGGAGAATTTGGCATACACCATAGACGACGTCGGCGGCGTACACCCGGCGATCGACCAGGAGTTCCAGAGGAACATAGTTTCGTGCATTGCCGCACTGCAATCGCAGCGCTACCAAAACATCGGCCAACTGATTGAAAGTGCATTGGCTCACCTGCGGGCTGAGCCGCCAAATTACAAGCACGCCTGGCGAGCTGTCTTATCAGCGGTGGATGGGCTCTTCGGCTTGATGTTTCCCTATGTCCGATTGTCGGCGGATGAAATCGAACGTCGCCTGTTGCCTGCAGTGCTCGGCGCCTATGACGCAGACCCGGCGGCGCAGGGAGCCGCACGGGCGATGGTGAACGGTTTTCAGAGCTGGGTGGAAGCTTCGCAAATCTATCGGCACCAGCCGGGAGCCGCAGACGTGCCGCAGCCTCCGACCGACGTCGCCATCCTGGCAATCAGCTATGGGGCATCCTTGATACGATGGCTGGCAGGCCTCGATGAAGGCAGACCAAGCCAATTGACGTAGTTCATTAACATGCACACTCGTCGGAAACTAGCGATTGCGTTTGGCGCGGGATTGTTCTTCTCCTCCCAAATCTCGTTTGCCCAGCGAGAAATTGTAAAGGCGCCGCGAATAGGCGTCTTGACTCGCAAGACCGATGCCTCTGTCTCAACGCAAATCGATGCATTCCGACAAGGGCTGCGGGACCTCGGATGGGTCGAAGGGAAGAACATCAGCATCGCGTATCGCGATGCAGAGGGTCAAACCGACCATCTGCGCGCACTCGCTGCCGAGCTGGTAGCTCTGAAGGTGGATGTCATCGTCACGGTCGACACTCCGCCCACGCAGGCCGCTAAGTATGTAACCAGCACGATCCCTATTGTTATCGCCGTCTCGGCTGATCCGGTGGGGGCCGGATTGGTACAGAGTCTCGCGCGACCTGGCGGCAATACCACGGGCTTGTCTCTTCTCGCTCCTGAGACAGATCAGAAAACTTTGGAGCTTCTGAAGGAGATGATGCCCAAAGCTACGCGAGTCGCGATGATCTTTGACCCGAAAAATCAGGGAATGATGCTCAGAGTCGAGGCGGTAAAGCGTGCGGCATTCACGCTCGCCTTGGAGCTTCTACCAATACCCGCACTCGGTTCAACCGACCTTGCGGGCGCGCTCGCAGCCAGCATGAAAGAGCCCCCGGACGCTCTGATCGTGCTTTCTCCCATATATGCAGCTTATCGCAACGAGGTCGTGCAATTCGCGCAGACCGCAAGAGTGCCGCTATCATTCGATACAAGCGGTCTTGCCGAAGAACCCGGCGCTCTCTTGTCCTATGGGGCGGATATCTCGGCTCTGTTTCGGAGAGCCGCCACGTTCGTGGACAAGATATTGAAGGGTGCCAAGCCGGCTGATTTGCCGGTGGAGCAGCCGACAAAGTTCGAATTGGTGATTAACCTCAAGACAGCCAAGGCGCTTGGCCTGCATGTGCCGCCGGCGATGCTGGTGGCAGCGGACAAGGTCATCGAGTAAAGCCTCGGCTCCCTACGAATTTCTGGGAACTTAAATCATTAACATCATTCACCTCGCGACCCCGGGCCCAGGTTTTGATCCGGCATCGCGACGAAGATGAGAACTGCGATGATGGTCGATAAGAATTGGAACGCGCTGGGAACACCGTTCCATTGTTGCGACTGCCACATCCCAAACCACTCGCCCCCGATGGACATGAAGCCGACTTGCCAGAGCAGAAACCCGACGGCAAGTCCGCCGATGGCAAACATCTTTGCGCGATTGAACGCGCCAGCATTGGCACGGATTTTAAGCGCGAGGAGGACTGCGCCGATCCAGCATAGAGCCGCCGTGACCACTTCCGCGGTTATGATAACGGCGTAAGCTGCGTGATGCAGCGCAGGACTGCGTATCGCCCGATAGCCGATCGTCGAGAATGGATAGATCGTGTCCATGGACATGACGTGCTGCACGAACGCGAAGTTGGTGCCGTAGTCGGTCAAGTTTCCAAACGCGACGAGGCTGACAAGAATGGCGATGGCGGCGACCAGCGCAGCCTTGACGACACGAATGACGATCATGAAACGCACCAAATTGTTCGTAGCGACAAACGAACAGCAAACGCCTGCCGTCACGGCTAACGCCTGCGTAAAATAACAATCGAGCTACCTTATTTTGTCGAGCGACGCTCGCGTTTCCGCTTAGCCGCCACATTTACCGCTTCAACCGCAGCAGCAAAGGCCATTGAAAAATAGATGTAGCCGCGTGGAATATGGACGTCAAAACCATCTGCGATGAGAGCTACGCCAATGAGGACCAAAAATGCCAGCACCAGCATTTTCGTTGTTGGATGTTTGGCGATAAAATTTCCAACCGGATCCGCCGCCATGTACATGACGAGTATCGCTATTCCAACGGCCGCTACCATGACTTCCAGGTGCTCAGTCGTTCCGATCGCCGTGATTATCGAATTGAGAGAAAATACGAGATCAACAGCAACCAGCTGAACCACAATCCAACCAAAATTCGCCGAACTGGGGGTACCTGCAACTTCGTGAGGGCCTTCCACCTCGGCATGAATTTCATGCGTCGCTTTGGCGATGAGAAACAGTCCGCCACCGATCAGGATGATATCTCGCCAGGAGATAGCCATGCCGAAGACGTTAAAGAGCGGAGCGGCGAGCCGTGCGAGCCACGTCAGAGTGACGAGCATGAGCAAGCGGAACACGAACGCGAGCGACAAGCCGATTTGCCGTGCGCGACGCGCGTCCCGGGCACCCAACCTTGCGGTCAGTATGGAAATAAAGACCAGATTGTCGATGCCGAGGACAATTTCCAGCGCGCTCAAGGCAAGGAGCGCGGCCCAAGCATTCGGATCGGCCAGGAGCGAAAGAAGGTTCACGACAACCCGATCTTGCGCACCACCTTGATGAGGCGATCCGTGTCGGCGTCGAGAAAGCGGGCAAATTCCGGCCCATCCAGGTAGGCAACCTGGCTGCCGCCCCGCATGAATTGCTCGACCACGGCCTTGTCCTGCATGAACGAGCGAATGGAATTGCGCAGGATGGCCGTCACCGGCTCGGGCGTTTTCCTGGGCGCGAATACGCCGGTCCAGAGGATATAGATGACGTCCGGATATCCCGCCTCCTGCAGGGTGGGAGCGTGCGGAAAGTTCGGCAGCCGTTCGGTGCCCCATTGCGCCAGGACGCGGACATTGCCGGCATCGATCTGACCCTTGGCGGTGGATTCGAGCGTCGGAACGACCGGTACCTGGCCCGACAACAGCGCGGCGAACGAGGGGCCGCCGCCCTGATACGGCACGTGCACCATCCTCAGCTGTGCGGCGTTGAGAAACATTTCCATGGCGAGATGCACGGTGCCCAGATGCCCGGACGTGCCGTAGGGAATCTGACCGGGATTCTTTCGGACGGCTTCGATGAAATCCGCGAGCGAGTTCCAGGGCGCTGATTTCCTCACCGTCAGAATCGGCGGGTCGGAAAACATCCTTGCCAGCGGCACGAACTGGTCCATCTCATAGGTGACCGGCTTGCCTTGCAGCCGGTTGGCTTCGGGGATAACGGCCAGCGAGGGAAGCGCCGTCATGATGGTGTAGCCGTCGGGCTCCGCGCGCGCGACATAGGCGTGCCCGATGCCGCCGCCGGCGCCGCCCTTGTTCTCGACCACGACGTTCTTTCCCAGTCTTTCGGCGAGATAGGCGGCGAGCGGGCGGGCAGCGAAGTCCGCGACTCCGCCGGGTGCAAACGGGACGACGATGGTAATGGTGCGTGCCGGCCATGCGTCCTGCGCGACGAGGCGATGCGGCGCGAGCGCTGCCCCCGAAGAAACCGCAAACATCAGCTTCAATAATTTCCGCCGGTTCGTCACGCGGGTCTCCCTGCTGCATCGGGGCAAGTCAAATGCCGACTATGCGGGTAGGTTCAATTCCGAAGAACTTGCAGTCACCTATTTCGGCGCGACCTCGAATGGACCGAGGCCTATCACCCGACAATCGCGGTCTTGTCTTCTGCAGTCCGCAAGCGCGCCATCAATGGCGTCTGGCTCATTTCCAGCATTGAGCACAAGCCCGGGCCGCCCGCTCGCGCCAACCGCAACGGCGTTCCAGCCGCTTTTCGCATTGCGCAGGCGGAGTGCGACATCGTCGCGTTTTTCCGGAACGATGGCGGAATTGCTTTCGGGACGGAAGGCTCCGATCGGCTTCATCTTGGTCGGAACCGGGACCACAAACACATCGTCGATGGCAATAACCATGCAGGGAATTCCGGCAAAGTTGCCGCAAATCTCCAGCGCTCTGCGGACAACTTCGTCGACGCTCTGTCCTGCTCCTGCGGCCCAACCGAAACTCGAACCGCCAATTGCCAGCGCCTTGGGCCTTCCCCGCGTTGGATAGTTTTTCTCCAGCCATCCGCGGCTGTTATCGGATATCAGCGGAACATCGTTGGCGACAAACGTCCGTTCAATCGAGGGCACGCGGTTGATCCAGGGTTTCGGCGGCACGGGAGGAGTACCGCGCGCATACACGACCTCGTCGCCGACGGCGTATAGTTCACATTTATAAGCAGGGTTGAGGGCGTCCTGAGCCCTCTGGCAATTTTCGAGCGCGCCGCGCTTGGCGCTCTCAATATCCTGCTGACCGGTCATGAAGCGCGCAACGCTGACACTGATGGCAAGCGCCCTGTGATTCTGCGCGGACATGTAATCGGCGCGCACCGAATTGCGATCACGATTGGGGACGAACGGGATCGCCTCCGGCACGAGGGTTGCGGCCGGCTTGGGCGTTAACGCCGTCAGCCGACTGTCTCCAGAATTGCGGTCTGCGGCGGCGGGGGGTGGAATAACCGCCAATTTCTGTTTTGCGCTTTCCAGACGCGCCCTGGCGAGCCCAGCGAAAGCGCAGTTCGGAAAGCGGGCAAGATGGTCTTCAAATGCTGCGACCGTTCCAATTGCCTCCGCGCTTCTCCAATGCTCCGCTGCGGCGCCGCACCGTTCGGCCGGCGCCGCCTGCGAACGTGCGGCGGGCTGACTCTTCGGCGGCACGAAATAGAACGGCGCACCCGAAAGCTCATCGTAATAGGCGGGACGCTGCTCATGGTTCACGCGGCCGGCAGCCGCTTCGACCTCGTCGCGTACGGTCCGGGCGAGATCGGTAATGGGCAGTCCCTCGACCAGCATTTTCGCGCGCAATGTGCGCGTGTAGACCGAGGTAGGCTCGCGGTCATCGTCAGAGAGGCGGTCAAGCGCCGACTGTCCCTGGCCGGCCGAGTACATCACAAACGTCCCCTTGGGCGGGGCCACCGCGGCCAGCCCGCGCGTGCCGCCGACGCCGCGCGTCGTTGCCGCCGCGTAGGGATTGTTGCGGCAGGCGTCGACAATAAAGACTGCCGTACGTGCGCCCGCGGCCTTGATGCGGTCGATCATCACGGAAAGCGCGATCGCTTCCGATTTCAGGAATTCCTTGTCGACCGCCGACGGGCTCGGAACGTCGGCGGGTAAGAGGAAGTTCTCGCCGTCCAACTGCACGCCGTGGCCCGAGTAATGCACGAGCGCAACGTCGCCGGGCTGGATGCGAGCGGTGAACGCGGAAATTGCAGCATTGAAGCTGCGCCGGTTGGCATTGAAGAGCGTGGACACCTGGAAGCCGAGGCTCTGCAAGGCCTCCTGTATGGCCTTCGCGTCGCCGACTGCTTTCTGCAGGGAAAAGACGTTCTGGTAGTCATTGATGCCAATGACCAGAGCAAAGCGGTTTTGCGCATGCACGTCTTCCGCGCTGATCAAAAGGCTCATGGCAACCGCAAGGACTGAGCTGATCAGCCGCAACTGCATACTTTAGGCCTCGCGGTTTAAGAAATCCGATGCGACGGGGCAGGCTGGATTTCAAACACTCGCGCTGGCGCCAGTCAACTCGGCGACCTTCCTTAGGTGCGCTACCGCAGCGCTGGCGCCCGTCGTCCGGGTCAGAAGGTCGAGCGTATCATCCTCATCGTCGCAAACCGGCGAAAGCGCCTGGTCCATATAAATTCGGGAATGGGGATCGCGTGCAATGGCTGCCTTGATCAACAGGAGCCGCCCGATAGTGGCGATGAGAACGGCGTGCTTGTAGAGACTCTCCAATACGAACCCCGACCAGAATAGCCATGGATTCTCGCGCGGCGATCCGGGCCGCCGCTCTGAAGGATGTTTGAGCCGCAGCATGCCTGCCTGCAGCGGATGCACATTTTCGAGGCGCACCGTGGTTGCGAACGCCACCAGAACCTTTACCAGACTGCCCATCGGCCCGCCGCTGGCTGCCATGCGCCGCAGCAGCGTCTTCATGTGCTGCGGCGTATAATAGAGCGACCAGGCTTCGCGATAGATCGCTTCCCATTCCTGCTTGCTCATTTTGGGATGTGCGGTGCAGACATGCTCAACGTCATAGCGGTTGAGGTCCGCGTCCATGGCGATGCCTTTCTGCCAGAGGACCTGATGATCCTCCGAGCCGGGCAGCGGCGTCAGGCAGAAGAACTCGAGAATGTCGACCGGAAGCTCCTTCTGGATAATCGCAATATCGCGTCTGATCGTCTGCGGCGTGTCGGCCGGAAAGCCGAGGATGTAGCCGGCGAGCGTGATGATCCCCTGCGCCTTCCACGCGAGCAGCATCGCGCGGTACTCGGTAATCTTGTTCTGACGCTTCTTGGCAGCGGCAAGATTGTCCGGATTGATGTTCTCCAACCCGATGAACACCCGCGTGACGCCGGCTCGTTTCGCCTTCTCGACAAAATTCGGGATCCTGTGGCAGAGCGTATCGACCTGGATCATCAGGCCGAGCGGTATCGCGGCCTTCTCCCGCAGCTCGATGAGCCGGTCAAAGATCGCTTCCCACTCCTTGTTACGCGCAAAATTATCGTCGGTGATGAAGAACTTGTGAATGCCATGCGACCAGTTCAGCCGCACCAGCAGCTCGACATCGGCGGCCGAACGAAAGCGCGACTTGCGGCCTTGCACATTGATGATGGTGCAGAACGAGCATTGATAGGGGCAGCCGCGGCCGGCATCGAAACTGGCGCTCAGGCCGAGCGTGCGCGCCACATACCGCTTCGGCAGAAACGGTACCGGCGTTCCCTGCATGCCGGGCAATTCCTTCATGAAATTGTACTCCGGCGCGAGACGGCCATTCGCTGCGTCCTGCAGCACAACGTCGAGGCGGTTCTCGGCCTCGCCTGCAAACATCGCGATACCCATGTCCCGGCAGGCGTCGAGATCGACGGCATGCCCGTCGAGCATCGAGAGGCATCCTGAAACGTGGAAGCCTCCCATTGCAACGCTGATTCCTGCCGCCGTGAAAGGCCGCGCGATGTCGAGCGCGCGCGGATACTGATTCGACTGAACGCCGACCAGCGCGACGAGTCCATAATCAGCATGGCGCCGAAAGCGGGCGAGCAGTGCCGGCACGTCTATCCGCGTGTTGGTCTCGTCGATGACTTCAATATCGATGTCGACGTCCGGCCCAAGCACCTGGCGCTCGGCACAATCGGCTGCGATACCGTACACGGCGGCGAGCGAGTTCGAAGGAATCATCGCGCGCCACCAGCGGATGACGTAGCCATCATCGTCATAGTGCGACGGCTTGATCAGGATGAGTTGGAAGCGTCGCTTTGCGGGCATGGAAGGCTGCGTCTCGGGTTGGGTCGCGCGTACTGTACCATACCCGGGCAATCCATACACCCCGCGTGAGGCTGCCCTTTAGGCCGCAACGTTCCTGAGGAAGCTCTCGACCTCATCACGCAGGTCCCCGACCGCGCTCGCGACCGATTGGGAAGCGGTGAGGACAACCTCCGCAGAGGCGCGTGTCGCGACCGCTGAATTGGCAAATTCGCCCAGGACGCCGACGACGCTGTTAGTTTCCTGTGAGGCGTTTGCAACATTATGCGAAATGTCGCCGGTTGCTTTGCTCTGCTGCTCAACCGAAGCAGCGATGGCAGATGCATACACATTGATCTCGCCCATGCATTCCTCGATGCCCTGAATTGCATCGACGGCTTCCCTGGTTGAGGTCTGCACCGCTGTGATCTGATCCGCAATCTCATTCGTCGCATTTGAGGTTTGCACGGCGAGCGATTTCACTTCGGAAGCAACGACCGCAAAGCCCCGCCCTGCCTCACCGGCTCGTGCTGCTTCGATCGTTGCATTGAGGGCGAGAAGATTGGTTTGTCCGGCAATTTGCTGGATCAGTTTTACGACATCGCCAATCGTCTGCGCCGCCTGCACGAGCCCGTTGAATTTGTCGCTCGTTGCCTTGGCTTTGCTCACCGCGCTGAACACCACATCGCTGGTTTGGCTGACTTGCCGGCTGATCTCCGTAATCGATGCCGATAGCTCATTTGTTGCGTTTGCAGCATTGGTAACATTTATCGACGCTTCATTCGAGGCCTGCACCATTCCATTTGCGCGCTGCGAGGTCTGCTCGGACGCGCCGAACAAGTCGGTTGCGGTCGCTTTCATCGCCCTCGCGCTGTCGTTCACGCTCTTGAGAACAGTCTCGACCCGCGTGCGGAAGGAGGAGATCGCAGCATCAATCGAGGCGCGGCGACTTTCCTCGGCGGCCATGCTGTTGCGTTGTTCTTCGAGCTTGTAGCGCTCGCTGATGTCCTCGTGGGTTGCAACCCAACCGCCTCCGGCCATCGGTCCGCGCGTAACGCAAATCACCCGGCCGTCGGTGAGCTTGTCGATCCGATGCGAGACTTTGCTACTCGACAGCGTTCCCAAATCGGCGAGCTTCTGCTTGATGGCGGTGTCGGTTTTCTCGCTTCCGATCAGGCCGCTCAAGACACGATGGCCTATGATCGCATCATGGGTTGTACCTGCGGTTCTCAACTCCGGCGGCAAGCGATACATCTCGGCATAAGCATCGTTGCACAGCACCAATCGTTTGTTCGCATCGAACATGCAAAATCCCAGGGGCATGTAATTCAATGCGGCAATTGTCTGCGCACTCTGATGAACCAGGCGGCGACGCATCATTGCGGCCAGAACGCTGATTCCCACCAGCGTCAGCGCAACGAAAACTGCGAGCAGCGCGACTTGCCAGTCAGATTCGCCGGTAAGATAATTCAACACGAAACATCCTTTTGCTCATATATAGCGACTGGCTAGAGCGATCGGCTTCAGCCAGAACCAAGGAAAATATTTTCGCCGACAATAGAATTTCCGAGTTTACTCAAAGTTAACGGATTACCGATCTGCGAGGTGTCATGCGGCTCGTGCCGCGACTGCGGCACGCCCCTCATCCATCTCGACCACCGACACGTCGGGATCGAGCCAGAATGCCCAGATCGCCGCGCCGATGACGAGCAGGCTGGCAGCGACGATGAACGGCGCTTGCCAATTGCCGTACTGGACCAGGAAGCCGAATACCAGCGGCGATAGCGCCCCTCCGATGTTGCCAGCCATGTTCATCATGCCGGACACCGTACCGGAATATTTCCCGCCGACGTCCATCGGCACCGCCCAGGAGGGGCCGATGGTGCACTCGAGGAAGAACATCGCGCCAGTCAGGCAGTAGACGGCGATGTAGGCGTCTTCCGTCAGCGCCGCCGGCACAATGAAGGCGCAGCAACCCAGCATGCCGACGATCGCCACCGTGCGCCGAGCGAGCTTGGCACTGCCGGTCTTTTTGAGGAGCCAATCGGTAGCGAGGCCGCCGACGGTGTCGCCAATCACGCCGGCCCACAGCGGCAGCGAGGCAAAGATGCCGACCTTGATCAGCGTGAAATGCCGGAAGTCGGCGAGATAAGACGGCAGCCAGCTGAGGAAGATCCAGAGACAATAGACATAGGTGAAATAGGCGCACATGATCGCCCACATATTGGGCGACCGTAACAACGTTGCCCACGGCACGTTTGCCTTCGCTTCGGTCTTCGGCTCATTGATGTTACCCGCCTCGTCGAGCCCGCGGATGCGCTGGAGCTCCGTCCGATTCACCATGCCATGGTCTTCCGGCAGATCGCGGTACGACACGTACCACCATACCGCCCAAACCAGGCCGACGGCGCCGCAGATGTAGAATACCCATTGCCACCCCAGCGTCGACATGATGGCAACGACGATGGGTGGCGCAATCGCTGCGCCGGCGCGGCTGGCGCTGTGCGTGATGCCTTGCACGAATCCACGTTCCTCGCGCGGATACCAAAGCTGCATCGCACGCGTGGCAACCGGAAAAGCGCCGCCTTCGCCGACGCCAAACAGGAAGCGCACGATTATGAACGTCATGGCACCGCCGGCCATCGCAGTCGCTGCCGTCATCACCGACCAGTAACTGACGATTATCGTCAAGACGCGGCGCGGCCCGAACCGATCGCCCAACCAGCCGCCGGGAACCTGGAACATCGCATAGGCCCAGACGAAGGCACTGAAGATGGCACCCATCGTGATCTTGTCGAAACCAAACTCCTTGCTGATGACGGGTGCCGCGGTCGAGATGTTCACCCGATCAAGATAGGTGATGAGGTACATGAGGCCGATCAGCAGCAGGATGTACCACCGGCCTTTGCTGGCATGATTTATTTCGGGCATGGGTGCTTCACTTCTCCTTGGTGTTCCTGTCCCTGGTGTTCTTGTCGATTGGTCTCGGCGCGTTTCGGGGGGCTATGGGACGCCGCTTAGACGGCTTTTTTTACGCCGATTCCGGCAGCTAAGCAAAACCGTGTTCTGCAGACGAAGCCCCGTCATTCCCTCGGATAAGAAAGCTTGCTACCGTTTCCCTGACCCAGGACGAAACGGCCAGCCCTTCGCTATCGGAACTGGCTCTGGTGGGAACGGGCGCTCAGGGTGCATTTCTTGCAAGGAGCTGTGATGCGGTCTGTAGTGCAAAGGGACGGTTTTCGCATTCATTCCCGCAGAGCGCGTACCGCCATGCTGTCGCTTGTTGCGGCAGTATTCTGTTCGCTTCCAGCCGGCGCACAGGAAGTGAAACTCAATGAGGTCCTGCGCAGCCTTTTCTATGCCCCACAATACGTCGCGCTGCGTAGTGGCGCCTTTGAGCAAGAAGGGCTCAGAATCGTCGGCCCAAAGACAACCTGGGGCATGCAAGCCACCCTGACCGAAATCGTCAGCGGCAATTCCAATATTGCGCTTGTGGGCCCGGAAGCGGCTGGCCTCACCCAGGAGGCAAGCCCCGAGCGCCGGCTCGTGAACTTTGCGCAACTCACCAACGGTGACGGTGGGTTCATCCTGTCGAAGGCACCGATGCCGAATTTCAAGATCACCGACTTGAAGGGAAAAACGATAGTCACTGCCGGCAAGGGCGCCACGCCCGCGCTCGTTCTTGTTCACCTGATCAAAAAAGCCGGCCTTAATCCGGAAAAGGACGTCATCATTCGCAACATTCCGGTATCGGCCAATATCATACCTTCCTACCTTGAGCCCAATACCGACTTCGCGCAGGCCTTCGAGCCGATGGTTGTCGAGGCCGTCAAGCAGAACAGAGGCTATCGGGTTGCTTCGGTCGGAACGCTGCTTGGCCCGGTACCGTACACGGCCTTCATGGCACCGGCAGGCTATATCGACGGCAATCCGGGTGTCATCCAGGCCTTTACCAATGCCGTTTACAAGGGGCTGATCTGGACCGAGACCCATTCTCCGGCGGAGATCGCCAAGCTCATCGCACCTGATTTCCCGAGTGTGCCCGTAGAAACGATCGAGGTGGTCATCGCAGAATACAAAGGCGTGAAGATCTGGGCCACGGATCCTCTGCTATCACCGCAGGGCATGCGGCAGATGCTTGACCTTATGATTGAAGGCGGCATCCTCAAGCAGCAATTTCCGTATGAGCAGATAGTCAATCCGAGGTTTGCAGAGAAGGCCATTCAAACCATCAAGCGATGAAAGGACGCGAGAGAATCCACGCGCAAGGGCTCAGCTATGCCTACCTTGCCCGGTCCGGTGAGACGCTCGCGATCAAAGCGCTCGACCTCGTGATCCACGATGGAGAGTTCTGCAGCATTGTCGGCCCGAGCGGGTGCGGAAAGTCGACCTTGCTTGCCCTCGTCTGTGGCCTGCTGCAGCCGACGGAGGGCCGGCTGCTGATGGACGGAGCGGACATCAGGCGCCCGGACGGACGTGTTGGTCTCCTTCTGCAGAAGGACCAGCTGTTCGAGTGGCGCACCGTGCTGGCGAACGCCGAACTCGGCCTCGAAATCCGCGGCATGAGCACCGCGCTGGCTCGGCGGCAAGCCCACAAGCTCCTGGAAGCCTATGGTCTCGCCGGATTCGAGAACTCGTATCCCCATCAACTATCTGGAGGCATGCGCCAGCGCGTGGCGCTGATCCGCACCCTTGCTACCGACCCGGACATTCTCCTCCTGGACGAGCCGTTTTCGGCTTTGGATTATCAGACAAAGTTGATTCTGGAACGCGATGTGCACCGGATCATTCGTGCAAGCAGGAAAACCACGTTATTGGTTACCCACGACATTGAAGAGGCCGTTTCGATGTCTGACCGCGTGATCGTCCTGAGCGGTCGTCCGGCCCAGGTCCGCAATTCGTACGATATCACACTCACACTGGACGAGGAGCGCACGCCAATCACCTCGCGCGACGCTCCGGAATTTCGTGCCTATTGCAAGGCAATCTGGGAGGACTTGGACATTGACAGTCATACCCTCTAGCGAAGCCCTCACCCGCAATCCGAATTCTCAACGGCATGCAGCATACCTGCGGGCGCTGCAGCTGCGGCAAATGCAGGTCCTTTTGGTGCAGATTGCGGTGCTGGTGGTGTTTCTCGGGGTTTGGCATTTCGCCGCCACCCTGCGCATCGTCGACCCTTTTATTACCAGCCAGCCCAAAGCCATTGCGCAAAAACTTGTTCAGCTGATGAGCGACGGCTCACTTGCTTACCACTTCGCAATTACGGTCGGCGAAACACTCATAGGCTTTGGCATCGGAACGGTTCTGGGCATCGTGATTTCCGGCATTCTGTGGTGGTCGGATTTTCTCAGCGATGTGACCGATCCCTACATCGTCGTGCTCAATGCCACGCCGAAAATGGCGCTGGGTCCGATCTTTATCATCTGGCTCGGGGCAACGATGACTGCTGTAGTCGCCCTTGCGGTTTCGATCTGTCTCTTCGTAACGATCCTTTCCGTTTACAGCGCGTTCCGCCAAGCCGATCCTGAAAAGCTGATCGTAGTCCGCTCGTTCGGGGCGTCCAAATGGCAGCAGTTCTCAAAGGTGGTGTTTCCTTCGGCGGTGCCGACGATTATCGCCACGTTGAAAGTAAACATCGGCCTGTCGCTGATCGGCGCCATCGTCGGCGAGTTTCTCGCGTCCAATGCCGGTCTCGGTTACCTGATCATTTACGGCCAGAACATCTTCGATATGTCGCTGGTGATGACGAGCCTGGTCATCCTGACGGTGATCGCCGGATTGATGTACTACGCCGTGACAATGGCGGAGCGACAATTGCTGCCCTGGCAGCGCAGCTAGAGCTGGTGGTCCTTAATTCCGATTCGCTCTAAGCTTGCCGCGCGTGCCGGCGTTCGTCTTTCTATTCCGCCGCCTGAGTTAGAGTGCCTGCCAGACGGAGAACCACCTCGTCGGTTGTCATCACATCGGCAAACATGGCCAGCATGATGCCAAGCGTCGCGTTGTGCTCTTCGTCGTTGTAGGTTGCCGTGGCGTCGGCCACGAAAATTACCTTGTAGTTCATCATCATCGCATCGCGCGCGGTCGACTCGCAGCACACGTTGGTAGCCGTCCCGGTGATGATCAGCGTGTCAATGTTGCGCGCTTGAAGCACCGCATGCAGATCCGAGGAGCCGGGAACGAAGGCGCCGAACCGGCGCTTGTTGACCCTGATATCCTGCGGCAGAACCTGAAGCTCCGGCCAAAGCGCGTGGCCGTAACTGCCCTCGGCAAAGGCCGCAAACATCGCTGCCTCGCGCTTTTTACCTGACATGTAGGCGAACCAGTTCGACCAGTCGCGCCGCGCGGCATCGTCGATCGTATTCTGGATGTAGACGACGAGGCCGCCGGCTCTGCGCAATGCCGCGCTGATGCGATTGACATTGGGAACGATCTCGCGTGCTTGCGCAATTTCCGCCGGCTGCCCGGGCGCCATGAAGCCATTCTGCAGATCGACGACGATATGAGCAGTACACCCCGGATCGATTTCGTTGAACACATGCAATGAGTTCGCGCCGCTTCAACACGCGGTCGATTGCTGCCTGGGGAATCGCAATTTTGTGCATCCGTTGGTCCTTTCTCTCAACTGCGTGCTGCCGTTCTCGCCGGCCCTCTGCCGCT
Source organism: uncultured Alphaproteobacteria bacterium (assembly GCA_963817135.1). Taxonomy (GTDB): domain Bacteria; phylum Pseudomonadota; class Alphaproteobacteria; order Rhizobiales; family Xanthobacteraceae; genus VAZQ01. The sequence continues at coordinate 25,659 of CAWFNG010000017.1, read as the reverse complement.
TCGCGCCGACGGCAACCTACCACACCGTGACAAAAAGCGAACGCCGGAGAGCTACTTGAACCCGAACAGCAGACTCATTGAGTGGCATCGGACGGCAAGCACGCGCCCGCTAGTGCGCTCCATCGCGATCAGGCGCGGGCGCTCACGGCGCGAGGCGATCTCCGCGCGAAGGGTGACAAACGCGAATACCGCCCATCCGCCACGGAACCTTCGCCTCTGAATTATTGGCCATCTGCGGGTGCAACGAATATTGAGCATCTGCGGGTTCGTTGCTATCCTCAATCCGTTGCGTAAAGGGGGTTTCTTGTGCCGACGCGTTCCCCATCAATTGTGCCGGAACCACTGACCGCCGTCGCGGCTGAACATCGTCATGCAGCTGCCGACCTCAAGAGCGCCGAGGTCATCGACTACTTTGCCATGTTGTCGCGCGCTGTTGCACGTCTGGATCGTGATTCCTACGAAGCCAGGGGTGCCATATACGATCGCGCGCGGGAAGTGCTCGCGAAAAAATTGGCCTCCGCCATTCCCCCGTACTCCAAAGAGGAAGCCGCAAAGCAGCAGTTGGCATTAAGGGAGGCGATCCGGCGAATTGAATTCGAAGACAGAGAAGATCTCGATCCGATTGCCGTGCGACCCGAGCCCGAGCAGGCGACCACCGATGGTGCGGACCTCGATGGCAGCAGAATTAGCGCAAGGCGCAAACCCCTGGTCGGCAGGGTTGTTTCTCGCCTCATCTTGGCGGGCCTGATACTTGGCCTCGGCATTGGAGCTTATGCCTATTCCACAGGCAGCATCCAGCTTACCTTCCTGACGGGACTTCTGGAGCGCGTGACCGGAAGCGCAGCAGTTCAGCGCGCAATGCTCTATGAGAAGAGTGCGACAAATCCGGATGTTCCGGGAGTTGATGGGACGGCCAACTGGCGAATGCTTTCGGAAGGGACGGGAAGCAACCCGGAGGCAGTTCTGCAAGTAGATGCGCAAATCCCGGCGCGCGGACTTTCGCTTGTCATGATCATGCGCCGGGAGACCGGTGCGGATGCGGCGATGAGTCACCTGGTCGAGCTCCGCTTCCAGCATCCAGACCGATCGCCATTTGCGCAAATTTCCCGCATCGGCAGTCCCGTAATGACCACGGCCGAGCGCTCCCGTCGCGCAGTGATGCTGGGGCAATCGACGAAGGTTGCTCCCGGCGTTTTTCTTTTTGGCCTCTCGGGAGCCAAGGATGAGCGCGAAGCCAACTTGCGTTTTCTGCGGGAGCTGACGTGGATGGAGATTCCAATCGTGTACGAGGATGGTTCGCAGGCCCTGCTCGCGATAGAAAAAGGCGCTGCCGGAGAGCGCGCCATCAACCGGTTTTTCAGCGACCCGGGACAGCATTGAAACGCTGCTCGATCACCTCGTCGGGCGATCACCAGGGGAAAGCTAACCAACCACCCATGCAGGAATTGAATCGCGAGAAAGGTTGAGCCGCAAATGCATCGGCACTGCTGACTGAATCAATTGCACCTGAAATAACTATTAGCGTCGCCTTCGCTGGTCCAAATCAACTTGTCCCCCTGTACTGCGAATTTGCCGTCGGCCTTCCAACGTTGATTGCCATGCGAACAAGTGGTTCGCACACGCCAGCCACTGTGATCGGCAACAAAGTCACGAAATTCGCAGACGCCCCCCGCTGACGATCTTACCCGACGCGAGTTGATGGTCAGTCGCAGATTGTCTTTGCGCGCTGACTGGCATGGTGCTTTGGACCAGTTTCCAATGAATGATTGATCGGCTCGGATAGCGCTCTCGGAGGTAAGCCTTTCGCTCGTCTGCAAGTCCCAGACATCATCGTTGGCCAGGTGATTAACGACCTTGAAATCTCGAAGCGCGGCTCGCGAGCTGGCATCCCACGCGCCACTGGCAGGCGAGGATAGAAACCCGAGATCGCGCAGTCGTGCTTGAATCAGCTGCACACGTTCGGAGCTGGGCTCACCCTGCGTGCTCTCCGAAGGGGGGGCCGATGGGGCCTCGACGGTTGAGAACATAGGGGTAACGATTGGGCCTCCCTGCGGTAATGCAAAGCTTTCCCTGGAAGGAATTCTGGCTGGCACCTCCGCCGAAGAAAGTCTTAATAGACCACGCGTGGCAGCAAGGCCGCTTCCATCGGGACGTCGCTCCAGGCGTTGAGGATCGAACCGGACCGCCGTTTCCAGGGTCGTTTTTTGTGGCAACTCCGAGCGAGCTTTGATGACTGGCAAAGGCACCGGCGCGGAATAGTGGGGTATGCCTTGCGCTGGCGCCGGCTCCCTCTCAGACCGTGCGGGCTGCGGAGCCAGCGATGACTGGATCGCTTGCTTTGGATGGCTGCTGGCGTTTGTAGAGCCCGTTGGTGATTTGTTCACGGGCGGCGATGAATTGGATAAGGAGTTTATTGTGTTGAGCAGAAGAAAAGCAAAAAGCATTGCACCGAGGAGTGCAAAGACAACGCGACACATGCGCCGTTCGGTCGAGCTCAACTCCCTCGACATATCGCCCCACCAGCATCAATCTTTTTGGAAATATTCCTGTGCCTCTATGGCGACGTGAAGGCAATCCACGGAGATTTTCCGCTCGCAAAGTATGGCACGGGGAGCGAATTGCGCCGTTTCCCCAGGCTTTATGCCGATTTAAGAGGCATTTATGCGTCAGGCCATCGCGGGGCCTGGGCGGGCCGAGGCGCGGCCGAACTACGCAGCTTCGCAGCACGCGGTTTCATGGCCTGCTCATCTGGCGAGCTTTTTGATTGCCTGCAGGGTCAGTTGGTGCCCACTTCGAGCCGCTCACCCGCCCCAATCAAAGATATGTCACCAATCCCATGAAGCCTTCATCCTGATGATCCTGATGATGACAGTGGAGCAACGAAGGCCCCGGGTCGTCGGCAACGAAATCGATCTCTACCGTGCTGAACCGCGTCATATTTATGGTATCTTTCATCACGCCCGCGGCCAGCTTGTCGCCGATCTTGGTCACCTCGAAAGTATGACGATGCAGGTGTACCGGATGGTTATCACCGCTCTTGTTAGTCATGACCAGCCGATAGCGCTTTCCGCGCTCGGTCGTGAATAGTGGATTCGTATTCGGCCAGGACTTGCCATTGAGGGTCCAGCGGTTATAGCCGCCACGCCCGCCTGGCACTTTCTCGAAGACGAGATCGAAACGTTCGTCCGGCGCAGGGACCGGCCGCTCCACGCCGAATATCGTGTAGTCCCACGCAGAATTAGGCGGAGGAGACCATTGAGGTTCCCCACGCCGGTCTGCGTATTCGACGACCACGCCAAGTCCCATCTTGCGAACTTCATCTCGGATCTCGCCGAGGACCCAAACACCAGGACGGTTCATCTCCACGACCGCATCGATACGTTCCGAAGGTGCGAGAAACAGTGTGTCGATAGTTCGTTGCGACGGCACCTGGTTTCCGTCGAGCGCGATCACTGTGAAGCGATGTCCCGGCAGCGCCACGGTAATATTCTGGGTCGCGCTGGCATTGAGCAATCGGAACAGCACGCGCTGGCCTTCGCGGACGCGGATGGGCTCGCCGTGACCAAGCATTTTATCGTTGAACGATGCTGCTGCGTACAGCACCTCCAGCCCGTTGTCGGGCGGCGGACCTCTGCGGATGTCCTGCATGCTGACCCACGAGCCCTCCCAATGATGCGCTGCCAGCAGCACTTCCTGATCATATTGGCCAGGATCGTTCGCCGGCTCGACAATCAGGAACCCGTACATCCCGGAGTACAAGCTTCGTCGCAGATCGGTGTTGGCGGCATTATGACTGTGATACCAGCGTGTACCGGTGGGCTTCGGCACGAATGTGTAACGCTGCGTCGCAGCGCGCTCCACCATCGGCGATCCTTCCTCCATCGCACCATCGGCCGCAGAGGGAACGTAAAGCCCATGCCAATGTATGATGTCATCGATGTCCGTGTCGTTGCGGATATCAACGCTGATCTGGCGGCCTTCGCGAAGCCGCAGCACCGGACCCGGTACGGTCCCGTTGTAACCGAAGGTTTCGATCACCTTATCGGGTGCGAGTTCAAGCCGCAGTGGCGCAATTCGAAGCGAGTAATCGGCTGCAGTTGCAATCTGTGTGTACGCTCGGCCCATTGCTGTCCCGAGCAGGATCCCCGCTGCGCCAGCTCCAATCATGAAACTGCGACGATGCATCAACGAGTGCGAGGCTGGCTGCTGACTGGAGGCAAGCGATATCGCGTGTCTGAGCATCCGATGTCTCCATGAAAAATGTCTATTGCGCGTGCAACCTCCGGACTCGAGCTTGCGGCCAGTAATGATAGGAACTTGAAATTCACCGCACTAGTCGCTGCTGCCGGCAACCCAGGTTGCAAGCACCGACACATCGGCCGGATCGAAGGCCACCAGGTCGGCGCGGTATCCGGGGGCGAGCCGGCCGAGGATATGTTCGAGGCCGATAAACGCCGCCGGATTTGCGGAGGCAAGACGCAGCGCGTCCGGCAAAGGCACTCCCAGGAGGCGAATGCAGTTCTTGACGGCGGTCGCCATGTCGAGAACCGTCCCCGCCAACGTCCCGTCGTCCCTGCGGCAGCTGCCATTCCGGACGGTGATGTTGCTCCCGTGCAGAGTAAAACTGGAGCGGCTGCCGCCAACGGGCGGCATCGCATCGGTTATCAGCATAGGGCGGCCGAGACCGCGGAGTGCAAGGCGGAGCATGGCGGGATCGACGTGCACGCCATCGACGATCAGCCCGTACCAGGCATCGGTCGACTCCAGGGCCTTTGCGATCGGTCCGGGTTCCCGGCTGGCCAACGGCCGCATGGCATTGAAGAGGTGCGTAAACCCCCGCAACCCTTCCGCCATGGCGGCACCGGTCTGCCGGTAGGACGCCATCGAATGACCGAGCGACACGCGAACGCCGGCCGCGACCAGCTTTGCTATGAAACGCGGCGGCACCACTTCAGGTGCCAATGTCACGAGCAGCACGCCGTTGCGTGGCGCGGTGAGCATCGAAATATCGTCCGCGCCCGGTCGCCTTATGTACCGGGCATCATGCACCCCCGGCCTTTCAGGAGAGAGAAAAGGCCCTTCGAGGTGGATGCCGAGGACGCCAGGCTCCCGGCCGACGACGGTGGCGGCCGTGTGCAAGGCAAGTCTCACTTTTTCGTCGCTGTCGGTTAAGAGCGTCGGTAGCAGTGCGGTCGTCCCGAATTTTCGATGCGCCGCGGCGATCGTGCAGACACCGTTCGAGGTCGGCTGGTCGTTGAACAGCACATCTGCGCCGCCGTTCACCTGCAGATCGATGAACCCGGGGGCGAGCCATGCGCCTTCCGGCAGGACCCGGACGGAGATCGACCGCGGCAGTTCCGCCCGCGGCACGACCTGCGCGATGCGCGTGCCATGCATGATCACGGCAGCACTATCGTGTACGAGGGCACCGTCGAAGACATGATCGGCGACAACGGCGTGCAATGCTGGCTCGATCATCCGGTCCAAGCTACCTTTTGCCAATGTACGGCTAGCGGCCCGATTCCGAAGTTCGCCAGCACGCGCAGCACGTTCTGGTGCGAACTTGGTGCCGCAACCTTAATCCAATAGAATGCGACCGGCACCGGCATTGTGCGCCTGAGAGGAGAACCCTGCGGGAAAGCACTCCCCCGTGTTTGGCATTCCCGCGTGAGCCATGAATACCGAACGCCCGAGCCCACGATATTCGGATATCGACGTCTGGGATCCTACGGACATCGCCGAGGCAATGATCGAGGGCCAATTCACGGCAGTCGCCGCGGTACGGACGGCCCGCTTCGCGCTTGTGGCTGCGGCGCTCGCCGCGGAAGCGAGATTGCGAAACGGCGGCCGGCTGGTCTATGTCGGCGCAGGAACCTCCGGCCGACTGGCCGTCCAGGATGGCGCAGAGCTGATACCGACGTTCAGTTGGCCGCAAGACCGGCTGCTGCTGCTCATGGCGGGCGGCAAGGATGCACTGCTGCAGTCGGTGGAAGGTGCCGAGGACGCGGTTGACCAGGCCATCCGACTCGTCCAACAGCACGAAATCGGCGTCAACGACGTACTCATCGCGGTGGCAGCCAGCGGGACGACGCCGTTCACGCTGTCGTGCCTGAAGGAAGCAAGAAGGCGGGGCGCCTTGACGATCGGGGTCGCAAATAACCCCGATACGCCGATCCTGCAGGAAGCCGATTACGCCATCTGGCTTGACACCGGCGCAGAGCCGATTGCGGGGTCGACACGAATGAAGGCCGGAACTGCGCAGCGAATCACCCTCAATGTCTTTTCGTCTCTCGTCATGATCCTGCTGGGCCGGGTCTACGATGGCCTCATGGTGGACCTGCAAGCCGTCAATCAGAAACTCGTGCGGCGCAGCGAAAGCATACTCAAGCGGCTCAGCGGCCGCAGCGGCGACGAGGTGCGCGAGGCATTTCGCGAGGCAAACGGCAACATCAAGCTCGCCCTCCTGCTTCTGCATGGTTGTGATTTGAAGGAGGCCACAAGCATTCTCGATCGCGCCGGGGGTCAGCTGCGTGCAGCGCTCGCCGCCATCGGCAAGCCGGGTCCGGATGCCGCGGATCTCACTCAAGTGGAGGCGCCGGAAGTGTAGTGTATCGAGGTAAACCGGTTAGCTTCTTGAGACCCCGCAGCGACTATGGCCTTGATCAGTCGGGGGCCCGATCACCCCTATCTTGTCGTTCAGCGTCGACCCACGATTACAAAACCTGCACTCACTGTTAGCTCGGGCAGACTGTGAGCTTGGATCACGACCGGTATTATGACCACCATCACGACAGGTATGTCCCGACCGAGCAGGTACGGCCTACCATCGTGCGCCCGGTCATTGCCAGCCCTTCGCCGCCGGACAATTGCCTGACGAAGGAATATCTCCAGCCCGACGCCGTGTTGTTCAAGGACGTCTGCACCAGGCAGTGGGCCAAGAACTCGACCAGCGTTCCCACGCGGATGGCGAGCGCAGACGCAAAATGCCTGACCAAGGAAAATCTGCAGGGCGGTGCCGTGCTGTTCAAGGACATCTGCACCAGCGAATGGGCAATGAACCCGCCGGATCAGGCGCCGCCGTCCAGGTAGCCGCGCAGAGCGAGAGGAAACTCGAACCCCGGCTGACGGCCGGGGTTCGTTTTTGAGATATGCCGTCCTATCCGTCCTGATCAACGAGCCCAAGCACGTCCTTCGCTTACGCCTGCTTTGGGCCACTGACGCGGTTAGGAACGAGGGTCAACTATTCGATCACCTCATCGGCGCGGGTAAGCAGGGTCGGCGGAACTTCAATCCCAAGCGCCTGGGCCGTCTTGAGATTGATAAACAGTTCCACTTTCGTGGATTGCTGGACTGGCAGATCGCCCGGTTTCTCGCCCCTGAGAATCCGGCCGGTATAGACGCCGACCCAACGAAAAAATTCCTGAAGGCTGCCACCATAGCTCATCAGGCCGCCGGCCGCGACAAACTCGCGAAACCCGAAGATCGTGGGCACCGCATAGCGGGTGGCCAGTTCGGCGAGTTGATCGCTCCGGCTGAAGAAGAATGAATCGGAGCTGATGACGAGTCCGCTCGCCCGCAGTCGGGCCACGCTTGCGAAGGCGGTATCGAAGTCTCGGTCGGTGCTCGCTTGCAGCACCTGCAGCTGTAGCCCGCGACTGCGTGCCGCCGCCTGTAAGTCTCTCGATTGGGCTTCAGCAAGATTTGGACTGGTCGGGTTGATGAGCAGGGCCAGTGATGTGGCATTCGGGATCATCTCATGCAGCAGCTGCAGCCATTTCGGCCCTACTTCCAAAGTCAGCGTGGTCGCACCTGTCAGGTTACTGTCGGGCCGGTTCAGGTTCGCGACAAGTCCGAGGTCGACCGGGTCACCCGCAACAAAGAAGACTATCGGGATGGCCTTAGTCGCGGCCTTCGCGGCCAAAACTGAAGGGGTCGTGGGCGCGACAATTACAGCCACTTGGCGACGAACAAGATCAGCCGCCAATGCTGGCAATTTATCATTCCGACCCTCGGCCCAGCGATATTCGACCGCGACATTCTGGCCTTCCATAAAGCCGGTCGATTTCAAGCCCAAGCGGAACGCGCGCAGCCGGTCTGCGTACGGGTCGGGCAAGTCGCTGCCGACAAACCCAATAGTTGGCAGGTTTGCCGCCTGCTGCGTACGCGCCGCAAGCGGCCATGCAGCAACTCCACCAAGAGCCGTGATGAACTCGCGCCGTCTCACTTGATCGGAATGCCTCGGTCCCGCGCAGCCAGGGTTGATTCAGGATATCGCATTGGTCGGCACCAGTCAGCGCGTCTGGAGCGATTTTCAGCAAGAGCCTCACCATCGAATATCGCTGGCCGAAAATCAAATTGATCGGCTGCATCATTGAACAAATTCGCTGCGCTAAGCCGCTCGACCGGTATTGCGACATATGTAATAGTGCTCGCATGTATTGGACCTTCATTTTCGGCGCGGCGATTGTCCTCTATCTCCTTGCCTCGATTCGCATCCTGCGGCAGTACGAGCGGGGTGTTGTACTCTTTCTTGGAAAATTCGAAGGCGTGCGCGGGCCCGGCCTCACGCTCGTTTTCGTTCCTGTCCAGCAGATGGTACGCGTCTCTTTGCGTACCGTCACGATGCAAATCCCCTCGCAGAAAATCATCACCAAGGACAACGTTTCCATCGATATCGCAGCGGTCGCCTACTATCATATTTCTGATCCGGAAAAAGCGGTCATCGTGATTGAAAACGTCTACAATGCGATTAATCAAATCAGCCAGACCACGGTGCGAAATGTCGTCGGACGCTTTAGTCTCGATCAACTTCTCGCAGACACTGCGAGCATCAACGAGCAAATCAAGAACGTCATCGACAGACATACGGAGCCGTGGGGCACGCAGGTGACGGCGGTCGAAATCAAGGACATAGTGCTCCCCGATAATATGCAACGCGCAATGGCGAAGGAAGCCGAGGCCGAGCGCGAACGCCGTGCAAAGATCGTCGCCGCTGAGGGAGAGTTTCAAGCCGCGATGAAGCTAGGCCAAGCGGCCGACATCATCACTCAGCATCCCGTCGCACTGCAGCTCCGTACCCTGCAGACGATGGCGGAAATCGCCACCGAAAAAAACTCGACTATCATCTTCCCCGCACAATTTATGACGACCGTGCAGGAAGCTCTTGTGATGGTGACGAAGGATTCTGAATCAAAATAAGCCATCGCGACGCTGTTTGCCAACATACACGACTGCTTTCGGGTCATGCACGGAAGAATTCGCCGCGAGCAAATTTCGTCGGCGGCAAATGGCATCGATAGCCGCAGGCATGCGCTCAGCAAGCTTAAGCGCTACCCGCTCTCGTGGTGCGCGGCGCGCTCCTCAGATCTCCGGATTTGGTGCAAGTCCCGGCGCGGAGCATTCGGAAATGCTTGCCACTTCAATCCAATTGTCGCGCAACCGCAGAAACAGGTGGCGCGTATTTTCGTCGAAAGCCTCGTCCGCCCGCGTCGCACAGTGGAGCGCCCTTTGCAGCGCCTCTTTGCTCGAAAAAACCATCACTCGGCTCCCATGCTCCAGTCCGTCGAATAGGAAATCGTTCGGATCACGCTGTTTGTCTGTGACAAGCCAAAATAATCGGGAAAACTCCGCGGCGAATACGGAGCTTCCTCGGCCGGAGGCCGTGACGGAAGCGGGATGGAAAACGGCTGTCTACTCGCCCCCTGGCTTCCTTTGGTCGCAGCCACTGTCGACGAGGTTCAAGCCCACGCAATAGGGAATAACCGTTTCAAGCTGCCTGGCCATCCGGCCAATGCCGGCGCGGCCGTGCGCACGTTCAATCTGGCTTGAGGCCGGCTGCGCGGACCACCTTGCCCCATTTTTCGGTTTCCGCTGCGAGAAACCTGCCGAACTCCTCCGGCGGGCCGCCGTACGGTTGACCGCCCAGGTCGGCGAGCCGCGCCTTGATCGGCGGATCGGCCAGCGCCGCATTGATCTCCCGATTGAGCTTGTCGATGATTTCGGGCGGCGTCTTGCCCGGCGCACAGAGGCCCTGCCAACCGCCCGCTTCGTAGCCCAGCACGAATTGGCCGACCGTCGGGACACCCGGCAGCACCTCCTGCGGCGTCGCCGTGGTGACCGCCAGCGCCCGGAGCTTGCCGGACCTGATGTAGGAGATCGACGACACGACGACGTCGAACATGACCTGCACCCGGCCGGCAATCAGATCGATGATGGCCGGCGCCGCGCCGTGATAGTGCACCGGCACCATGGTGATCCCGGTCATCATCTTGAAATACTCGCCATAGAGATGCTGGGCGCTGCCGGGGCCCACCGTCGCCATGTTGATCGTGCCCGGATTGGCCTTGGCATAGGCGATGAATTCGGGAACGGTCTTGACCGGAAGGTCGGGACAGACCTCCATCACGAACGGCGTGCGCACGACGGCCGCGACCGGCACAAGATCGCGCAGAACATTGTAATTGAGCTTGCCCTCGTAGAGCGTCGTGTTGATCGCGATCGCGGTCGACGCATAGAGCAGCGCGTAACCGTCCGCCGGCGCCCGCACGACGACCTCCGTGGCGATATTGCCGCCGGCGCCCGCGCGATTATCCACGACGAAGGGCTGGCCAAGCCGCTCCGACAGCCGCTGACCGATAACACGCGCGTTGATGTCGGATGCCGAACCGGCCGAGAAGCCGACGACGAGATGCACCGGCCGCGACGGATACGTGTCGGCGTATGCGAGGCGCGACGCCGCGGGAAGCGCGGCAGCGCCGGCGGTCAGCTGGAGGAATCGGCGACGACGGATGTTCATGGCGATTCAATTGTTTGTTGCCGGCGACGCTAACGTGTTTGCAAGACCGTGGCTAGTGCGGTGAATTTGAAGTTCCTATCATTACTGGCCGCAAGCTCGTTTAGGAACTTCAAATTCAAAACCACACTAGACTCATAACGTTGCTAGATATTCCGAAGTTCGCACCTGAACTTGCCGCGAGTACTGGCGAACTTCGGAAATCGGACCACTAGCAACGCCAAGTTGGATCAGTCATGCCGCCGATGGCGTGTCAGCGCGGATGAATGTCGTCCGCTTGAATGGCGCTCAGAGTGTCATCGAGCCGCCGCCATCGACATGCCAGGCGGTGCCGACGACGTAGCTCGATCGCTCGGAGGCCATGAAGGCGACGACCGCGCCAACCTCGTCCGGGCGCCCCATGCGACCAACCGGAAGCCTGGAAATGCGCTGCTTGCGCACCTCCGCCTCGGCCTGGCCGGTCATCTGCGCCCATTCCCGCATCGTCTCCTCTTGCCGCTCGGTGTCGATGATGTAAGGCACGACGGCATTGACCAGGATGTTGTCCTTGGCGAGCTCGGCCGCGAGCGCCTTGGTCAGGTTGAGCATGGCGGAATTGTTGAGCGCGGCCGGCACGACGGTGAAATGCGGCTGCCGCCCGGCAAGCCCGGAGATATTGATGATGCGGCCCCATTTCCGTTTGCGCATGTGCGGGACGACGTGACGAATACAGCGCGCGGCGGGGTTGAATTTCTGGTCGAGGAGATTCGTCAGTTGTCCGTCGCCCATCTTGAAAAAGTCCTGGGGGATGACGGTCGCCGCCGAGTTCACGAGAATGTCGATGCGGCCATACCGGTCAACCGCCTGCGCGGTCATCGCCGCGACCGCAGCGTCATCGTGGAGATCTGTCGGCACACCAAGGACACGGTCGGCGTGCCGTCGGTCCAGCTCGCGCACAGTGGTAGCGTTGATATCGGGGTTCTTGCTGACGAGGACGACGATAGCGCCTTCGGCAAGCAGTTCCTTGGCGCAAGCTTTGCCGATACCGCGACTGCCGCCGGCAACAATAGCAACTCTGTCTTTGAGCCCGAGATCCACGTCATCCTCCCACGAGAATTTGTCTCCAGCGGTCACATGCCTGCTTCCGCCGGCTGCGGACACTGTCAGTGTAGCGGCCGTATCCTCGGTGTTGATGCCTGTTACTAGAATTTTTCCAATGACAGGGAACGTTCAAAGGCTTGGTGTAAGAGTGAAGTTGTCCCCGGCTGTTCTAACAGCCGACCTTCCGAGGTTACTTGGCGCCCATTCCCAGCCGCTTGGGCGCCATTTTTTCAAGGAGACGGGAGAAGCCTTGTGTCTCATTCCGTTGAATATCGAATATTGGAAAACGGTACCGGATGGTACTGGGAAGTCCTATTGGACCGAGAGATAGTTGGCCGGGGCGTGGCCAACTCGCAAAAAGACGCTTGCGCCCAAGCGGCCGCCGTAGAGAAAAAGATAGAGTCGGCATCCCGGAACTATAGTTCGCCGAAATGGGCCTGAGAGCCGACGACATTGAACGGATCAGATGAGCTATCGCAGCGGGACCGCAGGCCGTCTTTCTGTAGGCCGGCGCCCTCACTCGCCGACTGGAGAAAACCCCGCTATCCACAACGCTGGAAGTATAGCACAATTGCGCGCGATTTCAGCTCCTTTATTCCTTCGCCAGCACTTTGCAAAAGCCACCATCGCCGTCTCGCGCGTCTCGGTATAACCGCGCGTCGGCCAGCGTCGGCGCGTGGATCACCGCTCCCTCCGCTTGCCGCTTGCTTGTGCGGCTGAGCGCCTCGTCAACAGTCCGCGTGCGGGCTTGCTCAAGGTCTGCTTGTCTACCAATAGCGGCCGGATAGAGGACGTTGCGGAAGGTCCGAGTTCGTGCCATAACCGGACTAATGCAGTGCAGCAAAATCTCTAATGATTTTTCAGCGCCCCTCTTCTGCGTGGGTCGGATTGGCGGCCACCGCTTACTTGGGAGCTTCTACGATCCTCGGTAATCGGATTGTGAAAGTCGAACCGCGACCGGGCTTGCTGTCTACAGTGATGTCGCCGCCCATCATCTGACAGAACCGTCGGCTGATCGCGAGGCCAAGGCCCGTACCCCCGTATTTGCTCGCGGTGGTGGAGGAGGCTTGGGCAAACTCCTGGAACAGCTTGCCAATCTGCTCGGCCGTCATGCCGATGCCAGTGTCGGCAACCGCGAGCGTGATCCAGTCGCGGCCATCCTCTTGCCCTTGCCGCGCGTCGATGGTGATGGTGCCGTGGTCGGTGAACTTGTTGGCGTTGCTCATGAGATTCAATAGCGCCTGCCGCAGCCGCATCTGATCGGCATCCACCGTTCCGATCGCAGCGTCGCAGTTGACTGAGACGCGGTTAGAGTTCTTAGCCGCGAGGGGCTCGATGGTCTTGACGACATCATCAATCAGAGGCGCAAGCGCGAAAGTAGTGAGAGCAAGCTCCATCCGCCCCGCCTCGATTTTGGACAGGTCGAGGATGTCATTAATCAAGGCAAGCAGGTGTCGGCCCGCGCCGAGCACACGGTCGAGCGGCTCGGTGTCCTGCTTCAACTCCTCCGCATCCTCCCGCAGCATCTCGCTGACGCCGATGATGGCGTTGAGCGGCGTGCGTAGCTCGTGGCTCATATTGGCGAGGAACTGCGATTTGTGCTGGCTTGCTTCAGCAAGCTGCCGACTTTTGTCCTTGATCTCGTTGAATAGCCGTACGTTCTCGATGGCGATGGCTGCCTGGTCAGCAAAAGTTTGAACCAGCTCGATCTGTTTGTCGGTGAAGGGCCGCACCTCGGAGCGCGACAATGAGAGAACGCCAATCGGGATCCCCTCGCGCAGCATCGGAACGCCGAGTATCGAGCGAAAGCCACCCAATCGCTGCGCCTCGGCCCAGGTGTATTCCGGATCAGCCAGCACGTCAGGAATGTGAATGACTCTGCCTTCGAGCAGGGCGCGCCCCTGGACCGTCCCGCGTCCGGGTTCAACCGGCGATGCCCCGATGTATTCAAGGAATTCCGGCGAGTAGCCATAGGCCGCTGCGCGAAAAAACTGCGTACCTTCCTGCCGAGTGATTGTGGACGTGTCGGCGTCGCAAAGACGGGCAGCCGATTCCACGAGGGCTTGCAGCACCGATTTGAGGTCGAACGTCGAGCGGCTGATGACCTTGAGCACGTCGGCAGTGGCGGTCTGCTGCTGCAACGATTCGCGTAGTTCATTGAGCAACCGTGTGTTCTCGATGGCAATGACCGCCTGAGCAGCGAAGTTCTGCACCAGCTCGACCTGCTTGTCGGTGAACGGCCGGACCTCTTGACGATAGATGGCAATCGCGCCAAGTAGCTCACCCTCCTTCAGCATTGGGACGGCGAGATAGGTCCGAGCACCGGCCAAGTCGACCAGGGCCACTATTGGGTACTCACGCTGAACATAAGATTGCTCAGCTGTGAGGTTGGCAATGTGAACTACCTCTTTGGTTCTGGCGAGGCGAGCTAAAGGAATGTTCGCTTTATCTTGAATTGAAAGCACTGGTTCCCGCCGCCACCGCTCGGCCCAAGCGAAGGGCGCGCTCTGCAACGCAGCTATCCGAAAGGTATCTCTTTCGCAAAGGAACAAATTGCCAAAGCTGGCCTCGCATAGGTGCGTCGCACTCTCCAGCAAGGCCTGGAACACCGGCTCCAATTCGCCGGGCGAACTGCTTATTACGCGCAGCACCTCCGCTGTGGCTGTCTGCTGTTCCAGCGATTCGCTGAGATCGGCGGTGCGCTGGCGTAGCTCGTTCAGCAGGCGCGTGTTCTCGATGGCGATTACGGCTTGCGCTGCAAAATTCCGAACGAGGTCGATCTGCTTGGCGGTGAACGGTTTAACTTCTCGGCGGTGAATTGCGATGACGCCGATCAGTTCGTTCTCCCTCAGCAGCGGGACGGCGAGAACCGTGCGAAAGCCGCCGACTTGCACAGTGGTAACAAACAGAGGATCGCCCTCGATGTAAGCTTGCTCCGTCGTAATATCGGCGATTTGCACCGCCTCCTTTGTTTGGGCGACGCGGCCAAGGGGGGTGCGTGGGTCAGGTCGGACCGGTCCGCGCTTGCGAACCTTGGTGTACGCCGCAGGCGCATTATAGAGCGAAGCTGCATGAAACGCGTCTCCACCGTAAAGCCACAGCGTGCCGAACTTGGCCTCGCAGATGCGAGTCGCATTCTCCAGCACGGCTTGGAATACCGGTTCCAGCTCGCCCGGAGACGTGCTGATGACGCGCAGCACCTCTGCGAGCGCAGCCCGTTCCTCGCGCGCCTCGTCAAGCTCGCGCGCCTGGCGCTTAAGTTGTTCTTGCAGATCGCTAACGGACAAATTGGGTTGGTTCGCGGTCATTGCCGCGTTGCTGCGCTTCGGCGTCGTAGGCTTGCGGTGCCGCGTTTTCGCGGGTTTCCGGCTTACAGTGCCACGCCGTTTCACATAGCCCTCCCGGGGGCAGACGATCTTAACCTACCACATCGGGAGGGCCGTTGTGCATCACAGCAATTTTTGCCGCCGATGACCGAGATGGGTCATGGGCCGCCCAAAGGGCTGCGTCCGGGTTCAGTCCGCTGCTCATTCAATAACAGTCATAACCGGGACGATTCGGCACTTGTGCCACAAGCTGACTCATGCACCGCAGCAAACGACGTAATTTATTCGATCACTTCATTGGCACGCACGAGTAGCGTGGCTGGAATCTCAAAGCCGAGCGCCTTTGCCGTATTCAGGTTTATGACGAGATCAAACTTGGTCGGCTGCTCGACCGGGATATTGGCGGGGTTGGACCCGCGCAGAATCTTGTCGACGTAGTCGGCAGCTCGCCAAAACAGGTCTGGGAAGTTTGGCCCAAAAGAAATCAACCCTCCTGCTTCGACATAGTCCCGAGACCCGTGCATCGTCGGCAATCGCGCGCCAACGGCCAGGATGTTGATTCCAATCCGGTTAGTGTTCGCAAGCGCATCGGTACAGACATAAAGGGCTTGGCTCCGCCCCTTAATCGTCTCGAAAGCGGGTGCGATATCTTGCGCATGGCGAATTTCGAGTGTGACAACTTCGAGGCCAAGCGCGCTGGCTGCCGCCTGGACCTCGGCTAGCTCCAGAACGGTGAAGGGATTGCCGACATTTCCCATGACCGCCAAACGGCGGAGACCGGGAATAACCTCACGCAAAATCTCGATTTGTTTGGCAGCAAGTTCGGCTGCCAGGGTTGCCAGGCCAGTGACGTTGCCACCCGGTTTTGCCAAGCTTGCGACGAGTTTGTTTCCAACCGGGTCCCCTGCCGTGGCGAAAATTATCGGGATGACTAATGTCGCTTGCTTTAAAGCCATCACTGCTGGGGTTCCCGACGTGACAATGACATCGACTTTAAGCCGGACCAACTCGGCTGCAATCTCGGCGAAGCGCTCCTCGCGTCCCTCGACCCAGCGATACTCGATCGCAATGTTGCGACCATCGATCCAACCGAGTTCGCGCAGTCGCTGTACGAAAGCCGCGACCCATTCGCTAGCGGCCGAACGCGTGTTCGGGCCCAAGAAACCGATGATCGGTACTTTTCCCTGCTGCTGCGCGCGCGCTGCCAGCGGCCACGCTGCCGCGCCGCCGATTAGAGTGACAAAATCCCGTCGCCTCATGGGTCGTCCCCAGCGAGGATTGCACCCTACCACACCATCCGATGAGCAGCACCTTTGTGCGTCACAGCAAAATGGGTCGCTTATGTCGGTTCAGGGTCAATGAACGAACCCGCTTACGCGGGAGCGCGCTGCGCGCGAAGACTGAGCAAGCGGCAGTGGATGCATGTGACGAGGTGAGCCGAACGAGGTGACAGGACGGTGTCCCGTCTTGAGGATCGAGGGGTCAGTAACCTCCACCTCAAGACAGGAGCACCGCGATGAGCGAGAAGCCCATCAGTCCACTGCGCCAGCGCATGATCGAAGACATGACCGTGCGCGATTTCGGCGAGAAGACCCGCAACGACTATATCCGCCACGTCAAGACTTTCACAGCTTTCCTCGGTCGCTCGCCGAATACGGCAACGGCTGAGGATCTTCGCCGCTTCCAGCTGCATCAGAGACGAACAGGCGTGCGGCCGCCGACCATGAACGGCTCGGTTTCGGCGTTGCGCTTCTTCTTCACTGTGACGCTCGATCGAATGCATATGGCTCGATACCTTACGCTTGTGCGCGAACCGCGCAAGTTGCCGGCGGTGTTAAGCGAGGAAGAGATCGTACGCCTGTTGGAGGCAGCACCCGGACCGAAGTACAAGGCCGCATTCAGTGCCACCTACGGTGCCGGATTGCGGGTTTCTGAGGTGGTGGCACTCAGGCCGGCATCCGAAACCCTGCACAACAGCGGGTTCTTGACGCTCTCGCATTAGGTCTGCTTAACCGCAATCAACAGACGTTATTTCAGCTGATCATCTTGCCCGAGAAGTGCCATCAACGGTCATTCGCCCGCAGGCGATCAATTGGAGGGGCGAATACACGAGGTTACACCATGGACCGTGCAACGATGCGGCAGAAAAAAGACCGTGTGGGCGATGGGGCTTGCACGCTTTACGACGTGCGCCCCCACGCCTGTGCGTCGATCTTCCACCGCTCGCCGTGCTTTGAAAACGTATATGCGAGGGTGCCGGTCCGAGCGACGGTTTGACCCTTAATGGTTACCGTGAGCGTCCCCGCTATGACGGCGTACGCGTCGGAGCCTTCCACGTTCCAGAATCCCATCTCGTACGACAGGTGCTCGTGCGAGACCCCAAGGTCCTTACGCCACTTTTCTACGTCAGCAAGCCAATTGGCCGGAGCATTCGGGTTCAACCAGCGATAAGGTGCGATGCCATCAATGATGATGGCGGTGTCCCCAAAAACGCCAAGGAAAAGCTCGATATTCTGGGTGTTGAAACCGTTGATGTGATTATCGATAAGGGTCTGGATTTCTCTCGGGGGGTCCCTTGTTTGAGCCGCCCCAGATTGAGAAAAACCTGAAGCAGCCACCATGCTGGTTGGGAACAATGCGATTGCTTTTCGTCTTGTGAGCATCATGGGTCGCACCCTTGCGCTGTGAGTGACGGTAGTCCCAGCAGCGCTCACTTAGCTCAGAAAATTGGACCGAGTCGATGCCTTCTGCGACAGAGAATTGCGTTCACCGTTATGACGGCTTTGGGTCATGAACAGCCCAAAAGCTGTGTCCGCAATTTAGTCCGGTGCTCCCCAATCAGCAGAAGCGAACCTGTGGATTAATAGCGCAAAAGTGTGTCGGCCATCACATTGCGCGGGCGGGGAAACGCGTAGGGTTGCGCGTCGCCCGAGGCGAGCCTTGCCGAGGGGCTTAAGGGAGAGACAGCCATGCTCATGAACCGCGCTTTCTTTCTGGCCTGCGCGACCGCCGTGACGCTCGGCGCTGCGGCGGCAAGTTCTACGTCGGCCTACGCCCGGCCCTGCTCCAACGCCGATTCCGTTGACGAGGAAAGGTCGTGCTTGATCAGGAACGCCATCTCTCACGCCAGAGCTGCGGCCGCCGAAGCCGCCGAAACTGCAGAGTCGGCGAGGTCGAAGCGTTCGGGCAACGGCTCAACGGCCAAAACGACAAAGTCGACGACGCCGTCGAACGCGGATGCGAAAACAAATACAGCGACGTCGAACTGTCTGAGAAAGGAATACGACGGTAACGGTGTCGTGACGTTCCGAGATACCTGTACCGGCGAATGGGCGAGCTCGGCGGCACAGCGGGGCATGTGAACACAGCCCTGGACGGCAGCTTATTCGATCACTTCGTTGGCGAAAGCCAGCAATGTAGGCGGGATCGTGAGCCCGAGCGCCTTTGCGGTCTTCATGTTGATCACCAGCTCGAACCTGGTCGCCTGCTCGACCGGCAAATCAGCAGGTTTGGCGCCCTTCAGTATTTTGTCGATGTAGGTAGCGGCAAGCCGAGTGAGCTCGACGTAGTTTGGCGAGTAGCTCATGAGACCGCCGGCGACCACACTCGCCTTGTACCCGAACATGCTCGGCAAGCGGTGCTTCATTGCCAGCTCGGCCAGTAGCATGGGCGCAGCGCGGCCGCGACCGGTGAGCGACGAAGCCACGACAAAAATGGCGTCAACGCGTTCTTTGGTCATCGTCGCGAATGCGCCCTCGAATTCCTCGACGGTTCGCACCGGTGTCAGTTGAAGCGAGACCCCCAATTTGACACCGGCGATTTCGAGCGCCTGCAAAACAGGACTGTGTGGCGCAGTAGGACTCCAGAGCACTCCTATCTTTTTTACGTGCGGCGCGGCTTGCGCCAGCATCTCCAGTGACTTGCCGGTGAACTCCGTTTGTAGCGCCGCCAATCCTGTGATGTTGCCGCCGGGTCGCGCGAGGCTCGACACATGACCGATGCCGACGGGATCGAAATGGGTGGAGAACACGATTGGGATGGTCGTGGTCGCCTGTCGGGCGACCTCGACCTCGGTTGAAGACGTCGCGAAGATGACGTCGACATTCTCGCGCACCAGCTCGGCCGCAAGCTCGCGCAGTCTGTCCACCACTTCTGCCCAGCGGAAGTCGATGACAATGTTCTTGCCCTCGAGATAGCCAAGATCGCGAAGGCCGGCCCGCAGTGCCTCCACCCGGTCCGCGGTTGCGGCAGCAGTCCCGAAACCTAGAAATCCAATGCGTGCTGGCCGCTGTGCCCGGGCGGCGACCGGTCTCGCGAGAGCCGCGCCGCCGATAAGCATGATGAAATCGCGCCGTTTCATTCCTTCGCCCGAGGCCATGATCATGCTTAATTCGGCTTCACCTCGGCCAATCAAAACAGGAAAGTACGCCGAGGGAAACTGGTGGGCGGTGCGGCAATTTGTGCGCAGCAAAAATCTTAAGGCACTTAGGTCCGAGATGGGTCAATTGCACGCATTACCGCGCCGCAACAATGCTGTCTGCTTCACCCCGGTTAGCGGAATCGTTTCGCGCGCTTTCGAGTCGTGCCAAAAAGCTGCTGTAGGCATCCCCGTCATTTAGTCGCCTCGAATGCTGCATCGCGGCGAGAGGGCGCTCAACTTGCCAAGTGATGTGCACGATGGTGAAACTCACATCAGACCGTTTCGATGCCTCGCGCGACCAGCATCGATAAATCATCGGAGCGAAAAGCTATGGCGAAAAAGCGGGCGGCCAAACGGCAAGTCTGGAACAAAGGTCTTGAGGTTGGCAAAAGAGACGGCTTCACGCCGGATCAGGTGAAACGGATTCGGGGCCTTCTCGCGGATCGTGGCGTCCCTGGGCTTAGAGATTTGGCTCTCTTCTCGACGGCAATTGATACCATGCTGCACGGACAAGACCTGCTCGCTCTCGTTGTTGGGGATGTGCAGCGTCGCGATGGTTCAATGCGTCCCGTTATTGAGGTTGCGCGCGCGAGGGGAATGCCACCAGTCCGATGCGCCTTGTCCAACGCATCTACAAAGGCGCTTGAAAAGTGGATCACTGCGTCCGGCCAAAAGCGCACCGATTATCTATTCCCTGGCCGTGGCGTTGAGGGCCGTCATCCGATGGGTCAGCGGCAATTGAACCGCCTGCTGAAGCTCTGGGTTGCCGAGGCGGGACTCGATCCCTCGGATTACAGCGTAGAGTCTTTACGCCGGACGAAGGCTCTCCACATTTTGAAAGGCACTGGCGATTTGCAGACAGTTCGAGCGCTCTTGGGCCATGCAAGAATCGAGAGCACAGCGAGATATCTCGGTCTCAAAACAAAGGCCGACCCAATCGAGGTCTGTCGGGCCTTCGATATCTGATGCCATTAGTGAGGGTCGGTACATTGACGCCAAGGCAAGTCGCGATTGCGCGTGGGTGGAAATGGTGACCGCCCAGCAGCTATCGTCCGTAATTCATTCGAGAGCAGTAGTAACTGGGGCAAGGCGGTACGCTCACTTCGTGCCAGGGAGAGACATTCCGCATGGGGTCTCCCGGCGCACTGCGAAGTCAGTCACAGACCCCCCTGACCGCGATACGCCATTTTGGATAGGATGCCGATACGGTTCTCGGATTGGGGAGGCACATGCTGTTCAATCGATTAAGACGGCGCGAGTTCATCACGCTCCTCGGCGGCGCAGCGGCAGCGTGGCCGCTGCCGCTAAGCGCGCAGCAGCCCGCGATGCCCGTGATCGGGTTTCTCGGCACCAGGGCGCCCGGCGATGATCCACATCTTTTGGCTGCGTTCCGTCGGGGCCTAAAAGAAGCCGGCTATATCGTGGGCCAGAACGTAGCGATCGAATACCGCTTCGCGGAGAATCAATACGACCGGCTGCCAGCATTGGCAGCCGATCTCGTTCGGCGGCAGGTAACCGTGATTGCCGCGAATGGTCGTGCGGCACAGGCAGCGAGGGCAGCAACCGCGACGATTCCCATCGCCTTCGTGGCAGGGTTCGACCCGGTCGAAGTTGGACTTGTCGCCAGCCTGAACCGACCAGGCGGCAACATTACTGGCGTGAGCATCTTGGACGTGGAACTAGGGCCGAAGCGGCTGGAGCTGCTGCATGAGCTGGTCCCCACGGTGACCGTGATTGCCGCGCTCGTCAATCCGACCGATCCCGCTCGTGCCGAGACCACATCGAAAGAACTGCAGGCGGCGGCCCGCACCCTCGGGCTGCAGCTTCATGTCCTGCATGCCAGCACCGAGCGTGACTTTGATACGGTCTTTGCAAGCTTGGTCCAACTGCGAGCAGGCGGGCTAGTGATCGGCGGTGAGCCATTCTTCAATAGCCGGAGCGAACAGCTCGGCGAGCTGACCATGCGCCATGCGGTGCCCACGATTTACCAGTTGCGCACGTTCGCCGCGGCCGGTGGCTTAGCGAGCTATGGAGCCAGTCTTACGGACTCGTACCGTCTGGCCGGCGTCTACAGCGGCCGGATTCTGAACGGCGAAAAACCCGCCGATATGCCGGTCCAGCAAGCCACCAAAGTCGAACTGATCATCAACCTAAAGACTGCCAAGGCGCTCGGCATCACCGTGCCGCTCCCACTGACCGGGCGTGCCGACGAGCTGATCGAATGAGAAGGCGGCAGTTCATCAACCTTCTCGGCGGCTCGGCGTTCGTGTGGCCACTCGCTGCCCGCGCACAGCAGCCGGCGAAGCTACCGATCATCGGGCTCTTAGGCGCGACCGCGCCATTGGTCGATAGTCAAAGGGTTGCCGCTTTTATGCAGCGACTGCGCGAACTCGGTTGGATCGAGGGTCGAACCGTCGCGATCGAGGTTCGCTGGGCGGAGGGACGCGCCGAGCGCGCCGCCGAGATCGCGGCCGAGTTCATCCGGCTCAAGGTCGATGTCATTGTCACGTCGGGAACCACACCAGCCCTCGCGGCCAAGCAGGCGACTTCGGCCATACCGATCGTCTTCGCAGCTGCAGGGGACCCGGTCGGCACCGGCTTGGTCGCGAGTCTGGCCCGACCGGGAGGCAACGTCACCGGCTCGTCGATCCAGCAGACCGATCTTGCTGGCAAACGACTTGAACTCTTGCGCGAGCTTATACCCGATCTCCGCCGGTTGGCGATCTTGGCCAATGTCGGCAGTCCCAACGCCGTGCTGGATATGCGCGAGATTCAGGCAGCAGCTAGCACGTTCGGTCTCGAAGTCGCCCCATTCGAAATCCGGTGAACGGAGGATATCGCGCTAGGCTTCGAGGCGCTCAAGGGCCGCGCGGGGGCACTTTATGTCGTTACCGACCCGCTGGTGCAAACCAATCAGGTTCGCATCAACACCTTGGCGCTCGGGGCCCGACTACCGACAATGCACGGATTTCGGGAGCTCGTCGAAGCTGGAGGACTGATGTCCTATGGACCAAACTTCCCGGACCTATTCCGGCGCGCCGCCGAATTTGTCGACAAGATTCTGCGCGGGGCGAAGCCAGGCGACATCCCGGTCGAGCAGCCGACCAAATTCGATTTTGTCATCAACCTGATCACCGCCAAGGCGCTCGGCCTCGACGTGCCGTTCCAACTCCAGCAGCGCGCCGACAAGGTGATCGAGTAATAGCGAGACGCAGCTTGCTGCGATGCAGCGATGTCCGAGTTGGGTCAATTCCTGCTGTTACTGCACCGCAGTACTGATGACCGCTTCACCCCAATCAGCAGACTATGTCTCAAGCTGATCGGTTTGCCCGAGAAGTGCACAGGAGCTGACATCCGCAGAGTACCGGGAAGCCAGGCCGCGCCGAAGTCAAGGAGCGGTGGTTCTTCTACGCCCTACGCAAAGCATCCAGCCGGAGCTGCAGCACGTTGCCGAACCAGACAGCGTGGTTGGTGTGATCAGCGTAGGAATCGCCGGTGCCCGGATGGAGCAAGATGCTTAGACCCTCTCGGTTGAGCATCAGCCACGGAAGGAACGACGCCAGCAAGGTCGTCGGGAAAGCGATTTGATACATCGCTTGCGTATGCGGCCCGACCGGATCGTGGTGCCAGCGTCCAAGCGTTGCGTCCGGGAAGACCGCTGCCACACGCTCGCGCAGGCGGGCCGCGCGATCACGGCTCACCGGATCGTAATAGACGTGAGCATGGTAATGCCGAATGATCTCAGGGCCTATGACGGGAGCCACGGTTGCGTGGTTGCACTCCTCATCCGCCACCGGATGCTTTGTGTTCGGCGGTCCGTCCGTCACTCGATCACCTCGTCAGCGCGCTGTTGGAGAAGGAAAGGCACGTCGAGCCCGAGCGTCTTGGCAGTCTTAAGATTGACCACCAACTCATACTTGGTCGGCGCCTGCACCGGTAGGTCGGCCGGCTTCTCGCCCTTGAGGATGCGATCGACATAGCCGGCTGCGCGCCGAAAATTATCGAGCCGGTCAAATCCGTAGGACAGCAGGCCGCCGAGTTCAGTGAACGGACGGTATGGATAGACGGCAGGGAGACGATAGCGAGCAGCCAGCGATGTAATCTCCGCGCGATGGACGTTGAAGAAGGAATCCGGCACCACGATCAAGCCACTATTCGGTTCGCGAGCCTGCGCGGCAACAACGGATTCGAGCTCGGACGTGTCGTGAACGGGCGCCGCGATCGCCTCTAGGCCGAAAGATGCAGCAGCGGCTTTGAAGGAGTTCAGGTAAATTTCAGCAAATGTTGCCATTGCTGGGTCGAACAGCATGGCGACCCTAGCGACGCGCGGTGCGATCTCCTTGAGCAGATCTAACCACTTGCCGCCCAGCGAGCCCTCTAACGTGGCGAAACCGGTGACGTGGCCGCCCGGCCGCGCCAGGCTCGCGACGAAGCCGCTGCCGACTGGATCGGCAACCATCGCGAACACGATCGGGATGGTGCGCGTCTGTTGCAGCAGCGCCGCGGTTGTTGGGGTGACTTGCGAAAGAATGAGGTCGGGTTGCAGTGCGACGAGTTCCTGCGCGAACCGTTGCATCGCCTCCGCGTTGGACGCCGCCCAGCGAGTGTCGACCCGGATGTTGCGGCCCTCCGTCCACCCGAGCTTCTGGAGTTCCCTCCCGAAACGCCGCGACCCAGGCCTGAGCTTCCGAGTCGTTCTCGGCATAGCCCATCAGCACGCCGATGCGCCGCATCCGGTCTGGCTGCTGCGCGCGCGCCACGAGCGGCCACGCAGCCGCGACGCCGAGAAGCGGTATGAACTCACGTCGTTTCAACGGCGCACTCACTCGATCACCTCGTCGGCACGAGCAAGCAGCGTCGGTGGCACTGGGAGACCGAGAATCTTTGCCGTCTGGCGGTTGATAACCAGCTCGAACTTGGTCGATTGCACCACAGGCAGGTCCGTAGGCTTCGAGCCCTTGAGGATGCGCCCGGTGTAGACGCCGACCTGTCGATAGGTATCTCCCAAGCTCGCTCCGTAGCTGATCAGGCCCCCTGCTTCGACAAAGTCACGCCACGGATATATCGCAGGAAGCCTGTGGAGTGCTGCCAAAAGAGCCAGTTGGACACGCCGGTCGGTAAAGAAGGGGGTACTTGCTAAGAGGAGGGCATCGGGTCGCTCGCGCACAAAACTTGCGAAGACCGCGTCGATTTCGTCGCTGCTGCTGGCGTTGAAAGTCTGGATTTGTATTTGCGTGCCGCGAGCAGCAGCCTCCATATCTCGCAATGTCGACGCGGTGGCCACAGAATTGCTCGGCTCGACAAGCACGGCTATACGAGCGGCCCCCGGCACAAGTTCAAGCAGAAGTTCCAGTCGCTTCGCCGCCAACTCGCTCGCGAAAAAATTAATCCCCGTCAGATTGCCTTGCGGACGTGCGAGGTTGGCGACAAGACCAAGTTTGACTGGGTCCTCGGTGGCAACGAACACAATTGGGAGCGTCGTTGTCGCCGCTTTGGCCGCGAACGCCGCAGGTATACTGACCGCACAAATTACGGCTACGCGGCGCCTTACAAGGTCCGCCGCTAGCAACGGCAGCCTATCGGCTTGATTGTCAGCCCACCGGTATTCGATCGCTACATTCTCGCCCTCTGCGAAACCGGCTTCTTTCAGACCCTGGCGAAATGCACGTACACGGAACGCACTGCCGTCGGGCGATGCGACGTGGAGAAACCCAACCACGGGTATCGATTGCTGCGCGCGCGCCGCGAGCGGCCAAGTAGCCGCTGTGCCACCGAGCAGCGTGATGAACTCGCGCCGCCGCATCTAGTCCCTCCCCAGGAGCCTCAGGACTACGCCATACGCTTCAAAACATAGCACATCAGGGCGCGGCGGTAGGGGGTCTTTGGAACGGGGTCTTAGCATGGTCGCGGGGCGAGAATCGCTCCTCGCCACTTTCAAAAATCGACCCTTGTCTTGCGTGCTGCGATGCACACTCCACTTCCGGTTTGGGTTCAATACCTGCAGTTATCGCAATGCAACCTTCCCGGCCGCTTAGCATCAA